>NZ_DASQBZ010000021.1:0-291140 GCF_035634955.1 Variovorax sp. | reverse complement strand
CGGCACCAGCTCGTGCGCTCCGTCGGCCAGTGGCGTGTCGGGGGTGAACTCCCAGTGGCCGTTGTCGTCCACCGTGGCCGAGCCGAGGGGCACGCCGTTCTCCTCGATCACCACCTGGCTGCCCGGCTCCACGTCGCCGCTGAGGGTGGGGGTGCTGTCGTCGGTGATGCCCCCCGGTGCGATCGGGCCTTGCTGGTCGCCGTGGTCGTCCAAGGCCTGGTCGTTCTGCGAGGGCGCCGGTGCGACCGTGTCCGAGACGAAGTCAAAGGGGGCCGATGGTGCGCTTTCCGTGCCCCCGGCGGGCGTATCCGTGACGGTGACCGAGTGGGCGCCGTCGGCCAGGGCGTCGGGCGTCAGTACCCAGTTGCCGCCTGGGTCGACCGTGGTCTGGCCGATCAGCTGCCCATGGTCGTAGACCTTGATCGTGTTGCCCGGCGTGCCGCGACCTCGGAATTCGGGCATCGTGTCGTCAGTTGTGCCGCCGCGCGCAATCGGGCCGGTGATGGCGCCCACGTCGTCGTTTGCGCTCGCCACGCCATCAGGCGTCTTGCCCAGGGGCGGGGGAGCGGGCTCGTCGTCGTCCCGGCCGATCGCATAGGCCGCCAGTCCAGCCAGACTAGCGGCCGCGAGCAGCGGAAACAGCACGAACATGCCGCCGTCTTTCTGCTCGGGAATGACGGCGGGGGCGCTGCCCAGCGCCGCCGCTTCGGATTCGCCGTCTGCCAGGGTGAAGATGCCGCCTTCGCCGTCGGTGCGGACGAATTCGTGCAATTGCCCGCTCGAGTCCGTTCCGTAAAGGCCGGGCGCGGGCTCCTGGGCAAAGTAATTCTCGATGATCAGGCCCGGCTGGTTGTCCCCTTCGAGCGTGACTTCCAGGTTGTTGCCGACGCGCTTGAGCGTGATGTTCTCCGGAGCCTGCCCGTCTTCGCCCTTGAGTAGATAGTTGGAGCCCGATTGGGCCTTGATGTGAAGTGGTGCGCCAGCCCGGCCGCCAACGCGATGAGCAACGCTCTCTCCCTTGCCGCTTTGAACAGCGAGTTCAATATTCGAAGAAGACAAGATTCCCCCTGGTGAATAATTAAATACAAATGTCCGGCAATTGCCAATATGTTTGGCGAAGGCGGCGCCCCCTCATTGCGCAGGTATGCGCCGAAGTATGCCAATAAATCGAATTGGCGGTGAATGCACCAACCAGATGTTGCGTCACAAATGTGGCGTGCGTCTTAGATGGGGGACCCAAATTTTTGCATTGGCAATTGTGTAATGATGTTGAGCGCGTGCTCAATGACACGAAAATTAGAAATTTGGAAAAAATATGATGAATTGTGCCGATTTGAAAAATAACGTTCCATTGATATATTTTTCTGGGAGACGTTAATCGACATTTCTCAATTGGGCAAATAGATGGCGAATTCAGGTGTTTCTGACAAGAAATTCACAGCACCTGGTCTGGGTCGTCCATCTTTTCGGTGAGTGACCGACGGGCGGGGGCCGAAGAGGCAGCCGGCCGGTGCGCAGGGCAAGCGAGCGCACCCATCGCCGTTCGCGCGGACAAAAAAAAAGAGGCGCCGTGGGCGCCTCTTGCTTTGGTGCAGCTATCCGGAATCAATCCACCGGACGCTCCTTGTGGAACTCATCGATCTTTGGCGGCCGAATGAACGCAACCAGCCTGGCCAGCAGCGGCCAGAAGAGCATGATCAGCGCCAGCGTCGTGATGGTGCCGACCAGCGGGTTGGAGAACATCACCATGACATCGCCCTGCGACACCAGCATGGACTGTCGGAACGAGTCCTCGGCCTTGTCGCCGAGAACCAGGGCAAGCACGAGCGGTGCGAGCGGGAAGTCCAGCTTCTTGAAAACGTAACCGATGACGCCGAAGCCCAACATGAACCAGATGTCGAGCATGGCGTTGTGCACCGTGTAGGCGCCGATGGCGCAAATCACGATGATCACCGGCGCGATGATCGAGAAGGGAATGCGCAGGATCGACGCGAACAGCGGCACGGTACTCAGCACCACCAGAAGGCCGACCACGTTGCCCAGGTACATGCTGGCGATCAGGCCCCAGACGAAGTCCTTCTGTTCGACGAACAGCAGTGGCCCGGGCTGCAGGCCCCAGATCAGCAGACCACCGAGCAGGACAGCCGCGGTAGGCGAGCCGGGAATGCCCAGCGCCAGCATCGGCAACAGAGCGGCGGTACCGGCGGCGTGTGCCGCGGTTTCCGGAGCCACGACCCCTTCGATCTCCCCGCCGCCGAAGTTCTTGCCAGACTTCGACATCTTCTTGGCCAAGCCGTAGCTCATGAACGATGCCGGCGTGGCACCGCCGGGGGTGATGCCCATCCAGATCCCGATCAGCGAGCTGCGCACCGAAGTGACCCAGTACTTGGGAAGCTTCTTCCACGTATGGAAGACCACCTTGGGGTCGATCTTCGCGCTCTTGCCCGAGAAGCTCAGGCCTTCCTCCATCGACAGCAGGATCTCGCCGATACCGAACAGGCCGATCACGGCGATCAGGAAGTCGAAGCCGCGCATCAGCTCGGGTTGGCCGAAGGTCAGGCGCAGCTGGCCCGTGACGGTGTCCATACCGACAGTGGCCAGGGCGAAGCCAAGGGCCATCGCGGCGAGGATCTTGAACGGCGAACCCTTGCCCATACCGACGAAGCTGCAGAACGTCAGCAGGTAGACCGAGAAGAATTCCGGGGAGCCGAACTTCAGCGCGAACTTGGCCACCAGCGGCGCCAGGAAGGTGATCATGATCACCGCCACGAGCGCCCCGATGAAGGACGAGGTGAATGCAGTGGTGAGTGCCTCGCCGGCCCGTCCCTGCTGCGCCATCGGATAGCCGTCGAAGGTCGTGGCCACCGACCAGGGTTCGCCTGGGATGTTGAACAGCACCGACGTGATGGCGCCGCCGAACAGCGCGCCCCAGTAGATGCACGACAACATGATGATTGCCGACGTCGGCGACATGGTGAAGGTCAGCGGCAGCAGGATGGCCACGCCGTTGGCGCCGCCGAGCCCGGGCAGGACGCCGATCAGCACTCCCAGCGTGATCCCGACGATCATCAGCCCGAAATTCATGGGCGAGAGGATCACGGAGAACCCGTGCATCAGTGCGTTGATTTCTTCCATTTTGATTGTGCTCCGCGTCGGTTCAGTAGCCCAGGAAGGCGAGCGGATCGAGCGTGCCCTTGTACAGGGGCACCTTGAACCACACCTCGAACATGCAGAAGAAGATGGTGTTGACGATGACGCCGACGAGCACGCTCTTGATCCACGAGAACTTGCCCAGCACGATCATGAACAGGGCAATGTAGATGGCCGACGCGATGTACAGGCCGAGGATCGAGACGCCGAATACATAGATGGCGGCGGGCACCAGCACCGAGAGCACGCGCCGCAGCTGCTCGCTGTCGACGAACACCTCCGTATTGCGCTTCTTCGACAGCACGGCCTGGTAGAAGATGCCCAGCGCCGATATGGTGATGATCAATCCGATGTAGAACGGAAAGTAGCCTGCGCCCGGGCCATCGCTGGTCCACCCTGCGCCGAGGCGGCGGCTTTCCGTCATGACCACGATTCCCAGCACCAGCAGGATCGCGGCCACGAAGGCCTCCACCATCCATGTGGCCACGCCCGTGCGTTCGGCCTCGTCCGAAGTTTGCTCATGCTCCATGGAGCTCTCCATCCTGTACATCGTGAACGCAAGCCCTTGCAGGCTCGTCAAGCTCCACGCCGACGCGTGAAGATGATCGGCGGCCGGGGGCCCCGGGTGTCCCTCCCGGGGCGGGGCCGCCGCGGCGGCAATGGCGGTTACTTGGCCAGGAACCCGGCCTCGGTCATCAGCGTCTTGTGCATCGCCTCGGCCTCGGTCAGCCACTTGTTATAGGCGTCGCCGGTCAGGGCCGTCTTGTTGAACGCGCCCTTTTCCATGTACTCGGCCCAGTCAGGCGTGGCACGCACCTTGTTGAGCAGGTCCACGTAGAAGGCCTTCTCTTCCGGCTTGACGCCAGGGGGCATGAAGATGCCGCGCAGCATCACGTAGTCGGTCGGCACGCCCGCTTCCTTGCAGGTCGGGATGTCGTTCCAGGATTGGGTGTCGGTGATCTTGTCCTTGTATGGCATGCGCTCGCTGTCGAACACGCAAAGCGGGCGCAGCTTGCCGGCGCGCCATTGCGCTACCGCCTCGATCGGGTTGTTGACCGTCGAGTTGATGTGGTCGCCCACCAACTGCACCGCCACTTCGCCGCCGCCCTTGAACGGCACGTAGATGAACTTGGTGCCCGTCGCCTTCTCGATGGCGGCGGTGATGATCTGGTCTTCCTGCTTCGAGCCGGTGCCGCCCATCTTGAACTTGTTCGGGCCGGCCGCCTTGACTGCGGCGATGTACTCGGCAGCCGTCTTGTACGGCTGGTCGGCATTGACCCACAGCACGAACTGGTCGAGCGCCATCATCGACACCGGCGTCATGTCCTTCCAGTTGAAGGGGACGCCGGTGGCCATTGGCGTGGTGAACAGGTTCGACAGCGAGATGACGATCTTGTTCGGATCACCCTTGGCTTCCTTGACGGCCAGGAAGCCCTCGGCGCCAGCGCCGCCGGACTTGTTGACGACGATCAGCGGCTCCTTCATCAGCTTGTGCTTGATGACGATGCCTTGGATCAGGCGGGCCATCTGGTCGGCGCCGCCGCCCGTGCCGGCGGGCACCACGAACTCGACCGGCTTGGTCGGTTCCCAGGCCCAGGCCGGCGCCGCCAGTGCGGCGGCCAGCATGGCTGTGGAACAGACACGGGATGCAAGGCTCTTCATCATGTTGTCTCCTAGGTTGTTGCAGCTCTTCTCTTACGGGAGCCCCGGAGCTCTCGTGGTTTTGAATGCTGCGCTTCGAAACCATTGCCACTGATTGACCGAAGTCAACTTTTCAGAGAATCCGTATCAGGATGAACCCGTGTCCATGGCGCGCCCTTTGTGCGCGCAGGAAGGCGGCGGCTGCTTGAGCTCGGCCGCGAGGTGAATGCGTGCTTCGTTGGACGGACAGGCGTCAGGCTGCTTGCAGCAGCGCGCGCACGTGCGCCGCCGTTCCGCTGGCCAAGGCTTCGAGGCTGTATCCGCCTTCGAGAATCGACACCACGCGCCCCTGCGAACTTTCGTCTGCCACCTTCATGAGTTCGGCGGTGATCCAGTGGTAGTCGTCGTCGGTGAAGTTGAGTCCGCCCAGCGGGTCCTTGAAGTGTGCGTCGATGCCGGCGGAGATGATCAGCAGTTCGGGCGCGAACCGGCGCAGCGCGGGCAGCATCTCCTCGCGCATGCGAGTGCGAAAGCCTTGTGAATCGCAAGCCAGCGCGAGCGGGACATTCACGATGTTGTGGTTCACGCCGGTTTCATGCCGCGCGCCGGTGCCCGGGTAGAAGGGCGATTGATGCGACGAACCGTAGAACAGGTCCGGATCCCGGTAGAAGCTGTTCTGTGTGCCGTTGCCATGGTGCACGTCGAAGTCGACCACCGCGACGCGCTTGAGGCCATGGGCGACGCGCGCGTGCAGGGCAGCGATGGCCGCCTGGTTGTAGATGCAAAAGCCCATGGCGCGACCGGCCTCGGCGTGGTGGCCGCACGGTCGGGTGGCGCAGAAGGCGTTGTCGGCTTCCTTGCCGATGACAGCGTCCACTGCAGCGCAGGCGGCGCCGACGCATCGCATGACCGCCTCGAGCGACCCGGGCGACATGATGGTGTCGCCGCCGTCGAGCATCTGGTAGCCATCCTGGGGTGCCAGGGCTTCGACAGTGGCCACGTAGTCCTGCGTGTGCACGAGCAGAAGCTGTTCGCGCGTGCCGAGCGGCGCCTCGCGCCATTGCGCCTGCTCGAACTCAGGCGTCTTCAGCGCGGCCAACACGGCGCGAAGCCGCTCCGGCGACTCCGGATGATGCGGACCGGGTTCGTGGGCCAGGCAGGCTTCGTGGGTGTAGATGAGGGTGGTCATGCGTGAGTCCGTTGGACGCGGGAGGGGCCCTGGCGGGGCGGAGGGGTGCCGATTTGTTGCTTTGCGGCGGCACTTCTTGACACTTTGTGTGGCTGAATTTCAGGGTTTACCCCATAACTCGGGTAAACCCTATAAAATCGACCCCATTCACAGCAACGACGCGAGGAGTTCTCCGAAATGTCCGCTCTCAATCCCACCACCCCTGCCGCCGTCACGGGCCATCTGACGGGCGCCGCAAAAACCTTCTTCGACGAGGTGTCGGTCGTGTTGGGCGCGCTGCTGAACCCGCGCCAGGTGCTCGAGGATGTCGAGCAGATGCGCAAGCTCCTCAAGACGGCGCACGCGATCGAACTGACCGACCCGGCTCGTGCTGCCGTGCTGCGTGAGCGCGCTTCGCGCATCGGCCTGAACTGAGCCAGTCGCATTCCGCCTTTCAAGTCGCGTTGCAGCGCATTCTGGAAGGTGGCGCCTTCGGCCGCGCTTGACCCGGGTCAACTTTTCCCGGCGGCGCGCCTAGGCTTTTTCCCCAATGTCTCGACGGCGGCGGATGCCGCCTCGGTGTGCCGCTCCCCGTCGGCGCATTGGCGCAAGCCTGCCAATGCGCTTTCCAGGGCCGCGGGTGCGGCGTGGGCCGCATACACGGCGTAAGCCGGATACAGGAACTCCGGGGCGCCGGGGACGCGGTACAGTCGCCCGGCTTCGATGTGAGCGCTTACGACTTCCTGCCGGAAATACCCGGTGCCGCCGGCGCCGAGGATGTATTCGAGCCCCATCGGCCCCAGGCCAGCGCGCACGGGTGCGTTCGACAGGGCGGGAAACGCAAGCCCGTGCTGCTGCTCGAATTCCGGACCCCAGTCCACATTCACATAGTCCGCAGCCCGCGGCGAACGCACGCTGGCGTCGGTACTCACCATTACCAGCTTTTCCTCGATCAACAGTTCCACCCGTAGACCGGGCCGTTGCTGCGGTGCGTAGACGATGGCAATGTCCAGCACGCCGGCCGCCACCTGATCCAGGAGTTCTCGCGGCGCCGAGACGGCGGTGCGCAGCGCCAATTCCGGGGCGTGGCTGCGCATCCAGGTCATCCAACGCGGCAGCAGCGGCTGCCACAGGCTGATTTCGCAGCCCAGCGCGAGAACGGCGCGGCTACCGCTGGGCACGGCCACCTGCTGTCGCGCCCGTTCCCAGACCTGCACCAGCGTTCGAGCGTGCGGCAGGAACCGCTCGCCCGCGGGCAAAAGGGCGGCGCCTGCCTTGTTGCGCACGAACAGGGGCTGGCCGAGTTGTTCCTCCATCGTCCGCACGCGAGCGCTCACCGAGGTCTGGGTCACGTGCAGCCGCTCGGACGCGCGCAGAAAGCTGCCCGTGTCGACGATGGCCAGGAAAGTCCGAGCGAGGGCGATATCCATGGATGGCACGTCAATTTCAATGCATCATTATTGCTTTCAAATAGCAATAAATATCGTTTTACATTGACTCAAATGATGACGAAGATCGAGCCAGCTCTCTCTCCTCAGGTTGTTGTCTTCTCTTTGCCGGAGTCATCGTCATCATGTTCACCGCTACATCCGCCATTCGCCACGGCACGCTTGCCGGCCCGTGGCAACGTCGCTGGTCGGCCTTCGCGCGCGAAGCCGTCGCCCTGATCGAGGCCCTTGTGTCGCCCGGCGCGATCGTGGCCGAAATGGAGCAGATGCATCGCCTGCTGGTCCGGGCCCATGCCGTCGAGTCGACCGATCCGCGGGCAGCCGCCGAACTGCGCCGGCGCGCCAGCCGCATCGGGCGGGGCTGATCCGCCTTCAGCGAGGCGTCCATCGGCCGCCGCCGCCGGATACTAGGGAAGCTGCTCGGTTGATCTGCATCGAACCTGCGTGGTATCAATGACGCAGGGAGCCTGCCACACGATGGAGAGGCAATGCACATCGACGGAGACATGCGCCAAGGCGCTCAGTATGTATCGGGCAATGCCCCACGAGATGACCAGCGCGTCGAGTGGTGGTCGCGTGCCGTAGTGGGTGCCATCGTCGGCGTCAGCATGCTGGCCCTGGCGCTTTCGGCGACCGACCTGACGCGCGCCCTCTTTCCCTTGACCGGGCTGCTGGTCTTCACGATCGGCATGGGCTTCGGCGTCATTCCGCTGCTGCTCTACCACGAGTACCTGCTCAAGGAGCGGGCCTCGCACGCGACGCGGGCCCGGCTGATGTCCTGAGGTTGCCTTCCTTCCCCGCGCGCCGACCCGCCGGCCCGGCGGGCGCGCGCTCACGTTTCCAGTTCGCCCAGCCGTGATGCGCGAAGTCGCGAAGGCGCCAGCGCGCCTGCCGAATCCAGGATGGGATAGGCAATCGAACAGATGTGGGAGTTGATGCGCTTGAGGTCGCTGATCAGGTCGATGTGCAGCGAACTGGTCTCGATGCTGGAGGTGGTGCGCTCCGAAAGCCGCTCCAGGTGGGTGTTGGAATAGTGGTGCTCCAGGTCGCGGAAGCGCACCTTTTCTTCAAGCAGGCGCTGGGCGTCGTGCAGGTTGCCGTTGAGGAAGACGCTCATGCCCAGTCGCAGATTGGCCAGCAGGCGGGCATGCAGCTCGGTGATCTCGCGCATGCCGGCCTCTGAGAAGTTGCGGTGCGGCCGGATCTTCTTGTCCTCGATGTCGATGATGACGCGCTCGATGATGTCGCCGATCTGCTCCATGTTGATGGTGAAGCTGATGATGTCCGTCCAGCGCCGGCTCTCCGCCTCGCCCAGCGCCTCCCGCGAAATCTTGGTCAGGTAGTACTTGATGTCCGAGTACAGGCGGTCGACGTCGTCGTCCATCTTCCGCAGCTCGACCGCGAGCCGCAGGTCGTCGCGGCGGATCACCTCCAGCAGACCGATCAGCATGGTCTCGACCAGGTCGGCTTGATGCATGGCTTCGCGCGCCGCGTTGGAGATGGCCAGCGTGGGCGTGGAAAGTGCGGAAGGGTCGAGATGGCGCGGCCGACGGTTGCCCGGCGGCTCGACCGGCTCGGGCAGCAGCCGCGTCATGGCTTGCGCCACCCAGTCCGTCAGGCCAATGAACAACACGCTCATGACGACGTTGAAAGCCAGGTGGAACAGCACCACCACCTGCGTGGCCGGAACGTACGGGCGCACGGAGTGAAGCCAAAGTCCGATGAAGGGCGCGGCAAGTGCGACGCCAAGCAGCTTGAAGACAAGGTTGCCCACCGTGACCCGCCGCACCGTCACGGCCGACTTGGCATTGGTCAGCACCGCCAGCAGGCCGCTGCCCAGGTTTGCGCCCAGCACGAGCCCCAGCGCCACGTCCAGCGGAACGACGTCCGAGCTGGCCATGGCGGCCACGAGCAGCACGACCGCCAGGCTTGAATAGGCCAGCACGGCAAGGGCGGCGCCGAGGGTGATCTCGAGCAGTACGTCGCTCGTCAGCGATGCCAGCAGCGCGCGCACCGGCGGCGCATCGAAGAGTGGGCCGGTGGCTGCCACCACGAGCTGCAGGGCCAGGAGCATGAGGCCCAGGCCGATCAGGATGCGGCCGACCCGCCCGGCCTGAGTCGCCGTGCGCGAGATGTAGAGGACCACCCCGACGAAGATGAACAGCGGCGAGAGCCACGACAGATCGGTCGAGAACAGCACGGACATCAGCGCCGTTCCGACGTCGGCGCCGCGCATGACCGCCAGCGCCGCGGGCAGCGACACCAGCCCCTGGCCGACGAAAGACGAAGTCATGAGCGAGGTGGCGGTGCTCGACTGCACCAGCGCCGTGACCCCGATGCCCGACAGCGCGGCGGTGAAGCGGTTGCGCATGCTGCGTGCCAGCAGCTCGCGCAGATCGGCGCCGAACACGCCCATGACGCCGGTGCGGACGAGATGGGTACCCCATACCAGCAGCGCCACGGCCGCCAGCAAGTTCAACAGATGCTTCATGGATCGCGAAGACTATACGCGCCGGCGGGGGGATTTCGCGTCGGTCTAGTTCCCGCGTCGCATGCGTCGGAGTTCGTCCAGGATCAGGAAGACCGCGCCAAGCGTGATTGCGCTGTCGGCCAGGTTGAAGGCCGGGAAGTGACGGCCGCTCCAATGGAAGTCGAGGAAATCAACAACGTAGCCGTGCACCGTCCGGTCGACCACGTTGCCGATGGCGCCACCTAGGATCAGCGCCATGGCCAGGGAAAACAGCACCTGGCCGGCGTGGCGCCGCAGCATCCAGACGATGAAGGTGGCCGCGCCAACGCCGATGGCCGTGAACAGCCAGCGCTGCCACCCGGCCGCGTCGGCCAGAAACGAGAAGGCGGCGCCGGTGTTGTGGGCTCGAACGATGTTGAAGAAGCCGGTGACCACCGTCTGGTCGCCCAGCCGGTAGTTGCCAAGGATCAGCGCCTTGGTCAGCTGGTCGGCGCAGACAATGACCAGCGCCAGGATCAGCCACGGCCAGATGTTGGCGTTGCCTGTCTTGGCGGGCGAGATCGTGGCGTTCATCGGATGACGTTCGCTCATGCCACGGTGCGCGTTTCGCCGGCGCCATAGAGGTTGCTCGTGCAGCGGCCGCACAGGGTGGGCCGGTCGGGGTTGTGGCCGACGTCGTCGCGCCAGTGCCAGCAGCGCTCGCACTTGAGCGCTTCGCTGGGGCGCACTTCGACCGCGAACTGTTCACCAGCCGTCAACTCGGCGACCGAGCTCAGCAGGACGAACTTGAGGTCGTCGCCCAGGCTGGCCAGCAGCGCGTGGTCGGCCGCATCCGCGGTCAGGCGCACGTTCGACTGCAGCGACGAACCCAGCTTGCCGTCGGCGCGCAGGTTCTCGACCTCCTTGTTGACCAGGTCGCGCACTTCGCGAATGCGGGACCACTTGGCCAGGAGGGCCTCGTCCGGCTCGCCCAGCTCCAGATAGGTCTCGGCGAAGATCGAGTGGCCGCGACTGGCGGCGGGCGCGCAGAAGGCCCAGGCTTCTTCGGCCGTGAAGCTCAGGAACGGCGCCATCCAGCGCAGCATGGCCTGGGTGATGTGCCACAGCGCCGTCTGCGCGCTGCGCCGCGCCCTGGAACCGGCGGCAGTCGTGTAGAGGCGATCCTTGAGCACGTCGAGGTAGAACGCGCCGAGGTCTTCGCTGCAATAGACCTGCAGCTTGGCCACGACGGGGTGGAACTCGTACACCTTGTAGTGCGCCAGGATCTCGGCCTGGAACTGCGCGGCCCGTGCCAGCGCGTACCGATCGATCTCCAGCATTTCCTGCAGCGGCACCAGGTCGTTGTCGATGTCGAAGTCGCTGGTGTTGGCCAGCAGGAAGCGCAGCGTGTTGCGGATCCGGCGGTAGGCGTCGACCACGCGTGCCAGGATCTTGTCGTCGCCGGCAATGTCGCCCGAGTAGTCGCTCGCGGCCACCCACAGCCGGATGATCTCGGCGCCGAGCTTCTTGCTCACTTCCTGCGGATCGATGCCGTTTCCGAGCGACTTGCTCATCTTGCGGCCCTGGCTGTCGACGGTGAAGCCGTGCGTCAGGAGGCCGCGATAGGGCGCCCGGCCTTCAAGTGCGCAAGCGAGCAGAAGCGACGAATGGAACCAGCCGCGGTGCTGGTCGTGCCCCTCCAGGTACAGGTCGGCCTCCGGACCGGTGTCGTGGTGCACGTTCGGGTGGGTGCCGCGCAGCACGTGGAAGAAGGTCGAGCCGGAATCGAACCAGACTTCGAGGATGTCGGTGCTCTTGGTATAGCTCGGGGCATCCTCGACGCCCAGGATCTCCTCGGTCGTCACCCGGCTCCAGGCCTCGATGCCGCCCTGCTCGACGATGGCGGCGGCCTGGTCGAGGATTTCCATCGTGCGCGGATGCAACTCGCCCGAATCCTTGTGCAGGAAGAACGGGATGGGAACACCCCAGCTGCGCTGGCGCGAGATGCACCAGTCGGGCCGGTTGGCGATCATGTCGTGCAACCGGGCCTTGCCGTTCTCGGGATAGAAGCCGGTCTGCTCGATGGCGTCCAGCGCCATCTGGCGAAGCGTCCTGGCCGGCTTGTCGCCCGCCTTCGTGAACACGCCTTCGCCTTCATCCATGCGGATGAACCACTGCGCGGCGGCGCGGTAGATCACCGGCGTCTTGTGGCGCCAGCAGTGCGGATAGCTGTGGCTGATGACCTCGGTCCCGAGCAGCCGGCCTGCTTCGCGCAGCGTCTGGATGATGGCCGGGACCGCCTTCCAGATGTTCTGGCCGCCGAACAGGGGGAGCTCGGCGGCATAGCTGCCGTTGCCTTGCACCGGGTTCAGGATGTCGTCGTAGTCCAGGCCGTGCGCCACGCAGGAGTTGAAGTCCTCCAGGCCGTAGGCGGGCGCGGAATGGACAATGCCGGTGCCGTCATCGGCGGTGGCGTAGTCGGCCAGGTAGATCGGCGACAGGCGGCGGTAGCCCGGATCGACGTCGTACAGCGGATGCTCGAACGCCAGGCCGCCCAGCTTCTCTCCCTTGGTCGTGGCCAGCACCTTGCCGTCGAGCGCCCAGCGGTTCATGCACATCTCGACCAGCGAAGCCGCGACGACCAGCAGCCCGCGCTCGGTGTCGACCAGCGCGTAGTCCAGCGTCGGATTGAGGTTGAGTGCCTGGTTGGCCGGGATCGTCCAGGCGGTGGTGGTCCAGATGACGGCGAACGCGTCCTTGTCCAGCGCGGGCAGGCCGAAGGCGGCGGCCAGCGCGGCCGGATCGTGCGCCTTGAAGGCGACGTCCAGCGTCTGGCTCTTCTTGTCGGCGTATTCGATCTCGAACTCGGCCAGAGAGGAGCCGCAGTCGAAGCACCAGTACACGGGCTTGAGGCCGCGATAGACGAAGCCGCGCTCGATCACCCGCTTGAAGGCGCGGATCTCACCCGCCTCGTTGGCGAAGTCCATGGTCTTGTACGGATGTGTCCACTCGCCCAGCACGCCCAGGCGCTGGAAGTCGGCCATCTGCTGCGCGATCTGCTCGGTCGCGTAGGCACGGCTCCTGGCCTGCATCTCGTCGCGGCTGAGGTTGCGTCCGTGCTTCTTCTCGATGGCGTTCTCGATCGGCAGCCCGTGGCAATCCCAGCCCGGCACGTACAGCGCGTCGTAGCCTTCGAGCTGGCGCGCCTTGGTGATCATGTCCTTGAGGATCTTGTTGACCGCGTGACCCATGTGGATCTGCCCATTGGCGTAGGGCGGGCCGTCGTGCAGGATGAACTTCGGCGCACCGAGGCGGGCATCGCGCAGGCGCTGGTAGCGCCCCTCGTCGTTCCACTGCTTGACCCAGCCCGGCTCGCGCTTGGGCAGGTCGCCACGCATCGGAAAGGGCGTCTCGGGCAGGTTCAGCGTCGCACGGTAGTCGGTGCTGGCATCGTCAGGGGTGTCGGCCATGGTCGTTCGTTCGAGAAGTGGTCTCCGGACGGATCCGGAAGGGCGCTGCCGGACAGCGGCATGCGCGGGGGAGATCGATCGGCGAGCCGCCGGCGCTGGGGTGGCCGGCGCACTCGATGAAGTGCGGAGATCGGCGGAGGGATTCGGTCCGGGCAGCGGCGCGGGCAATGTGCCGGGCAGGTGCCTTGCGAGGCCATCCGCCGCTCAAATTCGGTCGCGGGTCGTCTGCCGATGGGTGGACGCGAAGAACGCACGGGCATCGTCGCGATCCTTCGCGATGCCGGCCGTGAGGGCCTCGAGGCTGGTGTAGCGCAGCTCGTCGTGAAGTTTGTGCAGCAGTTCCACGCGGGCAATTTTACCGTAGGCGCCTTCGTCGCCGAGGTTTTCCGGCCATTCCAGGCAATGCGTCTCCAGCAGCACCCGGCCGGCATTGACGTCATTTGCATCCAGCGAAGGCCGCACGCCCAGGTTGGCGACCCCAGGCAGCGGCTGCTCCGACAGGCCATGCACCAGCACGGCGAAGATCCCGCTGGCGGCCGGCTTCCAGTGCTTGAAGCGCATGTTGAGCGTGCGAAACCCGTCCTGGCCGCCCGGCTGGCTGGCCCCCAGCGCCCGGCCCAATTTGCGGCCATGGACCACGTGGCCGGAGATGGCGTAGGGCCGGCCGAGCAGCGCCTGGGTCAGGGACATGTCGCCCGCCGCCAGCGCCTCGCGCACGGCCGAACTGGACACGCGCTGACCGTGCACTTCGTAGCTCATCATGCGCGCCACGTCGAATCCGCTGGCCTCGCCGGCGGCATCGAGCATCGCGTAGTCGCCCGCGCGCTTGGCGCCGAAGCGGAAATCGTCGCCCACCAGGACGTATCGCACCCCGAGGCCGTCGCGCAGCACGTCCTGGATGAAAGCATCGGGCGAGAGCGACGCCAGCCGGGCGTCGAACGGCAGCACCACGGTCTGGTTGACCCCGCACGCGGCCAGCTCGCCGAGCTTGTCCCGCAAGGTGCCGATGCGCGCCGGGGCCAGGTCGGGCTTGCGCATGGTCTGGGCGAAGTAGTCGCGTGGATGCGGCTCGAACGTCAGCACGCAGCTCGGCACGCCGCGCTGGCGCGCCTCGTTGGCCAGCAGGCCCAACATCGCCTGGTGGCCGCGATGGACACCGTCGAAATTGCCAATGGTCAAGGCGCACGCCGGGGCAATCCCGGGATGGCGAAATCCTCTGAAGATTTGCATCGGCAGTTATGGTTTTGATAGCACGTCATCCCCGGGTGATGCCCGGTCGCAGACGACTTGTCATGAAAGCGGGGTAATATTGTGACTCGTTGCGACGAATTGTTTGCCTGTAGTTTCTTTTCTCTCCCAGTCGAGAAGGAGGCGTTGGTGGTCAAGGTGTTGAAGCTGTCGGCCCAGGGGCTGCCGCAGTCGTGGATCTCGCTGGAGCAGGCGGTGATCCACTACGCGGCGGACGAGGTACGCTGGGAAGTCGGCGCCCAGGTCGCCGTGTTCCGCGGCGGGCACAACGCCGTGACGGGCCAGCAGTCGCAGATCGCCATCAACAGCATCATCGGCACCAAGGGCGTGCCGAAGATCAACCCCTTCGAGCAGCGCCCGGGCCTGACCAACAGCAAGCTGTTTGCCCGCGACCGCAACATCTGCGCCTACTGCGGCGGTCATTTCGCCGACGAGGATCTCACGCGCGAGCACATCCGCCCATTTGCCCAAAGCGGCGTCGACAACTGGATGAACGTCGTGACCGCCTGCCGCGCCTGCAATCACCGCAAGGCCAACCGCACGCCCGAGCAGGCCGGCATGTCGCTGCTGTATACGCCGTACGTGCCCAGCCTGTGGGAAGACTTCATTTTGCGCAACCGCCGCATACTGGCCGACCAGATGGAGTTCCTGATGGCGCACCTGCCCAAGACGTCCCGCCTGCACGGCTGACGATCCCCCAAGGAAAAAGCCCGCCGGATCACGGCGGGCTTTTCTCATTGGAGCGATGGCATCAGGCGAAGACGCCGGCCGTGTCCTGCATGCGATCGGACACCTGGCCCAGGTGGTACAGGCTGTCGCCGAACGTCATTTCCATCTGCGTGAGCCTTCGGAAGTAGTGGCTGGCGATGTACTCGTCGGTCACGCCGATGCCGCCGTGCAACTGCACGGACTGCTGGCTGACGAAGCGCATCGACTGGCCGAGCTGGTACTTGGCGCGGGCGATGGCCTGGCGGCGTTCGGGTGCCGGGGCATTGAGCTTGAGAGTGGCGTAGTAGCTCATCGAGCGGGCCAGCTCCAGTTGCATCTTCATGTCGGCCATCCGGTGGCGCAAGGCCTGGAAGCTGCCGATCAGCACGCCGAACTGTTTGCGGGTGTTGAGATATTCGGCGGTGACGGCCAGGGTCTTTTCCATGACGCCCACCGCTTCGGCGCAGAGCGAGGCGATGCCGATGTCGACTGCGTGCTCGAGCACCGGCAAGCCGTCGGCCGCGACCAGGGTGGCCGACGCGTTGTCGAACACCACCTCGGCGGCGCGGCTGCCGTCCTGGGTGCCGTAGCCCCGCGCCTCGACGCCGCTGGCGTTGCGCTCGACCAGGAACAGCGCGATTCGGCCATCGGCCTGGGCCGGCACCAGGAAGGCGTCGGCCTGGTCTCCGACCGGCACCAGGCTCTTGGTGCCGCTCAGGGTCCAGGCACTGCCGGATTTCTTCGCCTGCGCCTCGCACACGTCCAGGCGGTAGCGCGCCTTGCGCTCCTGGTAGGCCAGCACGACCAGGGCCTGCCCGCCAGCGATGCGCGGCAGCCAGTTGTCCTTCGTGTCCTCGTCGGCATGTCCGGCCAGCACCGCGCCGGCGATGAGGCTCTGCGCCAGCGGCTCGAGCACGATCCCGCGCCCGAGCTCCTCCATCACCACCATGCCCTCGACCGGGCCCATGCCCAGTCCGCCTTCATCCTCGGGGATGTAGAGCCCGCCCAGGCCCAGCTCGGCCAGTTCGTCCCAGGCCTCGCGCGAGAAGCCGCCGGCTGCCTCGATGCCGCGCCTGCGCTCGAACGCATAGGCCTTTTCCACCCACTTGGCGACCGCGTCGCGAAGCTGTTGCTGGTCGTCGGAAAAATCGAAGTCCATTTGTCTTTCTCTTTCTTCTTCAGCCCAGCACGGTCTGGGCGACGATGTTGCGCTGCACTTCGTTCGAGCCGCCGTAGATGGTGGTCTTGCGCATGTTGAAATAGGTGGAGGCCAGCGGCGCCAGGTTGGCCTGGCCGCCAGGGAAGTTACCCTGCCAGCCGGCTTCCATCGCCTCGCGGACGAGTGGCAGCGCATAGGGGCCGCCGGCCAGCATCATGAGTTCGGAATAGCGCTGCTGGATTTCGCTGCCGCGGATCTTCAGCAGGCCGGCGATGTCCAGCGGGTTCTTGCCCGATTTCTCGGCCGACAGCACGCGCAGCACCAGCATCTCGAGCGCAACGACGTCCACCTCGAGCTTGGCGATCTCGTCGCGAAAGCGCGCATCGTCCCACAGGCCTTCCTGCCGGGAGATGCGCTTGAGGCGCTCGAGCTCGCGCTTGGCGCGGTTCACGTCCGCGATGTTCGTGCGCTCGTGCGACAGCAGGTGCTTGGCGTAGGTCCAGCCCTTGTTCTCTTCGCCGATGAGGTTCTCCGCCGGCACTTCGACGTTGTCGAAGAACACGTCGTTGACCTCCACGCTGCCGTCCATGAGCTTGATCGGGCGGACCGTGACGCCGGGTGTCTTCATGTCCAGCACGATGAAGCTGATGCCGGTCTGCGGCTTGCCCTCCGTGCTGGTGCGCACCAGGTTGAACATCCAGTCGCCGTGCTGGCCGAGCGTGGTCCAGGTCTTCTGGCCGTTGATGATGAACTTGTCGCCCTTGCGCTCTGCCCGGGTGCGCAGCGAGGCCAGGTCGGAGCCGGAGCCCGGCTCGCTGTAGCCCTGGCTCCACCAGACTTCGCCGCTGGCGATGCCGGGCAGGAATCGCTTGTGCTGCTCGGCATTGCCGAAAGCCATGATCACCGGGGCCACCATCACCGGGCCGAAGGGAATGATTCGCGGCGCGCCGGCCAAGGCGGTTTCTTCCTCGAACAGGTGCTTTTGCACCGCGGTCCAGCCCGGGCCGCCGAACTGCTTGGGCCAGCCGTAGCCGAGCCAGCCCTTCTTGCCCAGGATCTTGGCCCAGCGCTGCATGTCGTCACGCGTGAGCTCGAGCGCGTTGTGCACCTTGTGCGACAGGTCCTTGGGCAGGTTCTCCGCGACCCAGGCGCGGACTTCTTCGCGGAACTTCTGTTCTTCAGGGGTAAAGGCCAAATCCATGTGGACGTCTCCAGTGAATCCGAATTTTTAGCACGATCGTTCGGGCCCGCGAGTCAGCCCGGCGACAGCTGGATAATCCGCGCCGGAATGAACCAGAACATTGTGATCCTGATCTCCGGCACCGGCTCCAACATGATGGCCGTGGTCAATGCAGCGCGTGCCGCTTCTTGGGAGCGCAGATTCGGTGCCCGGGTGGCAGCCGTCATCAGCAACAGAGAGGAGGCGGGGGGACTGGTGCTCGCGCGCGAGGCCGGGATTGCGACCGGGGTCGTCCCGCACCGGGACTTCGCCACGCGCGAAGCCTTCGACGAGGCGCTGGCCCGCGCCGTCGATGCGCACGCACCGCAACTCGTGGTCCTGGCCGGCTTCATGCGGATTCTCACGCCCGCTTTCGTCGACCGCTATGCCGGCCGGCTGCTGAATATCCATCCGTCGCTCCTGCCGGCGTTTCCGGGCCTGGATACCCATCGCCGCGCGATCGAGGCAGGGTGCAAGGTGGCCGGCGCGACGGTCCACCAGGTCACGGCGGCACTGGACCACGGGCCGATCCTGGACCAGGCCGTGGTGCCCGTGCTTCCGGACGATGATCCGGCCAGCCTTTCCAGGCGGGTCCTGGCCCAGGAACACACGCTGTTCCCCCGGGCGATAGAACGGTTTCTCCTGGCCCGCCGCGGCGGCTGACGCATCGGCGCCACGGAGATAAGTTACGAAAAGCGAGCCATTCCGCGGCGTGAGGTAACAATTTGTATTCAGACCACTAATATGTACTGAATGCTTCATTGAACCTCCTGTGGATCGCGCCGACTTCGTCCATCTCGTACGCATCAGCGAACACGACAGCGCCCGCAACAGCGGCCGCTATCGTCGCGGCGTCGCCGCCTTTGCGGCGCTGGGCTTCGCCTGGGTGCTTGCCTGCCTGGCCCTGGCCGTCGGTCTGTTGGCCTGGGCTTGGAGTGCCCACGGCCAACGGGCGATCACGCGCGGCTGGGTGGCCTTGTTCGCCATCGGGCTGTTGTGGACGACGGTGCGAGCGCTCTGGGTGCGTTTCGACCGGCCGGACGGCGTGCGCCTGGAACGGGCTGACGCGCCGCGGCTGTTCGACGCGCTCGATCGCATCCGAGAGCGGATCGACGGTCCGCCGGTCCATCACGTCTATCTGGACGACGCGTTCAACGCCAGCATCCGGCAATTGCCTCGCTTCGGGCTCCTCGGAGGCGCCGTCAACTACCTGAGCGTGGGCCTGCCGCTGCTGATGGCGCTGGATCGCCGGCGTCTGCTGTCGGTGCTCGCGCATGAGTACGGCCACCTGCGCGGCAACCATGGCCGCCTAAGCGCCTGGATCTACCGCACCCGCATGTCCTGGATCAGGCTGGACGAAAGCCTGCGCCGCGGCGAGGGGGTGATGTCGACACTGTCGCAATTCTTCTTCCGTTGGTACGTGCCGCGCTTTGCCGCCAAGACCTTCGCGCTGGCGCGGCAGGACGAGTACGAGGCTGATCGCGTCTCGGCCCGATTGCTGGGCACGTCGGTCGTCGCCGCGGCGCTGGCCGAGATCGCCGTCAAGGGGCATTGGTATGCCGAGTGCTTCTGGACCGCGCATTGGGCGCGTGCCGCGAGCGAGCAACTGCCGGTGGGCCCTTTTGGCGCCCTGCGCGAACAGCTGCGCGCCGCACCGGAGCCGGTGTTCGCCCGCGGCGCGCTGCGCGAGGCATTGCGGCGCCTCAGTGACGTGGACGACACCCACCCGGTCTTGCGTGACCGCCTGGAGGCCCTCAATGAAAAGCCCGGCGTACCCGAATGGTCCGTCAAGCCGGCGCTCGACATGTTTGCCGACAAGGGCGACCGGTGGATTGTCCATTTCGACCGCAAGTGGCGCGCCGAGCATGCCAGCGACTGGAAGCAGCACTTCCAGCATCTGGCGCGGGTGCGCGAGCGCGTGCAGGTGCTGGCCGGCAGCGCGGCGCGCAACAACGCAGACGAGATGGTCGAATGGGCGGACCTCGAGCGTCGGCTCGACCCCCACGCCAATGTTCGCGACCGGTACGAACGGGCGCTGGAGCTGGCGCCCGGGCACGCAGGAGCTTTGCGAGGCCATGTCCAGATGCTCCCTCCACTCGACCGGAACGCGCGGCTGCCGGCCCTCGACCGGTTGTACGAGACCGGAAGCGGCAGCCGGTGGTGGGCCGCCCGCTGCGCCGTGCAACTGCTCGAAAACCCCGATGCCGGCGCACATGACGAGGCGGCGCTCAAGCTGTGGCGCGGCCGGCTCAAGGAGGCGGACGAGGCCGAGCGGCGGGCGTGGGAGGAACTCACCGAGACATCCTTCTTCAGCCATGTCGCGCCGCACGACCTGAGCGAGTTCGAGGCGGGTGAACTGCGGGCCGACCTGGCCCGCTGCCACTCCGTCGCCAGCGCCTGGCTGGTGCGCAAGAAGCTGCACGAGTTTCCGTGGCGGCGCGCGTACATCCTGTTCCTCGACCTGCCTGGACTGGCGGATGAAGAACGCCATGCCTTGTGCCGCCACCTGGAGCAGACCTCGAGCCTGCCAGGTGTCGCGCTGGTGCTGTGGGCCGGCCTGGCGCCGACGCGGCAGGAGATCGAGCGCAACGTGCACGCGCCTTTCTGGCAACGCGCCGCTCGCTGAACCTTTTTGCCGCCGACGCCGTCAGGCGGCGTGCCGATGGGACAATCGGCACATGCATCCCAGAGCCCTGTTGGACGCGGCGGCGGAACTCGTCGCACGCGTCCTGCGTTTCGACCATCCGGCCGACGCCATCGTTTCCCGCCATTTCCGGGAAAACCGGTCGCTGGGCCCGCGCGAGCGGGCCACACTGGCCGAAACCACCTACAACGTGCTGCGGCGCAAGCTGCAGTACGAGCATTTCGCCGCCTCCGGCAGTGGGTCGCGCGAGCGCCGCCTGGCCATTCTCGGATTTCATGGGCCGCGCGACTTCCTGCGCAGCGCGCTCACCGATACAGAGGCCGCGTGGCTTGCCGCCTGCGAATCGGTGTCGCCGGCAGAACTGCTGGACAGGCATCGGCACAATCTGCCGGAATGGCTGGCCGGCCCCCTTCGGGCTGAATTGGGCGACGATTTCTGGCCCCTGGCCGAGTCGCTGCTGCGGGCCGCACCGCTGGACCTGCGCGTGAACGCGCTGGCCGACAAGCGTGCGGACGTCCGCAAGGAACTCGAACTGGCTGGCATCCACGCCGTGACGACCCCGTATTCGCCGTGGGGCCTGCGCATCGACGGCAAGCCGGCGCTGACGCGGCTGGACGCGTTCGCGCGCGGCGCCATCGAAGTTCAGGATGAAGGCTCCCAGCTGCTGGCGCTGCTGCTCGACGCCAAGCGTGGAGAGATGGTGGTGGACTTCTGCGCCGGCGCCGGCGGCAAGACCCTCGCCATCGGGGCCAGCATGCGCAGCACCGGCCGCCTGTATGCCTTCGATACGTCGGCGCACAGGCTGGACGCGCTCAAGCCAAGGCTGGCGCGCAGCGGCCTGTCGAATGTCCACCCGGCGGCGATTGCCCACGAGCGCGACGACCGGATCAAGCGGCTGGCCGGCAAGATCGACCGGGTGCTGATCGATGCGCCGTGCTCCGGCCTGGGCACCCTGCGGCGCAATCCGGACCTGAAATGGCGCCAGTCGCCCAAGTCGATCGAGGAGCTCACGGCCAAGCAGGCGGCGATCCTGCAGTCGGCATCGCGTCTGGTCAAGCCCGGCGGACGCCTTGTCTACGCCACCTGCAGCGTCCTGACACAGGAAAACGAGGCGATCGCCGAGGCTTTTGGTGCGGCGCATCCCGAATTCGAACCGGTCGAGGCCGGCGAATTGCTGGCCGGGCTGAAGGTGGAAGGCGCCGCGGCGCTGACCAGGGGCGGCGCCTCCGGCCAACGCTACCTGCGCCTGTGGCCGCACCGGCATGACACCGACGGTTTTTTTGCCGCTGTCTGGAAACGCGCCTAAACGCCCCAAACTATTCAATTCGGCCAACTCTTTTGAATGCCCTTCCTTTTCCTGATGAAAATCAAGGGTCTTTTTAGGCCATGGACCGGTAAAATCGCTATTTCTACGAACAGGCCGTCGTCATGTGCGGCCATGGAGAACCAAAGTTGTTTTTCCCTGACTCCGCCGTATTGAATGCGGCCGTCGACTGGCTCGCCAACGGGCTGTGGAACCTGAGCTGGTGGGAGATCGTGCTGTACACGCTCTTCACCACCCACATCACCATTGCCGCGGTCACCATCTTCCTGCACCGGACCCAGGCGCACCGCGCCATGGATCTGGGGCCGATTCCTTCGCATTTCTTCCGTTTCTGGCTGTGGCTGGGCACCGGCATGGTCACGCGCGAATGGGTTGCCATCCACCGCAAGCACCACGCCAAGTGCGAGACCGAGGACGATCCGCACAGCCCCCAGACGCGCGGCATCGACACCGTGCTGTGGCGCGGCGCCGAGCTGTATCGCGCCGAGGCCAAGAATGCGGAGACCATCGCCAAGTTCAGCCACGGCGTGCCCAATGACTGGATCGAGCGCAACCTCTACAGCCGCTACAGCTGGCAGGGCGTCGGCCTCATGCTCGTGATCAACGTGGCCTTGTTCGGCGCGCTCGGCCTGACGGTGTGGGCGGTCCAGATGCTCTGGATCCCGATCACGGCGGCCGGCATCATCAACGGCATCGGCCACTACTGGGGCTACCGCAACTTCGAGGCGCCGGACGCCAGCACCAATATCTCGCCGTGGGGGCTGATCATCGGCGGCGAGGAGCTGCACAACAACCACCACACCTACCCGACGTCGGCCAAGTTCTCCGTCAAGAAGTACGAGTTCGACATCGGCTGGGTCTACATCCGTGCCTTCGAGGCGCTCGGCTGGGCCAAGGTCAAGAAGGTGCCGCCCAAGCTGCAGCTGGGCGCCGTCCAGCCTGTGGCCGACGAGAAGACGCTCGAGGCGGTCATCGCCAATCGCTACGAGGTCATGGCCGGCTACGCCCGCGGCATGCGCAGCGCCTGCAAGGCCGAGATCGTGCAACTCAAGTCCAAGGGCGCCGACCTGTCGCTGCTCAAGGCCGCCAAGCGCTGGCTGCACCGCGACGACGACAAGATGCCGGCTTCTGCCCGCCAGACCCTGGTGCAGGCACGGGCGGCACATCCGGCGCTCGACAAGATGCTGACCATGCGCGAAGAATTGCGCCAGATGTGGCTGAACACGTCGCAGTCGCGCGAACAGCTCACCGCCGAACTCGCGGCCTGGTGCCATCGCGCCGAAGCCAGCGGCATTGCCGCCCTTCAAGAGTTTTCGGTTCGCCTGCGCGCTGCGCGGGCCGCCTGACAGCAAGGTCGCTGACCACCACCATCTTGCTTGCCGGCGGGCTCGGTCTCTCTGGAGACTGTGCCAATCGAACAAAAGCCGCCCTCGGGCGGCTTTTCTTTTTGCTCGTCACGGAGCGAATTTCAGCGCCCCTGAACCCCCGCAAACGAAACAACCCGCCGGGTCATGGACCGCGGCGGGTTGCTTGAAGGCTTTGGGGAAACGGCCGGGCCGGTTGGCCTGGCAGCTGAATTACTTCAGCTTGATTTCCTTGTATTCGACGTGCTTGCGTGCCTTGGGGTCGAACTTCATGATCGACATCTTTTCAGGCATCGTCTTCTTGTTCTTGCTGGTCGTGTAGAAGTGGCCGGTACCCGCGGTGGATTCCAGCTTGATCTTTTCGCGTCCGCCCTTGCTCGTGGCCATGGTTGCGCTCCTTAACTAGTGATCAGGCTTGGCCGCGCGCACGCAGGTCGGCGAGCACGGCGTCAATGCCATTCTTGTCGATCAGGCGCAGGGCCGCGCTCGAAACGCGCAGGCGAACCCAGCGGTTTTCGGTCTCGACCCAGAAACGGCGATATTGCAGGTTCGGCATGAACCGGCGCTTGGTTTTGTTGTTGGCGTGGGAAACGTTGTTCCCGACCATCGGGCCCTTGCCCGTGACTTCGCATACGCGTGCCATTTGGGACACTCTTTCTTCAAACAGCTGGCATCGGTCCGCGCCGGGCGCATCGGCGATGCGCCTGAGGCAATTTGCGGGCAAAGCGTGGGTGCCTTGCCACAACGCCGGACCGGTGGGTTACAGCTTGACCTCGCCAAAATGATCCGGGTGGCGGGTTCCCGGCTCTGCCAAATCCGGCAAAGCCAAGCATTATAGCCCGAATGCCGATCTGGCGGCGGGCGCTTATTCCTGCTCGAGGAAGCGCTGGGCGTCGAGTGCCGCCATGCAGCCGGTGCCGGCGCTGGTGATGGCCTGGCGATAGACATGGTCCTGCACGTCGCCGGCGGCGAACACACCCGGAATGCTGGTCATGGTCGCGAACCCCTGCAGGCCCGACTTGGTCAGGATGTAGCCGTCCTTCATCTCGAGCTGGCCCTGGAAGATCTCGGTATTGGGCTGATGGCCGATGGCGATGAAGCAGCCTTTGAGGTCGATCTGCTCGGTGGCGCCGGTCTTGGTGTTCTTCAGCCGCACGCCCGTCACGCCGGAATCGTCGCCGAGGACCTCGTCGAGCGTGCTGTGCAGCTTCAACTCGATCTTGCCCTGGGCGACCTTTTCTTCCAGCTTGTCCACCAGGATCGGCTCGGCCCGGAACTTGTCGCGGCGGTGCACCAGCGTTACCTTGTTGGCGATGTTCGACAGGTACAGCGCTTCCTCGACCGCGGTGTTGCCGCCACCGATGACGCATACCTCCTGCTCGCGGTAGAAGAAGCCGTCGCACGTTGCGCAGCCCGATACGCCGCGCCCCATGAAGTTCTGTTCGGACGGCAGTCCCAGATACTTGGCCGAGGCGCCGGTGGCAATGATCAGCGTGTCGCAGGTGTAGGTTCCACTGTCACCCGTCAGGGTGAACGGGCGCCTGCCCAGGTCGACCTTGTTGACGTGGTCGAATACCACTTTTGTCTTGAATCGCTCCGCGTGCTCGAGGAAGCGCTGCATCAGTTCGGGGCCCTGAACGCCGTGAACATCCGCCGGCCAATTGTCGACTTCGGTGGTGGTCATCAACTGGCCGCCCTGGGCCATTCCGGTGATCAGCAGCGGCTGAAGGTTGGCGCGGGCCGCATAGACTGCAGCGGTGTACCCGGCGGGGCCGGATCCAAGAATGAGGACCTTGGCGTGTTGCGTGTTCGACATGAGAAACCCTGTGTGACGTGATAAATACACGCGCCGAGCGTGTACATTTTGGAGCCAATCGGATGGATACAGAGTATCCGGTCCGGGTTCCGGCGGGAGGCCGGAGTGTTTTCAATGCGTGCGATTGTAGGAATCCATCGCCATCCTCGATCGCGCCACATAAAAGGGATCCTTGAATGTCGATGCTTTCCAATATCGATCTCCTGCGGCGCGTGCCGCTGTTTTCGGCGCTGACCACGGCGCAATCGGCAAGCATCGCCGACGTCATCGTCAAGCGCCGCTTCAAGCGCGCAGAGGTGATCGTGGAGCAAGGCAAGAAGTCGGATTCCCTCTACATCATCCTGACCGGCAGGGCCCGCGTCATGAGTACCGACAACCGCGGCCGCGAGGTCATCCTGGCCACGTTGCAGCCAGGCGACTACTTCGGCGAGATGAGCCTGATCGACGACGAACCCCATTCGGCAACGGTGCGCACCGAGGTGCAGACGGACGTGCTGATGCTCGGGCGCGACGGCTTTGCGCGGTGCCTGCCGGAAGTCAACTCGATGCCCTACAACATCCTGCGCGGACTGGTCGGGCGCCTGCGCCACGCCGACCGCAAGATCGAGTCGCTGGCCCTGATGGACGTCTACGGCCGCGTGGCCCGGTCGCTGCTGGAGTTCGCCTCGGACGACGGGCTGGGCAACATGAAGATTCGCGAGAAGATCTCGCGCCAGGACCTGGCCAAGATGGTCGGCGCGTCGCGCGAGATGGTCAGCCGCGTCATGAAAGACCTGGAAGAGCGCGGCTTCGTGCAGACGCAGGGCGATGGCTCGATGATCGTCAAGGACCGCCTGTCTTCGCTGGCCTGAGTCCGGAGTGCGGGTCGCGTCGATGCGACACGCCTTCGCGCGACGGGCAAGGCGCCGCGCGCCTGCGCGGCCGATTTGTGACAATGGGGCCCTCGCGCCCCGAGGCGCGCCCATTCAACCGACGACGGCGTCGCTGTGCCCGCCCGCGGGCTGGTCGCCGTCACTGACATGACCTATTCGCTGAACACGCTCAATTCTGCTTCCGGCGCCGGCCAGCCGGCGCGCGTGCGCGTCATGCGCTTTGCGCACGAGATCACCCTGATCGCCGGCTTCGTCGCGCTGCTGTTCTGGCTGCTGGCAATGCTGAGCTACACGCCTTCGGATGCGGCGTGGTCCACCTCGGGCAGCGGCGGCGCGCTCAAGAACTGGGCCGGTCGGCTGGGTGCCTGGCTGGCCGACGGCAGCTACTTCCTGGCCGGCTACTCCGTGTGGTGGTGCCTTGCGGCGGGCTGGCGCGTCTGGCTCTCTTCGCTGGCCGGATGGCTGCGCGGCGCCGATGCTGCTGCCAACTCGCAACAAGCTCCCCTGGGTCGATTCAACCGCAGCCGCCTAGCGTTCTGGGGCGGCCTCATTCTGCTGCTTTGCGCCAGCGCCGTGCTGGAATGGTCGCGCCTGTACCGCTTGGAGTCGCACCTGCCGGGGCATGGCGGTGGCGTGCTGGGATATCTGGTCGGCCCGGCCAGCGTGCGCTGGCTTGGGTTCACCGGCTCTGCGCTGGTGGCCATTGCCGGCGGCGTCATCGGCTCGGCCCTGGTGTTCCGCTTTTCCTGGTCGCACATCGCCGAAGGGATCGGCGCGCGACTTTATTCGTTGTTCGAATGGCGCCGCGAGAAGCGCGAGCGGGCACAGGACATCGCGCTTGGCAAGCGCGCCGCACGCGAACGCGCCCAGGAAGAGGAATCGATTCTCGGCGACCGCGAGGACCAGGCCGTCGAGTCGCCCGACGAGGAATTGCGCATCGAGCCCAAGGCCAGGCGCCGGCAGGCGACGCCGCCGGTGCAGATCGAGCCCGCGCTGGCCGAGGTGCCCAAGAGCGATCGGATGGTCAAGGAGCGCCAGAAGCCGCTGTTCCGCGAACTGCCCGACAGCAAGTTGCCGCAGGTGGACCTGCTCGATGCCGCGCCTGGCCGGCAGGAAACCGTCTCGTCCGACACGCTGGAGATGACCAGCCGGCTGATCGAGAAGAAGCTCAAGGACTTCGGTGTCGAGGTGCGGGTCGTGCTGGCTTCGCCCGGCCCGGTGATCACGCGCTACGAGATCGAGCCGGCCACCGGCGTGAAGGGCTCGCAGATCGTCAATCTGGCGAAGGACCTGGCCCGTTCGCTGTCGTTGGTGTCGATCCGCGTGATCGAGACCATTCCCGGCAAGAACTTCATGGCGCTGGAACTGCCCAATGCCAAGCGGCAGTCGATCCGGCTGTCGGAGATCCTCGGTTCGCAGATCTACAACGAAGCCAAGTCCATGCTCACCATGGGCCTGGGCAAGGACATCGTCGGCAACCCGGTGGTGGCCGACCTCGCCAAGATGCCCCACGTGCTGGTGGCCGGCACCACCGGGTCGGGCAAGTCGGTGGGGATCAACGCGATGATCCTGTCGCTGCTCTACAAGGCCGAGGCGAACGACGTCCGCGTCCTCATGATCGACCCCAAGATGCTGGAAATGTCGGTCTATGAAGGCATTCCCCATCTGCTCGCGCCGGTCGTCACCGACATGAAGCAGGCGGCGCACGGCCTGAACTGGTGCGTCGCCGAGATGGAACGGCGCTACAAGGTCATGAGCAAGCTGGGCGTGCGCAACCTGGCCGGCTACAACGCCAAGATCGACGAGGCCAAGGGCAGGGGCGAGTTCATCTACAACCCCTTCAGCCTGACGCCCGACGACCCGGAGCCGCTCAAGCGCGAGCCGCACATCGTCGTGGTGATCGACGAGCTGGCCGACCTGATGATGGTCGTGGGCAAGAAGATCGAGGAGCTGATCGCACGGCTGGCGCAGAAGGCGCGGGCGGCGGGCATCCACCTGATCCTGGCCACCCAGCGCCCCAGCGTGGACGTGATCACCGGCCTGATCAAGGCCAACATCCCGACGCGCATCGCGTTCCAGGTGTCCAGCAAGATCGACAGCCGCACCATCCTCGACCAGATGGGGGCCGAGGCACTGCTGGGCATGGGCGACATGCTCTACATGGCCAGCGGCACCGGCCTGCCTGTGCGGGTGCATGGCGCCTTCGTCTCCGACGAGGAAGTGCATCGCGTGGTGGCCTACCTCAAGGCACAGGGCGAACCCGACTACATCGAGGGCGTGCTCGAGGGCGGCACCGTCGATGGCGACAGCGATCTTCTGGGTGAAGGCGGCGAGGGGGGCGGCGAGAAGGACCCGATGTACGACCAGGCGGTCGAAGTCGTGCTCAAGCACCGCAAGGCCAGCATCTCGCTGGTGCAGCGGCACCTGAAGATCGGCTACAACCGTGCGGCGCGCCTGGTCGAGGACATGGAGCATGCCGGCCTGGTCAGTGCGATGAGCACCAACGGGCAGCGCGAGATCCTGGTTCCGGCGCGCGCCGAGTGAGGAAGATTCCGAACATGACCATTCATTTCCCGCGGCTGGCCGCCCTGGTGCTGGCATTGGGCGCAGCCGGCGCCGCCTGGGCGGACGGCATGGCCAGCCTGGAGAACTTCGTCAAGGGCGTGCGCACTGGCAGTGCCCAGTTCACCCAGACCGTGACGCCGCCGGCCAAGGACGGCCAGGCGCAGCGAGACCGCGTCTCCAACGGCACCTTCGAATTCCAGCGGCCGGGCAGGTTCCGGTTCGACTACAAGAAGCCGTTTGCCCAGACCATCGTGGCCGACGGCACCACGCTGTGGCTCTATGACGCCGACCTCAACCAGGTGACGCAGCGCAGCCAGGCGCAGGCGCTCGGCTCGACGCCGGCGGCGCTGATCGCCTCGGCCGCCGACCTGAGCGCGCTCAAGGCCGATTTCACGCTCGAGGCCCAGCCCGAGCGCGACGGAATGCAATGGGTCAAGGCCACGCCGCGCAGCAAGGACGGGCAGTTGCAGTACGTGCAGGTGGGCTTTCGCGGCGACGCCTTGGCGTCGCTGGAGATCCTCGACAGCTTCGGCCAGCGATCGGTGCTCAGGTTCGAGCAGGTCCAGGTGAATCCGGCGCTGCCGGACGGCGCATTCCGCTTCCAGCCGCCGGCTGGCGCGGACGTCGTGAAGCAATAGCGGGCGGTTCCCGGCCTCAGGGTCGCTCGAATCGCAGGTGCACCGCGTTGGGTGCCGCCACCGTGCGCGCCAGGCGCAACCCGTGCAGCTCGGTGCCCATGCCCTCGAACAGGCGTTCGCCTTCGCCGAGAAGGATCGGGGCCAGGTTGATGTCCATCTGGTCGACGAAGCCGGCCGCGAGGCATTGCCGGGCGACGTCGGCGCCGCCGCCCAGGCCGACATCCTGGTCGCCGGCAGCGATTCGCGCCTTCTCCAGCGCCGAGCGCAATCCTTCCGTCACGAAGTAGAACGTGGTGCCTCCTTCGAGCGCGAGCGGCGCGCGGGCGTGCCGGGTGAGCACGAAAACGGGATGGTGAAACGGCGGGTTGTCGCCCCACCAGCCGTTCCAGGGCGGATCCTCGCTCCACGGCCCCGGTCCGCCGCCGAACATGTTGCGACCCATCACCGTAGCGCCGATCCCGGCGAGCTGCTCGTCGATGACGGCGCTGCTCGCGTTCACGACGCCGCCTTCCAGGCCCAGGTGCCGGCGGAAGGCGGCCGTCTCGAATGCCCAGTCGTGCAGGCGTTCACCGCCGACGCCCAGCGGGTGTTGCACACTCTGCCCGGGCCCGGCCACAAAGCCGTCGAGCGACATCGAGATACGAAAGCGAAGTCGCGGCATGACCTGCCTCCTGAGGGATGCGGCCGCGCACGGCGGCCCAAGGCGCGGATGGTAGAGGCCGGTGGCTGCGGCTGCAACGAATGCCATGCCGCGGGCATCCCGCGCCGCGGAATGCAAGAATCGACGTTCATGCCACTGCACCCGCGCCCGCCGAATCGATGAAAGCCGCCGACCCGAACGCCGCCCCCCACCAGCCGCTGGCCGAACGCCTGCGGCCGCGCAGCCTGGGCGAAGTCATCGGCCAGCAGCACCTGCTGGGGCCCGGCATGGCGCTGCGCATCGCGTTCGAGTCGGGCGAGCCGCATTCGTGCATCCTGTGGGGGCCGCCGGGCACCGGCAAGACCACCATCGCCCGGCTGATGGCCGACGCTTTCGATGCGCAGTTCATCGCCATCAGCGCGGTGCTCGGCGGTGTGAAGGACGTGCGCGAGGCGGTCGAACGCGCCCAGGCGGCGCGCGAGGGGCTGGCACCGCAGCGCACCATCGTGTTCGTCGACGAGGTGCACCGCTTCAACAAGAGCCAGCAGGACGCATTCCTTCCCCATGTGGAAAGCGGGTTGTTCACTTTCATCGGCGCGACCACCGAGAATCCGTCCTTCGAGGTCAACTCGGCGCTGCTGTCGCGCGCCGCCGTTTATGTGCTGCAGCCGCTGGCAGAGGCCGACCTAGCCCGGATCATCGCCAAGGCCCAGGCCATCGGCGCGGTGCCGGCGCTCGACGATGCCGCGCGCGACCGCCTGGTGGCCTATGCCGACGGCGACGCGCGCCGGCTTCTCAACACGCTCGAGAACCTGTCGACGGCCGCGCGCAGCGAAAAGCGAACGGCCATCGACGACGCCTGGCTGCTGCGGGTACTGGGCGAGCGCATGCGCCGGTATGACAAGGGCGGCGAGCAGTTCTACGACACCATCTCCGCACTGCACAAGTCGGTGCGCGGCAGCGACCCGGACGCGGCCCTGTACTGGTTCGTGCGCATGCTCGACGGAGGCGCCGATCCACGCTACATGGCGCGCCGCCTGATCCGCATGGCCAGCGAGGACATCGGGCTGGCCGACCCGCGCGCGCTGCGCCTGGCGCTCGACGCCGCCGAGGTCTACGAGCGGCTGGGTTCGCCCGAAGGCGAACTGGCGCTGGCCGAGTGCGTGGTCTACCTGGCGGTGGCGGCCAAGTCGAATGCGGTCTATGCCGCCTACAACGCCGCCCGCGCCTTCGTCCGGCAGGACAGCACGCGGCCCGTGCCCATGCGGCTGCGCAATGCGCCCACGAAGTTGATGAAGCAACTCGACTACGGCAAAGGCTACCGCTACGCGCACGACGAAGCCGGCGGGTTCGCCGCCGGCGAGAACTACCTGCCCGACGGCATGGCGCCGCCCGACTTCTACCAACCGGTCGAGCGTGGGCTGGAACTGAGGATCGCCGAGAAACTTCGCGAATTGCGCCGCCTCAACGAGGAGGCCGGCGGCCAGGCGCCGGCACCGGCACCACGGGGCTGAAGGCGCCGGCCGCGCAGGTGCCGCCGTTCCGGAATCCGGGTCGCCGGCGGCGTCCCGAGTGCCGTCCGATGGCTGCCGTCAGCGGGAAAACCCCCGTCCGCCGTGCACCGAAACGGCGCTTTCTCTTGTCTAGAATCGCAACCGACAAACCCGCGGCCAACAATGCTGGCGGGTTTTTTGCTAACAAAGCCCCATGGTGCCAACCCGGCGCTCTGGCAAGTAGAAAAGTGGCTCTCGAGGCTGCTCAGGTAAAGGGACTTTCTTATGGACATCCTGCTGCAACAGATCATCAACGGTCTGGTTCTCGGCAGCATGTACGCCTTGATAGCCTTGGGCTACACCATGGTGTACGGCATCATCAACCTCATCAATTTCGCGCACGGCGAGGTGCTCATGGTCGGTGCGCTGACCAGTTGGACCGTCATCGGCTGGATGCGCGAGGCCATGCCCAACTCGCCCGGCTGGCTCATTCTCTTGCTGGCGCTGATCATCGCCTGCGTCGTGGCGGGGGCGCTGAACTTCGTGATCGAGAAGGTGGCCTACCGGCCGCTGCGCAACAGCCCCAAGCTGGCGCCGCTCATCACCGCCATCGGCATGTCGATCCTGCTGCAGACGCTGGCCATGATCATCTGGCGGCCGACCAACAAGGCCTACCCGACGCTGCTGCCGAGCGATTCGATCCACGTGGCGGGCGCCTCGATCTCGCCGACGCAGATCATGATCCTGGCGCTGACGGCCGCGTCCCTGGCGGTGCTCAGCTACATCGTCAACTTCACCAAGCTCGGCCGCGCCATGCGCGCGACGGCCGAGAACCCGCGCGTCGCGGCCCTGATGGGCATCCGGCCCGACATGGTGATCTCGGCCACCTTCGTCATCGGTGCCGTGCTGGCGGCCATCGCGGGCGTCATGTACGCATCCAACTACGGCATCGCGCAGCACGCCATGGGCTTCATTCCCGGCCTGAAGGCATTCACCGCGGCGGTGTTCGGCGGCATCGGCAACCTGCCCGGCGCGGTCGTCGGCGGCATCCTGCTGGGGCTGATCGAGGCCATCGGGGCCGGCTACCTGAGCGACGTGACCGGCGGCCTGCTGGGCAGCCAGCACAGCGACATCTTCGCCTTCATCATCCTGATCCTCACGCTGACCGTGCGGCCTTCCGGCCTGCTGGGCGAGCGGGTGGCGGATCGGGCCTGAGCCGGAGGCACGCATGAACAGCTCCTTCAAGAAGATCGCGGTCTTCCTCGTCTGTGGCGTCCTGCTGCTGGCGCTGCCGCTGGTGCTGCAGACCCAGGGCAACGCCTGGGTGCGCATCGTCGACATCGCGCTGCTGTACGTGATGCTGGCCCTGGGCCTGAACATCGTCGTGGGCTACGCCGGCCTGCTCGACCTGGGCTACGTGGCATTCTTCGCCATCGGCGCGTACATCTACGCGCTTGCCGCGTCGCCGCACCTGACCGACACGTTCGTCGCCTTCAAGGCCATGTTCCCGAACGGCGTGCACGTCTCGCTGCTGTGGGTCATCCCGGTGGCATTCGTGGTGGCGGCCATTTTCGGGGTGATTCTCGGGGCGCCGACGCTCAAGCTGCGCGGCGACTACCTGGCCATCGTGACGCTCGGCTTCGGCGAGATCATCCGCGTGTTCCTCAACACGCTCGACCACCCGGTCAACATCACCAACGGGCCCAAGGGCATCACCTCGATCGACTCGGTCAAGCTGTTCGGCCTGGACCTCGGCCGCACCCTCAAGCTCGACGGGTACGCGATCTCGTCGGTGACGCTGTACTACTACCTGTTCCTGGTGCTGGTGATCATCACTGTGTTCATCTCGCACCGCCTGCAAAACTCGCGCGTGGGCCGCGCCTGGATGGCCATTCGCGAGGACGAGATCGCCGCCAAGGCGATGGGCATCAATACCCGCAACCTGAAACTGCTGGCCTTCGGCATGGGCGCCAGCTTCGGCGGCGTGGCCGGATCGATGTTCGCGGCCTTCCAGGGTTTCGTGTCGCCCGAATCCTTCAGCCTGATGGAGTCGGTGATGATCGTTGCCATGGTGGTGCTGGGCGGCCTCGGCCACCTGCCCGGCGTGATCCTGGGCGCGGTGCTGCTGGCGGCGCTGCCTGAGGTCCTGCGCTACGTGGCCGGCCCGCTGCAGCAGATGACGGGCGGGCGCCTCGACGCCTCGATCCTGCGGCAGTTGTTCATCGCGCTGGCCATGATCGTGATCATGCTGGTGCGCCCGCGCGGCCTGTGGCCGTCGCCCGAGCATGGCAAGTCGCTCAACAAGCGCAAGGCGCCAGACCCGGTGCCCGGCTCGACCCAGGCGATCAAGCCTGGCGTGGACGGCCCGGCGGACGAAGTCCCCGGCGATTCGTCGCGTCCCATGTCCATCAACCCTTGATCGAGGCCATCAGCAATGACTGAAATCATCCTCGACGTCCGGGGCATCTCCAAGCGGTTCGGCGGCCTGCAGGCGCTGTCCGACGTCGGCATCTCCATCCAGCGCGGCCAGGTCTACGGCCTCATCGGTCCCAACGGCGCCGGCAAGACCACGTTCTTCAACGTCATCACCGGCCTGTACACGCCCGACAGCGGCACCTTCCAGCTCGGCGGCCAGCCCTATACGCCATCGGCGGTCCACGAGGTGGCCAAGGCCGGCATCGCGCGCACCTTCCAGAACATCCGTCTGTTCGCCGACATGACGGCGCTGGAGAACGTGATGGTCGGCCGGCACGTGCGCACCCATTCCGGAGTGCTGGGGGCGGTGCTGCGCACGCGGTCGTTCAAGGCCGAGGAGGAAGCCATCGCCGAGCGGGCGCACGAGCTGCTCGACTATGTCGGCGTCGGCCGCTATGCCGACTACAAGGCCAGGACCCTCAGCTACGGTGACCAGCGCCGCCTGGAGATCGCGCGCGCCCTCGCCACCGATCCGAAGCTCATCGCGCTCGATGAACCCGCGGCCGGCATGAACGCCACCGAAAAGGTGCAGCTGCGCGAGCTGATCGACCGCATTCGCAACGACAACCGCACCATCTTGCTGATCGAGCACGACGTGAAGCTGGTCATGGGCCTGTGCGACCGCGTCACCGTGCTCGACTACGGCAAGCAGATCGCCGAAGGCACGCCGGCCGAGGTGCAGAAGAACGAAAAGGTGATCGAGGCCTACCTCGGCACCGGAGGACATTGAGCGATGAGCGGCAAACCCCTGTTGAAAGTCAGCGGCCTGAAGGTGGCCTACGGCGGCATCCAGGCCGTCAAGGGCGTGGACTTCGAGGTGCGCGAGGGTGAACTGGTCTCGCTGATCGGCTCCAATGGCGCCGGCAAGACCACCACCATGAAGGCGATCACCGGCACGCTGCCGAGCCTGGCCGGCGAGATCGAGTTCCTGGGCAAGAGCATCAAGGGCCGCGGCGCCTGGGACCTCGTGGCCGAGGGGCTGGTGATGGTGCCCGAGGGCCGCGGCGTGTTCGCGCGAATGACCATCGTCGAGAACCTGCAGATCGGAGCCTACATCCGCAACGACAAGGCCGGCATTTCCGCCGACATCGACCGCATGTTCGGCATCTTCCCGCGCCTGAAGGAGCGTGCCGGGCAACTGGCCGGCACCATGTCCGGCGGCGAGCAGCAGATGCTGGCCATGGCGCGGGCGCTGATGGCGCGGCCCAAGGTGCTGCTGCTGGACGAGCCGTCCATGGGCCTGTCGCCGATCATGGTCGACAAGATCTTCGAAGTGGTGCAGGACGTCTACCGCCAGGGCGTGACCGTTCTGCTGGTGGAGCAGAACGCCAGCCGGGCGCTGCAGCTGGCCGATCGCGGCTACGTGATGGAGTCCGGGATGATCTCGATGAGCGGCGACGCCAAGGCCATGCTCAGCGACCCGAAGGTCCGGGCCGCCTACCTCGGCGAATAGCCGCTGCGGCCCGGGTCGGTCAATCCACCCGCGCGCCGGTGGCCTTGACGACGTCCTGGTACTTGGCCAGTTCGCTCTTCATGAACGCGCCGAACTGCTCCGGGCTGTTGCCGACGGGCTCTGCCAGCAGGCCTTCGAAGCGCGTGCGGGTCTGCGGCGAATGCAATGCGGCAATGAAGGCCTTGCTCAGGCGGTCGATGACGTCCCTGGGCGTGCCCGCCGGAGCAACCAGGCCCCACCAGGTGTCGATCGAGAAGCCCTTGATCGTGTCAGCCACCGGCGGCACGTCGGGCAGCATCGGGCTGCGCGTCGGCGTGGTCACGGCCAGGGCCACCAGGCGGCCGGAGCGGATGTTCGGCGCCGCGGTGGCCAGGTTGTCGAAGTTGAAGTCGACCTGGTTCGACAGCAGCGCCAGTTGTGCCGGGTTGCCGCCGTTGAACGGAATGTGCACCGCGAAGATGCCCGCGTCCTTCTTGAACATCTCGCCGGCCAGGTGGCCGGCGCTGCCATTGCCGCCGCTGCCATAGTTGAGCTTGCCGGGGTTGGCCTTGGCATAGGCAATCAGGTCGCCGACGCTGTGGATGTTCAGGCGCTTGGCGACTTCGGCGTTCATCACCAGCACGTTGGGCACGCGCACCATCTGCGTGATGGGCGCGAAGTCGGTGGCGGCGTTGAACGGCATCTTCGCGTACAGCCACGGGTTGACCGCGTTCGTCGCGGTGGCGGCGATGCCGATGGTCAGGCCGTCCGGCGCGGCCTTGGCAACCGCGTCGGCGCCGATGTTGCCGCCGGCGCCCGGCTTGTTGTCGATGATCACCGTGCCCAGCGAATCCTTGACCTGCTCGGCCAGCGCGCGCGCGGTGACGTCGATCGGCCCGCCGGCGCCGTACGGCACCACCAGGCGGATCGGGTGCCCCTGTTGAGCATGCGCGGCTAGGGCGGCCGCGGCCAGGACGGCCACCGCGCTGGAAATCAGCAGGCGTCTGCTATTCATTGTCTTCCTCGTTGTTGTCGAAAAAATCGTGGGATGCGCGGGCCGCGTGGCTCAAGGCAGCGCCTTGTCGGCCTCGGTGGTGAAGGAGTCGGCAAAGAATTCCTCTTCGGGCAGGCCGGCCCGCGCGACGTAGTCGCGCCTGGCCGACTCCACCACGATCGGCGCGCCGCATGCATAGACCTGGTGGCCCGACAGGTCGGGATAGTCCTCGAGCACAGCCAGGTGCACGAAGCCGGTGCGGCCGTGCCAGTTGTCTTCGGGTACCGCGTTGGACACCACCGGCACGTAACGCAACCCGGGCAGGGCGGCGGCCTGCTCGCGGACCCAGTCGTCCATGTACAGGTCCTGCGGGCGGCGCCCGCCCCAATACAGCGTGGCGGGACGGTCGATCCCCTTGTGCGCCATGTGCTCGACCAATGCCTTGATCGGCGCGAAGCCGGTGCCCGATGCGAGCAGCACGATCGGCTTGTCGGAATCCTCGCGCAGGAAGAAGCTGCCGTACGGGCCTTCGACGCGCAGGATCTCCTTCTCCTTCATCGCGCCGAACACATGGTCGGTGAAGCGGCCGCCCGGCATGTGGCGCACGTGCAGCTCGAGCCCGGTGCCCGGCGTCGCCAGCGTGTGCGGGGCGTTGGCCATCGAGTAGCTTCGGCGCACGCCGCCCTGGAGAATGAACTCGATGTACTGCCCGGCGTGGAACTGCAGCGGCTCGCCAGCCGGCAACTGCAGCCGCAGGCCCATCACGTCGTGCGACAGGCGCGTGAGCGCGAGCACGCGCACCGGCATCTTGCGGATCGGGTGGGCTCCGGCTTCGGTCACCTGCCGCGACTCGAGCACGACGTCGCTGCGGGCCCGCGCACAGCAAGTGAGCACGTAGCCCCTGGCTTGTTCCTCGGCCGTCAGTGCCTTGCTCTGGTGGGGCCCGATCTCGACCTCGCCCGAGAGCTTCTTGCACTTGCACGAGCCGCAGGCGCCGTCCTTGCAGCCATAGGGCAGGCCGATGCCTTGACGAATGGCCGCCGACAGGATCGTCTCGTCCTGGGCAACCGAGAAACTCCGCCCGCTGGGTTCGACGGTGATGGAATGGGTCGCGTCCTGCGCGCCGGCACTCATGATCGCTATTCTTCGCTGGAAGGAACAAAGGAACGATTTTGCCCGTATTCCAAACCCCTCTCGGCGCCTTGCCATCGCGCTTCCGCCGCGAACGGATCCTGGTGGTCGGCTGCGGCGACGTCGGCCTGCGCGCTGCGCGCCTGCTGCGTGGCCGTGTCCGGCTGTTGGCGCTGACCTCGTCGCCGGCGCGCGCAGACGAATTGCGCCGCGCGGGCCTGACGCCGCTGGTCGGCGACCTGGACGATCCCGGGCGCATTTCCCGCCTGTCCGGCCTGGCCGACCGCGTGCTCCACCTGGCGCCCCCGCCGCGCGAAGCGGCGGGGGCGCAGTGGCGCGACACCCGCACCACTGCCCTGGTGCGGGCGCTCAAGCGACGCAGCCCGCCACAGGTTCTGGTGTACGGCTCGACCAGTGGGGTCTACGGCGACTGCGGGGGCGCGCACGTGGCCGAGTCACGCGCGGTGAACCCTTCGACGCCGCGCGCGCGCCGCCGCGTCGACGCCGAGCGCGCGGTGCGCTGGCTGGGCCGCTCGGGCGTGCGGGTAGGCATCCTGCGCATCCCGGGCATCTATGCGCCCGATCGCGAAGGCGGCACCCCGCGCGAGCGCCTGCTGCGCGGCACACCCGCACTGCGCCCCGAGGACGATGCCTACACCAACCACATCCACGCCGACGACCTGGCGCGCGCCTGCGTGCTGGCGCTGTGGCGTGGCGGCGCCCAGCGCGTCTTCCACGTCAGCGACGACAGCGAACTCAAGATGGGCGACTACTTCGACCTGGCCGCCGACCTCTACGGCTTGCCGCGTCCGTCCCGCCTGACGCGCGAGGAGGCGGCGGCGCAACTGCCTGCGCAGTTGCTCAGCTTCATGGGCGAATCGCGCCGTCTGGACAACACGCGCCTCAAGCGCGAACTGCGGTTGCGGCTGCGCTATCCGACGGTGGATGTCGGCCTGCGGCCGGGTTGAGGGAGCCGAGCGGCGCAGCGCTAGCCCGACATTGCGCGGTCGCGCAATTCACGCTTGAGCAGCTTGCCGTTCGCCGTGGTGGGCAGCGCGTCGATCAGCTCGATGCGGGCGGGCCGCTTGTAGGGCGCCAGCTGATCGGCCAGCCAGGCACGCAGGCCGTCGCGATCGAGCGCGGCGCCGGACGTCAGCTCGACGAAGGCGACGATCTGCTCGTTGCCGTCCGCCTCGGGAATGCCGACCACCGCGCTCTGGTGCACGCCGCCGAACCGGTTGAGCGCGGACTCCACCTCGGCCGGATACACGTTGAAGCCGGAGCGGATGATCATCTCCTTGAGGCGCCCGACCACGAACAGCGCGCCGTCGGCCTCGATGCGGCCCAGGTCGCCAGTGGCGTACCAGCCGCCCGGGCGCATCACGGCCGCGGTGGTGGCCGGGTCGCGGAAGTAGCCGAGCATCAGGCCGGCGCCGCGCAGCCAGATCTCGCCCACTTCGCCCGGGGCGGCGACGTCCTGCTCTTGCGGCGTGACGATGCGCGCTTCGCCGCCTTCGACCACGTAGCCGGCCGAGACGTCGGCGCGCGGAGCATCGCGGCGCGTCAGGAAGACCGACCCCGCGTATTCCGACAGCCCGTAGCCGTAGTGCAGCGGCTGGCCGAAGAAGGACTCCACGCGCGTCTTGAGGGTTGGGTCCAGCGGGGCGGAACCGGTGTAGACATAGCGCAGCCGGGGAAAGGTCGGCGCCAGGCCGTGCGCCTCGATATGCGCCAGCAGGCGTGCATACATGGTGGGCGGGCCGAGCAGGTTGCTCACGCCGTCGCCGGCGAGTGCCAGCAGCATGTCGTCGGGTGCGAAGGCGGTGCGCAGAACCAGCGCCGTGGCGCCGGACAGGGCGGCCATCAGCACCGTGCCCAGTCCGAAGATGTGCGTCATCGGCACGAACGCGTACAGCCGGTCGTCGACGCCGAGCGCACGCGCCGACGCGGAGACGCGGCCGAAGTGCAGCAGCCCGTGGTGCGAGACCATCACCCCCTTGGGCGCGCCGGATGTGCCCGATGTGAAGATGATGGCGGCGGTGTCCGCCAGCGCGTCGGCCGGCTCCGGCGTGGCGTTCGCGCGCAGCGCGCCGCGGGCCACGCCGGCGATGCCCGATTGCGTCGCCCCGGCGCGCAGCGCATGCGCGTTCGCGGCCGGTGACACGCCGGTGGTGTAGTACACGACGCGTGCATCGGCGCGTTCGACGATGGCGGCGATCTCGCCCGGGGCCATGCGCGCGTTGACTCCGCAAGACCAGGCTCCGACGCGGCTGCACGCCATGATGAGCGCGATGTGCGCGGCGCAGTTCTCGGCCACCAGCACCACGCGGTCGGTCGGGCGCACGCCGGCAGCCCGCAAGTCGCGCACGCCGTCTTCCACCAGCGCCTGCAGCGCGGCAAAGGTGGTGTTGCCGGAAGGCTCGTACAGGAACACCGCATCGGGCGTCTCGCCCGCACGCTGCGCCAGCAGTTGGTGGATTCGGGTGTGGGTGGTCATTCGGTCTGGATGCCCTTGGCCGCCATGGCCCAGAGTTGACGGTCCGCCTGCCCCTTGCGCGCCAGGGCGGCGGGGTCGCCGGACCAGGCGTCGTAGCCGAGGTCGCTCAGGCGTTTGGTGACGTCCTCGCGTGCCAGCATCCGGCCGGTGGCGGCGTTGATCGCCGTCACCAGCGCCGGGTTCATCTTCGCTGGGCCGTACAGGCCGTACCAGCCGCCGACGTCGTAGTCGGGCACGCCCGATTCGATCATGGTCGGCACCTCGGGCAGCATGCGGTTGCGTTCGCGCGAGGTGACGGCCAGCGCCCTGACCTTGCCGGCCACGATGTAGGTGCGCGCAGTGGCGACGATGTCGAACATCATGGCCAGCGTGCCGCCCATCACGTCGGCCATGGCGGGTGCATTGCCTTTGTACGGCACGTGCGCGAACGGCGCGCCGGTCATCTTCTCGAGCAATGCTCCGCACATGTGGTTGGACGCGCCCACGCCAGCGGAGCCGTAGAACACCTTGCCCGGGTGCGCACGCGCATACGCGATCAGCTCCTTCACGTTGCGCACCGGCAGGTCGTTGTTGACCACCAGCACGTTGGTGTACGCCAGCAGCGGCGCCAGCGGTGTGAGGTCCCTGGCCGGGTCGAAGGTCATCGCGCGCTGGATGTTCGGATTGATGGTGATCGTCGGGCTGGCGCCGAAGTAGATCGTGGCGCCGTCGGGCGCGGCCCGGGTCACCGCTTCACCGCCCAGCGAGCCGCTGGCCCCCGGCCTGTTCTCGACGATCACCTGCGTGCCCAGAGCCTCGCCCAGCGCCGGTGCCAGCAGCCGCGCGGCGCCGTCCACCGGGCCGCCCGCCGAATAGCCGACGATGAGCTTGACCAGCGGTGGAATGGCCGCGCCGGCGTTGCCGGCGGCCCAGCTCAGAGCGGGCAGGGTCGCCGAGGCGCCGGCGGCAAGCAGCAGCGACCGCCTGCGCAACAGGCCGGTTGATTCGAGGTTCTGCGACTGTGTCTTCTTCATGGCTTGTCTCTTTGTGGTTGCAGGGAAAACCGGGAGCGCCGCGCACCATGGCGGACGCGGCGTTGCTTCATGGACAGACTCAGGCGGGCAGCTCCAGCACCTGGCGCGCGAGGATGTTGCGCTGGATCTCGTTGCTGCCGCCGTAGATCATGGCGGAGGTGGAACCGATCAACGGCGCCAGCGCGTTGAACGGCTGGCCGTCGAGTTCCTGGTCGCCGGCGATGGCGCCTTGTTCCTCGCAGGTCTGCACCAGCAGTGCGCCGATGCGGTGATACGTCTCGCTGGCCCAGATCTTGAGCAGCGACACCGAGGGAGGCAGCGGCTTGCCGGCCTTCACGATGTTGGCAAAGCCCGTGTAGGCCGCACACAGGTCGGCCACGTCCAGCCGCAGGGCGGTGTAGCGTTCGAGGAAGACCGGCTCGGCGAACAGGCGCCGCGACCGTGCGAAGCGGGCCAGCTGGCCCAGCGCGTACTGGCTCTGCTTGGGGCTGCCCAGGAAGATGCGCTCGAAGCCCAGCAGAGCCTTGGCGATGCTCCATCCGCCGTTGAGGCGCCCGACCAGGTTCTCGGCCGGCACGCGCACGTTGTCGAAGAAGACCTCGCAGAACTCCTCTTCGCCCGCCAGCGTGCGGATGGGCCGGATGGTGATGCCGGGCGTCTTCAGGTCGGCCAGCAGAAAGCTGATGCCTTCCTGCTTGCGGGCCGACTTGTCGGTGCGCACCAGCATGAAGATGTGGCTGGCATCCTGCGCCAGCGTGGTCCAGATCTTCTGGCCGTTGACGATGAAGTGATCGCCGTCGAGCACGGCCTCGGTGCGCAGGCCGGCGAGGTCGGAGCCGGCGTTCGGTTCCGAGTAGCCCTGGCACCAGACGTGCTCGCCGCTCACGATGTGCGGCAGGAAGCGCTTCTGCTGCTCGGGCGTGCCGTGCTGGATCAGCAGCGGGCCGATCATGACGATGCCCTGGTCCGGCGCGCGGGCGACCCCGTACTGCTCCAGCTCCTCGATCCAGGCGATCAGCTTGTCGGCCGGCAGGCCCATGCCGCCATGCGCCTGCGGCCAGGCCGGCGCAATCCAGCCCTGGCGCGCCAGCGTGAGGGTCCAGTCGAGCATCTCGGCTCGGCGGGCCCTGTGCGACAGGTAGCGCAGGTTCTCGGGATAGTGCCGCTGCAGGAACGCACGCACCATGGCGCGGAACTCGGGTTCGGCCATGGCCGACCAGTCGGCCTGGCGCGGGAACTCGCCGCTCCAGCCGCCGCGCTGATCGGTCCCCGGGCCGTCGTCGGCCAGGCCGGCGTAGCGGCGCTGGTGCGACGGCGCGTTGCCCAGCCAGGCGCACTGGCAAAGCACGCGCTTGTAGTAGAGGCTGACGTCGCACTCCTGCGTGTAGCCGATGGCGCCGTGCAGTTGCACCGCCGAGCGCGAGGCCTGCAGCGCGGCGGCGGCGCAGCGCGCCTTCGCGCGGCTGGCCTCGGCCTCGAGCCGATTCAGCGGCAGTTCGTCCGGCGCGCTGGCCAGTGCCAACACTTCGTCGAGTGTGGCCCGGGCGATCTCCAGGTGGATGAACATGTCGGCGCAGCGGTGCTGCAGCGCCTGGAAGCTGCCGATGGGCTTGCCGAACTGCGCGCGCGTGCAGAGGTAGTCGCGCGTGCGGGCCAGGAGTGCCTGGCCCAGGCCCAGCAGTTCCGCCGCCTGCAGGATCTGCGCGAAGGCCAGGGCGCGGCGCAGCGCCGCCTCTGCGCGGTCGCCGCGCCCCAGGACGGCGGACGGCGGCAGCGCCACGCGCTCGAAGCGCAACTGGCTGCACCGGTTGCCGTCCACCAGGGTCACAATCGACTCCTCGACGCCGGCGGTGCCGCGTGGCACCCACAGAACGACCGTCTCTTCGCTGTCGCGCGCGGACACCAGCCACCCGCTGGCGGCCGGGCCGGGCTGCACCATCGTCTTGTCGCCCTGCAGGACCAGGTGGCCGACCTTGTCTGGGTCGGGCTCGCAGCCGCACGACAGCGGCTCGGCGCTGAGTTCTCCCGCGCTCTCCTGCCAGGCCAGTGCCGGCAGCAGGCGGCCGGCGGCGAGCTCGGCCAGCAGCTCACGGGCCGCGGGAGTGTCCAGCCTTGCAAGCAGGGTGGCCGCCAGGCCGGCGACCGCCAGCAATGGCTCCGGCGCCACGTGTTCGCCGGCCGCGCGCAGCACCTGCGCTGCAGCGGTCAGGTCGAAATCGAGGCCGCCGACGGCCTCGGGCGCGAGCATGCCGGGCCAGCCGAGGGCCGCCAGTTCACGCCAGGCGCCGGCCTGGGCGTCGCTCTGGCTTTCTTGCGCCTGGGACTGCTCGAGCAGGATGCGGCTTCGCTGAACACTCTTGCTGCGGGTGAAATAGTCGATGGCGGCATCGCGGATGGCGGCCAGCGATTCGGTGTCCATGGACATGCGCGGTCCCTCTTTGTTGATGGACCTCAGCGTGCCAGAAGGGTCGTGTTACCGGCTTCGGCTTTGCCAAAGGGAGCCTTTCGCAATCGAGAAGCACCGACGCGCCGGATTGGACTAGATTCAACCGTGTCGCATTCCGAATGAATCCGCCGCATGAGCACCAAGTTCAACAAGCCCCCGCAGCCCGGCCTGGACAGGCGGGTCCCGCGATGACCGCATCGACGCTCGACCTCGAACACCTGCGCGGCTGGATCGACCGCACAGAGACGCGCGACGACGCCCTGTCGCCCTGGACGGCCAGTGCCATGGCCGCCATGTTGCGAAACGATGACCGCGCCTGGCTGGCCGGCGACGCCTTGCCGCCGCTGTGGTACTGGAGCTACTTCCTGCCGGTGGCCGCGCAGAACGGACTGGGTCCGGACGGCCATCCGGCCCGCGGCGGCTTCCTGCCGCCGGTGCCGCTGCCGCGGCGCATGTGGGCGGGCAGCCAGCTCGAGTTCCTGGCCGACCTGAAGGTGGGCCAGCCCGCGCGCAAGACATCGCGCGTGGCCGATGTCTCGCTCAAGCAGGGCAAGGGTGGGGCGCTGGTCTTCGTGAAGGTGCAGCACGAGGTGCATGACGCCAAGGGCGCGCTGCTGCTGCGCGACGCGCATGACATCGTCTACCGCGAAGCAGCCCGCGCCGGAGACCCCGCGCCGCCCCCCCAGTCGCCTCCGGGAGCGGCCGCCTGGGAGGTACCGCACCTCCCGGACCCGACCCTGCTGTTCCGCTACTCGGCGCTGACCTTCAACAGCCACCGCATCCACTACGATTTTCCCTACGTGACCCAGGTCGAGGGCTATGCGGACTTGGTCGTTCACGGGCCGCTGATCGCCACGCTGATCCTCGAGGCCGCGCAGGCGCAGAACCCGGGCCGCGCCGTGCGCGCCTACCGCTTCCGGGCCGTGCGGCCGCTGGTGTGCAACCGTCCGATGCGCGTGTGCGGCCAGGCAGTGCAGGCGGACGGCAGCGTCACCCTGTGGGCGCAAGACCATGACGGCGCCCTGCTGATGCAGGCCAGCGCGCAGTTCGCCCCCGCCACCTGATTCAATCTCCAATGCCATGACCGCTTCTTCCAGACACGTCTACCAGGACATCCGCGACGCGGTGCGCGACCTCTGCGCGCAGTTCCCCGACGAATACCACCGCAAGGTCGACGAGCAGCGTGCCTACCCCGAGGCCTTCGTCGACGCACTCACCAAGGCCGGCTGGATGGCCGCGCTGATTCCGCAGGAGTACGGCGGCTCCGGCCTGGGCCTGACCGAAGCCTCGGTCATCATGGAAGAGATCAATCGTGCCGGCGGCAACTCCGGCGCCTGCCACGGGCAGATGTACAACATGGGCACGCTGCTGCGGCACGGCTCCAAGGCGCAGAAGGAACACTACCTGCCGCGCATCGCCAGCGGCGAGTGGCGCCTGCAATCGATGGGCGTGACCGAGCCCACCACCGGCACCGACACCACCAAGATCAAGACCACGGCCGTCAGGAAGGGTGACCGCTACGTCGTCAACGGCCAGAAGGTGTGGATCTCGCGCGTGCAGCACTCGGACTTCATGATCCTGCTGGCGCGCACCACGCCGCTGGCGGACGTCAAGCGCAAGTCCGAAGGCATGTCGATCTTCATGGTCGACCTGCGCGAGGCGGTCGGGCAGGGCCTGACGGTGCGGCCCATCCTGAACATGGTCAATCACGAGACCAACGAGCTGTTCTTCGAAAACCTGGAGATCCCCGCCGAGAACCTCATCGGCGAGGAGGGGCAGGGCTTCAAGTACATCCTCGACGGCCTCAATGCCGAGCGCACGCTGATCGCGGCCGAGTGCATCGGCGACGGCTACTGGTTCGTCGACCGGGTGAGCAAGTACGTCAAGGAGCGCGTTGTGTTCGGCCGGCCCACGGGCCAGAACCAGGGCGTGCAGTTTCCCATTGCCGAGAGCTTCATCGAGGTTGAGGCGGCCAATCTGATGCGCTGGAAGGCATGCGAGCTGTTCGATGCGCACCAGCCCTGCGGCGCCGAGGCCAACATGGCCAAGTACCTGGCGGCCAAGGCGAGCTGGGAGGCCGCCAACGTATGCCTGCAGATGCACGGCGGCTTTGGCTTCGCCTGCGAATACGACATCGAGCGAAAGTTCCGCGAGACGCGCCTGTACCAGGTGGCGCCGATCTCCACCAACCTGATCCTCAGCTACGTGGCCGAGCACGTGCTGGGGCTGCCGAGGAGCTTCTGATGTACCCCTCGCGCCCACGTTCGTGGCTTTGCGTATCGCTGCCCCCCGAAGGGGCGCGCCAGTGCCTTCGGGCGGCGGAGCGGCACTGACATGCGCCCTCTCGAAGGCATCACCGTCGTGACGCTGGAGCACGCCATTGCCGCTCCGTTCTGCACGCGCCAGCTGGCCGACCTCGGCGCGCGCGTGATCAAGGTCGAGCGTCCCGGCGTCGGCGACTTCGCGCGCGGCTACGACGAGCGCGTGCACGGCCTGGCCTCGCACTTCGTGTGGACCAATCGCTCGAAGGAAAGCCTGACGCTCGACCTCAAGCACGACCAGGGTCGCGAGATCCTGGCGCGCCTGGTGGCCAGGGCCGACGTGCTGGTGCAGAACCTCGCGCCCGGCGCCGCCGCGCGCATGGGCCTGTCGCACGAGGCCTTGTCGCCCGGCCACCCCGGGTTGATCGTGTGCGACATCTCCGGCTACGGCGACGACCCGGCGCAGCCCGGGCCGTACCGCGACAAGAAGGCCTACGACCTGCTCATCCAGAGCGAGTCGGGTTTCCTGTCGGTGACCGGCACGCCGCAGGAGATGGCAAAGGCCGGCTGCTCCATCGCTGACATCGCGGCGGGCATGTACGCCTACAGCAATATCCTGGCCGCACTGCTGCAGCGCGGCCGAACCGGACGCGGCACACGCATCGACGTGTCCATGCTCGAAGGCATGGCCGAGTGGATGAGCTTTCCCATGTACTACGCATTCGAGGGCGCGCCGCCACCGCCGCGCGCCGGCGCGGCGCATGCCACCATCTATCCGTACGGGCCGTTCCCGGCCGGTGACGGCAAGCTGGTCATGCTGGGCCTGCAGAACGAGCGCGAATGGCAGGCGTTCTGCACCAAGGTGCTCGAGCAGCCCGGCCTGGCCATGGATGCGCGCTTTGCCTCCACCTCGCTGCGCGTGGCCGCGCGCGAGGAATTGCGGGCGCTGATCGTGCAGGCCTTCGCACCCTTCACCGCCGAGCAGATCGTCGCCCGGCTGGAGGCCGCGCAGATCGCCAATGCGCAGGTCAACACCATGGCCGACCTGTGGGCCCATCCGCAACTGCGCGCGCGCGAGCGCTGGACCGAGGTGGACACCAGCGCCGGTCCCATTCCCGCCCTGTGGCCACCCGGCATGCCGCGCGAGTGGCAGCCGCGCATGGACCCGGTGCCCGCATTGGGCGCCCACACCGACGCGATCCTCGCCGAGATCGGCTATGACGCGCAGGCAGTCGACCGCCTGCGCGAGGCCGGCGTGGTCTGAACTCCGAGTACCCGTTTTCCAAGGACACTTCCATGAACTCCAACAGCGACCATCCCAGCCAGGTGTTGGCGGAATTCGCAGCCCGGCTGGATGCCGCCGACATTCCCGCGCCGGTGCTGCGCCGCGCCGAGGATCTCGTGCTGGACTGGCTCGGCTCGGTGCTCGCCGCACGCCAGGCCCGCCCGGTGCGCAGCATCGATGCATTCGCCCAGGCCATGGGTACGGCGCAGGGCGACAGCGAAGTGTTCGGCTCGGCGCGCACCACGTCGCCGTTGTTCGCTGCGCTGGTCAACGCCGCGGCTTCGCATTTCGTCGAGCAGGACGACGTGCACAACGGCTCGGTGTTCCATCCGGCTGCGGTCGTCATCGCGCCCGCGCTCGCGGTGGCGCAATCCATCGGCGCCAGTGGGCGCGAGTTCCTCGCGGCAGTGGTGGCGGGCTACGAAGTCGGCATTCGCGTGGGCGAATTCCTGGGGCGCTCGCACTACGTCATCTTCCACACCACCGCGACAGCCGGCACCCTGGCCGCTGCCGCCGCCGTCGGGCGCCTGCTGCGCCTGGACGCAGCGCAGATGCTGCACGCCTTCGGCTCGGCCGGCACGCAGTCGGGCGGCCTGTGGGAGTTCCTGCGCGACGCGGCCGATTCCAAGCAGCTGCATTGCGCGCATGCGGCATCGGCGGGCCTGATGTCGGCCTACCTGGCCAAGGACGGATTCACCGGCGCGCGGCGCGTGCTGGAAGGCGCGCAGGGGCTGGCCGCGGGCATGTCCACCGACGCCGATCCGGCACGCCTGACCGACGGTCTCGGCACCCGCTGGGCACTGGCGGAGACTTCGTTCAAGTTCCATGCGTCCTGCCGTCACACGCACCCGGCCGCCGACGCGCTGCTGCAGGTGATGCGGGCGAACGGCCTGACGGCCGCCGACGTCGAGCAGGTCACGGCGCACGTGCACCAGGGTGCGATCGACGTGCTCGGGCGCGTGGTCGTGCCGGCCACCGTGCACCAGGCCAAGTTTTCCATGGGCACCGTCCTGGGCCTGATTGCGGTGCATGGCCGTGCCGGCCTGGCCGACTTCGACAGCGAATTCCTGGCGCCCGCGGTGGCCCGCGTGCGTGATCGCGTGAAGATGCAGCTCGACCCCGAGGTCGACGCCGCCTACCCGGCGCGATGGATCGGCAAGGTCACGCTGACGACGACCGACGGACGCCGGTTCGACGGGCGCGTGGACGAGCCCAAGGGCGACCCGGGCAACACGCTCAGCCGCCCCGAGCTGGAGGACAAGATGCGCCGGCTCGCAGCCTACGGCCAGGGCGTCACTGCCGAGCAGGCGAAGGCGCTGTGCCAGCGCGTCTGGCAGCTCGAGCAGGCGCCCGAGGTGGGCCGCTGGCTGGCCTGAGCGGCGGCTCAGGGCTGCTCGCCGCAGAGGTGGTCGAACAGTTCGCGCGCCGCGGCGGGAAGCGTCTCGCGGTTGCGCACCACCACTTTCAGGTCGCGGCTGGCCCAGGCTTCCTGCAGCGGAACGATGGCGATGCGCATGGCTCGCGCCAGGCGCCGCGCTGACGAAGCGGGCAGCACGCCCAGGCCGACGCCGGCCTCGATCATCAGGCAGATGGCCTCGAAGCTGTTGACCTGGATGCGCGGATTGAAGTTGCGCCCCGCCGATTCGGCGCGCAGTTGCAGGAAGCGGTGGATCGCGCTGCCATGATGAAGGCCCACGTGCTGGTCGTCCAGCGTGTCGATGAACGCCACCGACGCGGCGCCGGCGAGCGGATGCGCCGCCGGCACAACGAGCACCAGTTGGTTGCTGCCGAACGGTCGCGATTCGAACTCGCCCGTGTGCACGTCCCCCGCCAGGATGCCGATGTCGGCCTCGCCATCGCCCACCGCTCGCACGATCTCCTCGGACAGGAATTCGCGCAGGTCGACCTGCACCGTGGGATGGCGCGTGAGAAAGCCGGCCAGCTTCTCCGGCAGGTATTCGGTGATCGAGGTGGTGTTGGCGAACACCCGCACATGGCCCTTGATGCCCTTGCCGAAGTCCTGCATGTCGCAGCGCAGGTGCTCCATCTGCTGGAGCACGCGCTTGGCGTGATAGAGCAGGGCCAGGCCGGCGGGTGTCGGGTCGACCCCTTGCGCATTGCGATACAGCAGCTTGGCGCCCACCGATTCCTCCATCTGCTTGATGCGGGTGGAGGCGGCGGTGAGCGAGATGCAGGCTTTCTCCGCGCCGCGCGTGAGGCTCTTGGCCTCGGCGACGGCGGCAAAGAGCTTGAGGTCGAAGAGGTCGACGTGGAGGTTCACTTGGGGCCGGTTCGCAGCTTGGTTGCCAGCCCGCGATTGTCCCTCAGCGGCCAGCGAAGCGCTTGCTCAGACCGGGTCCCAGCTGAACACGTCGGCCGAGCGGTCCAGGTCGAAGAAAGAGGCGCGCAGCGCCGGCATGGCGTGCTCTGCAATGGTCTCGGCCGTCCAGCCCTCGGCGCGATGGACCGAGCGCACCGGGCGCGGCTGGCTCATCAGGAAGATCTCGTTGTTGCGCACCGTGAAGACCTGTGCGTTGACGTGTGCTGCCTGGTCGCTGAGCAGGTAGACCGCCAGCGGCGCGATCTTGGCCGGCGTCATCTGCTGGATCTTGGCCACGCGCACGCGCTGCTCCTCCGTGTCGACCGGAATGGCGCCGATCATGCGGCTCCAGGCGAACGGCGCGATGCAGTTCGAGCGCACCTTGAATTTCTGCATGTCCAGCGCGATGGATTTCGACAGCCCCACCAGGCCCAGCTTGGCTGCGGAGTAGTTGGCCTGCCCGAGGTTGCCGATCAGCCCTGACGTGGAGGTCATGTGCACGAAGGCGCCGCTCTCCTGCTCCTTGAAGTGGTTGGCCGCGGCCCGGCTCATGTAGTAGGAGCCGTACAGGTGCACCTTGAGCACCGCGTCCCACTCGTCGGTCGACATCTTGTGGAAGAAGCGGTCGCGCAGGATGCCGGCGTTGTTGACGACCGCGTCGATGCGGCCGAAGTGATCGAGCGCGCACTGCACCACGCGCGCGGCGCTGGCCGATTCGCAGACGCTGTCGGTACTCGCCGCCGCCTGGCCACCGGCCTCGCGGATCTCGGCGACCACCTGCTGCGCCGGACCGTCGCTGCCACCCGCGCCATCGACCGCGGCGCCGATGTCGTTGACCACCACGCGCGCGCCATGGCGTGCCATGGCCAAAGCCATGTCGCGGCCAATGCCGCCGCCTGCGCCCGTGACCACCACCACCTTGTTCTCAAGCATTCGTCTGGCCCTTGTTGTCCTGAAGCGCGATTCAGTATGCCAGCCGGTATCGGGCGCGGCTTTGCGATTCAGGAAGGGGGCCTTCCGTTGGCGCGGAGACGATCGCAGCCGCCGTGCGCGGCGTCAGCGGGCCTGTTGCGCGAGCAGTGCGCCTTCGGTGCGCAGCGCGTCGATCACGCGCAGCACGGCCGGCGCCGGATGCGCATCTCGCCACACGACCCCCACCGGCGCGTCATGTCCGGCCAGTGCCAGCGGCAGCGTACGCAGCAGCCCGTCGGCCTGCGCGATCCGGCCGGCGGTGCCCGACATGACGCCCAGGCAATCGCTGTCGCGCAGGATCGCCTGCGTCGCGGCGAGCGAACTCGATTCGACCTGCGGCCGTGGCGCCGGCAGGCCGGCCGCGCTGAAGGTGCCCACGACGGCCCGGCGCAAGGCGGTGTCGTCCGGGGGCAGCACCCACGGATAGGCCAGCGTATCGGCCCATGAGGGACGGCGCCGCCGCGCCAGCGGATGGCCGGCGCGCAGGGCCACGCAGTGGCGGTCGGCAACCAGTGGCAGGTTGGGAAGCCCCGTCGCGTGCACGCGATCGTCGATGCGGCCGACCATCAGGTCCAGCTCGCCGTCCACCAGGCGTGGCCACAGCCCTTGCAGGATGTCCTCATGCAGCGCCAGACGCAGCGCCGGATCCTCGCGCGCCACCCGGGCCGCGACGCGCGGCACGAGTTCCAGCGCCGCCACCAGCATCACGCCGAGACGGACCCGTCCCGAGGCCCCTTCGCGCAGCGCCTGCAGCTCGGCGTCGAGCCGCTCGGCGCCGGCCAGGGTCTGGGCGGCCCAGCGCAGCGCGGCCTGGCCGAACGGCGTGGGCCGCAGGCCGCGCGCGCGCTCGAACAGCTGCACGCCCAGTGCCGACTCGATCTCGGCCAATTGCTGCGACACCGCAGGCTGGGTCAGGTGCAGGGCATCGGCCACGGCGGTGAGGCTGCCGCGCCGCGCGAGTTCCTGCAGCAACTGCAGCTGGCGCAGGCGCAGGCGGCGCGCCCACGCGGTCGAAGGAAGCGGATCCGGATCGACATGGGCCATTAGGATTTCCTGATGGATCGAGAAGAACTTCCAAGTTGGAAATTATGTGGCTGGCGCCTAGAGTGAGTCCATCCATTCCAGAGGAGCTGCCGTGAACTTCACTCTCTCCCGCCGCAAGGCATTGCTCGCCATGCTGGCATCGACGCTGTCGGCCGGCAGCGTGCGCGCCGCCGATGCCTTCCCTTCGCGGCCGGTCAGGCTGCTGGTGAACTACCCGCCGGGCGGCGGCACCGACATCATGGCGCGCGTGCTGGCCGAAGCCATGCGCGACGATCTCGGCCAGGCGGTGGTGGTGGAGAACCGCCCGGGCGCAGGTGGCGCCGTGGGCGCGGCCGAAGTGGCGCGCAGCGCCGCCGACGGGCACACCGTGCTGGTCACCGCGGCGGGCTTCGTGATCGGGCCGTCGGTGCTCAGGTCGCCCGGCTACGACCCGGCCAAGGACTTCGTCGGCGTGGCGCAGATCGCGATCGTGCCGTTGCTGGTGGTGGTTCCGCCGACCAGCCGCTTCAAGACATTCCAGGATGTGCTGGCGGCGGGCCGACGGGGAGAGTCGCTGTCGTTCGCCTCCTTCGGCAACGCCACGCCCTCGCACCTGATCGGCGAGGCCATCAATCACCACGCGAAGATCTCGATGCTGCACGTGCCCTACAAGGGTGGCATGCAGGCGCTGCCGGACATCGTGGCCGGCTCGGTCGACCTGGGCTTGCTGGACGCCGTGTCGATGACGCCATTGGTGCAGCAGGGCAGGCTTCGCGCACTGGCCGTGACCGGTCCGCGCCGGCTGCCGGCGTTGCCCGGGCTGCCGACGCTGGTCGAGCTGGGCATTCCCTTCGATGCCGTCGGCTGGCATGGCGCCTTCGCGCCGGCCGGCACGCCGACGGCGGCGGTGGCCCGGCTGAACGCGGCCTTCGTGAAGGCGCTGGCGCGGCCGGACATCCACAAGCGCATCGTCGAAGGCGGCTCGGTGCCCATCGAGCCGCCGCTGACGCCGGCGCAATGGACCGCGCAGGCGCGTCGCGAGGTTGGCCAGTGGGCCGAAGCTGCGCGCATGGCCGGGGTGGAGCCGGCATGAACACTGGAGAAACGACGGCCGTCGCCCTGACGCCCGACATCGTCTACGGCGAAGGGCGCATTCATGCGGGCCGAACGCCGGTGCTGCGCTCGCTGCGCCTGGACCGCTATGCCCCTGCCGATGATGGCAACGGACCCAGGCCGGCGCTGATCATGGCCTTCGGCGGCGCCTTCCACCGCGGCGATCGGCGCAACGACGAGTTCGGCGAGGGCGAGCACCGCAATACGCCGGTTGCGGCCTACTGCGAGGCAGCTGCGCGGCGCGGATGGGTGGCCTGTTCCATCGACTACCGCCTGGTGAGCGAAGACCCGGATCCCGGCAGCACGCCGGTGATCGGGTCGCCCACTCGCGTGCCAATGTCGCGCGTCGACCAGGTGCGCCAGTGGCTCGGCCTGCCACCGATCGACGCGATGACGCTGTGCCGCGGCATCGAGGCAGCCACGGACGACATGGCACTGGCCTTTCGCTACGTGCAGGCCCATGCCGACGCGTGGGGCATCGATGCGGCGCGCATCGTGATTGGCGGCTTTTCCGCCGGCGCGCGCATCGCGCTGGGCGCAGCCTACGGTGAGCGGGTGCCGGCGGCCGGCGTGATCGCACTGTCCGGGTACATGGCCGACGACGATCTGGCGCGCTGTGTCCATGGCGGCCCCGGCGAGCCGCCGGCGCTGCTGGTGCACGGCGATGACGACCTCGACTATGTGGCGCGGCAGATGCCGGCGATGGCGCGCCATTTCGCACGCGCCGGACGCGGCAGCGAAAGCTGGTGCGTGGCCGGGGGTGGGCATTTCTATCCGGCCGACGCACGCGCGCGTCGTCTCGAGGATGGGCGCGAGGCGACGGTCGGCGCGGCGATGGACGCCTTTCTCGATCGAGTGGCCGGGGCTGCTGCGCCGTGACCTTCAGGCAGAGGAAGCGGACCGAGGCGTCGGCGTGCCGGCCAGCACTGCCAATGCGACCGACGCCACGCGCGAAGCCAGCGAGTCGGCGCGCGAGGTGAGCACCACCGGTACCTGCGTGCCCAGCACGATGCCGGCGCATTCGCCGCCGCCGATGTAGACGAAGCTCTTGTAGAGCATGTTGCCGGCATTGAGATCGGGCACGATGAGAAGGTCGGCGTGGCCGCTGACGGGCGACTCGATGTGCTTGGTTTGCGCAGCGGCGGCGGAGATCGCGTTGTCGAAGCCGAACGGCCCGTCGACGATGGCGCCCGGCCACTCGCCGGCGCGGGCGCGCTCGACCAGGGCCTGCGCGTCCACCGTGGCCGGAATGGCCGGGTTGACCGTCTCCACCGCAGCGACGATGCCCACGCGCGGCCTGGCGATGCCGATCTTCTGCAGGGCCTCGACCGCATTGCCGAGGATGTCGGCCTTGGTCTTCAGGTTGGGTGCGATGTTGACCACGCAGTCGGCCACGCCCAGAAGTTGCGGATAGCGCGGCAGGTCGAACAGGAACAGGTGGCTGATGCGGCGATGGCCGCGCAGGCCGTGCGTGCGGTCCACCAGTTGGGACATCAGTTCGTCGGTGTGCAGCGAACCCTTCATGAGCGCCTGCACCCGCCCGTCGCGTGCGAGTGCGCAGGCTCGCCGGGCCGAGTCTGCCGGCGGGTCCGGCACGTCTTCCAGCGGCCAGGCGCCGATGTCGATTCCGGCTTCGGCCGCGGCACGCTCGATGCGTGCGCGCGGGCCCACCAGCATGGGGTGGGCGATGCCCTCGCGAGACATTTCCCGGGCCGCCTCCAGGGCCAGTTCGTCGCATGGGTAGACCATGGCGATCACCGGCGCCCGGACGGCCGCCATGGCGCGCGCGCGGGCGGCCAGGGCCGCCAGGCGCGGATGCGCCCAGGGCGCGTCGCCCGGCAGCGCGGGCGGCGGCTCGGCTGGCAGGGGTGGCAGTTGCATGGGGCGCACCGTTGCGTTCACCAGCGCCTCAGACGTAGTCCTTGTACTTGTCCAGCAGGCGCACCGGCTTGGCCAATGCGTCACGGCGGAAGGGGTCGCCGAGCTCGCGCGTGCACATGATCTCGATGACGCAGGTCTTCTTCTGGTTCATCTGCATGTCGATGGCTTTCTTCAGGGCCGCACCGACCTGTTCGATGTCGTCCACCACGATGCCCTCGGCACCCATGCTCTTGGCGATGCCCGCGAAGCTGGGGCTTTCCAGTTCACCGGCCACGAAGCGGCGGTTGTAGAAATCCACCTGGTTCTTCTTCTCGGCGCCCCACTGGCGGTTGTGGAACACGACCGCCGTCACCGGTATGTCGTGCCGCACCGCGGTCATGATCTCGACCATGCTCATGGCCCAGGCGCCGTCGCCGGCGTAGGCGATCGCGGGGCGGTCAGGGCAGGCCAGCTTGGCGCCGATCATCGTCGGCAGCGAGTAGCCGCAATTGCCGAAGCTCATCGGCGCGAAGAAGCTGCGCGGCTCCTCGAAGCGCAGGTAGCTGTTGCTCACGGCGTTGATGTTGCCGATGTCGGTGGACACCATCGCGCGCGGCGGCATGGCCTTTTCCAGCTCGCGCAGCACCTGGCGCGGCGACAGGTACTTGCCGCCCGAGAACGGCTTCTCGCCCTTGGCTTCCTCGATCATGTCCAGGCTGTACGTGTCGCGTTCGTGCGTCCACTCGGTCAGCTCCTTTTCCCAGGCCGCCTTCTCGTCGGCGATCTTGCGGGCGCGCTCGGCCTTGGTGGCATCGCAGGCGAGTTCCTTGTCGGCCAGCATGCCCAGCAGCGCCTTGGCGACCGCCTTGGCGTCGCCGTGGATGCCCACCTGGATCTTCTTGACCAGGCCCAGGTTGGTGTGGTCGGCCTCCACCTGGATGATCTTGGCGGTCTTGGGCCAGTAGTCCATGCCGTGCTGGGGCAGGGTGCCGAAAGGCCCCATGCGCGAGCCCAGCGCGATGACCACGTCGGCCTGGCTGATCAGCTTCATGGCAGCCTTGGAACCCTGGTAGCCCAGCGGGCCGGCCCACAGCGGATGGCTGGCCGGGAAGCTGTCGTTGCGCAGGTAGCCGTTGCACACCGGCGCACCCAGGCGCTCGGCCAGTTGCTTGCATTCCTCCACCGCGTTGCCCATGACCACGCCGCCGCCGGACAGGATGACGGGGAACTTGGCCGACGCGAGCAGTTCGGCCGCCTCCTTCAGGCTCTGCTCGCCGCCGCTGCCGCGCTCGACGCGCATCGGCTTCGGGATCTCGCATTCGATCTCGCCGTAGAAGTAGTCGCGCGGGATGTTCAGCTGCGTCGGACCCATCTCGGAGATGGCGCGGTCGAAGCAGCGCGCCGTGTACTCGGCCATGCGCTTGGGGTTGTTCACGTGGCCCTGGTACCGGGTGAACTCCTGGAACATCGGCAGCTGGTTGGCCTCCTGGAAGCCACCCAGGCCCATGCCCATGGTGCCGGTCTCGGGCGTGATCATGACCACCGGGCTGTGCGCCCAGTAGGCCGCGGCAATGGCGGTGACGCAGTTGCTGATGCCGGGCCCGTTCTGCCCGATGACCACGCCATGCTGGCCGCTGGCGCGCGCATAGCCGTCAGCCATGTGGGCGGCGCCTTGCTCGTGCACCACCGGGATCAGGGTGATGCCCGCCGGCGCGAAGATGTCCATGGCGTCCATGAACGCCGAGCCCATGATGCCGAACATGTGGCGCACGCCATTGGCCACCATCGTCTCGACGAAGGCTTCCGAGGGCGTCATCTTTTGCACGCCCTGCACGGCGGTGCGGGCGGCGGCGGTGGCGGGGGGCTGTTGGGTCATGGCCAAGGTCTCCATTAAAAAAATGCGGGTCGCAACTGGATGGAAATAAATGTCTCATAAAACGGAACTCAGAGTTCCATAATTTCGTGAGACGCCGGCCGACTATAGGCCTCACTTCCACGTGGGTCAACGGAAATTCCGAAAAACGGTACCTGGTGTACTGATAAATGGAATTTCTCTATGATGCGTGCCATGTCATCCTTGCCCCGCGCCCAAGCCGAAGCCGGCGTCACCGGCGCCGACACGCCGGCGCTGCGCCTTTTCTCGCTGCTCGAGACCATCGCCGCGCGCGACCGTCGCTATTCCTTGCAGGGCCTGGTCGACCAGATCGGCCTGCCCAAGCCCACCGTGCACCGCATGCTGCAGCAACTGGAGGCCGGCGGCCTGCTGCAGCGAGAGGACGGCGGGCGCCTCTACAGCATGGGCTCGCGCCTGCGCCGGCTGGCCGAGAGCCTGCTGCTCAACGACAGCTTGCACGGCGCACGCCATGCGGTGCTGCGCAAGCTGGTCGAGCAGGTGGGCGAAAGCTGCAACCTGACGGCGCTGTCGGGCGGCGAGGTTGTGTACCTGGACCGGGTGGAAACGGCGGCTCCGCTGCGTTTCTACCTGCACCCCGGCTCGCGCGTGCCGGTCCACTGCTCGGCCAGCGGCAAGGTGTTCCTGGCGCAGATGGGCCAGGCGCAGCGCGCCCGGTTGCTCGCCGCCGGCGCCCTGGAGGCCTACACGCCGCAGACGCTCACGTCGATGGAGCAGTTCGAGGCCGAGATCGCCCAGGTAAAGGCGCAGGGCTTCGCGCTGGACAACGAGGAATTCCTGCCGGGCTTGCTGTGCATCGCGATGCTGGTCCCCGCGCCTCACGGCGGCCTGTCGAACTTGTGCGTTGCCGTGCAGGCGCCGCTGGTACGGCTCGACCGGGCGCGCGCCGAGCAACTGCTGCCGGCACTGCGCCAGGCGGTGGAGGCGCTCGCGCGTGTCGAGGCCGATGCCGCCCAGCGTGCCGGCGAACACGCCCCGGATGGCCGCGACGCCGAGGACGGCGACGCCTGAGCCCGCTTCAATCTCACCCTTTTCGTAGGACCGCACCGGCCGTGACTGATCTCGCTTCCCTTCAACCGCAGCGCATGCTGCGCGTGTGCGACGTGTTCGGATTCCCCAGCACGCTCGAAGTAGCCGCCTTCGCCGAGCGCGAGGACCATGTGCCGGAGATCGACCCGGCCTACCGTTTCAACCCGGACGTGACGCTCGCCATCCTGGCGGGCTTCATGCGCAATCGGCGCGTCATGGTCCAGGGGCTGCACGGCACCGGCAAGTCCAGCCACATCGAACAGGTGGCGGCCCGGTTGAACTGGCCTTGCGTGCGGCTCAACCTGGACGGCCACGTCAGCCGGCTCGACCTTGTCGGTCGTGATGCGGTCGTGCTGCGCGAAGGCAGGCAGGTGACCGAGTTCCAGGAGGGCATCGTGCCTTGGGCGCTTCAGCGTCCGGTGGCGCTGGTGTTCGACGAATACGATGCCGGCCGGCCGGACGTGATGTTCGTGATCCAGCGCATCCTCGAGCGCGACGGGCATTTCACCCTGCTGGACCAGAACCGGGTGATCCGGCCGCACGCCAGCTTTCGCCTGTTCGCCACCGCCAACACGGTGGGCCTGGGCAACCTCAACGGGCTCTATCACGGGGCGCAGCGCCTGAACCATGCGCAGATCGACCGCTGGAACATCGTCGCCTCGCTCGACTACCTGCCGCGCGAGGAGGAGATCGCCATCGTGCAGGCGCGCGTGCCGTCGATGGCGGACGCTGCCGGGCATGCCCGGGTCGATGCCATGGTGGCGCTGGCCGAACTCACGCGCAAGGGCTTCGCAGCCGGCGACCTGTCGACCTTGATGTCGCCGCGCACGGTGATCACCTGGGCCGAGAACCTGGAAATCTTCGGCGACGTCGCGCTTGCGTTCCGACTGTCGTTCCTCAACAAGTGCGACGACGCCGAGCGCGCGCTCGTGGCCGAGTACTTCCAGCGTTGCTTCGACCAGGAACTGGCCGAATCGCAGCAGATGGCCGCGTCCTGAGCGATGCCGTGAACGAGCGCCAGCAACAGGAGCGGACAAGCGACCTGTGCGCCGGCCTGCTGCGGGCTTGGTGCGGGGACGCCTCGCTGCATTTCCGCGGGCAGCGGTTGCACCGCGGCCGCATGCCGGTGCCATGGTTCGCCCCGCACCTGCATCCGACGCCGGGGCAGGATGACTTCTCGTCGTTCCGCGGCGCTGCCGACGGGCTGGCGCTGCGGCTCACGCGCTCGGACGCTGCGCTGCACGACAGCCTGCGCCCGGCCGATCCGCTCGAACGGATGATCTTCGAGATGCTCGAGCAGTTTCGCGTCGAGTCGCTGGCGCCGCCCGACATGCCCGGCATGCGGCAGAACCTGCGCCACCGCAACGAGGCCTGGTCGCTGGCCTACCACCACCAGGGCCACACGGATACGGTGCGCGGGCTGATCCTCTACACGGTGGCGCAGATCAGCCGCTCGCGCGTGTGCGCAGAGCCGGTGCTCGAACTGACCGAAGACCTGATGGAAGCCACGCGCTTCGCGCTGGCGCCGCGCCTGGGCCACGACCTCGCCGGCATGCGCCGCCACCGGCATGAACAGGCTGCCTATGCGCAGCACGCGCGGTCCGTCGCGGCCGTCGTGGCCGGCATGCTCGTGTCCGCGGACGACGCGCAGGACCAGCCGGAACAGGACGGTGCGAAGGACGAGCGCCTGAGCGTCTTCAGCCTGGTCCAGGACATGGAGCGCGAAGTGGTGGAGCAGTTCGCCAGTGCGGCCTCGGGCCGCAGCGTGCTGATGGAAGGTGAGGGCGCCGGCTACCGCGTCTTCACACGGGCCTACGACCAGGAACTGGCGGCCGCCTCGCTGGTGCGCCCGGCGTTGCTCGCCCAGTTGCGCGAGCAACTCGACCGGCGCGTGGCCGCCCAGGCCGTCAACATCGGGCGCCTGGCGCGGGCGTTGCAAGGCCTGCTGTCGCACCCCGAAGCCGACGACTGGGACAGCGGCCAGGAAGAAGGGCGAATCGACGGCAGACGGCTTTCGCAACTGGTGGCCAAGCCAACCGAGCGCCGGCTGTTCCGGACCGAGCGGTACGAGCCACGCGCCGATTGCGCGGTCACCTTGCTGATCGACTGCTCGGGCTCGATGAAGGCGCATGCCGAATCGGTGGCCATGCTCGCCGACGTGCTGGCGCGTGCGCTGGAGCAGGCCGGCGTCGCCTGCGAGGTGCTGGGCTTCACTACCGGCGCGTGGAACGGCGGCCGCGCGCTGCGCGAGTGGCAGCGCGAGGGGCGGCCGGCGCATCCGGGGCGCCTCAACGAGCGCCGCCACATCGTCTTCAAGGATGCGGATGCAAGCTGGCGCCGCGCACGGCCGTCAATGGCGGCGTTGCTCAAGCCGGACCTGTTTCGCGAAGGCATCGACGGCGAGGCACTCGAGTGGGCATGCGCGCGCCTGGCAGCCAGGCCCGAGTCGCGCAGGCTGGTGCTGGTGGTGTCGGACGGCTCGCCCATGGACAGCGCCACCGCGCTGGCCAATGACGATCACTACCTCGACCACCACCTGCAGGACGTGGTGGCCCGCCACGAGCAGCTTGGAGACATTGCGATCGCGGGCGTCGGCGTCGGGCTCGACCTGAGCCCGTACTACCGCGTCAGCCACGTGCTGGACTTCTCCCGGGCGCGTGGGCAGGCGGTGTTCGCCGAGATCCTGCGCCTGATCGCCAGGCGGCTGGCCTAGCTGAAGAATTCCTTGGCCTTGTCCAGCCAGCCCTTGTCATTGGGGCTGTGCTTGCCGCCGCCCTTCTTGAGCGAATCGTCGAGATCCTTGAGCAGCTTGCGCTGGTACTCGGTGAGCTTGACCGGCGTCTCGACACGCACGTGGCAATACAGGTCGCCGGGGTAGCTCGAGCGCACGCCCTTGATGCCTTTGCCGCGCAGCCGGAACTGCTTGCCACCCTGCGTGCCTTCGGGAATGTCGATGGCGGCGTTGCCCTTGAGCGTGGGCACCTCGATCTCGCCGCCCAGCGCGGCGGTCGTCATGCTGACCGGCACGACGCAGTGCAGGTCGTCGCCGTCGCGCTCGAAGCTCTCGTGCTTCTTGAGGCGGATCTCGATGTACAGGTCCCCGGGCGGGCCGCCGTTGGTGCCCGGTTCGCCGTTGCCGGTGGAGCGGATGCGCATGCCGTCGTCGATGCCGGCGGGGATCTTCACCTCGAGCGTCTTGTTGTTCTTGATCTTGCCCTGGCCGTGGCACGTGGCGCAGGGCTCGGGAATGATCTTGCCGGTGCCCCGGCACTGCGGGCAGGTCTGCTGCACGCTGAAGAAGCCCTGCCGCATCTGCACCGCGCCCTGGCCGTGGCATGTGGTGCACACGATCGGCTTGGTGCCCGGCTTGGCGCCGCTGCCGTGACAGGTGCCGCATTCGTCCCAGCTGGGAATGCGGATCTGCGCGTCCTTGCCGTCGGCCGCCTCTTCCAGCGTGATCTCCATGGCGTAGCTCAGGTCGTTGCCGCGATACACCTGCCGGCCGCCGCGGCCGCGTCCAGCGCCGCCACCGAACACGTCGCCGAAGATGTCGCCGAAGGCCTCGGCGAAGCCGCCGAAGCCTTCCGCGCCGGGGCCGCGCATGTTCGGGTCCACGCCCGCATGGCCATACTGGTCATAGGCGGCCCGCTTCTGCGGGTCGGACAGCATTTCGTAGGCCTCCTTGGCCTCCTTGAACTTGGCCTCCGATTCCTTCGCCCCGTCGCCGTGGTTGCGGTCGGGGTGGTGCTTCATCGCCAGCTTGCGATAGGCCTTCTTGAGTTCGTCGTCGCTGGCGTTCTTGGGAACACCGAGGATTTCGTAGTAGTCGCGTTTGGTTGCCATGGTCGATCGCGTGATGGGTGCCGTGCTTGCCCGGAAACGGAAAAAGGCTGGCCACCGGCAGCGGTGGTCCAGCCTTCGAATGGGACCGGGATCAGTCCTTCTTCACTTCCTTGACTTCGGCGTCGACCACGTTGTCGTCGCCGCCCGCCGGGCCCGAGCCGGAGTCGCCGCCGCCGCCAGCCGCCGCCTGGGCCGCCGCCGCAGCGCCGCCCTGGTCGGCGTACATCTTCTCGCCCAGCTTCTGGCTGGCCGTGATCAGCGCCGTGGTCTTCTCTTCGATGGCCGCCTTGTCATCGCCCTTGAGCGCGTCCTCGAGCGTCTTGATCGCCGACTCGATGCCTTCCTTCTCGGAGGCATCGAGCTTGTCTCCATGCTCGCCGAGCGACTTCCTCACGCTGTGGACCATGGCTTCGCCCTGGTTGCGCGCCTGTGCGAGCTCGACCTTCTTCTTGTCTTCGGCCGCATTGAGCTCGGCGTCCTTGACCATGTTCTGGATCTCTTCCTCGGACAGGCCGGAGTTCGCCTTGATGGTGATCTTGTTTTCCTTGCCCGTGCCCTTGTCCTTGGCGCCCACGTGCAGGATGCCGTTGGCGTCGATGTCGAAGCTCACCTCGATCTGCGGCGTGCCGCGCGCTGCCGGCGGAATGCCTTCCAGGTTGAACTCGCCCAGCAGCTTGTTGCCTGCCGCGACCTCGCGCTCGCCCTGGAAGACCTTGATCGTCACGGCCGGCTGGTTGTCGTCGGCGGTGGAGAAGGTCTGCGCGAACTTGGTCGGGATGGTCGTGTTCTTGGTGATCATCTTCGTCATCACGCCGCCCATGGTCTCGATGCCCAGGGACAGCGGCGTGACGTCGAGCAGCAGCACGTCCTTGCGGTCACCCGAGAGCACCTGGCCCTGGATGGCGGCGCCGACGGCCACGGCCTCGTCGGGGTTGACGTCCTTGCGCGGCTCCTTGCCGAAGAACTCCTTGACCTTCTCCTGCACCTTCGGCATGCGCGACATGCCGCCGACCAGGATGACGTCGCTGATGTCGTTGACCGACACGCCGGCATCCTTGATGGCGGTGCGGCAAGGGGCGATGGTGCGCTCGATCAGTTCGTCGACCAGGCTTTCCAGCTTGGCGCGGGTCAGCTTGATGTTCAGGTGCTTGGGGCCCGACGCGTCCGCCGTGATGTAGGGCAGGTTGATGTCGGTCGCCGCGCTGTTGGACAGCTCGATCTTGGCCTTCTCGGCCGCTTCCTTCAGGCGCTGGAGCGCCAGCACGTCCTTGGACAGGTCGACGCCCTGTTCCTTCTTGAACTCGGCAATGATGTAGTCGATCACGCGCTGGTCGAAGTCCTCGCCGCCGAGGAAGGTGTCGCCGTTGGTCGAGAGCACCTCGAACTGCTTTTCGCCGTCGACGTCCGCGATCTCGATGATCGAGATGTCGAACGTGCCGCCACCCAGGTCATACACGGCGATCTTGCGGTCGGCCTTGTCCTGCTTGTCCAGGCCGAAGGCCAGCGCTGCCGCGGTCGGCTCGTTGATGATGCGCTTGACGTCCAGGCCGGCGATGCGGCCGGCGTCCTTGGTGGCCTGGCGCTGGCTGTCGTTGAAGTACGCCGGCACGGTGATGACGGCCTCGGTGACCGGCTCGCCCAGGTAGTCCTCGGCGGTCTTCTTCATCTTGCGCAGCACCTCGGCGCTGATCTGCGGCGGTGCCAGCTTCTTGCCGCGCACCTCGACCCAGGCGTCGCCGTTGTCGGCCTTGGAGATGGTGTAGGGCATCAGGTCGATGTCCTTCTGCACTTCCTTTTCCTCGAACTTGCGGCCGATCAGGCGCTTGACGGCGTACAGCGTGTTCTTGGGGTTGGTCACCGCCTGGCGCTTGGCCGAGGCGCCGACCAGCACTTCGCCGTCTTCCTGGTAGGCAATGATCGAAGGGGTGGTGCGCGCGCCTTCGGAGTTCTCGATCACGCGGGTCGTGTTGCCCTCCATGATCGCCACGCAAGAGTTGGTGGTGCCGAGGTCGATGCCGATGATTTTGGCCATGTTGTGATGCTCCTGATTCCTAGAGAATTTCTTGTGTCGAACTTGTGGATAACCCGGTCGGATTCAAGGGATGACTTGGGGGTGGGCTGTGAATATGTGTGCGGCGGCGATTAGTTGGGCGCGCTGACGGTGACCAGCGCCGGGCGCAGCACCCGCTCGGCGATGGTGAAGCCCTTCTGCAGCAGGCCCACGACGGTGTTGGGCTCCTGGCCGGGCGCCGGCACCACCGAGATCGCCTGGTGCAGGTTGGGGTCGAACTTGTCGCCGGCCGCCGGCGCGATCTCGAGCACCTTGTTGCGCTCCATGGCGCTCTTGAGCTGGCGCAAGGTGGCCTCGGCGCCCTCGCGGATCTGCTCGACCGTGCCGTCCTGGACCGCGAGACCGGCCTCGAGGCTGTCGGTGACCGGCAGCAGGGACTCGGCAAAGGCCTCGATGGCGAACTTGCGCGCCTTGCTCGCTTCCTCTTCGGCGCGGCGGCGGGTGTTCTGCATGTCGGCCTGGGTCCGCATGACCTGGTCGGTCAGTTCGGCGTTCTTGGCCTGCAATGCGGCCACTTCCTCCTGCAGGCTGGCGAGCGCTGCCTGCAACTCGGCCTCGTTGGCGGCCTGCGCGGCCTCTTGTTCCTCCGGGCTCATGTCGGCGAACGGCGAGCGCTCGTTCTGGTCGTCCTGGGGGAGCGGGTTTTGGGCGGGGTCGGGTCGGTCGGACATCATCGATTGGCGGGCAGAAATGTCAGGCAATGGTTGAATGGGGGACAATTGCCACTTCAAGTATGGGCGCGGGCGCCAACTTCAAGGGGCATTCGCCCGTGAAACGGAGAAAAAAGCGGCCCGTAGGCCGCTGTTGTTCTTCAAGTTTGGCGCCGCGGCGCCGGATATCAAGCCACGCTCAGCGCACGGCCAGCAGTTCGACGTCGAACTTGAGCGTCGCGTTCGGCGGAATCACGCCGCCTGCGCCGCGGCTGCCATAGCCCAGTTCGGCCGGAATGACGAGCGTACGCTGGCCGCCGACCTTCATGCCGGCCACTCCCTCATCCCAGCCGCGGATGACCTGGCCGGCACCCAGCGCGAAGACGAACGGGTCGTTGCGGTCGCGGCTGGAGTCGAACTTGGCGCCTTGCACGCCGTTGTTGTAGAGCCAGCCGGTGTAATGCACTTGGACCTGCTGGCCGGGGCGGGCTTCGTCACCGCTGCCGACGGTCGTGTCTTCGTATTGCAGGCCGGAGGGAGCTGTTTGCATGGTCATGTGTCCTTGAGATGGCTACGGAAAAATTCGGAAAACGGCTGAACGGGCAAGTCTAAGCCCCTGGCGCGGCCGGGCCGCGCGGCGGCCCGGAGGCCGCCGGGGCGACGGCGCCACCGAAGGACGGGATTGTCCCAAACCTGCTTCACGCCGCCGGCGCGGCCTGCGGCGGGTTGACCGCGGGTGCCGTCTTGCGCGCCTGGCCTTGCTGCCAACGCACGGCGAAGGCCTGGAGGTCGGACAGCCGCTTGAGCAGGTCGAGGCCGCTGGCGGTGAGGCAGTAGCCCTCGCCGCCATGCGACAGGATGCCGGCCTCGCGCAGTTCCTTGATGCGGGTGTTGAGCGTGTTGGGCGTCACGCCGCCGACGCTGTCCTGCAGCAGCCGGAACGTCTGGGCGTGGCCGTCGCGCAAGGCCCACAGCACTCTCATGGCATAGCGGGCCTCGAGCAGCGCCAGCAGCTGGCTGATGGCCGCGGTTTCCTTCGTGCTCATTCGCGTCGAGTCTCCTCGGCAACTGCTGTCTGTGGTTTTGGCTGGGCCGCTCCCCCTCGTGCACCAGCGCACCGGTGCATCGGCGGGCCGGCGACTATAGCGCGAAAGGTCTGCTGCTGCTACGACTTTTGTAGCTGCAAAGACAGGCAGGCCGCGGCTTCCGAGGGAAGGTCGGCCGTCAGTGGCCCGCCTCCGCCTCAGGCGGAGCGCGGTGCCCAGGCCGGCACCATGACCTCGCCCAGGCGCACCGCGCCGCCGGGCTGCCAGGCCGGGTTGAACGCCAGCCGGGGCGGGGGAAACAGCATGACCACGGTCGAGCCGAGCAGGAACCGGCCCATCTCCTCGCCGCGCCGGAGTGCAATGCGCTCGTCGTCGTAGCGCCATTCGCGCACCTGCGCAACGCGCGGGGCGTTGATCACGCCGTGCCAGACAGTTGCCATGCTGCCGACGATCGTGGCACCGACCAGCACCAGCACGAACGGGCCGTGCGCCGACTCGAACACGCACACCACGCGCTCGTTGCGCGCGAACAGGCCGCGCACGCCGCGGGCGGTGGCCGGGTTGACCGAGAACAGCGAGCCCGGCACGTGGATCATCCGCAGCAGCCGGCCGTCGCACGGCATGTGGATGCGGTGGTAGTCGCGCGGGCTCAGGTACAGCGTGGCAAAGCTGCCGTGCGCGAACTGCGCCGCCAGGCGGGCGTCGCCGCCCACCAGCGCGGTCGTCGTGTAGTGGTGGCCCTTGGCCTGGAAGATCTGGTCGTTGTCGATCTCGCCGAACTGGCTGATGGCGCCGTCCACCGGCGACACCAGCGCGGCGTCGGCGATCGGCCGCATGCCCGGCTTGAGCGCGCGGGTGAAGAAGTCGTTGAAGGTGGCGTAGTGCGTCGGATCGGAATCGAGCGCCTCGCCCATGTCGACCCGGTATTTCTCGATGAACCGCGCGATCACCCACGGCGTCAGCCGGTGCGGGCGGCCAGCGACCCAGCCCGCGAAGGAAGTCAGCGCCTGCTTGGGCAGCAGGTGCTGTGACGAGACGGACAGGCGTTCGGAAAAGCTCAAGGGCGCGGCCTCGCGGCGAGAAGTCGGGGCCTGCGATTCTAGGGTCGTGGGCCCGGGCGGGTGCGGCGCCCCGTCGGTCACTCGGCCTTGATGCCCGCGGCCTTGATCACCTGCGCCCATTTCTCGACCTCGGCTTTCTGGAAGGCCGCGATCTCGGCGGTGCTCATGTCGGCCGGCGCCATGCCGAAACCCTTGAGCTTGTCCTGCATCTCCGGCTCGGCCAGGATCTTGCGGATCTCGGCATGCAGGCGGTCGATGATCGGCGCCGGCGTGCCGGCCGGCACGAAGATGGCCTGCCACGACAGCACCGAATAGTCCGCCAGTCCCGGAATGCCCGACTCCGCCACGGTGGGCACGTCGGGCATCGAGTCGAGCCGCTTGGGCGACGTGACCGCGATGGCGCGCAGCTTGCCGCTCTGGATGTGCGGGGCGGCCACGACGGTGGTGTCGAACATCATGTCGACCTGCCCTCCGATGACGTCCTGGATGGCAGGGCCGCTGCCCTTGTACGGCACGTGGTTGAACTTCACGCCCGACTTGTAGGCCAGCAGTTCCAGCGACAGGTGCTGCGAAGTTCCGATGCCGGCCGAGGCGGAGGACAGGCCGCCGGGCTTGGCCTTGCTCGCCGCGACGATGTCCTTGAGCGTCTTGTACGGGCTGCTGGCCGGCACCACCAGCACCGTCGGATTGGTGCCGATGAGCGTCACCGGCGCGAACGACTTGATCGGGTCGTAGCCGATCTTGGCGTAAAGGCTGACGTTGATGGCGTGCGAGCTGACCGTGCCGCCCAGCAGCGTGTACCCGTCGGGCGCCGCCCGCGAGGCCACTTCGGAGCCGACGCTGCCGCCGGCGCCGCCGCGGTTCTCGACCACCACGGTGGCGCCGAGCGCCGGGCCCAGCTTCTGGGCGATCAGGCGGGCCAGCACGTCGGTCGTGCCGCCGGCCGGGAAGGGCACCATGTAGTTGATGGGCTTGCCGGTGGGCCAGTTGCCTTGCGCCAGCGCCGGCAGTCCGAAGGTGGCGACGGAAGCGGCGATGGCGCCGGTGATGAGGGTGCGACGTTGCATGTGGAGTCTCCTTTTTTTGCGATGGTTCGACGGGAGCACCCGCCTGGCGCTCAGGGCATGTACTGCCCGCCGTTGACCTCCAGGATCTGCCCGGTCACGTAGCCGGACAGCGCCTCGGAGGCCAGGAACAGGAACGCGCCGACGCACTCGTCTGGCGTGCCGATGCGGCCCATCGGAATGGTGGCGCGGAAGGACTCGAGCATCTGCGGGGTCGAGAACTGGTCGTGGAAGGGCGTCTGGATCACGCCCGGCGCGACCGCGTTGACACGGATGCGATCGCCCACGAGTTCCTTGGCCAACCCGCGGGTGGCGGTGCTCACGAAGCCCTTGGCGCCGGCATAGAGATAGGCGCCCGGGCCGCCGCCGTGCCGCGCGGCGACCGAGCTCACGTTGATGATGCTGCCGCCCTGGCCGCGGCTGCGCATGTGCGGCACCGCTTCCCGGCAGAACGCCAGCACCGACCGGGCATTGAGATGCAGCACCTCGTCGAACAGTGCGTCGGGCATCTCGCCGATGGGCACGCGCTTGACCAGGCCGCCGGCATTGTTCACCAGCACGTCGATGCTGCCGAGGCGGGAATGGGCCTCTTGCACCACGCGCGCGATGGCGGCCGTGTCGCGCACGTCGCCTTGCAGCGCGAACGCATCGCCGCCGGCCGCGGCGATGTCGGCCACGACCTTGTGGGCGGCGTCGGCAGAGCTGTTGTAGTGCACGGCCACGCGCATGCCGTGCGCCGCGAAGCCGGCGGCCACGGCGGCGCCGATGCCGGTGCTGGCGCCGGTGACCAGCGCGGTCTTGCCTTGGAGATCCTTCATGCGTCGTTTCCTTTCGTCGGGGTGGCTCGCAATCGCGGGCCTGCACTGTTCAGGCGCGGTCAGGTCACCGGCGCCGGGTTGAAAAGGACCAGGGCGTTGTGCAACTTCCATTGCTCGGCCCACGTCTTCCTGCGGCCGCTGGCCACGTCCAGCATCAGGCGGAACAGCTCCCAGCCCACTTCCTCGATGGTGGCCTGGCCGTCGGCGATGCGTCCGGCGTTGACGTCCATCAGGTCGTGCCAGCGCCGCGCCAGGTCGCTGCGCGTGGCCACCTTGATCACCGGCACCTCGGCCAGGCCGTACGGCGTGCCGCGGCCGGTGGTGAACACGTGCAGGTTCATGCCGGCGGCCAGCTGCAGCGTGCCGCAGATGAAATCCGACGCCGGCGTGGCGGCATACAGCAGGCCCTTGCTCCTGGCTTTCTCGCCCGGCGGCACCACGCCCGAGATCGGCACCGAGCCGCTCTTGACGATCGAGCCCATGGCCTTCTCGACGATGTTGGACAGTCCGCCCTTCTTGTTGCCCGGGGTGGTGTTGGCGCTGCGGTCGACGCGCCCGCGCTGCAGGTACGCGTCGTACCAGGCCATCTCGCGGATCATCGCCTCGGCCACCTCCGGCGTCGCGGCGCGGGCGGTGAGCTGGTCGATGCCGTCGCGCACCTCGGTCACCTCCGAGAACATGACCGTGGCGCCGGCGCGCACCAGCAGGTCGGTGCAGAAGCCCACCGCGGGATTGGCGGTGACGCCGGAGAAGGCATCGCTGCCGCCGCATTGCACGCCGACCACCAGCTCGCTCGCCGGCACGGTCTCGCGGCGGCGGGCGTTGAGGCGCTCGAGGTGTTCCTCGGCCTGGCGCAGGATCGACTCGACCATCGACATGAAGCCCACGTGCGCCTCGTCCTGCAGGCACACCACGTCCAGCTGGTTCTCGGCAGAGGCGCCGATGTCGGCCACGTTGCGCTCGTCCACCAGCGGGATCGTGCCCGGGGGCAGCAGGCGCTCGGGCTGGAGCTTCTCGCAGCCCAGGCTGATCACCATGACCTCGCCGCCGAAGTTCGGGTTCAGGCTGATGTTGCGCAGCGTGCGGATCGGGATGACGGCGTCGGGCGCGTCGATGGCGACGCCGCAGCCGTAGGTGTGTTCCAGCGCCACGACGTCATCGACGTTGGGGTACCTGGGCAGCAGTTCCGCCTTGATGCGCTGCACGGCGAAGTCGGTGACGCCGGCGACGCATTGCACCGTCTGCGTGATGGCCAGGATGTTGCGCGTGCCGACCGATCCGTCGGGATTGCGAAAACCCTCGAAGGTGTAGCCCGACAGGGGTGCCTGCGGCGCGGGCTTCACGGTGGCCACCGGCAAGCCTTCGAGCGAGCGCGCTTCGGGCATGCGCAGCAGCCGCTCGTGCACCCAGCTTCCCGCGGGCAGCGGCTTGAGTGCCTCGCCGATGACGACGCCATAGCGCAGCACCGCGCCGCCTTCGGGAATGTCCACCAGCGCGACCTTGTGCGCCTGGGGCACCTTCTCGATGAGCGCCAGGCCTGACGGGAACACCGTACCGGCCGGCAGCCCTCCGTCATTGGCGACGATGGCGACGTTGTCGTCCGGATGCATGAGGATGTGCAGCGGCGCGGCGGTCGCGGGCGGGGTGGATGCGGCGGTCTCGGCCATGTCGTGGGGCTCGGAAGCAGTCTGGTTCTAGGTGTCGATTGGAATGATCTCGACCCAGTTGGGGTCGCCGCCGGTGGCGACGCGGTCCACCAGGGCCAGCGCGCCACTGTCGGGATCGATCGAGTAGCTGCTCGCATGGTGCGACAACTGGCCCGTCGCCACCAGGAATCGCCCTTCGGGGTCGATGGCAAAGCCGCGCGGCTGCGCTTCGGTGCCCTGGTGGCCGCGCAGCGTCAGGCGGCCGCTGACCGGGTCCACCGCGAAGATCGCAAGCTGGCTGCCGGTGCGTTCGCTGGTGTAGAGGTGCCGGCCGTCGGGCGTGAGGTGCAGGTCGGCTGCCCAGGGCTTGCCCTGGAACACGTCGGGCAGGGCGGAGATCGTCTGCACCGGCGTCAGGCGGCCGCTGCCGGACGCGACCTCGAGCACGGTGACGGATGCGTCCAGCTCGCCGAGCAGGTAGGCGAAGCGCGCATCGGACGAAAAGACGAAGTGCCGCGGGCCGCTGCCGGCATGCAGGGCCAATGTGGGCTGGTCCGGGTCGGGCGTGAGCATGCCGCTGCCGGCGTCGAAGCGCCAATGGCCGATCACGCCGCCGCCGAGGCTGGTGGCGTAGACGTGGTGGTTGCTGGCGTCGGCCAGGATGCAGTGCGCGTTCGGTCCGGTTGCGATGCTCTGCGTCGGCGCCGCGGGCCGGCCGTCCGCGTCGAGCGGGTTCACCGCGATCAGGTGGCCGCCGTAGCTGGCGCTCAACAGCCAGCGGCCGCTGCGGTCCACGCTCAGGCTGGCCATGCTGTGCGCCAGCGGCGCCTCGCCCAGGGGCGTCAGCCGGCCATCGGCCGGGTCGATCGCGTGGGCCACCACCGCCAGCGGTTCGGAGCGTCGCGCCACGTACAGGCGCTGCCGGTCCGGCCGGATGGCGATGGGCATGAGCATGCCGCCGGGGGCGAGGCACTGCAGTTCGTGCAGCCGGCCGCTGCGATCGAGTTCGTAGACGCGCAGCTCGCCGCTTTCGGCGCAGGAAACGTAGGCGATGTGCTTCATCGGACGATGGTCGGGGCGTGCCTCACAGGCCCAGCACACGGGGCAGCCACAACGACAGCATCGGCAGATAGGTCACGGCCATCAGCACGAAGAACAGCGCGACCAGGAAAGGTGCCGCGGCCCGCGTCACCACTCCGATCGGAAGTTTTGAGATGGCGCTGCCCACGAACAGCACCGTGCCCACCGGCGGCGTGATCAGCCCGATGCCCAGGTTGACCATCATGATCATGCCGAAATGCACCGGGTCCACGCCCAGCATCTTGACCACCGGCAGCAGGATCGGCGTGAGGATGAGGATGAGCGGCGACATGTCCATCAGCGTGCCCAGGATCAGCAGCAGCACGTTGATCATCGCCAGGATGACGTACTTGTTGTCCGAGACGCTGGTGAAGAAGGCCGTGACCTTCATCGGGATCTGCATCAGCGTCATCAGGTAGCCGAAGCAGGCGGCGAAGCCGATCAGGATCATGACGATGGTCACCGTCTTGACCGTGCGGTGCACCAGCTTGGGCAGGTCGCGCCACTTGTAGTCGCGGTAGATGAACATGGTCACGAAGAAGGCCCAGACCACGGCGATGGCGGCCGATTCGTTGGCAGTGAACACGCCCGAGAGGATGCCGCCCAGGATGATGACCATGGTCATCAGGCCCCACATCGCGTCCGCGGCGATCTTGAGCGCCTGGCGGAGGGGGATCACCTCGCCCTTGGGGTAGTTCTCGCGCTTGGCGATGACCAGGCACATCACGGCGAGCGTCAGGCCCATCAGCAGGCCGGGCAGCACCCCGGCCATGAACAGGCTGGCGATCGACACCGTGCCGCCCGCTGCAAGCGAGTACAGCACCGCGTTGTGGCTGGGCGGGATGAGGATGGCCTGCACCGACCCGCTCACCGTCACCGCGGTGGCGAACTTGCGCGGGTAGCCCTTGCGCTCCATCTCGGGGATCAGCACCGAGCCGATTGAAGCGGTGTCGGCCACCGACGAGCCGGAGATGGCACCGAAGAAGGTCGACGCCAGGATGTTGACCAGCGACAGGCCGCCGCGGATGAACCCCACCAGCACGCCGGCGAAGGCCACCAGCCGGCGCGACATGCCGCCCTCGGCCATGATGGCGCCGGCCAGCACGAAGAACGGAATGGCCAGCAGTGCGAACTTGTTGACGCCGGAAGCGAGCTGGATCATCACCGCGTCGAGCGGAATGCCGATCCACAAGGCGCCGACCAGCGACGACAGGCCGAGGGCATACGCGATGGGCATGCCCACCGCCATGAGCAGGACGAAGCTGCCCAGGAGAACGAACATGTCCATCAGGCGACTCCTTCCTTGTTGTTGCCGGCGGTTTCCTCGTAGCGCACCAGGTCGCGTTGCGACTGGCTGCCGTGGATCATCTGCTCGATCACGAACACCAGCGTGGCGGCGGCGCCGACCGGCATGGCCGCGTAGGTCAGGCCTACCGGCAGCCAGGTCAGCTCGGCAATGCTCTGGTTCCAGGTTTCCATGCACAGGCGGGTGCCGGCCCAGGCCACGAAGCTGCAGATGAGGATCATCAGCAGATCCACCAGGATGCGGTCCAGCACCTTGAACGGACCGGGCAGGCGGTCGGTGAGCATGGTCACCGCGATGTGCGCGCCGGCCCGGTAGGCCGCGGCGGCACCGATGAAGGTGAACACCATCATGAAAAGGATGGCGATGGGCTCGGGCCACTGGGAGCCGGTACCCAGCACGTAGCGGGTGAACACCCCCCAGGGGATGATCACGGACATCATGAAGATGGCGAAGCCGGCAACCCAGATACAGGCCAGGTAGAGCCGGTCGCACAGGCGAACGAAGAGGGGATCCATATCGGAGCTTTCGCGAAGGCGAGACGCTTCAGGGGAAGCCGAAGCGCTGGGGCAGGAGCGCTTTGCGGCATGCCCGCGGCAAGCGCGGCCGCGGGCGGATTTGGTCGTACGGTTACTTGGTTGCTTCGATGCGCTTGATCAGGTCCGCGTACTGCGAGCCGTACTTCTGGCGCACCGGCTCGGTGGCGTCGAAGAAGGGCTTGTTGTCGATCTTGATGAACTCCACGCCTTCGGACTTGAGCTTGCTGGTGTACTCGGCAACGCTCTTGTCCCACAGCTGGCGCTGCTCCATCTGGGCCTCGCGCGAGAACTTCTTGACCAGCGCCTGGTCTTCCGGAGACAGCTTGGCCCAGGTGACCTTGGACATCACGAAGATCTCGGGAATGATCAGGTGGTTGGTCTGGGTGTAGTACTTGGCGCCGGCCTGGTAGTGGTGCGCGGTGTACAGGGTGGGCGGATTGTTCTCGGCACCGTCGACCACGCCGGTCTGGATGGCGGTGAACACTTCGCCGTAACCCATCGAGATGCCGTTGCCGCCCATCGCGTTCATGGTGTCGACGAACAGCGGGTTGCCCATCATGCGGATCTTCATGCCCTTGAGGTCTTCGGGCTTGCGCACCGGCTTCTTGGTGTAGAGGCTGCGGCTGCCGCCGTCCATCCAGCCCAGGCCGACCATCTTGGCCGGCGAAGCGGTGATCTTGTCCAGGATCTCCTGGCCGATCGGGCCGTCGATCACGTGGCGCATGTGCTCCTCGTCGCGGAACACGAACGGCATGTTGAACACGTTCACCTCGGGCACGACCGGGCCGACCGGGCCGAGCGAGGTGCGCAGGATGTCGATCGCGCCGACCTGCGTCTGCTCGATCATTTCCTTCTCGCCGCCGAGCACCGAGCCGGGGAACATCTTCATGGTGATGCGGCCGTTGGTGGCCTTCTCCAGCTTCTGTCCCATGTGTTCGATGGCGACCACGTTGGGATAGCCGGCCGGGTGCACATCGGCTGCCTTGAGCACGATCTTGTCGGCAGCGCCTGCAGTGCCTGGCAGGACCAGGCCGGCCAGCACGGCCGTGGCCGCGCTCGCGGCAATGAGGGTACGGCGGAAAATCATCGTCTTGTCTCCTGGGTTGATGGACGAATCAGTGGTGAATGGGGTGCGCAGCTGCCGGCGGCGCGCTCGCGGGGGGAGGGGCATGTCGCGGTGCCGTTATTCGAAGGGGCCTTGCGCGGTGAACGCGCCGCCCTGGTAGACGGCGTTGGGGTCGTTCGCGGCCACCGGCGGCTGCGCTTCCACCTTGGTGCGGAAGGGCTCGGAACTGTCCTGCGGGACGAAGCCCAGCTTGGCGGCGGCATGGTTGTCCCACCACTGGTCGCGGTTGGCCGAGGCGCCATAGACCACCAGGTGGCCCACGTCCGGCGTGAACAGGGACTTCCCGACGAGATCCGTCAGGTCGCGGTAGCTCAGCCAGGTGCTCATCATCCGGCGGTTGGCCGGCTCCGGGAACGACGAGCCGATGCGGATGGAAACCGTCTCGATGCCGTAGCGGTCGAAGTAGAACTGCGCCACGTCCTCCCCGAAGGATTTGGACAGGCCGTAGTAGCCGTCGGGCCGCCGTGCCACGTGTGCGTCCAGCCGCTCGCTTTGCCGGTAGAAGCCGATCACGTGGTTGGAGCTGGCGAACACGATGCGCCGGATGCCGTGCCGGCGCGCGCCCTCGTAGATGTGGAAGACGCCCTTGATGTTGGCTTCGAGGATTTCCTCGAACGGCCGCTCGACCGAAACGCCACCGAGGTGGACGATCGCGTCGCACCCGGCCACCAGGGCGTCGACCGCCTTCTTGTCAGCCAGGTCGCACGGCACGACTTCCTCGTGCGGCCCGTCCGCCGGCGCCATCTCGGCCACGTCGGACAGGCGGATCACGTCGGCGAACGGGCGCAGGCGTTCGCGCAGGACCTTGCCCAGCCCGCCGGCGGCGCCGGTGAGCAGCAATCGCGACACCCGCGCGGGCGAGGAGGGGGAACTCGGAGTCATTTGGCGCTTGCTCTCTAGGGGTTTGTTATCAGTCGTCATACAACCGATGGCGATTATCATCGCCGCATGTCCAAATCGCTTGCGGGATTCCCCCTAGTGTCGGAAAGCGAACCCGCGGCCCCCGCTTTCGTCGGTCGCCCGCGCCAGCGAGCCCGCGGCCTGGCCAACGGGCTGGTGGAGGACCTGGGCGAGAAGATCCGCAACCAGGAGTTGCGCCCCGGCGACAAACTGCCCACCGAAACCGTCGTCATGCAGGCCTACGGCGTCAGCCGCACGGTGGTACGGGAGGCCTTGTCCAAGCTGCAGGCGGCAGGCCTGGTCGAGACGCGCCACGGCGTGGGCACCTTCGTGCTGCCCCCGCGTTCCGTGGGCATGTTCCGGCTCGATCCGGTGGATGCGGCCGCGTCGGTCGACGTGCTGGCGGTGCTGGAACTGCGCATCAGCCTGGAGACCGAATCGGCCGGCCTGGCTGCCCTGCGCCGCACTCCGGACGACCTGGCCGTGATGCGCGGCGCGCTGGACGACTTCGAGCGCAACCGCAGTGCCAGCGAGGACACGGTGAGTCCCGACTTCCGCTTCCACCTGCAGATCGCCCGGGCCACCGGCAATCCGTATTTCGCGGACATCATGACCCACCTGGGCACGACGATCATCCCGCGCACGCGCATCCACGCCATTCGCGCGCAGGACCGCAGCGGCGAGTACCTGGGCCGGGTCAATCGGGAGCATGACGAGATCTACGCGGCCATCGCGCGCGGCGACCCCGAGTCGGCGCGGGCGGCCATGCGCATCCACCTGACCAACAGCCGCGAGCGCCTGCGCGTCGCGCAGGAAGCGGCCCGAAAGGCGGCGGGCTCGGCCAGTCCGGCGACTGACGACCCGGCCGCGCCTGCCGCCGGCGGCGCGGGCCCCACTTCGAGCCCCTGAGCCGGCGGGCATGCTGCCCGGCCTGCCAAGGTTTTGCCTGCAGACGCTGGACATCCGCGGCGCGGACAAGTACATTTCAAGTCATCAGACAACTGACAACTACAAGACTGAGCATGCGCGGGTGAGGGCAGGGCAACGCCGGCCGCACCTTTCTTCCGACCCTTGGAGACAACCATGTCATTGACTCGCAGAAGTCTGCTCATTGCCGGCACCGTCGCCGGCTGCCTGCCGGCCGCCGGCCAGGCGCTGGCCGCCGACGCCTGGCCCAGCAAGCCCATCAAGCTCGTGGTGCCCTATCCGCCGGGTGGGTCGTCGGACATCATTGCCCGCTCCATCAGCCAGCCGCTGTCGGCGGCGTTGGGCCAGTCGGTCATCGTCGAGAACAAGCCCGGGGCCAATGGCAACCTGGGCGCCGACTTCGTTGCCAAGGCCGCGCCGGACGGCTACACGCTGCTGTTGTGCGACGTGGGGGCGCTGGCGATCAGCCCGTCGGTCTACACCAAGCTGTCGTTCGACCCCAGCAAAGACCTGCGCGGCGTGACGATGCTGGCGTATTCGCCGCACCTGCTGGTGGTGCATCCGTCGGTCAAGGCCGGCAACCTGAAGGAATTGGTGGCGCTGTCGAAGACGAGCGATCTCAATTTCGCGGTCACCGCCACCGGCAGCGCGCCGCACCTGGCGGGCGTGGCGCTGCAGCGCGCCGTCGATGCCAGGTGGACCTACGTGCCCTACAAGGGCGGCGTTCAGGCCATCCAGGACACGGTGGGCGGCCAGACGCAGGTGCTGATGAACGGCATGCTGGCCACGCTGCCACACGTGCAGTCCGGCAAGCTCAAGGTCCTGGGCGTATCCAAGGCCACCCGCATGCCGCTGATCGGCGACGTGCCGACCATCGCCGAGCAAGGCGTGCCGGGCTTCGAGTCCGGTACCTGGCAGGGCGTCAAGGCCCCGCGCGGCACGCCCGATGCCGTGGTGCAACGCCTGAACCAGGCCCTGGTCACGGCCATCCGCTCGCCCGACATCCGCTCGCGCCTGGCCGGGCAGGGCGCCGAAGTCGTGACGATGACGCCGGCCGAGGAAGAGCAGTTCTTCAACAAGGAGCGTGCGCGCTGGGCCCAGGTCGTGCGCGCCGCCGACATCCGGCTCGACTGAGCCCCATCCCCATCACAGACCCCTGTCATCCTGAAAACGATCCGAGCAATGAATCCGCAAGAACTCAAGTCCATCATGGGCTCCGGCCTGCTGTCCTTCCCGCTGACCGACTTCGACGGCGAAGGCAACTTCAACCGGGCCGGCTACATCCGCCGGCTGGAGTGGCTCGGCCCTTATGGCGCGAGCGCCTTGTTCGCCGCCGGCGGCACCGGCGAGTTCTTCTCGCTCACCGGCGAGGAATACCCGGACATCATCAAGACCGCGGTCGACACCTGCCGCGGCGTGGTGCCGATCATTGCCGGCGCCGGCGGGCCGACCCGCTTTGCCATCCAGTGCGCGCAGGCGGCCGAGAAGGCCGGCGCCCACGGCATCCTGCTGCTGCCCCACTACCTGACCGAAGCCGGCCAGGAAGGCCTGGCTGCGCACATCGAGGCGGTGTGCCGCAGCGTCAAGTTCGGCGTGATCGTCTACAACCGCGCCAACAGCCGCCTGCTGCCCGACACGCTGGCGCGGCTGGCCGAGCGCAATGCGAACCTGGTGGGCTTCAAGGACGGCGTGGGCGACATCGAGCTGATGAACTCCGTCTACATGAAGATGGGCGAGCGCCTGGCCTACCTCGGCGGCCTGCCGACCGCCGAGGTCTACGCCGCGGCGTACAAGGCGCTGGGCACGCCGGTGTATTCGTCGGCGGTGTTCAACTTCATTCCCCGGACCGCCATGGACTTCTACAAGGCGGTGGCCGCGGACGACCAGGCCACGCAGCACAGGCTGCTGCGCGAATTCTTCATGCCCTACCTGGAGCTGCGCAATCGCATGCCCGGCTACGCCGTGAGCATCGTCAAGGCCGGCGCCAGGCTGGTCGGACACGACGCCGGTCCGGTGCGCCCGCCGCTGACCGACCTCAAGGACGACGAGGTGCAGATGCTCAAGGCGCTGATCGACAAACTCGGCCCGCAATAACCCGGCCTTCAACCAGCAGGTATCGACATGCAGCAGCACGACAACTTCATCGGCGGCGAGTGGCGCAAGGGCCAGCGCTACAGCCCGAACCTGAACCCGTCCGATCTCGGCGACATCATTGCCGAGTACGCGCAGGGCGATGCGGCCGACGTCGAGGCGGCGGTCGCTGCCGCCACGGCGGCCTTCCCGGCCTGGGCAACCGGCAGCGTGCAGGCACGCTCCGATGCGCTCGACAGGATCGGCAACGAGATCCTGGCGCGCAAGGAAGAGCTGGGAACGCTGCTGGCGCGCGAAGAGGGCAAGACCCGCGCCGAAGGCATCGGCGAGGCGACGCGCGCGGGCCACATCTTCAAGTTCTTCGCCGGCGAATGCCTGCGCCTGTCGGGCGAGCTCATGCCGTCGGTGCGGCCCGGCATCGGCATCGAGATCACGCGCGAGCCGGTCGGCGTGGTCGGGCTGATCACGCCGTGGAACTTCCCCATCGCCATTCCGGCGTGGAAGGTCGCGCCGGCACTGGCCTTCGGAAACTGCGTGGTGCTCAAGCCGGCCGACCTGGTGCCCGGCTGCGCCTGGGCGCTGGCCGAGATCATCAGCCGCAGCGGCATCCCGGCAGGCGTGTTCAACCTGGTCATGGGCCGCGGCAGCGTCATCGGCAACGCGCTGGTGCAGCACCCGGGCGTCCATGCAGTCAGCTTCACCGGCTCGGTGGGCGTGGGCCGCGGCATCGCCGTGGAATGCGTCAAGAGCGGCAAGAAGGTTCAGCTGGAGATGGGCGGCAAGAACCCGCAGGTCGTGCTGGACGACGCCGACCTGGCGCAGGCGGTCGAACTGAGCGTGCAGAGCGCCTTCTATTCCACCGGCCAGCGGTGCACCGCGTCCAGCCGGCTGATCGTCACCGAAGGCATCTACCCGAAGTTCATCGAGGCGATGAAGGAGCGCATGGGCCGGATCAAGGTCGGTGACGCGCTGGCGCAGGGCACCGACATCGGCCCGGTGTCCAGCCAGAGCCAGCTGGAGCAGGACCTGGGCTACGTCGAGATCGGGCGGGCTGAAGGCGCCACGCTGGCAATGGGCGGCGAGCGGCTGGCGCTGGGCACCGAAGGCTTCTACATGGCGCCGGCCCTGTTCAGCGAGAGCGCCGCCGGCATGCGCATCAACCGCGAGGAAATCTTCGGGCCGGTCGCCAGCGTGATCCGCGTGAAGAACTACGAAGAGGCGCTGGCGACTGCCAACGACACCGAGTTCGGCCTGTCGGCGGGCATCGCCACCACCAGCCTGAAGTACGCGTCGCATTTCAAGCGCCACAGCCAGGCCGGCATGGTGATGGTCAACCTGCCGACCGCCGGCGTCGACTATCACGTGCCCTTCGGCGGCCGCAAGGGCTCGAGCTACGGGCCGCGCGAGCAAGGGCACTATGCGCAGGAGTTCTTCACCACCGTGAAGACCGCCTACACGCAGGCGTAACGCGCGACGGCGCGTCGTCTGCCGGCGAGCGCGGCGGGCCTATCTGGGCAGCGCCAGCGCGAACGGCAGGCTCAGCGCCCCCAGCAGCGTCGACAGCGTTACCAGGCCGGCAACGAACGGGCCGTTGTAGCCCATGCGCGCGGCCAGCACGTAGGCGCTGGAGGCGGTGGGTACGGCCGAAAAGGCCATCAGCACCGCGCCCTGCGCCGCATCCAGCCGGAGGGCGTGGACCAGGCCCCAGGCCACCAGCGGCAGTACCAGGTGGCGGATCGACAGCACGGCCACCGCCAGCGCCTTGCCGCGCCCGAGCATGGCGAACTGCATGCCTGCGCCGGCCGCCATCAGGCCCAGCGCCAGCGATGCGCCGCCGATGCGCGTCAGCGTCGGCTGCAGCCAGGTCGGCACGGTCAGGCCCAGCACGTTGGCCAGCAGGCCCGAGGCGGTAGCGATGATCAGCGGGTTGCGCACCAGCTGGCGCACGAAGCCGGTCTGCGCATGGCGCGCCATCGGCCACACCGACGCCACATTGAGCAACGGCACGCACACGCCGATCAGCACGGCGATCAACAGCAGCCCCTGGGCGCCGGCCAGCCGTTCGGCGAGCGTCAGGCAGATGAAGGAATTGAAGCGGAACGCCACCTGGACGCTGGCGGCATGGTCGCTGCGGTCGATGTGCCGGCGCAGCCAGGGCAGCCACGGCAGGCTGTACGACAGGCCGATGCCCGCCAGGCTCATCAGCACGCCGGCGCCCAGCAGGCTCGACGTGGCGCCGAAATCGAGCGGGCTGCGCACGATGGAATGAAAAAGCAGTACCGGAAACAGAAAGTAGTAGACCAGGCTTTCCACCTGGTCCCACACCCGGCGGTCCAGCGCGGTGTATCGGCACAAGGCCCAGCCACAGGCAATGAGGGAAAAGTCGGGAAAGAGAAGCTGCGCAAAGTTCACATTCCGAGCATAAGGGTGTCCGGGTATTGCCGAAGCGGGGGCGCGTGCCGCTAGCATTCGAGCTCCGCTTCACAGCCTTTTACATTTTGAGGAACTGTTTGAACATGATGCAACGCCGCAAGTTGACCGCTCTCGCCGCAGGTGCCTTCCTGTTGGCCGCCGCCGGAACCAGCCTGGCCCAGGGCTATCCCAACAAGCCGATCGAACTGCAGGTGCCATTTGCGCCCGGCGGCACCACCGACATCGTTGCCCGCGTCATCTCCGAGCCGTTGGCAAAGGCACTCGGCCAGCCCGTGGTGGTGGTCAACAAGGCCGGCGGCGGTGGCATCGTGGGCGCGAACGAGACCGCCAAGGCTGCGCCGGACGGCTACAAGCTGGGTGTGGCCACGGTGTCGAGCACGGCTGCCAACCCGGCCATCAACCCGAAGGTGCCGTACGACCCGGTGAGCGACTTCACCCCGATCATCAACCTGGCGGCCACGCCGAACGTGATCGCGGTCAACCCGAACTTCCCGGCCAAGAACTACGCGGAGTTCGTCGCCGAGCTCAAGCGCCACCCGGGCAAATACTCGTACGGCAGCTCGGGCACGGGTGGCATCGGGCACCTGCTGATGGAGCTGTACAAGAGCCTGTCGGACACCTACGTCACGCACATCCCGTATCGCGGCGCCGGCCCGGCGCTCAACGACACCGTGGCCGGCCAGGTCCCGATGATCTTCGACAACCTGCCGTCGGCGCTGCCCTTCATCCAGGCCGGCCGCCTGGTGCCGATCGTCGTGGCCGCGCCGCAGCGCCTGAAGGAACTGCCCAACGTGCCGACGTTCAAGGAGGTGGGCCTGGAGCCGGTGAACCGGATGGCGTACTACGGCATCCTCGGCCCGAAGGGCATGCCCAAGGACGTGGTCGACAAGATCAGCGCCGCCGCCCGGCAGGCCCTGGCCGATCCGGCCACGCGCAAGCGCATCGAGGAGACCGGTTCGCTGATCGTCGGCAATACGCCGGACGAGTTCGCCGCGCAGATCAAGGCCGAGTACGCCGTCTACAAGCAGGTGGTGGCCAAGCAGAAGCTGAGCATCGAGTGACGTGAGCCGCTCGGCCGCCGTCCGCAGCCCGGGCGCGCCGGACACGCCCGAGATCGACGCGTTCGTCGACGCGCTGTGGCTCGAGCATGGCCTGTCGAGCAACACGCTGGCGGCCTATCGGCGCGACCTGGCGCTGCTCGCGCACTGGCTGCGCGAACAGCGCGGCGCCGGCCTCGACGCCGCGCGCGAGCACGACCTGCAGGCCTACATGGGCGCGCGGCTTGCGCAGAAGGGCAAGGCCACCTCGGCCAACCGGCGCCTGACCGTGTTCAAGCGCTACTTCCGGTGGGCGCTGCGCGAGCAGCGCATCGCCGCCGACCCGACGCTGCGGCTGGTGCCTGCGCGCCAGGCGCTTCGGGTGCCCAAGACGCTGACCGAACGCCAGGTCGAGCAGTTGCTGGCCGCGCCCGACCTGGCCACGCCGCTGGGCCTGCGCGACCGCGCCATGCTCGAGCTGATGTACGCCAGCGGCCTGCGCGTGAGTGAACTGGTGACGCTCAAGACTTTCGAGCTGAGCCTGGCCGACGGCGTGCTGCGGGTGACCGGCAAGGGCGGCAAGGAGCGGCTGGTGCCATTCGGCGCCGAGGCCCGGCGCTGGATCGACCGCTACCTGCGCGAGGCGCGCGCGGAGATTCTCGCCGGCCAGCAGACGTCCGACCTGTTCGTGACCGCGCGCGGTGCCGGCATGACCCGCGTGATGTTCTGGATGATCGTCAAGAAGCACGCGCTCGCCGCGGGCGTGCAGGCGCCGCTGTCGCCGCACACCCTGCGCCACGCCTTTGCCACGCACCTGCTCAACCATGGCGCCGATCTGCGTGCCGTGCAGATGCTCCTGGGGCATGCCGATATCTCCACCACCACCATCTACACCCACGTCGCGCGCGAGCGGCTGCGCCAGTTGCATGCGCAGCACCACCCGAGGGGGTGACTTGGTCCATCCCTTCGACGGGGCGCCATCTGCGGCCCGGCAAAAGCCGGTTCCGCGTTGGCCCCGAACCGGCTGCGCTGCGCTTGCCGGAAAATATCGCCCTGAGTGATTGATACGAGAAGAGAAGGAGCGAGTCTTGATTCATAACGATTTCGCCGGCGGGATGTCCCGCCGGCGCTTTGCGGGCGGGGCGATTGCCGCCGCGGCGCTGTGGAGCGCGGGCGCTCGGGCGCAGGCCCTGCCGAAGACGCTGCGCATCATCGTGGCCTATCCCACCGGCGGTGTCAGCGACGTCGTCGCCCGGGCGCTGGGCGACAAGCTGGCCCTGCAGACCGGCATGGCGGTGGTGGTGGAGAACAAGGCCGGCGCCAGCGGCACCATCGGCATGGATGCGGTGGCCAAGGCGCCGGCGGACGGCAGCGTGATCGGCTTCTCGGCCGTCAGCCCGCTGTCGCTCAATCCGTTCCTGCATGCGTCGCCGTTCGATCCGGACAAGGACATCGCGCCGGTCGTCGACGTCATGGTCTCGCCGGTGCTCATCCTGGCGACTCCGGCGGCCAGGAGCCGCGACTTCGCCGGCCTGATGCAGGAAGCCAAGGCAGCGCCTGGCGCCATCCGCTGGGCCACGTCGGGCCAGGCGTCGCTCGGGCACATCATGCTCGAGCAGTTGCGTGCGCAGACCGGGGTGGACATCACGCACGTGCCGTACAAGGGCGGCGGCCAGCAGATGAACGACGCGCTGGGCGGCCAGTTCGAGATCCTGTCCACCAATGCCGGACCGACGCTGACGCCGCACATCCGCACCGGCCGGCTGCGTCCGCTCGCGGTGGGGGCGCCGTCGCGCCTGCCGAGCCTGCCGGACGTGCCCACCCTGGCGGAGCTGGGCTACGCATCGGCCAACCTGTCGTCGCGGTTCGGCATCTTCGCGCCGGCCGGCGTGCCGGAAGTACTGCTCGCCCGCTACAACGTGGAGTTCAACAAGGCCCTGGCCAGCGAAGAGATCGTCGCCAAGCTCAAGGCCACGGACAACGAGCCGGTGGGCGGCAGTGCCGCCGAGTTCGTGCGGGACATCGCGCGAGAGCGCGAGGCGAACGGACGCATCATCCGCGCCGCCGGCATCAAGGCCGAATAGCGCGCCGCAGGCGTGCGCTTCAGCGCGGGGCGGCGGCGTCGTCCAGCGCGCGCAGTTCGCCCGCGCTGAAGCCGGCGCGGCGCCGCGCTTCGTGGTTGAAGGGCGGCTTCAGGCGCGGCGCCTCGTAGCGCGCCACCAGTTGCGGATAGAGCGCCTCCGGGTCTTGGCCGGCGCGCGCGCACAGCCAGCGATACCAATGGTTGCCGATCGCCACGTGACCGACCTCGTCGCGCAGGATGACGTCGAGGATGGCCACGGCCGCATGCGCGTCCGGGGTGTCTACCCGGCGCAGCTTGGCCTGGATGAGCGGCGTGGCGTCCAGGCCGCGCGCTTCGAGCGTGCGCGGCACCAGCGCCATGCGGGCCAGCACGTCTCCGGCCGTCTTCTCGCACATGGTCCACAGACCGTCATGACCGGGGAAGTCGCCGTAGCGGTGTTCCAGCGACAGCAGGTGCGCATGCAGCAGCGCGAAGTGCCCGGCTTCCTCGGCGGCCACGCGCAGCCAGTCCTGGTAGTACGCGGGCGGCATGCCGTCGAAGCGCCACAACGCATCCAGCGCCAGGTTGATGGCGTTGAACTCGATGTGGCAGATGGAATGCACCAGCGCGGCACGGCCCTCGGCGGTGAAGGGCGAGCGGCGCGGCACGGCCGTGGCGCCCACACGCTCCGGGCGTTCGGGCCGGCCGGGAACGCCGGCCTCGTCGCCGGGCACGCGCACCGCAGCGCCGTCGCCCAGGCGGGCCGGGTCTGCGCTGTCCGCGAGGGCGCGCGTGGCGGCGATCTTCCGGTCGGGGTCGGTCAGGCGCAAGGCCTCCAGGGCGCGCAGACGAGGGTGCATCCCTACAATTCTAGGTAAGCGCCCGCCCACCTGCGGCGGGCAGACCTCAAACCAGAACGAAAAGGACGTCCCCGATGGCCGTTTATGAACTCGACGGCATGGCGCCGCAACTGGACGAGGGCGCCTGGGTCGCCGACAGCGCGCAGGTGATCGGCAATGTGCACCTCGGCCAGGACGCCAGCGTCTGGTTCGGCGTGGTGGTGCGCGGCGACAACGAGCTCATGCGCATCGGCCGCGCCACCAACATCCAGGATCTGTCGGCCCTGCACTCCGACGCCGGCGTGCCGCTGACCATCGGCGAATATGTGACGGTCGGGCATTCCGTGACCCTGCATGGCTGCACCATCGGCGACAACTCGCTGATCGGAATCGGCGCGGTGGTCTTGAACAAGGCCCGCATCGGCCGCAATTGCATCGTCGGCAGCGGCAGCGTGGTGACCGAGGGCAAGGAGTTCCCGGACAACTCGCTGATCATCGGCGCACCGGCCAAGGTCGTGCGAACCCTGGACGACGCGGCGGTCGAGCGCCTGCGCGCCAATGCCGAACACTACATCCGCAACAGCCAGCGATTCGCCAAGGGCCTGCGCCGGATTGGTTGACAGAAAACGCCGGTGCGCCGGCAAGGACACTTCGACTTGAGCGAACTTCACAAATTCCTGTTCGACGGCCTGCCGGTGCGCGGCATGATCGTGCGCCTGACCGATACCTGGCAGGAGATCCTGGCGCGCCGTGCCTCCAACACCGCGACCGGCGCCTATCCGCAGCCGGTGGCAGAGCTGCTCGGCGAGATGACCGCGGCGGCTGCGCTGATGCAGTCCAACATCAAGTTCCAGGGCTCGCTCATCCTGCAGGTCTTCGGCGACGGTCCGGTACGTGTTGCCGTGGCCGAAGCGCGGCCCGACCTGAGCCTGCGCGCCACCGCCAGCGTGGCCGAAGCGGTGGCGGACGGCAGCGGCCTGCAGGAGATGATCAACGCAAGGCACAAGGGTCGCTGCGCCATCACGCTGGAGCCGGCCGAGCGCCAGCCGGGCCAGCAGCCCTACCAGGGCGTGGTGCCGCTGGTGGATGGGCAGCAGCGCCCGCTGGCCGACATGGCCGAGGTGCTCGAGCACTACATGCGCCAGAGCGAGCAACTCGAGACCACGCTGGTGCTGGCCGCCAACGACAAGGTGGCCGCCGGCCTGCTGATCCAGCGGCTTCCCCTCGAGGGCGCCGGCAACCTCGGAGCGCAGGGCGCGCCGGCGTCGCACGGCATCGCGCTGGAGGCGAACCACGATCCCGACGAGGACTATCGCCGCATCTCGATCCTGTCCAAGAGCCTGACCCGCGAGGAATTGCTCAGCCTCGACGTGGAGACCGTCCTGCGCCGCCTGTTCTGGGAGGAAAAGCTCCTGCGCTTCCCCCCGCAGACCGGCATGCTCGGCCCGCACTTTCGCTGCACGTGCAGCCGCGAGCGGGTGGCCCAGATGATCCGGGGACTCGGCGTGCAGGAGGCCGAAGGGATCCTCGCCGAGCGCGGCGACGTCGAGGTCGGCTGCGACTTCTGCGGCAAGCAGTACCGTTTCGACCCGGTCGACGTGGCCCAGATCTTCACCGCCCCGGGCGACCAGCTGCCCGGCAGCCAGACGGTCCAGTAAGCCGCCGGCTCCGGCGGCGCGATGATGCGGCCGGAACGCGCGCGTCAGCTGCTGGCGTCGCGCCCGGCGAGCAGGTCGCGAAACAGCCGGTGCTCGCATTCGGGGTCGGAGCACTTCTCGCATCGCCAGGCCGCCGCACTGCGCTCGGGTGCGGCGTCCGTCCCGGCCAGCGGAAGCCCCGCCAAAGGCGCCAGCAGCGCCCAGGCGGCTGTGGTCTGCTGCGTCGCGTCGCCGTGGAGCACTGAATAGCCCAGCCCTTCGCGCTGTAGTAAGCCGCGCCAATGCGCGTCCTCCACGCCGCCACCGAGAAGCAGGTGCAGCAAGGCCCTGTCGCCTGGTGTCGCCAGCACCGAGTCCAGCACCGCGACGGCTACGCCGGCTGCCAGCGCCCGCTCGCGCAGCGCCCGTCCCAGCGCCGCACGCCGCCGGGCATCGCCGCTCATCAGCACAACAGTAAGTACACCGGCCATGAAAGATGCGCCCAACACCCGGCAAGCGAAGCGAAGCCCGTTCGGGACCATCGCGGAACCGGCTCAGCCGGGCCGCAGATGGTGCCCCCTGAAAGGGGGGTGGCGGACCTGCGAAGCAGGGTAGCCTGGGGGTTTACTTCGTCGTCTGGACGAACACCTCGTTGGGCTTGACCATGCCCAACTCGGTCCGGGCGCGTTCCTCGACCATTTCCAGGCCTTCCTGCAGATCGCGTACCTCGGATTCCAGCCGCGCGTTGGCGGCGGCGGCTTTGGCATTGGCGGCGATCGCCGCGTCTGCTTCGGCGCGCTGGCGCGCCACGTCAGGGATGCTGCCGCGTCCGCTCCACAACTGGTATTGCAGGATGACGAGCAGCACCACCATGACGATCGGAACGATGCGCGAGCGCATGAAGTGGCCGGTTCTGCGCGAAGTGCGGTCGGTGGTGTACTGCTGCTACAGGTCCGCGCCGTTCAGCGCAGGTTGTAGAAAGCCGCGCGGCCGGGGTAGCTGGCGACGTCGCCCAGGTCTTCCTCGATGCGAAGCAGCTGGTTGTACTTCGCCATGCGGTCCGAGCGCGACAGCGAGCCGGTCTTGATCTGGCAGGCATTGGTGCCCACGGCGATGTCGGCGATGGTGCTGTCCTCGGTCTCGCCCGAGCGGTGGCTGATGACGGCCGTGTAGCCGGCGCGCTTGGCCATCTCGATGGCGGCGAAGGTCTCGGTCAGGGTGCCGATCTGGTTGATCTTGATCAGGATCGAGTTGGCGATGCCCTTGTCGATGCCTTCCTTCAGGATCTTGGTGTTGGTGACGAACAGGTCGTCGCCCACCAGCTGCACCTTCTTGCCCAGGCGGTCGGTGAGCAGCTTCCAGCCGTCCCAGTCGCCCTCGTGCATGCCGTCCTCGATGCTGATGATCGGATACTTGTCGCACCACGTGGCCAGCATGTCGGCCCAGCCGGCGGCCTCGAGCTGCAGGCCGCCTTCGCCGGCCAGCACGTACTTGCCGTCCTTGTAGAACTCGCTGGCGGCGCAGTCCAGGCCCAGCGCGATCTGCTCGCCGGCCACGTAGCCAGCCTTGTCGATGGCTTCCAGGATGAGCTGGATGGCCGCCTCGTGGCTTTCCACGTTCGGCGCGAAGCCGCCTTCGTCGCCCACCGCCGTGGGCATGCCGCGCCCGTCGATGATCTTCTTGAGCGCGTGGAACACCTCGGCGCCATAGCGCAGGGCCTCGCGGAAGCTGGTAGCACCGACCGGCAGGATCATGAATTCCTGCAGGTCGAGGCTGTTGTTGGCATGCGCGCCGCCGTTGATGACGTTCATCATCGGCACCGGCATCTGCATGCCGCCCATGCCGCCGAAGTAGCGGTACAGCGGCAGGCCCGATTCCTCGGCAGCGGCGCGTGCCACCGCCATCGACACGGCCAACATGGCGTTGGCGCCCAGGCGGCTCTTGTTGTCGGTGCCGTCGAGATCGCACAGGGTGCGGTCCAGGAAGGCCTGCTCCGAAGCGTCCAGACCCAGCACGGCCTCGGAGATCTCGGTGTTGACGTGTTCGACGGCCTTGAGCACGCCCTTGCCGAGGTAGCGGCCCTTGTCGCCGTCGCGCAGCTCGATGGCCTCGCGCGAGCCGGTGGAGGCGCCCGAGGGCACGGCGGCCCGGCCCATGGTGCCCGATTCCAGCAGCACGTCGCACTCGACGGTTGGGTTGCCGCGGCTGTCCAGGATTTCGCGTCCGACGATGTCTACGATTGCGCTCATGGTCTGTTTGGATGTGTGACGAAGTTGATGTTGGTAAACGCGACGCGGGCCACGTTCGACGACAGGCGCGGGCTCAGAGCCCTTCGACCGCCACCATGCGCATGACGGCGGCACCGGCACGGGCTTCGCGCGCCTTGTGGTATTCGGGCGTCTCGTAGAAGGCCTTGGCCGCCTCGAAGCTCGGGAACTTGAGCACCACCAGGCGCGAGGGCGTCCAGTCGCCTTCCAATACCTGCACCTGGCCGCCGCGCACGCACACCTCGGCGCCGTGGGCCTTCATGGCCTCGCTGGACCACTTCTTGTACTCCTCGTACTGGGTGGGGTTGGTGACTTCTACGTGGGCGATGACGTATCCGCTTGCCATGGTTCAGGCTCCGAAGTTGTTTTCCAGGAATGGGTTCTTCTTGGCGACTGCGTCGAGCGCGACGAGCGTCTCGAGCAGCGCCTTCATGTGCTTGAGCGGCACGGCATTGGGGCCGTCCGACAGCGCCTTGGCCGGGTCGGGGTGCGTTTCCATGAACAGGCCGGCAACGCCGACCGCCACCGCGGCGCGCGAGAGCACCGGCACCATTTCGCGCTGGCCGCCCGAGCTGGTGCCCTGGCCGCCGGGCAACTGCACCGAGTGCGTGGCATCGAACACCACCGGCGCACCGGTCTCGCGCATGATGGCCAGGCTGCGCATGTCCGACACCAGGTTGTTGTAGCCGAAGCTGGCGCCGCGTTCGCAGGCCATGAAGACGTCGTCGGGCAGACCTTTCTCGCGTGCGGCGTCGCGCGCCTTGTCGATGACGTTCTTCATCTCGTGCGGCGAGAGGAATTGCCCCTTCTTGATGTTCACCGGCTTGCCCGACTGCGCCGCGGCGCGGATGAAGTCGGTCTGGCGGCACAGGAAGGCTGGCGTCTGCAGCACGTCGACCACTTTCGCGGCCTCGGTGATGTCGTCCTCGTTGTGCACGTCGGTCAGCACCGGCAGGCCCAGTTCGCGCTTGACGGTGGCCAGGATCTCCAGGCCCTTGTCGCGCCCCGGCCCGCGAAAGCTCGTGCCGGAACTGCGGTTGGCCTTGTCGAAGCTGCTCTTGAAGATGAAGGGAATGCCCAGGCTCGCGGTGATTTCCTTGAGCGTGCCGGCGGTGTCCATCTGCAGCTGCTCGGACTCCACCACGCAGGGACCGGCGATCAGGAAGAAAGGCCTGTCGAGGCCGACGTCGAATCCGGTCAGTTTCATGCTGGCTCCTTGGCTGGCCTCAGGCGACGACCTTGAGTGGCTGCTTGTTCTCGGCCTTCTGGTGCACCAGCGCCGCCGAGACGAAGGCGTTGAACAGCGGATGGCCGCTCCAGGGCGTCGATTTGAACTCTGGGTGGAACTGCACGCCCATGTACCAGGGATGCACCTCGCGCGGCAGCTCGACGATCTCGGTCAGCTGTTCGCGCTGGGTCAGCGCAGAGATCACCAGTCCGGCCTGGCGCAGCTGGTCGAGGTAGTTGACGTTGGCCTCGTAGCGGTGGCGGTGGCGCTCGGTGACCACGTCGCCATAGATGCTGTGCGCCAGCGTGCCGGGCTGCACGTCGGAGCTTTGCGCGCCCAGGCGCATGGTGCCGCCGAGGTCGGACTGCGCGGTGCGCGTCTTGATGCTGCCGTCGGCGTCCTTCCACTCGGTGATCAGGGCGATGACGGGGCAGGGCGTGCTGGCGTCGAACTCGGTGCTGTTGGCGTCCTTCAGGCCGGCCACGTTGCGCGCGTATTCGATGGTGGCCACCTGCATGCCCAGGCAGATGCCCAGGTAGGGGATCTTGTGCTCTCGTGCGTAGCGCGCCGCGCAGATCTTGCCTTCCACGCCGCGCTGTCCGAAGCCGCCGGGCACCAGGATGGCGTCGTACTTGGACAGGCGCGTGACGTTGTCCGGCTCGATCGTCTCGGAATCGATGTACTCGATCTTGACCCGCGCATGGTTCTTCATGCCGGCGTGGCGCAGCGCCTCGTTGAGCGACTTGTAGCTGTCCGACAGGTCGACGTATTTGCCGACCATGGCGATGCAGACCTCGTGCTGCGGGTGCTCGACCTCGTACACCAGGTCGTCCCAGCGCTTGAGCTTGGCCGGCGGCGTGTTGATGCGCAGCTTGTCGCAGATGAGCCCGTCGAGCCCCTGCTCGTGCAGCATGCGCGGCACCTTGTAGATGGTGTCCACGTCCCACATCGAGATGACGCCCCACTCAGGAACGTTGGAGAACAGCGAGATCTTGGCGCGCTCCTCGTCGGGAATCGGGCGGTCGGCGCGGCACAGCAGGGCGTCGGCCTGGATGCCGATCTCGCGCAGTTTCTGCGCCGTGTGCTGGGTCGGCTTGGTCTTGAGTTCGCCGGCCGCGGCAATCCAGGGCAGGTAGCTCAGGTGGACGAAGGCGGCCTGGTTCGGCCCCAGGCGCAGGCTCATCTGGCGCACCGCCTCGAGGAAGGGCAGCGACTCGATGTCGCCCACGGTGCCGCCGATCTCGACGATGGCCACGTCCACTTCGTGCGGCGTGCCGATGCCGGCGCCGCGCTTGACGTATTCCTGGATCTCGTTGGTGATGTGCGGGATCACCTGCACGGTCTTGCCGAGATAGTCGCCGCGCCGTTCCTTCTCCAGCACCGACTTGTAGATCTGGCCGGTGGTGAAGTTGTTCGACTTGCGCATGCGCGTCGTGATGAAGCGCTCGTAGTGGCCCAGGTCGAGGTCGGTCTCGGCACCGTCGTCGGTCACGAACACTTCGCCGTGCTGGAACGGCGACATGGTTCCCGGATCGACGTTGATGTACGGATCGAGCTTGATGAGGGTGACTTGGAGGCCGCGGGACTCGAGCAGTGCCGCGAGGGAAGCGGAGGCGATTCCCTTGCCGAGGGAGGACACCACACCGCCGGTGACGAAGACGAATTTGGTCATGCCAGTACCGAATGCCATTGATTCGGGCAGTGGGAAATTGAAATTATAGGGGTTCGCCCCAGGCCGGTGCCCCGCCGCGCCCGTATGGCCCCCACACGGCGCGGCCCATGTTGCAGCCACGCGCCGCCGCCGGCACGTCGACGGCGGGCCTCTTACACTTGCCAACCATGCAAGATCTGGCGGGCAAACACATCGTCCTGGGCCTCACGGGTGGCGTGGCCTGCTACAAGTCGGCCGAACTGTGCCGCCTGATGGTCAAGGCCGGCGCCACCGTGCAGGTGGTCATGACCGAGGGCGCGGCGCAGTTCATCACGCCGGTGACCATGCAGGCGCTCTCTGGCCGGCCGGTCTACCTCTCGCAGTGGGACACCCGAGAGGCAAACAACATGCCGCACATCAACCTCAGCCGCGAGGCCGACGCGATCGTGCTGGCGCCGGCCAGCGCCGATTTCATCGCCCGGCTGGTGCAGGGCCGTTCGGACGAACTGCTGAGCCTGATGTGCCTGGCGCGGCCGATCGAGCGCGTGCCGCTGCTCGTCGCGCCCGCCATGAACCGCGAGATGTGGGCCCATCCGGCCACGCAGCGCAACCTGCAGCAGGTGGCTGCGGACGGCGCGCACGTGCTGGGCGTGGGCAAGGGCTGGCAGGCCTGCGGCGAGACCGGAGACGGCCGCATGCTCGAGCCGGCCGAGCTGATGGAGGACATCGTCGCCTTCTTCCAGCCGAAGGCGCTGGCGGGGCGGCACGTGCTGGTGACGGCTGGCCCCACCTTCGAGGCGCTGGACCCGATCCGCGGCATCACCAACCACTCGTCCGGCAAGATGGGCTTTTCCATTGCCCGGGCTGCGCGAGAAGCGGGTGCGCGCGTGACGCTGGTGGCCGGGCCGGTCCATCTGCCCACGCCGCGCGGCGTCGACCGGATCGACGTGCAGTCGGCGCAGCAGATGCTGGCCGCCTGCGAGGCCGCCGCAGGCGACGCCGACATCTTCGTGGCCACGGCGGCGGTGGCCGACTGGCGGCCCGCCAGCCACAGCGACCAGAAGATCAAGAAGGACGGCAGCGGTCGAGCGCCGACGCTGGAGTTCGTCGAGAACCCCGACATCCTGTTCACCCTGGCGCAATCGGCTCGCGCCCGAAGCGGTGCGCTGTTCTGCGTGGGGTTCGCCGCCGAAAGCGAGAACCTGGTGGCGCATGCGAAGGCCAAGCGCGAGCGCAAGGGCATCCCGCTGCTGGTGGGCAACATCGGCCCGCTGACCTTCGGCCTGGACGACAACGCGCTGCTGCTGGTGGATGCGGCGGGCGTGCGTGAACTGCCGCGCGCGCCCAAGCAGACGCTGGCACGCGAACTGGTGGCCGAGATCGCGGCGCGTCTGGCAGCCTGATCCCGGAAAACTGCGCTGGAACTCGCCATGAATCCGAACTGGAACACGCCGCCGGGTGGCGACTTCGTCGCCTACGTCGAGCGTCTTACCGCGCGCACCGCGCGTCAGGTGTTCGCGCCTGCGCCGCAGCGCGCCGCCGGCTTCGACGGCGACGCCGACGAATCGCCTGCGGCGCAGGCGCTGCCGGCGGTTCGCGACGACGGCGAACCGCAGCCGATGCTTTCCCCAGGACAATTGCCGCCCGACAAACCCTTCACACGCGGCCTGACGGCCGCGCTCGGCGCGCTGAGGGAATCCCTTGAACGCAGCGCCCGCAACGCGAAACATCCCAGGAAAACATGAAAGTCGACGTCCGCATCCTCGATCCGCGCATGCAGGATCAGCTGCCCGCGTATGCCACGCCCGGGAGCGCCGGCCTGGACCTGCGCGCCTGCCTGGACGCGCCGGTCACGCTCGAGCCGAACGGCTGGCAACTGGTCGGCACCGGCATTGCGATTCACCTGGCCGATCCGGGCTACGCCGCCCTCATCCTGCCGCGCTCCGGTCTCGGCCACAAGCACGGCATCGTGCTGGGCAACCTCGTCGGCCTCATCGACAGCGACTACCAGGGCGAATTGAAAGTCAGCGCCTGGAACCGCAGCAACGTGCCCTTCGTGCTGCAACCCATGGAACGGCTGGCGCAACTGGTCATCGTGCCGGTGGTGCAGGCCAGCTTCAACGTGGTGTCCGAATTTCCGCCCAGCGCGCGCGGCCAGGGCGGCTACGGGTCGACCGGCAAGCACTGACCACGGCGCTTTCCGCCGCTCCCTTGGCGGCACGCCTGCTTTTGGCCTGCCAGGCAATTTGTTTCGGCTGTTTCCGCGAGGTAAAGGCCGGAACCGGGCGATTCACCCTGTGCTCCAAACGAGCGGGGTGTGCGTTGTATACCTTGCACGGGTGCGGGCAAAGGCGTACGGCATGAGGCCCGCCCCCAGCCATCCCGCGAGGAACAGACCAACATGAACAGCAAATTGCTCCGAATCGGCCGTCTCGGCCTTGGCATGGCGGCGCTGGCAGCCCTGGGCGCCTGCGTTGCGCCTCCCCAGTACTACCAGACGACCGCGTATCCCTACCAGCCGGTCTACCAGGCCGCGCCGTATCCCGCGCAGTCGCCCTACGTCAGCTACGGCCGCGTGGTCAACATCGAGGTGATCCAGACCCAGAGTTCCGGCGCACCCCCCAGCGGGGCCGGCGCGGTGATCGGCGGCCTGGCCGGGGGCCTTCTGGGCAACCAGATCGGCCACGGCGGAGGACGTGCCGCCGCCACGCTCGCAGGCGCCTTTGGTGGCGCCATCCTGGGCAACACGGTCGAATCGAACAACAACGCGCCGCGCGTGTACCAGAACTATCGCGTCTCGGTGCAGACGGATGATGGCGGCTATCGCGCATTCGACGTGCCCAGCCCGGGCGACCTGCGCATCGGCGACCGCGTGCGCATCGACGGCAACGGGCAGATCTCGCGAGCAGGCGAGGCGCGCGGCTGAGCCCTGACGGCCAGCGCGTCAGTGCAGCGTGTCGTTGCCCGGCAGCACGGCCTGCACCTTGAAGAAGCCGGAGCCGGTGGTGCCGCCGCCGACTTCCTGCTCAGTTGCCTCGCGCACCGCTTCCACCTTCAGCGCCAGCCGCAAGGCGATACCCGCCAGCGGATGGTTGCCGTCCAGCACGACGTGTTCCGGATAGATCTCGGTGACGGTGTAGAACCGGTCGACCGGCATGTCCTTGCTGACGCCCTGGGGCAAGGCGCTGCCGTCGAAGGTCATGCCTTCTTCCAGTTCCTTTGGGAACAGGCTGCGCGCCTCGAGGAACACGAGGTCTTCGTCGTAGTCGCCGAAGGCCTGCTCGGGCTCCAGGTGCAGTTGTACCTGCGCGCCGGGCTCGTGGCCCTGCAGCGCATCTTCGATGGCAGCCAGCAGGTCGTTGCCGCCCACCAGGAATTCCACCGGTTCGTCCAGCACGTCGAGCACTTCGCCGAGCGTGTCGCGCAGCGTCCAGGTCAGCGCGACCACGCAATGTCTTGAGATTTCCATACGAGAATTCTCCCATGGACATACAAACACCCCTGGCGCTGCTGGGCGGGCTCAGCCCGCAGCAGTTCATGCGTCGCCACTGGCAGAAAAAGCCGCTGCTGGTGCGCGCGGCCGTGCCGCACATGGTGCCACCGATCTCGCGCGCGCAGTTGTTCGACCTTGCCGGGCAGGAGGGTGTCGAGTCGCGCCTGATCCGCCGCATCGCCGCTGCGCCTGGCTGGTCGCTGCGCCACGGGCCGCTGGGGCGCCGGCAGCTGCCGCCGGTGTCGCAGCCGGGCTGGACATTGCTGGTGCAGGGCGTGGACCTGCACGACGACGGGGTGCATTCGCTGCTGCGCCAGTTCCGCTTCCTGCCCGATGCCCGGCTGGACGACCTGATGATCAGCTACGCGAGCGACCAGGGCGGGGTCGGCCCGCATTTCGACAGCTACGACGTGTTCCTGCTGCAGGCGGCCGGGCGCCGCCGCTGGTCCTTCGGCCGCCAGCCCGGGGCGCGTCTGCGGGAGGGTCTTCCGCTCAAGATCATCGAAGGCTTCGCGCCGGAGCAGAGTTTCGTGCTGGAAGCCGGCGACATGCTGTACCTGCCGCCGGGCTATGCCCACGACGGCGTGGCCGAGGGTGCCGACTGCATGACGTATTCGATCGGCCTGCGTTCGCCTGCGCGCGCCGCGTTGGGTGCGGACATCCTGGCCCGTGTGGCCGAGGCGCATGCCGAGGAACTGGCGGACGGAGCGGGCGGCGCCGACGTCCATTACCGCGACCCTGGCCAGCAGGCCGTCGCGTCGCCCGGGGCCATTCCGCCCGAGTTGCAGGCCTTCGCGCAGGAGGCGGTCGCCCGCGCGCTTCGCGATCCTCGCTCGGTCGAGCGGGCCTTGGGCGAGGCCATGACCGAGCCCAAGCCCAACGTGTGGTTCGACCTTGAAACGCCGGTGCCGGAAACCGACTGGCAGCATCTCGCGCTCGATCGGCGCACGCGCATGCTGTATGACGCGCGCCATGTCTACATCAATGGCGAGAGCTTTCGCGCCGGTGGCCGCGACGCCACGCTGATGCGCCGGCTGGCCGACCGCCGCGAACTCGACGCCCGCCAGCTTGCGGCGGTCAGCGACGAGGCGCGCGACCTGTTGCGCGACTGGTGCGATGCCGGATGGGCCCATGCCCGCTGAAGCGCCGCCGCCGCCGGCGGCCCACGCCCTGCGCCTGCCGCACGGGCCGTTCCGCGGGCCGCAGGCATTTGCGCAATGCATCCGGGATGCCACCCAGGCAGCCGCCGAGGCGGGCTGGCGCGAGATGGTCTGGAGCGATCCCGACTTCGCGGATTGGCCACTGGGCGAGCGCAGCGTGGCCGACGCGTTGCAGCGCTGGGCCGCGTCCGGACGGCAGCTCGTGCTGCTGGCGCGCGACTACGGGGTGTTCGAGCGGCATCACGTGCGCTTCGTGCATTGGCGGCGCATGTGGTCGCACATCGTCGAGGCAAGAATCTGCAAGGGCCCGGGGCGGCCCGAAGTGCCGAGCGCGATCTGGACCGCGACCTGGTGCTTGCGCCGGCTCGACGTCGAACATTGCCACGGGGCCAGCAGCGAAGATCCGCTCGCGCGGCGCCAACTGCGCGAAGCCATCGACGAGTGCGTGCGGCAGAGCCGGCCGGGATTCCCGGTGACCACGCTCGGGCTCTGACCGGAAGCGAGCCCACACTTTGATACACGCATGGGGATGCCGAACCCCAGAATTCGGGCGTCCCGCCGCGCGTTGTGTCACATCGCCGAGACGGCGGGCGTTTCGATCAACCCGATTTCCGTCCAAGGAGAAGAATCCGTGCTGAACAAAAGCAACACCACCTGGATCGCCGCCGTCATTGCCGCTGCCGCGTTGACGGCCTGCGGCAAGGAACAGCCCACGCCGACAACCGCGCCGGCCCCCGCTCCGGCCGCGGTGCCGGCCCCCGCACCGGCGCCGGCACCGGAGGTGACGCCGGCGCCCGCTGCGCCGGCGTCAGGTTCAATGGCTCCGGCGCCGAGCGGCGCGGCGACGGACCCGGCGCTGGACGCGGCCAACAAGGCCACCGAGGCCGCACGCAAGGCCGCGCAGGACGCACAGAAGAAGCAGTGAGACAGGCGCGGCCCGTGCGGCCGCGCCACGCGTTCGCGCAATCCAACCCAGGGCCGCCGCAAGCGGCCTTTTTTTGTCGGATAGCCGACGATGAAAATTGCGTTATTGGGTTACAGGTCGAGCCACGGCGTGCCCTCGGCCGCACTTGCGGTGAGCATGTCGTCGGCCCGGGCGCCCAGCACCCCGGCCAGCGCCTCGCGCACGATCTCGGGCCGGTTGTTCTGTTCGCTCAGGTGGGCGGCCACCAGGTGGCGCATGCCCGCGTGCCTGAGCGCCATGGCAATGGCCACCGCGGCCGCGTTCGACAAGTGGCCCCAATCGCCGCCGACGCGCCGCTTGAGGGAGTGGGGGTAGCTCGACCCGGCCAGCAGATCGACGTCGTGGTTGAACTCGAGCAGCAGCGCGTCCAGTCCTGACAACTGCTGCAGAACGTGCGGCGTGGCATGCCCGAGGTCGGTCAGAAGGCCGAGATGGCGCGCCCCGTCGCTGCAGCGCAGTTGCAGCGGCTCGCGTGCGTCGTGCGGAACGGTGAAGGGCGACAGGCGCAACGCCCCGATCTCGATGGCCTGGCCGTCGCGCGCGAAATGCAGGCGATCGGCATAGTCGCGCTCGCCGGTGGCACGCCAGGTGCCTTCGCTCATCCAGACCGGCACGCCGTGGCGCCGCGAGAAGCCATGGGCACAGCCGACGTGATCGCCGTGCTCATGCGTGACGAACACCGCGTCGATATCCGCCGGCGCCAGGCCACCGCGGGCCAGCCGTTCCTCGAGCTGCTTCAGGCCGAAGCCGCAATCGACCAGCACGCGCGTGACGCACGTGCCGTCGCGCGCCTCGACCAGCGTGGCGTTGCCTGCGCTGCCGCTGCCGAGGCTGCGAAAGCGCAGCATCCCCTGGCCTACTTCAGGTCGTCGGCGATGACCTGGACGATCTTCTTGGCATTGTCCGAGCCGTCGGGTGCGCCCTGCTCGTTCTGCACCGTGACCGTGCTGACGTTGCCCTGGCCCTTGACCACCACGCGCAGCTTGAGCGGCTTGGTGTCGGAACTGGCCGAGCCCAGCGAGATGATCTTGGCCCAGGTGCTCGGTTCCTTGCGGTCCGGCGGCACGTAGCGCACGAAGTAGGTGCCGGCGGCACGGTCACGGTCTTCCACCGTGAAGCCGGTCCGGTCGAGCGTCAGGCCGACGATGCGCCATGCACGGTCGAAGTCCTCGTTGACCTGCACGGCCGGCAGGCCGTCCACCGTCGTCACGGTGGCGCGTCGCGGCTGCACCTGGGCGCCGGTGGAGGCGGTCATCGCCTTGGACTGCTCCTGCGACACGCCGAGCTTGACCATCATGCGGCGCATGAACTCGACTTCCAGCGCGGGATCGGCCGGACGCGGCTGCCAGACCGTCTGGTCCTTGGTGCTGTTGGAGTAGACCTCCTCCATGCCGCGGTGCGTCACGTAGATCTCGGTGCCGCCGCTGGGCGTGCGCTCGAGCCGGGTGCGGAAGCGGTCGAGTTCACCGGTCGAGTAGACCGAATCGATCAGCTTGCCGAGCGTGGAGCGGATGATGTCCTGCGGCAGCTTGGCGCGGTTCTCGGCCCAGTCGGTTTCCATGATGCCGAGGTCGCGCTGGTCGGTGGTGAGCAGGAAGCCGTTTTCCTGCCAGAAGTCGCGGATCGAATCCCACAACTGGTCCGGCGCGCGGTTGACCACGAGCCAGCGCTGCGTGCCGGAGCGTTCCATGCGGACGTCGCCCGCCGACTGGATGGCGGTCGGCGCGCCCGGCGCGTTGGCCTGGCCGGCGCGAAGGGCATTGGCCGAGACCGGCCCGTTGCCGGGAATGGCGTAGCGGTTGTCGCGCGTCAGTTGCGTCAGGTCCGGCGGCACGTCCAATGAGGGTGCCTTGCCGGAACTCTTGTAGTCGATTTTGTCGCTTTCCAGCGCGGAGCAGGCCGCAAGGCTTGCGGCGAGAACCAGCAGGACGAGGCGCGAAGGGGTTTTCAAGATCATTTTCCTGGGACAGAGATGTCGCTCGATTCAATGTCGGCATTGCCGGGCCGGCGCGCAGGCTTGGGACGGACGCACTGGAGCACCGCGCCCGACCGATCGACAGGCAACACGCGGGCGCAACCGGTCAGTCCTTGAGCAGGCCGCACTGGCGCAACGCTGCTTCGACCACCGGGCGAGCCTCTTGCGCCAGTTCGGTCAGCGGCAGGCGCATGGCGCCGCCGCACAGGCCGAGGCGCGACATGGCCCACTTCACCGGGATGGGATTGGGTTCTACGAACAGATGGCGATGCAGGGGCAGAAGTTCCATCTGGATCTGCATGGCGCGCCGCGCGTCGCCCGCAATGGCCGCGACGCACAGCTCGTGCATCTTGCGCGGCGCGACGTTCGCGGTGACGCTGATGTTGCCCTGGCCGCCGCACAGCATCAGGGCGACCGCCGTCGGATCGTCGCCGGAATAGACGGCGAAGTCCGCCGGCTTCTCGCGGATGAGCCACTGGGCCCGCTCGATGTTGCCCGTGGCTTCCTTGATGCCGATGATGCCGGGCACCTGCGCCAGCCGCATGACGGTGTCGTGCGCCATGTCGGCCACGGTTCGGCCGGGCACGTTGTACAGCACCATCGGCAGGTCGCCCACCGCCTCGGCGATGGCCTTGAAGTGGCGGTACTGGCCTTCCTGCGTTGGCTTGTTGTAGTAGGGCACCACCTGCAGTTGCGAGTCGGCGCCCACGTCCTTGGCGTAGCGGGCCAGTTCTATCGCTTCGCGCGTGGAGTTGGCGCCGCAGCCGGCCATGATGGGCACGCGCTTGTGCGTGTGCTTTCGGGCCTGCTCGACCGAGACGCGGATGATCTCGCGATGTTCCTCGACGTCGACGGTGGGCGATTCGCCCGTGGTGCCGACGACGCCCAGGCAATCGGTGCCTTCCTCGATGTGCCAGTCGATCAGCCGGCGCAGGGCCGGGTAGTCGACGCTGCCATCATCGTGCATGGGCGTCACGAGTGCGACGATGCTGCCTGTCAGTTGCTGCAAGGGAGGTCCCTTTTGGACAAAAGTCCGCATTTTACCGATGGGAGGCGGAGACTGGCGATCTCTTCGTCCCCGGGGCGCCCGGGCGCCCCGCTCAGCGCTCCAGCGGATGGCGCACCGGCGCCGCGGTGGCATCCGCCGGCGCGGCGCGGACGGCGGCGATGCGCTGGACGAACCGCTCGTCGGGAACGTCGAGAAAACCGTCCTCGTAGGCCACCACGCGCAGGTCGGCGCAGGCGCGCAGCAATTCGCCGGGCTGCAGCAGGAACTCGGCGCGGCAGGGCTTGCCCACGGTCTCGTTGCCTTGCGCGAACGTCTCGTACAGCAGGACGCCGCCTGGCGCCACCGCGGCCACGATGTCGGGCAGGCGGGCGCGCCACAGGTAGTTGGTCACGACGACGACGTCGAAGGTGCGCCCCTCGAAGGGCCAGGGGCCGTCCTCGATGTCCGCCTGCACGATCTCGGCGCCATGCTCCGCCAGCGGCGCCGCACTGGCGATGGCCTCGGGTGATCGGTCGACGCCGACCACGCGCAGGCCGTGGCGGTGGAACCAGTACAGGTGCCGGCCGGGCCCGCAGGCGACATCGAGCACGGTGCCGCCCGTAGGCGCCAGGTGGCTCCAGCGCACGATCCAGGAGGAGGGGGGATACAGCGGCCGGGGCGGCCTCGGCCGCTCGTGCGGCGTCAGAAGCATGACCAGATCTGGTCGATCAGCGTGACCAGGAAGGCCGGCCGCGCGTACAGCACGAAGGTGCCGACCAGCGCAGCCAGCGCCGCCGCCATCCAGGCGGCACGTTCGAGTCGGGGGTGCGGGTGGTTCGTCTCGGACATGCGGCGATGGTACGCGCTCAGGCTGGCTGGGGCGAACGGGCGCCCGGCCGCAGGATCGGCCCTTCGCGCACCTGCATGTTGACCGCCGCGGCGAACACGCCCAGGGCAATGGCAATCCACCAGACGACGTCGTAGCTGCCGGTGCGGTCGTACAGGAAGCCGCCCAGCCACACGCCCAGGAAGGAGCCGATCTGGTGGCTCAGGAAGACGAAGCCGCTGAGCATCGACATGTGGGCCACGCCGAAGATGTCGGCGATGATGCTGTTGGTCGGCGGCACGGTGGACAGCCACAGCGCGCCGATGACGGCGGCGAACAGGTAGACCGACAGCGGCGACAGCGGCGCCAGCAGGAACACCAGGATGGCCACCGCGCGGCCCAGGTAGATGACCGCCAGGATCTTGCGCTTTGCCAGCCGCTGGCCGAGCGAGCCCGCCACGTAGGTGCCGACCACGTTGAACAGGCCGATCAGCGCCAGCGCGTAGCTGGCCACCTCCGGCGCCAGGCCGTGGTCGCGCAGATAGCTGGGCATGTGCACCCCGATGAACACCACCTGGAAGCCGCACACGAAATACCCGGACATCAGCAGCACGAAGCTGCGGTAGCGGAACGCTTCGGACAGCGCCTGACCGATGGTCTGCTCGCGCCGCGCGGCCGCGCCTGCGCTGCGCTGCTCGCGCAGGCCGAAGGCCAGGGCGGCGATCACCAGCGCCAGCAGGGCCAGCACCAGCAGCGCGTTCTTCCAGCCGAGTTGCAGAATCAGCTGGCCTTCCACCGGCACCATGAAGAATTGCCCGAAAGACCCGGCGGCGGCCGTCACGCCCATTGCCCAGGAGCGCCGCTCGGCGCTGATCTGGCGCCCGATCACGCCGTAGATGACCGCGTAGGTCGTGCCGGCCTGGGCCATGCCCACCAGCACGCCGGCGGTCAGGCCGAACATGAGCGGCGTGGGCGACAGCGCCATGCCCGCCAGGCCGACGGCGTACAGCGCCGAGCCCAGCAGCAGCACCCGGAAGGCGCCCAGCCTGTCGGCCGCCATGCCGGCGAACACGCCCGCGATGCCCCAGGCCAGGTTCTGTACCGCGATGGCCAGGGAGAAGGTCTGGCGCGTCCAGCCCTGGTCCTGGGTGATCGGCTGCAGCCACAGGCCGAAGCCGTGGCGGATGCCCATCGACAGGGTCACGACCAGGGCGCCGCACAGCAGCACTTGCCGCATGCTCAGGGTAGGGGGGGATTGCATGGTGGGGCGCAATGTACCCAAAAGCGGCTGCGCGCGCAGGGCGCAGGGCAAGCGCGATTGTTGAAATCCGCTGGCCCGATTGATGCGCGTGGCGCATGGGTGCCGCCGGCGCGCGCAGGCCGGTCCGCAGCGGCGCCTAGAATCCCGCGCCATGGCAAGCAAGGAACCAGGCAGTTACGGCGAAGGCTCGATCCGCGTCCTCAAGGGGCTCGAGCCGGTCAAGCAGCGGCCGGGCATGTACACCCGAACCGACAACCCGCTGCACATCATTCAGGAAGTGCTGGACAACGCTGCCGACGAGGCGTTGGCCGGCTTCGGCAAGAAGATCAAGGTCACCGTCCACGGCGACGGCTCGGTCAGCGTGGAAGACGATGGCCGCGGCATACCCTTCGGGCTGCATCCGGAGGAAAACGCGCCCGTGATCGAGCTGGTCTACACGCGGCTGCATGCCGGCGGCAAGTTCGACAAGGGCGCCGGCGGCGCCTACAGCTTCTCCGGCGGCCTGCACGGCGTCGGGGTGAGCGTGACCAACGCGCTGTCGAGGCGGCTCGAGGTGCAGTCGCACCGCGAAGGCAAGGTGGCGCGGCTGGCGTTCTCCGCCGGCGACGTGATCGAGCCGCTGCAGGTGCGCGCGGCCGAGGCGGGCGAGCGCCGCCAGGGCACCACGGTGCGCGCCTGGCCGGACGGCAAGTACTTCGAGTCGCAGGCGCTGCCGCTGGGCGAACTCACGCACCTGCTGCGCAGCAAGGCGGTGCTGATGCCCGGCGTGACGGTCACGCTGGTCAACGAGAAGACCAAGGACCAGCAGCAATGGCTCTACAAGGGCGGGCTGCGCGACTATCTGATGCAGACGCTCAACGGCGATCCCGTGATCCCGTTGTTCGAAGGCGCCGGATACGCCGACAAGAACGCCGACAACTTCGCTGAAGGCGAGGGCGCCGAGTGGTGCGTGGCGTTCACCGAAGACGGCCAGCCGGTGCGCGAGAGCTATGTCAACCTCATCCCCACCAGCGCCGGCGGCACCCACGAGAGCGGCCTGCGCGACGGCCTGTTCAATGCCGTCAAGAGCTTCATCGAGATGCACTCGCTGCTGCCCAAGGGCGTGAAGCTGCTGCCCGAGGACGTGTTCGCGCGCGCCTCGTACGTGCTCTCTGCGAAGGTGCTCGACCCGCAGTTCCAGGGGCAGATCAAGGAGCGCCTGAATTCGCGCGACGCGGTGAGGCTCGTGTCCAGCTTCGTGCGCCCGGCGCTGGAACTGTGGCTCAACCAGCATGTCGACTATGGTCGCAAGCTGGCCGAACTGGCCATCAAGGCAGCGCAGACGCGCCAGCGCGCCGGCCAGAAGGTCGAGAAGCGCAAGGGCTCGGGCGTGGCGGTGCTGCCGGGCAAGCTCACCGATTGCGAAAGCAAGGACACGGCGCACAACGAGGTGTTCCTGGTCGAGGGCGACTCGGCCGGCGGCAGCGCCAAGATGGGCCGCGACAAGGAAAGCCAGGCCATCCTGCCGTTGCGCGGCAAGGTGCTCAACACCTGGGAGGTCGAGCGCGACCGGCTGTTCGCCAACAACGAGATCCACGACATCTCGGTTGCCATCGGCGTCGACCCGCACGGGCAGAACGACACGCCCGACCTGAGCGGCCTGCGCTACGGCAAGATCTGCATCCTGTCGGACGCCGACGTCGACGGCTCGCACATCCAGGTGCTGCTGCTGACCCTGTTCTTCCGCCATTTCCCCAAGCTGATCGAGACCGGGCACGTGTACGTCGCCAGGCCGCCGCTGTTCCGGGTCGATGCGCCGGCGCGCGGCAAGAAGCCGGCAGCCAAGATGTATGCGCTGGACGAGGGCGAGCTCACCGCGATCCTGGACAAGCTGCGAAAGGACGGGGTGTCCGAGAACAAGTGGGCCATCTCCCGCTTCAAGGGCCTGGGCGAGATGAGCGCCGAGCAGTTGTGGGAGACCACGCTCAATCCCGATACCCGGCGCCTGCTGCAGGTGCGCCTGGGGCGCCTCGATTTCGACCAGACCAGCGGCGAGATCACCAAGCTGATGGGCAAGGGCGAGGCCGCCGCGCGGCGCGAACTGATGGAGCTGCGCGCGGACGATGTGGAGATCGACGTATGACCACCCCCAGGCTGCCCTGCTTCGCAGATCCGCCCACCCCCTTCGAGGGGAGGCCTCCGGCGGCCCGGGAAAGCCGGGTCCGCGGATGCTCGCGAATGAGCTTCGCTTCATTTGCTGCTGCTTGTGCGCTGATGCTGGGCGTGCCTTTGGCTGCAGCTGCCGCATCGCCGGCGTGCGAGGCCAAGCGCGCCGAGATCGAGGCGTCGCTGGCCGACGCCCAGGCCCGCGGCCAGGCGCGCGAGGTGCGTGGCCTGAAGAAGGCGCTCGACGCCAACCGGGCCAACTGCACGGATGCCTCGCTCGCCAAGGAACGCGAGGACGACATCCGCAAGGCCAGGAAGGAAGTCGCCGAGCGCGAAGCCGACCTTCGCTCGGCGCAGCGCACGGGTGACGCCGACAAGATCGCCAAGCGCCAGTCCAAGCTCGACGAGGCGCGGGCGGAACTCGAGCGCGTGAGCAAACCCCCAATGCAGTGAGCGGCCGGCGCCGGTGCGCGATGCGTGCCGCCGCCAAGGCCCAGAACCCTTTCGAACGATTCCCGATGGACGACAACATTCAACCGGACCTGGACTTGCAGGAGCCCGATGATCCGACCGCGTTGACGCTGGCCGACTACGCGCAGACCGCCTATCTCGAATACGCCCTGTCCGTGGTCAAGGGGCGCGCGCTGCCCGACGTGAGCGACGGCCAGAAGCCGGTGCAGCGGCGCATCCTGTACTCGATGTCCCGCATGGGCCTGGGCTTCGGCGGGGCCAACGGCACGGCCGGCGCCAAGCCGGTAAAGAGCGCCCGCGTGGTGGGCGACGTGCTCGGCCGCTTCCATCCGCACGGGGACCAGGCCGCCTACGACGCGCTGGTGCGCATGGCGCAGGATTTCGCGCAGCGCTACCCGCTGATCGACGGCCAGGGCAACTTCGGCAGCCGCGACGGCGACGGCGCGGCGGCCATGCGCTACACCGAGGCGCGGCTGGCGCGCATCACCAGCCTGCTGCTCGACGAGATCGACGAAGGCACGGTGGACTTCGTGCCCAACTACGACGGCAGCACCGAAGAGCCCGCCGTGCTGCCGGCGCGCCTGCCATTCGTGCTGCTCAACGGCGCCAGCGGGATTGCCGTCGGCCTGGCCACCGAGATCCCCAGCCACAACCTGCGCGAAGTGGCCGAAGCCTGCGTCGCCATGGTCAAGGCCGGCGGCAAGATGAGCGACGAGGAACTGTTCGCGCTGATTCCCGGGCCGGACTATCCCGGCGGCGCGCAGATCATCAGCAGCGCGGCCGACATCGCCGAGGCCTACCGCACCGGACGTGGTTCGCTCAAGGTGCGGGCGCGCTGGAAGATCGAGGACCTGGCGCGCGGTCAGTGGCAACTGGTGGTCAACGAGCTGCCGCCCGGCGTGAGCACGCAGAAGGTGCTCGAGGAAATCGAGGAGATCACCAACCCGAAGGTGCGCGCCGGCAAGAAGGCGCTGACCGCCGAGCAGACGCAGCTCAAGGCGGCGATGCTGTCGGTGCTCGACGTGGTGCGCGACGAGTCCAGCAAGGACGCGCCGGTGCGCCTGGTGTTCGAGCCCAAGACCAGCCGGATCGACCAGGACGATTTCATCACCACGCTGCTGGCGCACACCTCGCTGGAGAACTCGGCGCCGATCAACCTGACGATGGTCGGCATCGACGGCAAGCCGGTGCAGAAGTCGCTGCGGCAGATGCTCACCGAGTGGATCGAGTTCCGCGCCCGGACCGTGCAGCGCCGCTCGCAGCACCGGCTGGACAAGGTGCTCGCCCGCATCCATATCCTCGAGGGCCGGCAGCTGGTGCTGCTGAACATCGACGAGGTGATCGCGATCATCCGCAACTCGGACGAGCCGAAGGCGGCATTGATCGAGCGCTTCCGCCTGAGCGATCGCCAGGCCGAGGACATCCTGGAGATCCGGCTGCGCCAGCTGGCGCGGCTCGAGGCGATCAAGATCGAGCAGGAGCTCAAGAGCCTGCGCGAAGAGCAGAAGAAGCTCGAGGAAGTGCTCGGCAGCCCGGCCGCGCTGCGCCGCGTCATGGTCAAGGAGATCGAGACGGACGCCAAGACCTTCGGCGACGAGCGCCGTACGCTCATCCAGGCCGAGAAGCGCGCGGTGGCCGAGGTGAAGGTGATCGACGAGCCGGTCACCGTGATCGTCTCGCAGAAGGGCTGGGTGCGCACGCAGAAGGGCTGGGCCAGCGAGCGCGCCGGCAACGGCGGCGCGGCGGAATACAGCTTCAAGTCGGGCGATGGCCTCTACGGCGCCTTCGAGTGCCGCTCGGTCGATACCCTGCTGGTGTTCGGCAGCGCCAAGGAAGGCGGCGTGCGCGTCTATACAGTGGCGGTGGCTTCGCTGCCCGGCGGTCGCGGCGACGGCCAGCCGGTCACCTCGCTGATCGACCTGGAAAGCGGCACGCACGTCACGCATTTCTTTGCCGGGCCGCCCGGCGCCAGCCTGCTTTTGTCGAGCAGCGGCGGATACGGGTTCATCGCCTCCGTCGAGAACATGGTGTCGCGCCAACGCGGCGGCAAGTCCTTCATCGACGTCGGCGAGGGCGGGCAGCTCAACCGGCCGTCGCTGGTGGGCGGCGCAGGCGGCGCCGAACCGTTGCCGCCGGCCACGCACGTGGCTTGCGCGTCGGCCGGCGGACGCATCCTGAGCTTCGAGATCGCCGAGCTCAAGGCGCTGCCCAAGGGCGGCCGCGGCCTCACGCTGATCGACCTCGACGCCAAGGACACGCTGGCCGGCGCCGCGGCCTACACGCGCAGCGTGCGCATCGAGGGCGTCGGCCGCGGCGGCAAGGAACGCGAGGAGACGCTCGAGATCCGCTCGCTCAACAACGCCCGGGCCGCGCGCGGCCGCAAGGGCAAGGCGGCCGACCTGGGCTTCAAGCCCGCCGGCATTCAACGGGTGCTGTAGGCCATGGACGGCCAGGCCCTGGGCATGCTCCTCCTGCTGGTCAGTGGCGCGATCAGCTTCTATGTCGGCCGCAAGCTGTCGGCCCGGCGACGCGCGAAAAAAGAGGCGCAGCGGCGCGCCGAGCGCGAAGCCAACGACAGCCGCCAGGTGCGCAGGGCGCGGCAGCGCCGCGCCAAGCAGTGAGCCTTTCCTAGTTTCCACCGGATCCAACGACCATGTCCCAGCCCCCCATCGAAATCGAAACCGGCCCGAACCCGACCGCATCCATCGTGCTGATGCACGGCCTGGGCGCAGATGGCAACGACTTCGTGCCGATTGCCCAGGAACTCGACCTGCGCAGCGTCGGGCCCGTGCGCTTCGTGTTCCCCAACGCGCCGGTGATTCCCGTGACCATCAACAATGGTTACCGCATGCCTGCCTGGTATGACATCCTGGGCACCGATCTGGCCAAGCGCGAGGACGAAGCCGGCCTGCGCAATTCCCAGGCCGCCATCGAGGCGCTCATCGCCAACGAGAAGGCGCGCGGCATTCCGGCCCGGCGGATCGTGGTGGCGGGTTTCTCCCAGGGCTGCGCAATGGCGCTGATGACAGGGCTGCGCCATGCCGAGCGGCTGGCGGGCATCGTCGGCCTGTCCGGCTACCTGCCCTTGGCCGGCATGCTGGCGGCCGAGCGGCATGCGGCCAACCACGACACGCCCGTGTTCATGGCCCACGGCACCGGCGACCCGGTCGTGCCGCTGGCCCGTGCCAGCGCTTCGCGCGATGCGCTCGTGGCGCTGGGTTACGCGGTGCAATGGCACGAGTACCCGATGGCCCACTCCGTCTGCATGGAAGAGGTGGCCGACCTGAACGCGTTCCTGCTGCGCGTGCTCGCCGCCTGACGCGTTCCGGGGGCGCCCGCGGCCCCCGCCGGCACCCGCGGGCGATGCGGGCCCTGCCATAAGGCGCTTGCCCCGCGCACGAGCAAGACTTGGCCGGCCGTGCTACCTTCCGGCCCCACACACCGTCCGGAGCTCGGCTCGCCGCACCGGAGACAACACGACCAGCCTATGGACAAGAGCACACTGGAGGAGCGGCTTGGCGCGCTCTCGCCCGACCGGCTGCACGGCATCCGGCGCGGCATCGAGAAGGAAAGCCTGCGCGCCCAGGCCGACGGCAAGCTGGCACTGACGCCGCACCCCGCCGAACTCGGCTCGGCGCTGACGCATCCGCACATCACCACCGACTTCAGCGAATCGCAGGTCGAACTCATCACCAGCGTGCATGGCGACGTCGAGGCATGCCTGGACGAACTCACGCGCGTGCACCAGTTCGTCTACCGCGCATTGGCTCCCAACGACGAGCGCCTGTGGGTCTCGAGCATGCCGTGCGGACTGCCGGCGGACGAGACCATTCCCATCGGCCGCTATGGCAGTTCCAACGTGGGCCGTGCCAAGAGCGTCTACCGCATGGGCCTGGCGCATCGCTACGGCCGGCGCATGCAGACCATCTCCGGCATCCATTACAACTGGTCGCTGCCCGGGCTGGACAATGCGCAGTACTTCGGCCTGATCCGCAACTTCCGCCGCCATGCCTTCCTGCTGCTGGTGCTGTTCGGCGCCTCGCCGGCGCTGTGCTCGACCTTCGTGGCCGGACGCCAGCACGAGTTGCAGCCGCTGGGCGAGGGCAGCATGTACATGCCGCACGGCACCTCGCTGCGCATGGGACGGCTGGGCTACCAGAGCGACGCGCAGGCCTCGCTGGCGGTGAGCTACAACAGCCTGGAGGGCTACGGCGCCTCGCTCGAAGACGCACTCACCCGCCCCTGGCCGGCCTACGAGGCGTTCGGCATCAGCAGCCCGGGCGGCGAATACAACCAGCTCGCCACCAGCCTGCTGCAGATCGAGAACGAGTTCTACGGCACCATCCGGCCCAAGCGGGTGATCCGTCCCGGCGAGCGACCGCTGCACGCGTTGCGCGAGCGCGGCGTCGAGTACATCGAGGTGCGCCTGATGGACCTCGATCCTTTCGAGCCGGTCGGCATCCGGGCGCAGACCATTCGTTTCCTCGATGTCTTCCTGCTGCATTGCCTGCTCAGCGACAGCCCGCAGGACACGCCGGCCGAGATCGCCGAACTGGCGCGCAACCAGCAGCTCACCGCCGAGCGCGGGCGCCAGCCCGGCGTGAAGCTGCAGCGCGGCGGGCGCGAAGTGGCGCTCACAGAATGGGGCGCGCAACTGCTGGAGCAGTGCCTGCCCATTGCCGCGGCGCTCGATGCGGCCCATGGCGGCTGCGCCCATGCCGACGCGGTACGCGACGCACAGGCGTCGCTGCAGGCGCCCGATCGCCTGCCTTCGGCGCGGGTACTGGCGGCCATGGCGCAGGAACACCAGAATTCGTTCGTGTCGTTCGTGCGCGCACGTTCCGAGGCCACGCGCGAGTTGCTGCTCGGCCTGCCGTGGCCTGCGGACGCGCAGGCGGCTTTCGAGGCCATGACGCAGGCGTCCATCGACGAGCAGACGCAGATCGAGGCCAACGACACCATGCCGTTCGAGATCTACCGCCAGCAGTACGTCTCGGCCGATCGGCTCGGACTGCGCCGGCCGCGAGCGGTCACGGCGCTTTAAAGTCCGGGACTGGCAGTCCGCCGTCGTCCCTGGCGGACGCCGGCGCCGGCCGCGGCCACGCTGCCGAGCACGCCGCTTTCGCATTCATCGACAAGGAATTTTTTTCATGAGCAGTTCCGACGCCATCCTCGATTTCAAGGGCCGCGTGGCCATCGTCACCGGCGCCGGCGGCGGCCTGGGCCGCCAGCATGCGCTGGCGTTGGCCGCCCGTGGGGCGAAGGTGGTGGTCAACGACCTGGGTGGCACGGTCAACGGCACCGGCGGTTCGCCCGTGGCGGCGCAGGCGGTGGTCGACGAGATCAAGGCCGCCGGCGGCGAGGCGATCGCCAATGGCGCGTCGGTGACGGATTTCGCCGCAGTGCAGGCGATGGTGGCGCAGGCGGTCGAGGCATTCGGCCGGGTAGACATCCTGGTGAACAACGCGGGCATCCTGCGCGACAAGAGCTTCGCCAAGATGGATCTGGAGGACTTCCGCACCGTGCTCGACGTCCACCTGATGGGCGCCGTGCACTGCACAAAGGCGGTCTGGGCCCTGATGAACGAGCAGAAGTACGGCCGCATCGTCATGACCACGTCGTCCTCGGGCCTGTACGGCAATTTCGGCCAGAGCAACTATGGCGCCGCCAAGCTGGCGCTGGTCGGGCTGATGCAGACGCTGAGCCTGGAAGGCGCCAGGAACGACATCCGCGTCAACTGCCTGGCGCCGACCGCGGCCACCCGGATGACGGAAGACCTGTTCCCCAAGGAAATGCTCGAGGCCTTCCGGCCAGAGGCGGTGGTGCCGGCCATGCTCGTGCTGGCCGGCCAGGACGCACCGAACCGCACCATCCTGTGCGCCGGCGCCGGCACCTTCGAGGCGGCGCACATCACCCTCACCGAAGGCGCATTCATCGGCATCGGCGCGCATGCGCCGGAGGCACTGGCGCAGCGGCTGGCCGAGGTGACCGACCGTGCCGGCGAGCAGGTGCCGCAAAGCGGCGCCGCGCAAGGCGGCAACGAGGCCGCCAAGGGCATGGCCGCTCGCGGCTGAGCGCGCGCATCACATCGACCGGACCACAGCCGCCCCACGCGAATGTCCCACCTGCCCGACACCTTGTGCTATCTCGATGGCGCCTACCTGCCGCTGAACCAGGCCAAGGTGTCCGTGCTCGACCGCGGGTTCCTGTTCGGTGACGGCGTCTACGACGTGGTGCCGGTCTATGGCCGAAGGCTGTTCCGCTTCGACCAGCACATCGAGCGCCTGGACCGCAGCCTGGGCAAGGTGCGCATGGCCAATCCGCACAGCCGGGACGAATGGCTCGAGCGTTGCCGCGTGCTGATCGACGCGCATCCGGCCGAAGACCAGACGGTCTACCTGCAGGTCACGCGCGGCGTCGCGCTGCGCAATCACGCGATGCCGCCGGACATCGCGCCGACGGTGTTCATGATGGCTTCGCCGATGCACCGGCCGGCAACGCATGCCGTGCGCGAGGGCGTGGCCTGCGTGACCGCCGACGACTTCCGCTGGGAACGCGGCGACATCAAGAGCATCTCTCTGCTGGGGAACGTGCTGGCGCGCCAGGTGTCGGCCGACGTCGGTGCCACCGAGACCATCCTGTTCCGCGACGGGCTGCTGACCGAGGCGTCGGCCTCGAACGTCTGGATCGTCCAGAGCGGCGCGGTGTTCGGCGTGCCCAAGGGAGGGCACGTGCTCGAAGGCATCCGCTACGAGCTGATCCGCGAGTTGTGCGCGCAGGAGGGCATTCCCTTCGCGCTGCAGCCGATCAGCGCGGCGCAGGTGCATGGCGCCGACGAGCTGATGCTCAGTTCGGCCAGCAAGGAAGTACTTGCCGTGACGCTGCTCGACGGCCAGCCGATCGGCGAGGGCCGGCCCGGTCCGATATTCCAGCGCCTGTACAGCGCCTACCAGGGCGCCAAGGCCGCCCAGTCCATCTGACGAGCCCCAGCATGCCGATCCAATGGTTCCCCGGTCACATGCACGTGACCAAGAAGGCGATCGCCGAACGGCTCAAGCTGATCGACGTGGTGATCGAACTGCTCGACGCGCGGCTGCCCGGCTCCAGCGCCAACCCGATGCTGCAGGCGCTCAGCGGCAACAAGCGGCGTCTGAAGGTGCTCAACAAGCAGGACCTGGCCGATCCGGCCGTGACCGAGCGCTGGCTGGCGCATTACAACGCGCAGTCCGACACGCGCGCCATCGCGCTCGACGCGAGCGAACGCGCGCCGGCGCAGCAGATCGTGCGCGCCTGCCTCGCGCTGGCTCCGCACCGCGTCGGCATGGCCAAGCCGATGCGCGTGATGATCTGCGGCGTGCCCAACGTCGGCAAGTCGACGCTGATCAATACGCTCAAGGGCAAGCGCCAGGCCAAGGCCGCCGACGAGGCCGGCGTCACCCGCGAGGAGCAGCGCATCGTCCTGGCGGACGACTTCTACCTGTGGGATACGCCGGGCATGCTGTGGCCGCGCATCATCGTCGACCAGAGCGGCTACAACCTGGCCGCCAGTGGCGCGGTCGGGCGCAATGCCTACGACGAGGAAGAGGTCGTGCTCGAGTTGCTGGCCTATCTGCGCGGGCACTACGCCGCCGAACTCGAGGCGCGATTCAGCCTGCCCATGCCCATCGCCGACCTGAGCGACGAAGAGGTGCTGGAGGCCATCGGCCGGCGCCGCGGCGCGCTGCTGCCCGGCGGTCGCCTGAACACGCAGAAGGCCGCCGAGATCGTCCTGACCGAACTGCGCGCCGGCAGCATCGGCCGCATCAGCCTGGAGACGCCCGAGGAATACGCGCAATGGCTGGCCGAGGCGCTTGCGCGGGAAGCCGAGCGCAAGGCGCTTCTGGACGCGCAGCAGGCCGAACGCAAGGCGCGCCGCAGCGGCATGCGCGCGACGGACGCCGGCGACCCCGACTGACGGGGTGCGCGTTCAGCCGCGCTTGCCCGGCGAACGCGCCTTGCCTGCCGGTCGCCCTTTTGCCGCCGGCGCCGGGCGTCGCGCGCGCGCAACGGCCGCCAGGCCGCCCTGCACGTAGCGCACCAGATCGTCCTGCAGACCCTGCGGGTCCTGCAGCACGCCTGGCAATAGGTCGCGCAAGGCCTGGCGCGGCGCGATCATCAGCACGATGGCCGGCAGGACCGACAGAACCATGGCTCGCTGCACGGCCGGGTCTTCGGCGTCCATTCCCAGCACCTGGGCCATCATTGGACGCACGAGGGCGACCTTGGGCCGGGCTGCCTTGTCGATCAAAGCGGGGAGCACGGCCGACGGCGACATCGTCTCGCGCGCCAGGACGCGAAACCCCCACGGCGGCGAGGGCGAGGCCGCCATGCTCGCCAGGTGCACGAGCAGCCGGCGCAGGCGCTCCATCGGTGCCTGGCCGCTCGAAGCAATGTCGCGCAACTCGTCCAGGGCCAGCAGCTGGCCGTGGGCCTCGATGAGCACGGCTTCGTACAGGGCCTCGCGGCTGCCGAAGTGGTAGTTGACCGATGCCATCGGCGTGCCGGCGCGGCGCGCGATCTCCTTGGTGGTCCCGCCGGCGAAACCCAATTCGCCGAACACCCGCCCGGCCGTCTCCAGAAGGTGCCGGCGGGTGGCTTCGCCGCGGCGCGGCGCGGCCAGGGGCGGCTCGGTCAGCGGGCGGCTCGGCGAAGCTCGCTTTGGCGAAGTGGCGGCGGGGCGGCGCATCTGGTGGGCAGGTCGGCGGGGCTAGGTTCGTCTTGAATTTGAATTCAAATTCACTATCATGCAGTCTAGCGTCCGGGCGACGTGCCTACAAGACGCCCTACAACCGGTCCTCTTCGCCATGAACAAGAAGCCCGCCATCGGCGTCGTCGTCCTCCTGCTCGTCGCCGCCGGCCTGGCGTATTGGTGGTTCCACCGCGCCCCGGCCGAGCGCCAGGAGATCGTCCTGTACGGCAACGTCGACCTGCGGCAGGTGTCGCTCGCATTCAACGGCAGCGAGCGCATTGCGCAACTGGCGGTGCAGGAGGGCGATCGCGTCCAGGCCGGCCAGGTGCTGGGCCAGCTGGACACGCGTACCCTGCAGTTGCGCGCCGATCAGGCGCGTGCGCAAATCGAAGTCCAGCAGCAGGCCCTGGACCGGCTCAACAACGGCAGCCGTCCGGAAGAAGTGGCACAGGCCCGCGCCAAGGTGGAGGCCGCGCGTGCCGATGCCGAACTGGCGCGCCAGCAACTCGAGCGGCTGCAGGACATCCGGCGCAGCACCACCGCGCGCGCGGTCAGCCAGCAGGACCTCGAAGCCGCGCAGGCACGGCGCAAGGTGGCCCAGGCGCAGCTGGCGCAAGCCCAGCAGGCGCAGCGCCTGGTCGTGACCGGCGCGCGCAAGGAAGACGTCGGCCAGGCCGGTGCGCAGCTGGAGGCCACGCGCGCCGCGCTGGCGCTGCTGCAGCATCAGATCGACGAATCGACGCTCAAGGCGCCGGTCGCCGCCGTGGTGCGCTCGCGCCTGATGGAGCCTGGCGACATGGCCTCGCCGCAGCGGCCGGTCTATACGCTCGCCATCGTCGACCCGAAATGGGTGCGCGCCTACGTGGCCGAGCCCGACCTGGGCCGCATACGGCCGGGCATGGCCGCACGCATCCGCATCGACAGCGACCCCGGCCACCCGCTGGACGGTCGCATCGGCTATATCTCGTCCGAAGCCGAGTTCACACCCAAGTCGGTGCAGACCGAGGAGCTGCGCACCAGCCTCGTCTACGAAGTGCGCGTGCTGGCGCAGGACCCGGACAACCGCCTGCGGCTGGGCATGCCGGCCACGGTGCACCTGCCGCTGGACGCTGCGGCGGAGCCGCGCCGGTGAGCTCGCCGCCTGCCGGCCCGGTGCTGGTGGCGCACGAGTTGCGCAAGCGCTTCGTCGCCCGCGGGCAGCCGCCGGCAGTTGCGCTCGACGGCGTCTCGATGGAAGTGCCCGCCGGCAGTCTGACGGCGCTGGTCGGGCCCGATGGCGCGGGCAAGACTACGCTGCTGCGCCTGGCCGCCGGGCTGCTGCGTGCCGATGCGGGGCATCTGCACGTGCTGGGTATCGACGTCGCGCAGGACCCGCAGGCGGTGCAGGACCGCATCAGCTACATGCCGCAGCGCTTCGGCCTGTACGAAGACCTCAGCGTGCAGGAAAACCTCGACCTCTACGCCGACCTGCACGGTGTGCCGCGCGACGTGCGCCGCACGCGCTTTGCACGCCTGTTGGAGATGACCGACCTTGCGCGCTTCACCACGCGGCCGGCCGGCAAGCTCTCGGGCGGCATGAAGCAGAAGCTCGGGCTGGCCTGCACGCTGGTGCGCTCGCCCGACCTGCTGCTGCTGGACGAGCCCACCGTCGGCGTCGACCCGCTGTCGCGCCGGGAGCTGTGGGAAATCGTGCAGCAACTGCTGGCCGACGAGCGGATGAGCGTGATCGTCAGCACCTCGTACCTGGACGAGGCCGAGCGCTGCGCGCAGGTCTTCGTCATGCACGAGGCGCACATCATCGCCGCGGGCACGCCCGAAGCACTGCGCGACAAGGCCGAAGGCATGACCTTCGTGGCGCGCGTGCCAGAGGGCACGCCGGCGCGTGTGCTGCAGGCGCGGCTGCTGGACGCGCAGCGGCTGATCGTCGACGCGGTGCCGCAAGGGGGCGACGTGCATTTCATCCGCAGGCCCGAGGCCGACGCGGGCGCGATCGGCGACCTGCTGCAGGGCACGCACGCGCAGGCCGTGCCGGCCCGGCTCGAGGACGGGTTCATGGTGCTGCTGCGGGCGCACCGGGCGGAGGCGGCCGACCAGCGCGGCGGCATGCATGCGCAGACCGGCACCCCAGCTGCGCCGCCAGCCTTGCCGGCGCCACCGGCTGCCCGCGCCGCGGGCCTTGGTGGGCCAGGCGGCGCCGCGGACGAAGGCAACGACGTCGTGATCGAAGTGCGCGACCTGGTGCGCAAGTTCGGTGACTTCACGGCAGTGGCGAGCACCAGCTTCACGGTGCGCCGCGGCGAGATATTCGGCCTGCTCGGCCCCAACGGCGCGGGCAAGACCACCACCTTTCGCATGCTGTGCGGCCTGTTGCCGGCCAGCAGCGGCTTTCTCGAGGTCGCAGGCGTCAACCTGCGCCACGCGCGGGCCCAGGCACGCAGCCGCATCGGCTATGTCTCGCAGAAGTTCGCGCTCTACGGCAACCTCACGGTGCTGGAGAACCTCGAGTTCTTCGGCGGCGCCTACGGCCTTCGCGGCGAGCGCCTGCGCACGCGGGTGGGTGCCGTGCTCGAGGACTTCGACCTGGCCGGCCAGCAGCACGCCCCCAGCGGGCAGCTGCCCGGCGGCTACAAGCAGCGGCTGGCGATGGCGGCCGGCCTGCTGCACGAGCCCGAGATCCTGTTCCTGGACGAGCCCACGAGCGGGGCCGACGCCCTGGCACGGCGAGAGTTCTGGCGCCGCATCACGGCACTGGCGCAAGCCGGCGTCACGGTGGTGATCACCACGCATTTCATGGAAGAGGCCGAGTACTGCGACCGCATCCTGATCCAGGACGCGGGCCGGCTGCTGGCCATCGGCACGCCGCAGGAAGTGCGCCGCGCCGCGCACGTGCAGGCCGGCGGGCACGCGAGCATGGAGGAGGCCTTCATCGGCATCGTCACCCGTGCGCGCAGTGCTGGCAAGGCGCCGGCGCCGGCCGGCGAGGAGGCGCACGCATGAAGGCCGAACGGCCCGCGACGGCGGCATCCGCGCCGCGGCCCGGCGCCGGGCTGCGCGGTGCGATGTCGCGCGTCGCGGCACTCACGCGCAAGGAGACGCGCCAGGTGTTGCGCGATCCCAGCAGCCTGGCCATCGGCGTGCTGCTGCCGATGCTGCTGATCCTCCTGTTCGGCTATGGCCTGTCGCTGGACGTGCGCAATGCGCCGCTGGCGGTGGTCATGGAAGACAGCTCGCCCGGCGCGTTCCAGGCCGTAGCGGGCCTTTCGCTGACGCCCTACATCTCGGCGGTGCCGATGGCCTCCATGCAGGAGGCGGAGGCGCTGATGGAGGCGCACCGCGTGGACGGCATCGTGCGCGTGCCGGCCGACTTCTCCAGCCGCCTGGCCAGGGGCGATGCGCGCATCCAGATCGTCGTCAACGGGGCCGACGCGAACAAGGCCACGACCATCCTCGGCTATGCGGGCGCCGCCATCGGCGCCGGGGCCGTGCGCGACGCCGACCGCGCCGGACGCCACCGCGACGCGCCGTCGCCCGACGGGATCGGCAGCGTGACGCTCGAGCCGCGGATGTGGTTCAACGCCGCCAACAGCAGCACCTGGTACCTGGTGCCGGGCCTGGTGGTGCTGGTCATGACGCTCGTCGGCGCGTTCCTCACCGCACTGGTGATGGCGCGCGAGTGGGAGCGGGGCACGCTCGAGGCGCTGTTCGTCACGCCGGTGCGGCCGATCGAGATCCTGCTGGCCAAGATCATTCCCTACTTCGTCATCGGCATGATCGGGCTGGCGCTGTGCCTGCTGGCCGCGCGCTACCTGTTCGAGGTGCCCATGGTCGGCTCGCTGGCGGTGCTGGTGTTCGCCTCCATGCTCTACCTGATCGTGGCGGTGGGGATCGGGCTGTTGATCTCGTCCGTCACGCGCAGCCAGTTCCTGGCCAGCCAGGTCGCGCTGATGGCGAGCTTCCTGCCGTCGCTGATGCTGTCGGGCTTCCTGTTCGACCTGCGCAACGTGCCCACGGTGGTGTACTACATCGGCCACCTGCTGCCGGCGACCTACTTCATGGAGCTGATCCGTTCGCTCTTCCTGGCCGGGAACATCTGGCCGATGGTGATTCGCGACTGCCTCATCCTCGCCGCCTATGCCGTGGGACTGATGGCCGTGGCGCTGGCGGTCACGCGCAAGCGGCTGGACTGACGACATGGCCGGCTTCATCGACTTCGTCCTGCGGGTGCTGAACCTGTGCCGCAAGGAGCTGCTCGTCATCCTCAAGGACCCGGCCAGCCGGGTCGTGCTGGTGGCGCCGGCCATCATGCAGAGCCTGATCTTCGGCTACGCGGCCACCTACGACCTCACGCGGGTCGACTATGCGCTGCTCGACCAGAGCCATGGCGCCGCCGCCACCGAACTGGTCGCGAAGCTCGAAGGCGGCGGCGTGTTCCGCCGCGCCATGACCCTGACCTCGCCCAGCCAGGTTGCCGCACCGGTCGACAATCAGCAGGTGCTGCTTGCGCTGCATATCGGCCCGGACTTCGAGCAGCGCCTGGCCGCCGGCCGCGAGGCGCCGGTGCAACTGATCGCCGATGCGCGCAACTCGACAACGGCCGCTGCGGCCGTCGGCTACGTGACCCAGGCGGTCGGCCGCTTCAACCAGGAATGGCGTGCGCGCCATGGCGGCCTGTCGCCACCGGTGCGCATCGAGTCGCGTGCCTGGTTCAATCCGAACCTCGAGACGCGCTGGAACTTCATGCCGGCCTTGATCGCGGCGCTGAGCATGCTCCAGACGCTGCTGCTGACCGCGTTGTCGGTGGCGCGCGAGCGCGAGCAGGGCACCTTCGACCAACTGCTCGTGACGCCGCTGTCTCCCACCGCCATCATGATCGGCAAGGCGGTGCCGCCGGTGCTGGTCGGGCTGGTGCAGTCGACGCTGGTGCTGGGCGTGTGCACGCTGTGGTTCGGCATCCCGCTGGCCGGCTCCATCGTCACGCTCTACACGGGCCTGCTGTGCTTCACGGTGGCCAGCGTGGGCATCGGCCTGTCGATCTCCGCCGTGGCGGCCAACATGCAGCAGGCCATGCTCACCACCTTCGTGCTGATGATGCCGCTGATGCTGCTGTCCGGCCTGACCACGCCGGTGGGCAACATGCCCGACGCGCTGCAGGCCGCCACGCTGGCCAACCCGCTGCGCTTTGCCATCGACCTGGTGCGGCGCGTCTACCTCGAGGGAGTGGGCCTGTCCGTGGTCTGGCCCGACCTCGTGCCGTTGGCGGTGATGGCCGCGCTTACTTTTCCGCTGGCGGCGTGGCTGTTCCGCCATCGCCTGAGCTGAAACCAAGTTGCCGGGAGCCGACTGCCATGCCCCACCCATACACGCCCTTGCCGTCCGCCCTGGCCCGCGCCTTCGCACTGTGTGGCGCCGCAGTGCTGGCCGGCTGCGCGGCCGGCCCCGACTTCCAGGCGCAGTCGGTCACCGCGCCGCCGGACTTCGCCAGCTGGCACGGCGGCTCCGACGAACTGCTGGCGACGTCCCCGCGGCAGGCCGCGCCGCTGGCGCCGGCAGGCTGGGCATTGTTCGCGGACCCGGTGCTCGCGCAACTGCAGGCCCGCGCCCTGCAGGCCAATGCAGACCTGCGCACCGCGACGCTGCGTTTTGCCCAGAGCCGCGCCATGGGCGATGCCACCCGTGCGGGCGGCATGCCGCAACTGGGCCTGTCCGCCGGCGAGAGCCGCGTGCGCGCCAGCGAAAACGGCGACTTCAGCCGCGTCATCGGCGCCATCAATCCCGGCGCCATCGACGAGATCGTTCCCATCATTGCCGAGCCGCACTATCTCTACCAGGCCGGCTTCGATGCGTCGTGGGAGCTGGACCTGTGGGGCCGCGTGCGGCGCGCGGTGGAGGCCGCCGACGCCGACGACGGCGCCGCGCAGGCATTGCTGGCGCAGGTGCGCCTGAGCGTCCAGGCCGAAGTGGCGCGGCGCTACTTCGAGGTGCGCAGCACGCAGCAGCAGATCGCGCTGGCGCGCGAGGAAGTCGCACTGGGCGAGGAACTGCGCGAACTCGTGGCCGCCAGCACGACGCGCGGACGCGGCACCGACACCGACCTGCGCATGCAGGACGCCCAGGTGGCCGATGCGCGGGCGCGCCTGCCGCCGTTGCTCGCGCAGGAGGCGCAGGCCGTCAACCAGCTCACGCTGCTGGTCGGCGAGCGGCCGGGCGCGCTCGCCTCGTTGCTGGCGGCGCCGCCGGCGCACCCTGCGGCGAACGCGCCCGATCTTTCGCTGGGCCTGCCTTCCGAGGTGGCCCTTCGCCGCCCGGACATCCAGCAGGCACAGGCCAGGCTGCATGCCGCGACCGCGCGCATCGGCGTGGCGCAGGCCGACCTCTATCCGCGCATCACCATCGGCGCGCAGTTCGGCTTCGAATCGGTGGATGCGGACACGTTCACCGACTGGGGCAGCCGCCGCTGGTCGATCGGCCCGAGCCTGCAGTTGCCCCTGTTCGACGGCGGCCGGCGCCGCGCCACGGTGGCGCTGCGGGAGCTGCAGCAGCAGGAAGCGGCGGTTGCCTGGCAGCAGACCGTGCTCAAAGCCTGGCACGAGATCGACGACACGCTCAACGCCTACGCCGCCGAACGCCAGCGCAACCTGCGCCTGGGCGACATGGAAGGTGCCAGCCGCGACGCCTGGGAGCTGGCGCGGACGCGCTATGCGCACGGCCTGACCGATCTGCTGCCGGCGCTGGATGCGCAGCGCACGTTGCTGCAGGCGCAGCGGGCGCGGACCGACAGCACCGGCCGGCTGTCGCTCGACCTGGTGGCGGTGAGCAAGGCGCTCGGCGTGGCGCCGGCAGCGCCCCAGGCCATCGGCGCCGCGCCGACCGCGCGGCCGGGTCAGCCGGCAGCAGTCGTCGGTGCCGCCGGCTCCTGACCCAGCGCGACGGCCAGCAACTGGCGCTGCTGTTCGGCCGTGCGGTGCGAGATCAGCCGCAGCAGCGCGGCGCCGTCCTGCACCTGGATGCCGTTCGCCTTGGCGAAGTCGGCGGCCTCGGCGGTAAAGGTGGCGCCGCAGACGTAGGTGCCGTGCTGCAGGCCCTGCGCACTCATGGCGCGCAGGAACTCGCGCATCTCGCGCGCGTCCACCGGCGCGTCCTGCCACTGGCGGCAGCGGACCAGCCGCGGCTCGGGCATGTGGCGCGACTGCACCCACACGTCGGCGCCATGCTGTTCGTCCGCGCCGCCGGCCACACTGGTGGCAAAGCCGGCCTGGGCGAAGAAGCTGCGGCACAAGGCGGTGAAATGCTGCCAGTCGAGATGCTGCAGCAGCAGCGGGCTCAGACGCACCGGTGCCCGTTCGGCAGGCGCTCCTTCGGCGTCGCCCATGTCATCTTCGGCGTCCTGTGCTTCCGGCGGCATGACCGCGATGGTGTCGACGAACGAGGGCTCGGGCACCGACGGCGCCCGCGCCACGCCGAGCGCCGCCAGCACCGACGGGCGTGTCATGCCCGCCTGGGCGTCGTCGTCCACGTCGTGAGAAGGTTCGATGCGCGGGCCCACCCCGTGCGACCGGCGCCGCTGCATGAACACGACCAGCAGCAGTCCCAGCGCAATGCCCAGCCATGCCACCACGCGCAGGCCCGAGGAGGCTGCCCCGAACTCGCTGTCCGGACCCAGCCGGTAGCTGGCCACGAGCACGAGCAGGCCCAGCAGGGCGACGATCCAGCCGGCCGGGCTGGCGCTTCGGGGTGCACGACGGTCCGGCTCGAAGTCCTTCATGGCAGGGCTGGTGTAACCGAGGTTTACGTTTCTGCAGTGTATGTGTTCCTGGAACGAATCCACAAGCAATAGATCGACCCTCACCGCGCGCAGGCCGCAGCCACGCCGCGCCTTGTGCTATCGAAAACATAGCATCGGTCCAGCGCGACGGCAGCGACTCTGGTAGCCTCGCTGGCACCATTCGCACTTTGGCGTCGAACATGTCCGAATCCGTTCCGGTCCTGGAAGTCCTGCCGCGCGATCTGTCCGCGTACGCGCAGGGCAACATCGGCATCCCCTACGTTCATCGGTTCGAATCGGGGAGGCCGGGTCCGCACGTGCTCATCAATGCGCTGACCCACGGCAACGAGATCTGCGGCATGGTGGCGGCCACGCACCTGCTGGACAACGGCGTGCGGCCCCTGATCGGCACGCTCACCATCAGCTTCGCGCATGTGGAGGCCTACAACGCCTTCGATCCGTCCAGGCCCTTCGCCAACCGCCAGATCGAGCACAACCTCAACCGCATCTGGTCGGACGAGCTGCTCGGTGGCAGCGAGCACAGCCCGGAACTGCGGCGGGCGCGGGAGTTGCGTCCTGTCGTGGCGGCGGCCGACCACATCCTCGACATCCATTCCACCAGCCAGGACAACGAGCCTTTCTGGGTCTATCCCGGGTTCGAGCGCAATGCGCGCGTGGCGCTGGCCGTCGGCCTGCCGGCGGTGCACCTGGTCATGCCGAGCGGGCTGGGCTCGGGCACGCCCCTGATCCAGCACGGCGCGCATGCCGGCGAATTGGCGCCTGGCGCCGCGCTGGTGGCCGAATGCGGACAGCACTTCCGGCGCTCCTCGGCGCTCGTGGCGACCGAGGTGACGCTGCGGCTGCTGTCGCATTTCGGGCTGATCGAGCACGCGCCTTCGGCGCTGCCGGCGGCGCCGCGCCGCTTCGAGTTGCTGCGCACCTGCATGGTGACCACGCCGCAGTTCCGCTTCGTGCGCCCGCTGGTGGGCTTCGAGACCTTCGACGCGGGCGAACTGATCGCCACCGATGGCCAGACACGCATCGAAGCGCCGTGCGACCGGTGCACCGTCTTCATGCCCACGCGCGAGCCGATCGTCGGACGCGAGGCGGTCTACCTCACCCGGCCCCTCGCGTAGCTTCAACGGTGCTGGCGCCTTCGTGGCCTGCCATGGCCGCCGGCAGCGCATGCCGCATGGCATCGATGAAGCGCCGCAGCCGCAGCGGCAGGAAGCGCGCGGGCGGGTAGATCAGGTGCACCGGCAGCGGTGCGGTCTGCCACTGCGGGGCCAGGTGCAGCAGGCGGCCCTGGGCCACGTCTTCCGTCAACGTCCACGCCGAGGCGGCGCAGGCACCCAGCCCCATCAGGGCCGCGGTGCGCATGGCGAACAGGCTGTCCGTGCTCATGCGCGGACGGATCGGCAGGCGGAAAGCCTCTCCGCCCGCCACCGGACTGAGCATCAGTTCATGCCGGTAGAAGGTGTGCAGCGCCAGCCACGGCAGGTCGGCCAGCTCGGACGGGTGGCGCGGAAGCGCCCGCCCCTGGATCAGGGACGGCGCGGCCACGACGATGCGCGGCACCGCCCACAGCCGGATCGCCACCAGCAACGGGTCCGGCACGTCGCCGACCTGGATCGCGCAGTCGACGTCCTCGGCGATGAAGTTGGGCGTGCGGTCGTTGAGCAGCCATTCGATGGTGACCCGTGGGTGGCGGCGCAGGAACTCGACCACCGGCGCCATCAGCAGGTCCTGGCCGAAGGCATGCGGGGCCTGGATACGCAGATGCCCTTCCGGCTCGTCGGCCGGACCGCGCAGGTCCTCGCCGAAGCGCTCCCAGCGGGCCAGCAGGTCGCGTCCGTGCTCGTAGCAGCGCTGACCGTCCTCGGTGAGCTTCATCGCATGGGTCGAGCGCTGCAGCAGGCGCAGCCCGAGCGAGCGCTCGAGCGCCTGCAGCCGCCGGCTGACGGTCGGCTGCGTGGTGTGCAACTGCGCCGCGGCGGCCGAGAGACTGCCGGCCTCGACGATGCGCACGAAGGTCTGCAGCAGGTCCAGCCGCTGCGTCAGTGACGTTTGCATACGCCAAGCGTATAGCCATTGTTCGAAAAGCGCTACTACCGTTGGAGCGTCAGCGAGTAGACACTCGCCGCCATGACTTCCATTTCCACCGGGGAAACCCTTGGTTCCATTCAATGTGCGAATGATCGGGCGCCGCGCGCTCTGTCCAGCGGGCTGGTCCTTCTGCTGGCCGGCGCCGCGGGCGTATCGGTCGCCTCCCTCTACTACGCGCAGCCGATGCTGGGCGTGCTCGGCGCGAATCTGCATGCCACCGCGCAGCAGATCGGCTGGGTGCCCACGCTGACGCAGCTGGGCTACGCGCTCGGGCTGCTGCTGCTCGCGCCCCTGGGCGACCGTTTCGATCGCCGGCGCATCATCCTCTGCAAGGTGGCCCTGCTCATCCTGGCCCTGCTGTCGGCCGCCGCGGCGCCGCACATCGGCGTGCTGCTGGCTGCCAGCCTGTCGATCGGCCTGGCGGGCACGGTGGCGCAGGATATCGTGCCGGCCGCCGCCACGCTGGCACCCGAGGCGCACCGCGGCCGCATCGTCGGCACGGTGATGACCGGCCTGCTGCTCGGCGTGCTGCTCTCGCGCGTCGTCAGCGGCGTGGTTGCCGAGCTGTTCGGCTGGCGCAGCATGTTCCTTGGCGCAGCCATTGCCGTCGGGCTGCTCGGGTGCGCCTTGTGGCGCGGGTTGCCGGCGTTCGCGCCGACCACGCGGCTGTCCTACGGTGCCTTGCTGGGCTCGCTGGGCGAGCTGTGGCGCCGCCACCCCGCATTGCGGCGCGCGGCGCTGGCGCAGGGCGCGCTGGCGATCGGCTTCAGCGCGTTCTGGTCCACGCTGGCGGTCATGCTGCACGGCGCGCCATTCCACCTCGGCAGTGCCGTCGCCGGCGCGTTCGGCCTGGCCGGCGCCGCTGGCGCGCTGGCCGCGCCGCTGGCGGGGAGGGCGGCCGATCGGCGCGGGCCCGAGCGCGTGACGCGCATCGGCGCGGCGATGGCGCTGGTGTCGTTCGCGGCGATGCTGGCGATGCCGCTGCTGCCGTTGGCGGGGCAGCTCGCCCTGGTGGTGGTGGCGGCCATCGTCTTCGACCTGGGCTTCCAGTCCATGCTGGTGGCACACCAGACCATCGTGTACGGCATCGAGCCGGCCGCCCGCAGCCGGTTGAACGCGGTGCTGTTCGTCGGCATGTTCACCGGCATGGCACTCGGCGCCGGACTGGGCAGCCTCATGCTGTCGGTGGCGGGCTGGGCCGGCGTGGTGGTGCTCGCCTCGGTGTCGGCCGCGGTGGCGCTGGGGCTGCGCTGGGCGCCGGGGCGGGCCTGAAGCAACGGCGCGGCGCCGCAAGCGACGACCGCGTCAGGTCTCGATGAACAGCGCGGGATCGACCATGGTCCGGTTGAGCATCACGCCCCAATGAAGATGCGGCCCGGTCACGCGGCCGGTGGCGCCCACCTGGCCGAGCACCTGGCCGGTGGCCAGGCGGTCGCCGGTGCGCACGTCGATGCGGCTGAGGTGGCAGTACATGGTCAGCAGGCCGCCGCCGTGGTCCATCCAGACGGTGTTTCCATTGAAGAAGTAGTCGCCGGTATCGATCACCTGGCCGTCCAGCGGCGCATGCACCGGCGTGCCGGTGGCCGCGGCGATGTCCATGCCGCTGTGCGGATTGCGCGGCTGCCCGTTGAACACGCGCCGCAGGCCGAACGAACTCGAACGCCGCCCCGGCACCGGCACCGCCAGCTGCAACGGCCCGGCGGGCGGCGGCGTCCAGGTGGCCATCACCTCTTTCTGGTGATCGCGCTCGCGCTCGTAGCGGGCCATGTCCTCGGCCGACAGGTCGACCGTGCGCGGCGGCACCTTGAGCTGCTGTTCGCGGTATTTCTTGGGGGCGATGCGAAAGGCCAGGCGCCGCGCCGGCTCGGCCGCGCTGCCCTGCACCTCGATGTGCGATGCGCCGGTCTGCGCCGACAGGGGGATGCCGACCAGCGCCGTCCAGGCGATCATGTCGCCGACCACGAGCAGGGGCACGTCCTGCGCCGTGCGGGCCCGCGGCCGTTCGGGCGCCGGACCCAGCGCGACCCTTGCGACGCCGCCGGGCACGGCCAGCGGCTGCGGCCACAACTCGGGTTCGCGCTTTTCGGCAGAGGAGGCGGCCGCCGCAAGCGCCGGCCAGGCGCTGCCGGCGGATGCGGCCAGCGCCATCGCCAGCCATTCGCGCCGGGAGTGCAGCCGGCCGGCTGCCCGGTCGGGCTGCACGCGGCAATGCAAGGGAATCTGTTGGCTCATGCGCCGAGGATAGCGGCGCGGCGCGGTCCTGGATGTCGGACTGCGCCAGCGCCGCCATCGCGCCCCGCGGGCAGGCGCGGCGCTATTTGCCCCAGCTGTCGCGCAGCGTGGCGGCGCGATTGAACACCAGCGGTTGGCCGTCCCGGCCGGCATGAGTGTCGAGCACGAAATAGCCGTGGCGCTCGAACTGGAAGGCCACGCCCGATCCGGCCTTCGCCAGCGCAGGCTCCGCGTAGCCGGCGCAGCGCGCCAGGCTGTTCGGGTTGAGCTCGTCCTTCAGTTCGCCGCCGCCCGGATGGGGCGCGGCGAACAGGCGCTCGTACAGGCGGACCTCGGCCGGCACGGCATCGGCCAGGGCCACCCAGGTGATGTTGCCCTTGACCTTGATGGCGTCCGCCCCGGGTGTGCCGCTCTTGGTGTCCGGCACCAGCTTCGCCTGCACTTCCACCAGGTGGCCGTTGGCGTCGCGCAAGGCGCCGGTGCACTCGATCACGTGGCCGTACTTGAGCCGGACCTTGTTGCCCGGGAACAGGCGGAAGAAGCCCTTGGGCGGCGTGTCTTCGTAGTCGGTCCGCTCGATCCAGATCTCGCGACCCAGCTTGAAGCGGCGAACGCCCATGTCCGGATGGTGCGGATGCACCGGCGCGCTGCAGGCGTCGAGCGCGTCGTCGCCGCCCATCAGTTCGCCCCAGTTGGTGATGTGCAGGCGTACCGGATCGAGCACGACCATCGCGCGCGGCGCGACCGGGTCGAGCGTGTCGCGCAGCGCGGCCTCGAGACTGACGTAGTCGATCCAGCCACCCACCTTGGTGACGCCCGATCGCTCGCAGAACAGCTTGAGCGCATCTGGCGTGTAGCCGCGCCGGCGCAGGCCGGCCAGGGTCGGCATGCGCGGGTCGTCCCAGCCGTCGACATGGCCTTCTTCCACCAGCTGGCGCAGCCGGCGCTTGCTGGTCACCACATGCGTGACATTCAGGCGCGCGAATTCGTGCTGGCGCGGCTGCGGCCGGGCGATCAGGCCGCCTTCGGCCAGGTGGTCCAGAAGCCAGTCGTAGAACGGCCGCTGGTCCTCGAATTCCAGCGTGCAGATGCTGTGCGTGATGTGCTCGAGCGCGTCCTCGATCGGATGCGCGAAGGTGTACATCGGGTAGATGCACCACTTGTCGCCGGTGTTGTGGTGCGTTGCCCGGCGGATGCGGTAGAGGGCCGGATCGCGCAGGTTGATGTTGGGGCTGGCCATGTCGATCCTGGCACGCAGCACGGCGGCGCCGTCGGCGAGCTTGCCGTCGCGCATCTCGCGAAAGCGCGCCAGGTTCTCGGCCGGCGTGCGGCTGCGGAAGCGGCTTTCCACGCCGGGCGTGCCGAAGTCGCCGCGGTTGGCCCGCATTTCGTCGGCGCTCTGCTCGTCGACGTAGGCCAGGCCGACGCCGATGAGGTATTCGGCCGCGCGGTACATGAAGTCGAAGTAGTCGCTCGCGAAGTACTGGTGCGAGTTGAGCGCACCCGGATGCGCCGGGTCGTCGGCGATCGAGGTGCCATAGCCCAGCCAGTGCACGGCTTCGCGGATGGCGTCGACGTATTCCTGCTCTTCCTTCTCGGGATTGGTGTCGTCGAAGCGCAGGTGGCACACGCCGCCGTATTGCTCGGCCAGCGAGAAATTCAGCCAGATGCTCTTGGCGTGGCCCAGGTGCAGGTAGCCATTGGGCTCGGGCGGGAAGCGCAGGCGCACGCGGGCCGGGTCGGGCATGCCTTGGGCGTGATGCGCGGCGTCGCCTGGCGAGCCGCCCCATTGACGATTGGAGAACGCGCCTCGGTCAAGGTCGCTTTCGATGACCTGGCGCAGGAAATTGCTGGGTTTGGCCGTTTCTTTGTCGGCAGCGGAATTCATTGTCGGATTCTAGAAGGCCGCGTCCCTTGTTACCTCTTCACACCAACTTCACGTTGCAGCGTGCACGGGATTTACACATGGCGCGTTCAATAGGAAACATGGGGTCTACGGGCCTCCAGGAGAAACCACCATGAAACTTTCTACTTCCTTCTTGAAGTGGTCGGCCGCCTCGCTGATCGCGGCCGGCGCGCTGGCTGCTGCCGGCACCGCATCGGCGGGCGTGGCCTGGTCCGTGGGCATCGGCGTGCCTGGTGTCGTCGTCGGTGCCGGGGCGCCCGGCTACTACGCACCGGCACCCGTCTACTATCCGCCCGCACCGGTCTACTATGCGCCGCCCCCGGTGGTGGTGCGCCCGGCGCCGGTCTACTACGGCGCGCCGCCCGTCTACTATCGTCCGGCGCCGGTCTACATCCGTGGCGGCGGGTATTACCGTGGCGGCGGTGGTTACTACCACGGTGGCGGCGGCCACTACCACGGCGGGGGTGGCCATCACGGCCGCGGCTACCGCTGAGCAACGCGGGCTCCGGTCCGCTCCGCAACGCCCCTCCTTGCGAGGGGCGTTTTGCTTGGGGCGTCACATGGCCCTGAACAGGTGCGCGTAGAGCCGGCTGACAGTGAGCTTTTCGGGCCGGCCCCGCAACTGGAGGAAGAGACGGCCCGATTCGTCGCGCTGCACCACCTCGATGGCATCGCTGCGCACGACCACGGCCCGGTGAACCTGCCAGAACGCCTGCGGATCGAGCTGCGGCAGCAACTGCTTGAGCGGCGTGCGGATCAGGTGCTCCTGCGTGGCCGTGAGCACGCGGACGTACTTGTCGGCGGCTTCGAAATACAGCACGTCCGCCACCGGCACCATGCGCACCGTCTGGCCGCCGGCGTCGCTCGCGGTGATGAACTTCAGCGGCGCCGAACCCGCAGCACCCGGCGCGACGCCGCCCGTGGCGCCGGCGGCGTCGATCACGCGGCGCCATTGGGTCAGCATGTGTTCCAGGGCGGCCTGTTCGCCGCCAGTCGCGCGCGCCGCTTCTGCATGAATGGCCGACTGGCTGCCCAGCGCCTGCTGCACCCGCGCGACCGTCTTGCGCAGCCGCTCGGCCTGGACCGGCTTGCGGACATAGTCGATGGCCTGCGCCTCGAACGCACGCACCGCGTACTCGTCATAGGCGGTGACGAACACCAGCTGCGGCATCGGGGCCTCGTCGACCGGCCAGCGATCGGCCAGCTCCATGGCCGCGCCCAGCCCGTCCAGCCCGGGCATGCGGATGTCCAGGAACAACACCTGCGGCAGCCGGTCCAGCGCCTCGCGCACGGCACTCTGGCCATCGGCCACGGTGGCCAGCACCTGCAGGTCCGGCCAGGCGGCCTGAAGTTCCATGCGCAGCGCCTGCGCCAGCAGGGGTTCGTCTTCGGCGATGAGGGCGGTGGCGTTCATGGGGCGATGCCTGGCATGGCCGGTGCGGTTGTCATGCGTTCTCCATGGGAATGTGGATCTGCGCCGCGGTGCCGCCTTCGGGGCGCGGCCGCAGGGTAAAGCGGGCGGCGGACCCGTAGACGGTGGTCAGCCGCTCCTGCACATGCGACAGGCCGAAGCCACCGTTCGCCACGTTGCCTGCGGCTTCCCACGGGATGGCGCCCGGCGTGCCTGCCGGCGCGTCTGCTGCAGGCAGGCCGATGCCGGTGTCGAGCACCTCCAGCAACAGGGCCGGTTTCGTGCATCCGTCGGCGCGTCCGATGGTGGCGCGCACCCGGATCTCGCCGCCCTCGATCTTGGGCTCCAGCCCGTGCCGGATGCTGTTCTCCACCAGGGGCTGCAGCAGCAGCGGCGGTATCTGCAGGTGCCGCGCCTCGGGCGGCAACTCGAGCGTGTAGCGCAGCCGCTCGCCCATGCGCACTTCCATCAGTGCCAGGTAGTCGCCCAGCCGCTCGAACTCGGCGTCCAGCGGATGCAACAGCACGCGGGCACCGGCGAGCGTTGCCCGCAGGTAGTTGTCGAGCCGGTCGAGCATGGCCACCGCGCGCGCCGGATCGAGACCGATCAGCACGCGCAGGTTGGCCAGGGTGTTGAACAGCATGTGCGGCTCGAGCTGCGATTCCAGCAGCTTCAGGCGCGCCTCGGAGGCGTCGCGCTCGGCGGCATTGACCCGTGCGGCCAGCGCGGCGCGGTGGCCGCGCGAGTAGAAGAAGTAGCTGCCGGCGATGCCTGCCGCGACGGTGATCAGCCACCCGATGCGCGACTCGCGGTCGATGCGCATCAGGGTCGCGTTGCCGTCGTTGAACAGCATGTCGCCCAGCGTGGAGCCGACGGCGAAACCGAGCACGATGCCAGCGGCGGTGAGTGCCACCCGGCGCCAGCCCTGGGGCCAGCCGCCCGGGTCGTCCGGCCGGCGCAGCGGGTAGCGGCCGAACTCGATGACGCCCCAGACGAGGCTGCCGATGAGCAGCGAGTAGCCCAGTTGCCGTCCGTAGCCCTTGTCGGGCCAGATCGCCGTGTTGATCGCCGCGATGGCAAAGCAGAACGCCACCACCTGGAGGTAGTGGCGCAGCACCTGGCGCCAGTCGATGCTGAAGGCTGTCATGGCGCCGATTGTGCGGGCATGCCGGGCGCGGTGAGCGGCGGGCGCCTCACCAGGGATCGCGCTGCCCCAGGCGCGACCGCTCCTGGTCGACCAGGCGTTGCAGCAGTGCGCCGCCCGGGGCCAGCAGCCAGACGGCGGCCGCGTGGATGGCCAGGCCCAGGCCCCAGCCGAGCAACGGGTAGATTGCCCAGTGCCGTCCGGTGGACAGCGACAGCACCACCAGGAAGGCGTTGACCGCCAGGAACACGGTGGCGTGCAGCAGCCAGCCCATCTTGGCGCGGGCGCGGCGGCGCGCCAGGCGGTCGAGGTCGGTATCCGGATCGCGAGACTGCGCGTACAGGCGGGTCGAGGTCTTCATGTCGGTTCTCCTTGGAGGTGGGAAGACAGCTGTGGCTGGTCAGTCGGCAGCCAGCGCCGGGGCCGGGGCATTGCCGCCCTGGGCGCCGAGCGCCAGGCGCCAGAGGCGCACGGCACGGCCCAGGAAGATGCCGCTGAAGGCGCCGTACAACAGGCCGACGGTCAGCGCCGGGATGTCCTGGTGAACCAGCGCGGGATGCATCACCGACAGCACGCCGACGACGTACTTGGTGAAGAAGATGCTCATCATCAGCACCAGCGGGACGGCGCTGCCGGGCATGTGGAACACGCGTGCCGCGCGTTCGAACCGCACGCCGGCGGGCAGCGGACGGCGCAGCACGAGCGCCGCGGCCGCCGCGGCCGCCAGGGGCCACGCCAGGAGCGCCAAGGGGCTGTGGCCGAAGGAGGAAAAGAGGCCGTACACGGACAGGCCGGTCATGGCCACCGGCATCACGGCCACGCGTCCCAGGCTGGCCTGGCCGGCGCGCAACTGGCGCCCGCCCAGCCACAGCAGCAGGGCGAAGAGGCCGAACACCCAGGTGGGCGTGTGCGAGAGAATCTGGATCAGCATGGAAGGCTCCTGTGCAAGGTTTTGGGGGAGGGAGGCGGCCCCGATGGCGCTGCCCTGAGCGAACTGTGGCGATGGCGGCCGGCCCGGGCCACCCGGATGCGACGAAATGCCGCCAGGCGGCGCGAAATGCGCCGGCACGGCATGGAACACAAAGGCTTTACCAGCCGTTTACGGACGGTAAGCGATCGCAGCTACGATTGCCGCGTCTACTCGACGACTGCTCGAAGCTGTCGCCGTCCGGTCTTGCGGCCGGCGCATCGGGCCCGGCGCACGCACAGCCGTGCCTGCACACAAGAACCCAAGCCAGCCATTGCCGATGTCCCAGCCGCCCAGCGCGTCACGCGAAGAATCCAACCCCGGCCCCGATGCCGGTGACGCCAGCGCGGTGCGCCGGCGCCGGCGGCGCGGCTGGGGGACCGCCATCGCCATTGTGCTGGCCGCGGCGCTGGTGGCCGGCAGCTGGTACCTGATCAAGCACCCCGCGAGCAGCCGCGGTGGTTTCGGTGGCCCGGGCGGGCCGGGCGGCTTCGGCGGCATGCCGACGGTCACCGTGGGCCATGCGGCGGTGCAGCGCATGCAGTTGCCGATCACGCTGGATGCGCTGGGCACGGTCACGCCGCTGGCCACCGTGACGCTCAAGCCGCAGGTCGGCGGCGTGCTCACCGAGGTGCTGTTCACCGAAGGCCAGCAGGTCAGGAAGGGCCAGTTGCTGGCCCGCATCGACCCGCGGCCCTACGAACAGGCGCTGGCGCAGGCACAAGGGACGCAGCAGCGCGACGAGGCGCAGTTGCAGGCGGCGCGCGTCACGCTGCAGCGCTACCGCACGCTGCTCGGCCAGGATTCCATTGCCCGCCAGGAGGTCGATACCCAGGCGGCGCTGGTCGGCCAGCTCGAAGGCACCATCATCACCGACAAGGCCAACGTGGCCAGCGCGCGCCTGAACCTGGAGTTCACCCGCATCGCGTCGCCCGTGGACGGTCGCATCGGGCTGCGCGCCGTCGACCCGGGCAACACGGTGGCAGCCAATGCCAGCACCGGCATCGCCGTCATCACGCAGATGAACCCGATCGACGTGCAGTTCGCCGTGCCGCAGGACCAGGTGCCGGCGATCCAGCGCCAGACCGGGGCCGGCGCGCAGATGCAGGTGGTGGCCATGGACCGTGGCCGCAGCGAGACGCTGGACACTGGCCGTTTCTCCACCCTGGACAACGTGGTCGACGTGAGCACCGGCACGGTCAAGGCCAAGGCGCGCTTCGACAATGCCGCGGCCACGCTGTTTCCCAACCAGTTCGTCAACGTGCGCATCACGCTGCGGGTGGTGGACGCGCTGGTCGTGCCGGTGACTGCCGTGCGCAACGGCCCGAAGGGTGCCTACGTCTACGTGATCGGCGAAGACCGCAAGGTGCAGATGCGCACCGTGCAGCGCGGCGAGACCACGGTCGAATGGGTGCAGCTGCGCACCGGCGTCAAGGAAGGCGACCTGGTCGTCACCGAGGGCGGAGACCGCCTGGACGATGGCACGCGTGTGCAGTTGCAGGGCGAGGCGCCGGCGCCGGGCGCTGCCAATGGCGGCAAGCGTGGCGGCCCGGCCGTGGCCGGCCAGCCGGCCGCGCGCAACGGCTCGGAAACGGCCGAGGCGCCGGCCCCGCGCCCGATCGCTCCGCCCACGGCCGAGCAGCGCCAGCGCATCCTGGATTCGGCCGGCGGCGACGCCGCGAAGCTGGCCGAGCGCAAGGCGTTCCTCGAGTCGATCGACCGGGGCGATCCGCAGGCCCTGGAGCGCTGGCAGCAGATGTCGCAGCGCCGCCGGCGCCAGGCGCCCAACCAATGACGCTGGCGGCCCGCATGCCTGCGAATCGCCGCCCGGAGTCCGCCCAGTGAGTCCCTCGCGTCCATTCATTCAGCGACCGGTGGCCACCGGCCTGCTCATGCTGGCCATCGTCCTGGCCGGCCTGGTGGGCCTGCGCCTGTTGCCGCTGTCGGCACTGCCGCAGGTCGACTATCCGACGATCCAGGTGCAGACGCTCTACCCCGGCGGCAGCCCGGAGGTAATGAGCCGTACCGTCAGTGCGCCGCTGGAGCGCCAGTTCGGGCAGATGTCCGGGCTCAACCGCATGAGCTCGATCAGCGCCGCCGGCGTGTCCATCGTCACGCTGCAGTTCGACCTCGACCAGACCCTCGACGTGGCCGAGCAGCAGGTGCAGGCGGCAATCAATGCCGGCGGTTCGTTCCTGCCGGCCGACCTGCCGGCGCCGCCGGTCTACGCCAAGGTCAATCCGGCCGATGCCCCGGTGCTGACGCTGGCGGTGCGTTCCGACACGATGCCGCTGACCGAGGTCCAGAACCTGGTCAACACGCGGCTGGCGCAGAAGATCAGCCAGGTCAGCGGCGTCGGCCTGGTCACGCTGGCCGGCGGCCAGCGGCCGGCGGTGCGCATCCAGGCCGACACCAACGCGCTGGCGTCGGCCGGCATCGGCATGGACACGTTGCGCAATGCGATCAGTGCCGCCAATGCCAACGGTGCCAAGGGCAGCTTCGACGGCCCGCTGCGCGCCTACACCATCAACGCCAACGACCAGCTCGTCACAGCGGCCGACTACAAGGGCCTGATCGTTGCCTGGAAGAACGGCGCGCCTGTGCGCCTGGCCGACGTCGCGCGCGTGGTCGACGGCGCCGAGAACACGCAGCTGGGTGCCTGGGCTTCCCTCAAGCCCGGAACCGACGATGCCAAGGCCGTGGCCGCGGCCGAACCGCCGCCGGGCCCCAAGGCGGCGAGCGCCCCCTCGGGGGGCAGCGAGGACACGTCAGTGCCGAGCGTGGGGGCCAACATCCACCCCGCGGTGATCGTCAACGTCCAGCGGCAGCCGGGCGCCAACGTGATCGCCACGGTCAACGCCATCCGGGCGCGCCTGCCCGAGCTGCAGGCCGCGTTGCCGGGTTCGCTGAAGGTGGAGGTCCTGTCGGATCGCACCACCGGCATCCGCGCCTCGGTGGAGCACGTGCAGATCGAGCTGGCCCTGGCGGTGCTGCTGGTGGTGCTGGTCATCTTCCTGTTCCTGCACAGCGTGCGCGCCACGCTGATCGCCAGCATCGCGGTGCCGATCTCGCTGATCGGCACCTGCGGCCTGATGTACCTGCTGGGCTATTCGCTCAACAACCTGAGCCTGATGGCGCTGACGATCGCGACCGGCTTCGTGGTGGACGACGCGATCGTCATGATCGAGAACATCGCGCGCTACATCGAGGAGGGCGAGGCGCCCTTCGCCGCCGCGCTGAAGGGGGCCGCGCAGATCGGCTTCACCATCATCTCGCTGACCGTGTCGCTGGTGGCGGTGCTGATCCCGCTGCTGTTCATGGAAGACGTGGTGGGGCGCCTGTTCCGCGAGTTCGCCGTCACGCTGGCGATCACCATCCTGATCTCGGCGGTGGTCTCGCTGACGCTGGTGCCGATGATGTCGGCGCGCTGGCTGCGCCACGAGGAAGTGTCCGGCCAGGGCCGCCTGGCGGTGGCGGTGCAGGGCTTCTTCGACAAGGTGGTGCGCCGCTACGACCAGCAGCTGCACTGGGTGTTGCGCCACCAGCCGCTGGTGCTGGTGGTGGCGGTCGGCACGCTGGCGCTCACGGCCTTGCTGTACGTCGCGATTCCCAAGGGACTGTTCCCGACCCAGGACACCGGCCAGTTGCGGGTGCGGGTGGAGGCGGCGCAGGACGTGTCGTACGCGCGCATGGCGCAGTTGCAGCAGCAGGTCGCCCAGGTCGTGATGGCCGACCCGGCCGTGCGCAGCATCAGCTCGGTGGTGGGGGTGGATGCGGCCAACAACACCATGCTCAACACCGGCAGCATGCAGCTGAACTTCGAGCGCGGCCACGGCAGCCAGCAGGCACTGATGGATCGGCTGCGCAGCGAGGTCACGCGCCAGGTGGCCGGCGTGCAGCTGTACATGCAGCCCACGCAGGACCTGACCATCGACGCCGAATCCGGCCCGACCGAGTTCCGCGTCTCGCTCGAAGGCGCAGACACCACCCAGGTCAACGAATGGGCCAACAAGCTCGTCGCCAGGCTGCAGGAGCCGAAGTTCGCGCCGTGGGTGCGCAATGCCACCACCGATGCCGGCGCGCAGGGGCTGGCCGCCTACGTGGACATCGAGCGCAGCACGGCGTCGCGCCTGTCGGTCACAGCCAGCTCGGTCGACGACGCGCTGTACAGCGCGTTCGGCCAGCGCATCGTCTCGACCATCTTCACCGAGACCAACCAGTACCGGGTCATCCTGGAGGCGCAGCGCAAGGGCCTCGACTCGGTGGACGGGCTGGGCAACCTGCAGCTCAAGACGGGCGGCGGTGCGGCGACGCCGCTGTCGGCCTTCGCCACCGTGCGCGAGCAACTGGCGCCGCTGCAAGTCACGCGGGTGGCGCAGTACCCGGCGGCCACCGTCGGCTTCGACACCGCGCCGGGCGCGGCGCTGGGGCGCTCGGTGGGCCAGATCCGCCAGGCGGCGCAGGACATCGGCGTGCCGGCGAGCATCACGCTGCGCTTCCTGGGCGCGGCCGGTGCCTACGAGAAATCGCTCACCAGCCAGCTTTGGCTGATCCTGGCGGCGGTGGTGTGCGTCTACATCGTGCTCGGCGTGCTCTACGAGAGCTACGTGCACCCGCTGACCATCCTCAGCACGCTGCCGTCGGCCGGCGTCGGCGCGCTGCTGGCGCTGTGGCTCACCGGCAATGACCTGGGCGTGATCGGGATCATCGGCATCATCCTGCTGATCGGCATCGTCAAGAAGAACGCGATCATGATGATCGACTTCGCCATCGACGCCGAGCGCAACGAGCACCTGCCGCCGCAGCAGGCCATCCACCAGGCGGCGCTGCTGCGCCTGCGGCCGATCCTGATGACCACCCTGGCCGCCCTCGGTGCCGCCATCCCGCTGATGCTGGGTTTCGGCGAAGGGGCGGAACTGCGCCGGCCGCTGGGCCTGGCCATCTTCGGCGGCCTGGTGCTGTCGCAGGCGCTCACGCTCTACACCACGCCGGTGGTGTACCTGGCCTTCGACCGGCTGGGGCGACGCGTCGGGCGCTGGCGGCGCGGTTCCTCCGGCAATGCCGAACCGGCGCTGGAGGATGCCCCGCGCTGAGGCGACGGGAGCCGCCGCCATGAACTTCTCGCGCCTGTTCGTGCTGCGACCGATCGCCACGGTGCTGCTCACCGTCGGCCTGGCGCTGGCCGGCATGATGGCCTTCTTCGTGCTGCCCGTGGCGCCGCTGCCGCAGGTGGACTATCCGACCATCTCGGTCAGCGCCAGCATCTCCGGCGCCAGCCCCAACACCATGGCCACCAGCGTGGCGACGCCGCTCGAGCGCTACCTGGGCGTGATCCCGGGCGTCAACGAGATGACGTCGAACAGCTCGAACGGCCAGACGCGCATCACGCTGCAGTTCGACCTTTCGCGCAACATCGACTCGGCCGCGCGCGAGGTGCAGGCGGCCATCAACGCGGCGCGGGTGGACCTGCCGGCCACGCTGCGCAGCAACCCGACCTACCGCAAGGTGAACCCGGCGGCGTCGCCGGTGATCATCCTGGCGCTGACCTCCAAGACGCGCACACCCGGGCAGGTCTACGACACGGTGTCCAACATCGTCAGCCAGCGGCTGTCGCAGGTCGAGGGCGTGGGCGAGGTGGAGATCGGGGGAGGCTCGCTGCCGGCGGTGCGGGTCGAGCTGGAGCCCTTCTCGCTCAACCGCATGGGCATCAGCACCGAGGACGTGCGCGCCGCCATCCAGGCCAACAACGCCAACCGGCCCAAGGGGGTGATCGAGAGCGACGAGCGCCGGCTGCAGATCTACACGCCGGCGCCCGGGCTGCGCGCCGCCGACTACCGCGACCTGGTGATCGCCTGGCGCAACAACGCGGCGGTGCACCTGTCGGACGTGGCGCGGGTCACGGACAGCGTGGAGAACACCCGCACGGTGGGCCTGTTCAACGGCGAGCCGGCGGTGATCGTCCTGGTGACCCAGCAGCCCGGCGCCAACATCATCGAGACCGTGGACGGCGTGCGCAACCTGCTGCCGGAACTGCGGGCCCAGCTGCCGGCGGATATCCAGGCGCATGTGGCTTCGGACCGCACCAACTCCATCCGCGCCTCGCTGCACGAGGTCGAGCTGACGTTGATGATCTCGGTGGCGCTGGTGGTGCTGGTGGTGGGGCTGTTCCTGCGTCGCGCGCGCGCAACCGTCATCCCGGCGGTGGCCACCGTGGTGTCGCTGATGGCCACCTTCGGCGTCATGCACCTGCTCGGCTTCTCGCTCAACAACCTGAGCCTGATGGCGCTGACCGTGGCCACCGGCTTCGTGGTGGACGACGCCATCGTGGTGCTGGAGAACACGCAGCGCCACATCGAAGCCGGCATGGGCCGCGTCGAGGCAGCGCTCAAGGGCGCGCGCGAGGTCGGCTTCACCGTGCTGTCGATCAGCCTGTCGCTGGTGGCGGTGTTCATTCCGCTGCTGTTCATGGGCGGGCAGGTGGGCCGGCTGTTCTCGGAGTTCGCCGTCACGCTGTCGGCGGCGGTGCTGATCTCGCTGGTCGTCTCGCTGACCACCACGCCCATGATGTGCGCCGCGCTCCTGCGTGCCGAGTCGCACTACCAGGCGCGTCCGCCCGGGCGACTGGCGGCGGCTGCCGAGCGCGGCTGGCAGTTCGTGCTGCGCACCTACGCCGGCAGCCTGGACTGGGCACTGGCGCACAAGGCGCTGGTGGTGGCCATCCTGCTGATCGTGCTGGGCCTGAACTACGCACTGTTCGCGGCCATTCCGAAGGGCTACTTTCCGCAGCAGGACAACGGCCAGATGATGGCGGGCATCCGCGCCGACCAGAGCATCTCGTCGACCGCGCTGACGGCCAAGCTCAAGCAGGCGGTGGACATCATCAACAAGGACCCTGCCGTGGACACCGTGGTGGGCTTCGGCGGCGGCTCGCGCGCCGGCGGCGGCTTCATGTTCGTCAACCTCAAGCCGGTCGGGCAACGCGACGAGAAGACGCAGCAGGTGATCGACCGGCTGCGTCCGCAGCTCAACAACATCACCGGCCTGAGGATCTTCCTCGGACCCGTGCAGGACCTGCGCATGGGCGGGCGGCGCAGCAACTCCACCTACCAGTACACGCTCAAGAGCGACAGTCTGTCCGACCTGCGAACCTGGTCGGCGAAGCTGACCGAGCGCATGGGCCAGTATTCGGAACTGACCGACGTGGACGGCGAGAGCTCGGACAACGGCGTGGAAACCTACGTGAAGGTGGACCGCGATGCAGCCGCGCGGCTGGGCGTCAGCTCGACCGCCATCAACAGCGCCATGTACAACGCCTTCGGCCAGCGCTCGGTCGCCACCATCTACAACGACCGAAACCAGTACTCGGTGATCATGGAGTGGGCGCCGCGCTTCCAGCCGTCGCCGGTGGTCTTGAGCGACCTTTGGGTGCCCTCGACCCTGAACGCCGCGAGCAGCGCCAGCGGCGCCAGCGTGCTGACGTCGGTCGAGCAGGACACCGACAGCAGCACCGGCACGTCGACCACCACTTCGGCCAACCCGGGCGCGCGCAGCTCGTCCGCCGGGCAGGCGCTGGCCACCGACACCACGCACATGGTGCCGCTGTCGGCCTTCGCGCAACTGGCCGAGCGGGCCGTGCCCAGCTCCATCAGCCACGACGACACCGAGCTTTCGAGCACCATCTCGTTCAACCTGCCCGAAGGCGTGAGCCTGCAGGATGCGCAGCGCGCGGTGAAGCAGGCCGAGGCCGACATCGCCATGCCGATCAATGTGCGCGGCAGCTTCGAGGGCACGGCGCGGGCCGCCAGCGAGACGGCCGGCCAGCAGGCGCTGCTGATCGTCGCGGCCATCGTGGTGATCTACATCGTGCTGGGCATCCTCTACGAAAGCCTCATCCACCCGATCACCGTGCTGACCACCTTGCCATCGGCCGGCGTGGGCGCGGTGCTGGCGCTGATGCTGCTGCGCATGGAGCTGTCGGTGATCGCCCTGATCGGCCTGTTCCTGCTGATCGGCATCGTCAAGAAGAACGCCATCCTGATCATCGACTTCGCGCTGGAGGCGCAGCGCTCGCGCGGCCTCGATGCCGCCGAGGCGGTGCGCGAGGCCTGCCTGCTGCGCCTGCGCCCGATCCTCATGACCACGCTGGCCGCCATGCTGGGCGCGCTGCCGCTGGCGATCGGCTTCGGCCTCGGCTCGGAACTGCGCCAGCCACTGGGCGTGGCGATCATCGGCGGGCTGCTGGCCTGCCAACTGCTCACCTTGCTGACCACGCCGGTGGTCTATGTTCTTCTCGACCGCCTGCGCCGGCGTACCGGCGACGAGCGCGCGCTCAGCCGTGCCGGCCAGGCCGACGCGCAGCAGGCCTGAATTTGCGTATGTTCCAGAACCAATCCCGTCCTCTCCTGTTCCCGCTGCTGCTGACGGCGGCATTGGCCGGATGCGCCGTCGGCCCGTCCTACCAGCGCCCCGACGCGCCGGTGTCGGCGGCCTGGAAGGAAATGCCCGTCGCCGCCGGCTGGGTACCGGCCACGCCCGCCGATGCCATGGCGCGTGGACAGTGGTGGCTTTTGTTCGACGATCCGCTGCTCGACCAGCTGGCCGACAAGGTGCAGGTGAACAACCAGAACATCGCCGCCGCCGCGGCTGCCTATGCGCAGGCGCAGGCGGCGGTACGCGAGCAGCGTGCGGCGCTGTTTCCGACGCTGGGCCTGTCGGCCAGCGCGCGACGCAGCGGCGAACGCGGCAACGGCAGTTCAAATGCCACCGGCAGCAACAGCGTGTCGCTCGGCGCGTCGTGGGAGCCGGACCTGTGGGGCCGGCTGCGCGAGTCGGTGGGCAGTGCCGAAGCCCAGGCCCAGGCCAGCGAGGCCGACCTCGCTGCCGCCCGCCTGTCCATGCTGGGCGAGCTTGCCACCGACTACTTCTCGCTGCGCGAGGCCGACGCCGAGCTGGCCGCGCTGTCCACCACCATCGACGGCTACGAGCGATCCCTCGCGATCGCGAGCAACCGCTACGAGGCCGGCATCGCCGCCCAGAGCGACGTGCTGCAGGCGCAGACGCTGTTGGCCAACACGCGCCAGCAGCGCGCCGCGCTGGTTCGCACGCGCGCGGCACTGGAGCATGCAATCGCGGTGCTCGTCGGCGTGCCGCCGGCGGAGTTCAGCCTGCCGACGGCCGATTGGAAGCCGGTGGTGCCGGACCTGCCGCCCGGCCTGCCGTCGGAGTTGCTGCAGCGCCGGCCCGACATCGCCGCCGCCGAGCGGGCGGTGTCGGCGGCCAACGCGCAGATCGGCATCGCGCGCTCGGCCTACTACCCGAGCTTCAGCTTCGATGCCTCGCTCGGCCGTTCCACGTCGCGTTTCTCAGACCTGTTCAACGCCTCGGACGCGCTCTGGTCGGTCGGCCTGTCGATGGCCCAGGTGGTGTTCGATGCCGGTGCCATCGGGGCACGTGTCGACCAGGCCAAGGCCTTGCACCAGGCGTCGGTGGCCAACTACCGCCAGACCGTGCTGGGTGCCTTCCAGGCGGTCGAGGACCAGCTGAGTGCGCGCGTCAGCCTGGCCGAGCAGCTCGGGCAGTCGCGCATCGCCTCGACGGCCGCCGACAAGACCGAGCAGCAGATCGGCAACCGCTACCGGGCCGGCCAGGTCGCCTACACCGAGGTCGTCGTGGCGCAGGCCTCGGCGTTGAATGCCCGGCGCAGTGTGCTGCAGCTGCAGGTCGCGCAGCAGGTCGCCGCGGTGGCGCTGATCCAGGCGCTGGGCGGCGGCTGGCAGGCGCAGTGGCTGGCGCCGCAGGCGGCCACGGAGGCCGCCGCGGCGCGCTGAGCGCATTGTCGGACAAGGCCCGACGCGGCCGGTGGCGATAATCCAGGCTCTTTCTCCAAGGAGCGCATGTTGGATCTGGTGTTGCTGGCCAAGGCCGCGGTGATGGGCATCGTCGAAGGCCTGACCGAATTTCTGCCCATATCGTCCACCGGTCACCTGATTCTCGCGGGCAGCCTGCTGGGCTTCGGCGGGGACAAGGCCAAGGTGTTCGAGATCGCCATCCAGACCGGCGCCATCTTCGCCGTGATCCTGGTGTACTGGAGCAAGATCCATTCGACCGTGGTGGCGCTGCCGCGCCAGGCCAAGGCCCGGCGCTTCGTGCTCAACGTGCTGATCGCCTTCTGCCCGGCGGTGGTGCTGGGCCTGGCATTCGGCAAGGCGATCCAGGCGCACCTGTTCACGCCCATCGTGGTGGCCACCACTTTCATCGTGGGCGGCTTCGTCATCCTGTGGGCGGAAAAGCGCCCGCCGGGTTCGGTGCGGGTGGAGAACGTCGACGACCTGACGCCCTGGGACGCGCTCAAGGTCGGCCTGGTGCAGTGTTTCGCGCTGGTGCCGGGCACCAGCCGCTCCGGGTCCACCATCATCGGCGGCATGCTGCTGGGCCTGTCGCGCAAGGCCGCGACCGACTTCTCCTTCTTCCTGGCCATGCCGACGCTGATCGGCGCGGGCATCTACAGCCTCTACAAGGAGCGCGCGCTTCTGTCGATGGCCGACCTGCCGCTGTTCGCCGTGGGCCTGCTGTTTTCATTCCTCAGCGCCTGGGTCTGCGTGCGCTGGCTGCTGCGCTACATCTCCTCGCACGACTTCGTACCCTTCGCGTGGTACCGGATCGTGTTCGGCCTGATCGTGTGGTTGACGGCCTGGAGCGGCGTGGTCGACTGGAGCCACTGACCCGCTTCGCCGGGCCGGGCGCGGCCGTGATGCGATGATCTACCCTCGTGACTGACGGCGCCGCCTACGAGCGCCAATGGAAACCAGAGGAGGAAATCAATGAAGCGTCACACCCTCGCCGCCGCCACGGCATTGCTCGGGGCCGCCGGCCCCGCGCTCGCCCAGTCGAGCGTCAACATCAGCGGCATGATCGACATCGGTGTCTACCGCGACACCAGCAAGACCTGGCAGGTCGGCCCCATTTCCCGCAGCAACATCGCGATCAGCGGGAAGGAAGACCTGGGCGGCGGGCTCGCCACCACGTTCAGGCTCAGCACCCGGTTCGAGACCGACACCGGCCAACTCGAGCAAACCGACAAGCCCTTCTTCCACGACGAGGCAACCGTCGGCCTGAAAGGCGCATTCGGCCACGTGCGCGTGGGTCGCATGCTCGACGCGATGTACAGCTTCGACTGGAAGTTCGACGCCTGGGGCAACTTCGACCGCATCGCCTCGCCGGCCTGGGACATCTGGCACTACAACTACCCGTCGGACCCGACCGCCAACGCCGGCACACCCGACTACGGCCGCATCAACAACGCGGTGATCTACGACTCGCCGGTGTACAGCGGCTTCTCGGTTCACCTGAGCACCGCGGCAAACGAGAACGTGCGCGGGCAGGGCCTCGAATCGCCCGAGCAGCCCTGGGGCGCCACGCTGCTGTACGAGGGCGACATGCTCGCCGCCATGGTGTCGAGCGAGCGCAACAGCCGCGGCGACGAGGACACCTTCGTCGGCTTGCGCGGCACGTTCGGCGACTTCAGCCTGTTCGGCGCCTACGACCGCAGCGAGTCGGGCCTGTCTGTGGCCAAGGTCTACACCGCCAGCGCCCAGTACGTGATCGACCGCATCACGCTGCGTGCCGGCTTCGGCCAGCTCGACCTGGACGAGGAACGTGCCGCCCAGCGCACCTACACGGCCAGCGTGGGCTACGCCTTTTCCAAGCGCACCAGCGTCTACCTGGACGTTGCGCGCAAGGACTACACGGACCGTGACGCCGACATGTTCGGCGTGGGCATCACCCACACCTTCTGACGGCGCGGGTCCGCGCCCGCGCTCAGAGCATGTTGCGAAGCGCCGCCTCGACGGCGGCGGCGGTGGCGATCGGTTTCTCCATGGGGAACAGGTGGCTGCCGTCCATCATGGTGATGCGCCCCTTCGTGACCTGCTGGGTCATGGCCAGGCCTACGCGTTTCATCTCGACCGACTGGCGTCCGCCGATGAAGGCGGCCTTGCACTTGAGCGGATGCCGGCGCAGCAGGCCGCCGAGATTGTGCGGCAGCGAGTCGTAGATGGCGGTTTCCACGTCGCGGTCGAAGCTCAGCAAACGGGTGTCCTCGTCGTCGAAGGTGCCATGCTCGATGTAGTCGCGCAGCACCTGCTCGTCCCACTTGGCGAAGGCCTTCTTGTTGCGGAAGTGCTCGAACACGGCCTCCCGGTGCTCCCAGCGGTTGCGCCGCTTGCGGCTGACGACGCCGGGCGACACGCTCTTCATGAGCGGCGTCCGCTTGACCAGTTCCAGGGCGCCGGCGCGCCAGCCGCCCAGCAGCGGCGAGTCGATGAGCACCACGCCGCAAGCCAGGTCCGGGTGGCGGGCCGCGCACATCAGGCTGAGGAAGCCGCCCAGCGAGTGACCGACAAGGAATACCGGGCCGCCGGCGAACTCGGCGCGCTCCTGCGCGAAATCGGCCAGTTGCTGCACCAGGTGCGGCCAGTTGTCGGTGACGGGGTACTTCGGATCGTGGCCGTACTTCTCGATCGCGTCGACGTCGAAGGCGCGGTTGCGCAGGCTGTCGAGCATGACGCGGTAGGTACTCGCCGGGAAGCTGTTCCCGTGAGAAAAGACAATGGGGGGCATGCGCATGCTGGGGCCGCGGCGCCGAAGGCGCGCGCGTTGTCTGCTGGCGTCAGATGAGTTTTTCGGAGGAGTTCGAGATCTTTCGCAGCGCGTTGTGGCGCGCCGCCGGCACGCGCAGCGGCGATGCCGCGGCGCTGCCGTCCCAGGCCGGGTCGTCCAGGCTGTCGAACGCCTCGCGCAGCTTCTCGCCCCAGGTGGTGTGAAGCATCCGGTAGTAGGGATTGTCGCCATCGACGCAGAACACCCGGTCGGTCTGCAAGGCGTCGGCCTCGTACACCACCAGGTCCAGCGGGAGGCCGACCGAGAGGTTGGACTTCATGGTGGAGTCCATCGACACCAGCGCGCACTTGGCGGCGGCGTCCAGCGGCGTGTTCGGCGTCAGCACGCGGTCCAGCACCGGCTTGCCGTACTTGGACTCGCCGACCTGGAAGTAGGGCGTCTCGGAAGTCGCCTCGATGAAGTTGCCGGCGGCATACACCATGAAAAGGCGCATGCCTTCGCCCCTGACCTGGCCGCCGAAGATGAAAGTGACGTTGAAGTCCAGCCCGGCCTGCTTGAGCGCCTCGCCGTCACGCTCGTACACGTGGCGCACCGCCGAGCCGAGCACGCGCGCGGCATCGAACATGCTGCGCGCGTTCCAGATCGTGATGGGCGGCGCGTCCTCGTGCTCGCGCAGTTCCTCGACCTGCAGCATCTCCCGCACCGACTGCGAAATGCTCAGGTTGCCGGCCGACAGCAGCACCATGAAGCGATCGTCAGGGCGCTCGTAGACGATCATCTTGCGAAACGTGCTGATGTGGTCGACGCCGGCATTGGTGCGCGAGTCCGACAGGAACACCAGTCCGGCGTTGATCTTGATGCCGACGCAATAGGTCATGTGAAGGTCCCGTGCACGCGGTTCAGTGTGGAATGGCTTGCGGCGCCGGCTGTTCGCGCTGGAGCAGCTTGCGCAGCGCATAGAGTGCCTCGAGCGCCTCGCGCGGGCTCATCGCGTCGGGATCGAGCGCGGCGAGCTGCGATTCTACGGCGCTGGCTGCCGGCGCCTCCTGCGCCGGCGGCGGCGCGAACAGGTCGACCTGGCGGCGCGACTCGTGCTGCTGCGCCTCCAGTGCGGAGAGCGCCTGGCGCGCGTGGTTCACCACAGCGGCCGGCATGCCGGCCAGCCGCGCCACCTGGATGCCGTAGCTGCGGCTCGCCGGGCCAGCCTGCACCTCGTGCAGGAACACGATGTCGCGGCCCGACTCGGTGGCGCTGACATGCATGTTGACCGCCTGGTGGTGCGTGGCCGGGAATTCGGTCAGCTCGAAATAGTGGGTCGCGAACAGCGTGAAGGCGCGCGAGCGGTCGTGCAGGTAGGCGGCGATGCCGGCCGCCAGCGCGAGGCCGTCGAAGGTGCTGGTGCCGCGCCCGATCTCGTCCATCAGCACCAGCGATTGCGAGGTGGCCGCGTGCAGGATCTGCGCCGCCTCGGTCATCTCCAGCATGAAGGTCGACTGGGCGTTGGCCAGGTCGTCGGCGGCGCCGATGCGGGTGTGGATGGCGTCGATCGGCCCGAGTCGGCAGGACTGCGCCGGCACGTACGAGCCGATGGAAGCGAGCAGCACGATGATGGCGATCTGCCGCATGTAGGTGGACTTGCCGCCCATGTTCGGGCCAGTGATCACCTGCATGCGCTGCTGCGGCGACAGGCGCGTGTCGTTCGCGATGAACGATCCGGCCGAGCGCTCGGCCAGCCGCGCCTCCACCACCGGGTGCCGGCCCTGCGCGATCTCGATGCAGGGATGGGCGGCGAACTCGGGCGCGTTCCAGCCCAGCGTGTGGGCCCGCTCGGCCAGCGCGCACAGCGCGTCCAGCGACGCCAGCGCGAGCGCCACGCCATTGAGGGTGGCCACGTGGACCTGCAGGGCGTCGAGCAGTTGCTCGTAGAGCCACTTCTCGCGGGCCAGCGCGCGCTCCTGCGCTGACAGCGCCTTGTCCTCGAAGGCCTTGAGTTCGGGCGTGATGAAGCGTTCGGCATTCTTGAGCGTCTGGCGGCGCCGGTAGTTCTCCGGTACCTTGCCCAGGGCGCCCTGCGAGACTTCGATGTAGAAGCCGTGCACGCGGTTGAACTGCACCCGCAGGTTGCCGATGCCGGTGCGCTCGCGCTCGCTGGTTTCGAGCGCCAGCAGGAAGGCGTCGCAGTTCTCGCTGATGGCGCGCAGCTCGTCGAGCTCGGCGTCATGGCCGGCGCCGATCACGCCGCCGTCACGCACCTGGGCCGCCGGGTCGGGCTTGAGCGCGGCGGCCAGCATTTCCGCGCAGCCGGCGGGCGGTTGCAGATTGGTGGCGATGCGCGCCAGCAGGCCGCCGGTCGACGAGGGCAGTGCCGGCGCCAGGGCCCGCGCCTTGTCCAGCGCGGCGCACAGCGCGACCAGTTCGCGCGGTTTGGCCTGGCGCAGTGCGATGCGCGCGGCGATCCGCTCGACGTCGCTCACGTTCCTGAGCTGCTCGCGCAGGGCGCGCCAGGCTGGGAGGTCGGCGGCGCCGCCCGGTGCCGACAGCGTGGCGATCGCGTCCAGGCGTTCGCGCGCCGCCGTGCGCTCGCGCCGAGGGGCCAGCAGCCAGCGCCGAAGCAGGCGGCTGCCCATGCCGCCCATGCAGGTGTCGAGCAGGGAGAACAGGGTGGGCGATGCCTCGCCGCGCAGCGTCTGCACCAGCTCGAGGTTGCGGCGAGTCGCGGCCGGCAACTCGATGAATTCGTCGTCCCGCTCGACCGCGAGGTGCTGGATATGCGACAGCGCGCGGCCCTGCGTGTGCTCGGCGTAGCCCAGCAAGGCAGAGGCGGCGCCGTGCGCCTGCGCCAGCCCGTCGGCCTGCCAGGCCGACAGCGAGGCCGCGCCCATCAGGCCGGCCAGGCGACGCTCGCCCAGGCCGGCGTCGAACTGCCAGGCCGGCCGCACGGTCAGCGTGAACGGCTGGTTGCCCGCCGTGCGCACCTCCTTAAGGCGCTGCTCGAAGGCCGGCGTGACGTCGGCGCCGTAGACCAGCTCGGTCGGCCCGACCCGGGTCAGCCAGGCCTCGAGGTCGTCGGTGGCGAACTCGGCCAGGTTGAGCTGCGCCGACGTGACGCTGAGCCAGGCCGCGCCGCAGACATTGCGCGGACCGGGGTGGACCGCCACCAGCAGCGCCTCGTTGCGATCGCCCAGCAGCTCGGCGTCGGTCAGCGTGCCGGGCGTGACCACCCGCATCACCTTGCGTTCCACCGGCCCCTTGCCCGCGCCGACTTCGCCGACCTGCTCGCAGATGGCGACCGATTCGCCCAGCTTGATCAGGCGCGCCAGGTAGGCGTCGACCGCGTGCACCGGCACGCCGGCCATGACCACCGGCTGGCCGGCCGACTGGCCGCGCTGCGTGAGGGTGATGTCGAGCAGCCGCACGGCCTTTTCGGCGTCGGCAAAGAACAGTTCGTAGAAGTCACCCATGCGGTAGAACAGCAGGGTGTCGGGGAAGTCGGCCTTGAGCTGCAGGTATTGCTGCATCATGGGCGTGTGGGCCGAAATCGTGGGGTCTGCAGGCTGTTGATTCGGCGCGCTCTTCATGCCCCGGATTATCGTGGACGGCTGCGCGGGGCCGCCGCCAGGGCTCATCGCCAGTTGGCGGTGGCGTCGAGGTACGAACGGGCGAACGCGCGGGCCGCGGTCGAGGTGGCGTGGTGTGCGTCCCAGTAGAGGCCGAAGCCGTCGCGCATGGCATCGCAGCTGACCGGGGTGCAGAAGTAGTCGGCGCGGTCGACGTAGACCACGTTGTCGTGACGACTGGCCACGGCCGCCAGGGCGGCGCTGATCTTCCGGGTTTGCGCGTCGAATTCCGACCGGGGAAGGCTGCAGGCGGACAGGTCGCCAGCCTGGATGCAACGCGGCACGCGGTCCTTCAGCGTGGGCGACGGACCCATCAGCAGGACGCGGCGCGCGATGCCGGAAGCCGCCGCCACGGTGGTGGCCACGCCCTGCAGGAGCTCGTCGCGGTAGGCGTAGCCGTCCCAGCGGGCCGTCATGATGAGGATGTCCGCCTTCCTGACCTGGGCGAAGGCGAGATCATTGAACTTGCGGCAGGTGTCGGATTCCAGCGGACGCGCGCGATTGACGTCGTAGCCGACGGCGGGCGGGCAGGCGTCGCGCGTCAGGTCCATCCACGGCATGTCTTCGCGCGATGCCAACGCCTGCGCGAACGGGCTCATCGCCCAGGCATGCGAGTCGCCCCAGATGATCACCGACGGCCGGTCGTCGACGCGCTCGCAACCCCTTTTCGGGAAAGAGGCGAGCTTGTCGATCGCATTGAAGTGGCAGCCATGCGGATCGCGTGGCCGGTCCCGGAGGACCACCTCGGACAGGCTGTGCGTCGCAAGCGAGGGCGGCGGCTCGACCAGCCTGGCCGTTGCCCAGGACATGCCGGACAGCGAGACGCACATCAGCAGCGAGGTGGTCACCAGGCGACGGTGGGAAATGGCCGGGTCGGGGCGGCGAAGTGGCGTTTCGATCAGGTGGTAGCCCAGCCACGCGAGGCCGACGGCGGCGACGCACAGGCCGGCCAGGGCGGTCGGCGGCACGGTGCCCGTGTGCATGGAGCGCCCAATCGCGAGCAATGGCCAATGCCAGAGGTACAGCGAATACGAAATGAGGCCGAGGAACACGGCGGGCCGCGACCGCAGGACCTCGCCGACCACCCCAAGCGGACTGCGCAGGTGCGTCGCCCGGATGAGAAGGGCGCAGCCCAGGGCCGCCAGCACGACGTTGACGGCCGCGAATCCCTGCGTCGGCGCAAGGATGGCAATGACAATCAGCGCCATTCCTGCCCAGGCGGCGCTGGCGCCATGTCCTCGCGGCCCGCCATTTCCGGCCCCGAGCGCGATCAGGCCACCTGCGGCCAGTTCCCAGAACCGGGTCGGCATGAGATAGAAGGCGGCGTGCGGGGAGATGATGCACATCGCGACGGCCAGTGACGCCGACGCGACGGCCACGGCCAGGACCACCGGGACGATCCTGCCCGGGCGCGTTCGCAGCAGCAGCGCCAGCATGAGCGGCCAGAGCAGGTAGAACTGTTCCTCGACCCCGAGCGACCACAGGTGCAGCAATGCCAGCCTTTCCGTGGTCGGGTCGAAATAGCCCCCGGTCGTTGCCTGGAAGTAGGCGTTGGCCGCGAAAAGGAGGGCGGCCGCGGCCGAGGCGGCTGTCTCGTGGAGCGCATCGCTGTCGAGCAGCAGCCACACCGCGACGAGCGTGCACAGCACCACGGTCACGAGCATCGGCAGGATCCGCCGCGCCCGGCGCGCATAGAAGGCGCAGATGTCCAGCGTCCCGGTGGCTTGCCACTCGGTGTGGAGCAGCCTGGTGATCAGGTAGCCGGAGATGACAAGGAAGATATCCACGCCCACGAACCCGCCGGGCAGAAAGCCGGGGAAGGCGTGGTAGATGACAACCGACAACACCGCCAGCGCGCGCAGGCCGTCCATTTCCGGGATATAGGCCTGGCGGTGGACGGTGCGCATGGGTGGGTCGGGGTCTGCCTTCGTCTATGGTATCAATTTGTTACGAAACTTGCTTGGCCGCCCCGCCTCAATCGAGCGAATCGATGCTGTTGACCTCGGCGGCCGTCTGCATCGAGAAGCGGTCGCGCGTGCGCACGTAGAAGCTCGCGCCGAAGCGCGCCACCGGGAAGTAGTGCTGCAGGTGCACGCGGTAGCGTTCCAAGTCGATCAGGCCTTCGCGCGCATGCAGCCACCGCACCTCGCCGATGAAGATATGCCGGCTGGCGGTCTCCAGCTTCTCGGAAAGATGGCACTCGAATGCCACCGGCGCCTCGGCGATGCGCGGTGGGCGGACCGTCCGCGAAGGGGCCGCGGTGAGGCCGACCGCGTCCAGCTCGCTCTGGCTGGCCGGCAGCTTGTCGCCGCAGCGATGCATCTGCTCGGCCATGGGCTCGTCGGCGATCTGCACCACGAACTCGCCGTTGGCCAGGATGTTGGCGGCGGTGTCCTTGAGCAGTTCGTCCTGCAGCTTGTTGATGCTGATCATCAGGATGGGCGGGTCCTCGCCCAGCATGTTGAACATGGAGAAAGGGGCTGCGTTGACCACGCCCTGCGCGTTGACGGTGGTGACCAGCGCGATCGGCCGCGGCACGATCAGGCTGGCCATCAGCTTGTAGCGCTGATAGGCGGAAATGGCGGAGAAGTCGATCTCGGTGGTGGGGGGCAACTGCGTGGGCATGATGGGACGACTCGAGGGCGGCCGGTGATTTGTCAACGATGTCGAATTGACATTGTGCACAATCCGGTCAGGCCGTCTTGCACGCGAGCAAGTGCCGTGCCGCCAGGCAGGCGGAGGTCCAACTCAAGGAGCGCGCAGTCAGACCGCGATGCCGTGCGCGTAGGCGCCGTCGATCATCCGGGCGGCCACCCTGGCCGACATCTGGAGGCGCCGCACGTCCCGGTCGTCCAACTGCCCTTCGTCGCTGGTACGGAAGAAGCACAGCATGCCGAAGACGTGGCCGTCGGCCAGGCGGATCGGCACGCCGATGCCGGCGCCCTGGCTCGGACGCGGCGCCAGCACGCACCCGTCGGCCGATTGCGCTTCTTCCTCGCTCGCGCGTGCGACGAAGGCGGCGCGAATGCTCAGGTGCTCCTCGAGCAGCCGCAGCAGTTCGGAAATGGTCTGCTCGGCCATGGCCACCCCATCCAGCAGCCCGTGCGCCAGCGATTCGCCGCCATTGGACGGCGTGCCTGCCAGGCGCTTGGACGCGGCAATGCTGAGCCGCAGCCGGGGCGCCATCCAATTGCTGTCGAGGTCCATCTGCTTGCTTGCCTTGGGTCGTTCGGCGTGGGAGCGTGCTCAGATTGCCCGGCCACGTGAACTCCCGTTTGTGCCCGACCCTGGCGGCGCCGTCTTCCTCAAAGAGAGGGATGGCGCCTCAGCGGCCTGCTCAGGGGCGCAACTGCCACTGGCCGCCGCTGGCGGACCGGCAGAAGGTATAGACACCCTCGTCCTTCGTGAGCTTGTAGGCGTTGGCGATGCGCAGGCGCCGGCATTCGCGGGCCGGCTTGCCTGCGCCGGCTGATGCCGGCTGCACGCCCTCGGGCGTGACCGTGCCGGATGCGCCGGTCTTGTCGTTCTTCCAGGTCTGTACGGGCCCGTCGGGCGGGCCGGACAAGGCGCTGTCCACGCTTTGGCGCAGCAGCTTGAAATCGGCCTGGCCGAATTTGGCGGCCGGGCTGTTCTTGAGAAAGAGCAGGTCGGCGCCGTAAGCGCCGCTGGACGCGGCGAAGGCAAGCGGCGCTGCCAGGGCAGCAGCGAAGAAATGCTTCTTGAACATGTTTGGGAAACTCCGACAGGTGCGGGCCCATTGTGCCCGCCCGCACGGTCGGTGGCCGGTCAGAGGTCGACCAACACGTCGAAGCCGCCGTAGATCATGCGCTTGACGTCGAAAGGCACGTCCGCGTCCGGCTTCATCATGTCGGCCATGCGCGGGTCTTTCATCACCTTGTCATTGATGGTGTCGCGCGCGGCGCGCGATTCGTAGACGATCCACGAGAAGAACACCACTTCCCCGTCCTGCAGGTCCACGGCCTGCGGAAACGAGGTCAGCTGACCGGGCTTGACATCCTCGGCGACGCACTCACGGAACTGCAGCGCGCCGTGCTCGCGCCAGATCTTGCCCGCGTCCTGCGCCATCTTGCGATAGGCGTCGATCTTTGCGCGGGGAACAGGGACCACGAATCCGTCGACATAAGGCATGGGTGTCTCCTGAATCAAACGACATGGGACCGCGTCGGCGCGCGGGCTCCGAGCAGGACCCCGCGTCGACGCTCTAGGCCGCCGCGCGCCTGCGGCGGGTAGCGGCAGCCTTGCGCGCAGACGCCGACCGCTCGGCGGCCGGACGGTTGGCAGAAGCCCGTCCGCCGATGTGCCCGCCCTTGCGCGACGCCGTGTGGGTGTCGGCCTTGCCCCGGCCGCTCCCGCTCTTGTTGCCGCCGCCGCTTTCCTTGTTGACGGTGGCCCAGGCACGGCGTTCGGCTTCGTTCTCCGAGACGCCGCGTGACTCGTAGCCTTCCTCGATGTGGCGGGCCTTGCGCTTCTGCTTGTCCGAGTAGGCCGACTTCTCGCCTCTAGGCATGCTCATTCTCCTTCGGTGACGGCTGCCTGCGCAACCGAGGCGGCACCGTGTCGCCCGAATTCATGCTGCGCCGTCGCTACAAGCCGGCCTGTAGGAACAGGTCCGCGATGGCCGTCGGCACGTCGCCGATGCGGGACGCGATCCGTTCCGCGTCTGAGGGCTGCTTCAGCCGGCCGCCGTCGCCGCGCCGGGGGGCGGCTCGCCGTCGCGCGCGATGCGCAGCTGCGGCAGGCTGGCAGGATATTCACGCTGCATGAAGTCGATCAGTGCCTCGCGGATACGGCAGCGCAGGTCGAACGCCTTGCCCGAGTCGACGGCCGTGGCCAGCACTCGCAACTGCATGGTGCGCTCGGTCGTGTCGGTGACCTGCAGGCCGAAGGTGCGTCCGTCCCATTCCGGCGCGGCCCGCACGACGCGTTCGAGTTCGGCGCGCAACGGTGCGATCGGCATGCTGAAGTCCACGTAGAAGAACACCGAACCCAGCAGCTGCGAGCTGCTGCGCGTCCAGTTCTGGAACGGCTTCTCGATGAAATACGACAGCGGCAGGATCAGGCTCCGGTCGTCCCAGATGCGCACCACCACGAAGCTGCCGGTGATCTCCTCGACCCGGCCCCACTCGCCCTCGACGACCAGCACGTCGTCGAGCCGGATCGGCTGCGCCAGTGCCAGCTGGAGACCGGCCACCAGGTTGCCGAACATCGGCTTCGCGGCAAGGCCGACCACCAGGCCGAACACGCCGGCCGACGCAAGCAGGCTGGCGCCGGCCTGGCGCGCGCCCGGGAAGGTCATCAGCGCCATGGCCAGGCCGATGACGACCGCCGCCGACATGGCGATGCGCGACAGCACCCGCGCCTGGGTGTGGATGCGCCGCGCCTGCAGGTTGTCGGTCACGTTGGCCGGGTGCGCATCCAGGAAGCCCTGCGTGAACCCGCGGATCGCCCGTGCCGCCAGCCAGGTGCCGAAGATGATCACCAGCAGGCCGGTGAGATGGCGCACGGCGTTGATGCCGGGCAGGTCGTTCGGTGCTGCCTGCCAGACCAGCTCGGCCGCGATCATGGGCAGCAGCCAGCGCGCCGGCGGGCGACCTTGCTCCACCATGCCATGCACGCCGGGCAGCCCACGGGTCAGGCGCAGCAGCAGCAGGCTGAGGATGCGGTGCGCAACGAGCGTCGCCAGCACGGCGGCGACGGCGGCCAGCACGGGCGCGGACCAGGCATGGGAGAGCAGCAGTTCGCGGTTCATGGCATTCACGGCGTGGCGTTGTCGAGCGCCTGCAGGATGCGTGCCGCATCCACGCGCAATTGCATGGCAATGCGGCTGGCGATGTCGAGCCTGCGCAGCAGCCAGGGGCTGATGTCCTGCTCGAACGGGTCCGGCAGCGTCACCGGCCCGCCGGAGCTCGGGCTGGCCGGCATGCCTTCGGGTGGCGGCGACAACGAGGCATCGGCAGGGCGCGTCGACAGCAGTTGCTCGATGTGCTCGGCGGCATGGGCCAGCGGCCCTTCGATCTGCGCCGGCGTCAGGCGGTCACGGCGCAGCACCAGCATCGACTTGACGGCGCTCAGTTGCGCCAACAGTTGATAGCTGTGTGCCTGCAGGTGTTCCAGCGGCCCCAGGGGCGGGCGCACGGCGCGCGGCTCCGACAGCGAACGCTGCGTCGCCTGCACCAGCGCCGACAGTGAGTCGTAGGCCTCGCGCCGGGCCAGGCGCCACGCCAGCTCGGGACTGTCGTCGGCTGCCTGCAGCTGGCCCAGGCCGAGCGCCAGCTTGGCATGGCGCGCCTGGGCGCGCATGGTGCGCATCACGAGTGCCGGCAGCTGGCTGCGTTCCCAGGACGGCAGCACGTAGCAGAAGGCCCAGGCCAGGGCGGCGCCGATGAGCGTGTCGGCGACGCGCTCGAACAGGGCCAGCGACGTCGACAGTCCGGCGTTGAGGATGTGCGCCTGCACCAGCCCGAGCACGGTGGCGGCCACCGCGGTGACCAGATAGCGCCGGATGGCGAAGGCATGGGCGATTGCCTGCGCGCCGGTCAGGCACAGCAGCAGCTCGAGCGCCGACGGGTGCGAAGCCAGCAGCGCCGTGGCCAGTACGCAGCCGAGCAGGGTGCCGGCCACGCGATGGTTGCGCCGCTCGAGCGTCTGCGAGAGGCTGCCGCGCAGCACCACGGTGATGGTCAGCAGGATCCAGTAGTCGTGCGAACCCCAGCTCTGCGCCACCGCGATGGCATAGCCCGCACCGATGGCCAGCGCCGCGCGGATGGCATGGCGCAGCGGCGGCGCGTCCCAGCGCCACACGGCCAGGAACGGGGCGAGCGACCACCGCGTCGGGCTGACGAACATCTTCCAGCCGGTGCGAACGGCCGCCAGGTCGGGCTCGATGTCGCGCCGTGCCAGGCGGGTCATGCGCAGCACGTCGTCGTTGAGGTGCCCGATGCGGTTGGCGATGCCGCGGGCCAGCAGGGCAGGGGTCGGACCCATGCCGGCGCTGTTCGGGCCGCTGTCCTGTGGCAGCCGGATGTCCGCCAGCAGCGGGCGCCGGTCGAGCGGGGCGTGTGGGCGCCGGCCCAGCAGCAGGGCGTCGGCGAGGGCAGCGGTCTCGCCGGCCAGCTCGTGCAGGATCATGCGCAGCTCGCCGATCACCCGCGCGCCAGCGGGATGCACGCGCAGCGCTTCCAGGTCGAGTTCGCTGGCCACCAGGTGGTCGCGCATCTCCAGCGCCACCATCAGCATGGCGGCCAGCCGCTGGCGCCGCTCGGTGCGTGGCGACTCGAGCACGATGTCGCGCGCGGCCTGCAACTGGTCGGTCAGCGCGGCCTGGTCGCGAAGCAGCTGGCCGAGCACCGGCGCCTGGAGTTCACGCACGTCGTCGGTGTCGTCCGGCGCATCGAATTGCCGGGCCTGGGTGCGCATGAGCGCGGCCACCGACAACAGCACGTCGGCCATGAGCTGGACACGGTAGCGCGCGTTCAGCGCGGCGTTCACGATGGTCGCCCACAGCACGTAGAGCATGCCGCCCAGGCCGAAATACAGCGTGGTCCACATCGCCTGTTGCGCGCTTGCAGGCGGCGGCGTGGCCATGGCGAAGATCATGGAGAACATGACCGCGATGGCGATCGGGATGCCGCGCTTGCCCCAGGCCATGCCGAGGAAGGCCAGGAAGGTGGCCGGCACCAGCAGCAGCCCCAGCGCCAGCGGGCGGCTGTGGAGCATCTGCACCGCGAAGAACAGCGGCAGCCCGATCAGCGGTGCCGGCAGCATCTGGCGGAATTTGCCGCGCCGGGGCGCGGCCAGGTCGGGCGGCGTGGCGACGATCACGCCGACCGACACCGCCGCGCCTGCCGCGGTGCCCAGCAGGAGGTGCGCCGCCGCGGTGATCAGCGCCAGCCCGAGTGCGACCGAGATGCCGTTGGCGACATAGTGGGACATCGCCACGCGCATCGCCGCGCGGGCACGCGCTGCGGCGAGGGGCGAGCGCATCACCGGCCGGGCTTGTCGTCCGTGGGTCGGGAGGCGGCGCGCACGCGCAGGGGCTTGCGCACGGCCTCGGGCGGCGTCGGGTTGGACGCGTCGGGCGTGTCGGCCGCTTCCGATTCGCCGGGTTGCTGCAGCGAGACGGTGCTGCGGGCGTAGATGTCGCCGTCGCCGGCATCGGCAGTGCCGGCCTGGCGTGCGGCATCCCGGCTCACGGCGCGCGCGCGCTCGGAGGCGTCGAGCTTGTCGTCCACGCCGGCGAACTTGGAATACTTGGCCAGCAGCGGCACCAGTTGGCCGTACACGCGCGGTGCGCCGGCCAGGCATTCGCGCTGCTCGAGGAAGTCCGGCTCACCGGTGAAGTTGCCGATCAGGCCGCCGGCCTCGGTCACCAGCAGCGAACCGGCCGCCACGTCCCAGATGTTCAGGCCGGTCTCGAAGAAGGCATCGGAGAAGCCGGCCGCCACGTAGGCCAGGTCCAGCGCGGCCGCGCCGGGACGGCGCAGGCCGGCGGCGCGCGGCATCAGGTCGGCCATGATGGCCAGGTACTGCTTGAAGTTGTCGCCGGTGCGGAACGGAAAGCCGGTGGAGATCAGGCACTCGTTCAGGCGGGTGCGCTTGCTCACCCGGATGCGGCGGTCGTTGAGGAACGCGCCGCGGCCGCGGGTGGCGGTGAACAGGTCGTTGCGCGACGGGTCGTAGATGACGGCCTGCTCGACCTTGCCCTTGATCGCCAGGGCGATGGAGACGCAGTAGACCGGAAAGCCGTGGATGAAGTTCGTGGTGCCGTCCAACGGGTCGATGATCCAGACGAAGTCGGAATCCTTGGCGCCATGCTCGCGGCCGGATTCCTCGGCCAGGATGCCGTGGCCGGGGTAGGCTTCCAGGAGGGTCTGGATGATGGCTGCCTCGCTGGCGTGGTCGACTTCGGTGACGAAGTCGTTGACCTGCTTTTGCGAGACCCGCACCGCCTCGACGTCGAGCGCGGCGCGATTGATGATGGCGCCGGCGGCGCGAGCGGCCTTGACGGCCACGTTGAGCATGGGGTGCTGGTTGGGCGACATGGATTTTGCGAAGAACCGATCGGCGGAAGAGGCCTGAAAGCGCCCGGCGATGCGGGCGGCGACAATCTGCTCCATTTTACCCGGCCCCTGTCCGCGTCGGCGGCACCGTTCATGAAGACCCGTTTCATCCTCATCCAGACCAGCCATGCCGGCAACGTGGGCGCGGCGGCGCGCGCCATGCGCACCATGGCATTCGACGACCTGGTGCTGGTGGCGCCGCGCTGGCCGAACGTGCTGCGGCGCGAAGAGACGCTGCAGCGCGCCAGCGGCGCACTGGACGTGTTGGCCAGGGCGCGCATCGTCGAGACGCTGGACGAGGCGCTCGACGGCATCACGCACATGTGCGCCACCGCCATGGTGCCGCGCGACTTCGGCCCCCCCACGCGCTCGCCGCGCGAGCACCTGGGGCCGCTGGCGGCCGGTCCGGAACAGCACGTGGCCTTCCTGTTCGGCTCCGAGCGCTTCGGCATGCGCAACGAGGACGTCTACCGCTGCCACGTCGCGCTGTCCATTCCCACGGCACCGGATTTCGGCTCGCTCAACCTGGGCGCCGCGATCCAGGTGATTGCCTACGAATGGCGCCAGGCGCTCGGCGGCTTCGGCGTGCGCGAGGCCGCAGCGACCGCGCAGGCGGCCGATGCGCAGGCCGTGGCCGGCATGTTGGCGCACTGGGAGCGGTCGCTGGTCGAGATCGGCTTTCTCGACCCTGCCGCGCCCAAGAAGCTGATGCCGCGGCTGGCGCAGCTTTTCAATCGCGCGCAGCCGACGACCGAGGAGATCCACATCCTGCGCGGCATTGCCAAGATGATGGTGCACCCGCAGCCGCCGCGCGCGGCCGCGGCAGGCGGCGCGGCCGTCCAGACGCCTGCCACGGATCCGGAGGCCCCGTCGCCGGCAGGCGATCCGGGGCGGCGATAGACTGGCCGGCCCATAAGCTCATCACCGGCCGTTCCATGATGTTCCAACGCCTGCGCTCCGACATCCGCTGCATTCTCGAGCGCGATCCGGCGGCCCGCTCGGCCTGGGACGTGCTCACCCTATATCCCGGCCTGCATGCGGTCATGCTGCATCGCCCGGCGCACTGGTGCTGGCAGCACGGATTGCGCTGGGCGGCCGGCTTCATCGCCCGCTTCTCGCGCTGGTTCACCGGCATCGAGATCCACCCGGCGGCGAAGGTCGGCAACGGCGTCTTCTTCGACCACGCCATGGGCGTGGTGGTGGGCGAGACGGCCGAGATCGGCGACGGCTGCACCATCTACCAGGGCGTCACGCTGGGTGGCACCTCGCTTTACAAGGGAACCAAGCGGCATCCGACGCTTGGCCGCAACGTGGTGGTGGGCGCGGGCGCCAAGGTGCTGGGCGGCTTCACGGTGGGCGATGGTGCGCGCATCGGGTCCAACGCCGTGGTGACGCGACCGGTGCCGGCGGGCGCCACGGCGGTCGGCATTCCGGCGCGGATCGTTCCCGGGGCCGGCACCGGCGAAGCGCCGGCCCAGGGGGCAGGCGCGTTTGCCGCCTACGGCGTGACGCAGGGCGACGATCCGCTGTCGCTGGCCATGCGCAGCCTGATCGACAGCGCCTCTTCGCAGGACCACCAGATCACGCTGCTGTGGCAGGCCATCGAGAAGCTGGCCCAGGAGCGCGAGCGCGGCTCCGGCGACTGCGTGCCCGGCGATGCGGCACGCCAGGCCTGCTTCGAGGCCGCGAAGGTCGCGGAACTGGTCGGCAAATAGGCCCGGCGCCGGCTCCGGCGCTCAGGTCCCCATTTCGATCAGACGCGTGCGCATCGTGCGCAGCGTGCGCCGCAATTCGTCCAGGTCCTCAGGCGAGTTGGCGCGGGTGATGTCGTCCGTTACCGCGTCGACCACGACCTTCGCCTTGTCGAATACGGCCTGGCCGGATGGGGTGATCGTGCTCACGACATTCCGGCGGTCGTGCGCCATGACGGTGCGCTTGACCCAGTCGCGCGCCTCCATTCCGTGCAGGATATGCGTGATGCGGGTGCGCTCGAACGCTGTCCATTGCGAAAGCTCCTGCATCGTCAGACCGCCTTTGCGCAGCAACGCGCTCAATACGCGGTACTCGGTTGGCAGCATGTCGAGGGGTTTGAGCGCCTCTTGAAGCAGACGATTCCTGCGCTCCACGACCTGCGTGCAAAGGAAAAAAATGTGGTCTTCCAGTTCCATGTCGGATGCATGCGTTTGTTGTTAGGTGAAGATTCACCTTAATATTCAGTGAAACTTCACGTGTTGGCACGGGAGTTGCGATGGAGTGCCGGGACGAGACTCTTCGCATTCCCGCACACCAAGAAACGTGGATTTTCACATGAATGACATTCCCAGCTTCCTCGCCCATCTGGGCGACGTGCCGGTCGTGACCGACACGGATACCGTGCGCCGCCGCAGCCGCGACATGTCCACCACCTTCAGCCCCATCATCCGGCGGGACGCGGAGGGCAAGTTCGCCGACCTGATCGTGCAGCCGCGCGACATGCGCGACGTCATAGCCGTCGCGCGTGCCGCGGCGCTGGCGCGAATGCCGCTGATGATGCGCGGCGGCGGCACCTGCAACCTGGGCCAGGGCGTGCCGCTGCGCGGCGGAGCCATCGTCGACATGACGGGGTTGTCGGGCATCGTCTGGTCACGCGACGCGATGGTGCGGGTGCAAGCGGGCGCGCGCCTGCTGGCCATCGACGAGGTGCTGCGGCCCTCCGGCTGGGAGCTGCGCATGCATTCGTCCACCCGCCGCGCCGCCACCATCGGCGGCTACATCGGCGGCGGACACGCGGGCATCGGCAGTTGCGGCTACGGCATCCTGCGCGATCGCGGCAACATCCTGGGCCTGCAAGTCGTGAGCATCGAGGAGACGCCGCGCGTCGTCGAACTGCGCGGCGACGACGTCAACCTCGTGCACCACGCCTACGGCACCAACGGCATCATCTGCGAGGTCGAGCTGCCGCTGGCACCGGCCTGGCCGTGGATGGAGGTGGTGGCCAACTTTCCCAGCTTCATGGCCGCCGCGCGGGCCGCCTATGCGCTGGCCAGTGCCGATGGCATCGTCAAGAAGCTCATCTCGATCGACGACGTGCCGAACTGGGAGTACATGCGCGCCATGGCGCCGTTGGGGCGGCCGGGCTGGAGCATGGTGCGCTGCATGGTGGCCGCACCGGGACTGGAGGCGCTGCGCGGCCTGGTGGCCGAGCACGGCGGCCAGATCGCCAGCGAGGCGCGCGAAGGGCAGGGTCCGTACCACGCGCCGCTGTGGGAGTTCGGCTGGGGCCATGCGCGCCTGCAGGTGAACAAGACGCGCCCGGAGATCGTCAACAACATCGGTCTGTACCTGGACCCGGATCTGCTCGCGGCGGTCGAGCGCAGCCACCGGCGTTTCCGCGATGTCGGCGGCATGCATCTCGAATCGAAGCGCTACAACGGGCAGATCGCCTTCCAGGGCTCGCCCTACTACGCCTATCGCGACGAGGCGCAGGTGGCGGAGGTCATCAGAGGCATGGCCGAGGACGGCGCGATGGTGGCCAACAACCACACCTACTTCGTGCGCGGCAACGGCATGAAGGCCGTCGACGCGCGCGACGCCGATTTCAAGCGCCAGATGGACCCGCACGGCCTGATGAACCCCGGCAAGTTCGACGCCGAAGCCGAGTGCGATGCACCGGCCGGCAGCGGCGTCCGGTTGCCCGCCACGGGCTGGAAGTACGCGACGGGCACACACGACAGCAGCGCCACCGCCTGAAACCACACACCGAGAGAAACCCATGAGCACTACTTCTCCAGGCGCGGTGTCGCGCCGCACACTCCTGCGTAGCGCCTGCGCCGCCATTGCCCTGCCGATGGTTGCCGGGAACCTGCATGCCCAGTCGAAACCGACGCGGGTGGTCTACCAGACCGGCTGGTTGCCCCAGCCGGACAAGGGCGGGCTGTACCAGGCCCAGGCGGCAGGCATCTATGCGAAGCACGGGCTGGAGGTCGAGTTGCGCCCGGGCGGTCCGCAGCTCAACACCATGCAGATCTTCCTGGCCGGACAGGCCGACTTCGTCGATTCGGACAGCATGCGAGTGCTGCACTTCGTCAAGGAGAAGCTGCCCGGCGTGGCGGTCGCGGCCTTCGGCCAGAAGCCACTGAACGTGCTGCTGTCCCACCCGGGCGTCGGCAACGACACGCTGGCGGCGCTCAAGGACAAGCCGATGCTGGTGTCGACCGCCGGGCGCCAGACCTATTTCCAGTGGCTCAAGGCGCGCTTCGGCTTTGTCGATGGTCAGGTCCGGCCCTACACCTACAGCATGGCGCCGTTCCTGGTCGACAAGGCCGTGAGCATGGAAGGCTTCGTCACCAGCGAGCCGTACGAGGCTCGGCGCGCCGGCATACAGCCGGTGGTGCATTTCCTGGCCGACTACGGCTACGACAACTACAGCAACGTGATGCTCGCCTCGCGCGCCATGGTGGCCGAAAAGCCGGAGGTGGTGCAGCGCTTCGTGAATGCGACCATCGAGGGCTGGCACAGCTATCTATACGGCGATCCGTCGCCGGGCAACGAGGCGATCCGCCGCGGCAACCCAGACATGAGCGATGAAAAGATCGCCTACGCCCGCGAGCAGTTCAAGCAGCGCGGCATCTTCGAGTCGGCGGACGTGCAGCGCGGAGGAATCGGCGCCATGAGCGACGAACGCTGGAAGGCCATCTACGACGGCATGGCCGGTGCCGGCGCGGTGGCGACCGGGCTGGACGTGCGCCGGGGCTACACGCTCCAGTTCGTCAACCGGCGGGTGGGGACGGCGTGACTGCTGGGCTCTTGTGGCTGCGCCATTGGCACGACAGCGCAGTGCGCCGGCAGAACTGACATGGCACGCCACTTCATGATGCCGCCGCCGGCACCGCGCTACGCCTTGCGCCATGCGACCGTCCCGGCGTGCCTGGTCGCCGGTGCGCCGCTGCCGTCCGCGCCCGATGCCGAGGGCCTTTGCGCGGCGGACCTGCTGATCGACGGCGGCCGCATCGCCGCCGTGCAGCCGCCCGGCACGCTGCATGCCGATCTGGGGCCAGACCTGCGCCGAGGCATGGTGCTGCCCGGCCTGGTGGACTGCCACACGCATCTGGACAAGGGCCACATCTGGCCGCGCAGCCCCAACCCTGTGGGCGACCTGCCCGCGGCGGCGCATGCCACCCAGGTCGACCGCCTGGCCAACTGGTCGGCCGAAGACGTGCGCCGACGCATGGAGTTCGGCCTGGCGACCGCCTGGGCCCACGGCGTGGTGGCGGTCCGTACGCATCTGGACTCGCTCGGGCCGCAGGCGCGGATCTCGTTTCCGGTGTTCCGCGAACTGCGGCGCGAGTGGGCGGGTCGCATCGAGCTGCAGGCCAGTTCCATCGTGCCGCTGGACGTCTTCCTGACCGACGAGGCGACGGCACTGGCGGACATCGTGGCCGAGTCGCAGGGTCAACTGGGCTGCGTCACGCGCTTCCGGCAGCAGCCCAACGTGCCGCTGCCGCCCGACTTCGACATCGCGATGCGTCGGTTGTTCCGGCTCGCGGCCGAACGCGGGCTCGACGTCGACCTGCACGTGGACGAGACGGGCGACCCCGAGGTCCACACGCTGGCCCGCGTGGCGTGGCTGGCCCGGCGCGAGGGCTTCGCCGGCCGCATCCTGTGCGGTCACTGCTGCTCGCTGGCCGTGCAGCCCGAGGCCAAGTCCGCCGCCACGCTGCGCGCCTGCCGCGAGGCAGGCATCGACATCGTCAGCCTGCCGACGGTCAACATGTACCTGCAGGACCGCCGGGCCGGCCGGACGCCGCGCTGGCGCGGCGTGACCCTGCTTCATGAGATGCGCGCGCACGGTCTGCGCGTGGCCGTGGCCGGCGACAACTGCCGCGATCCCTTCCATGCCTATGGGGACCACGACATGCTCGACACCTTTTCGCAATCGGTGAAGGTCGCGCAGCTGGACCGGCCGGTGGGCGACTGGATCGCCAGCGCCTGTGCCACGCCGGCCGACATCATGGGCCTGCCCGACACGGGTCGCCTGAAGGTGGGCGCGCCGGCGGACCTGCTGGTGCTGCCCGCGCGCGACTGGAGCGAGCTGTTGTCACGCCATCAGGGCGACCGAACGGTGCTGCGCCACGGCCAGCCCATCGACACCACGCCGCCCGACTTCCGCGATCTGGACGACCTGATGACCACCGCGTAGCCGGCCGCCGGCGCGACGCTCGCCGCTTCCCCGATTCCCGCCACCGACTTTTCCGTGCGCTGCATGGAAGGGGCCGGTGTTGCCTGCCGACGCCGGCACGGGCCTTCCTTTTCCTCAACCCGCCTCCATGACACCCATGAACATTCGACACGCATCCTTGCCGCTGGCCGTCGCGCTGGCCCTCCTGGCCGGTCCGGCCGCGCATGCGCAGAGCAGCACCAGCAGCGCGCAGATCTACGGCACCGTCGACGCCGCGGTGGGCTCCTTCAAGGCCAGCGGCGGCGCCCGCACGACGCAACTGGCCTCGGGCAACCTGACCACCAACTACCTGGGCTACCGGTCGCGCGAGGACCTGGGCGGCGGCCTGTACGCCAGCATGACGCTGGAGTCGTACTTCCGCGGCGACACCGGCGACGCCGGCCGCTACGCCGGCGATGCCTTCTTCTCGCGTGCCGCTAACGTCGGCCTGGGTGGCGGCTTCGGCCTGCTGCGCCTGGGCAGGGTGGGCACGCCGCTGTTCACCAACACGCTGGTCTACAACCCGCTTGCCGCCTCCTTCGGCTTCTCGCCGGTGATCCGCAACATCTTCGGCGCTGCCGCCCGGGTGGCGGGCGACTCGGGCTGGAACAACGCGGTGGCCTACAACACCCCGACCTGGGGCGGCTTCAGCGGCAGCCTGATGTACGCGCTGGCAGAGGCGGCCGAGGGTGCCAACGCCAGTGGCGCGCTGCAGTACAGCGCCGGCGCCTTCTCCATCGGCGTCGTCGGCCAGCAGGTGAAGGTGCCGTTCAAGAGCGGCGAGGAGAACACCTGGCAGCTCGGCAGTTCCTACGACTTCGGCCTGCTCAAGCTGTTTGGCCAGTACACCGACGTGCGCGAGACGCAGACCCAGACCACGTCGGCCGGCACGCACGACGAGATCGCTCAGGTGGGCGTTTCCGTGCCCGTCGGCGCGGGCGCGGTGCTGGCCTCCTGGAGCGAAAGCCGTACCAGCGGAAGCGCGCGCTTCGACCGCAGCTTCGCGACGCTGGGCTACGACTACAGGCTGTCGCGCCGCACCGACCTGTATGCCATGTGGATGGTCGACAAGCTGAGCGGCAACGACGCCGCCAGCTCGGTTGCATTCGGCGTGCGGCACGCCTTCTGATGGCGGGGCGCGAACTGCTCCTGGTGCGAGTGGCGGCGCGGCGCGAGGAGGCAGCCGGCATCGTCGGCCTCGACCTCGCTGCAAAGGAGGCGGGCGAGCGGCTGCCCGCTTTCGAGGCGGGCGCGCACATCGAACTGCATCTGCCCGGTGGGCTGGTGCGCGCCTATTCGTTATGCAACCCGAACGACGCCGGCCGCCACTACAGCATCGCGGTGCTGTGCGGTGCCGACAGCCGCGGCGGCGCGCGCGCCGTGCACGCGCTACAGCCCGGGGCCTCGCTGGAGATCGGCGCGCCACGCAACCACTTTGCGTTGGACGACTCGGCGGTGCCGCTGCTGCTGCTGGCCGGCGGCATCGGCATCACGCCGATCGTGGCGATGGCCGAGGCCCTGCACCGGCGCGGCCGACCGTTCGCGCTGCACTACTGCATCGCGTCGCGCGAGCGGGCCGCCTTCGTGCAGGCCCTGGCGCGTGCGCCGTACGCGGAGCGGGTCGTGCTGCATGACGCCAGCCGCGGCGATCGGGCCAACCTGCCCGCACTGCTGCGCCGCCAGGCGGAAGGAACCCATGCCTGCGTGTGCGGGCCGGATCGGCTGCTGGGCGGCGCGCTGGACGCAGCAGCCGCGGCGGGGTGGGCGCCCGGGCGGCTGCGCTTCGAACGCTTCGGCGCGCCCGCTGCAGCGGCTGCTTCGGCCGCGAGCGCGGATGACTTCGAAGTACAGGTCGGACGCGGCGGTCCGGTGGTGCACGTGCCGGCTTGCCAGCCGATCACCGTGGCGTTGCAGCGGGCCGGCATCTGCATTCCGGTGTCCTGCGAGCAGGGTGTGTGCGGCACCTGCCTGACCCGGGTCCTCGAAGGCGAGCCGGAGCATCGCGACCACCACCTGTCGGCGCACGAGCAGGCGCAAGGCTTGATGCTGCCGTGCTGTTCGCGCGCACGTACCCGGCGCCTGGTGCTGGACCTTCAGGCCTGAGCAGGGGGTGGGGCGCCTTTGCTAATCTGCGCGGATGTCTTCGACGCCCATGATCGACCCAAACCTGTTCATCCATGTCAAGGTGGCGATCGGCATGGTCGTCAGCCTGGCCATTGCCACCGTGCTGGCCGGGCTCGCGCGTTTCGTGCAGCACCCGGCGCGTCATCGGCCCGATGCCGTCCATCTCATGTGGGCGCTGTCGATGCTGCTGGCCATGCTGCACTTCTGGTGGTGGGAGTACCGGCTTTCGGCGCTGGACTGGCGCTTCGAGCTGTATCTCTTCGTGATGGGCTTCGCCATCCTGTATTTCCTGATGTGCGCGCTGCTGTTCCCGGCCGACATTGCCGAGTACGCCGGCTGGGGCGACTACTTCATCTCGCGGCGGCGCTGGTTCTTCGCGCTGCTGGCGCTGTCCATCGTGTTCGACGCGGTGGACAGCCTGCTCAAGGGCCGCGGGTACTTCGCCGCTTTCGGCATCGAGTATCCGATCCGGATTGCGGCCTATCTGGCGCTGGCCGGCGTCGCCGCCTGGACGCCCAACCGGCGCTTCCACCTGATGCTGGCGGCAGCCAACCTGGCCTACCAGGTGTCCTGGATCCTGCGCAGCTTCGACACGCTGCGCTGAGCGGCTAGCCGAAGCTGCGGATGGCCGCCTTGGGCCGCCAGACCTTGCACACCTCGTCATTGCCTTCGAGATACGGGCCGCCGATCAGGTCGATGCAGTAGGGCACGGCGGCGAAGATGCCCGGCACCACCTGCTGGCCCTGCGCGTCCTTCAGGCCTTCGAGCGTCTCGGCAATCGACTTGGGCTGGCCGGGCAGGTTGATGACAAGGCACTTGCCGCGGATCACCGCCACCTGGCGCGACAGGATGGCCGTCGGCACGAAGTGAAGGCTGATCTGGCGCATCTGCTCGCCGAAGCCGGGCATGACCTTGTCGGCCACCGCGAGCGTGGCCTCCGGCGTGACGTCGCGCGGCGCCGGGCCGGTGCCTCCGGTCGTCAGCACGAGCGCGCAGCCGGCGATGTCCACCAGCTCGGTCAGTGCCGTGCGGATCTGTGCCTCGTCGTCGGGAATCAGCCGCTCCTCGAAGGCCAGCGGGTTCTTCAGCGCGCGGCCCATCCAGTCGCGCAGGGCGGGCAGGCCCTTGTCTTCGTAGACGCCGCCGGAGGCGCGGTCGCTGATGGAGACGATACCGATGCGTACGGGGTCGTATGGATTGCTCATGGCTCGGTGGTTCGAAAAGGAAGGAATCAGGCGTCGCGCTGCCGCGCCTCCTCGTTGGCGGCTTCGCCGACGTCGTCGGCCCCATGGACGGCCAGGTGCTGTCGCACCAGCTGGAACAGCTCGCGGTAGGCGCGGCCCTGGCGCGGTGCCTCGCCGGGCGGGCCGCCCTTCAGGTCCTTGCGCGCCTGCCGCACCAGGGCGCGCAACTGCTGCGCGTCGGTGGCCGGGTGGGTCTCGATCCAGCCGCCGACGGCGTCGTCGTCGGCGATCAGGCGGTCGCGCCAGTGCTCGGCCTGGTGCAGGGCTGCGGTGGCCTCGGCGCTGGGGCGGTCCTGCGCGTCGAGCGCGGCCTGGATGGCGTCGATGGTGTCGACCGGCTGCAGCCGCATCAGCTTGCCGATGAATTGCATCTGACGGCGCCTGCCCTCGAAGTTGGTGATGTGGCGTGCCTGCTCGACGGCGGTGACCAGGCGCTCGTCCAGGCCCAGCGCATCGAAGGCGCCGCCGCGCAGGTCGAGCAGGGCCTCGCCCAGCGCCTGGAGGCGGGCGCTTTCGCGCTTGAGGTCGGTCTTGCTGGTTTCCTGGCCTTTGAGTTCGCGCTTGAGTTCGGCATCGAGTTCGCTGCCTTCGGCCACGAAGTGGCCTCGCACGAAGTAGCCTTTCTTGGGTTTGCGGGGCATGGCTTTTGAATAGGCTGGTCGGGCGTCGGTGCACGGCGCGCCCAGGCGCGGTCCGTGCGGACGCAAAGTATGATTGTCCCTCACATGGCACCTACATCCTCACCGCGCGTCGAGAGCGGCTTCGCCTACAGCCGCGAACACTTCGAACACCTCGTCGACACCGCGCTCGCGCACGCCCGCAAGATCGGTGCCACCAATGCCGGTGCCGAAGCCTCCGAAGGCTGCGGGCTGTCCGTCTCTGTCCGCAAGGGCGAACTGGAAAACGTCGAGCGCAACCGCGACAAGTCGCTGGGCGTGACGGTCTACGCCGGCAACCGCCGCGGCAACGCCAGCACCTCCGATTTCTCCGACAACGCCATCCGGCAGACGGTGCAGGCGGCTTACGACATCGCCCGCTTCACAGCCGAGGACCCCGTTGCCGGCCTGCCCGACGAGGCCGACGTCGAACAGCGTCCGCCCGAACTCGACCTGTTCCACCCCTGGGCCGTGACCAGCGAGGAGGCCGCGCGCCTGGCGCAGGAATGCGAAGCGGCGGCGCTGTCGACCGACCGGCGCATCACCAACAGCGAAGGTGCCGGCGTGTCGGCGCAGCAAAGCCACTTCTTCAGCGCCCACACGCACGGTTTTCGGGGCGGCTACGCCAGTTCGCGCCACTCGATCTCGGTGGCCCCGATCGCCGGCCGCGGCAAGGACATGCAACGCGACGCCTGGTACAGCTCGATGCGTTCTGCGGACGAACTGGCCAGCCCGCAGGCGGTGGGCCGCTATGCCGCCGAGCGGGCGCTCAGCCGCCTGGGTTCGCGCAAGATCCGGACCACCGAATGCCCTGTGCTGTTCGAGTCGCCGCTGGCGGCCGGCCTGCTCGGCGGGCTGGTACAGGCGACCAGCGGCGGCGCGCTCTACCGGCGCAGCACATTCCTGCTGGATTCGCTCGGCAAGCCGGTGCTGGCGGACCACATCAGCGTCGACGAAGACCCGCACCAGCCGCGCGGCAAGGGCAGCTCGCCGTTCGACGACGAGGGCGTGCGCACGCGGGCGCGCAAGGTGGTCGACGCGGGCCGGCTGCAGGGCTACTTCCTGTCGACCTACTCGGCGCGCAAGCTGGGCATGAAGACCACCGGCAACGCCGGCGGCTCGCACAACCTGCGGCTGTCGTCCTCGCGCACGCGGCCGGGCGACGACCTCGACGCCATGCTCGAGAAGCTGGGCACCGGCCTGTTCGTCATCGAGCTGATGGGCCAGGGCGTGAACTACGTGACCGGCGACTATTCGCGCGGCTGCAGCGGCTTCTGGGTGGAGAAGGGCCGCATCGCCTTCCCGGTGCAGGAGATCACCATCGCCGGCAACCTGAAGGACATGTTCATGGGCATCGAGGCCGTGGGAGCCGACGAGTACACCTTCGGCGCGAAGACCACCGGCTCGATCCTCATCAACCGGATGAAGGTCGCCGGCAGCTGACGGCAAGCCCGGCCAAGGCGGCGAGGTTCAGACAAGACCTTTGCGAGTACCTCATGGCCAGATCCTCTCCAGTGCTCACGGCCGCAGCCCTGGGACGCGCGTTGCAGTCGGCCCGCAGGGCGGCGGGCCTGACCCAGGCGCAACTGGGTGCCCGCGTCGGCCTCAGCCAGGCCAGGCTTTCCGCGCTGGAGCGCCAGCCCGGGGCTTTCAGCTTCGAACAGTTGCTGTCGATCTGCTCGAGCCTCGGCCTCGAACTCAGCATCGGGCCGAGCGACGCCGGCACCACGCCAGACTCCGACAGGTGATCATTGGCTGGGCGCGGCAATCGGACACATCGGGCTGGAGGCCGCCGCGCGCCACGGCCTGAATGTTCAGCGCGCAGCGAGCGCCGCGCGGACCCGCTCGATCGCCTGCCGGTAGGGCGTGATGAAGCCCTCGGGTGCTTCGTCGGCGCCGAGCCAGCGAAACTGGAACACCAGGCCTTCCTCTTCGGGGCTGCCGACCGCGACATGGTCGAAACGGTCGGGCAGGGGAGCCTCGGCGCGCATCAGGAAGAGGTGCCACAACTGTGGATGGCTGTGCGCATTGCCCTCGACGCCGGCCGGGCAGTGGCGCTCCAGCGTACCGAGGGCCTCGAGCGGGCCGGTATGGCGGATGCCCGATTCCTCCAGCAACTCGCGGCGCACGGCATCCTGCGGGGACTCGCCCGGCTCGACGGTGCCCTTGGGCAGCTGCATGTTCCCGTCGCCCGGATGAAAGAACACGAGCAGGCGCCCGCCTCCGTCGACCAGGCAGGCGCAGGCCTTGAGGACGACGTCCGCGTCGTCGCCGCTGCTGCTCATCAGGCGCCGGCCAGCGCCGCCTTGACGGCCGCGTTGACCGCGCCCATGTCGGCCTTGCCGCCCAGGCGGGCCTTGGCCGCGCCCATCACCTTGCCCATGTCGCCCGGACCCTTGGCGCCGAGCTCGGCGACGATCGCCTTGACCTCGGCGGCGATCTCGTCGGCGCCCATGCGCTGCGGCAGGTAGACGTCCAGGACCTTGATCTCGGCGGCTTCCTTGTCGGCCAGGTCTTGGCGCCCGCCCTGGACGAAGGCGGCCACCGAGTCCTTGCGCTGCTTGACCATGCGATCGATGACGGCCACCACCATGGCGTCGTCCAGTTCGATGCGCTCGTCCACTTCCTTCTGCTTGATCGCAGCCATCAGCAGGCGGATGGTCGCCAGCCGCTCGCCGTCCTTGGCGCGCATGGCGCCCTTCATGTCTTCGGTGATGCGTTCCTTGAGGCTCATGGTGTGTTCCCGGGTAACAGAATGACAAGAGCCGCGGCAGGTTTCCCCGGCGCGGCTCGAAGGCATCGCGGCATGGCTGTGGGGCCGATGCCGGAAGCGGCAGTCTCTTAGTAGAGCTTCTTGGGCAGCTGCATGCTGCGAACGCGCTTGTAGTGGCGCTTGACGGCCGCGGCCTTCTTGCGCTTGCGCTCGGCAGTCGGCTTCTCGTAGAACTCGCGGGCGCGCAGGTCGGTCAGCAGGCCCAGCTTTTCGATGGTGCGCTTGAAGCGGCGCAGTGCCACGTCGAAGGGCTCGTTTTCTTTAACGCGGATGGTGGTCATTTAGCTCGTTGATGCTCTGGTGTGGCCTGGCAAGATCGGAACCCGGCGCTTAAGTTTCCTCAACCGTGAATTCCAGGAAATATCCGGAAATTCGCTTATCGTGTAGGCCGTTGAGGCGTGGCCGAAAATTTAGCCTGCGATTATAGCAAGTGTTTTCCGGTCTTGAAAAGCCGCCGCCCGCGCGACCCAAGGAGTGCCCATGAAACGACGACTTGCCTGCGGCTGCCTGCTGCCGCTGTTCAGTGCGTTGCTGCCCGGCCAGGCCGGGGCGGAATCGCCCGATCCGGCAGGGCAGCGGGCGGCGGCCTCTCCGCAGTACGAGGCCGCGGCAGGCCGGTTTCGTAATCCGGACAACCCGCAGGCACGGGCCAGTGCCTCGGGTTGGGCGATCTGGTCGCGCTTCCTGCTCGCCAAAAAGGAAGGCACGGTGCCGATCGACCCGATCCCGGTGCGGCCGCTGGACCGCACCTCGCTCGACGCCCTGGACAATGCCTCCAGCCACGTGATCCGCCTCGGGCATTCGTCGCACATGCTCAAGCTGCAGGGCCAGTGGTGGCTGATCGACCCGGTGTTCGGCGAACGCGCCTCGCCCTTCTCCTGGGCGGGGCCCAAGCGCTTCCATCCGCCGCCGTTGCCCCTGGAGCAGGTGCCGCCGATCGAGGGCCTGATTCTGTCGCACGACCACTACGACCATCTGGACGTGCACACCATCGAGGCCCTGAAGGACCGCGTGCGCCGCTACTACGTGCCGCTCGGCGTGGGCCGGCGCCTGCGCGAATGGGGCATCCCGGCCGATCGCATCGAGGAGTTCGACTGGTGGGAGGAGCGCAGGGCGGGGCCGGTGACCCTGACCGCCGCGCCCTCGCAGCACTTTTCCGGCCGCACCCTGTGGGACCGCGACAGTACGCTGTGGGCCTCCTGGTCGGTGCAAAGCGGCGGCATGCACATCTTCTACTCGGGCGATTCGGGCTACTTTCCCGGGTTCAAGGAAATCGCCGCGCGCCTGCCGCCCATCGACATCGCGCTGATGGAGAACGGCGCCTACGACGACTACTGGCCGGCCGTGCACATGAGCCCCGAGGAAACCGTGCAGGCTTTCCAGGACCTGGGCGCGCGCACCCTCTACCTGGTACACAACAGCACCTTCGACCTCGCTTTCCACACCTGGCACGACCCGCTCGAGCGCGTCGCGGCCCTGGCCGAGGCCCGCAACATCGACCTGGCCACCCCCGAGATCGGCGAAGTCCTGACCGTCGGCAAGCCCCGCCAGAACCACCGCTGGTGGGAAGGCCTGCGCTAGCCAGTCAAGCGAGACGGGCACCTTCCAAAGGCAAGCGAAGGCCATTCGCGAGCACGCAGTGCGCGTAGCCTGGGGGCGAGCTACAGGTCCTTCGCGCAGGCGGCAGCGCTGGCCCACGCCCACTGGAAGTTGTAGCCGCCCAGCCAGCCGGTAACGTCGACCACCTCGCCGATGAAGTACAGCCCCGGCTGCCGGCTCGACTCCATGGTCTGCGAAGACAGTTCGCGCGTGTCCACGCCGCCGGCGGTCACTTCGGCCTTGCGGTAGCCCTCGGTGCCGGTGGGCGTGATCTGCCAGCGGCCGATGCGTTCGGCCAGCTGGACCAGCGCCCGGTCGGCCACCTCGTTGATGGGACGGGCCAGGCCGGCGTCCTGCGCCACCCATGCGTCCGCCAGGCGCGCGGGCATCCATTGCGACAGTTCGTTGGCGACCTGCTTGCGCGAACGTGCCTTGGCCTCGCGCAGGCGCGCCTCCTTCTCGACTTCGGGTGCGAAGTCGATCACCAGCGGCGTGCCGGCCTGCCAATAGCTGGAGATCTGCAGCACCGCCGGCCCGGACAGGCCGCGGTGGGTGAACAGCAGGTCTTCGTGGAAGCCGGCGCGCGACTTGCCGCTGCCGGTGGAAATGCCGACCGGCAGGGCCAGGCCGGCCAGTTGCGCGTACGGCGTCCAGGTGTCGCCGCCGAAGGTCAGCGGCACCAGCGCCGGCCGCGGCTCGACCACGCGCAGGCCGAACTGCGCCGCCAGCCGAAAGCCGAAATCGCTGGCGCCGATCTGCGGGATCGACAGTCCGCCGGTGGCGATCACCAGCCGCGGCGCGCGCAGCATGCCGCGCGACGTTTCGACCCGGTAGACGCCGTCTTCATGGCGAACCGATTGCACGCTGCACGGCTGCCAGTGCGTGACGCCGCCGGCCGCGCATTCGGCCAGAAGCATGTCGATGAGCTGCTGGGACGGGCCGTCGCAGAACAGCTGCCCCTTGTGCTTCTCATGCCAGGCGATGCCGTGGCGGTCCACCAGCGCAATGAAATGCTGCGGCGTGAATCGGGCCAGTGCGGAGCGGCAGAAATGCGGATTGCCGCCGATGAAGTGCCGCTGGGGCGCACGCGGGTCCAGGTCGCGGTTGGTGAAGTTGGCGCGACCGCCGCCCGAGATGCGGATCTTCTCGGCGATGCGCGGGGCGTGGTCGAGCACAAGCACCTTGCGGCCGCGCTGCCCGGCCTGCGCGGCGCAGAACAGGCCGGCCGCTCCCGCGCCGACGACGATGGCGTCGAAGTCGGCGCTCAAGCGGCGCGGGACGCGCGGGCGTCGGCTTTCAGCGGAACCGGCATCGCGTCGTGCTGCTGCAGCGCGGCCATGCCGTGCAGCACGTCCCCGACCACGATCACCGCCGGGCTGCCCAGGCCCGCGTCCGACAGGATCTCCTGCAGGCGTGCCAGCGTGCCCGACACGTGGCGCTGCGTGCGCAGCGTGGCGTGCTGCACCACCGCCACCGGCGTGTCGCCGGGCAGGCCGGCCAGCAACCCGTGCTGGATCTGCGCGGCGCCGGCCACGCCCATGTAGATGACCAGCGTCAGGCGGGCGGTGCGCGCGGCCTCGGCCAGTGCCGGCCAGTCGGTCGCCGGCCCTTCGGCAGCACCTGCCTTCGCATGACCCGTGACGAAGACGACGCCCTGGGCCCGGTCGCGATGCGTCAGCGGAACCTTCAGCGCGGTGACGGCCGCCAGTCCGGCGGTGATGCCGTTGACGACCTGGGCCTCGATGCCGGCCGCGCGCAAGTGCTCGACCTCCTCGCCGCCACGGCCGAAGATGAACGGGTCGCCGCCCTTGAGGCGCACCACGTGCTCGCCTTCGAGCACCGCGGCGATCATGAGTTTCTCGATGAACGCCTGCGGCGTGCTCTTGCAGCCGCCGCGCTTGCCGACGTGGATGATGCGCGCGCCCGGCCGTGCGTGGGCCAGGATGTCGTCGTTGACCAGGTCGTCCACCAGCAGCACGGTCGCCGCGCCGATCGCCTTGACAGCCTTGAGCGTGAGCAGTTCGGGATCGCCCGGGCCGGCGCCGACCAGGGTGCAACTGCCCGAAAGGGAGGAGGGGGAGGTATTCATGGGCTCATGGCGGCGGAGGCCGCCGCTGCGGGACTGGGCGTGCCGGCGCTGGCCGGGCGGGACGCGATCAGGCGGCACAGGCGTTCGACCTGCGCCACCTGGCGCGCAATGGCTTCGGGCACCGGCAGGCGGCCGTCCAGCACGTCGCGGGTATAGGCAGCGGTGCTGGCGGCGTCGATCGCCTCGGGCAGGCCGGGCACCTGATCCAGGGTGCCGGGAGCCTGCGCCTGCAACTCGATGCGTTCTCCCCGCACGTAGCCGTCCACCTGCGCGATGCGGCGCGGGTCGGCGGCGCTTTCACCTTCCAGCCCGCGCGAGAGCAGGGCATTCATGCCCAGCAGCCCGAAGGTCTGGACCATGGATTCGAGGTACGCCGGATGCGTGTAGCTGCTGAGCACCACGCTGTCGCCGGCGACCGGCTGCATGAGCTTGACCACGCTATGGCCCGGATTGCGAAGACCGACCACCTGGCGCACCGCCAGCAGGCGCTTCAGGCCGGGGTTGAGCAGGCCGGTGTCGATGTGGGCCACCTCGCCGGCGCGCAGCGCGCGCACCTGGCCCAGCGGCGCGACGCCGAGCAGTTCGAGCACCGCGCCGGCGGTCACCCGGCGCGCCTCGGTCTGCGTGCCGTGCAGCAGCACCGGATGTCCTTCGCGGGCCAGCAGCAGCGCGAGCAGCGGCGTCAGCACCGGGAGCTTGCGTGCCCCGTTGTAGCTTGGAATGACGATGGCCGCACGCCCGGCCGACCCCAGCCGCGCCATCCGCGCATGAGTGGCATCGAGGAAGCCGGCCATCTCCGCGGGTGTTTCGCCCTTGATGCGCATGGCCAGGCAGAAGGCGCCGATCTCCAGGTCGGTCACCGTGCCGTCGAGCACCTGGGCGAACAGGTCCTGCGACTGCGCACGGTCGAGCGGGCGCGCGCCGCGCGCGCCGCGTCCGATTTCCTTGATGTAGTGGCTGATACCCATGATGGTGCTGGCTGCGTCCGATTGTCCCGCAACCCTTATGCCAGATCGGCCAGGTGCTTATGCCCCGGCGTGGCATGCGGACTTGCGCCCGGGCCGGCGTCGCGGGCGCGCAGCATGCGGCGCAACTCGGGCACGCAGGAGCCGCATTGGGTGCCGCAGCGCAGGAGGCATCGAACTCAAGTCGGACTTCATCGCGCAGATGGGGAACTTGGTTGTGACACAAGGACATGGAGCAAGTCCCGTGCCCTGGTCCGGGGCGCCGCCTACACTTGCCGCCCATGTTGGTGCTGGGAATCGAATCGTCCTGTGACGAAACCGGGGTGGCGTTGGTGGACGTGCAGGGCCAGGCCCTGCCGCGCCTGCTGGGGCATGGGCTGCACAGCCAGATCGCGATGCACCAGGCCTACGGCGGCGTGGTGCCGGAGTTGGCCAGCCGCGACCACATCCGCCGCGTGCTCCCGCTGGCGCAATCGGTGCTCGAACAGGCCGGCCGAGGCCTGGACGAGATCGACGTGGTGGGCTACACGCGCGGGCCGGGCCTGGCCGGCGCGCTGCTGGTCGGGGCCGGCGTGGCCTGCGCGCTGGGGGCGGCCCTGGGCAAGCCGGTCCTGGGCGTGCACCACCTGGAGGGGCACCTGCTGTCGCCCTTCCTCAGCCAGGATGCGCCTGAATTCCCGTTCGTCGCGCTGCTGGTCTCGGGCGGCCATACGCAGTTGATGGAGGTCGAGGGCGTGGGCCGCTACGCCATCCTGGGCGAGACCATCGACGACGCCGCCGGCGAGGCTTTCGACAAGAGCGCGAAGCTGCTCGGCCTGCCTTATCCCGGCGGCCCGTGGCTGGCCAGGCTGGCGTTGCAGGGCGATGCGCAAGCCTTCAAGCTGCCGCGGCCCTTGCTGCACAGCGGCGACCTCGATTTCTCCTTCGCCGGCCTCAAGACCGCCGTGCTGACGCAGGTGCGGCGCCTCGGGGACGACCTGGAGGCGCGCAAGCACGACCTGGCCGCGTCCACCCAGGCGGCGATCGTCGAAGTGCTGCTGAAGAAGTCGATGGCTGCACTCGAGCGCACCGGCCTCAAGCGCCTGGTGGTGGCCGGCGGCGTGGGCGCCAACCGCAGCCTGCGGGAGCAGCTCGACGCGGCATGTGCGCGCCGTGGCGTGCGCGTGCACTACCCGGAGCTGGACCTGTGCACGGACAACGGCGCGATGATCGCCATGGCCGCGGCCATGCGGATCCAGTCGGGGCTGGAAGCCGCAGCGCCGCGCTACGCGTTCGACGTCAAGCCAAGGTGGCCGCTCGACGCGTTGCCGGCCGGCGCGGCGATCTAGGCGCGAGCGGGCCGATCGGACCGACCGGAATGCCTTCGGGCATGCCATCGGCCAGGCTGGGGCGGCGCTGGGCGGCGCTCGCCGAGACGGTCGCCATCGACGGCAGCGGCAGCACGTCCAGCATCTTGGTCCAGAGCTTGGACCACTGGGGCCAGTCATGGCCGCCTTCGGTGGTGAACACACGGTCGGACGGCAGTGCATCGGCGAGCAACTGGTGGTTCGGGGCGAACCGGTCGTCGAGCCCGAAGCCCAGGTACAGCGGCGGCAGGTGGCTGGCAGCCTTGCCGCCGTCGGCGTACTGCTGCAGCCAGGGCCACAGCTTGCGGTCGACCTCTTCGTCCGGCAGCGGGCCTTGCGGCGCCTTCCAGGCGCGCAGGCCGCCGGCCTTGCGTATTTCGTTGCCCAGCGGGCGTCGGCCCAAGTACGGTGCCAGCGTCACGATGCCGTCCACGATGCCGGGGCGGGCCAGTTCGTGGATCAGGGCGCCGAAGCCGCCGATCGAGATGCCCACCAGCCACAACGTCTTGTAGCCGCGTGCACGCTGCGGGGTGAGAACGTCGGTATCGAGCCGTTCTATGAATGTCTGGTCGTAGTAGTACGACACGTCGGCATGGACCAGCATCACGTCGGCCGCGAGATCGCGCTCACGCACGGCATCGACAAAGCCTTCCCGCTCGAAGTCTTCGGGCGCCAGGTAGGCCCCGGGCAGGAACACCATAAGTGTGTCGGAACGTGAGTTTTGTCTCACAGGAATGAGTTGCGTGTCCATTTGATTCATAGGTGACAACTTTCTCCGGCAGTTTTCGAGGTGCTGTCACGTCTCTTCTTGGGGACGCTCACTCTTGAAGGCGAAACAATCCTGCCTCAAACGTGACAAATGCCACGCTAATTGTGAGTGCGTTGTGCTGAAACTAAAAGCAATAAAAAGTTTCCAAGGCATGTTTGTGCAACGAAAAAAGCCCGCCGGCAGATGCCGGCGGGCTTTCTTGCGTGGGGCGCGGCCCCCGGGCGGGGGCGGGCTGGCGCGGGCTCGAACGGTCTCAGTTGATGGCGAGCTGGCTCACATTGCGCTCGGGCAGCTTCTTGCCGAGCTTGAGGCTCAGCACGCCGTTCTCGAGCTTGGCCTCGCTGGTTGCGACGTCCACCTCCAGGGGCAGTTCGTAGGCGGCCTTGAACTGGCGCTTGGCGTCTGCCTTGCTCTCGATACGAACGACAGCACCTTCGATGGCGATGCCGAGGTCCTCACGGGCCAGGCCCGGGACGTCGAGCGTCAGGGTCCAGCTTTTCTCGTCCTGCTCGAACTGGAAGCTACGCTGCGGCGCAGGCGCGAAGGCTTCATTGAAGAAGCGCTCGAAGCTGCGATCGAAAGTGCGCGGCGAGAAGGCACGGCTGCGGACGACGGTGGGTGCGAAGAACATGTTGAACTCCTATGCAAGTTGGATTGGCACATCGGGCCGCGGGTGCGTCCCTTACACTGCGCGGCCCTTCAACCATGAGTGCCGCCATGCACCCAACCTGGGAATGCGCGCGGTGCTTTTCAAGTCGATGTGCACTGGTTTTATTTCGCGACGCGGCCTCTTGAAATCGGGTCTCGCGACGCTATGTGCCTCGGCCGGCGCTGCCGGCCTGGCCGCCTCGCCGGCGGCGACGAACCTCTCGGCGGCAAGTCAGGCCGAGCCAATCAGGCTGGCGCTGGTGGAGAGTCTCAGCGGCGCCTTCGCCAACACCGGCGAAGCCGTGTGGCGCAACCTGCTGTGGGCAGTCGAGCGCGTGAACGAGCGCGGCGGTGTCGATGTCGGAGGGCGCATGCGTGCGCTCGCGCTGGAGCGCTATGACAGCAAGGGCCAGAACGAGGAAGCCCTGTCGGCGCTGCGCTCGGCCCTGGACGACGGCGCGCGCATCGTGCTGCAGGGCAATTCGTCGGCCATCGCGGCGGCGCTGATCGACGCGATCGAGAAGAACAACCAGCGCGATCCGAAGCGCCAGGCCGTCTTTCTCAACTACGCGGCGGTCGATCCGGCACTCACCAACGAGCGCTGCAGCTTCTGGCACTTTCGCTTCGACGCCCATGCCGACATGCGCATGTCGGCGCTGATGCAGGTGATTCGCGAAGACCACGCGTTGCAGCGGGTCTACCTCATCGGCCAGGACTACAGCTTCGGCCAGTCGGTGCTGCGTGAGGCGCGCCGGCAGTTGGGCGAAGTGCGTCCCGACGTGACGATCGTCGGCGATGAATTGCACCCGATGGGCCGGGTGAAGGACTTCGCGCCGTACGCCAGCAAGATCATGGCCAGCGGCGCGCAGGCGGTGATCACCGGCAACTGGGGCAACGACCTGACGCTGCTGGTCAAGGCCGCCCGCGAGACGGGCTTCACCGGCAAGTTCTATACGTTCTACGGCAATGCGCTTGGCGCGCCGGCGGCCATCGGCGATGCCGGCATCGGTCGCGTGATGGCGGTGGCGGACTGGCTGCCGAACGTGCAGACGCCGCAGTCGCAGGCGTTCTACCAGGCGTTCCGGGCGCGCTTTCCCAAGCCCGCTGACGACTATGTGCACATGCGCATGCAACTCATGATCGAGGCGCTGGCGCAGGCCCTGGCGCGCGCCGGCAGCACCGAGGCGCTGCCGCTGGCGCGCGCGCTCGAGCAGGCCGACGTCACCCTCGCAGGCCAGCGCGGCTTCATGCGGGCGGCGGACCACCAGTTCCAGCAATCGCTGGTGGTCGGCCAGATGGATCGGCAGGGCACGCCGGGCGTGCAGTTCGACGTGGAAGGGTCGGGCTACGGCTTCCGCGTGATCCGTAGCCTGACGCCCGAGCAGGCACAGTTGCCGACCACCTGCCGCATGACGCGGCCCTGAGCATCCACACCCATCCCACGGAATCGGAAAGACATGCGTCAAACCATTGAGAATCTGGAAGCCTCGCGCATCCGCGAGGTGGCCAATGCCGGCATCGGGCGCGACAACGTGCTGGCCTTCTGGTTCGGCGAGAGCGACGAGGTCACGCCGGATTTCATCCGCCAGGCCGCCATCGACTCGCTCGAGCGTGGCGAGACCTTCTACGCCCACAACCTCGGCCTGCCCGCATTGCGCGAGGCCGTCGCGGCCTACATGAGCGGCCTGCACCCGCGCATCGATGCGGGCCGCATCGCCATCACCTCCGGCGGCGTCAGCGCGCTGATGCTGGCGGTGCAGGCGCTGGTCGACGCCGGCGACGAGGTGGTCGCCATCACCCCCGTGTGGCCCAACCTCACGGCGCAGCCGGCCATCATGGGAGCGCGCGTGCGCTGCGTGCCCCTGGTGCCGCGCGGCGGCGAATGGGCGCTGGACCTGGACGCGGTCTGGGCCGCCGTCACGCCGCAGACGCGGCTGCTGATCGTCAACGCGCCGAATAACCCGACCGGGTGGACCCTCGGCCGCGCCGAGCAGGAGGCGCTGCTGGCGCATTGCCGCACGACCGGCACATGGATCCTGGCCGACGAGGTCTATGAACGCCTCTATTACGAGCCGACCGCCAACGGCTGTGCGCCCAGCTTCCTGGATGTGGCCGCGCCCGAGGACAGGCTGGTGGTGGTGCACAGCTTCAGCAAGAGCTTTCTCATGACAGGCTGGCGCCTGGGCTGGCTGGTGCTGCCACCGTCGCTGGTCGATGGCGTGGGCAAGCTGATCGAGTTCAACACTTCGTGTGCCAGCGTCTTCACGCAGCGCGCCGGCATCGTGGCCCTGGAACGCACGCAGGAGGTCACGCCGCGCGTCGTGGCCCACCTGCGCGAATGCCGCGACACGCTTGTGCCGTTGCTGCAGCAGATACCCGGGGTGCGCGTGGCGCCGGCGCGCGGCGGCATGTACGCGTTTTTCCAGGTCGAAGGCTTCGGCGACTCGTTGACGCTGGCCAAGCGTCTCGTGGCCGAGGCCGGCCTGGGCCTGGCGCCGGGTTCTGCCTTCGGGTCGGAAGGCGAGGGCTGGCTGCGCTGGTGCTTTGCGTCCAGGGACCTGGCGCGCCTGCGCGAAGGCGCGGCACGGCTGAAGGCCTGGCTGGCCGCGCAATGACGGCTGGCTGATCAGGCCACCGCGTCCGGCACGGCGCGCGCCTCCCGCAGCGCCCGGCCCCACCAGGCAAGATGGTCGAACAGCGCTTCCCGGCTGCGCGCGAGCTCTTCATAGGCCTCTAGCGGTGCGCCGTGGCGGCTGGCCTGCCGGAAGCACTCGCCGCTGATGTGCACGGCGGGCCGCAGCGGCGCCATTTCCAGTTCCACCGCCACGTTGCGCAGCTGTTCGATCGCACGCGCCGCGCCGAGCCCCCCGTAGCCGACGAACCCGATCGGCTTGCGGGCCCATTCCTCGCGCGCCATGTCGAAGGCGTTCTTCAGCGCCGCCGGCGGTCCGTGGTTGTATTCGGCCACGGTGGCGACATAGCCGTCGAAGCGGGCGAGCTGGCGCTGCCAGCCGGCGGCGATGGCCTGCGCCCCCGGCTCGCCCAGCAACGGGAGCGCCAGTCGGCGCAGGTCCAGGGTTTCCAGCCGCAGGTCGGTCCGGCGCGCGGCGGCGTGGGCAATCCAGCGGGCGGGCAGGTCGGCAAAGCGCTCGGCGCGGGTGCTGCCGACGATGAGGGCTATTCGAAGCATGGTTCTCCTTGATTTCGCTGAGGACATGGGAAGGAAGGAGACGCAGCCTAAAATCTCAACTTAAGTTGAGGTCAAGGGCGGCGCAGGGTCGCCCCGACGGACGCTGGGGGTATTTCGATGCAGGATGGCCACGGCACCGGCGACCGGATCGCCGGCGAACTGAGCGTGGGGGAACTGGCCGAGCGCAGCGGGGTGGCCGTCTCGACGCTGCACTTCTACGAGCGTGCCGGCCTGATCGGCAGCCGGCGTACCGCCGGCAACCAGCGTCGCTACGGGCGCGACGTGCTTCGCCGCGTGGCCATCATCCGGGTGGCCCAGCGCGTGGGAATTCCGCTGGCGGAGGTCGGCGACGCACTGGCGGCGCTGCCGCCCGGCAGGGCGCCGACGCGGCAGGACTGGGAAGTGTTGTCCTCCCGCTGGCACGCGGTGCTGGACGCGCGCATCCGCCAACTCGAGCAACTGCGCGATTCGCTCGGGGACTGCATCGGCTGCGGCTGCCTGTCCATCGACCGCTGCATGCTGCGCAACCCCGGCGACGCGCTCGGCCGGGCGATGGGGCCGGGCGCCCACAGGCTGGCGCCCAGGCCCTGACCGGGCCGGTTGGCCGCCCCGGTATATAATTGCCGGGCTTTGCCTCTCGCAAAGTCACACGGCGTGCGCAGTTCCAGCGCGCGTTCGCAAGTCAAACACACTCGGAACAAAGAAAGTCAAACCAAATGATCAATTTCGCCGCCAAGGCCGAGATCGTCAAGGACAACGCACGTGCTGCCAACGACACCGGCAGCCCCGAAGTGCAGGTCGCCATTCTCACGGCTCGCATCAACGAGCTGACGCCCCACTTCAAGACGCACGCCAAGGATCACCATGGCCGCCGCGGTCTGCTGCGCATGGTGAGCCGCCGCCGCAAGCTGCTGGACTACCTCAAGTCCAAGGACGCCGACCGCTACACCGCGCTGATCGCCAAGCTGGGTCTGCGCAAATAAGCGCCATTCGCATGCCGCAACGCCTGAGTTAGCCCGCTAGCTCAGGCGTTTTTTACTTCGGAGCTGCACCACAGAGCGAAGCTGTGTCATTCCAACGGGATCCGCCAGGGGCGGGTGGCGCTGGAATGGCATCGTGTTCTGGGCAAGCTGCTCCGGCCCCGCAGGCTCTTGCCGAGCCTGCCCACATCAAGGAGCAAACATGAGCCTCTTCAACAAAGTCACCAAGTCGTTCCAGTGGGGCGACAAGACGGTCGTCATGGAAACCGGCGAGATCGCCCGCCAGGCCGGCGGCGCCGTGGTGGTGGACATCGACGGCACCGTGGTGCTGGCCACGGTGGTCGCCTCCAAGAACCCGAAGCCGGGTCAGGACTTCTTCCCGCTGACGGTCGACTACATCGAGAAGACCTACGCGGCCGGCAAGATCCCGGGCAGCTTCTTCAAGCGCGAAGCCAAGCCCAGCGAGCTCGAGACCCTGACCAGCCGCCTGATCGACCGTCCGATCCGCCCGCTGTTCCCCGAGGGCTTCCTCAACGAAGTGCACGTGGTCGTCCACACGCTGTCGCTCAACCCCGAAGTCGACGCCGACATCGCCGCACTGATCGGCGTGAGCGCCGCCCTGTCGGTTTCCGGCATTCCCTTCAACGGCCCGATCGGCGCCGCGCGCGTGGGCTACATCAACGGCCAGTACGTGCTCAACCCCGGCAAGACGGCGCGCCTGGATTCGCAGATGGACCTGGTCGTCGCCGGCACCGAAGTCGCCGTGCTGATGGTCGAGTCCGAGGCGCAGCAGCTGTCGGAAGAAATCATGCTCGGCGCCGTGATGTTCGGCCACGAGCAGGCCCGCGTGGCCATCGAGGCCATCCACGCGCTGACCCGCGACGCCGGCAAGCCGATGTGGGACTGGCAGCCGCCGGCCAAGGACGAGGCTTTCATCGGCCGCGTCACCGCCCTGGCCGAGGAAAAGCTGCGTGCCGCCTACCAGGTGCGCAGCAAGCAGGGCCGCACCCAGGCGCTGCGCCAGGCCCAGGCCGACGTCCTGGCCGCGCTCGGCGCGTCGGGCGAGACGTTCGATGCCGTCAAGGTCGGCGACCTGATGTTCGAACTCGAAGCCAAGATCGTGCGCAGCCAGATCCTGGCCGGCGAGCCGCGCATCGACGGTCGCGACACCCGTACCGTGCGCCCGATCGAGATCCGCAATGCAGTGCTGCCGCGCACGCACGGCTCGGCCCTGTTCACGCGTGGCGAAACGCAGGCGCTGGTCGTCACGACGCTGGGCACCGAGCGTGATGCACAGCGCATCGACGCGCTGGCCGGCGAATACGAGGACAACTTCCTGTTCCACTACAACATGCCTCCCTTCGCCACCGGCGAAGTGGGTCGCATGGGCTCGACCAAGCGCCGCGAAGTCGGCCACGGCCGGCTGGCCAAGCGCGCCCTGGTGGCGGTGCTGCCGAAGAAGGACGAGTTCCCCTACACCATCCGCGTCGTCTCGGAGATCACCGAGTCGAACGGTTCCTCGTCGATGGCGTCGGTCTGTGGCGGCTGCCTGTCGATGATGGACGCCGGCGTGCCGCTGAAGGCGCACGTGGCGGGCATCGCCATGGGCCTGATCAAGGAAGACAACCGCTTCGCGGTGCTCACCGACATCCTGGGCGACGAGGACCACCTCGGCGACATGGACTTCAAGGTGGCCGGTACGACCAACGGCATCACCGCGCTGCAGATGGACATCAAGATCCAGGGCATCAACAACGAGATCATGCGCGTGGCGCTGGCACAGGCCAAGGAAGCGCGCATGCACATCCTGGGCAAGATGCAGGAGGCCATGGGCGAAGCCAAGACGGAGATCTCCAGCTTCGCGCCCAAGCTCTACACGATGAAGATCAACCCCGAGAAGATCCGCGACGTGATCGGCAAGGGTGGCTCGGTGATCCGCGCGCTGACCGAGGAGACCGGCACGCAGATCAACATCGACGAGGACGGCACCATCACCATCGCCGCCACCGACGGCGCGAAGGCCGAGGAGGCCAAGCGCCGCATCGAGCAGATCACCGCCGAAGTGGAAATCGGCAAGGTCTACGAAGGCCCGGTCACCAAGATCCTGGACTTCGGCGCGCTGATCAACCTGCTGCCCGGCAAGGACGGCCTGCTGCACATCAGCCAGATTGCGCACGAACGCGTCGAGAAGGTCACTGACTACCTGAGCGAAGGTCAGATCGTGAAGGTCAAGGTGCTCGAGACGGACGACAAGGGCCGCGTCAAGCTGTCGATGAAGGCGCTCGCGGAGCGCCCGGCCGGCATGCCCGAGGACGGGTATCGTGGCGACCGCGGCGACCGGGGTGATCGGGGTGATCGGGGTGATCGGGGTGATCGGGGCGATCGCGGTGATCGCGGCGAGCGCCGTGAACGCCCGCAGCGCGAAGACCGCCAGCCGCGCTTCGCCGGCAACGCCGGTGAAGCCCCCGAAGGCCCGGCCGGCGAGCAGCAGACGCTGCCGCGCAGCGAAGCCCATCCGGGCGAGCAGCAAGGCTGAAGCGGCGGGTCCCGTCGATTCGACGGGGCTGCGCGCATGCCTTCTTTGCCAACCCCAGGCCGCCCGCGCGAGAATCCGCCGGCGGCCTTGTCGCCAGAGAGATCATGAAAGCCATCGAGATTGCGTCCTATGGTGCACCCGACGTGCTGCGCCAGGTCGAGCGCCCGGATCCGACCGCGGGTGCCGGCGAACTGTTGATCCGCGTCGCTGCCAGCGGCGTGAACCGGCCCGACGTGCTGCAGCGCAAGGGCCACTACCCGGTGCCGCCGGGCGCCTCGGACCTGCCCGGTCTCGAAGTGGCCGGCGAAATCGTCGACGGCGACGCCGCTGCGATGCGCGAAGCCGGCCTCAAGGTCGGTGACCGCGTCTGCGCCCTGGTGGCTGGCGGCGGCTATGCGCAGCTGTGCGTGGCGCCGGTGGCGCAGTGCCTGCCGGTGCCCAAGGGCTGGAGCGACATCGAGGCAGCTTCGCTGCCCGAGACCTTCTTCACCGTGTGGAGCAACGTGTTCGACCGCGGCCGCCTGCAGAAGGGCGAGACCCTGCTGGTGCAGGGCGGCTCCAGCGGCATCGGCGTGACCGCCATCCAGCTTGGCAAGGCGCTGGGCGCGACGGTGATCGTCACCGCCGGCAGCGACGACAAGTGCGAGGCCTGCAAGCGCCTGGGTGCCGACCATGCCATCAACTACCGCGACACCGACTTTGCCGAGGAGGTCAAGCGACTCACCGGCGGCAAGGGCGCCGATGTGATCCTCGACATGGTTGCAGGCGACTACGTGGCGCGCGAAGTCACCTGCCTGGCCGACGACGGCCGGCTGGTGATCATCGCCATCCAGGGTGGCGTGAAGAGCGGGTTCGATGCCGGCCACGTGCTGCGCCGGCGCCTGACGATTACCGGGTCGACGCTGCGGCCGCGCCCGGTGGCCTTCAAAGGCGCCATCGCCAAGGCGCTGCGCGAGACGGTGTGGCCGCTTTTGGAGAGTGGCGCGGTGCGTCCGGTGATCCACAGCACGTTCGCCGCGGGCGGCGAGCCCACCGGCGCCAGCCAAGCCCACGTGCTGATGGAGTCGAATCAGCACATCGGCAAGATCGTCCTGGATTGGCAGGGGGCCTGACGACCCATGACGATGCACAAGAAAAAGCTGGTCGCCGGCAACTGGAAGATGAACGGCACCCTTGCCGCCAACGAGGCGCTGGTGAAGGCGCTGGTGGGCGGCCTGGACAGCCCGGCCTGCGACGTTGCCGTCTGCGTGCCTGCGCCGTACCTGTCCCAGGTTCAGTCGCTGGCCAAGGACAGCGCGATCGCGCTGGGCGCCCAGGACGTTTCCGCCCACGCCAGCGGGGCCTTCACCGGCGAGCAGTCGGCGGGCATGCTGCAGGAGTTCGGCGTGCGCTACGCCATCGTCGGCCATTCGGAGCGCCGCCAATACCACGGCGAGAGCGACGAGGCGGTGTCGGCCAAGGCGGCCATGGCGTTGCGGCATGGCATCACTCCGATCGTGTGCGTGGGCGAGACCCTGCAACAGCGCGAGGCGGGCCAGACCGACGAGGTCGTCAAGCGCCAGCTGGCCGCGGTGATCCATGACAACGGCCACTGCATCAGCGAGATCGTGGTGGCATACGAGCCGGTGTGGGCCATCGGGACCGGCAAGACCGCCACGCCCGAGCAGGCGCAGGCGGTCCACCATCTGCTGCGCGCCCAACTGCACCATGCGGCGGGCGACCATGCGGCAGGCATCCGCATCCTCTACGGCGGCAGCATGAATGCCGCCAATGCCGCGCAACTGTTGGCGCAACCCGACATCGACGGCGGACTGATCGGCGGCGCGTCCCTCAAGGCGCCCGACTTTCTGCAGATCATCGCCGCGGCGAACCAGGCCATGTCCGCGCCGCGCGCATGAGAGAAAAAGAAATCCGGAGTAAGAACGAATGAACGTGATGATGAATGTGCTGGTCGGCATCCAGATGCTGTCCGCCCTGGCCATGATCGGCCTGATCCTCCTGCAGCATGGCAAGGGCGCCGACATGGGCGCCGCCTTCGGCAGCGGCAGCTCCGGCAGCCTGTTCGGCGCCAGTGGCAGCGCGAACTTCCTGTCGCGCACCACGGCTGTGCTGGCGGTCGTGTTCTTCTGCTGCACGCTGGGCCTGGCCTACCTGGGCCATTCCCGCCCTGCCGCCGGCGGTGACAGCCTGCTCGAGCGCGCGGCGACCCAGCCGGCCGTGCCCGCGCCTGCGCCGGCCGCTCCCGCATCGGAAATTCCGTCGAACGCAGCGCCTTCCGCCGCGCCGGCGCCGGCCGATGCCACGAAGCCGGCAGGCGCCGCCGCCCCCGCGGCCGGCAGCGCCGACCAGATTCCGAGCAAGTGATGGTGTGATCTTGTGTGCAGTCGTGACGGAACGACTGTATTTCAGGGTAAACTCTAAAGCTGCCCGGAAAGCCAACGCCCAGAGTTAACACCTTGGGTCCTCATGCCATCCGGGCATACACAGACAGCCGTCGTGGTGAAATTGGTAGACACGCTATCTTGAGGGGGTAGTGGCGAAAGCTGTGCGAGTTCGAGTCTCGCCGACGGCACCAAATATCACTGGCAGGGAAGTCTTTCCTGCCAGTGGCAAGCGGTAAAGAACCCCCGATGACCCTCGATTCCTATCTCCCCGTCCTCTTGTTCATCCTGGTCGGAGTCGGTGTAGGAGTCGCACCGCAGCTCATCGGCTTCCTCCTGGGCCCCAATCGCCCGGACGACAAGAAGAACTCCCCATACGAATGCGGCTTCGAGGCTTTCGAAGATGCCCGCATGAAGTTCGATGTGCGCTACTACCTGGTCGCCATCCTCTTCATCCTGTTCGATCTTGAAATTGCATTTCTCTTTCCCTGGGCAATCGCGCTCAAGGAAATCGGCGCCGTCGGCTTCTGGGCCATGATGATTTTCCTGGCCATCCTCGTCGTGGGCTTCGTCTACGAGTGGAAGAAGGGCGCGCTGGACTGGGAATGACGAGGAACTACGCAAATGGCCATTGAAGGCGTCCTGAAGGAAGGCTTTGTCACCACCACGTACGACACGGTGGTGAACTGGGCCAAGACCGGCTCTTTGTGGCCGATGACATTCGGCCTGGCATGCTGTGCCGTCGAGATGATGCACGCGGGCGCTGCCCGCTACGACATCGACCGCTTCGGCATGCTGTTCCGCCCGAGCCCGCGCCAGTCCGACCTGATGATCGTGGCCGGCACGCTGTGCAACAAGATGGCGCCGGCGCTGCGCAAGGTCTACGACCAGATGCCCGAGCCGCGCTGGGTCCTGTCCATGGGGTCGTGCGCGAACGGCGGCGGCTACTACCACTACAGCTATTCGGTGGTGCGCGGCTGCGATCGCATCGTGCCCGTCGACGTCTACGTTCCCGGGTGCCCCCCGACGGCGGAAGCGCTGCTGTACGGAATCATCCAGTTGCAGCAGAAGATCCGCCGCACCAACACGATTGCGCGCGCCTGAGGGCCCCGCGCAAGGATGCCGATGATGAGCGATTTCGCAATTTCCCCCGAGGCCCTGCAGGCCACCCTCACCGAGGTGCTTGGCGCCAAGGCCAAGCGCGTGAGCGTGGCGCTGGGCGAGGTCAGCGTGGTGGTCGGCGCTGCCGACTACCTCGAGGTCGCGCGCATGCTGCGCGACGCGCCCGGCTGCCGCTTCGAGCAGCTGATCGACCTGTGCGGCATGGACTATTCCAGCTGGCGCGATGGCGAATGGGATGGCCTGCGCTTCGGCGTGGTCAGCCACCTGCTGTCGGTCAGTCTCAACCAGCGCGTGCGCCTGACGGTGTTCGCGCCCGACGACGACCTGCCGGTCGTCGATTCGGTCAGTGCCGTTTGGAACGCCGCGGTGTGGTTCGAGCGCGAGGCCTTTGACCTGTACGGCATCGTGTTCGAAGGCCACGAAGACCTGCGCCGGATCCTGACGGACTACGGCTTCATCGGCCACCCCTTCCGCAAGGACTTCCCGGTCTCGGGCCATGTCGAGATGCGCTACGACCCCGAGCAGCGGCGCGTGATCTACCAACCGGTGACCATCGAGCCGCGCGAGGTCACGCCCCGCGTGATTCGCGAAGACAACTACGGCGGTCTGCACTGACCCGCGGCTGAGCTCAATGGCTGAAATCAAGAACTACACACTCAACTTCGGTCCGCAGCATCCTGCAGCCCACGGCGTGCTGCGCCTGGTGCTGGAACTCGACGGCGAAGTCATCCAGCGCGCCGATCCGCACATCGGGCTGCTGCACCGTGCCACCGAGAAGCTGGCCGAGACGCGCACCTTCATCCAGTCGCTGCCCTACATGGACCGGCTGGATTACGTCTCGATGATGAGCAACGAGCACGCCTACTGCCTGGCCATCGAAAAAATGCTCGGGCTGGAAGTGCCGCTGCGCGCGCAGTACATCCGCGTCATGTTCGCCGAGATCACCCGGCTGCTGAACCACTTGCTGTGGCTCGGCGCGCACGGCCTCGATTGCGGCGCGATGAACATGCTCATCTACTGCTTCCGCGAGCGCGAGGACCTGTTCGATCTGTACGAGGCGGTGTCCGGCGCGCGCATGCATGCGGCCTACTTCCGCCCGGGCGGCGTCTACCGCGACCTGCCCGACAGCATGCCGCAGTACAAGGCAAGCAAGATCAGGAACGCCAAGGCGATCGCCAAGCTCAACGAGAACCGCCAGGGCTCGATGCTCGACTTCGTCGACGACTTCTGCAAGCGTTTCCCGAAGATGGTCGACGAGTACGAGACGCTGCTCACCGACAACCGCATCTGGAAGCAGCGCACCGTCGGCATCGGCGTGGTTTCTCCCGAGCGCGCGCTGAACCTGGGCTTCACCGGCGCCATGCTGCGCGGCTCGGGCGTCGAATGGGATCTGCGCAAGAAGCAGCCGTACGACGTGTACGACCGCATGGAGTTCGACGTCCCGGTGGGCAAGACGGGCGACTGCTACGACCGCTATCTGGTGCGTGTCGAGGAGATGCGCCAGGCCAACCGGATCATTGCGCAATGCTCGACCTGGCTGCGCAACAATCCGGGGCCGGTGATCACCGACAACCACAAGGTGGCCCCGCCTTCGCGCGAATCCATGAAGGCCAACATGGAAGAGCTGATCCACCACTTCAAGCTCTTCACTGAAGGCTTCCACGTGCCGCCGGGCGAGGCCTACGCGGCGGTGGAGCACCCGAAGGGCGAGTTCGGCATCTACCTCGTGAGCGACGGTGCCAACAAGCCGTACCGACTGAAGATCCGTGCGCCCGGCTTCGCCCACCTGGCGGCCCTGGACGAGATGTCGCGCGGCCACATGATCGCCGATGCCGTGGCCGTGATCGGCACCATGGACATCGTGTTCGGCGAGATCGATCGATGAGTGAACACATGAATACCGACCAGGCCAGCACCCAGGCGCCGCTGTCGGCGGCGACGCTCGAGCGCTTTGCGCGCGAGGTGGCCAAGTACCCGCCCGGCCAGCAGCAGTCCGCCGTGATGGCCTGCCTGGCGATCGTGCAGCAGCAGGATGGTTTCGTGAGCGTCGCGCGTGAGCGCGAGGTGGCCGAGTACCTCGGCATGCCGCCGATCGCCGTGCACGAGGTCACCACCTTCTACAACATGTACAACCAGCAGCCGCTGGGCAAGTTCAAGCTCAACGTCTGCACCAACCTGCCGTGCCAGCTGCGCGATGGCCAGCGGGCGCTGCATCACCTCGAGAGCAAGCTGGGCATCCGCATGGGCGAGACGACCGCCGATGGCCTGTTCACGCTGCAGCAAAGCGAATGCCTCGGCGCCTGCGCCGACTCGCCGGTGATGCTCGTCAACGACCGCACCATGTGCAGCTTCATGAGCGACGACAAGCTGGACCAGTTGGTCGATGGCCTGCGCGCCAGCGTCGAAGGAAAAGCGTCATGATGAGTGCCGAACAAGTCCTGGCCCAGTTCCAGGCGACGGGGGTGCAGACCTGCTTCCATGATCGCCACATCGAGCCGCAGATCTATGCCGGGCTCGACGGCACCAACTGGCGCCTGGCCGACTACGAGGCGCGCGGCGGCTACAAGGCGCTGCGCAAGATCCTGACCGAGGGCCTGACCCCCGACCAGGTGATCGCCGAGGTCAAGACCTCCGGCCTGCGCGGCCGTGGCGGCGCGGGTTTCCCGACCGGCCTGAAGTGGAGCTTCATGCCGCGCCAGTTCCCCGGGCAGAAGCACCTGGTGTGCAACTCGGACGAGGGCGAGCCGGGCACCTGCAAGGACCGCGACATCCTGCAGTTCAACCCGCACATCGTGATCGAGGGCATGGCCATCGCTGCCTACGCGATGGGCATCAGCATCGGCTACAACTACATCCACGGCGAGATCTTCCAGACCTACGAGCGCTTCGAGGAAGCCCTGGAAGAAGCCCGCGCCGCCGGCTATCTCGGCGACAAGATCATGGGCAGCGGCTTCAATTTCCAGCTGCATGCCGCGCATGGCTTCGGCGCCTACATCTGCGGCGAGGAAACCGCGTTGCTCGAGTCGCTCGAGGGCAAGAAGGGCCAGCCGCGCTTCAAGCCGCCGTTCCCGGCCAGCTTCGGCCTCTATGGCAAGCCGACGACGATCAACAACACCGAGACCTTCGCCGCGGTGCCCTGGATCATCAACAACGGCGGCCAGGCCTACCTTGAATGCGGCAAGCCGAACAACGGCGGCACCAAGATCTACTCGGTCTCGGGCGACGTCGAGCTGCCGGGCAACTACGAAGTGCCGATGGGCACGCCGTTCGCCAAGCTGCTCGAGCTCGCCGGCGGTGTGCGCAAGGGTCGTACGCTCAAGGCGGTGATCCCGGGCGGTTCGTCCGCGCCGGTGCTGCCGGCTTCCATCATGATGGAATGCACGATGGACTACGATTCCATCGCGAAGGCCGGCTCCATGCTGGGCTCGGGCGCGGTCATCGTGATGGACGACAGCCGCTGCATGGTCGAGTCGCTCAAGCGGCTGTCGTACTTCTACATGCACGAGTCCTGCGGCCAGTGCACGCCGTGCCGCGAAGGCACCGGCTGGCTCTGGCGCCTGGTCGACCGCATCCACCGGGGCGAGGGCAAGGCCACCGACATGGACCTGCTCAACTCGGTGGCCGACAACATCCAGGGCCGCACCATCTGCGCATTGGGCGATGCCGCCGCGATGCCGGTGCGCGCCATGATCAAGCACTTCCGGCACGAGTTCGAGGCAATGATCCCCGGCTACGTTCCCAAGGCAACGGCCAAGGTCTGAGACCGGAAAAGAACCCATGGTTGAAATCGAACTCGACGGCAAGAAGGTGGAAGTCGCCGAAGGCAGCATGGTCATGCATGCGGCCGACAAGGCAGGCACCTACATTCCACACTTCTGCTATCACAAGAAGCTTTCCATCGCGGCCAACTGCCGCATGTGCCTGGTCGACATCGAAAAGGCACCCAAGCCGATGCCGGCCTGCGCCACGCCGGTCACGCAGGGCATGATCGTTCGCACCAAGAGCGACAAGGCGATCAAGGCCCAGCAGTCGGTGATGGAGTTCCTGCTCATCAATCACCCGCTCGACTGCCCGATCTGCGACCAGGGCGGCGAATGCCAGCTGCAGGACCTGGCCGTGGGCTACGGCGGCTCGTCCTCGCGCTACGACGAGGAAAAGCGCGTCGTCTTCCACAAGGACGTGGGTCCGCTCATCAGCATGGAAGAGATGAGCCGGTGCATCCACTGCACCCGCTGCGTGCGCTTCGGCCAGGAAGTCGCCGGCGTGATGGAGCTGGGCATGTCGCACCGCGGCGAACATTCCGAGATCGAGACGTTCGTCGGCGACTCGGTCGACTCCGAGCTGTCGGGCAACATGATCGACATCTGCCCGGTCGGTGCGCTGACGAGCAAGCCGTTCCGATACAGCGCCCGCACGTGGGAGCTGTCGCGCCGCAAGTCGGTGAGCCCGCATGATTCCACTGGCGCCAACCTGATCGTGCAGGTCAAGGGTGGCCGCGTGATGCGCGTGGTGCCGCTCGAGAATGAAGACGTCAACGAGTGCTGGATCGCCGATCGCGACCGTTTCTCCTACGAAGCGCTCAACGGCCCCGAGCGCCTCACGCAGCCGATGCTCAAGCAGGGCGGCCAGTGGCAGGCCGTCGACTGGCAGACCGCGCTCGAATACGTGGCCAATGGACTCAAGCAGATCAAGGCCGACCACGGCGCCGCCAGCATTGGCGCGCTGGTGAGCCCGCACAGCACGCTGGAAGAGCTGATCCTGGCCGGCCAACTGGTGCGCGGACTGGGCAGCGACAACATTGATCACCGTTTGCGCCGGGCGCAGTTCGGCGCCGACGAGGGCGTGCGCTGGCTGGGCACTTCCATCGCCTCGCTGTCGACCCTCCAGCGCGTGCTGGTGGTCGGCAGCAATCTGCGCAAGGACCATCCGCTGTTCGCGCAGCGCATCCGCCAGGCGGTGCGCAAGGGCGGGGCGCTCAGCGTGATCACCTCGCAGGACCTGTTCGCCGACCGCGACGCCTGGGCCATCCAGGTGGCACAGGCTGCCGTGGTCGAGGCAGATCAATGGGTTTCCGTGCTCGGCCGCGTTGCCGCCGCCGTGGCGCAATCCAAGGGCGTGGCCGCGCCGTTGGCTGGCGTCGAAGCGGATGACGCCGCGCGCGCCGTTGCCGATTCGCTGCTGGCCGGCGAGCGCAAGGCGGTGCTGCTGGGCAATGCCGCGGCGCACCATGCGCAGGCCGATGCGCTGCTGGCGCTGGCCAACTGGATCGGCGCCGAGACCGGCGCCACGGTGGGCTACCTGACCGAAGCCGCCAACACCGTGGGCGCGCAGTGGGTGGGTGCTCAACCTCAGCGTGACGGCCTCAATGCCGCGCAGATGCTGGCAGGCGGCCTCAAGGCCGCGCTGCTGGTCAACGTCGAGCCCGCGTTCGACGCGGCGGGCGGCGCGGCTGCCGCCGACGGCGTGGCCAAGGCGCAGATGGTCGTGACGCTCAGCCCCTTCAAAGCCAATCTCGACATCAGCGACGTGCTGCTGCCGATCGCGCCGTTCTCCGAGACTCCGGGCACTTTCGTCAACGCCGAAGGCCGCGTGCAGAGCTTCCACGCGGTGGTCAAGCCCATGGGCGAGACCCGGCCGGCATGGAAGGTCCTGCGCGTGCTCGGCAACCTGCTGGGGCTGTCCGGCTTCGAGTATGAGAGCACGGCTGAAGTGCTCCAGGCAGCCGGCGTGGCCGGCCAGGTGCCTGCCAGCCGTCTGGGCAATGCCACCGCGGCCGCGCCGGCGCTGGTCCAGCAGCCTCAGCCCGCTCCGGTGGTTGCAAGCATCTATCAGCTCGACGGCATCGTGCGACGTGCGCCTTCGCTGCAACTGACGGCCGATGCGCGCCGCGCCCGCCAGGCAGGTGCTGCCGCAGGCGCCAACGCCGAGGAGGCCCTGGCATGATCGACTCGATCTACGGCTTCGGCCAAGGCCTGGCTTCTGCAGGCTGGTGGACCGGTATCGCGTGGCCCGTCATCTGGACGCTCATCAAGATCGTCATCGTGGTCATCCCGTTGATGCTGGCGGTGGCCTACCTGACGCTGTGGGAGCGCAAGGCGATCGGCTTCACGCAGATTCGCGTGGGTCCCAACCGCATCGGCCCGATGGGCCTGCTGCAGCCCATCGCCGATGCGCTCAAGCTGATGACCAAGGAGATCATCGCGCCGACGGTGGCCAACAAGGGCCTGTTCTTCCTCGGCCCGATCATGACCATCATGCCGGCGCTCGCCGCGTGGGCGGTCATTCCCTTCGGCCCCGATGTGGCGCTGGCCAACATCAACGCCGGTCTGCTGTTCGTGATGGCCATCACTTCGCTCGAGGTGTATGGCGTGATCATCGCCGGCTGGGCGTCGAACTCGAAGTACGCCTTCCTGGGCGCGCTGCGTGCCTCGGCACAGATGGTGAGCTACGAGATCGCCATGGGCTTCTGCTTCGTGGTGGTCCTGATGGTGACGGCCAGTCTCAACATGACCGACATCGTGACCAGCCAGGGCAAGGGCCACTTCGCCTCGATGGGCGTGGGCTTCCTGTCGTGGAACTGGCTGTCGCTGCTGCCCATCTTCCTCGTGTACTTCATCTCCGGCCTGGCCGAGACCAACCGCCACCCCTTCGACGTGGTGGAAGGCGAGTCGGAAATCGTCGCCGGCCACATGATCGAGTACTCGGGCATGAGCTTCGCCATGTTCTTCCTGGCCGAGTACGCCAACATGTGGCTGGTCTCGATCCTGTGCGTGGTCATGTTCCTCGGCGGCTGGCTGCCTCCGTTCGACTTCCTCTCCTTCATCCCGGGCTGGATCTGGCTGGGCATCAAGACCTTCTGCGTGGTCACGATGTTCCTCTGGGTTCGCTCGACGTTCCCGCGCTTCCGCTATGACCAGATCATGCGCCTGGGCTGGAAGATCTTCATTCCGGTCACCCTGGTGTGGCTGGTGGTGGTCGGTGCCTGGATGCAGACCCCCTTCAACATCTGGAAATGACGGGAAGAACAACCATCATGTCCACGAATTCAAGCATTGCTGCCGCCCCGTTCTCGCTGAAGGACTTCCTCTCGTCCTTCATGCTCGTCGAGCTGTTCAAGGGGCTTGCCGTGACCGGCAAGTACGCCTTCAGCCGCAAGATCACGGTTCAGTTTCCCGAGGAAAAGACGCCTCTGAGCCCGCGCTTTCGCGGCCTGCACGCGTTGCGCCGCTATGAGAACGGCGAAGAGCGCTGCATCGCCTGCAAGCTGTGCGAGGCCGTCTGCCCGGCGCTGGCCATCACGATCGAGTCGGACGTACGCGACGATGGTTCGCGCCGCACCACGCGCTACGACATCGACCTGACCAAGTGCATCTTCTGCGGGTTCTGCGAAGAGAGCTGCCCGGTCGATTCCATCGTCGAGACGCAGATCTTCGAATACCACGGGGAAAAGCGCGGCGACCTGTACTTCACCAAGGACATGCTTCTCGCCGTGGGTGACCGCTACGAGCCCGAAATTGCCGCCGCCAAGGCGGCCGACGCCAAGTACCGCTGACGCGGACCGGCCCTGTCCCCACAAGAAAACGCTCGACCATGGACGTCACGACCGGCCTGTTCTACCTATTTTCAGCGGTGCTGCTGTTCGCAGCCTTCCGCGTCATCACCGCGCGCAACCCCGTGTATTCGGCGCTGTACCTGGTGCTTACCTTCTTCCAGGCGTCGGCCATCTGGCTACTGCTTCGCGCCGAATTCCTCGCCATCACGCTGGTGCTGGTCTACGTTGGCGCGGTGATGGTGCTGTTCCTGTTCGTCGTCATGATGCTGGACATCGACGTCGCCGGGCTGCGCCAGGGGTTCTGGAAGCACTTCCCGCTGGCAGCGGCCGTTGGCGCGGTCATCGCGCTGGAGATGGCCGCCGTGCTGATGGGGGGCTTTCGCATGGATGGCGCACCGCGTGGCGCCGCGCTTGCAGCAGCCCCGGGCGCATCGAACACGCTCGAACTGGGCAAGCTGCTCTACAGCGAATACCTGTATCCGCTCGAGGTTGCCGCGGTGATCCTGCTGGTCGGGATGATCGCCGCCATCGCGCTGACGCTGCGCAAGCGCAAGGACAGCAAGGCCATCAACCCGAGCGACGCCGTGCGCGTCAAGGCACGCGACCGCGTGCGCGTCGTCCAGATGCCGGCCACGCGGGCCGCCCAGAGCGCACCGGCCGAAGCCGCCGCCGATCCGGCACAACCGGGAGCAAAGGCATGACCCTCTCACTCGGACACTTCCTCTCGCTCGGCGCGATCCTGTTCGCGCTGTCGGTGATCGGCATTTTCCTGAACCGCAAGAACCTGATCATCCTGCTGATGGCGATCGAGCTGATGCTGCTCGCCGTCAACATCAACTTCGTGGCCTTCTCGTACTACCTGGGTGACATGCACGGACAAGTCTTCGTGTTCTTCATCCTGACGGTGGCGGCCGCCGAGTCCGCGATCGGGCTGGCGCTGCTGGTGCTGCTGTTCCGCAACCGGTCGACCATCAACGTCGACGAGCTCAACGCGCTCAAGGGCTGAGAGGCAAGACATTCATGAGCGCAACCCTGTCTGCATCCACCCTGCTGGCCGTTCCGCTGGCACCCCTGGTCGGCTCCGTCATCGCCGGAATCTTCGGCACCAAGTTCGGCGGCAACCTGCTGGGCCGGCGTGCCTGCCACTCGGTCACCATCCTTGGCGTGGCGATCGCCTTCGTCATCTCCGCAATGACGCTCTTCAGCGTTGTCGTCGACGGTGCCCGCTTCAACGCCACCATCTATGAATGGATGATGGTCGGCGGCCTGAAGATGGAGGTCGGCTTCCTGGTCGACGGCCTCACCGCGATGATGATGTGCGTCGTCACCTTCGTCTCGCTGATGGTGCACATCTACACCATCGGCTACATGGAGGAAGACGAGGGCTACAACCGTTTCTTCGCCTACATCTCGCTGTTCACCTTCTCGATGCTGATGCTCGTCATGAGCAACAACATGCTCCAGCTGTTCTTCGGCTGGGAGGCGGTGGGCCTGGTGTCGTACCTGCTGATCGGCTTCTGGTACACCAAGCCGACGGCGATCTTCGCCAACATGAAGGCCTTCCTGGTCAACCGCGTGGGTGACTTCGGCTTCATCCTGGGCATCGGCCTGCTGGCCGCCTACGCCGGCTCGCTCAACTACGGCGAGGTGTTCGCCAAGCGCACCGAGCTGGCGGGCCTGACCCTGCCGGGCACCGACTGGATGCTGCTGACGGTGGCCTGCATCTGCCTGTTCATCGGCGCCATGGGCAAGAGCGCGCAGTTTCCGCTGCACGTGTGGCTGCCCGACTCGATGGAAGGCCCGACCCCCATTTCCGCGCTGATCCACGCCGCCACCATGGTGACGGCCGGCATCTTCATGGTGGCGCGCATGTCGCCCCTGTTCGAGCTGTCCGACACGGCGCTGTCGTTCGTGCTGGTGATCGGCGCCATCACGGCGCTGTTCATGGGCTTCCTGGGCATGATCCAGAACGACATCAAGCGCGTGGTCGCGTATTCCACGCTGTCGCAGCTGGGCTACATGACCGTGGCGCTGGGCGCGTCGGCCTATTCGGTCGCGGTGTTCCACCTGATGACGCACGCCTTCTTCAAGGCGCTGTTGTTCCTGGGAGCGGGCTCGGTCATCATCGGCATGCACCACAACCAGGACATCCGGTGGATGGGCGGCTTGCGCAAGTACATGCCGATCACCTGGATCACCTCGCTGGTGGGTTCGCTGGCGCTGATCGGCACGCCGCTGTTCTCGGGCTTCTACTCCAAGGACAGCATCATCGAGGCGGTGCACGAGAGCCACCTGTGGGGCTCGGGCTTTGCCTACTTCGCGGTGCTGTCGGGCGTGTTCATCACGGCCTTCTACTCGTTCCGCATGTACTTCCTGGTCTTCCACGGCAAGGAACGCTACGACCAGAACCCCGACGCCCATCACCATGATGCGCACGACGAGCCCGATCATGGGCATCACGACGAGCACGCGAAGCCGCACGAGTCGCCGTGGGTGGTGACGCTCCCGCTGGTTCTGCTGGCCATCCCGTCCGTGATCATCGGCTACTTCGCGATCGACGCGATGCTCTACGGCGAGTTCTTCAAGGATTCGATCTTCATCGACGCGGCGCGCCACCCGGCGATGCACGAGATGGAAGAGGCCTTCCACGGCCCGATGGCGATGGCGCTGCACGGACTGACCGCCTGGCCGTTCTGGCTGGCCCTCGCCGGCGTGGTGGCGGCCTGGTACATGTACCTGGTCAACCAGGCGGTGCCCGAGGCGATCGCCCGCGCCTTCCGTCCCGTCTACGTGCTGTTCGAGAACAAGTACTACATGGACTGGTTCAACGAGAACGTCATCGCGCGTGCCGCACGCGGCCTGGGCCTGGGCCTGTGGAAGGGCGGCGACCAGGGCCTGATCGACGGCGCGCTCGTCAACGGGTCATGGAAGCTGGTCGGCCGCGTGGCCGGCGTGGTCCGCCGCTTCCAATCGGGTTTCATCTACCACTACGCATTCGCCATGCTGCTCGGCGTGTTCGTGCTGATGTCGTATTTCGTATGGTTCAAGCGATAAGCGGCGGCGCTGGAGAAAAAGAAAAATGGGTTTGCTGAGTCTTGCCATCTGGTTGCCGATCGCCTTCGGCGCCGTGCTGCTCGCCTTCGGTCGCGACGACCGCGCGCCGCTGGTGCGCTGGATCGCGCTTGCCGGTTCGCTGTTGAGCTTCATCGTCACCATCCCGCTGTACACCGGCTTCCAGCTGGGCACGGCGGCGATGCAGTTCGTCGAGCGCGCCCCCTGGATCGCGCGCTTCAACATCAACTACCACCTGGGCGTGGATGGTCTGTCGTTGTGGTTCGTGCTGCTGACGGCGTTCATCACCCTGATCGTCGTGATCTCCGCCTGGCAGGTGATCACCGAGCGCGTCAACCAGTACATGGGCGCGTTCCTGATCCTGTCGGGCCTGATGATCGGCGTGTTCACCGCGCTCGACGGCGTGCTGTTCTACGTGTTCTTCGAAGCCACGCTGATCCCGATGTACCTGATCATCGGCATCTGGGGCGGTCCGAACCGGATCTACGCGGCCTTCAAGTTCTTCCTGTACACGCTGCTGGGCTCTCTCCTGCTGCTGGTCGCGCTGATCTACCTGTACAACGCGGCCGGTGGCAGCTTCGAGATCCTCGACTGGCACCAGGTCAAGCTCAGCGCCCACGCGCAGACGCTGATCTTCTTCGCCCTGTTCGCCGCATTCGCGGTCAAGGTGCCGATGTGGCCGGTGCACACGTGGTTGCCGGACGTGCACGTCGAGGCGCCCACCGGCGGCTCCGCGGTGCTGGCAGCGATCATGCTCAAGTTGGGCGCGTACGGCTTCATCCGGTTCTCGATGCCGATCGCGCCGGATGCCGCCCACGAATGGGCATGGCTGATGATCGCGCTGTCGCTGATCGCGGTGATCTACGTCGGCCTGGTCGCGCTGGTGCAGCAGGACATGAAGAAGCTCGTGGCCTATTCGTCGGTGGCGCACATGGGCTTCGTCACGCTGGGCTTCTTCATCTTCAACGAGCTGGGCGTGGCCGGCGGCATCGTGCAGATGATCGCCCACGGCTTCGTCTCGGGCGCCATGTTCCTGTGCATCGGCGTGCTGTACGACCGGGTGCATTCGCGTCAGATCGCCGACTACGGCGGCGTGGTCAACACCATGCCGAAGTTCGCCGCCTTCGCGCTGCTGTTCGCCATGGCCAACTGCGGCCTGCCGGCTACCGCGGGCTTCGTGGGCGAGTGGATGGTGATCCTGGGTGCCGTCAAGGCCAACTTCTGGATCGGCCTGGGGGCCGCGACCGCGCTGATCTTCGGCGCCGCCTACACGCTGTGGATGTACAAGCGCGTATATCTGGGCCCGATCGGCAACGATCACGTCAAGGAACTGACGGACATCAACGGCCGCGAATTCCTGATGCTGGCCCTGCTGGCGATCGCGGTGCTGTGGATGGGTATCGATCCCAAGCCCTTCACCGACGTGATGGATGCCTCGGTGTCCGAGCTGCTGCGCCACGTGGCGATCTCCAAGCTCCCCTGACGGCCGTGTGACGAACAAGAGAACGAGATGATTGACAAACTCAGCTGGATCGCGGTCTACCCGGAGGTCGTGCTCCTGGTCATGGCCTGCATCATTGCGCTGGTCGACCTGGCGGGCACCGATGCGCGCCGCACCCGCACCTATGTCCTGACCCTCCTCACGCTGGTGGTGGTCGCGTTCCTGACCGGCGCCAACGCCGTCGCGGGCAAGACCATCTTCGGTTTCGGCGGCATGGTGGTCAGCGACCCGATGGGTAACTGGCTCAAGTGCTTCGCCACCCTGGCGCTGATGGTCACGCTGGTCTATGGCCGACCCTATGCGGCGGACCGCGAGATGCTGCGCGGCGGCGAGCTGTTCACCTTGAGCATGCTCGCGCTGCTGGGCATGTTCGTGATGATCTCGGGCAGCAACTTCCTGCTGATCTATCTGGGCCTGGAACTGCTGACGCTGTCGAGCTACGCGCTGGTCGCCCTGCGCCGCGACAACGTCCTGGCGAGCGAGGCGGCCATGAAGTACTTCGTGCTCGGCGCGCTGGCCAGCGGCTTCCTGCTGTATGGGCTGTCGATGGTCTACGGTGCCACCGGCACACTCGACGTCAACGAGGTCTACAAGGTCATCGCCAGCGGCTCGGTCAAGCACCAGGTGCTCGTGTTCGGGCTGGTGTTCATCGTGGCCGGCCTGGCATTCAAGGTGGGCGCGGCGCCGTTCCACATGTGGGTGCCGGACGTCTACCACGGCGCGCCCACTGCGATCACGCTGATGATCGGTGCGGCGCCGGAACTGGCCGCCTTTGCGATCATCATCCGCCTGCTGGTGGAAGGCCTGCTGCCGCTGGCCATCGACTGGCAGCAGATGCTCACGGTGCTGGCTGTCGCCTCGCTGCTGGTGGGCAATTTCGCAGCCATTGCGCAGACCAACCTCAAGCGCATGCTGGCCTATTCGACCATCGCGCAGATGGGCTTCATGCTGCTCGGCCTGGTGGCCGGCGTGGTCAACGACAACACGTACAACGCCCAGTTCGCCTACAGCGCCGCGATGTTCTACGTGATCACCTACGTGCTGACCACTCTGGCGAGCTTCGGCATCATCCTGCTGCTGGCCCGCGAAGGCTTCGAGAGCGAGGAGATCACCGACCTGGCCGGCCTCAACCAGCGCAGTCCGCTGTATGCCGGCGTGATGGCGATCGCCATGTTCTCGCTGGCGGGTATCCCGCCGCTGGTCGGCTTCTACGCCAAGCTGGCCATCCTGCAGGCGCTGATTGCCTCGGGCCAGGCCTTCTACGTCGGCCTGGCCGTGTTCGCGGTGCTGGCTTCGCTGGTCGGTGCGTTCTACTACATCCGCGTCGTCAAGGTCATGTACTTCGACGCGCCGGTCACGGCTGCCACCGTGTCGGCCCCCCGCGACGTGCGCACGGTGCTGACGCTCAATGGTGCGCTCATCCTGGTGCTGGGCATCGTCCCGGGCGGCCTGATGACGCTGTGCGCCAACGCCATCGTGGCCACGCTGGCCACCTGAAGCCCGCGGCGTGACGTCGCTGAATGCGTCGGTCTGGCTGGTGCTGGTGCTTGCACTCGTGGCGGCCAACCTCCCGTTCGTCAACGAGCGGCTGTTCGGCGTGATACCGCTCGGCCCGGCGCGCAAATTGCTCGCCGTGCGCCTGGGTGAACTGGTCGTCCTGTTCTTCCTGGCCGGCGGCGTCGGGCTGCTGTTCGAGCGGCGGCTGGGCCAGATCTATCCGCAGGGCTGGGAGTTCTACGCGGTCTCGGCCTGCCTGTTCCTGGTGCTGGCGTTTCCCGGTTTCACCTGGCGCTACCTGCTCAAACATCGGAACTGAAACCATGAACGACGACGCACACCTGAGGGAAGAACGTACCGACGGCCAGGTGCTGTTCAAGGGGCATTTCCTTGAAGCCCGGCGCGACACGGTCCGCCTGCCGGACGGCCACAGCGCCACGCGCGAATACGTGGTGCATCCGGGCGCTGTCGTGGTGGTGCCGCTGCTGGACGACGGGCGCGTCGTGCTGGAGCGCCAATACCGCTATCCGGTCGAGCGGGTCATGGTGGAGTTCCCGGCCGGCAAGCTGGACGCGGGCGAGGACCCGCTGGCCTGCGGCCAGCGCGAACTGCTCGAGGAAACCGGCTACCGCGCCGCCGAGTGGGCCCATGCAGGTGCGATGCACCTGGCGGTTGCCTATTCCACCGAGATCATCCACATCTACTTTGCCCGCGGCCTGACGGCCGGCGAGCGGCAACTGGACCATGGCGAGTTCCTGGACGTTTTCGCCGCGCCGGTCGAAGAAGTGCTCGGCTGGTGCCGCGATGGCACCCTGACCGACGCCAAGAGCCTGACGTGCGCCCTGTGGCTGAGCCAGCACCTGTCCGGAGCATGGCCACTCGAATGGAAGGCGGTGCCGCCGGGCACTCACGCGGGATAATCGCCCCACCATGAAGGTTCTCAACCTCAAGTGCTCGCACGGCCATGCCTTCGAGGGCTGGTTCGCATCGAACGAGGCGTTCGACGAACAGCAGGGGCGCGGCCTGGTCGAGTGCCCGCTGTGCGGCGACAAGTCCATCGCCAAGCAACTGTCGGCGCCGCGCCTGAACCTCGGGGCGGCCCGGCCCGACGCCGCGCCCGCTCAGGCGTCCGAGGGCGACGTCCAGACGCAGTTGCAGGCGCGCTGGATGAATGCCATGCGCGAACTCATGGCCACGACCGAGGACGTCGGCGAGCGCTTCGCCAGCGAGGCGCGGCGCATCCATCACGGCGAGGCGCCAGAGCGCGGCATTCGCGGCCAGGCATCGCGGGAGGAATCCGAGGCGTTGGCCGACGAGGGCATCGCCGTCATGCAGATCGCCTTGCCGAAAGCCCTCAAGGAAACCCTTCAATAGGCTTCGGCCGCGAGGCTCTGCCGGTGCCGGTCGTGCCGCCGAGATGCCGGTGACCGGCGCCGCGCGCGCTCAGACGCTGAACTGCAATGCGGCCAGGCGCGCGTACACGCCCCGTTGTGCCACCAGCTCGGCATGCGTGCCTTGTTCGACGATGCCGCCATGGTCCAGCACGACGATCCGGTCGGCCTTCTGTACGGTCGCCAGCCGATGCGCGATGACCAGGGTGGTGCGATCCTTCATGGCCGACTCAAGGGCGGCCTGCACCATCCGTTCGCTTTGCGCGTCGAGTGCGCTGGTGGCCTCGTCGAGCAGCAGCAGCGGCGCGTTCTTGAGGATCGCCCGCGCGATGGCGATGCGCTGGCGCTGCCCGCCTGACAGGCGCACCCCGCGCTCGCCCAGGAAGGTGTCGTAGCCCTCGGGCAGCGCCCGCAGGAACTCGTCGGCAAAGGCGGCCCGCGCGGCGGCGTGCACTTCCTCGTCGGTCGCTTCCGGGCGCCCGTACCGGATGTTTTCCAGCGCGCTGGCCGAGAAGATCACCGCGTCCTGCGGCACCAGGCCGATGTGCTCGCGCAGGTCCTGCAGGGCCAGTGCGTCCAGCGGCACGCCGTTGATGCGGATACCGCCTTGCTGCGGGTCGTAGTAGCGCAGCAGCAACTGGAGCACGGTGCTCTTGCCGGCCCCGCTCGACCCGACCAGTGCGACCGTCTCGCCGGCACGCACCTCCAGGCTGAAATCTCGCAATGCCGCCGTTTCGGGGCGGGAAGGGTAGTGGAACGTCACGCCCTCGAACGCCAGCGCGCTGCCGCCGCTGCCCGCAGGCAGTGCGCGCGGATGGGCCGGCGAACGGATGTCCGACTGCGCATGCAGCAATTCCATCAGCCGTTCAGTGGCGCCGGCGGCGCGCAACAGGTCGCCATAGACTTCGCCCAGTACGGCTGCGGAACTGGCCAGGATGATCACGTAGACCACCGTCTGCCCCAGGTGCCCGGCGGTGATGTCGCCATGCAGCACCGCCTGCGTGCCCTGGTAGAGGCCCCACAGCAGCGATGCCGAGGTGGCGATGATCACGAACGCCACCAGCACCGCACGCGCCTTGGCTCGCCGGACCGCGGTGCCGAATGCGCTGCGGGTCGAGGCCTGGAAACGCTGCGCTTCGCGGGCCTCGGCGGTATAGCTCTGCACCACCGGAATCGCATTGAGAACCTCGGCGGCGATGGCGCTGGCGTCTGCCACACGGTCCTGGCTGGCGCGCGACAGTCGCCGCACCCGGCGACCGAACCACATGGTCGGCACCACGATCAGGACGAGGATCAGCAGCACCTGCATCATGACCAGAGGGTTCGTCCAGACGAGCATGGTGAGGGCCCCCACGCCCATCACCGCGTTGCGCAGCCCCATGCTGAGGGAAGAACCCACCACCGTCTGGACCAGTGTGGTGTCGGTGGTGATGCGAGAGAGCACCTCGCCAGTCTGCGTGGTCTCGAAGAAGGCCGGGCTTTGCCGCAGGACGTGGGCGTAGACCGCATTGCGCAGGTCCGCGGTGACCCGCTCGCCCAGCCAGCTGACCGTGAAGAAGCGTGCAGCCGAAAACAGGCCGAGGGCGACAGCCACCGCGAACAGTTCGAGAAAGTGGTTGCCCAGTGCCATCACCTGGGTGCCACGGTCGCCGCTGACGAGGCCGCCGTCGATCAGGCCCCGAAGCGCGATGGGAAACACCAGCGTCGTGACCGCCGCCAGCACCAGGAATAGGCAGGCCAGGCCGATCTGCAGGCGATAGGGCCGCAGGAAGGGGAAGAGCCCGGACAGGGCGCGGGAGGAGCCCTTGCCAGCGCGTTCGCGGGCCGGGGAAGAGGAAGTCACAGGAGCAATGGCGGCCATCGCCGGCATTTTAACCAACGGATGCCGCCACAAAGACGGCCTTGACAATAACTGCCGAGGCAACTAATATACGGGTCATGACTGATGGGAACAACCCGCAAGACACCTCACCGCCGGATGGCGCCGCTCTGAAGCCGATCGATTTCTACACCGCGGAAAACTACCGCGCTGATGAAAGCATCGGTTACATGATGAAGCGCATCCTTTCGGCCCTGTCGCAGACGGTCGAGCTGACCATCTGCGAACCTGGCCGCCCGACGTACCCGCAGTGGGTGCCGCTGCACAAGCTTCATGTCGGCGACGCCAGCACGGTGGCCGAACTGGCGCGCGAATGCGGGCTGGACGCCGGCGCCATGACCCGCCTGCTCGACCGCCTCGAGGCCAAGGGCCTGTGCCGCCGCGTGCGGTCGGTGTCCGACCGCCGGGTGGTCAACATCGAGCTGACGGACGAGGGACGCCATGCGGCCGAAGAAGTGCCGCGCTTCCTGTCGCGTGTGCAGAACGAGTACCTGGCGGGGTTCACCGTCGAGGAATGGCAGCAACTGAAGGGCTACCTGCGCCGCATGCTGGCGAACGCGCAGGCGATCAACGCCCGTGGAGATAAGCAAGAATGAACTTCGACACGTATTCGGAACCCGGGCGCCGCCGCATGACGGTGCTCGCCGCTTCGCTGGCGCTGGCCGTGGCCGCTCTGGCGGGCTGCGCCGACATGTCCGGCATCGACTCGCAGGCCAAGATGCGCGACGCCGCCTCGGTCGGCCTGCAGGATCCTTCGTCCGCCGCAGCGGGCGCCTCCCGCGTGAGCGACATCGCCAGCGCCGAGATCGATGCCCAGTGGTGGCGCGCCTTCGGCGACCCGCAACTCGATGCGCTGATCGACCAGGCCGTGCAGGGCAATCCCGATCTGGGCGTGGCCCGGGCCCGGCTGGCGAAGGCGCAGTCCGCGATCGACGTCGCCCATTCGGCCAGTCTGCCCCAGGTCAATGCCAACCTGGGCATGACACGCCAGAAATTCAGCGAGAACTACACCGTGCCCGAGCCGCTTGCCGGCGCGGTCATCAACAGCGGCTCGCTCACGCTCGACGCCGGCTGGGAGCTGGACTTCTTCGGCAAGAACCGTGCGGCCGTGGCCGCTGCCGTCGGCGCGAGCAATGCCGCACAGGCCGAGGAAGCCGCCGCGCGCATCCTGCTGTCCGCGCGCGTCACCCAGACCTACATCGGGTGGGCGCGCCTGGAGGCACTGCAGACGGTGGCACGCCGCACCCTTGCACAGCGCGAGGAAAACCTCAAGCTGGTGCAGGACCGCGTCAGCGCCGGTCTGGATACGCGGCTGGAGCTGCGCCAGAGCGAGGCCGGCCTGCCCGAGGCTCGCCAGCGCATCGAGGCCCTGGACGAGCAGATCGCCATTGCGCACCACGCGCTGGACGCGCTGGTGGCCCAGCCCGGTGCCACGGCGAAGCTGCAGGCGCCCCAGCTTGACAAGTTCAGCGCGCCTGCCCTGCCTGCGCACATCCCGGCTGACCTGCTCGGGCACCGCGCCGACGTCGTGGCTGCACGCTGGCGCGTCGAGGCCGCCACCCAGGACGCGAGCTACGCCAAGAAGCTGTTCTATCCCAACATCGACCTTGTCGGCTCGGTCGGCTACCAGGCGCTGGGCGTGGACAAGCTGCTCAATGTCTCGAGCCTGATGTGGAGCTTCGGCCCGGCGGTGCGCCTGCCGATCTTCGAAGGCGGCAAGCTGCGCGCCAACCTGCGCGGCAAGGACGCCGACCTGGACGCGGCCATCGAGAGCTACAACGGTACCGTGCTGGATGCCGTGCGCGACGTCTCCGACCAGGTCGTCTCGGTCAAGTCGGTGGTGCGCCAGCAGGAACAGCAGCGCCTGGGCCAGGAGGCCGCCGAAGGCGCCTACGACCTCGCCGTGCAGCGCTATCGCGCCGGCCTGGGCACCTATCTGGACGTGCTGACGGCCGAGAACAGCGTGCTGGCGCAGCGCCGCGACCAGGTCGACCTGGCCGCCCGCGCCCTGACCACGCAGGTGGGCCTGGCGCAGGCACTGGGCGGCGGCTACCGGCCGCAGCCCGGCGACACCGCGCAGGCGCAAACCTCGCCTCAGGCCGCCAACACCTCCGCCACCCCCTTGCAGCGCTGATCGGATCAGCCCGAAACGAATCACAGGAAGAAAAGCATCATGACCGACTCCCAATCCGGAGCGCCCGCCGCCGAACCCGCGGGCAATGGCAAGCGCCGCAAGGCGCTGACGGCGCTCGCCGCCGTCGTGGTCCTGGCCGGCGCAGGCTGGGGCGCGTACGAGTGGCTGGTGGCCAGCCACTACGAGACCACGGACAACGCCTACGTCCAGGGCAATGTGGTGCAGATCACGCCGCAGATCGCCGGCACGGTGATGAGCATCGGCGCCAACGAGACCGACTACGTCAAGTCGGGCCAGACGCTGATCAAGCTCGACCCTGCAGACGCGAAGGTGTCGCTGGAACAGGCCGAGGCAGCACTGGCCCAGACGGTGCGCCAGACGCGCACGCTCTATATGAACAACGGCTCGCTGGCGGCGCAGGTCGCGCTGCGCGAATCGGACATCGTCAAGGCCAGGTCCGACATCGCGCGGGCCGAGGATGACCTCAAGCGCCGCAAGGCCCTGTCGGGCAACGGCGCGGTGTCGAAGGAAGAACTCAACCACGCCGAGACGGCGCTCGCCAACGCCAAGAGCGCCCTGGCGGCGGCTCAGGCCGGCGTCACCGTGGCGCGCGAGCAGCTTGCGAGCAACAAGTCGCTCACCGAAGGCACCAGCGTGGCCGAGCACCCGGGCGTGCTCGCCGCCGCCGCCAAGGTGCGCGAGGCCTACCTGGCCACCCAGCGCGTGAACATCGTGGCCCCGGTCGACGGCTACGTGGCCAAGCGCACCGTCCAGCTCGGCCAGCGCGTGGCCGCCGGCACACCCATGATGTCGGTGGTGCCGCTCAACCAGGTGTGGGTGGACGCGAACTTCAAGGAAGTGCAGCTGCGCAACATCCGCATCGGCCAGCCGGTCAAGCTCACCGCCGACATGTACGGCGGCAAGGTCGAGTACACCGGTCACGTGGCCGGCCTCGGCGTGGGCACCGGCTCGGCCTTCGCGCTGCTGCCGGCGCAGAACGCGACCGGCAACTGGATCAAGGTGGTGCAGCGCGTGCCCGTGCGCATCGAGCTGGACAACAAGGACCTGAAGGCCGACCCGCTGCGCGTGGGTCTGTCGATGGACGTCGAGGTCGACGTGACCGACAAGAGCGGCACCATGCTGGCCGAGACGCCGCGCGCCGCCAGTGCGACGCAGACGGACGTCTACGCCAACGCCGACCAGGGCGCCGACGCCGAGGTGGCCCGCATCATCGCCGCCAACCTGGGCGACAACCCGGCGAAGGCCGCCGCCGCGCCCGGCGCGGCGTCCAACAAGAGCGAGAGCGCGCCCGCGCGCGGCAAGGCGCACGGCGCATCGCCGCTGCATGGCACCTCCGCGCACCCGGGCGAAGTCAACCCGTCCTGATCGAATCGCACGCCAGAGTCGATGTCTTCTCCCGCCAACGTCAACGCCTACGTCCCGCCGCCGCCGCTGGAAGGTTCGGCGCGCGTGTGGGGCACGGTGGCCCTGTCGGCCGCCACCTTCATGAACGTGCTCGACTCGTCGATCGCGAACGTGTCGCTTCCCGCCATCTCGGGCGACCTGGGCGTCAGCGCGACGCAGGGCACCTGGGTCATCACCAGCTTCGCGGTGGCCAACGCCATCGCCGTGCCGCTGACCGGCTTCATGACGCAGCGCTTCGGCCAGGTCCGCCTGTTCGTGGCCAGCATCCTGCTGTTCGTGATCACGTCGTGGCTGTGCGGCCTGGCGCCCAACATGACCTCGTTGATCGCCTTCCGGGCGCTGCAGGGCTTCGTGGCCGGGCCGATGATCCCGCTGTCGCAGACGCTGCTGCTGTCGAGCTATCCACGCGCCAAGGCCGGCATGGCCATGGCGCTGTGGTCCATGACGACGCTGGTCGCGCCGGTGATGGGGCCGCTGCTGGGCGGCTGGATCACCGACAACGTCTCCTGGCCCTGGATCTTCTACATCAACATCCCCGTCGGCATCCTGGCGGCCATCGCCACCCTGGCGATCTACCGTACCCGCGAAAGCCCGACCCGGCGCGTGCCGATCGACACCATCGGGCTGTCCCTGCTGGTGCTGTGGGTGGGCTCGCTGCAACTGATGCTCGACAAGGGCAAGGAACTCGACTGGTTCCATTCCACCCAGATCGTCGCCCTGGCGGTGGTGGCGGTGGTGTGCTTCCTGTTCTTCCTGATCTGGGAGCTGACGGACAAGCACCCGGTCGTCGACCTGTCGCTGTTCAAGCGTCGTAATTTCTGGACCGGCGCGGTGGCCACTGCCATCGCCTACGGCCTGTTCTTCGGCAACGTGGTGCTGCTGCCGCTTTGGCTGCAGCAGTTCATGGGTTACACCGCCACCCAGGCCGGCATGGCGATGGCGCCGGTGGGGCTGCTGGCGATCGTGCTGTCGCCCATCGTCGGCATGACGGTGGGCAAGGTCGACGCCCGGCGCTACGCGACCTTCTCGTTCCTGGTGTTCGCGCTGGTGCTGTGGATGCGCTCGCGCTTCAACACGCAGGCCGACTTCATGACCATCATGATCCCCACATTGGTGCAGGGCGTGGCCATGGCGTTCTTCTTCATCCCGCTGGTGACCATCACGCTGTCGGGCCTGTCGCCCGACCGCATCCCGGCGGCCTCCGGCCTGTCGAACTTCCTGCGCATCACCGGCGGCGCGATGGGAACGTCGATCACTACGACGCTGTGGGAAGACCGCGCAACGCTGCACCACGCGCAACTGGTGGAGTCGGTCACCCACGGCAGCCACGCGACCAGCAGTGCATTGGCCGGCCTCGGCAGCGCCGGTCTCGACTCCGGGCAGGCGCTGGCGCAGGTCAACCAGCTGGTGACCCAGCAGTCGTTCATGCTGGCGACCACCGACATCTTCTACGCGTCGGCGGTGCTGTTCCTGTTCCTGATCCCGCTGGTGTGGCTGTCGCGTCCGCAGCGTGGTGCAGGGGCGAGCGACGCGGCGGCCGGCGCGCACTGACGCCTTCCGGCCGAGGCAACTGTCGTCCGGATGACAGAGCCGGGCGGCGCAGGTGTCGCGGGAAATGCACAGGTTGCGCCGTTGCAGCGCAGCATCCGCATTTGCCCCGATAGGAAAGTGCAACAACACGCCACAACAATGCATTCCGCCGTCGCGCCCTCTGCGCGCCGGCGGAACGCATGAACCACCTTCCAGCCTCCCGCATTCTTCAAGGCGCGCCCACGAGATGAGTGACATCATTCTCGAGACGCGCCAGCTCACCAAGGAATTCAAGGGCTTCACTGCCGTCAGCCGGGTGGATCTGAAGGTGGAGCGCGGTGCCATTCACGCGCTCATCGGGCCGAACGGGGCGGGCAAGACCACCTGCTTCAATCTGCTGACCAAGTTCCTCGAGCCGACCTCGGGCACGATCCTGTTCAACGGGCAGGACATCACGCGCGAGCGGCCGGCGCAGATCGCGCGGCGCGGCATCATCCGTTCATTCCAGATATCGGCGGTGTTCCCGCACCTGACGGTGCTCGAGAACGTGCGCCTGGGCCTGCAACGGCGGCTGGGCACTGCCTTCCATTTCTGGAAGAGCGAGAAGACGCTCACGCCGCTCAACGCACGCGCGCTGGAACTCCTGGCGCAGGTGGGCCTGGAAGATGCGGCACAAGAAGTGACCGTGAACCTGCCCTATGGCCGCAAGCGCGCGCTCGAGATCGCCACCACGCTGGCCATGGAGCCCGAGCTCATGCTGCTGGACGAGCCGACGCAGGGCATGGGCCACGAGGACGTGCACCGCGTGGCGGACCTGATCAAGCGCGTCTCGGCCGGGCGCACCATCCTGATGGTCGAGCACAACATGAGCGTGGTGGCGGACATCGCGGACACCATTTCGGTGCTGCAGCGCGGCGCGGTGCTGGCCGAAGGCAGCTACGCGCAGGTCTCGGCCGATCCGCGGGTGATGGAAGCCTACATGGGCACCACTGAAGGCCAACTCGAGGGAGCCCACTGAAATGGCAGCGCCCGCACTCGAGATCCGCGACCTGCACGCCTGGTATGGCGAGTCGCATGTGCTGCATGGCGTCGACATGGTCGTCCAGCCGGGAGAGGTGGTCACGCTGCTGGGCCGCAACGGCGCCGGGCGGACCAGCACGCTGCGCGCCATCTTGGGCCTGACCGGCAGCCGCAAGGGCCACATCCAGATCAACGGCGTCGAGACGATCGCGATGCCGACGCACCGCATCGCCCACCAGGGCGTGGGCTACTGTCCGGAGGAGCGCGGCATCTTCGCCAGCCTGTCGGCCGAGGAGAACCTGCTGCTGCCGCCGGCACTCAAGGGTGCGGGGCAGGGCATGTCGGTGCCGGAGATCTACGAGATGTTCCCCAACCTGTCGGAACGCCGCCACAGCCCGGGCACGCGCCTGTCCGGCGGGGAGCAGCAGATGCTCGCGGTGGCGCGCATCCTGCGCACGGGCGCGCGCCTGCTGCTGCTCGACGAAATCTCCGAAGGCCTGGCGCCCGTGATCGTCCAGGCGCTGGCGCGCATGATCCATACGCTGCGGGCCAAGGGCTACACCGTCGTCATGGTCGAGCAGAACTTCCGCTTCGCCGCGCCCCTGGCCGATCGCTTCTACGTCATGGAGCACGGCCGCATGGTGGAGACGTTCGGCGCCCGTGAACTCGAGGCCAAGATGCCGGTGCTGCGCGAGTTGCTCGGCGTCTAGGCGGCAAGTCCATTCAACAAGCAGATGCGCCGGTGCGGTGCGTTCCAAAGATTCATCAACCGCTTCCCCATCCATCACAGAGGAGACTCCACATGAAGCGCAATCTCAAAGCCCTGGTCCTTGTCCTGGGCGCCCTCGGAATGGCCAGCCACGCCGTGCAGGCGCAGGAGAAGGTCGTGATCGGCTTCGAGACCGACATGTCCGGCCTGTACGCCGACCTCGAAGGCAAGGGCGGCGCGACGGCCATCCAGATGGCCATCGACGACTTCGGCGGCAAGGCCCTGGGCCAGCCGATCGAGTTGCTGACCGCCGACCACCAGAACAAGGCGGACATCGGCGCATCGAAAGCGCGCGAGTGGATCGACACCGCCGGCGCCACCATGATCTTCCACGGCTCGACCTCGAGCGTCGGCCTGGCCGTCGCCAAGGTGGCCTCGGAGAAGAAGCGCGTGTTCTTCACCAACGGCACCGCGACCTCGGCGCTGACCAACGAGCAGTGCAGCCCGTACATCGTGCACTACGCTTACGACACGGTGGCGCTGGCCAAGGGCACCGGCGCGGCGGTGGTCGAGACGGGCGGCAAGAGCTGGTTCTTCCTGACGGCCGACTATGCCTTCGGCTACGCGCTCGAGGCGGACACCACCAAGGTGATCAAGGCCAAGGGCGGCGAGGTCAAGGGCAGCGTGCGTGCGCCGCTCAACGCTTCGGACTTCTCGTCCTTCCTGCTGCAGGCGCAGAGCTCGGGCGCGCAGGTGCTGGGCCTGGCCAACGCCGGTGGTGACACCGTCAACTCGATCAAGGCGGCCAAGGAATTCGGCATCGACAAGAGCATGAAGCTCGCCGGCCTGCTGGTGTTCCTGACCGACGTCAAGAGCCTGGGCCTGCAGGCTACGCAGGGCCTGCTGCACACCACCAGCTGGTACTGGGACCTCAACGACGAGACGCGCAAGTGGGCTGCGCGCTACGAAGCCAAGACGGGCAACAAGCCGACCGACATCCAGGCGGCCGACTATTCCGCGACCATGGCCTACCTGAACGCCGTGAAGGCCGCCGGCACGACCGATTCCGACAAGGTGATGGCCCAGCTCAAGAAGACGCCGATCAACGACTTCTACGCCAAGGGCACGATCCGCCAGGACGGCCGTATGGTGCACGACATGCTGCTGGTCGAGGCCAAGAAGCCCAGCGAGTCCAAGGGCCCGTGGGACCTGCTGAAGGTGATCAAGACCATCCCCGGCGACCAGGTCTACACGACCAAGGAAGAAAGCAAGTGCGCGCTGTGGAAGTAGCGTAACGATGAAAGGGCCGCCTTCCGGCGGCCGGCCTTCCCGCGCGGCGGCTGCCGCAGCGCCCGCAAGGGCCTGCGGCGGCGCCCCGCCGAACGACAAGACTGCTTTGCCTGCGCACCCATGAACATATCCATGCCCGCCTTGCTCAGCCAGCTCCTGCTGGGGCTGGTCAACGGGTCGTTCTACGCGATCCTCAGCCTCGGGCTGGCGGTGATCTTCGGCCTGCTCAACGTCATCAACTTCGCGCATGGCGCGTTCTTCATGATGGGCGCCATCGCAACCTGGATGGCGATGACCTATTTTGGCGTCAGCTACTGGGTGATGCTGATCGCCGCGCCAATCCTGGTCGGCTTGTTCGGGATGCTGGTCGAACGCGCGCTGCTTCGCTGGATCTACAAGCTCGACCACCTCTACGGGCTGCTGCTCACGCTCGGCATCACGCTGCTGCTGGAGGGCGGCTTCCGTTCGGTCTACGGTGTCTCGGGCCTGGCCTACAGCGCGCCGGAGCAATTGCGCGGCGCCACCAACCTGGGCTTCATGTTCCTGCCGAACTACCGTGCCTGGGTCGTCGTGGCGTCCCTGGTCGTGTGCTTCGCCACCTGGTGGGCGATCGAGAAGACCCGCCTGGGCGCCTACCTGCGCGCGGGCACCGAGAACCCGCGGCTGGTGGAGGCCTTCGGCGTCAACGTGCCGCTGATGGTCACACTGACCTACGGCTTCGGTGTCGCATTGGCGGCCTTCGCCGGCGTGCTGGCCGCCCCGGTGATCCAGGTGTCGCCGCTGATGGGCCAGAACCTGATCATCGTCGTCTTCGCCGTGGTGGTGATCGGCGGCATGGGTTCGATCATGGGCGCCATCCTGACCGGGTTGGGCCTGGGCATCATCGAAGGGCTGACCAAGGTGTTCTATCCCGAGGCTTCGTCCACGGTCGTGTTCCTGTTCATGGTCGTGGTGCTGCTGCTGCGCCCGGCCGGCCTGTTCGGCGCCGACAAGTGAGCGCGAGACAAGATTCATGAAGAAGCTATCCCTCGCACTCTACGCACTGCTGCTGCTTGCGCTGCTGGCTGCCCCGTTCATCGGCTTCTACCCGGTGTTCGTGATGAAGCTGATGTGCTTCGCGCTCTTCGCATCGGCCTTCAACCTGTTGCTGGGCTATACGGGCCTCCTGTCCTTCGGCCATGCGGCCTTCTTCGGCGGCGCCGCCTATGCGGCCGGGCATTCGATGAAGGTGTGGGGCCTCTCGCCGGAGCTCGGCCTGGTCATGGGTACCGCCGTCGGTGCGCTGCTGGGGCTGGTCTTCGGCTGGCTGGCCATTCGCCGCCAGGGCATCTATTTCGCCATGATCACGCTGGCGCTGGCCCAACTCGTCTATTTCATCGCCCTGCAGGCACCCTTCACCCATGGCGAAGACGGCTTGCAGGGCATCCCGCGCGGAAAGCTCTTCGGACTGCTCGACCTGCGCGACGACCTGACGCTGTACTACGTCACGCTGGTCATCGCCGTGGCGGCGTTCCTGCTCATCGCGCGCACCGTGCATTCGCCCTTCGGCCAGGTGCTCAAGGGCATCAAGGAAAACGAGCCGCGCGCGGTCTCCCTGGGCTACGACGTCAACCGTTTCAAGCTGCTGGCCTTCGTGCTGTCGGCGGCCATCGCTGGGCTGGCGGGTTCGCTCAAGGCCCTGGTGCTTGGCTTCGCCACGTTGTCGGACGTGTACTGGTCCACCTCCGGCAGCGTGATCCTGATGACGCTGGTCGGAGGTCTCGGTACATTGTCCGGGCCGCTGGTGGGCTCGGCAGTGGTCGTGCTGGTGGAGAACAAGGTCGGCGACTTCGGCGAACTGATGGCGTCGCTGACTCATGTCGCCTGGTTCCGCACGCTGGGCGAGTCGGTCACCATCGTCACCGGCCTGATCTTCGTGGTGTGCGTGCTGGCGTTCAGGCGCGGCATCATGGGCGAGGCCATCGCCTTCTTCGAAAGGCGCCGCACGCGCGGCGGCTGAGGGGCGGCGCCCGCGCCGCGCGACGACACGCACGCTGGCTCCCGGCCTACCGCGCCCGCGCGGGCCCGCGGCGATAACCGGAACCGGGCTACGCTTGGCGCAGCCATGAACGGAGTAGAAAAAATGAGTTCTGCCGAATACGCCAACGTGGACCTGACGCGGGCCGACGTGGATGCGCGCCGGGGAAACACCGTGCTGGAGTTCGGTGCCAACTGGTGCCCGATCTGCCAGGGCGCGCAGCCGCTGATCGAACAGGCGCTGCAGGGGCGCAACATCGACCGGATCAAGGTCGAGGACGGACCGGGCAGGCCGCTCGGCCGTTCGTTTCGCGTGCGGCTGTGGCCGACGCTCGTGTTCCTGCAGGACGGCGTGGAAGTCGCGCGCGTCGTGCGGCCGAATGCCCCGGACGACATCGCCGGCGCGACGGCGCGCATGGCCGCGTCGGCGCAGCCGCCGGCCGCCTGAGCCCGCCTACATCCGCAACGCCTGCACGTAGCCCGTCATCTCCAGGTACCCGCGCCCGACACGCCGGCCCTGCGCGTCGAGCAGGTCGCACAGGCCTTCCCAATAGACCGTGCCGGTGGAGCCTCTGCTGTCGAGCTCCTGATCGTCGAGCAGCGCGCGCACGGCGAAGCGCCCGGCCGGCGTCAGGACCGACCATTCGACCGGATACTGCGCCTGCGTGGCCGGGCTCTGCCAGCGGCGCACAGGCTCGAACCGGACCTCGTCCGGGCCGAACGCCCGCCGCTGCCCGGCCGCGCTGCGAAAGCTGCCGCCTGCCCAAAGCGCCGCACCGCCGCGGTCGCGCATGACGAAGGCCATCAGCGCGCTGCCGTCATCGAGGTTCATGCCGATCCAGTCCCAGCCCACGGCGCCCGGCGGCAGGTAGCCGTCGCTCCACTCGTGGTCGAGCCAGGCGCGCCCCTGCACGGCGAATTCGCGGCCATCGATCTGCAGGCGGCCACTCGCGGCGAGTTGCGGTTCGCTGTAGTAGTTGCTGAAGGCCTGCGGCTGGGGCCCCTTGCGCGAATGTCCCGCCTCGCCTTGCAGCAGCGGCGGCTGCGTGGGGGCGAAGTCCAGCGCCAATGCGAAGCCTTCGGCCGGGAGCCGCGCCGCGTAGCGGCCGCTGGCCGGATCGCGGTTGAGCCGCCAGTCGCGCAGTTGAACGTCGGTGTCGCCTTCGCTGGCGGAAGCGACACCCATGCCCGCGCGTGCGATGCGCTGGTCGTGCGACTGCCTGCGCGCCTGCAGGTCGGTGACGGCGGCATGCGCAAAGATCAGCTGGCGTGCCGCGAACGCCGAGCGCAGCGACTGCGTGGCCTGCACGCGCGAGCGAAAGAAAGTCAGTTGAAAGCCGAAGGCGCCTTGCGCGTTCGACGCATAGCCGGTGATGTACCACCACTCCGTGCCGAACTCGGGATGACTGCCGAAGTCGCGCGGGAACGCCAGTGCCGTCGCCGGCCGGGGCGTTTCCTGTGCACGCGCAACGGGCAACGCCTGCAGGACGCTGGTGCCTGCGAGTGCCAGCAGCAGGCGCCGCCGGGCTTCACTGCCGCGGCGCGGCGCTGCAGTAGGCGTTGAAATTCTCGGTGGCAAAGCCTTCCTTCCTGGCGAGTTCCCAGGGGCGTTCGCAACGCCCGGCGTGTTCGCACCACTGGTAGCCGGCCGAAGCCATGCAGCCGTGCGAGTCGCGATCCGCGCCGACGCGCGCGCCGGCTGAAGCGGCGGGTGCATTGTTGCCCGTCGCGCAGGCCGCAAGCAGGCTGGCGCCCAGCAATGCCAGCGCGGCACCTGCCGTGCGCAAGCACCCTGGAGTGATTCGATGAGACTTCATGACGTCATTGTCCTCCAGTGCCGAGCGTGCCCGGCGCGCAGCGCAGTCGCGAAAATTTATCTTGCCGCGCGGTCATCCGCAGGCGTGCAAAGGCGTTGAGCATAGTGACCGGCCTCACTTCAACGGTTGCCGGTTTTCTCAACCCCACACCCCACCTCATCCCATGAAGCGCATTCTCATCTCCCTCGTCGCCGCCGCATTCGCACTTGCCGCAGGCGCCTCCTTTGCACAAGCCCCGGCACAGCCCGCCAAGTCCTCGCACACCGCTTCGAAGAGCAAGACCACCAAGCACGCATCGCACAAGAGCGGCAAGAAGCACGCCGCTGCCAAGAAGTCTGCCAAGGCTCCGGTCGCAAGCTGACGCGCACGGAGGGCGCCGCAGCCTTCCTACCAATCTTCTTTCACTGCGAGCACCGCATCGCTGCCGGCCGCGGCGCGGCCCGACAGCCAGGCCGACAGCGTGCCGGCCATCACCACGGCAGCGCACAGCGCGGCCAGGCGAAGCCAGGGAACGGCAAGATCCATGGTCCAGTGAAAGCTCTGTGGATTGACCACGTACACCAGCACGAGCGAGACCGCCAGGCCGAGCGCCAGCCCGGCGAGTGCGCCCACGGCCGTCCACGCCGCGCCTTCGCCGGCCACCACGCCGAGCACTTGCGCGCGGGTGAAGCCCAGGTGGGCCAGCAGCCCGAACTCGCGCCTGCGCGCGAGCACCTGCGCGCTGAAGCTGGCCGCGATGCCGAACAGCCCGATGCCGATGGCCACGGCCTGCAGCCAGTAGGTGACGGCGAAGCTGCGGTCGAAGATGCGCAGCGAACTCGCACGGATGGCGCCGGCCGCGCTCAGTTCGATGGCCTCCGCACTGCCGAGGCGACGGGCCGCCAGCGCGCGCAATGCGGCGATCGCGCTCGCTTCCGAAGCGCCGTCGGCAAGCCACACGGCAATGTCGCTGACGGCGTGTTCGCCGGTGAGCCTTTCGAAGTCGCGCGCCTCCAGCGTGATGGCGCCGAACTGCCGCACGTAGTCACGCCAGACACCGGCGACGAAGAAGCGCGGCGGCGGTCCCCCGTCGGCCGGCGCGAAGGCACGCGCGAGTGGCGCGAACTCGTGCCCGGGCCGCGCGGCGTACAACTCGACCATGGCCTCGCTGACATAGATGCCGATGGCCCCCGGTGGTACAGGCCGCGCGCTGCCCACCAGCGGCAGCGTGCCGGCCGCGTCGCCGTCGAACGTGCGCGCGATCAGGGTCACTGCCGGACGCGTGCTGTCGAGCAGCAGCGAGCGTGTTCTGAGAGTGCCGGTGCGGGCCACACCGGGCAAACCGGCCACGGCCTGCACGAAGGCCGGGTCGAAGGCCGCCGCGTCCAGTGACCCGGAGGCGCTGGCGCCGCTGCCGGCCGCGCGGACATACAACTGCGCCGGCAGCACCGCGTCGAGCCAATGCGCCACGGAATCGCGAAAGCTCGCCACCATCACCGTCAACGCCACGGCCAGGCTCAGACTGGCGACCACGCCGCTGACCGCCACCGCGGCGGTGCCGCGCATGCGGCGCGCGCGCTCCAGCGCGAGCATCGGCAGCAGATGACCGGCAATCCTGGGCGCCAGCCGGTCGTACAGCACCTGGATCAACACCGGCAGCGTTGCGATGCCGCCGACCAGCAGCAGGCCCACGGCAAGGTAGGCGGCCACGGGGACACCGGCGACCGGCGGCGCCAGCGCAAGCAGGCCGCCGGCGATCATCAGCAGCAGCCCGAGCCAGCGCGACAGCCGCGACCCCGCAGCCGCCTGCGTCGCGCCCAGGCCCTTGAGCGTCTGCGCCTCGGGCAGCGCCTGTGCCGCGCGCGCCGGCCACCAGCCGCCCACCAGTGCCGCCAGCAGGCCGAGCAGCCCATACGCCAGGGCCGCCGGCGCGCTGAAGTGCAGCGTCGGCCGGACGCCGGGGAAGTAGCCGCCGCCAAGGTCGCCGGCAAGCAGGCGCAGCGCGAGCGCGGCCAATGCCGTGCCCAGGGCGAGCCCGGCCAAGCTGCCGGCGGCGCCGAGCACGCCCGATTCGAGCAGCACCAGTTGCAGTCGCTCGCGCGGCGTGAGGCCGAGCACGCCCAGCAGCGCGAACTGCTGCGCCCGCTTGGCCACGCTCAGGGCCAGCACCGAGAACACCAGGAAGGCGGCGGTGAACAGTGCCACCAGGGCCAGCACCGTCAGGTTGACGCGATAGGCGCGCGACAGGTTGCTCACGCGTTCAGCGGAATCGCCCGGCTCTGCGACGCTCATGCCCGGCGGCCAGTCGGCCTGGCTCTCGAGCGAGCGCACGAAAGTGGCGCGATCGGTGCCGGGTCGCAGGCGCAGGTCGATGCGGCCGAGTCGCCCCCACGTGGCGAGCAGGTCCTGCGCCGCGCCGATGTCGAGCACCGCCAGGGCAGCGCCGCCGGCGGTCACGTCGCCGGCGATGGCCAGCACATGCTGACGCCCGCCGGCCTCGACCTCGATCCGTGCGGCCTGCGCACCGACGATCTCGCGCGCGGCGGCGTTGAGGAACACTTGGCCCGGAGACAGCACCGCCATTCGGTCGGCGCCGGCGGACAACTGCGGCATCAGGCCCGGCGCGACGCGGCCCACCGCCAGTGCATCGATGCCGATCAGCCGCAGCGGCTTGCGCACGCCGTCGTGCAGCAGTTGCACCTGGGCTTCGAGCACCGGGCTGGCCAGCGCCACCTCCGGCCGCGACGCCACGCGCGCGAACAATTGCTCGTCGAACGTGCCCTGCGCCGCGCGCAGTTCCAGGTCGGGCTGGCCGTTGACCGAGCGCACAGCGCCGGCGAACTCGTCCAGCGCCGAAGCATTGATGAGTTGCACCGAGAAGGCCAGGGCAACGCCCAGCATCACGGCGATCACCGCGGCGCTGCTGCGCCAGGGATGGTGACGCAGTTCGCGCCATGAGAAGGTCCTGAGCAGCGCGAGCATGGCCGGTGCGCCTGGCGTGCTCAGGCGCGCTCGATGCCGGCGGCGCGCAGGTGCAGCACGCGGTCGGCACGCGCCGCGGCGGCTTCGGAGTGCGTCACCAGCACCAGGGCGGCGCCATGCGCGCGCGTCTGGCCGGCCAGCAGTTCCATCACCCGCGCGGCGGTGGCGGGGTCGAGGTTGCCGGTCGGCTCGTCGGCCAGCAGCAGCGCCGGGCGGTGCACCAGCGCCCGCGCGATGGCCACGCGCTGGAGTTGCCCGCCGCTCAGCTGCTGCGGCAGCCGCGCGCCGGTGCCGTCGAGACCCACGGCCTCGAGCATCGCGGCCACGCGCGCCGGGTCCGGCCGGCCCAGGAGCAGCAGCGGCAGCGCCACGTTCTGCGCCACGTCCAGGTGCGGCAGGACATGGAAGGCCTGGAACACGAAGCCCACCGTCTGCCGGCGCCACAGCGCACGCTGGCGCGCGTCGAGCGTGCCCAGGTCGGTGCCGTCGTGCGTGATGCGCCCGGCGTCCCAGTGGTCCAGGCCCGCCATGCAGTTGAGCAGGGTGGACTTGCCCACGCCGGATTCGCCGACGATGGCGACGAACTCGCCCGGCGCCACGTCGAGCGACACGTTCTGGAACACCGCGGCATCGCCGTAGCGCTTGGCGAGGTCGCGCACCGCGAGGCCGCGCGCATTCGTCGCCGCCGCGGCCGGGCCGGCCGCGGCGCCCGGGTCGTGATCGCGCATCGGGTCGGCCTTCATGGCGACTGCAACCTTCCTTGGCGCAGCCAGGCGAGTGCTTGCGCAAGCACCTGGTCCTGTGCATCCGGCGCGCTGGCCTCGACGACATGTCGCTGCGCCATCGAGCGCAGCCACGTGATCTGCCGCTTGGCCAGCTGGCGCGTGGCGGCAATGCCGCGTTCGCGCAGCTCCTGCGCCGGCCAGTCGCCTTCCAGCGCCTCCCATGCCTGCCGGTAGCCGACGCAGCGCATCGAGGGCAGGCCGGCATGCAGGTCGCCGCGCGCACGCAGGCGGCGCACCTCGTCCATCAGTCCGGCCGCGAGCATGGCGTCGAAGCGCATTGCGATCCGTTCGTGAAGCCACGACCGCTCGGCCGCTTCCAGCGAGATCAGCGCAATCGGCGCGGCCTGCGCGGCGTCCGGCGCCTTCGTGGAATGAAAGCTCGACAACGGCCGCCCGCTGGCATGCCATACCTCCAGCGCGCGCTGGATGCGCTGGCTGTCGTTGGGCGAAAGTCGGGCGGCGGTGGCGGCGTCGACGTCGGCAAGGCGCCGGTGCAGCGCCGGCCAGCCGAGTTCGGCCGCATCGCGCTCGATGCGCTTGCGCAGCTCGGGGGTGGCCTGCGGCATCTCGTCGATGCCGTGGACCAGCGCATTGAAGTAGAGCATGGTCCCGCCCACCAGCAGCGGCAGGCGGCCGCGGTCGCGGATCTCGCCCATCAGGCGCGTGGCGTCGCGCACGAAGGCGCCGGCGTTGTAGGCCTCGGTCGGCTCGCGGATGTCGATCAGGTGGTGCGGCACCTGCGCCAATTCGGCGGCGCTCGGCTTGGCCGTGCCGATGTCCATTCCGCGGTAGACCAGCGCCGAGTCGACACTGACGATCTCCACCGGCAACACCCTTGCCAGGGCCAGCGCCGCTGCCGTCTTGCCGCTGGCAGTGGGGCCGGCGATGCCGAGCCAGGATGCGGCGGGAACAGGGCGGGAAGACATCCGCCCGAGATTAACAAAGCGGGCAAGAGCCTCCTGCTCAGCCGGGCAAGCGGGCCGGCGCCCGCGCCTGGACCGGGGCGGGAACGGCCTGGCCGGGGTTCGGGCTGAGCTGGAACAACTGGGCGAGGGCGTCGCGGTATTGCTCGTGACCGACCGAGTTGGTCGTGAAGTGCGAGCCGCCTTGCACCAGCACGAACAACTTGGGCGCGGCGGCGGCCTCGTAGAGCTTGCGGCCGAGCTCGGGGCGAATCAGGCTGTCGAGCGACCCGTGCACCACGAGCAGCGGCGAGCCGATCTGCTTGACCCGCGCCACCGAGTCGAACGGCTGGGTGATGAGCGGGCGGAACGGCAGCCAGCCCCACTTGAACGTGCTGACGACATCGGCGATGGAACTGAACGTGCCTTCAACGATGGTGCCGCTTTCGTCGTTCACCCGCGAGGCCAGCTCGATGCCGATGGCGCCGCCCAGCGAATGGCCGAAGATGTAGCGCTGCTGGTTGGGGTGGTGCGTCGCCAGCCAGCGCCAGGCGGCCAGCGCGTCCTCGGCCGCGGAGGCTTCCGAGGGAAGTTCGTTGGTACTCTTGCCGAAGCCCCGGTAGTCCACCGCCAGCACCGCGAAGCCCAGCTCATGCATGCGCTGCATGCGCGGCGCCGAGCCGGCCACGTTGTAGCGCGCGCCATGCAGGTACAGCAGCACCGGCGTGGCGGGCGACTGCGGTGCCTTGCCGCCGAGCCACAACCCATGCAGCCTGACGGATGCGCCGCCACGCTGCGGCGTGTAGTCGATCCAGACCTCGTCCATGTCCGAGGCCAGGTCGGCAGAATTGCCCCAGCTGCGGTCGCTCGGCTGAAAGATCCACTCGCGCTGGTGCGAATCCAGCGACGAGCAGCCGCCCGCCAGCGCGGCGGACAGCAGGACGGACAGTGCGACAAGGGACCAGCGTTTCATGCGAGGGAGGATGGCGCGGACAGAGCTTACGTGTAGGACGAAAGTCCGACACCGCGCGAGGAATTTACACGCAATGCGTGTGCCAGCGCGACGCGCCTCGCCATGAAACCGAGCACTACGCCCGGATCAGCGCCCGCGCATGAACAGCGCGTCCAGTTCGCGCACCGACAACTGCCGCCAGGTGGGCCGCCCGTGGTTGCATTGGTCGGAGCGCTCGGTCGCCTCCATCTGCCGCAGCAGGGCGTTCATCTCGTCGATCGTGAGCCGGCGGTTCGCGCGCACGGCGCCATGGCAGGCCATGGTGCCGAGCAACTCGTTCTGCGCGCGCTGGACCACGGTGGTGGCGTCATGCTGGGCCAGTTCGGCCAGCACGCCGCGCGCCAGTTCGACTGCATCACCGTCGGCCAGGGCGGCCGGCACGGCCCGCACCGCCAGGGTGCGCGGCGAGAAGGGGGTGATCTCCAGTCCCAGTGTGGGCAGCACCGCGGCGCAGGCCTCGACCGTGGCCACTTCCTGCGGCGTCGCCGCGAAGGTGGCCGGGATCAGCAGCGGCTGGCTGGCGATGGCCGCACCGTCCAGCTGAGTCTTGAGCCGCTCGTACACGATGCGCTCGTGCGCTGCGTGCATGTCGACGATGACGAGGCCCTGCGTGTTTTCCGCCAGGATGTAGATGCCCTGCAGTTGCGCCAGGGCGCGGCCGAGCGGCCATGCGCCGGTGTCGACGGGGGGCGGGGCGGCGCCGGGGTCGGTAGCCGCGGCTGGCCGATTTCCGGTTGCGTCGATCGAGGAGGGTGCCAAGCCGGCGCCTGCCGGAAGCGGCACCACTGCGGCCGGCGCCGACGTCCGGACCGGCCAGAGCGCGTCGCCGTCGCCCCAGCCCTGCCGCTCGGCGGCGAAATGCAGGGCCGACTGCGGCCAGGCGCGCGGCTGTTGCACTGGCGCAGGTGTGGCCACCGGAGCCGGCGTGCCCACGGCTGGCGGTGCCTGCCCCGGCACCGGGTCAACCGGTTGCTGCCCGGCGCGCGGCGCGGCGAGTGCGTCCTCGATGGCATGGCGCACCGCCTGGTGGACTTCGCGGCTGTCGCGAAAGCGCACTTCGATCTTGGTCGGATGCACGTTGACGTCGACCCGTGCCGGATCGATCTCCAGGTACAGCGCATAGACCGGCTGGCGCTGGCCGTGCAGCACGTCCTCGTAGGCGCTGCGAGCGGCATGCATGAGCACCTTGTCACGCACGAAACGCCCGTTGACGTAACAGAACTGCTGGTCGCCCCGGGCGCGCGCGGCGTCCGGGATCCCGGCGCGGCCGCGCATCCGCAACTCGCTGCCGTTGGCCGCGCGCATCACGTGGTCGACCGCGACGCTGCGCAGGGCGAAATCCTCGCCAAGCACGTCGGCCAGGCGCGCATCGAGCGAGGACGCCGGGCGCCATTGCTCGACCAGCTTGCCTTCGTGCCACACCGCAAAGCCGACCTCGGGCCGCGCCAGGGCGTGGCGCCGCACGGCTTCGACGCAATGGGCCAGCTCGGTGGCGTCGGTCTTGAGGAACTTGCGTCGCGCGGGAGTGGCGAAGAAGAGTTCGCGAACTTCGACCGTCGTGCCGGCCGCGCGGGCGATCGGACGCAGCTCTCCGGAGCGGCCGTCGAGCGACCAGCCACCGCCGTCGACGGCGTGCACGCTGCGCGAATGAAGGCTCAAGTCGGCAATGGAATGGATGGCCGCCAGCGCTTCGCCGCGAAAACCCATGGTGCCCACCGTCTCGAGATCGTTCAGGCTGGCGATCTTGCTGGTGGCGTGCCGGCGCAGCGCCAGCACGAGTTCTTCTGCGGGGATGCCGTGGCCGTCGTCCTCCACCGAGATCAGGCGCACGCCGCCGGCCAGCAGGCGCACCACAATCTGCCGCGCGCCAGCGTCGAGCGCGTTGTCGACCAATTCGCGCACCACGGAGGCAGGGCGCTCGACCACCTCGCCGGCCGCGATCTGGCTGACCAGTTCGTCGGGCAGTTCGAGAATCGGCCGACGCGTGGCCGCAGCGGGGGAGGAAGCGGGTGAAGAGGAAAGGGCGCTCACTGCGGCATTCTAGGAGCGAGGGCGCCCCCGCCGCGCGCATCCGGATAATGGCCGTCCATGGAAATCATCGCCTTTCTCGTCGACTTCATCCTGCACGTCGACAAGCACCTGGAAGCCTTCGTCGTCAACTACGGTGCGTGGGTCTATGCGCTGCTGTTCCTGATCGTCTTCGTCGAGACCGGCGTTGTCGTCATGCCGTTCCTGCCGGGCGACTCTCTGCTGTTCATCGTCGGCGCTCTGGCCGGGGCGGGGCTGCTGAACTTGCCGCTCGCTTGCGCGGTGCTGCTGGCGGCCGCGATTCTGGGGGATCAGTGCAACTACAGCATCGGCCGCTACTTCGGGCCGAAGGTATTCCAGTGGGAACAGTCGCGCTTTTTCAACCGGCGCGCATTCGACCAGGCCCATGCGTTCTACGAACGCTACGGCGGCATCACCATTGTGCTGGCGCGCTTCATGCCGTTCATCCGCACGTTCGCGCCTTTCGTGGCCGGCGTGGCGCAGATGAGCCGGGCCAAATTCAGTGCCTACAACGTCGGTGGCGCGATTCTGTGGGTGATGGGCATTGCCACCGCGGGCTATTTCTTCGGCAACCTGCCGTTCGTGCGGCAGCACCTCGAGAAGTTCATCTGGGCGCTGATCATCGTGCCGGGCCTGATTGCCATCTATGGCGCATGGCGTGGGTCGCGAGCCAACCGGGGCGCGACGGCCGTCGGCCCGTCGGCACCCGAAGCCTGAGCGGCTGCGATCAAGCAGCCGCTGCGCTACAGCGTCAGTAGCTCGGCCCGTACGGCGCGCCCGGACGCTCGTAGTAGCCGCGTTGGTAGCCAGGCGCGTACCCCGGTTGGGTCTGGTAGTAGCCGCCGCGGTTGTAGTCGTTGCGACGGCCGATCTCGTTGCCAATCAATGCGCCGGCCGCTGCACCGCCAACGGTCCCGATGGCGTTGCCGCCGCTGACCGCGTTGCCGACAGCGCCGCCGACCACGGCGCCGCCCACGGTGCCGATCTGTTGGCCGCTCGGGCCTGTGGCACAGCCGCCCAGGGCCAGGGCAGCTGCGGCAGCGGTAGAGGCGATCAAGAGTCGTGCATTCATGATGGAATCTCGTTGCTGGGATGGCTTCCATCTTGGGCGCCGGGGCTGGCCGACGCTGTAGGAGCGTGACGGCGCGTCCTGTGCGCCGTAGCGGGACAGCCGGCGTGGGAGCGGTGCCGCTGCAGCGGTCCGCTCGACGCCGTCAGCCCTTCAGCGGCCCTGGAATCGGGGAGTGCGCTTCTCGGCCCAGGCGGCCTGGCCTTCCCGCAGATCCTCCGAACCCATGACGCGCGCAATATCGGCGCGCAGCGCCTGGGGATCGAGTTCGCCGCGCGCGATGGCGTTGAGATGGCGCTTCATCCCTTCGAGCGCGAGCGGTGCCATGCCGGACAAGGTGGCACACAAGCGATTCGCCTCGTCGTCGAGTGCCTCCGGCGTCACCAGGTGGGTGAGGAATCCGATGGCCTTCATCTCGTCGCCGTCGATGCGCTCGGCCGTCAGGAACAGGCGCTTGGCCGCATTGAGCCCGAGCCGGCTGACGTAGCGCTCGAGCCCGCCGCGATAGAAGTGCAGGCCCAGCCGCGCGGCCGGCATGAACATGTCGATGCCATGTGCGCCGAGCCTGAAGTCGCAGGCCAGCGCGAGATCGGTGGCGCCGCCATAGACGCCGCCCTGCATCACCGCAACGGTGACCGGTCGCGCATGCTCGAGCGCATTGACCGTTCCTTCGAAATCGACCGGACGCTCGCCGCCGATCTGCCCGATGTCGTAGCCGCTGCAGAAGTACTTGCCGCCGGCGCGCAGTTCGAGCACCTGTACTTCGGCAATGGCATCCACGCTCCGGATGTGGGCGGCCAGAACGGCCAGGTCTTCCGGGCTCAGCCGGTTGGCCTGCGCCGGCCGGCGCAGCGTGATGGTGGCGACGCGCCCTTGCACCGCCAGTTCGGGAACCCCCGCGTCATTCATCGTCATTGCCCCTTGAACACGGGTGTGCGCTTTTCCATGAAGGCGCGCCGCCCCTCGCGGTAGTCTTCGCTGTCGAAGCATTGTTCGACCAGGCGCGCGATCGCGTGGGTATCCGGCGCAGGAGCGCCATTCTCGAACAGCCGCAGCGCGGCCTTGGCCGCGCGCACCGTCAACGGTGCATTGCCGGCGACGCTGCGAGCGTAGTCGTGTACGGCCGGTTCGAGTTGCGGCGGCGGCAGCACGCGGTTGACCAGGCCGACCCGCAGCGCCTCGTGCGCGTCCAGCAGGCGGGCGCTGAACAGCATGTCCTTGGCCACCGACGGGCCGACCAGCCTGGCCAGCGTGGCCAGGCCTTCGTAGTCGTAGCCCAGGCCGAGCCGCGCCGCGGGAATGCCCAGCCGCGAGGTCTCCGAAGCGAGGCGCAGATCGGCGGTGAGCGCCAGCGCAAGTCCGCCGCCGACGCAGTAGCCGTCGATCATGGCGATCAGCGGCTTGTCGAGCCGGGCCAGCGCCTGGTAGCCCTGCGCGGCGATCAGGCCGTACTGCGCCTTCTGCTCGGCATTGGCGCGCTGCGTCTCGAACTCTGAAATGTCGGCGCCGGAGGCGAATGCCTTTCCGCCCGCGCCGTGCATCACCACCACCCGCACGCCAGCGTCCTGCGCGAAGGCGTGGGCCGCCTGCGCGATGGCCTGCCACATGTCCAGCGACAGCGCATTGCGCCGCTGTGGATGGTTGAAAGTCAGCCAGCCGATACCGTCTTCGATGGCGGCCAGCACGCGGCCGGTGCCCAGGGGCAGGTTCTGGCGGGTCGTCGCAGGGTTCATCCCACCGCTCCCTGGGCGCGCAGGTGTGCCACGTCGTCGGGGCCGTAGCCGAGTTCGGCCAGAACCTCGTCGGTCTGTTCGCCCGGGTCCGGCGCCGCATGGTGGAACGCCGCCGGATGCGGAAAGGCCGAGAGATTGATGGGCGAGCGGATCAGGTTCACCTCGCCCAGCACGGGGTGGTGCGCGGGCCGTGTCATGCGCAGATGTCGCACCTGCGGATCCTCGAAGGCCTGGCCGATGTCGTAGACCGGGCCGCAGGGGACGCCGGCCGGATTGAGGCGCGCTTCCAGCTCGCGTGCGGTGTGCCGGCGCGTGAGTGCGTTGATCCGGGCGTCCAGCGCGCGCCGGTTCGTCATGCGCAACTCGGCGGTGCAATAGTCCGGGTCGTCCAGCAGCTGGCGCCCGTCCAACTCGGTACACAGTGCACTCCACATCTTCTCGGTGCTGGCGCAGATGTTGACCTGGCCGTCGCTGGCGTCGTAGGTGCCCATCGGGACCTGGGTCGGATGGGCATTGCCCTCCTGGCCGGCGACCTGGCCGGACACTGTGTAGCGTGCGCCCTGGAAGTCCAGCTTGTTGAGCATGCCCTCGATCAGCGAGGTGTGCACCCACTGGCCTTCGCCGGTGCGCTCGCGGTGCAGCAGGGCCAGCAGGATGCCCTGGCCCAGGAACATGCCTGCGGTGGTGTCGGAGATGGCGATTCCGGTGCGCACCGGCCCGCGCCCGGGTTCGCCCGTGACCGAACTCAGGCCGCTCATACCCTGCACGATCTGGTCGACGCCGGGCCGGTCGCAATAGGGCCCGTCCTGGCCGAAGCCCGAGATGCTCGCCAGGATGATGCGCGGGTTGATCGCCTTCAACTGGTCGTAGTCCAGCCCGAGACGCTTCTTGACGACGGCGCGGAAGTTCTCGACCACCACGTCGCTGCGCTCGATCAGGCGGCGCAGCACCTCGCTGCCCTCAGCGCGCTTGATGTCCAGGCACAGGCTGCGCTTGTTGCGATGCAGGTTCTGCTCGTCGGAGCCGCGGCGTCGCCCGGTGACCGAACTGCGCAGCGGCGCCGGCGCGTCGATGCGCGTGACGTCGGCGCCCCAGTCGGACAGCAGCCGCACCGCCGCCGGCCCGGCGCGCGCGATCGTGAGGTCCAGCACGCGGTAGCCGGACAGCGGTAGGGTCGTGTTTGCCATTGGCAGCTCTCGGATGTGGTTCGTGCGTTCGCTCATGACGATGGCGCGGCGGCCTTCAGCTCACCAACGCCACCCCCCGCGGATCGATTGACAGAAGGGATTCGTGGCCGACTTCGAGCACATGCGACGGCGGCGCATGCACGCGCAGCGGCTCGCCGCCACCGGCCGGCCGGACGACGTAATCCCAGTACTCGCCGAGGTAGGTGCGCGAGACCACCGACACGGGCCCCATCGGCAGCATGTCGGCCGGCGGCTGGCCGAGGCTGAGGGACTGCGGCCGGATCGACACGCGCCGGTCTCCGCCGTCGCTCGCCGCCGCCATGTCCAGCGGAATGCCGGTGCCGAAGCCGTTGAGCACCACGCAACCGTCGCCCAGCGCGCCTTCGAGCAGGTTGGTCTGCCCGATGAAGCTGGCGACGAACCGCGTGCGCGGCCGGTTGTAGAGGTTCCAGGGCGTGTCGATCTGCTCGAGCCGCCCCAGGTTGAGCACCGCGATGCGGTCCGAGATGGTCATCGCCTCGGCCTGGTCGTGGGTGACGTACACGGTGGTGAAGCGGAACTCGTCGTGCAGCCGGCGGATCTCGCCGGCCATCTCCTCGCGCAGGTTGGCGTCGAGGTTGGACAGCGGCTCGTCGAGCAGCAGCACCTCGGGCCTTACCGCCATCGCGCGCGCCAGCGCCACGCGCTGCTGCTGTCCGCCGGAGAGTTCGGCCGGGTAGCGCTGCGCGAGCGGCCCGAGCTTGACGATGTCGAGCATCTCGTCGACGCGGCGGCGCATCTCGCGCGGCTCGACGCGGCGCACCTTCAGGCCGAAGGCGACGTTCTCGGCCACGGTCATGTTCGGCCAGATGGCGTAGCTCTGGAAGATCATCGACATGCCGCGCTGCTCGGGCGGCACCGTGCGGCCGGCCCGCGAGACTTCGCGCTCCTCGACCATGATGGTGCCGTCGCTCAGGTCGACAAAGCCGGCGATCATGCGCAAGGTCGTGGTCTTGCCGCAGCCCGAAGGGCCCAGCAGCGTCACCAGTTCGCCCTGCTGCAACTGGATGCTCAGGTCGTCCACCGCCGCCACCGGGCCATAGCGCTTGGATACGTTCTTGAGTTCGAGCTTGATCATCTGGGTTTGTCTTTCCTAGCCGCGGCGCAGCATGAAGTCGCGTCCGGCGATGCGCATGCCGACGGCGACCACGACGGTCACGATGGCCACCAGCACCACGCCCATCGCCGCCAGCGCCTCGTAGTTGCCTTGTTCGCTCAGGTCCAGCGTCAGCACGGACACCACGCGCGAGGCCGGGCCGGTGAGGAACACCGCGGTCGACAGTTCCTTGGTGCAGATGACGAACACCAGGATGAACACGCCGGCCAGCGTCTTGCGCAGCAGCGGCATGACGACCTGGCGCATCACCGTGATGCGGTTGCCGCCCAGGATGCGCACCGCCTCTTCCAGCTCGGGGTTGAGCGAGCGCACGGCGGCGCCGCAGGCCGTCACCGCGATCGGCAGGAAGCGGGTGACGAAAGCTACCACCACCAGCGCTCCGGTGCCGTACAGCGAGAACGGCGGGCCGGCGTACGCTGCGTACAGGCCGATGGCGATGATCAGGCCCGGCACGGCGACAGGCGCCAGCGCAAGGAATTGCACCAGCGCAGGGGCGGGCGTGATGCGGCGCTGCGTGGCATAGGCCACGCAGATGCCCATTGCCACGCAGACCAATGCGGCCGAGGCTGAGTACGCGACGGTGTTGAACAGTGCCGAGCGCACCGTGAGCTGCTCGAAGAAGATGGCATGGAAGTTCGACAGCGTCAGGTTGCCGGCCGCCAGGCCCCGGCCCCATGCCTTGGACAGCGAGGCCAGGACGAGGATGGCCATCGGCACCACGACGCTGAGCGCGCAGATGAGGGTCGAGTAGCCCAGCAGCAGCCATTTCCAGGCCCCGGCATCGAACGGCCGGCGCTCCCCGCCCTTGCCGGACACCGATACGTAGCCCTTGCGCGACAGCAGCGCACGCTGCAGGTAGAGCATCACCACCGTGAGCACGAGGATCGGCATCGAGAACGCGGCGGCCTGCTCGATGCGCAGGGGGTACTGAAAGAACGAGACGATCTGCGTGGTCGCCAGGTTGATGCCCGCCGGGATCGCGATCAGCGCCGGCGTGCCGTACAGCGCGATGGTCTCCAGGAAGATCAGGATGCCGGCGCCGACGATGGACGGCAGCGCCAGCGGCAGCGTCACCCGTGCCAGGGTGTTGAATCGACCCGACCCGTGAATGGCCGCGGCGTCCTCGAGCTCGGTCGAGATCAGGTCCAGCGCCGACTTGGTGAACACGTACACCAGCGGATAGGTGTAGAGCGCGATGACGAACGCCAGGCCCCAGAAGCTGAATACGTTGAACGGCCCCTCGGTACTGCCGAAGACGGCCATCCACAGCCGGTTGATCCAGCCGGCATTGGGCCCGGCCAGCAGGATCCAGGCGATCGCGCCCAGGAAGTTCGGCATGACGAACGAGGCCAGCGCCGCCATATGCGTGAAGCCGCGCCCGGGCATGTTGGTGCGCGAGACGGCCAGCGCCAGCGGCACGCCCAGGGCCAGCGATATGGCCGTCACCGCCGCGCCGAGGTAGAGCGAGTTCAGCAGCGCCTGCAGGTGGCGTGCGCGCCCGAGGGCGCGGACGTAGCTGTCCAGCGACAGGCTTCCGTCGGCGCTGTGCAGGCTGTCCCACAGGAGCCGCAGGATCGGGTTGGCGACCAGGAAGATCAGCAGCAGCACCAGCGATCCGAACAGCCAGACCGACAGGTCCGGCCTGCGCGAGAGGTGCCGGACGTGCGGCGCGGCCGGGGCCAGGGCGGCTTCAGACACCGAAGGCGTCCTTCCACAGCTCGACCACCTCCGGCAGGTCGTCGCGCATCTGTCTTGGCGTCGGCGCGAGTTGGTTCTTCAGTTCGCCCAGGGCCGGCAGGCCGCCCGGCGGCTTCAACCCGGTGCGAAGCGGAATGCCGAATTCGGCGCGGCCGAGCTCGACCACGTCGTCGCTGCCGATCAGCCACTCCATGAACAGCCGTGCAGCGTTCGGATGCCGGCTGTCGGCCATGATCGCCGAGGGCGATGCCACCAGCACCGGGCCTTCCCTGGGTACCGCCCAGCCGATCGGGTTGCCCTTGGCGCCCACGCGCGCGGCCAGCGTGATCGGACCGGCGGACACCGAGCGCTCGCCCGACGTGACCGTGGTCACCGTGTCGATGGTGGAGCGGCCGACCTGCGGCTTGTTGGCCGCCAGCTTCTTGAACCAGCCCTCGCCGTAGAGCTTGCGCATCTCGATGGCCCACGCGCCTGCGGCGCCGCTGAAGCCGGGATGGGCGACCGACGCCAGGCCCTGCCACTTCGGGTCGAGCAGGTCGTTCCAACTCGTCGGCGCCTGGCCGCCCGGCACCTTCTGCGTGTTGTAGACCAGCCCCATCATGAAGGCGCTGGTGGCGTGGTAGTAGCCGTCGGCATCCATCTCGCGCAATTGCCGGTCGATCAGCGCGGTGGACGGCGGCGTGTACTTCAGCAGCAGCTTGCGCGCCTTGAGGTCCAGGTAATGGGCGAGGTCGGTGGAGGTGAACACGTCGCACGCCGGCGTGCCGGCCTTGAGGTCCTGGTTGAGGCGCTGGAATGCCACCTGCGCCGTCGTGCGCACCACGTTCACCTTGATGCCCGGATAGCGTGCAGTGAAGGTGCGGCCCATGGTTTCGGCGAGCTCCGACGGGTAGGGCACGGAATACCAGGTCAGTTCGCCTTCCTTCCTGGCCGCCTCGTAGACCGCCGACATGTCGGGGGCGGCGGTCACCGCAAAAGCGCGCATGGACGGGGCGGCAAGACCGGCGGCGGCGAGCATGCCGAATTGCCTTCTTCTCAGCTGCATGAGTGTCTCCAATTGGTTGTCCGGGTGCGCTGGCAGTGTATGGGCGAGCCACAAAAATATGTAGATAGGGTTTATTGGTATACGTAACGCAGTTTAGAAAATACATATTCAGGAGAACGAAGCTCCGGCCCCGCGCCATGAAAACCACTGCCATTCACATGCGCCGACACGGCGGCCCCGAAGTACTGGAGGTCGTCCAGGTGGACGTCCCGCCGCCCGGTCCCGGCGAGGTGCGCATCCGCCAGCGGGCCATCGGCCTTAACTTTGCGGACATCTACCAGCGCAAGGGGGCCGCCGGCCCGCAGGCGCCGGCCGTCTTCCCGGTCACGCCGGGAGCGAACGGCGCCGGGGTGATCGAGTCGGTCGGCGCCGGCGTATCGGGGCTGCGCGTGGGACAGTCGGTCGCCTACGTTCAACCGGGCGGCTACCAGGTGCTGCGCAACGTGCATGCAGCGCGCGTGGTTGTGCTGGACGGCGCCGTGCCGGTGGAAGAGGCCGGCGCCAACCTGCTGCGCGGGCTGACGGCGGAATACCTGCTGCGACGCCTGTACGCGGTGAAGGCAGGCGACTTCGTACTGGTGCACGCCGCAGCCGGCGGCATGGGTGTGGTGCTGGCGCAATGGGCACGAGCGCTGGGCGCGACCGTCATCGGCACGGTGGGCTCGCCGCAGAAGATGGCCGTTGCCGAGGCCCATGGCTGCCACCACGTGATCGACTACCGCCAAGAGGATTTTTCTGCCCGAACGCTGGCGATCACCGGCGGCGAGGGCGTGGCCGTGGTGTACGACGCCGTCGGGCGCGACGTGTTCCTGCCGTCGCTGCGGTGCCTCCGGCCGCGCGGCATGGCCATCAACTACGGCACCGCGTCCGGCGACGTCGAGGCGTTCGACCTGCAACTGCTGCATGCTAGATCGCTCACCGTCTGCCGGCCCACGCTGCGCAGCTTCATTGCCGAGCCGGACGAATTGCAGCAGGCGGCCGCGGCCCTTTTCGCCGTCGTCCGTGCCGGCCAGGTACGGCTCGATGTCGGCTCGCGCTTCGGCCTGCTCGACGTTCAGCGTGCGCACCGCGAACTCGAAGGCCGGATGACCACCGGCGCGCCGGTACTGATGGTCGGGGACGACCTTTCATGATGAAGCTGTTTCACGGCTGGCTGTCCAGCGCCTCGCGCCGGGTGCGCCTGTGCCTGGCCGAAAAGGGCGTGCCCTACGAAAGCATTCCGATCGACATGAGCCGGCAGGAGCAGCACAGCCCGGCATTCCTCGCGATGAACCCGAACGGCGTGGTGCCGGCCCTCCTGATCGCGCCCGGGCGCCCGCTGCACGAGAGCTCGACCATCTGCGAATACCTGGACGAGGTTCATCCCGAACCGCCGCTGCGGCCGCACGACCCGTACCAGCGCGCCGTCATGCGCAACTTCGTGCGCTGGACCGACGAGCGCGCACTGCCCAGGCTGCTGATCCTCAACTGGTCGCAGGCATTGCAGCCGGTGGCCAGCCAGTGGACTGCCGAGCAGTTGCGCGAAAGGCTCGACCGCATTCCCACCGCCGAGCGTCGCGAGGCGTGGCTGCGTATCGCGCGGCGCCCTTACACGCAGGAAGAGAAGGACGAAGCCCTGGCCGGGCTGGTCGGCCTGCTGGACAAGATGGAAGCCATGCTCGGGCCGGCGCCGTGGCTGGTCGGCGCGTCCTATTCGCTGGCCGACATCGCGGCGGTGCCCTTTGTCGCACGGCTCGAGGAACTGGCGCCCGACCAGTTGCTGCCCGCGACGCGGCCGCGCGTGCACGGCTGGTGGCAGGCCGTGCGCGAGCGGCCGGCCTTCGCCATGGCGCGCATCGAGCGCTTCGACGAGGCGCTGCGCAGCCGAGCGGGCGGCCCTGGGGCATGAGCATGGCGCGCCGCGCGCCGCGAAGCTCCTATCATCGCGAACACAGACACATCCACATGGCAAGCACACCACGCATCAGCCTCAGTGAACGGATTCGCGAAGCCCTGGAGGCGGAGATCCTTTCGGGCAAGCTAGACGCCGGCTCGCGCATCGACGAGCAGCAACTCATGGAGCGCTTCGACGTTTCGCGCACGCCGGCCCGCGAAGCCATCCTGCAACTCATCTCGGCCGGGCTGGTCGCCACCGTGCCACGTCAGGGCGCCGTCGTCGCCACCCTGTCGCTGCCCGAGTACATCGCCATGCTCGAGATCCTGATGGCGCTCGAAGGGCTGGCGGCCCGCCTGTCGGCGCGCCGCATGCCCGCGGTGCAGCGGCGCGAACTGGAGCAGGCGCACGAGGCATGCCGGCGCGCGGCCGAGCTCGACGACGCAGAGGCCTACGGCAGCGCCAACCGCGCGTTCCACGAGATCATCTACGACGGCAGTCTCAACGACGTGCTGGCGCGGCAGTTGCGTGCCATGCGCCTGCGCATGCGGCACCCGCAACGCTCGCTGTTCGACCGGCCGAACCGCATCCGCCATTCCCTGGCCGAGCACCAGACCATCGTCGCGGCCATCCTGGCCGGGGACGAAGATGCGGCCTTCAAGGCCATGACGGACCACATCTCGAGCGGCGGCAACGTGTACGCCGACGCCATCGCGAGCATGCCGCCGGGCCGGGCCATCCCACCGGCGATGCCGCCCGCCGGTGCTGCCCAGCCGGCGAAGGGCCGAAGGACGAAGGTCAGGCAGAGCGCCTAGGGCGCACCAGCGCTACAACTGCCGGCTGCGTGCCAGCGGCGGGTTCTGCGCGAAGTAGCGCTCGATGCCGCGCATCAGCGCATCGGCCAGGTCTTCCTGGTAACCGGTGGTGCGCAGCTTGGACTCTTCATCGGGGTTGCTGATGAAGGCCGTCTCGACCAGCACGCTGGGGATGTCCGGCGCCTTGAGCACCGCGAAGCCGGCCTGCTCCACGCTGCCCTTGTGCAGCCGGCCGACGTTGCGGATCTCGCCCAGCATGGCGCTGCCCAGCTTCAGGCTGTCGTTGATCTGCGCCGTGGTGCTCATGTCGAGCATGGCGCGCTGGACGTGCACGTCCTGCTCGCCCAGGTTGACGCCGCCGATCTTGTCGGCCTCGTTCTCCTTGTTGGCGAGCCAGCGTGCGGCACTGCTCGAGGCACCGCGCTGGCTGAGCGCGAAGACGCTGGCGCCGCGCGCGTCCGGGTTGGTGAAGGCGTCGGCGTGGATGCTCACGAACAGGTCGGCCTGCACCCGGCGGGCCTTCTGTACACGGACGTGCAGCGGCACGAAGAAGTCGGCGTCGCGCGTGAGGAACGCGCGCATCGGGTTGCCGCCGACACTGGCGCGGTTGATGCGGTCGCGCAGGCGCATGGCCACCTGCAGCACGATGTCCTTCTCGCGGGTGCCGCGCGGTCCGGTGGCGCCCGGATCTTCGCCGCCGTGGCCGGGATCGAGCGCCACGATGATGATGCGGTCGGTCCGTGACGCGGTGGCCGCTGCGCGCGGCGCAGCCACGGTGGGCGGTGGCGCCGGCCGTGGCGTGGCCAGGGCCACCGAGGGCGGCAGCGGCGGATTGACGGGCACCGAAGGCGCCATCGGTGCGCCGGGCATCGGCAGCGGATGGCCTTGCTGGCTGGCCAGCCAGTCCTCGAGTGGATCGCCCGACTTGCCCGGGGTGGGGCGGCCGTAGGCCGTGGCCGGCGCCGATGCCTTGGCGGTGGCGGGTGCGTCGCGCAGGCGCTCGGCGATCAGCGCCTCCATCGGGTCGACCGGGTTGGCCGGGTACAGGTCGAGCACCAGCCGGTTGCGGTAGGCCGCCACCGGTGCCAGCGTGAAGACCTGCGGCGCCACGACCTGTTTGAGGTCGAACACCAGGCGCACCACCTCGGGCGCGAACTGGCCCACGCGCACGCCGTTGATGTAGGGGTCGTCGGAGCGGATCTTGCCGACCAGCTCGCGCAGCTTGGTGTCGAGGTCGATGCCCTCGATGTCCACCGCCAGCCGCGGCGGATTGCCGACCGTCAGCTGGCGCGTCTGCAGCCGGTTGTCGGATTCGATGGTGACGCGCGTGTAGTCCTCGGCGGGCCACACGCGCACGGCGAGGATGGTCGCGCCCCGGGCGATGTGCTGGCGCCCGAGCAGCAGCACAAGGCTTCCGGCTTGCAGCAGGGAACGGCGCTTCATGCGGCGCCGCCTTGCAGCAGCCGGGCGCCGCGGATGCTGTTGGCTTGCAGGGTAACGGTTCGCGTTTCGTCACTCATCGCTTCAATTTTAATAGCAAGATCCTCAATCGGAACGTGGTTTGCAGCCTTTTCGGGCCATTCGGCGAGTTTGAGCCCGGGGCCGGCGAAGATGTCGCGAAAGCCCGCGTCCTCCCATTCGCGCGGATCGTTGAAGCGGTAGAAGTCGAAGTGATGCACGGCCAGGCCGCCCGCTGCGACGTGCGGCTCGACCACCGCGTAGGTCGGGCTCTTGATGCGGCCGCGCACGCCCACGGCGTGCAGCAGGTGGCGCACGAAGGTGGTCTTGCCCGCCCCCAGGTCGCCCTGCAGCGATATGTACGCATCGGCAAGCTCGGGGTGGGCGGCGATGGCGCCGGCCAGGCGGGCGGCGAATTCGCGCGTGGCGGCCTCGTCGGGCCAGTGGCGCGTTTCTACAATCGGCAAGTGATCGGCAGCAAGCAACTGATGTCCCGTGTGAATGCGCTGGCGGGCGCGCTCGGATTCTCCCAAATCGGAGTGGCCGGCGTCGACCTGTCCAGCGCGGAAGACGGATTGATGCAGTGGCTGGCCCAAGGGTTCCATGGGCAGATGCACTACATGGCCGCGCACGGCCTGCGCCGCGCCCGCCCGGCCGAACTGGTTCCGGGCACCGTCAGCGTGATCACCGCGCGCATGGACTACCTGCCCCGCGACACGCCGCAGGACTGGCAAGCCGTCGAGTTCGCCCGGCTCGGGCGGCCGGGCGAGGGCGTGGTGTCGCTGTATGCCCGCGGCCGCGACTATCACAAGGTGATGCGCGCGCGCCTGCAGAAGCTGGCCGACGGCATCGCCGCCGAGATCGGTCCGTTCGGCCACCGTGTGTTCACCGATTCCGCGCCCGTGCTCGAGGCCGAACTCGCCTCTCGCAGCGGCCAGGGCTGGCGCGGCAAGCACACGCTGGTGCTGGACCGCGCGGCGGGTTCGATGTTCTTTCTCGGCGAAATCTACGTTGACCTGGCGCTGCCGCCCAGCGACGCCGTGAGCCCCCATTGCGGCACATGCAGCGCCTGCATCGACGCGTGTCCCACCGGCGCCATCGTGGGACCGCATCGGCTGGACGCCCGGCGCTGCATCTCCTACCTCACCATCGAGCATCCTGGCGCGATCGACCCGCAGTTGCGTCCGCTGATGGGCAACCGAATCTACGGCTGCGACGACTGCCAGCTTGCCTGCCCATGGAACAAGTTCGCCGGCAGGAGCAGCCTGCCCGACTTCGACCCGCGCGAAGGACTGGCCGGCAGCGCGCTGGCCGAACTGTTTGCCTGGAGCGAGGACGAGTTTCTGCGCCGTACCGAAGGCAGCGCCATCCGCCGCATCGGCCATGAGCGCTGGTTGCGCAACATCGCGGTCGCGCTGGGCAATGCCCTGCGTGCCGGAGACGCCGCGGCGCGGCCGGCGCTGCTCGCGCGCGCGCAGGACGCCGGCGCACTGGTGCGCGAGCACGTGGCGTGGGCCCTGGCGCAGCAGCAGCCTTAGCTTTCAGATGGCGCGGCGCATCAGGCCTGCGCCGCGCCGTGGCCGCGGCGCAGCCACCATTCGAGCGCCTCGAACGCTGCTTCCGCGACCAGCGCCAGCGCCGCGGCAGGCAGCGCGCCGGCCACCAGCAGCTGGGTGTCGTTGAGCGCCAGGCCGGTGACGATGCGTTCGCCGAAACCGCCGGCGCCGATGAAGGCGGCGATGGTGGCGGTGCCGATGGCGATGGTCGTGGCCGTGCGCACGCCGGCCACCAGCGTGGGCAACGCCAACGGCAGCTGCACCAGCCGGAGCGTCTGGCCCGGCGTCATGCCCAGCGCCGTGCCGGCCTCGCGCAGGCCGTCGGGAACCTCGGCCAGGCCGGCGACGGTATTGCGCATGATGGGCAGCAACGCATACAGCGTGAGCGCCACCAGCGCCGGCACCATGCCGATGCCGTTGAGCAGCCAGATCAGGATGGCCAGCATGGCCAGCGACGGGATGGTCTGCAGCAGCCCCGTCAGCCCCAGCACCAGGGCGCGCAACGGCGGCCGCCGGAACACGGCAATGCCCACCGGCACCGCGACCAGCGTGGCGATCGCGACCGACACCGCCACCAGCAGCAGGTGCTGGCGAGTCAGGCGCGCAAGGTCGTCCCCGAACAGCTTGCCCATGAAGCCGCGCCCGGCGGCCGCCGGCTGCGCTGCCGTTGCGCCACCGGCGGGGCCTCGCGTGGCGGCTCCGGCGTTGCCGGTTGCCAGGTAGTCGCGCGCGATCGTGTCGAAGGCCGCGCCGTCGAGTTCAGCGCGCGCGTTCATCGCGATCATCGCGTGTTCGTCGATGCGGCCCGCCAATTGGCCGATCGCTGCCCAGGCCTTGGGAAAGCGCTGCGGCACGTCGAGCCGGTACAGCACCACGGCGTCGTAGCGCGGAAAGTAGTTGCGGTCGTCCTCCAGCACGCGCAGGCCGAGATGGTCGATCTTCGCGTCGGTGGTGTAGATGTCCATCACGTCGATCTGGCCGGCCGCGATCGCGTCGTACGCCAGGCCGTGGTCCAGCCCGGTGGGCCGCTGCGGTAGCCCGTAGCGTGCGGCAAGGCCGGCCCAGCCGTCGGCGCGTCCGATGAATTCGTTCGACAGGCCCAGGGTCAGCTCGGGATGCCGCGCCAGGTCGCTCAGGTTGCGGATGCCCAGGCGATCGGCGTCTGCCGCGCGCATGGCCAGCGCATAGCCGTCGTTGAATCCCAGTGCCGGCCCCAGTCCCAGCCCGAGCGGCGCGAGCCCGGCCTGCATCTGCTCGCGCGACATCGTGGGCGAGCCCTTGAGGATTTCCAGCGCGATCGTGCCGGTGTATTCGACGTACAGGTCGATCGCGCCGGAACGCAGTGCCTCGTACACGATGGCCGTGTTTCCCAGGCCCTGGCGCACTTGCGGCGGGGCGGGGAGTGCGGGCGCAGCCTTCTGCGCCAGCACCTCGGCCAGAACGTAGGATTCGGTGAAGCGCTTGGAGCCGACACGAAGCGTGTCTGCCGCCGCCGCTGGCAGGAAGGCGAGGAGCGTGACGCCGGCCAGCAGCATGACGGCGAAGGCGCCGGACAGGCGGCGAAGGGTGGGCCGATGCATCATGCGCAGTGTAAAGGCGTGAGTTGTGCACCCGGGCGGTGCTCGCGCCGGGCTCCTACACGCGATGGCGATGCGCACTGCCGCAGACCGGCCGCGGCGCCACCCACAGTGCGCGCATGAAATCAGACTCAGCCCGGACACGCCGCAAACCCGTCGACGAAGCAGCCGCGCTGCGACATGGCGCGCTGAACCTGCCTTCGGTGCACGTGGACGGCTACAGCCTCATGGTGCGCGGGCCCACCGGCTTCGTCGGCGATGCCGCCAGCCAGACCGCCTTCCGAAAGCTCCTGCAAGCCTGGCGCAAACGCCATCGGCGCCGCAACAGGGCCGACCCGCTGCGCGGCAAGGACAGCAAGCGCATCGCCAAGCGAGAGCTCGACGAGGTGCTGCGCGCACCGGTGGCCAGCGCCGCGAGCGACATGCTCGACGCCGCGATCGAGGAATTCGCGGTCGAGCTGGTGCAGGTGATCGAGCGCTATTGCAAGCATCCGACCTGGCAGCGGGTCGAGCGGGTGGTCATCGGCGGTGGCTTTCCCGGCAGCGCGGTGGGCGAGCACGCGCTGCTTCAGGCCGGCACCATCCTGCACCAGCAGGGCAGCCGCGTGACCTTGGCGCGCCTGTGCAACGACGTGGACGATGCCGGCCTGATCGGATGGGTGCACCTGACGCCGCCCGCGCTGGTGGCGCAGTACGACGCGATCCTGGCGGTGGACATCGGCGGCACCAATGTGCGCTGCGGCATCGTCGAGACGCGGCGTGCCAAGGCCAAGGACTTGTCCCGCGCCAGGGTGCTGCGCCGCCACAAGTGGCGCCATGCGGACGACTCCCCGTCGCGCGGCGACCTGATGGAGGGCATCGCGCAAATGCTGCACGAACTGGCCGCGCACGCCAGGCGCAAGGGCATCGCGCTGGCGCCATTCGTCGGCGTGGCATGCCCGGGCCGGGTCCTGGGCGATGGCAGCATCTCGCGCGGCGCGCACAACATGCCGGGCGACTGGAGCAGCGACCACTTCCACCTGCCGCAGGCATTGGCCCAGTTGCTGCCTGACATCGACGGCCGGCGGCCAGATGTGCTGTTGCACAACGACGCGGTGGTGCAGGGGCTGAGCGAACTGCCCTTCATGCAGGACGTGCGGCATTGGGCGGTGCTGACGATCGGCACCGGGCTGGGCAACGCCACCTACACCAACGTCGCCGCCGAAAAGAAGGGTTGAGGCGGCCCGGCCGTGGCGGCACTCCGGTGGGGCCAGCGCTTCACAGCTGGAAGGCCAGCGTCAGCACGAGTCCCTCGCCGATGTCGCGCGCCAGGCTCGGCGTGCGGGCCCGGTAGGTTTCACCGGCGGAGGCCGTGACCTCGATCCAGTGGGCCAGCCATTCGATCTGCCGGATGTCGTAGAAGATCACCGTGGCCTCGTGGTTGAGCAGCAGGCTGCGTCCGTCGAGGTTGATCGATCCGCAGGTGGCCAGGTCCTCGTCCACCACCACGGCCTTGGCATGCGACATGAACGGCAGCATGCGGAAGATGACGCCGGCACGCGCCAGGTCGCGCATCGCGCGGGCGCGTACGAAATCGGCCAGGCGGTGATTGGACACCTGCGGCATGGCGATCGTCACCTGCACCCCGCGTCGCGCCGCCAGCCGCAAAGCATCGCGCAGCCCGTCGCTGGGCACGAAGTAGGGCGTCACGGCCAGCAGGCGATGCTCGGCGCGAAAGCACGCGTCGATCAGCAGCGCCATGGCCGTGTCCTCGCTCTGGTCGGGGCCGCTCGGCAGGAACTGGGCCAGGCAGGCGCCACGCGGTGGCTGCGCCGACGAGGCGATGGGGCGGGCGTCGTGTCCGCGCGCCGAAGCCCAGTCCTGCTCGAACTGGCGCGCGGCCGCCGTGGCCGCGTCGCCATGCAGGTCGAACGACAGGTCCCGCCAGGGCTGCGGATGGGCCGCGTTGCCGCAGAAATACTCGCCGGCCAGGTTGCGCCCGCCGGTCCACAGCCACTGGTCGTCGGCAATGGTGAACTTGCGATGGTTGCGCAGGTTGCGCGGCCCGTTGCGGCGCAGGCTGAACAAGGGGCGAAAGACCGCCACCTGGGCGCCCGCGGCGCGCAGCTTGGTGAAGTGTCCGCGCGGCAGCTGCAAGGCGCCGAAGCCGTCGAGCAGCACGCGCACCTTCACGCCTTCGCGCGCGCGGCGGGCCAGGCGCTCGAGCGCCTCCTGGCCGAGTTCGTCGGCGCCGATGATGAAGGTGCAGACATCGAGGCGCTCGCGCGCGCCCTCGATCACCTGCCACAGCGCGTCGCGCGCGGCTGCGCCATCGGCGTGCATCCGGATGGCGCAGGGGGCGGGTGCGGCCAGCCCGAAGCTCTCGGCCAGCTCGGCGGCCCAGTGCTGCACGGCGCCGTTGCGCGGGGGGCGCTGGGTGCCTGCCGGCCGCAACTTGCGCTGGCCGAACAGGAGGTACATCGGCAGCATCACGTACGGCAGCAGCACCAGCGCCATCACCCAGGCGATGGCAGTGGTCGGCGCGCGATGTTCGCGCCGCACGCGCGTGGTCAGCACGTACACCAGCAGGGCGACGCTGACCACCAGGAAGTGCTGGGAGGGGCTGGGCAGCCAGTCGAGCGGCGGGGCCTTCATGGCCGCCAGTTCACCACGGCCGCGGCGTCAGGTCGAGCCCCAGACCTCCTGGGCGGTCTCGACCACCAACTGCAGCTTGCGGCGCTGGTCTTCCACGGCGATGTTGTTGCCGTGCACGGTACTGGAGAAGCCGCACTGCGGGGACAGCGCCAGCTGCTCGAGCGGCACGTACTTGGCCGCCTCTTCGATGCGCCGCTTGAGTTCGTCCTTGTCCTCGAGTTCGCCGAACTTGGTGGTCACCAGGCCGAGCACGACCGTCTTGCCCTTGGGCAGGTAGCGCAGCGGCTTGAAGTCGCCCGAGCGGGCGTCGTCGTATTCCATGAAGTACGCGTCGACGTCCATTTCCTTGAGCAGCGCCTCGGCCACCGGCTCGTAGTTGCCGGCCGCGGCGTGCGTGCTCTTGAAGTTGCCGCGGCACAGGTGGATGCCCAGCAGCATGCCTTCGGGCTTGTGCGCCACGATCTTGTTGATGAACTGCGCATAGCGGTGCGGCAGCTCGTTGGGGTCGTCGCCGCGCTGGCGGGCCGCCTCGCGCAGGTTCACGTCGCACAGGTAGGCCAGGTTCGTGTCGTCCATCTGGACGTAGGTGCAGCCGGCGTCGGCCAGCGAGCGCAGCTCGTCGCCATAGGCCTTGGCCACGTCGTCGTAGAAGACCGGGTCCAGCTCCGGGTATGCCTCGCGGCTGATGCCCGCGCGCCCGCCGCGGAAGTGCAGCATGGTCGGCGAGGGGATCGTCACCTTCGGCGTGTTGCCCGCCGAGACCTGGCTCTTGAGGTATTGGAAGTCCGCCAGCTGGATGTTCTTGGCGTGCCGGACCTTGTCGATCACGCGGATCACCGGCGGAGCCAGCTCCTCGGTCCCGTCCGGCTTGCGGATGGTGACCGGGATGTCGGTCTTCACGCCGCCGAGCTGCTCGAGGAAGTCGATGTGGAAATAGGTGCGGCGGAACTCGCCGTCGGTGATGCTCTTGAGGCCGATGCCTTCCTGGAACTTCACGATCTCGGTGATCGCCTTGTCTTCGACTTCGCGAAGCTGCTGGGCGTCGATCTCGCCTTTGGCCTTCTTCTCGCGTGCCTCGATGAGGTAGGCGGGACGCAGGAAGCTGCCGACGTGGTCATAGCGGGCAGGCAAGTGGGCGTGTTGGGACATGGGGGGTCTCCGTGCGGGCAGGAAGAAAAGAGGAAAGATCGTAAACGGACTACAAACCGCTGCACTGTATACAGCAAGCTCGGTGTTTACCCTCGAATTGTCGCAAAACTATTGGATTTGACGCTTGTTCTGTATACATTGAGTATCCATGAACGCTGCATCTCGCCCTTTTCCGCTGAACGCCTGGTATGCCGCCGCCTATGACGTGGAGGTGCGGCACGCCCTCATGCCGCGCACCGTCTGCAACCAGAAGCTGGTGCTGTTCCGCCGCACCGACGGCCAGGTGGCGGCATTGGAGGACGCCTGCTGGCACCGCCTGATGCCCTTGTCGCTGGGGCGCCTCGAGGGTGACGAGCTGGTGTGCGGCTACCACGGGCTGGTCTACAACAGCCAGGGCCGCTGCACCCACATGCCGAGCCAGGAGACGCTCAATCCGTCGGCTTGCGTGCGCAGCTACCCGGTGGTGGAAAAGCACCGCTTCATCTGGGTCTGGCCGGGCGATCCGGCCAAGGCCGATCCGGCGCTGGTGCCCGACATGCATTGGAACGACGACCCGCAGTGGGCCGGCGACGGCAAGATGATCCGCGTCGCCTGCGATTACCGGCTGGTGGTCGACAACCTCATGGACCTGACGCACGAGACCTTCGTGCACGGCTCGTCGATCGGCAACCGCGCCGTGGCCGAGGCGCCTTTCGTTGCCACCCATGGCGATCGCAGCGCAACTGTCACCCGCTGGATGGAGGGCATCGACGCGCCGCCTTTCTGGGCCGCGCAGATCCGCCATGCGCGCGGTTACCAGGGCAAGGTGGACCGATGGCAGATCATCCGCTTCGAGGCGCCCTGCACCGTGAACATCGACGTCGGCGTGGCGCCCGCCGGCAGTGGCGCCGTGCCCAGGGGCGACTCGCCGGGCGACCGCAGCGGCGGCGTGAACGGCTATGTGCTCAACACGATCACGCCAGAGACCGACAAGACCTGTCTGTACTTCTGGGCCTTTGCGCGCAACTACTGCCTGGGCGAGCAGCGCCTGACGCACGAGTTGCGCGAAGGCGTCGCCGGCATCTTCCGCGAGGACGAACTGGTGCTCGAGGCCCAGCAACGCGCCATGGACGAGCGGCCGGATCACACCTTCTACAACCTCAACATCGACGCCGGCTCGATGTGGGCGCGCCGGCTGATCGACCGCCTGGTGGCGCGCGAGGCACCGCCTGTCCCGGTGATTCCGATTCGGCCGGCGGTGGCGGCGGCATGACGGCCGCCGGCCCGCGCGGCCTGGAGGCCGGCGCTGCCGAAACGCAGGAGGCCGGTGGCTCGCAGGCCGTCAAGGCGCAGCTGCGCTTGCGCGAGATGATCCTGGCCGGCGATCTCGGCGGCGGTGCCCGCATTGCCGAAGTGGCGGTGTCCGAAATGCTCGGCGTGTCGCGCACGCCGGTGCGCAGCGCGCTCATGCGGCTCGAACAGGAGGGCCTGCTGGAGGCGCTGCCCAACGGCGGATTCGCGGTGCGCACGTTTTCCGAGCGCGACGTCTCCGACGCCATCGAACTGCGCGGCACGCTCGAAGGCCTCGTCGCGCGGCTGGCCGCCGAGCGCGGTGCGCCCCCGGTGGTGCTGCGCGAAGCGCACGGCTGCCTGGCGCGCATCGACGAGCTGCTGCGCCAGCCGGCCCTGGACGATGCGGCCTTCTCGCGCTACGTGGAGTTCAACGCGCGCTTTCATGTGCTGCTGTCCGAAATGGCGGGCAGCGCGGTTCTGGCCAAGCAACTCGACCGGGTCGTGAACCTGCCTTTCGCCTCGCCTTCCGGCTTCGTGGTGGTGCAGGCGAACTCGCCGGCGGCACGCGACATGCTCGTGATCGCCCAGGACCAGCACCGGCAGGTGCTGGACGCCATCGAGGCGCGCGAGGGCGCGCGTGCCGAGGCGCTGATGCGCGAGCACAGCCGCATGGCGCGGCGCAACCTCCACGAGGCACTGCACGGCAGTGCCCACCACGCATTGCCCGGCGTGCAGCTGATCCGCCGGCGCAACTGAACATTCTTCGATTCCAGACGACCTTCGACCATGAAAAGCGACATCCAATGGATGCCGGCGCGCATTGCCGCCACGCGTACGCTCAGCCCCACCGTGCGGGAGTTCGAGATCCGGCCCGAATCCGGCGTGGCCGCGCCCTACGAACCTGGTGCCCATCTTCAGGTGCAGGTGCTGGCGGGCAACGTGCAGACGCGTCACTACTCGCTGATCGGCGCTCCGGACGGACTGAGCTGGCGCATCGCGGTCAAGCGCATGGACGAAGGTCGGGGCGGCTCGCGCGCCATGTGGCAGCTCGAACCCGGCGACCGCCTGATGGTGAGCGATCCGCAGAACCACTTTCCGCTCGATCTGCAGGCGCCCGGCTATCTGCTGGTGGCCGGCGGCATCGGCATCACGCCGATGGTGTACATGGCGCAGCAGGCCGCCGCCGTCGCGGCCCGGCGCGGCGCCGCGCTGCGCATGCTCTACGGCGCCAGGACCACGGAGGAACTGGCTTACGGCGAACCGCTGCAGGCCCTGCTGGGCGAGCGCCTGGCCTTGCACGCGGGCAGTGCGGCGATCGACTTCGCGGCCGAGATCGCGGCGCTGGCGCCCGGCGCGCAGCTCTACGCGTGCGGGCCGGTGCCCATGCTGGAGGCGGTCAAGCAGGCCTGGGCCGACGCGGGGCGGCCGCCGGTCGACCTTCGCTTCGAGACCTTCGGCAGCAGCGGGCGCCTGCCCACGCAGGCCTTCCGGGTGCGCATCCCGCGCCACGGTCTCGACATCGAGGTGCCCGCCAACAGCACCTTGCTCGAGGCCCTGGAGGCGCATGGGGTGCAGGCGCTGTCGGACTGCCGGCGCGGCGAATGCGGCTTGTGCGCCATGGATGTGTTGGCAGTGGATGGTGAGATCGATCACCGCGACGTGTTCCTCTCGCCGCACGAAAAGCAGGCCTGCACGCGGATGTGCGCCTGCGTCTCGCGCGCGGTCGGCGCGATCACGCTCGACTCGGCCTACCGGCCCGATTGAGCTTTTTCCGTCGTCTGCGCGATGATCGCGCAGCCCCTATGGTTATCGCGCAACAATCGGCGCCGATACCGCCGCCATTGGGGCATGCAACGAACCCGAAATGTTGCAAAGTGTTCAAAATAGGCCGGCTTTGCACAGACTCTCTCATCGAAAAGGAGCTTCGGAATGAATCGCCGTCAACTCATTCAGGTCACCGGGCTGACCGCGCTTGCGCTGGCCTCGTCCATCGCGCTGGCGCAGGACGCACCTTTCAAGATCGGCCTGATCCTGCCGATGACCGGCCAGCAGGCCAGCACCGGCCGGCAGGTCGAGGCCGCGGCGCGCCTGTACATGGCCCAGCACGGCGACACGGTGGCGGGGCGCAAGGTCGAGCTGATCGTCAAGGACGACACCACGCTGCCGGACGTGACCAAGCGCCTGGCGCAGGAGCTCATCGTCAATGACAAGGTGGACGTGCTGGCCGGCTTCGGCATCACGCCGGCCGCGCTGTCGACCGCGCCGCTGGCCACGCAGTCCAAGACGCCGATGGTCGTGATGGCCGCGGCCACGTCCGCCATCACCAGTGCCTCGCCGTATGTGGTGCGCTCGAGCTTCACGCTCCCGCAGGTGTCTGTCGCGATGGGCGACTGGGCCCCCAAGAACGGCATCAAGTCGGTGGTGACGCTGGTGTCCGACTACGGCCCGGGCAACGACGCCGAGAAGTACTTCACCGAGCGTTTCGCCGCCAACGGCGGCAAGGTGCTCGACAAGCTGCGCGTGCCGCTGCGCAGCCCCGACTTCGCGCCGTTCCTGCAGAAGGTGCGCGACGAGAAGCCCGATGCGCTGTTCGTCTTCGTGCCCTCGGGCGCGGGCGCGGCGGTGATGAAGCAGTTTGTCGAACGCGGCATGGACAAGGCCGGCATCAAGCTCATCGCCACTGGCGACGTGACGGACGACGACCAGCTCAACGACATGGGCGACGGCGCGCTGGGCGTGGTCACCACGCACCACTACTCGGCCTATCACCCGTCGGCGCTGAACAAGAAGTTCGTCGAGTCGTTCGAGAAGGCCAACAAGGGCATGCGTCCGAACTTCATGGCCGTGGGCGGCTATGACGGCATGCGCATCATCTACGAGGCGCTCAAGGACACCAAGGGCAAGGGTGGCGGCGACGCGCTGCTGGCCGCCATGAAGGGCCAGGTCTTCGAGAGCCCGCGCGGCGAGGTGCTGATCGACGCGCAGACGCGCGACATCGTGCAGGACGTGTACCTGCGCAAGGTCGAAAAGAAGGACGGCAAGCTCTACAACGTCGAGTTCGACGTGATCAAGCAGGTCAAGGACCCGGGAAAAGCAAAGTAAACCCCCAGGCTGCACGCGCCTGACGGGGCGCTGCGCCCACCCCCCTGCCGGGGGCGACACCCGAGGACCGGCGAAGCCGGGCCCCTGGAGTCTCCCGAATGGGGGGTTTCCTTTTCAAGCGACTCATGCTCACCATCCTCTTCGACGGTATTGCCTACGGCATGCTGCTCTTCGTACTCGCGGTCGGCCTGGCCGTGACGCTGGGCTTGATGAACTTCATCAATCTGGCGCACGGTGCCTTCGCCATGGCCGGCGGCTACCTGACGGTCATGGCAATGCAGCATTTCGGCGTGCCGTTCCTGGCCTGCCTGCCGCTGGCATTCCTGGGCGCCGCGCTGCTCGGCGCGATCCTCGAGCGCACGCTGTATCGGCCCATGTACGGCAGGTCGCACCTGGACCAGGTGCTGTTCTCCATCGGGCTGGCTTTCATGTCGGTGGCGGCGATCGACTATTTCGCGGGCTCGTCGCAGCAGAATATCCAGATCCCGGAATGGCTGCGCGGCCGCACCGAGATCGGCGACGGCGCCTTTCTGCTGGGCATGGGCCACTACCGCCTGTTCATCATCGGCGTGTGCGCGGTGCTGACGGTCGTGCTGCAGCTGATCCTCACGCGCACGCGCTTCGGCAGCCGGCTGCGCGCGGCGGTCGACGACCCGCGCGTGGCATCGGGCATGGGCATCAACGTCAATGCCGTGTTCCTGCTGACCTTCGCCTTCGGGTCCGGCCTGGCCGGGCTGGGCGGCGCGCTGGGCGTGGAGGTGCTGGGCATGGACCCGAGCTTTCCGCTCAAGTACATGATCTATTTCCTGATCGTGGTCTCGGTGGGTGGCACTTCGTCCATCACCGGCCCGCTGCTCGCGGCCCTGCTGCTCGGCGTTGCCGACGTTGCCGGCAAGTACTTCATCCCCAAGATGGGGGCATTCACCGTCTATCTGCTGATGATCGTCATTCTCCTGTGGCGCCCGCAGGGCCTGTTCACCCGCAAGGGAGCCCGCTGATGGCCAATGCTTCTTCGCTGCAAGCCGATCTCCTGGGCCGGGCGCGCTGGCGCTGGTGGGAGCTGGTGTTCTGGCCGGTGGTCTTCGTGCTGCCGCTCGTCATGCCTTCGCACGCGCTGATGATCAACGAGATCGCCATCGTCGCGCTGTTCGCGATGTCGCTCGACCTGATCCTGGGCTACACCGGCATCGTCTCGCTGGGCCATGCGGCTTTCTTCGGCTTCGGCGCCTACACGGCCGCGCTGTTCGCCAAGCATCTCAATCCCGATCCGACGCTGGGCCTGCTGGTGGCGCTGGTGCTCAGCGCCGGGCTGGGCGCGGTCGCCAGCGTGACCATCCTGCGCGGCACCGACCTCACGCGGCTGATGGTGACGCTGGGCACCGCGCTGCTGCTGCTGGAGCTGGCCAACAAGCTGGGCTGGCTGACCGGCGGCGCGGACGGCCTGCAGGGCGTGATCATGGGTCCGGTGCTGGGCCGGTTCGACTTCGACCTCTACGGCCGCACGGCGGCCTGGTATTCGTTGTCGGTGCTGTTCCTGCTGTTCCTGCTGATGCGCCGCATCGTGCATTCGCCCTTCGGTGCAACGTTGCAGTCGATCCGCGACAACCGGCTGCGCGCCATGGCGATCGGCGTGCCGGTGGTGGGGCGCCTGTTCGCCATCTACACCGTGGCTGCGGCCGTGGCCGGTGTTGCCGGTGCGCTTCTGGCGCAGACCACCGGCTTCGCTTCGCTCGACGTGCTGGCGTTCGACCGCTCGGCCGACGTGATGCTGATGCTGGTCATCGGCGGCGTCGGCTGGCTGTACGGCGGCGTGGCCGGTGCGGTGGTCTTCAAGCTGCTGCAGGACTGGCTGTCGAGCGTGACGCCGCAATACTGGATGTTCTGGATCGGCCTGATCCTGGTGCTGCTCGTGCTTGTCGGACGCGAGCGGCTGCTGCGGCCCTGGACGTGGTTCGGCGGCGCCCGCAACGGCCACAGGAAGGTTGCCCGATGAGCGCGATCAGAACTGTCATCGATGCCGCACAGCCGCCGGTGCTGTCGGCCAGCGGCCTGGTGATGCGCTTCGGCGGCATCACGGCCACCAACGACGTGTCGCTGCAGTTGCGCCCCGGCGCGCGGCATGCGCTGATCGGCCCGAACGGTGCGGGCAAGACCACCCTGATCAACCTGCTGACGGGCGTGCTGACGCCGACCGCCGGCCGCATCGAGTTGCTCGGCCGGGACATCACCCGGCTGGCGCCGCACCAGCGGGTGGGGCGCGGGCTGGTGCGCACGTTCCAGATCAACCAGCTGTTCGACGCCATGACGCCCCTGCAGACGCTGGCGCTGGTGGTGTCGCAGCAGCGCGGCCTGGGCCGCAAGTGGTGGCAGCCGCTGGGCCGCGACCTGGCGGTGATGGAGCGTGTGGCGCAGCTGCTGGAGACCTTCCGGCTGACCGACGTGGCGAACCTGCGCACGCGCGAGATGGCCTACGGCAAGCGGCGCCTGCTGGAGATCGCCATCGCGCTGGCCTGCGAGCCGCGCGTGCTGCTGCTGGACGAGCCAGTGGCGGGCGTGCCCGCCGGCGAGCGAGAAGAACTGCTGCAGACGGTGGCGGCATTGCCTTCCGACGTGTCGGTGCTGCTGATCGAACACGACATGGACCTGGTGTTCAGCTTTGCCGACCGCATGACGGTGCTGGTCAACGGGACGTTGCTCACCGAAGGCACGCCGGAAGAAATCGCCAACGACCCGCGAGTGCGCGAGGTCTACCTGGGCCATGGGGAGGCCGCACATGAGTGAGCTGCTGCAAATCGAGCAGTTGAGCGCGGGCTACGGCGAGGCGGTCGTGCTCAACGACGTGTCGCTGACGCTCGGCGAGGGCCAGACGCTGGCGCTCCTGGGCCGCAACGGTACCGGCAAGACCACCCTGATCAACACGCTCGCGGGCGTCACGCGCCAGCATGGCGGCCGCATCCAGCTGGCCGGCGTTGCGCTGTCGAAGCTCGCGCCGCACCAGCGCGCCGCGGTCGGCGTCGGCTGGGTTCCGCAGGAGCGCAACATCTTCAAGTCGCTCACGGTGCATGAGAACCTCACCGCGGTAGCGCGGCCCGGCCGCGCCGGCGCCAGCAGCGCGCCGTGGACGCCCGAGCGCGTCTACGAGATGTTCCCGCGCCTGGCCGAGCGCAAGGGCAACCTGGGCACGCAGCTGTCCGGCGGTGAGCAGCAGATGCTGGCCGTGGGCCGGGCGCTGGTCCTGAACCCGCGGCTGCTGCTGCTGGACGAGCCGCTGGAGGGCCTGGCGCCCATCATCGTCGAGGAGCTGCTGCGCGCCATCCGCCGCATCACGCAGGGCGAAGGCCTGGCGGCGATCATCGTCGAGCAGCATCCGCAGGCCATCCTGGCGATCTCGGACGAAGCGGTGGTGCTGGACCACGGGACCGTCGTCCACCGCGACAAGGCCGCGACGCTGCGCGCACAGCCGGAGGTGCTGGGGCATCTGCTGGGCGTGGGGCGCTGAGGCAGGCGCCTGCGCCGGCTGCGCGCCAGGTCAGTCGGCCTGGGCGCCGCCGATCTCGGGCCAGTGCCGGCGCATCACCCACCAGGCCACGATGCCGATGCCGAGCATCAGCGCCGAGGTGAGGGCCATCGCGCGGGTGGAGTGCATCACCAGCGGTGCCACGGCGCCGGCGACGATGCCGTTGGCGACCGCGCCGATCACCGCCTGCAGCGACGAGGCCATGCCGCGCCGCGTGGGATGCAGGTCGAGCACCAGCAGCGTCACGGCCGGCACCATCAGCGCCCACCCGAATGCGAACACCGCCAGCGGCCACAGCGCCCAGCTCACGTGCGGCTGGAACAACAGGTTGGCGGCCACGTTGACGATCGAGGTGACCAGCATGATCAGGAAGCCGTCGCGGATCTGGCGCTTGGGCCGCACTTTGCCGGCCTTTCGGCCGCTGAGCCACGCGCCCGACATGATGCCGCCGATGGTGAGGATGAAGAACCAGAAGAACTGCTGCGGCGCCAGCGCCAGGTGGTGGCCGAGGAATTCGGGCGCGGACAGCACGTACAGGAACATGCCGTTGAACGGCACGCCGCTGGCCAGTGCCAGCAGCAGGAAGCGCGGGTCGGACAGCAGCGTCCAGTAGCCGCGCATCAGCGGCGCCGGATGGAACGGCTGGCGCTCGCTCGGGTGCAGCGTCTCGGGCAGCATGCGCCAGTTGAAGGCGAACAGCAGCACGCCCACCGCGACCAGGAACCAGAACACGCTGTGCCACCCCAGGTGCACGAACAGGAAGCCGCCGATGATCGGCGCCACGGCCGGCGCTACGCCGAAGTAGATGGTCACCTGGCTCATCACCCGCTGCGCCTCGGCGGGCGGGAACATGTCGCGGATCACCGCGCGTGAGACGACGATGCCGGCGCCCGAAGCCAGCCCTTGCAGCGCGCGAAACAGCACCAACTGCCCGATGGTCTGCGACAGGGCGCACCCGAGCGACGCCAGCGTGAACACCGCCAGGCCGCCAAGGATCACCGGCCGGCGGCCGAAACTGTCCGACAGCGCGCCATGGAACAGGTTCATGAACGCGAAGCCGAACAGGTAGGCAGACAGCGTCTGCTGCATCTCCACCGGCGACGCGCCGATCGACTGCGCGATGCCCGAGAACGCCGGGATGTATGTGTCGATCGAGAACGGCCCCAGCATGCCGAGCAGGGCCAGCAGCACCGCCAGCGCCCAGCGCGGCGCCTTCCAGATCGTTGCGGCGTCAGGATTCATGGGACAGGCTGGCAGAAAAAGAAGCGCCCGACACGTGGCGGGCGCATTGATTGGGGAGTATGCGGCGCGGAGCCTCACCACAGGCGTTTTCCGGCGACAGAGCGGAAAACCGCGGCGAGCGCTGCGAACCCCTTTCGGGAACACCCGCGGAACCGGCTTGGCCGGGCCGCAGGGTGTGCCCCCGGCAGGGGGTTGGCGTAGCGGCACGAAGTGCCGCGCAGCCTGGGGGCGAGCTCAAAGTGTATCGATGAAGCTGCGCAGCTTGTCCGAGCGGCTCGGGTGCTTGAGCTTGCGCAGCGCCTTGGCCTCGATCTGGCGGATGCGCTCGCGGGTCACGTCGAACTGCTTGCCCACTTCCTCGAGCGTGTGGTCGGTGCTCATCTCGATCCCGAAGCGCATGCGCAGCACCTTGGCCTCGCGCGGGGTCAGGCTGTCGAGGATGTCCTTGACCACGTCGCGCAGGCCGGCCTGCATGGCCGCCTCGATCGGCGCGGTGTTGGTGCTGTCCTCGATGAAGTCGCCCAGGTGCGAATCGTCGTCGTCGCCGATGGGCGTTTCCATGGAGATCGGCTCCTTGGCGATCTTCATGATCTTGCGGATCTTGTCCTCGGGAATCTCCATCTTGGCCGCCAGGATGGACGCATCGGGCTCGAAGCCGAACTCCTGCAGATGCTGGCGCGAGATGCGGTTCATCTTGTTGATGGTCTCGATCATGTGCACCGGGATGCGGATCGTGCGCGCCTGGTCGGCGATCGAGCGCGTGATGGCCTGGCGGATCCACCACGTGGCGTAGGTCGAGAACTTGTAGCCGCGGCGATATTCGAACTTGTCGACCGCCTTCATCAGGCCGATGTTGCCTTCCTGGATCAGGTCGAGGAACTGCAGGCCACGGTTGGTGTACTTCTTGGCGATCGAGATCACCAGGCGCAGGTTGGCCTCGATCATCTCCTTCTTGGCGTCGCGCGAGGAAGTCTCGCCGGCGATCATGCGGCGGTTGATTTCCTTGAGTTCGGTCAGCGGCACGACGACCTGGGACTGCACGTCGGCAAGCTTCTGCTGCAGTTCCTGGATCGGCGGGATGTTGCGCTGCATCACCGAGCTCCAGGGCTTGCCGGCGGCGGCCTGCTTCTCGACCCACTTCGGGTTGAGCAGGTTGGAGGCGACGCGGTTGCCCTTCTTGTCGAAGCCGGAGAAGTCGCGGATGAACTCCTCCTGCGGGAAGCCGCACTTGTCGACGATGATGCGTCGCAGCTCGCGCTCCTTCTTGCGCACGTCGTCCACCTGGGCGCGCACCATGTCGCACAGGCGCTCGATGGTGCGGGCCGTGAAGCGGATCGTCATGAGCTCGTCCGACAACTGCTGCTGCGTCTTGTGATAGGTCGGCGAGCCGTAGCCTTCCTTGTCGTAGATCTTGTGGATCTTCTCGAACAGCTCGGCCATGCGGTCGAAGCGCACCAGCGCCTCGCGCTTGAGTTCCTCGAGCTTCTTGGTCAGGGCCTTGGAGCCACCGTTGCCGTCGTCGTCGTCTTCCTCGTCGAATTCGTCGAAGTCTTCCTCGGCCACGTAGTCGTCAGCCTCGTTCGGGTTGGAGAAGCCGTCGACCACGGTCGAGATGACGACCTTGCCTTCGCGGATCTCCTGGCCCATGCGCAGGATCTCGGCAATGGTGGCGGGCGATGCGGAGATCGCCAGCATCATGTCCATCAGGCCGCCCTCGATGCGCTTGGCGATCTCGATCTCGCCCTCGCGCGTGAGCAGCTCCACCGTGCCCATCTCGCGCATGTACATGCGCACCGGGTCGGTCGTGCGGCCGAATTCGCTGTCCACGGTGGACAGGGCGGCCTCGGCCTCTTCCTCGGCTTCCTCGACGGTCGCAGCCGTGGGCGCCACGTTGTTCTGGAACAGCGTCTCGGCGTCGGGCGTCTGCTCGTACACGGCCACGCCCATGTCGTTGAGCATGGACACGACCACTTCCATGGTCTCGGCATCGACCAGCTTGTCGGGCAGGTGGTCGGAGATCTCGCCCTGGGTCAGGTAGCCGCGCGTCTTGCCCAGCGTGATCAGGGTCTTCAGGCGCTGGCGGCGCTTGGCCAGGTCTTCCTCGGACAGGACGGTCTCGTCCAGGCCGAATTCCTTCATCAAGGCGCGTTCCTTCGCCTTGCTGATCTTCATGCGCAGGGGCTTGACCTTCTCCTCGACGACGACGGCGGCCGCCGGCTCCCCGGTCAGGTCGTCCTCGAGGTCGGACAGATCGATGTCGTCGGTCTCGGGCTTGGCCGCCGCCGCCTTGGGCTTGCGGCCGCGCTTGGCGCCGGTGGTGGCCGGCGCGGCGCCGGCCGCCTTGGGCGGGCGGCCGACCTTGCGGGCGGGCGCGGCGTCTCCGCTGGCTGCGGCCTTGAGGATCTTCTTGGTTTCGGCGGCCGCCTCGGCGGCCTTGGTGGTCTTGGTGGTGGTGCTGGTCACTGACTTGGCTTTCGATGCCGTGGCTGTCTTGACAGCCGCGGCTGCCTTCCGGGCCGGGGTGGCCTTGGATGGCTTGGCGCCGGCAGCGGATTTCGTGGCGGAAACGGCAGGCTTCTTTGAACTGGGCATAAGACCTCGAACAACAAGAATTGACTAGCGGATCACAAGCGCCACAAACCCGGCGCGGGCATGAAAAGGCGGATGCGCCGGGAGCTGATGCCACCGGGCGCATGCGAGGCGCCGGCAAGATGTCGGGCGAACATTTGGTGTGCAGTCCTTGCGGTAATTTGGCCCCGATCCCGTGTTGTCGGGATGTGCATTGCGCGTCTGAGGGCCGGCCCGGAGGTGCTGCTGTCGCTCTTGCCAGCTCGTGCCTGCAGCTGCGGCTGACCCTATTGGCCGGCCAGCAGTTGTGCACGAAGCCTTACATTATAGCCTTTCCCCGATTTTTCAAGCGCCTGGCAACTGCTGGAAACCCCTATGCGGGCCTGGCGGGGCGCCCCGGGCAGCCGGATTTCAGGCCTTCAGTGTCATCTGGAGTTCGCGACGCCTGGCTTCAAGGGCCCGGTAGCGGTCCGGTGCCCCCGGGTCGGAGCCGAAAGCCTGGGCCGTCTCGGTCAGCTCCTCGCCCAGTCGCTCGATCAGCATGCGCGCCAGGACATCGCGCAACTCGGCCTCGGTGTCTGCCGCGGCATGGTCCGGCCCCGGCTCGCCCAGGGGTGCGCCATCGGGCCCGGTCATGAGGCGCATGGCCACGGCCTCGGCGGCATGGCCGCGCAGCCCTTCGCGCAGTGCCGCCCAGGGCTGGTTGCCGTGCTCGTGGAACTGGGCGTCCAGCCAGCGGAAGAGTTCGCCGACGTCGCCGGGGGCGTCGCACAGCAGGCCATGCAACTCGTGCGACAGCCCCCCCCAGGGCGTCATGTCGGCCAGCAGCATCCGCGCGGCAATCTCGGCGCGCCCGAGCGGCTGGACCCTGGGAAGGGCGGGGCGGGCCCGCCATTCGCGCGACCGCCCTCGGCCGCCGTCGAAGCCGCGTCGGTCACGCTTGCCCTGCCAAGGCCGGCTGCCGTAGCCGCCGGCATCGGGCGGTGCCCACCCACCGCCGTCGTCGCCGAAATCGCCCGGATCGCCGGGGTAGGGCGGCACGTCGGCCCCCCACGCCGGCGCACCCTCGCCCTGGTACGGCGCCGGCGCCGCGGCGGCTGCACGCGGGCGCGGCGCGGCCGCCGCCCACAGCGACTGCAGCGCCTGCGCGTCGAGCTGCACCAGGCCGGCGATCTCGGCCAGGAGCTGCTGCTTGAGCGCACCGTCGGGCAATGCGCTCCACAACGGGCGCGCGTTGCTGCTCAGGTGCGCACGGCCCTCGGCGCTGCCCAGGTCGCAGCCGTCCCGGGCGGACTCGACCAGGAAGCGGCTGAGCGGCGTTGCCTCGTTGACGAAGCGGGCGAATGCCTCGCCGCCGAATTCGCGGATGAAGCTGTCCGGATCGTGCTCGGCTGGAAGGAACAGGAACTTGACGCTGCGCGTGTCGTTGGCAAAAGGAATGGCTGCATCCAACGCCTTGCGGGCGGCGCGCCGGCCGGCAGCGTCGCCGTCGAAGCTGAACACCACCGATTCGGTGAAACGGAACAGCTTGTGCACGTGCTCGGCGGTGCAGGCCGTGCCCAGCGTGGCCACCGCATTGGGAAACCCCAGCTGCGCCAGCGCCACCACGTCCATGTAGCCCTCGGTGACCAGCGCGTACCCATGCTCGCGCAGCGCGGCGCGCGCCTCGAACAGGCCGTACAGTTCGCGGCCCTTGCTGAACACCGGCGTCTCGGGTGAATTGAGGTACTTGGGCTTCTCGTCGCCCAGCACCCGCCCGCCGAAGCCGATGTATTCGCCCTTGACGTTGCGGATCGGGAACATGATCCGGTCGCGGAAGCGGTCGTAGCGCTTGCCTTCTTCTTCCTCCGAAGCGATGACCAGGCCGCTTTCGACCAGCAGCGGATCGTCGTACTCGGGAAACACGCTGGCGAGCGAGCGCCAGCCTTCGGGCGCGTAGCCCAGGCCGAACTCGCGTGCAATCTCGCCGCTCATGCCGCGCCCCTTGAGGTATTCCACGGCGCGCGGCGAACGCTTGAGATGCGCCTTGTAGGCATTGGCCGCGCGCGCCAGCACGTCGCCCAGCGTGGCCTGCTTCTGGCGCAGCCCGGCGGCGCGGGCGCGCTCTTCGGCCGAACCCTGTTCCTCGGGCACCTGCATGCCGTACTGGCCGGCCAGGTCGTGCACGGCTTCGACGAAGCCCATCCCGAGATGCTCCATCAGGAATCCGATGGCATTGCCGTGGACCCCGCAGCCGAAGCAGTGATAGAACTGCTTGGTCGGGCTGACCGAGAAGGAAGGCGACTTCTCCCCATGGAACGGGCACAGCCCCATGTAGTTGGCGCCGGCTTTCTTGAGCGGCACATGGCGCCCGACGATCTCGACGATGTCGGCGCGAGCGACCAGGTCCTGGATGAAGCCGGCGGGAATGGGCATGGGGAGTCCGGGCCGCGGCGCCGGTGGCGCGCGGGCCTGCGATCAAAGACTAGCGCGGGGCCAGGCGGATGGCGCCATCCAGGCGGATCACCTCACCGTTGAGCATGTCGTTCTCGATGATGTGCCTGGCCAGCCGGGCGTAATCCTGCGGCGTGCCCAGGCGCGACGGGAAGGGTACCGAGGCGGCCAGCGCGTCCTGAATCTCCTGCGGCATGCCGAACAGCATCGGCGTTCCGAAGATGCCGGGGGCGATGGTCATGTTGCGGATGCCGTTGCGTGCCAGATCGCGGGCGATCGGCAAGGTCATGCCGACCACGCCGCCCTTGGAGGCGCTGTAGGCGGCCTGGCCGATCTGGCCGTCGTACGCAGCAACCGAGGCGGTGGAGATCAGCACGCCGCGCTCGCCCGTGGATTCGGGCTCGTTCTTCGCCATGGCGTCGGCCGCCAGGCGGATCATGTTGAAAGTGCCCAGGAGGTTGACGGTGATGGTCTTGCTGAACACCGCCAGCGCGTGCGGGCCGTTCTTTCCCACGGTCTTTTCGGCCGGCGCCACGCCGGCGCAATTGACCAGGCCGACCAGCTTGCCCAGCTTCAGCGCCGCGGCGACGGCTGCCTGCCCGTCGGCTTCCTGGCTGACGTCGCACTTGACGAAGGTGGCGCCGATTTCCCGGGCGACCGCTTTGCCCTTGTCCACCTGCATGTCGGCGATCACCACCTTGGCGCCAGCCTCCGCCAGCATTCGGGCGGTGCCTTCACCCAGGCCGGACGCGCCGCCGGTGACGATGAACACCTTGCCTTCGATTTGCATGAATGAATCTCCAATATTTGTTGCCAGTAGGCATTATCGAAGCTGCGCCCGCGGCAGCAGCAGGAAGGCCGTCGTGCCCACCGCGAGCATGCCCGCGATCGTGAGGAAGACGGCGCGGAACGGCTCGACCCCGCCGGAGGTCGCCCACGAGGCGGCCAGGCCCGTGGCCCACTGCATGAGCGACACCCCCAGGAACATCGCCATGTTGAGCAGCGACAGCGCGCGTCCCGTCATCGCCGCCGGATAGGCCGCGCGCGTGTACGAGTACTGCAGCACCGAGTAGCCGGACAGCAGCCCGTAGAGGATTGGCAGGCCGATGTCGACGGCCAGGGAATGCGTCAGCGCCATGAGCGCGAACATCGCCGCGCCGGCGAATGCGCAGCCCGTGAGCCAGCGCGCCAGATGGGCGCCGCGCGGGTCGAGCCGCCCGAACACGACCGGGCTGATCATGCCGGCGACGGTCATGACCAGGGCCACGTTGCCGGCGTTCACGAGGGACAAGCCGTGCCGGTCGTGCAGGACGGGGCCGAGCCAGAGGCCGCGCAGCGTGATGAACGCCGCGTACGACACGCAGGCGAAGCACAGCAGCCCCAGCGTGTGCCGCATCGCGAACAGCGGCAGCAGTTCGCGCACCGCCCCGGCCAAGGTCTGGCGTTGCTGCGCCACGGCGCGCGGCGGCTCGTGCACGCGCCGATAGACGAAGGCCCACGACAAGGCCGCGAAGACTGCCAGGCAGGCATAGCCGGCACGCCAGGTCGCCGCCTCGATCAGCAGCGCCAGCGGCGTGCCGGTGAACAGGATGCCCAGGCCGGCCATGCTCATGACGAGTCCGGACATGGACGTGAACCGCGAGGCGTCGAAGTGGCGCGAGATGAACACGGTGCAGGCCAGGAACACGGGCGCGCAGCCCACACCGATCAGGGCCTGCCCGAGCAGCAGCGAATGGAAGCCGGGCGCCATGGCGCACAGCACCGCGCCGGCAATGGCCAGCGGGAACGCCGTGAGCACCGTGCGCCGCACGCCGTACATGTCGATCGACACGCCCATGGCGAGCTGCGTCGCGCCGAACATGAAGTGGAACGTACCCGCCCACAGGCCCAGGGCCTGGGCGGTGAGGCCGAAATGCTGGGCGAGCGGTGTCGCCATCATCGCGCCGACGGTGCGGAAGGCCTGGCTCAGCGCGAAGGCCGATGCCAGCACGATCAGCATCGAAGTGATCGAACGGGACGATGCCGGGGAGGGGGTCATGGGGGAACGGGAAGCGGGAGAACGGAAAGCGGCACCGATCCTAACGGTACAAAAAAAAGAGCCCCGTCCGAGGGCGGGGCTCAATTGGATCCCGAGGGACCCAAGGAGACAACTTGTGGCACCCCGGCACGGTGACGCGCCGGTCGTGCGGTGTCGGTCAGCGCTTGCGCGAAGCCGTGGCGGTCGTCTTGGCTGCGTTGACGGCGGAGGCCGAGACTGCAGCGAAATTGGCTTCGGCGACGTCCGATGCCTGCTTGACGGCCTTTTGCACCGACTCGAAGGCGTTGTTGGCGGCAGCCACGGCGCTCTTGAGCACGGCGACGGCGGTTTCGGAGCCAGCCGGGGCGTTCTTGGAGGCGCTGTCGATCAGGCTGACGATGGTCTGCTGGCCTTCGGTGGCCTTGGCCTCGAAGGCCTTGCCGAACTCGGCGCCGGTGCCTTGGGCGATGTCGTACAGGTGACGGCCGTAGGCGGCGGTCTTTTCGGCCAGCGGCTGCAGCAGGCTTGCTTGCAGGGCCAGGAACTCTTGCACGTCCTTGACTTCCAGGGCGGCCTGGGCGGTGCCGGCGGCTTCGGTCAGTGCGGCCTTGGACGCCGTGACGTTCAGTTCGATGATCTTTTCAACGCCTTCGAAGGCCTTGGAGGTCAGGCCGAAAAGGGTTTCCAGATTGGCTTTTTGGGCGGCGACGAGTTGGTCAGCGGTCAGGGCCATGTGCAATGCTCCAGATGGTCGGGTGGTGGTGGTCGGTTCGCTATCGGCTGGTATCAGCTGCAGCCCACTCAACTTATGTTGCGGTGCAGCATGGAACGAAGTATGCGACAAGCCGGCGGCCGGGGCAAGCGATTTTTGCTGCATTGCAGCAAAAATAGTATCCGGTCTTTTCGAGGCGCCCCGGTCGGGCGTGTGCCAGAGGGGCGGGCGCATCTCCGGGCGACTGGCGGCGAGCGCTTGCGCCGCTGGCAGAATGCCCCGCCATGAGCAGCCGCCCCAGCCCGAATCCACGCAGCCATTACCGGGTATTCCGGGACATCTCGACTCGCTGGATGGACAACGACGTCTACGGCCACGTCAACAACGTCGTCTACTACAGCTGGTTCGACACCGCCGTGAACGCCCACCTGATCGAGCAGGGCGCGCTGGATATCCACCAGGGCGCCGTGGTCGGGTTCGTCGTCGAGACCCAATGCAATTACTTCGAGCCGCTGGCATTCCCGCAGACGGTCCAGGCCGGCATCCGGGTGGCGCACCTGGGCAGTTCCAGCATCCGTTACGAGGTCGGCCTGTTTGCCGAAGGGTCGGGGGCGGCGGCTGCTCAAGGACATTTCGTCCATGTCTACGTCGACCGGGCCACCCAGCGGCCGGTGCCGCTGCCCGCGGCGCTGCGCGGCGTGGCCGACTCGCTGCGCACGCCCCGAACATGAAAAAGCCGGCCTGCCCGTGAGGGGCGGCCGGCTCTGCGAGGGCAGGGCCCTTACATCTTCTTCATGGCATCGACCTGGACCTTGCCACGAGCCTTGTCGGCTTCAGCCTGCTTTTCACAGGCATTCTTGGCATCACCCTTCTGGTCTTCGCACTTTTCCATGGCGATGTTGTAGGCCACATCGACCTTCGTCTGTTCGGCCTCGCGGGCGTGGTCGTTGCTGGGCTTGTACTGCTGCTCCAGCTCGGCCTTGGCGATCTTTTCCTTGCCCTGCGCCTGCTTCATGCAGACGTCCTTGGCATTGCCGTCCAGCGTTTCACATTTGGCCTTGTCGACCTTGTAGTCCGCCTCGACCCGTTCCTTGGAGACCTTGTATTCGTCCTGGGTCATGGCGCCGGCCTGTGCGGCGGCAAAACAGGAGACGAGCGCAATCGTCAGCAAATGCTTTTTCATAGACACAATTCCTTATTCTGGGTGGGGGCGCGCTGGCGAGCCGCGTAGCTCAGTAGGTTTCGAAGCGGTAGTCGGGGTTGCGCGATTCCCAGTCCTTGACTTGGCGCTCGGCTTCGTCGCGACTGATGCCGTGGCGTTCCTGGATGCGGCCAAGCAGCTGGTCGCGCTTGCCGGCGATGACGTCGAAGTCGTCGTCGGTCAGCTTGCCCCATTGCTCGCGAACCTTGCCCTTGATCTGTTTCCAGTTGCCTTCCATGGTGTCCTTGTTCATGACGGATCTCCTTGCGTTGAATGATCGGATCGGCGTTGTCTGCCGGCGTGAGGAAACTGTAGGCGCCGGGCTGCGCCACGCCGGTAGGACCGCCAGGGCAGCACCCGTAGGCACCCACCGACGCGGACCGTGATAATCGGGCGCACGACCTCGCGAGACTTCGCCTTCGAAGATGATCATTCAGAGCCTGCTCGACACCGACCTGTACAAGTTCACGATGATGCAGGTGGTGCTGCATCGATTCCCCGGGGCGCGCGTGGAATACCGGTTCAAGTGCCGCAACCCGGGCGTGGACCTGGCGCGCTTCGCCGGGCAGATCCGCGACGAACTTCGGGCGCTGTGCCAGTTGCGGTTCAAGGAGCCGGAACTGGCCTACCTGCGCTCGATGCGCTTCATCAAGAGCGACTTCGTCGACTTCCTGGGCCTGTTCCAGCTCAACGAAAAGTACATCAGCATCTCGCCGCAGCCTTCGGGCGAGCTCGAGATCCGGATCGAGGGGCCATGGCTGCACACCATCCTTTTCGAGATCCCGGTGCTGGCCATCGTCAACGAGGTGTACTTCCGCAACACCCAGCCGCAGCCAAACCTGGCAGAAGGGCGCCGCCGGCTCGAGGAAAAGATGGCCTTGCTTGCCGGCGACGGTCTGTCCGACCTGAAGATCGCCGACTACGGCACCCGCCGGCGCTTCTCGAAGGTCTGGCACGAGGAGGTGCTGCGCACGCTCATGGCGCGCCTTGGGGCCGTCCATCCCCCCGGGCCCACCAGCACGGCGCCGGCTCCGGCGCAGCGCCCGCCGCAATTCGCCGGCACCAGCAACGTGCTGTTCGCCATGAAGCTCGGCCTGATCCCGCTAGGCACGATGGCGCACGAATACCTGCAGGCGTGCCAGTCGCTGGGCCCGCGCCTGCGCGACAGCCAGGTCTTCGGCTTCGAATGCTGGGCCCGCGAGTACCGCGGCGACCTGGGCATCGCCTTGTCCGACGTCTATGGCATGACCGCCTTCCTGCGCGACTTCGACATGTATTTCTGCAAGCTCTTCGATGGCGCGCGCCACGACAGCGGCGATCCTTTCCAGTGGGGCGAGCGCATGCTGGCGCACTACGCCGCCAACCGGGTCGATCCGCGCACCAAGACACTCATATTCAGCGACGCGCTCACGGTACCGCGTACCATCGAGCTGTACGAGCGCTTCCGGGGTCGCTGCCAGCTCGCGTTCGGCATCGGCACCAACCTGACCAACGACCTGGGCTACGAGCCGCTGCAGATCGTCATCAAGATGATCCGCTGCAACGACCAGCCGGTGGCGAAGCTGTCGGACACCCCGTCGAAGAACATGTGCGAGGACGAGCGATACCTGGGCTATCTGCGCCAGGTCTTCGACATTGCCCAACCTTCCTGAGAACGAGAAAAATACTCAATGAACGGAGACTCCCTGTCGCCCCTGTGGGGCGTGCCATTTGCCGGCCTGCTTCTTTCCATCGCCGTCCTGCCGCTGCTGGCGCCGCGGTTCTGGCACCACCACTACGGCAAGGTGGCGGCCGCCTGGGCCCTGGCCTTCCTGGTGCCTTTCGCGACGAGCTTCGGCGCCTCCGAGACGGTGCACGAACTGGTGCACGTGCTCGTGGCCGAGTACCTGCCGTTCATCCTGCTGCTGACGGCCCTGTTCACGGTGGCCGGCGGCATCTACATCCGCGGCAACCTGCACGGCAGCCCGGCGCTGAACACGGGGCTGCTGGCAATCGGCGCGGTGCTGGCCTCGTTGATGGGCACGACCGGCGCGTCGATGCTTCTGATCCGCCCGCTCATCCGCGCCAACGACAACCGCCAGCACAAGGCGCACGTGGTGATCTTCTTCATCTTCATCGTCTCGAACGTCGGTGGCTCGCTCACGCCGCTGGGTGATCCGCCGCTGTTCCTGGGCTTCCTCAAGGGCGTCGAGTTCTTCTGGACGGCCAAGCACATCTTCCCCGAGACGCTGTTCATCGTGGGGGCGCTGCTGGTGATCTTCTGGCTGATGGACAGCTACTTCTATCGCAAGGAAGGCGTGCTGCCGGTCGACCCGACGCCCGACACGCAGCGGCTCGGATTCGACGGCTCTGCCAACTTCATCCTGCTGCTGGCGGTGGTGGGGCTGGTCTTGCTCAGCGGCATCTGGAAGTCGCCGGTGACGATCGACGTCTACGGCACGCCGATGGACCTTCCCGGCCTGGTGCGCGACGTCGGCCTGATCGTCATCGTGTTCGTTTCGCTGTGGATCACGCCGCAGCGCGTGCACGACGCCAACCAGTACAGCTGGGGCCCGATGGTCGAGGTCGCCAAGCTGTTCGCCGGCATCTTCCTGACCATCGTGCCCGTCATCGCCATGCTGCGCGCCGGCGTCGACGGGCCGTTCGGCGCCATCGTGAGCGCGGTGACGCGGCCCGACGGCTCGCCCAACCCCGCCATGTACTTCTGGGCGACCGGTGTCCTCAGCTCGTTCCTCGACAACGCGCCGACCTACCTGGTGTTCTTCAACAGCGCCGGCGGCGACGCGGCCGTGCTGATGACCACCCATGCCGCCACCCTGGCCGCAATCTCGGCCGGCGCGGTGTTCATGGGGGCCAACAGCTACATCGGCAATGCGCCGAACCTGATGGTCAAGGCGATCGCCGAAGACCGCAACGTGCGCATGCCCAGCTTCTTCGGCTACATGCTGTGGTCGATGTGCATCCTGCTGCCGCTGTTCGCCATCCAGACCTACATCTTCTTCATCTGAACGCCATGACCCGAGCCAAGATCCTCGTTGCCCGCGCCGTATTCCCGGAAACCCTGGCCAAGCTGGAACAGCATTTCGAGGTCGAGGCCAACCAGTCCGACGCGGACTGGGGCCCGGCCGAACTGGCCGCCCGGCTCAAGGACAAGTCCGGCGCCTTCACCACCGGCACCGAGCGCATCGACGCTGCGCTATTGGCGGCCTGCCCGCAACTGAAGATCTGCGCCAACATGGCGGTGGGCTACAACAACTTCGACGTCGACGCGATGACGGCCCGCGGCGTGCTGGCCACCAACGCCCCGGACGTCCTGACCGAGACCACGGCCGACTTCGGCTTCGCGCTGCTCATGGCCACGGCCCGGCGCATCTGCGAGAGCGAGCATTCCCTGCGCCGCGGCGAATGGAAGAAGTGGCGCTACGACATGTTCGCTGGCAGCGACGTCCACGGCAGCACGATGGGCATCATCGGCATGGGGCGCATCGGCCAGGCCATCGCCCGGCGCGGCGCCCTGGGCTTCGGCATGAAGGTGATCTATCACAACCGTTCGCGCCTGGCCCCCGACCTCGAGGCCCGGTGCGGCGCGACCTACGCGAGCAAGGAAGAACTGCTGCGCACGGCCGACCACGTCGTGCTGGTGGTGCCTTACAGCGCCGCTTCGCACCACACCATCGGCGCGGCGGAGCTGGCGCTGATGAAGCCCACCGCCACCCTTGTCAACATCGCCCGCGGCGGCATCGTGGACGACGCCGCGCTGGCCCAGGCTCTCAAGGACAAGCGCATCGCGGCCGCCGGACTGGACGTCTTCGAAGGCGAGCCGAAGGTCCACCCGGGCCTGCTCGAAGTCCCCAACGTGGTGTTGACGCCGCACATCGCCAGCGCCACCGTGCCGACCCGGCGCGCCATGGCCGACCTGGCGGCGGACAACCTGATCGCCTATCTCACCCGGGGCGAGGCGCTGACGCCGCTGAACCCGTCGGTCATCGGCGCGTCCGCGAACCCCTGAGCCTCGGCAGACGCAATTGGACATTCTCTGGATCCTCGCCGGCCTGGGCGCCCTGGCCGTGCTGAATCTCGCCCTGCTGGTGTGGCTGCTGTTGCGCAAGCCGCCGGCGCCGGACCATCACGAACTGCTGCAGGCCATTGCCGCGCAGGCCGACCGGACTCAGCGCGAACTGCGTCACGAGATCGCCGACAGTGCCCGCGGCAGCCGCCAGGAGCACACGCAGGCGCTGGCGCACTTCCAGCAGGCCATCCTGGCCCAGGGCGCTGAAGCCACGCGCACCCAGAACGCGCAGATCGACGCCTTCGCGCACCAGTTGGCCAACCTGCAGAAGATGCTGGCCGACACGCTGCACACGCAGTTGCAGGACCTGATCGAAGCCAACTCGCGCCGCCTCTCGGAGGTGCGCAGCACCATGGAAGCGCAACTCGGCGCGTTGCACCAGGCCCATGCCACGAAGTTGGACGAGGTGACGCAGTCGACCTCGGCGGCCCGGCGCGAGCAGGGCGTGGGCCTGGCCAGCTTCCAGAGCGCGCTGGTCCAGCAGGGCGCCGACGCGGCCCGCGTCCAGGGCGAGCGCCTGGATGCCTTCGCCCGCCAGATGGAGGCCTTGCGCGAATCGCTGGCGCAGGCGCTGGTCAGCCAGTTGCAGAGCCTGGGCGAATCGAACGCCCGGCGCATCGCCGAGGTGCGCGCAACCATGGAAACGCAGCTGGCCCAACTGCAGGCAAGCAACGCCACCAAGCTGGACGAAATGCGCCAGGTGGTCGACCAGAAGCTGCAATCCACGCTGGAGGCGCGCCTGGGCGAAAGCTTCCGGCAGGTGGCCGAGCGGCTGGAGCAGGTTTATCGCGGCCTGGGCGAGATGCAGACGCTGGCGCAGGGCGTGGGCGACCTCAAGCACCTGCTGACCAACGTCAAGACGCGCGGCATGTTCGGCGAGGCGCAACTGGCAGCGCTACTGGAGCAGGTGCTGGCGCCCGAGCAATATGCCGAGCAGGTGTCCACGCGGCCCGGCTCGCGCGCCGTGGTGGACTTCGCCATTCGCCTGCCCGGACGCGGCGACGACGGCCGCCCGGTGTGGCTGCCGATCGACGCGAAGTTTCCAAACGAGGACTACGAGCGCCTGCTCGACGCCCAGCAGCGCGCCGACGTGGAGGGCGCAGCCATCGCCGCCAAGGCCCTCGAGACGCGCATCCGGCTGGAGGCGCGCGGGCTGGCAGAGAAATACATCGAGCCGCCGCACACCACCGACTTCGCCATTCTTTTCCTTCCCACCGAAGGACTCTATGCCGAGGTATTGCGCCGTCCCGGCCTGATCGAAGCCTTGCAGCGCGAGCACCGGGTGACGCTGGCCGGCCCGACCACGCTGCTGGCGATGCTCAATTCGCTGCAGATGGGCTTTCGCACGCTGGCCCTCGAAAAGCGAAGCAGCGAAGTCTGGCAGGTGCTGGGAGCGGTCAAGTCCGAGTTTCTCAAGTTCGGCGGCGTGCTGGCGGACGTGCGGCGCCAGACGCAGACGGTGCTCAACACGCTGGACAAGGCGCAGACGCGCACCAACGTGTTGAGCCGCAAGCTGCGCGAGGTCGAGGCGCTGCCGGAGCCGCAGTCCCAGGACCTGCTGCCGGGCCTGGAAGCGCCGGCCTCCGACGCCGGCGACGACGAGGAGGCATGACCCTTTCGGAAGGTGCCAGCCGGCGCACCCGGGCCCGGCGTCCCGTGATGGCCGGCTTCGCACCGCCTGCCGCCTGATGTCACCCGAGCTGCTGCGCCTGATCCTCGCGCAGGTCTGCCTGCATGCGGCGATGACCGGCACCCGCATGGCGGCGCCGCTGCTGGCCCTGCAACTGGGCTACAGCGCTGCGGCGGTCGGGGTGCTCCTGTCATTGTTCGCGCTGACGCAAGTGTTCCTGGCGCTGCCGGCCGGGCGCTTCGCGGACCGCCATGGCCTCAAGCGTCCGCTCGGCATCGCCGTGGGCGCTGCTTGCTCGGGTGCAGCCGTGGCGGCCTTGTTGCCGGGTTTTCCGGCGCTGTGCCTGGCGGCGCTGCTGACGGGCGGCGCGACCGGCGTGGCGATCATCGCCCTGCAGCGCCACGTGGGTCACTCGGTCAGCGGTCCGGCAGAACTGCGCAAGGTCTTCAGCTGGCTGGCGATCGCGCCGGCGGCGGCCAATTTCATCGGCCCCTTCAGCGCCGGCCTGCTGATCGACCACGCCGGACGCTCGGCGGGCGACACGCTCGGATTTCGCGTCGCCCTGGGTGCGATGGCGCTGCTGCCGCTGGCATGCTGGGCACTGGCCCGGGGCGCCAAGGACTCGCCTGGCACGGCGGCGCCGGAGGGCGGGGCCAGGCCGCGTGCCCTCGACCTGCTGGCCGCGCCGATGTTCCGGCGCCTGCTGTTCATCAACTGGCTGCAATCGGCCTCGTGGGACGTGCATACGTTCGTCCTGCCGCTGCTGGGTCACGAGCGCGGACTCAGTGCCTCCGTCATCGGCACCCTGCTCGGGGCGTTTGCCGTCGCGGCGGCCGGCATCCGGGTGCTGCTGCCGACGCTCGCCCGGCGCTGGACGGAGCGGCAGGTGATCGTCGCGGCGAACGTCGTGACTGCCGCTGTGTTCGCGGCCTATCCGCTGATGCCGGGGGCGTGGGGCATGGGCCTGTGCTCGGTGATGCTGGGCATAGCCCTGGGCGCGGTGCAGCCGATGGTCATGAGCATGCTGCACCAGATCACGCCGGCGGCGCGCTACGGCGAAGCGCTGGCGCTGCGCGTGATGACCCTCAACGCCTCCAGCGTGGCGATGCCGATGCTGTTCGGCGCCGCCGGGGCCCTGATCGGCGTGGCCGGCCTGTTCTGGGTGGTGGGCACCGTCGTGGCCCTGGGAACGCCGGCGGTGCGCGGCCTGACCGCGCCGCCGCCCGCGTCAGGCGCCGATCACAACTTGTAGAAGCGGCTGATGGCGTCCCACGCGTCCTGCGTGGTGTCGACGTATTCGAACAGCTTGACGTCGTCGGGCGAGATCACGCCTTCCTCGACGAGGAAGTCGAAGTCGATCAGCCGGCGCCAGTAGTCGGCGCCGAACAGGACGATCGGCACCTGCTTGGACTTGCGGGTCTGCACCAGCGTCATCACCTCGAACAGTTCGTCCAGCGTGCCGAAGCCTCCGGGGAATGCCACCAGTGCCTTGGCCCGCATCATGAAATGCATCTTGCGGATGGCGAAGTAGTGGAACTTGAAGCTCAGCGCCGGGGTGACGTAGGGGTTGGGCTGTTCCTCCATCGGCAACGCGATCGACAGGCCGACGCTGAGGCCGCCGGCCTCGTACGCGCCGCGGTTGGCCGCCTGCATGATGCCGGGACCGCCGCCGGTGCACACGAAGAGCTTGTCCTCCGGGTCCTTGTCATGGCTGTAGCGCGCCACCATGGCGCCGAAGGCGCGCGCCTGCTCGTAGTAGTGGCTGCCGCGCGCGAGGCGCTTCCACCGCTGCGCCGCCGACGCGTCGCCCGCGGCCTCGGCCTGGGCGATCAGGGCGCCGGACTCCTCCTGGCTGCGAAAGCGCGCGCTGCCGAACACGACGATCGTGTTCTCGATGCCATGGGCGCGCATTTCCAGATCGGGCTTCATCAGTTCGAGTTGCATGCGCAGTCCGCGGGTCTCGCGGCGCAGCAGGAACTCGGGGTCGGCAAACGCCAGGCGCGAGGGGTCGTTGTCGAGCGGCAGGCCCTTGTCGGCGTGCGCCTGCAAGGTGGCCCAGGCGTCGGCCAGGCGCTTGTCGTGGATGTTGTGCTTGTCGTTCATGGTGTCCTCCTGATGGCGCCGTCGGCGAGTGCGACGGCCATGCCGCCCGCCGTGACGCACGAATCGGGCCGCTCGCCCAAAAAGAAAAGCTCCCGCGGGAGCTTCGAGCCCGCCGCGCGCCTGGCGTTGGCGCGGCATGCGGGCAGCGGTTGGGGCAAGGCTATCAGACGCGCTTGCGGTATTCGCCGGTGCGCGTGTCGACTTCGATGCGGTCGCCCTGGCTGACGAACAGCGGCACGGGGACTTCGAAACCGGTGGAGATCTTGGCCGGCTTGAGCACCTTGCCCGACGTGTCGCCCTTGACGGCCGGTTCGGTCCAGGTGATTTCGCGCTCGACGCTGGTGGGCAGTTCGACCGAGATCGCCTTGCCTTCGTAGAACACGACCTCGACCGGCATGCCGTCTTCCAAGTAGTTCAGGGCGTCGCCCATGTTCTCGGCTTCGACCTCGTACTGGTTGAACTCGGCGTCCATGCACACGTACATCGGGTCGGCGAAGTAGGAGTAGGTGCACTCCTTCTTGTCCAGCACGATCTGGTCGATCTTGTCGTCGGCCTTGAAGACCACTTCGGTGTTGAAGTTGGCGATCAGGCTCTTGAGCTTCATGCGCACGGTGGCGGAGTTGCGGCCGCCGCGGCTGTATTCGGTCTTGAGGACGACCATCGGGTCCTTGCCGTGCATGATGACGTTGCCGGCGCGGATTTCTTGAGCGATTTTCATAGCGAGTCTCTGGGCTGATGTGCAGATGTGCCGCTCGGCGCATCGGCAAGGCGCGCGGCAGCATCGTCCAGGGAAGGTGCTGCCCGGCCCGGCGCGCATGACCCGCGGCGGGTTCGGCGGTGCGAAGGCGTCTTGGCAATCGCCTGCAGCCCATGCTGCAAGCGCGCCCCTTCGTCCGCAAAGCCAGCTATTTTAGCTTTTTCGGCCGACGAAGCGGCAAAGTCGTTGGGCGAGCGCGTCTTGCGCCTGCAATGCCGAGCGTCCAGCCTCGACGACCCGCCTCCATTCGGCCAGGGTCGGCGCCGCCGGCCAGCAGGGCCTGTCCGCGGAAAAACCATTCCAGCTGTGATGGAAACGACGCAGCGGTTCGGGCGCGTCCAGCCAGTCCAGAAAGGCATTGAGCTTCACGTGATGGGCGTCGTCGTCCTGCGGATAGATCTGCCAGACCAGCGCGGCGCCGGCCCAGATGGCACGGACCAGGGAATCCTCGCCGCGCACGAAGTTCAGGTCGCAGGACCACAGGAGGCGGTCGAAGTCGTCCTGCGGCACGTGGGGCAGCCATTGCAGTCGAAGGGCGCCGCTGGGGCCGGCCTGCGCCTCGGATGCCGGCAGCAGGTTCCTCACCGCCGCCGCGGCCCGGCCCGGCGTCACCAGCAGCAGGGTCGGTTCCGGGCCGGTACGCCATGCGTCGAGCAGGGCGGGAAGGCCATCGGGCTCGTAGCAGAACAGGCAGACCAGCCGCTCGCCTCGCCAGTCGATTCCCTGGCTGCGCAGCCAGGCGGCCCGATCGAAGGCTTGCCGCGCGGTCGACAGCCCGTCCTCGCGCAGGAGACCTCCGGTGGCGGGCGTGAAGCCCGGATAGAAGAAGTGCTTGGTCAGGCCGGCGCCCGGGCCGCGAAAGACCGGCGAGGGCAGGCCATGCAGGCGCTCGACATAGGGCTCTGCCGAGAGGTATTCCAGATTGATCCAATGGCGCCGGCTGCCGCCGCGCGCCGCGGCGTCGGCAAACTGCGCCACCACCGGCGCCGCCGGTTCGCAGCCGAAGGCCTCGATCAGCACGTCCGGCGCCTGTGCGGGCGCCAGCAAGGCCGGATCGATGGCGTCGTCATCGCGCCAGGCCAGGACGTCTACGCCCGGAGCGCCGAGCGGAGCCATCCACGCCAGGGCCGAGGCATCGTCCATCCAGAGGCGGACCGGATCGCCGGTGGCGGCCAACTGCCGCGCCAGGCGCCAGCAGACGCCGGCGTCGCCGTGGTTGTCGATGACCTTGCAGAAAATATCCCAGCGCATGGCGGCGATACTCTACGCCCCGCGAACGAAGCACCGGGAGCCCCGGGCCGCTACCTGCCTGAAATGTCGGAAAGTCAACTGGAATCATTGCTTGCCCAGGCGCTGGGTCTGCCTTCGCTGCCGGGGGTGTACCGCTACATCGACGCGACCGGCGGGGTGCTCTACGTGGGCAAGGCGCGCAACCTGAAGAAGCGGGTGTCGAGCTACTTCCAGAAGAACCATGGCGGCACGCGCATCGGCCACATGGTGAGCAAGATCGCCCGCATGGAGACGACGGTGGTGCGCAGCGAGGCCGAGGCACTGCTGCTCGAGAACAACCTCATCAAGTCGCTCAAGCCGCGCTACAACATCCTTTTTCGCGACGACAAGAGCTATCCGTACCTGAAGATCGCCTCGCACGAGTTTCCGCGCATGGCGTACTACCGCGGCGCGGTCGACCGGCGGCACCGCTACTTCGGACCGTACCCGAGCGCCTGGGCGGTGAAGGAGTCCATCCAGTTGCTGCAGAAGGTGTTTCGCATCCGCACCTGCGAGGACACGGTCTACAGCAACCGCACGCGTCCGTGCCTGCTCTACCAGATCAAGCGCTGCAGCGGCCCATGCGTAGGCCTGGTGTCGAAGGAGGACTACGCCGCCGACGTGGCCGACGCGGAGGCGTTCCTGCTGGGCGATTCGCCGCTGGTGCTGCGCCAGCTCGAGGCGAGGATGACCGCGCACGCCGAGAAGCTGGAGTTCGAGCAGGCCGCCGAACTGCGCAACAAGATGTCGGCGCTGTCTCGCGTGCTTCACCAGCAGGCGGTGGAGAGCACTTCGGACAAGGACGTCGACATCCTCGCCGTGAAGGTCCAGGGTGGCAAGGCCTGCGTCAACCTGGCGATGGTGCGGGGTGGCCGCCATCTCGGCGACCGGGCCTACTTTCCCGTGCACGTGGAGGATGCGGCCGTACTGCAGGCCGAGGACGAAGCGCTGCCTGACGCAGCGATCGAGCAGCAGGTGCTCGAAGCCTTCATCGCGCAACACTACATCGACGTGCCGGTGCCGCCGACGCTGGTGCTGGGCGAGCCGGTCTCGCGCGAACTGGTCGAGGCCGTGTCGCAGCAGGCCGGCTGCCGCGTGACGGCGGTGTTCCAGCCGCGCGAGCAGCGCCGGCTGTGGCTGGAGATGGCGCAGAAGAATGCGGACATCCAGCTGGCCCGCCTGCTGGCCGAGGAGGGCTCGCAACAGGCGCGCACGCGTGCGCTGGTGGAGGCGCTGGAGATCGTGCCGGACGACCTCGACACGTTCCGCATCGAGTGCTTCGACATTTCCCACACGGCGGGCGAGGCGACCCAGGCGTCATGTGTGGTGTTCGAGCACCATGCAATGCAGAACCGCGAGTACCGACGCTACAACATCGAGGGCATCACGCCGGGTGACGACTATGCGGCGATGCGGCAGGTCCTCACGCGGCGCTACGGCAAGCTGGCGGAGGCGATGGCGGCCGAAGTGGATGCGCCCGCCGCGGGCGAGGCCTCGGGTGCCGACGCCCGGCCCGGCACCGCCGGCGCCCGCATGCCCGACCTGGTGCTCGTCGACGGCGGCAAGGGCCAGGTGTCGATGGCGCGCGAAGTGTTCAGCGAACTGGGGCTGCCGCTGTCGCAGATCGTGGGCGTCGAGAAGGGCGAAGGCCGCAAGGTCGGACTGGAGGAACTCGTTTTCGCCGACGGACGCGACAAGGTCTACCTGGGGCGCGACTCGGCCGCGCTGATGCTGGTGGCGCAGATCCGCGACGAGGCCCACCGCTTCGCCATCACCGGCATGCGCGCGCGTCGGGCCAAGGTGCGCGTGGGCGGCAGCCAGCTCGAGGACATCGCCGGCATCGGACCCAAGCGCCGCGCCAGGCTGCTGCAGCGTTTCGGCGGCATACGCGGCGTGGCGGCTGCCAGCGTGGAAGACCTGGCATCCGTGGACGGCATCGCCTTCGAACTGGCCGAGGAAATCTACCGGGCCCTGCACTGAGCATCGGTTTCGCCGGCGCGCGCGTGCGGCGAGCAGCCCTCGCCGCGACAGCCGCGCCGCATGCTTGCGCCCCGCATGCCACAATCGCCGACATGTTCTGGACACTGCCCACCATCATGACCTGGACGCGCATCGTCGCGATTCCGCTGATCGTCGGGGTGTTCTACCTGCCGCTGGACGCGTCCATGCGCAACCTGATCGCCACGGTCATGTTCATCGTGTTCGCCGCCACCGACTGGCTGGACGGCTATCTGGCACGCAAGCTCAACCAGACCTCCGCCTTCGGCGCCTTCCTCGACCCGGTGGCCGACAAGTTCCTCGTGTGCGCTTCGCTGCTGGTGCTGGTGCACCTGGACCGCGCCAACGTGTTCGTCGCGCTGATCATCATCGGCCGCGAGATCGCCATCTCGGCCCTGCGCGAATGGATGGCGCAGATCGGCGCCGGACGCAGCGTGGCGGTGCACATGCTGGGCAAGGTCAAGACCACCGTGCAGATGGTGGCCATTCCCTTCCTGCTGTTCGACGGCATGCTGTTCGGCGTGATCGACACCGGCCTGTGGGGGCAGTGGCTGATCTGGGCCGCGGCGGTTCTCACCGTCTGGTCGATGGTGTACTACCTGCAAAAGGCGATTCCCGAGATCCGGGCGCGCACGCAATGACCGCGGCCGCGGCGCCGGCGCCGCCTTCTGTGTGGCTGCGTGCCATGCCGGGCATCTTCGTCCTGATCTGGAGCACGGGCTTCATCGTCGCGCGCTACGGCATGCCGTATGCCCCGCCCATGAAGTTCCTGGCCGTGCGTTTTGCGCTTTCTCTCCTGTGCTTCGGCGCCTGGGTCGCGGTTGCGCGCGTGCCGGGGCCGAGCCGGCGTGCGCAGTGGTTGCATCTCGCCGTCACGGGCGTCCTGATGCAGGCCGGCTACCTGGGCGGCGTGTGGGGCGCGGTGAAGGTCGGCATGGGGTCCGGCCTGGCGGCGCTGCTGGTGAGCATCCAGCCGGTGCTGACGGCGATCTGGCTTTCGGCATGGGGCGGGCAGGTTTCGCGGCGCCAATGGGTCGGACTGGGCCTGGGATTCGCCGGCTTGGTGATGGTGGTCTGGCGCAAGCTGGGGCAGGGCGGCGAGGTGACGCCCGAGAGCATGTCGCTGGCGCTGCTCGCGTTGCTGTCGATCACCGCCGGCACCCTCTACCAGAAGCGCTTCGTCGCGCCGTGCGACGTGCGCACCGCCAGCATGGTGCAGTTGGCGGCTGCGCTCGTGGTGAGCCTGCCGTTTGCGCTGCTCGAGCCCGACGCCATGCAGTGGAATGCCCATTCGCTGGGAGCCATGGCCTGGTCCGTGCTGGCGCTGACGCTGGGCGGCAGTTCGCTGCTCTACCTGCTGATCCAGCGCGGCAGCGCGACTTCGGTCACCAGCCTGCTGTACCTGGTGCCGCCGTGCACCGCCTTGATGGCCTGGCTGCTGTTCGGCGAACCGATCACCGCGGTGACGCTGGCCGGCATCGCGGTCACCGCCATCGGCGTGAGCCTGGTGGTGCGCGAACAGCGACAAGGCTGAGCCTGGACGGCGTTGCTATCGGGTTGCGGCCTTGGCGTTTGCCGCTGCCTTCCACGGTTCCTGCCTGAACTGCGCAGCCAGCGCGTCCGCCAGCAGCTGTACCCGGCGCGGCGTACGCGGTTGGTGCGGCGCGATCCAGTGAATGTCGGCATCGTTCATGGCGTGCTGGGGCAGCACCCGCACCAGCCGGCCGGCCGCCATGTGCGGCGCGACGTCCCACAGGCTGCGCAGCATCAGGCCATGGCCGGCCAGGCACCAGTCGCGCACGAGTTCGCCGGAATTGCTCGACAGCGGGCCATCGACGCGCACGCGGCTGGTCGTGCCATCGCGCTCGTGACGCAGGCTCCAGAACGTGGCTGCCTGCGTCGGGCGGCCCGCATCGTCGTTTTCCTGCACGCGCAGGCAAGCGTGGTCGGCCAGGTCGGACGGGATCTGCGGCGTGCCGTGGGCCTTCAGATACGCCGGCGCGGCCACCACCACGCGCTGGTTGCGCGCCAGCCGGCGTGTGCGCCAGTCGGCTGTATGGCGGGCGCGGACCGACCACAGCCAGACCGCACCGTCGAAGCCTTCGGCGGCCAGTTCCGGCAACTTCTCGCCAAGCCGCAGGTCGATGCGCAGTTGCGGATGCGCCGCCTGGAACTCCGCCAGCGCAGGCCCGACCCATTGCCGCCCGAAACCGAGCGTTGCAGCCAGCTTCACGGTGCCCGACAGGCCCAGTTGCCGCTCCCTGAGTTCCGATTCGAGCGCGGCGAACCCGTCGAGCAGGCCGCGTGCGTGAGCGCACACCGCTTCGCCCTCGCGCGTGAGCACGAGGCTGCGGGTCGTGCGCTCGAACAGGCGCTGCCCGAGGCGGGCCTCCAGCGCCGCCAGCCGCTTGGTGACGACCGATGGGACCACGCCGAGCGCGTCGGCCGCGGCGGCCAGGCTGCCGCCGGCCTGCACCTTGAGCACCAGGTCGAGGTCCGCGCGTTCCAGGGAATTCATTCCATTTTGGAAATAGTCGATTGGCGTATTGTTTCTTGATCGAAGGCGCCGCGCAACGCAGAATCACCGCCGTGCTTGACGATTTCACTCCCTTCGACCTGCAGCGCGACGGCGTGCGCATCCACGGCCGCCGCGGCGGCCAGGGCGCGCCATTGCTGCTGCTGCACGGTCATCCGCAGACGCATGTGATCTGGCACCGCGTGGCACCGCTGCTGGCCGCGCATTTCACGCTGGTGATGATCGACCTGCGCGGCTACGGCGATTCCGGCCGTCCGGACCCGGGCGAACGACATGTCGCCTACAGCAAGCGCGAGATGGCGCTGGACGCGCTGGCGGCCATGCGGCATTTCGGATTCGACCGCTTCGACGTTCTGGCCCATGATCGCGGAGCGCGCGTTGCGCACCGGCTGGCGGCCGATCATGCGTCGGCAGTGCATCGGCTGATGCTGCTCGACATTGCGCCGACGCTCGCCATGTACGAGGGCACCGGCGAGGAATTCGCGCGTGCGTACTGGCATTGGTTCTTCTTGATCCAGCCGCCGCCGCTGCCGGAGGCACTGATCGAATCCGACCCTGCACGCTACGTGCGCAGCGTGATGGGCGGACGCCACGCCGGGCTGGCGCCGTTCGCGCCCGAGGCGCTGGCCGAGTACGAGCGCTGCATGGCATTGCCGGGCGCGGCGCAGGCGCTGTGCGAGGACTATCGGGCCTCCGCCGGCATCGACCTGGACCACGACCGCGCGGATGTTGCCGCCGGCATGCGGCTGGGCCAGCCGCTGCGCGTCCTGTGGGGCGCGCACGGCATCGTCGGCCGGTGTTTCGACGTGCTGGCGCTGTGGCGCGAGCGCGCAAACGCGGTGAGCGGCGGGGCGTTGCCCTGCGGCCACTACATTCCCGAGGAGGCGCCCGAGGCGCTGGCCCGCGAGGCCCTCACTTTCTTCAAGGACCCAACGTCATGACCAAGAGCAACAGCAAGAAGCGCATCGCCGTCATCGCCGGCGACGGCATCGGCAAGGAAACCATGCCCGAGGGCATCCGCGTGCTGGACGCGGCCGCGCGCAAGTTCGGCATCGACCTGGCCTTCGACCACTTCGACTTCTCGAGTTGGGACTACTACGAGAAGCACGGCCAGATGATGCCCGACAACTGGCGGGACCTGGTGGGCGGCCACGATGCGATCTACTTCGGCGCCGTCGGATGGCCCGAGAAGATCGCCGACCATGTGTCGCTCTGGGGCTCGCTGCTGCTGTTCCGGCGCGAGTTCGACCAGTACGTCAACCTGCGCCCGGCGCGGCTCATGCCGGGCATCATTGCCCCCGTCGTGCGCCGCGACGGCAAGCCGCGCGAGCCCGGCGAGATCGACATGTACATCGTGCGCGAGAACACCGAGGGCGAATACTCGAGCATCGGTGGCCGCATGTTCCCGGGGACTTCGCGCGAGATCGTGATGCAGGAGACGGTGATGTCGCGCGTGGGCGTGGACCGTGTCCTGAAGTTCGCCTTCGAGCTCGCGCAGTCTCGCCCGAAGAAGCACCTGACCAGCGCCACCAAGAGCAATGGCATCGCGATCACCATGCCGTACTGGGACGAACGCGTGGCCGAGATGGCGGCGCAATACCCGGGCGTCAAGCTGGACAAGTTCCACATCGACATCCTCACGGCGCACTTCGTGCAGCGCCCCGATTTCTTCGACGTGGTGGTGGCCAGCAACTTGTTCGGCGACATCCTGTCCGACCTGGGGCCGGCCTGCACCGGCACGATCGGCATCGCGCCGAGTGCCAACCTCAATCCGGACAGGACGCATCCTTCGCTGTTCGAGCCGGTGCACGGTTCGGCGCCGGACATCGCCGGCAAGGGCATCGCGAACCCGATCGGGCAGATCTGGTGCGGCGCGATGATGCTGGAGTTCCTCGGTCACAAGGACGCGCACGACGCAATCCTGGCGGCCATCGAGCAGGTGCTCACGCCCCAAAGTGGCGCGCCGCGCACGCCCGACGTCGGCGGCAAGGCCAGCACGAGCGACCTCGGCCGGGCGATCGCCGCGGCGCTTTGAGCCAGTCGCTGCGCCGTTGACCGGATGAGACGACGCGGCGAGACGCATGTCACAGTCGCACACGGGGCCTCGTTTCAGGCGGCAGACGAGGCCCCGCAGCTCGTCTTAGAATCGTGGGCATGGCTGGCCGAGAAGGGGGCACCGTCTTATTGACACCCCGTAGGCCAGTGGCTTTAATCCCTTTCGGCAGTGCGCTGCCGACCTGCCTGATTTCCTCCTCCATCGCCGACGCCCTGGCGGCAGTGCCGTACGGGGCTTCGCCATGCAGTCGACGAATCAACCGATCAACACCCATTTCGACAAGGGGCCCTTGTGAACAAGACTGAACTGATTGAGCACATCGCAAAGAACGCAGATATCTCCAAGGCAGCCGCCACCCGGGCCCTCGAGTCCACGCTCGGCGCGATTCGCACCACGCTGAAAAAAGGCAACTCGGTGTCGCTCGTCGGTTTTGGCACTTTCGCAGTCGGAAAGCGTGCCGCCCGCACCGGCCGCAATCCACGCACCGGCGCTGCGATTAAAATCAAGGCCGCCAAGATTCCGAAGTTCCGTCCCGGCAAGGCCCTCAAGGACGCGCTGAACTGAATTTCCGGATCTTCTCGGTGGGGTGCTTAGCTCAGTTGGTAGAGCGGCGCCCTTACAAGGCGTAGGTCGGGGGTTCGAACCCCTCAGCACCCACCACCACCCGGGCGAACAAGGCGAACAATATGTTCGCCTTTTTTGTTGCGTATCGATCGTGCGGGCCACGAAAGCGAGTGAAAGAGCATGTTTGAATCCATCCGCAAGTACAGCAAGTTCACGATGTGGATCTTGTTCTTGCTCATCATTCCGTCGTTCGCGCTGTTCGGCGTCGAGCGGTTCTTCGACGGCAACCAGCGCGGCGAGACCGTGGCCAAGGTGGACGGCCGCGAAATCACGCGCCAGGAATGGGACTTCCGCCATCGCAACGAGGTCGACCGCATCCGCCAGCGCATGCCCAACATCGACGCCGCCATGCTCGACTCGGACGCCGCACGCTACGCGACGCTCGAACGCATGGTGCGCGAGCAGGTGCTGAACATGGCGGCTGCCAAGGCACACCTGACGACCACCGAGGATCAACTGGCCCGCCTGTACGCCGCAGAACCCGCGCTGTCCTCGTTCCGCACGCCCGATGGCAAGTTCGACCGCGAAGGGTTCCAGCGGGCGACGGGGCAGACGCCTCAGCAGTACGAGGCTGGCATGCGCGCGGCCCTGGCCACCCAGCAGGTGCTGGACGGCCTGAGCAACGGCGCCTTCGCGACGACGGCGCAGGCCGACGCGACCCTCGACAGCCTATATGCGCGCCGCGAGGTGCAGCTGGCGCAGTTCAAGCCGGAGAATTTCGCGTCCAAGGTCAATCCGACGGATGCCGAGATAGAGGCGTACTACAAGGAACATGTCGCGCAGTACCAGGCGCCCGAAGAGGCGACCATCCAGTACGTCGTGCTCGACATGGATGCGGTCAAGAAGGACATCACCCTGAACGAGCCTGACCTGCGCACCTACTACGAGCAGAACAAGGACCGGATGGGCAAGCCGGAAGAGCGGCGTGCCAGCCACATCCTGATCACCGTGCCCGAAGGTGCCAGCGCCGACCAGCGCCAGCAAGCCAAGGCCAAGGCCGAAGATCTGCTCAAGCAGGTGCTGGCCAAGCCCGACAGCTTTGCCGAGCTGGCTCGCAAGAATTCGCAGGACCCGGGTTCGGCCGAAAAGGGCGGCGACCTCGACTTCGTCGCGCGCGGCGCCATGGTCAAGCCGTTCGAGGACGCCATGTTCTCCCTCAAGAAGAGCGAGATCGATCCCAAGGTCGTGGAGACCGAGTTCGGCTATCACATCATCCGGCTCGACGACATCAAGCCGGGGTCGGTGCCCACCTTCGAGGAGGCGCGCGCCCGCATCGAGGGCGATCTGCGCACGCAGCAGGCCGTCACCGAGTTCGCCAAGGCGGCCGAGGGCTTCAACGACGTCGTCTATCAGCAGGCAGACAGCCTCCAGCCGGCCGCGGACAAGTTCAAGCTCAAGATCCAGACCGCCAAGGTGAGCCGGCAGCCGGCCCCGGATGCCAAGGGCGCGCTCGCCAACCGCAACTTCCTGGCTGCACTGTTCGCGCCCGACTCGCTCGAGCGCAAGAACAACACCGAGGCCGTCGAAGTCGGAGCCAACCAACTGGCCGCCGGCCGCGTCACGGCGTATGCGCCGGCGCGCACGCGCAGCCTCGACGAGGTCAAGGCGCAGGTGCGCAAGTCGCTGGTCGACAGCCGAGCGGCCGAACTGGCACGCAAGGAAGGTGAAGCCAAGCTGGCAGCATGGCAGGCCGACCCGAAGGGCGCGACCCTGGCGGCGCCGGTGGTGCTGTCGCGCGCCGATGCGCAGAACCAGCCGCCGCAGGTGGTCGACGGCGCGCTGCGCGCAGACGCGGGCAAGCTGCCGGCATGGGTCGGCGTGGACCTGGGCGCGCAAGGCTACGTCGTGGTCAAGGTCGACAAGGCCGTGCCGCGCGAAGCGCCGGCGGCGCAGGCTGCCCAGGCCGAGCAGCAGCAGTTCGCGCAGGTCGTGGCGCAGGCCGAGAGTGCGGCCTACTACAACCTGCTCAAGGCGCGCTACAAGGCGCAGATCCTGGTGCCGAGGCCCCTGCAGGCCGTGCTCGGCGGTTGATCGAACGCCGCTGGTTGGCCTTGCGGACCGGCGGCGACGAATCGGTAAAATTTGAAGCTACAATAGCGTGCTTCATAAATGGTGGCTGTAGCTCAGCTGGTAGAGTCCAGGATTGTGATTCCTGTCGTCGTGGGTTCGAGTCCCATCAGCCACCCCACCGAATAGAAGCGCGTCAAGCGCAAGGTGCCCGGTCCCGCAAGGAACCGGGCATTTTTGTTTGTGGTGCCAGCGCGGCGCCCGCGCGAGCGGCGGCGGCCATGCGGCAGAATCGTCCCATGCAATGCGAGGAGCAATGAATGGGAGAGCTGACCGATCTGGATGCCGAGGCGCTCTCACGCGCCATCCACGCCCGCGAGGTGTCCTGTCGCGAAGTGATGCGGGCCTACCTGGACCGCGTGCATCGGATCAACCCGCACTTCAACGCCATCGTCAGCCTGGCGCCCGATGACGTGCTGCTGGCGCAGGCGGACGAATGCGATGCCGAGCTGGCTCGGGGCCACTCGCGCGGCTGGTTGCACGGCATGCCCCAGGCCATCAAGGACACCGGTCATGCGCTCGGATTTCCGTCGACCATGGGCAGCGCCGTCTATCGCGACCTGATGCCGCAGGCCGACAGCCTCTATGTCGCGCGCATGAAGGCGGCAGGCTGCATCGTCATCGGCAAGACCAACATGCCCGAGTTCGGCCTGGGTTCCCACACGTACAACAGCGTGTTCGGCCTGACGCGCAATGCGTGGGATGCGACCCGCTCGGCCGGTGGCAGCAGTGGTGGCGCTGCCGTCGCGCTGGCCCAGCGGCTGCTGCCGGTGGCCGACGGCTCGGATTTCATGGGGTCGCTGCGCAATCCTGCCGGCTGGAACCACGTGTTCGGCATGCGTCCGAGCCAGGGGCGCGTGCCGGGCTGGCCGCGTCCGGACGTCTGGATCATGCAGTTGGCCACTGACGGCCCCATGGCGCGCAATGTGCGCGATCTGGCCCGGCTCCTGTCGATCCAGGCCGGGCATGATCCGCGCGCTCCGCTTTCCATCGCCGAGGGCCCGCGCGATTTCGTCCCGGGCGCCGTTGCGCGCGCGGGCGATGTCCGCGTCGGCTGGCTGGGCGATCTGGGCGGCCACCTGGCGATGGAGGACGGCGTCCTCGCGACCTGCGAAGGGGCCTTGGACATCCTGGCATCGGCAGGCGCGCAGGTCGAACCCATGGCCCATGGCTTCGCCGCCGAGGCGGTCTGGCAAAGCTGGCTGGTGTGGCGGCGCGCGCTGGTGGCGCCGAACGTGGCCGCGGCGCTGGCATTGCCCGGAGCACGGGACAGGATCAAGCCCGAGGCGCTGTGGGAACATGACAGCGAGCAGGGCCTGAGCTTCGACGCGTTCATGCACGCCAGCATGGCGCGCACCGCCTTCCATTCGCACATGCTGGCGCTTTTGGCGCGTTGCGACGTCCTGGCGCTGCCTTCCGCGCAGGTGTGGCCATTCGACGGCCAGACCCACTGGCCCCGGCAGATCGCCGGCCGCAGCATGGATACCTATCACCGCTGGATGGAGGTGACGCTCTATGCCACCTTTGCCGGGCTGCCGGCCATCAGCATACCGGCCGGATTTGATCCGCAGGGGCGCTGGCCGATGGGCCTGCAATTGATCGGGCGGCCCGGCGGCGATGCCGAACTGCTGCAAATCGCGGCGCTCTACGAGCAATTGGCCCAGCCGATGTTGCAGCGCCGTCCCGCCGAGCCTGTTCAATAGCGCCCGGTTTGCGCGGTGCGTTGCGTAAAAGCCCCTCCGCCTGCGGCGTGAATTCGCTTTGCCGGTGCGGCGGTGCGCCGGTTTACGCCGGGCTCAATATGCAAAGCGCACGTACGACTTAGTCGTCAAACCGGTGTGTTGCGTTTTTTTCTCGTTTGTGACGACGAGAAGGGCTTCTGGTTGGTTTGCGGGTTGGGATGAAATAGAATTTCGCCCATCTCCTAACCTCAGGACTCGCAATGGCCACTCTCGAAGAAATCAATTCACAGATCAAAAAGCATGACGAGCAGATTTCCCAATTGCGCCGTCAAGCCGAGACGCTGCGCAATCAGGAGCGCTCGAGTGTGATCGAGGAGGTGCGCAAGAAGATTGCCGAGTACGGCATTTCGGCCTCCGACCTGAAGCTGAGCGGTCGTTCCGTCGGTCGCCGCGGCGCCGCCGGTGCGGCGGCCCGCACGGTGAAGTATCGTGGCCCCGCTGGCGAGACCTGGTCGGGCGGCCGTGGTCGCAAGCCGCGCTGGGTGACCGAGGCGCTGGCGGCTGGCAAGTCCCTGTCCGACTTCGAAGTCTGATCGCCTGCGCTGGCGGACGGCCGCACAGGCTGCGTCCGACGTCGCCAATATGCTCAAAGCCCGCTTGCGCGGGCTTTTTCATTGCCGGTCCCTGCCTCAGTTGACCATGACCAGCTTGCCTTTGACGCTGCGCGAGCCCATCAACGCATAGGCTTCCTTCAATTGCGCCATCGGGAGGGTGCGGTCGATCACCGGCTTGATCTTGCCTTCGCCGTACCACTGGGCCAATTGCGCCATCATTTGCGCGTTGGCCTGCGGTTCGCGCCGAGCGAAATCGCCCCAGAACACGCCGACGATCGAGGCGCCCTTGAGCAACGTCAGGTTGAGCGGCAGCGACGGAATGGGGCCGGAAGCGAAACCAACCACGAGATAGCGGCCACGCCAGGCGATGGAGCGGAACGCCGGCTCGGCAAAATCGCCGCCCACCGGGTCGTAGATGACGTCGGGCCCTTTGCCGTTCGTGGCCTGCTTGATCGCCTCGCGGAAATCGCCGGGTACGGCGTGCTGGCTGTAATTGATGGTGGCGTCGGCACCGATCGATTTGCACAACGCGCATTTGTCGTCGCTCGAAGCCGCCGCGATCACCCTGGCCCCTGCGGCCTTGGCGATCTGGATGGCGGCCGTGCCGACCCCGCCAGCCGCGCCCAGCACGAGCACCGTTTCGCCCGCCTTGAGCTGTGCGCGGTCGATCAGCGCGTGCCAGGACGTGGCGTAGATCATGATGAAGGCCGCTGCATCGGCGTGGCTGAAGCCATCGGGCAGCGGCATGCACAGGGCTGCCGGTGCCAGCGCATGGGTGCCGAAGCCGCCCGTGCCGGACAGACAGGCGACGTTCTGGCCGACTTTGAGGTTCTTCACGTCGCTGCCGACCGCTTGCACCACGCCAGCGTATTCGGAGCCGGGAACAAACGGCAGGGGCGGCTTGTTCTGGTATTTGTTCTGGACGATCAGCAGATCTGGAAAATTGAGGCTGGCAGCCTTGATTTCGACCAGGACCTGGCCCGGGCCGGGCTGGGGCGTGGGAAGCTCCTTCCAGGTCAGTGCCTCGACACCGATCGGGTTCTCGCAAAGCCAAGCGTGCATGGGGAAAGATCTCCTCTTTGGAGCGGTCATGATACGAGCCGGCGGGGGCGGGCCGATGTCTCAGCGGCGACCTGCCGCGGCCTAGAATCCCGAGGATCCATTCGACGACATGAAAATTCTTATCTCCAACGACGATGGCTACCAGGCGCCGGGCATCGTCGCGCTGCACGAGGCACTGCGCGAAGTGGCTGACGTCGAGGTGATCGCGCCCGAGCACAACAACAGCGCGAAGTCCAACGCCCTGACGCTGGCCGCTCCGCTCTACGTGCACGCCGCGCACAACGGGTTCCGCTATGTGACGGGAACGCCGGCCGATTGCGTGCACATCGCGCTCAAGGGTCTGCTGGACTATCGGCCGGACCTGGTGGTCTCGGGCATCAACAACGGCGCCAACATGGGCGACGACACCATCTATTCGGGCACCGTCGGCGCTGCCATGGAGGCCTATCTGTTCGGCATTCCGGCCATCGCCTTCTCTCAGATCGAGAAGGGGTGGGCGCACGTCGATGCCGCGGCGCAGGTGGCGCGCAGGCTGGTGCGGCAGATCGAGCGCCAGAACATGCTCGGCGGCGAGGCATGGCTTCTCAATGTCAACATTCCGAACCTGCCGCTCGAGCAGATCAAGCCGGTACGCGTGTGTCGCCTGGGACGCCGCCACGCGGGCGAGCGCGTGATCGTGCAGGACAACCCGCGCGGCGAAAAAATGTACTGGATTGCCGGCGCGGGCGGCGCCAAGGACAGCAGCGAAGGCACCGATTTCCATGCCACCGCGGCGGGCCACGTGGCGCTCACGCCGCTGCAGATCGACCTGACCGACCATCAGCGTCTGCCCGCATGGGCCGAAGCGGTGGATCGCCTGGGCAGCACGGCGCTGGACGCGCCGTGAAGGAACGCCCGAGCTTTCCGGCACGGCTCAACACCGGCGGCACATCGACGGGCCCGGCCCGCACGGTGCGTGCCCCTGTCCCTGCGCCTGCACCCGCCAGCCGCGCGACGGCGCAGCGACCCGCGACGGTGGCGCCTGCCGCGCCCGGCGCCGGACAGGCGATGGCGTCGAGTGCGGTGCGTGCGCGCATGGTGCACAAGCTGGCCGCACAAGGCATTGCCGATGCACGCGTGCTGGACGCCATGGGGACCATCGAGCGCCACCGCTTCGTCGACAGCGCGCTGGTCAATCAGGCCTACGAAGACACCAGCCTGCCCATCGGGCTGGCGCAGACCATCTCCAAGCCGAGTGTCGTGGCGCGCATGGTCGAACTGTTGCTCGGCGCACCGGCGCTCGTCGGCCGGCCCGAGGCGCGGCTGGGCCGGGTGCTCGAGATCGGCACCGGCTGCGGCTATCAGGCGGCCGTGCTCGGCCGTGTGGCCGACGAGGTCTACAGCATCGAACGGCTTCGCGGCCTCAACGAGCGCGCCCGAGCCAACCTGCGGCACTTTCGGCTCGCCAACGTGCATCTGATGCTCGGCGATGGGATGCTGGGTTATCCGAAGGGCGCGCCTTATGCCGCCATCATTGCGGCGGCAGGTGGCGACGCCGTTCCGGACGCGTGGGTGGCGCAACTCGCCGTGGGCGGGCGCATCGTCGCACCCACGCGATCAGCACAGGGAGGACAGGCACTGGTCGTGATCGACCGCACGAACGCCGGTGTGCACCGCCGCGTTCTTGAGGCGGTCAACTTTGTCCCTCTAAAATCCGGGATTGCTTGAAGGAGATTGCATGCAGGGACTTGGTCGTCGAGTACGAGTTGTGAGCGCGGTATCCGTGCTGTCGTCGTTGCTCGTATTTGCGGGGTGCTCTACGTCCCATCAGCCCGCCCCCGTGGAAGACCGTGGCGCAGCGGGTACCGGCGTGCCGGGCATGGTGCCGCCGATCACCACTGACGCCTCGGGCAAGCCGCTTCTCGGCATCGAGAACTACGGCAAGCCGGGCTACTACGCCGTGCGCCCCGGTGACACGCTCATTCGCATCGGCCTGGAAACCGGCCAGAGCTGGCGTGACCTGGTCAAGTGGAACAACCTCGAGAACCCCAACGTCATCGAAGTCGGGCAGGTGCTGCGCATCATTCCGCCCAACAGCCCGGCAGCCGCTCCGGCCGCGCCGGTCGTGGCCGCAGCACCCGCCGCTGCACCCGGCACTGCGGCGCCTGCCGCGGCCGCAACAGCTACGGCAGCGGCCGCGGCAGCGCGTCCTTCGCAGCCGCTGGCAGGTGACGACGACCTGGGCTGGATGTGGCCAGCACGGGGTCAACTGCTGGCTGGCTTCGATGACGCGAAGAACAAGGGCCTCGACATCGGCGGCCGCGCGGGCGACCCGATCTACGCGGCGGCCGACGGCAAGGTCGTCTACTCCGGCGCCGGCCTGCGCGGCTACGGCAACCTGATCATCCTGAAGCACAACAACACCTACCTGACTGCCTACGCGCACAACCAGACGTTGCTGGTCAAGGAGGATCAGTCGGTGCAGAAGGGCCAGAAGATCGCCGAGATGGGCAGCACCGACGCCGATCGGACGAAGCTGCATTTCGAGATCCGCCGCCAGGGCAAGCCGGTCGACCCGGCGCGCTATCTGCCTGCACGGTGATGCCGTGGCCGTTTCGCGAACCCGCCGCGATTTCAATGCGAGCGGGTCAGCGAAGCGCGGCGTGGTGGATCCGTCAATCGGTCGAGCGAGCCGGAAACGCTGGAAGTGCGGCGCCTGCGCCTGGGCTTGACGCGTGAGCGCGTGCGGCAGATTCGGAACGAGGCTCCGGCGTCACCTCGTCCGGGCTGGCGTCGGCCGTGATGCCTTTCTTTGAGCCGCGAGCCGCCGCGCGCGGCCTGAGAAAATCCAGCGCATGACGCAATCCATTGAAAATCCCGGCGCTCCTGAATCGCCACCGCACGCCGACGACGACTGGCTCCACGTCGAGTCGCTCGACCTCGACGCGCAGGGCGTCGCCCATCGAGCCGATGGCAAGGTGGTCTTCATCGAAGGCGCGCTGCCCTTCGAGGAGGTGCGCTACAAGCGCCTGCGCGCCAAGAACCAGTGGGAGCAGGGCGTGGTGACCGAGATCCGGCGCGAATCGGCTCAGCGCGTGCGTCCGGGCTGCCCGCACTTCGGACTGCATGCCGGCGCTTGCGGCGGCTGCAAGATGCAGCATCTCGACGAGTCGGCGCAAGTCGCCGTCAAGCAGCGAGCGCTGGAAGACCAGCTCTGGCACCTGGGCAAGGTACGGGCCGAAAACATGCTGCGCCCCCTGCAGGGCCCGGCTTGGCACTACCGCTACCGCGCTCGCCTTTCGGTAAGGCACGTGGTCAAGAAGGGGGCAGTGCTGATCGGCTTTCACGAGCGCAAGAGCCGCTACATTGCCGACATGACCGTCTGCCCGGTGCTTCCCGCGCGGATGAGCGGCATGCTGGTCCCCTTGCGCGGGTTGATCGGTTCGCTCGACGCGCGCGATACCTGCCCGCAGATCGAGCTGGCCTGCGGCGAAGCGCCCGGTTCCTCGGAACTGGGCGTCATCGCGCTCGTGCTGCGTCATCTCGAGCCGCTGTCGAGCGCCGACCTAGCCCGCTTGCGGGCCTTTGCCGACGCGAACGTCGGCGTCCAATGGTGGCTGCAAGCCAAGGGCCCCGACAGCGCGCGCCTGCTCGACGAAGGGGGCTCGGCCCTGTCGTACGAACTGCCGGAGTTCGGGGTGCGCATGCCCTTCAAGCCCACCGACTTCACGCAGGTGAATCCGCACATCAACCGCGTGCTTGTCTCGCGCGCTCTGAGACTGCTCGACGTGCAGCCGGGCGAGCGGGTGATCGACTGGTTCTGCGGCCTTGGAAACTTCACCCTGCCGCTGGCGACGCGGGCCGCCGAAGTGCTGGGTATCGAAGGCAGCGATGCCTTGGTGGCGCGCGCCAACGAGAATTGCACGGCCAACCGGCGTGCGGCGCGGGATGCGGGGCGCAGTTTTGCCGGCAAGGTCGACTTCGTCGCCCGCAATCTCTTCGAGATGACGCCGGACATGCTGGTGCGCGACGGCACGGCTCAGCGGTGGCTGGTCGATCCCCCGCGCGAGGGCGCATTTGCACTGGCCAAGGCGCTGGCGGAACTCCACCAGCAGTCCCTGGCCGGCGCACCTGCGGCGCACGGGTGGGCGCCGCCACGGCGCATCGTCTATGTGAGCTGCAATCCGGCCACCCTCGCGCGCGATGCTGGCCTGCTGGTGCACCAGGCTGGCTATCGTTGCACCCACGCGGGCATGGTCAACATGTTCCCGCACACGGCGCACGTGGAGTCGATGGCGGTGTTCGACCTGGCCTGAGCGGTCCTTGCGCATCCAGGCGAAAAGAGAAAGGGCCCCGAGGGGCCCTTTCGCGTTGAGGTTAGTTGCCGGCCGACGTCAGTCGCTGTCGCCGCCGAAGATGCCCAGCAGGGCAAGCAGGCTCTGGAACACGTTGAACAGGTCCAGGTACAGCGCCAGCGTTGCACTGATGTAGTTGGTTTCGCCGCCGTCGATGATCTGCTTGAGGTCGTACAGCATGTAGGCCGAGAAAATGCCGATCGCTGCGACCGAGATGGCCGCCATGCCCGCGCTTGAACCGACGAACACGTTGATGACTGCACCGACCATGAGCACCAGCGCACCGACGAACAGCCACTTGCCCAGTCCGGACAGGTCGCGCTTGATCACCGTGGCCAGAGTAGCCATGACCAGGAACACGCCTGCCGTTCCGGCAAAGGCGGTCATGACGAGTTCGCCGCCATTCTGGAAGCCGAGCACCGCCGCGATCAGGCGGGAGAGCATCAGGCCCATGAAGAAGGTGAAGCCCAGAAGCACCGGCACCCCGGCTGCCGAATTCTTGGTCTTCTCGATGGCGAACATGAAGCCGAAGGCGCCGCCGAGGAACACGATGAGGCCGAGCCCGCCATGCAGCGAGCGCGTGATCCCGGTGGTCACCCCCAGCCAGGCGCCCAGAACCGTGGGCAGCAGGCTCAGCGCCAGCAGCCAGTATGTGTTGCGAAGTACGCGCTGACGTTGCGCCTGATCGGTATTCAGGCCGTAGCCGCGTGTGGATTCGAGGGTCGTGACGCGCTCGTTCATCGATTCATCTCCTTTGAGTTTGCTTGACTGCGATTGCGCTATCGCCCGGCAGTTGGGGATGATTCTAGGTGGCTGCAAGTGGCAGTGCCCAAATACCCGCGTGCGCCAGTTCCTATTGTCCGTAGGGCTTTGGGGCGGGGAACGCGCCGCGCCGTTGGGCAGTGGCGAAACCTCATTCGAGGGGCGTTATCCTCGAAGGTTCATCGAGCATCCTGAAAGCAATCCATGAAAACCAAGCAATTTCTCGAATTGGCGGACGTCAAGGCCATTGCCGCCGCCGCCGAAGCAGAGGCCCTGAAGAACAACTGGCCGGTCACCATTGCGATCGTCGACGACGGCGGCTACCTTTTGTGGCTGCAGCGCCTCGACGGCGCGGCCGCGGTGTCGGCGCATATCGCGCCGGCCAAGGCACAAACCGCCGCCGTGGGCCGTCGGGAGAGCAAGGTCTACGAAGACGTGGTCAACGGCGGCCGCACCTCGTTCCTTTCGGCGCCGTTCCTGCAGGGCATGCTCGAAGGCGGCGTGCCGATCGTCAAGGATGGCCAGGTGATCGGTGCCGTCGGCGTGAGCGGGGTCAAGTCCAATGAGGACGCACAGGTCGCTCGCGCCGGCATTGCCGCCTTGGGACTCTGACGCAGCGGCCGGACGCAGCGCAGCTTGCTGCGCTTGCGCGTACCGCGACAAGAATGAAAAAAGCCGCAGACCATCGACGTCTGCGGCTTTTCTATTTGAATGTCCCCGTGGAAAAAAATGCTTGGCTGAGGCGAACCAGTGGCTAGCAAAAAACGACCCTCGGAAGCAGATGCTCCTCGAGTCGCCCCACGATGAAACTTGCAAGGGCGGGCGACTGATCCCGGTTATTTGGTCAGGATCAATTTGCCGAGTTTGGTAGCCTGCAGGCGGTAAAGCGCGCCATTGTGCAGAATGCCGACCGTCTTTTGGCCGCGCAGCAGGTCGCCGCTTTCGACCAGCGTGGCAGGCCGTTCTACGACGTCATTCGCATTGCGAACCGCCGGCGTGTGTGCCGGGCGGCCGAGAGGGAAGGCGGTGGTCAGTGTGGTGGACATGGCTGCAAGCAGGTCTTGGCGTTGTCGATGGGCGAATGATAATCGTTATCATTTACCGAGTCAATAGCCCCAATGAAATTGGTGCCATGACGAGGGGTCCCTCTAATGCGAGGCGGGGGTCGGCTCTGTGATAAAGCCGATCTTGGAAACGCCGGCCTCGCGTGCAGCCGACATGGCCTGGGCCACGCGTTCGTAGCGCACTTCCTTGTCGCCGCGGATATGGAGTTCGGGCTGGGGATTCTTCGCTGCCGCCTGGGCGAGCAGCGTCGGCAACTCGGCGTCGGTGATGGTCCGTTCGTTCCAATAGTAGGTGCCGTCCGCGGCGATGCTGAACTGGATCGTCTCCGGTTTGGTCTCTTCGCGCTCGCTGCTGGCGCGCGGCAGGTCGATATTGACCGCATGCTTCATGACCGGCACCGTGATGATGAAGATGATGAGCAGCACGAGCATGACGTCCACCAGGGGCGTCATGTTGATCTCGTTCATCACGTCGTCCGTGTCGTCCTGTGTACCGAAGGCCATGGCATCAGCCCTTCTTCAGGGACACCACCACCGGCGCGCTGCCGGCCTGGACGCGCGCACCCGTGACGAAGTAGGCGTGCAGATCGTGTGCAAAGCTGTTGAGCTTGCCCAGCACGAACTTGTTGCCCCGGACCAGCGCGTTGTAGCCCAGCACTGCGGGAATCGCCACGGCCAGGCCCAGCGCTGTCATGACCAGCGACTCGCCGATGGGGCCGGCGACCTTGTCGATGGTGGCCTGGCCTGCCGAACTGATGCTCATCAGCGCGTGATAGATGCCCCAGACCGTGCCGAACAGGCCGATGAACGGCGCCGTCGAGCCGACCGAGGCCAGGATTGCCAGCCCGCTTTGCAGGCGGGCGGTGAATTCGTCGATTGCATTGCGCAGAGACCGCGTCACCCAGTCGCTGACGTCGAGCGAATCGTGCAGATGTGCCTTGGTGTTGCGGTGGTGAGCGGTCGCCTCCCGGCCCTCCAGCGCCAACACGCGGAACGGGTTGGTGTCGCTGCGTCCCAGCTTTTCCAGTGCAATGCCGAAGTCCTCGCTGTGCCAGAAGTCGGATGCGCGGCGCGCCAGGCGCTTGTAGCGGATGACGTCGATGGCCTTGGTGAGGATCACGATCCAGGAGGCGAGCGACATCACCAGCAGGACGATGGCGACGGCCTTGGTGACGTAGTCCCCCTGCGCCCAGAGGTTCATGAGGCCGAATTGGGATTCCATAGTTGTGACTCCAGCGAGAGATTTGGGGGTTTCAGTTCAGTACGAAGTTGTACGGTGCATCCAGGGCCATGGTCTGGGCGACGCCATCGACCTTGCCGGGAACGTAGGAACAGCGCATGGCGGCCTCGCGGGCGGCCTGGTCCAGGCGCTCATAGCCGCTGGACTTCTTGATTCGCACGTCCCTGGCCTTGCCGTCGGCGCCGACCACGACCGTGAGGGTGACGTGGCCGACTTCGTTCAGCCGGCGGCTCATCGAAGGATAGACCGCGGTGCATGCACGCGCGTAGTCGGCATTGGACGCGGGTAGCTGGACCTTGGGTTGCGCGGGCGGCGCAGGCGGTGCCGGCGGCATGGGCGGCGCGGGCGGTGCCGGTGGCACGGGCGCGGCCTCGATCGGCGGCGGCGGGGGTGGCGGCTTGACCTTGACCACCGGCGCCTTTGGCGCCGGCTTGGGCGACTTCACGGCCAACGGGGCAGGCGGCGGAGGAGGCGGCTCGATGACCGGTGGCTTTGGCGGGGGGGGCGGCGGCGGTTCCGGCGGAGGCGGCGGTTCGATTGGCTTTGGGGGGTCGACGAACTGCGCCAGGATCTGCACCGGCACCACGACTTCGGCAGCGCGCCGCAGCAGGCCCGATTGCAGAGCCCAAAGCGCGCCGACGTGAAACAGCACGACAGTGCCCGCGATGACCGTATTGCGCGAGACGCCGGCCGGCGTCGAACCGAATCTGTCAGACACAGTGAAACCTATGACCAAGGACGGCCACACGGAGTGTCCGCCGGCCGTCCCCACGGGACGAGCCGCTACTTATGAAAAATCCACCAGGCTGTTCCGAGAACGAGGATCAGACTGCAGCCAACCGCGAAGAGTGCCATGCCTTGCTTTCCACAATGGACGTGGCGAGCTCGATGACCGCGGCAGCGCCGTTGCTGTGGCAAGCGGCAACTGAACCCGAAGCGCTGCACTGGGCAACGACTTCGCGCGCGCATCCTTCGCACTGGCCACATTGAGTGGCGACGCCCAGTTCGAGCTGGACTTCATCGAAACTCATGCCCGCGCGCGCATGGCGCGCGATTTCGCGGTCGGAGATTCGGCGGCAGACGCAGACGATCATGGTCGGGGGCAGCAGCGAAGTGGGCTGGCTGTTGGTGAACGGGTTGGGGCATTATAAATACGAATTCCTCGTATTTGCAATCGCGCGTTACCGGTCGGGTCTATCCGGATTCAGACGTCGCTCCACATCCGCAGAAGGTTGTGATATTGGCTTGTCAGGGCCACCGTTTCCTCGCTTTCCCCGAGTCGAGCCCGCAGCTTGATGATGGTCTGGTCGAGCTCGAACAGCATGCGCCGCCGGGTGTCGTCTCGAACCATGCTCTGCAACCAGAAGAAGGCTGCGACGCGCGCGCCGCGGGTCACGGCCTGGACGCGGTGCAGGCTGCTGGCGGGATAGAGGATCAGATCGCCCGCCGGCAGCTTGACTTCGTGCGTACCGTAGGTGTCCACCACTTCCAGTTCGCCGCCGTCGTAGTCGTCCGGATCGCACAGGAACAGGGTGCAGGACAAGTCGGTCCGCAGCAATTCTCCGGAGCCGGGCAGGGCGCGAACGGCGCCGTCCACGTGAAGCCCGTAGTGCTCGCCGCCCTCGTAGCGGTTGAACAGCGGTGGCACGAAACGTCGCGGCAGAGCCGCGGAGAAGAAAAGCGGGTGCTTCGCCAGCGCCGCCACGATCCCCTTGCCCAGTTCACGGCCGACCGGTGAATGCTCCGGCAGCTGGCGGTTCTGCTTGACCTGCGCCCCTTGTTGGCCGACGGTCTCGCGTCCGTCGACCCAGTCGGCGGCATCGAGGGCGTGGCGAAGCTCGCGCACTTGTGGCGCACTGAGCACGCCCGGCACATGCAGCATCATGGTTTGGTTCGCTCCTGATACACCATATAGAGAATGAACAACGCCCCGGCCCGATCTGGGCAGAGGCGCAAGTGTCGCATCGCCGGGAGGCGATGCGCGGTGTGCTCGGTGGCTAGAAAAGGAAGTTGGCGGTGACGCGGAACGAACGCGGGATGCCCGGGGTGTATCGGTAGCCGCTCTTGTTGATGGCTGCCACGTACTCTTCGTCGAAGAGGTTGTAGACGTTGAACTGCAGGTCGAAGTTCTTGTTGATGCGGTAGGA
>NZ_DASQBZ010000020.1:0-299602 GCF_035634955.1 Variovorax sp. | reverse complement strand
ACCGTCCAGGTCCAGGTCCGCCTGCGGCGAGCACAGCTCCAGCTCGTATGCAGGCTCGCGCGACAGGCGCTCGCACGCCGTAAAGCTCAGGCCATGCTCGCGCGACCCCAGCAGCGATGCTTCAAGTTCGATCAGACGCATGCCGTCTCCTTGCTCACCGCGCGTCAACGGCGGCCGCGGATTCGTCCGATCCCGCTTCACTTGCCGCCGCACCTTCGATGGGAACTTCGATCTGCAACGATTCGGACGATTCTTCGGAATCGAACTCGACGGCGAGTCCGTCCTTGGCCGAGAGGCGGATCTTCCGCAGCGCCTGGCCTCGGCTGCGCGCGTCCAGCAAGCCCTTTGCAATCACTGGAACAGCCGTTTGCTGAAGCAGATCCCGTGCGGCGCGCCCCCGCGCGGGATGCTTCAGTGCTATGCGGGCCACCCACTCCCGCACGTCCGACGTAACGCCTAACTCAACGCCACCTTCAGCCAGGCGTCCCTTGAGTTCCGCAATGGCGCGATCGGCGATGCCTGCCATCGCGTTCGCGTCGAGTGGGCGAAACGCTGCAACCTGCATCCGAGCCAGGAGTGCCGGCGCCAGGCGGCGCGCCATCGCCTGGTGCGCGATTCCGCCCAGGCGCCTCGCGTCAACGTCACCCCCTTCCTGGAACGCCTCCTCGATCTCCGAGGTTCCGAGGTTGGTCGTCAGCAGGATCAGACAATTGCGGAAGCTGACCCGCCTGCCTTCGCCGTCTTCCATCCAGCCCTTGTCGAAGACCTGGTAGAAGACTTCGTGGACGTCGCGGTGCGCCTGATCGAATTCATCGAGCAGCACCACGCTATAAGGACGTCTGCGAACCGCTTCGGTCAGGCGCCCGCCTTTGCCATATCCGACATAGCCGGGCGGAGCGCCCTTGAGCGTCGAGACGCTGTGCGCCTCTTGAAACTCGTTCATGTTGAAATGGATCAGGTACTCCGAGCCACCGAACAGAAGGTCGGCAAGCGCGACGGCGGCCTCGGTCTTGCCGGTTCCCGTCGGCCCCGCCAGAGCGAACACGCCGAGCGGCCGTGCCGAGTCGTTCAGACCGGCGCGCGCTGCCTGCAGCGAGTCGACGATCTGTCTGAGGGCGCCCGCCTGGCCATGAATTCGGGCATTCAGGGTTGCTTCCAACGCAAGGATGCGGTCGGCATCAGAGGTAGCCAAATGCTCGCTCGGGACGCCAGTCCATTCCGAAAGGACTGAAGCAATGACCTGGGAGTCGACCCACGGCCGCACCCATAGCTGCGCATCCGAGGCATTGAGCATCTCGAGCACAGCCGTACCACTTTTCGACTTGGCGTCGATGCGACCGCTTTGAGCCATCTGCTCGAGCAACTCGCGCACCGTCTCACGCTGGCCTTCAAGCCGGTCGGTCATGCGGGCGAGCTCTTGGGCCAGTTGTCCCGAACGCTCGCCCAATGACTCGTCGGCTTCGACAGTCAGGCCGAGCCTGGCATCGCTGTCTCGCCAGGAAAGTGCCTGGTTGACCACCAGCAACTCCTGATCGACCTCGTCCAGCAGCGCCGGCCTCGAGCTCTGTGACATGGCAACCCTGGCACAAGCGGTGTCGAGCAGGCTGATCGCCTTGTCGGGCAACTGGCGACCCGGCAGGTGTCGACGAGACAGCTTCACGGCCGCCTGAAGCGCGCTGTCGGCGACATGCACCCCATGGTGCTGCGCAAAGCGTCCGGCGATCACGCGCAGCATCGCCAACGCAGTGTCGTCATCGGGCTCGTCGATCGTCACAGCCTGGAAGCGACGCGTCAGCGCTGCGTCGGACTCGATGTACTGCTTGTACTCGCTCCAGGTGGTCGCTGCCACCATCCGAAGTTGCCCCCGGGCCAGCATTGGCTTGATCAGGTTCGCAGCATCTCCTGTGCCCGCGGCTCCTCCCGCGCCCACCAGGGTATGCACCTCGTCGCAGAACAGAATGACGGGCTGCGCCGACGCCGCAATGGCGTCGAGGACGCTGCGCATGCGCTGCTCGAACTCACCCCGTGCGCTCGCTCCTGCCTGCATGCGGCTCAAGTCCAACGCCCAGACTTGCGCCCCAAGGAGTGCCGGTGGCACGGCCTCGTCATGAATGCGTTGCGCCAGCGCCTCGGCCACGGCAGTCTTGCCGACCCCTGCCTCGCCAACCAGAAGGGGATTGTTCTGCCGGCGGCGCAGCAGTATGTCGAGGACCTGCCGAAGCTCGGCATCGCGGCCGACCACGGGGTCGAGCTCGCCCCGCTGCGCTTGCGCCGACAGCGATACCGCCCATTGCTGCAGCCCGCCACCCGACGACGCATCTTCATTGGCCGGAGGGCTGCCATCAACCGACGGTGCGGTCTGTCCATCGACGGAAACGTCATGGCTCTCGGTCCATCCGCGGGCGTGCTCCTCGAACGCCTGAGCCAGTTCAGCCAGCGTCTTGCCTGCCAGTTCCGGCGCCATCCGTTCCAGCCATCGCCGGATGGCTTCGTCTTCCATGCCCGCGAGCAGCAGATGGCCCGACCGCACGTGGCTGCTTCGCGCTGAGAGCTGACTCCAGCCCAGCGCACTGGCCATCGCAGCCTCGACGGTTCCGGAGAGATCGTGAATTCCACCGCGCCCGCGCGGGAGCCGCTCCATCGACTGCTTGAGCCGCCGCTCGAACGCCAGAGCATCGATGTCGAGCAGATCGACCAACCGGCGCAGGTCGCTGCGTTCGCGCTGCCATATGCAATACATCCAGTGCTCGAGTTCGACGAACTGGCTCTGCCGCGCCTGACACAGGGCCGTGGCGTCGACCAGCGCGTCGTAGCAAGTGCGCCCCAAGCGTCCGAAACGTCTTTCCCTGTTCATGATGTAGCCTTTCCATGATGTGGTTCGTGAATCGTCAGACGCACCGTTTGCTCGACCGGACTAGCCCAACTGTCGATGCCAGCCTTCATGAGCCCCAATCGCCCGTTGATGCCGGGCCGAGTCCTGACATCCACGATGACGCGGGTGCTGACCTTTCGTCCGGTGTAGTCCTCGCTTATCGCGACCATCGAGCGCACCAGCTCGCCCCCCCGACGAAACCGGTGCAGTTCGGATGCATCGATGGGACCGACGACGAGATCGAGCGTTGACTGTGGAGCGAACACGCGCGAGCCGAGAATCCATCGCCGGGCGACTCGCTTGCCTCCGGCAACGGGCGAAACAGGAAGCCAGCCACCGGTCCTTGGCCGAACACCGACCTTCACGCCGAAGTAGCGGCTCATGGTCGCTGAAAGCTGCTGCGGCGGTCTATGCCGGGATGCGTAGCTGCCGACGAAGTGCGTCCTGCATATCTCCACGTGCGCGTCGGTGGACTGACGATTCCCCTCGACGCCCGCCAGCAGACTCAGCCTTCTGACGAAAGCATTTCCGTTCCTTGAATCATCGAAGCCGACGGCCGGTTGCAGGTGTGCCCACGCCCTGAAATCCAACCATGCAAGCTCTGCGCAGAGGAACCCCAGAAACTGCTCGAAGGCATTGCGAGCGCCGGCCTGAGCATGCTCCGTGACATGAATCGGCAAGGGCCCGTAAGGCGCGAACAATCCGAAGTGTCGTACGCCGACGCGCAAGACAGAGCGACGGGCATCGGCCTTCGTGTCAGCCCACTCGACGGACGCCACCTCCGACGGCGCAAAGTCCAGCCTCGCCGGTTGGTGCAGCCGCAGCCACGCGGGCGGGCGCCGACCCCACGGTCGCATCGCCGCCCCAAGCAGCGCCTGCGATTCCTCCCCCGCCCCGGGCATCAGAGAGACATCCCGCATCAACTGGAAGAAGCTTCCCCAGCCTTGTGACGTGATGTCAGAGCGATGCTGCCTCATACGAAGCTCCCATCCTCGAGCTGCAGGTTGCTATGGCGGCTGACAATGGTTCCGTCGATGCACAACTCGACCTCGATGCCCTCGTTGACGCTGACGCAATGCGAAATCGCCTGGGCCAGCACGCGCCCGAAAAGCCATCCGCCACGATCCGAGTGATGCGCGCTGTCGATGTCGATACGCGCGGACATGCCCTGGATCCACCCCACCGGCGCTGAGCTTGCGCAAGGCGTCAGGACGCTTCGTACATTGAAGGATTTCAGGCTCGCGACGCGGCGCTCGTCCACCGGGCTCGTGTCGTCGCTGGCGAGATTCACCCAGCGCTTGAGTTCATCCAATGGCTCGTGGCTGCGGCGCAGCGCCGCAGCCAATGGCGACTCGCCCAGATAGGCGACAGCCTGCCAGCAATGCGCTAGGTCCGGCATGGGGCGGGCCAGGCCAGGCACCCACAGGCATTCGATCCTCGAGGTACCCATGGGCTCGGCGAGCGATAGGTTGGCGCTCAGAAGCTCGTCCCGGTTCCAGCCTCGATCGGCCACCAGGCCGGTCATCTGGATGGAGCTGATGCGTTCGTCCCCCATGCGCAGCGTCGGCGCCGACACGACGAGCCTGTCCCGTCGCCCTACCGGGCCTTCGGCCGTCTTTCCGGTTACGTTGAAATCCTTGCGAACGAGACAGAAGTGCCCCGGCGGCGGGGGCATGTCCGCGCGAGCACTGCCGATGGCGGGCGCGAGCCGCAATCGCTTTCCGTTGACCGAGATCGCATCGACCTGTTGCAGCGCGAAAAGATCATGTGCAGCCGGCTTGACTCGATCCACGACAACCCAGTGGGCGCTCGCACCCGGGTCGTAGATCAATGGGTCCAGCCGACGCGAGTAAAGATTGACAACCGGCGTTGCGAACAGATGGATCATTGCCGCAGTGACGCGACCGAGCAGTTGCTGCGGCGTCTTCCTCAGGCCGACGATCAACTCGAACGTGCGCGCAAGCGGACAGCGGTTTGCCAGTTGCTCCAGGCCGTGCAGTTCCACACTGAGGAAGGCGCTAGGCTGGGCCAAATACTCTCGCATGACATGGACGCCGTGCAGGCCCCCGTCGCCTTCGGGAAGAATCCGGTCGCCAAGAGCCATTCGCAAAGCGCCGGCCGCCAACTCGACGACCTGGTGCGCACGGCCATCATTGGCCAGCAGCAGGACGTGCTCTGCATCCGCCAGCAGCGCCTCATGCAGGCCATGACACAGGGGCCCGTCGCCGCCGAAGGTCAGCGTCAGCGGCGGCGCTTCCTCGTCCTTGCGGTCCAGGGATCTCTTGATGTCGGACAAGGTTGCATTGCCCGCGACCTCGAAGCGCAGGCGAACCACTGCCTGCGTTTGCTGCAGACGCAGCGCTGCCGTGTTGGGAAGTCCCTGAGCGGAGCGCGCGCACTCGGCTGCCGCGATTCGCAATGGCAGCATGCAGACCGGCCGCGTCGTGCTGAACTTGATGGGTCCCGGCGCTCCAGGCATGACAGCCTGGACGACCGACCCCTTGGGAATGCAGCGGCCGCGCTGTGACTCGGGCGAGGTGAAGTCCGGATGGAACGCGAACGTCGTGATCGAAGGTGTGCTGCGGCAGAACCCTGGGGCGAGGTGCGCGAGCGCCTGGTGGGCGAATTCGGCGCATTCACGATCCATGCGCGCGTGCACGCGCGCACTCAGGAAAGCGAGCCCTTCGAGCAATCGCTCGACGAAGGGGTCCGTCACTGCATCCGGGTGAATGCCCAGGCGTGCCGCAACCTGCGGGTTCTCACGGGCGAACACCGCCCCTTCCTCGCGCAGGTAGCGCAGTTCTTCGTTGTAGTGGTCAAGCAAGGGGGTCATGCTCAGGTCTCGGCGACGGCATGGCCATGCGTGACGTCGATTCGAAATCGCATCTGGAATCCCAGGCCCGGCACGACGGTCATGGCGTCGACCTGAAAGAGGGGCCACTGCATGCCGGGTCGCGATGCATCGCTGGTTCGGTTGGACGTGCTGGCAGTGACGCTCACGCTCGACTTCAGAAGACGGGGCTCGAACCTCTCGATGACTTGATGAACTGCATCGACCAGGGCTCGAAGATCGATGTTTCCGGCACCAAAGGCGGCAAGCGGCGGTGCGCCGAAGTTGACGACAGAATGCACGGCTGGATCGCCCGAGCTGCCTGCCCACCGCCCTCCTCTGATGGACGCGTTGATGAGGCTGAGAATGTCGCGCGCGATGTCGGAGGTCAGGCTTCCTTGGTCAGCCGGGGCCGACAACTTCGCAAAGAGCTGCATCACGTCACCACTCCCTTGATCCGCATTCACCCAAGCCCAGGAACATGTTTCGGGGGCGATGGGCATGAATCGCTCGCAAGGCGCAGGTGGCGAAGTTCGCCACCCCGCCGAACCCGACATCAGACCGCTGCGTTGAGCTTCAGGTCGTAGCCAGCCTTGATGACGGCGCCCATCGAGCCGTCGTTCCTTTGCTCGCGGTACTCGACCTCGATGCGGGCGAAGTTGATCTTGATCTCGTCGACCGGCAGGACATAGGAGTCCACGTCGCCGTTGGTCGCAATCGAGACAGGAATGTTTCCGAGGGTGCGGAACGACGACACCAGGCAGTTGCTGAAGGTGACGATCATGAAGTCCTGCTGGCCCTTGCCGGACTTTCGGCAGATCAGCTTGGCCTGGGAGATGTGCTCGCCGGTTGCGCACATGAGAAAGAGCTTTGGCGATGCCTTGTTCGACATCATCCGGAACTCGAAGTCCTTCATCTCCACCTTGCCAGCGCCGCCGCCGCTGCCGAAGCCCCAGCGGCCGCTGTTTTCCTCGGCCCATTGCCAGGACTTCAGCTGGATCAGTCCGGGGTACTGCTGGTCAGGCGACTCGCCCTCCACGCCATCGATCTTCAAGAAATAGTCGGCAAGAGTCTTGTTGGTTTCCGTGACAGCCATAGTGGTTCCTCAAGTTAAAGTTCAATGGAATGAGACACACGGGAATTGCAGACAGGTGCGCACACGTCTTCGCCACCGTCAGCGACGAAGATCGCGCCTCCGCGCGGGCACCTACCTGGTCGACACTGCCTCGGTTTTTGCCGAGGGCAGCTTGGACACCAGACGCAGAGAGACGGTAAGTCCCTCGAGCTGATAGTGGGGGCGCAGGAAGAACTGCGCGCGGTAGTAGCCGGGGTTGTCCGGCATTTCATCGACGGTGACCTCGGCCGCAGAAAGCGGGCGACGCGACTTGGTGGCTTCGCTCGAGATGCTCGGGTCGCCGTCGACGTAGTTCATGATCCAGTCATTGAGCCAACGTTGCGTCTCGTCACGGGATTTGAACGATCCGATCTTGTCGCGCACGATGCACTTGAGGTAGTGCGCAAATCTGCAAGTCGCGAAGATATAGGGCAGACGCGAAGAGAGATTGGCGTTCGCGGTTGCGTCGTCATCCTCGTAGATGGCGGGCTTGTGCAAGGTCTTGGCCCCGATGAAGGCGGCCATGTCCGAGTTCTTGCGGTAGACCAGCGGCATCATTCCGGCTTCGGACAGTTCGTGTTCGCGTCGGTCGGAAATCGCGATCTCTGTGGGACAGAACAAGCCCACCTCGCCCTCATCCGACGGGAAGTAGTACTTGGGCAGGAGTTCCACCGCACCACCGGACTCGACGCCGCGAATCTTGGTGCACCAGCCATAGCTCTTGAATGCCCTGGTCACATTTGCCGCCATCGCGTACGCGGAATTGGCCCAGCAGAAGTCGTCGGTGCTTTGGGAGTTGATCTCCTCTTCGAAGGCGAACTCGTCGACCGGCGTCATGTTCGCGCCGTAGGGCAGGCGCGCCAGGAAGCGCGGCATCGTCAGGGAGATGTAGCGCGAGTCGTTGCTCTCGCGAAGGCGCCGCCAACCGGCATACTCGACAGCAGTGAAGATTTTCGAGATCTCGCGCGGATTCGACAACTCCGTCCAACTGTCCATCTGCATGAGCGTCGGCGCCGCCGCCGCGATGAACGGCGCATGGGCGGCCGCGGCGATTCGCGAGATGTCGGTGAGCAGCGAAACATCCTGATGTCCGTGCCCGAACTCGTAGTCGCCTACGAGGCAGCCGAATGGCTCGCCGCCGAACTGGCCGAATTCCTGCTCGTAGACTCGCTTGAACAGCGGGCTCTGGTCCCACACCAGCCCACTGTAGCGGCGCAGGTTTCGGTAGAGCTCGGACTTGCTCGCGTTCAGTACCTTGATCTTCAGATTGGCACTGCTGTCCGTGTTGAAGACCAGGTGATGCAAGCCGCGCCAGGCGCCCTCGAGCTTCTGGAACTTCTTGTCGTGCAGGACCTTCGATAGTTGCTTGGATATCTTGGCATCCAGTTCGGCGATCAATTGGTCGACCGTCTGGATGATGTCCGCATGGATGACGACCTTGTTTCGGCGCGCAAAGCCGAGAAGTGTCTCGACTGCCTGCTGGACGGCCCCGGCAGCCTCTTCGGTCCGTGGGCGAAAAGACTGGCGCAGCAGGCTTCGCAGCCCCTCCTCGCAGCCATCGGCCTTGTCGACGACCTGCGTGTCGCGCTGCGCGACCTTGGATTGCAATGCGGCGCTCATTGCTTGTCCTCCTTATCGTCGTGGTCGTGGTCGTGGTCGCGGCCGTCGGCCGAATCGTTCCCCGACCCATCGTCGGTTGCAACGCCGCCGACCTCGACCTCGGGTTCGGTGCCGCGCAGCAACTCCGCCACCACTTCCTCTGCAGAAGACTTGCCGTCCATGTACATGATCAGCTCCTTGAGGCGCTCACGCGCGTCCAGCAGACTTGCCAGTTCGGGGATGCGCTTGACGAGGCGGGCGGGCTCGAAGTCCTCCATGGATCGGAAGTCGAGGTCCGCACTGAGCACGGTGCCGTCCGAAGTCAGCGTGTTTTCCACCTGGAGGCTCAACGTCGGACGGATCTGCTCCATCCGCTCGTCGAAGTTGTCGGTATCGAAGCCCGAGAACTTGCGGTCGTCGATGGGCGCGCGCGCATCGCCGTTGTCGCCCGAAAGGTCAGCCATGACGCCAACCACGAATGGCAGCTCGACCTTCTTTTGCGATCCGTAGACCTCAACGTCGTATTCGATCTGAACCCTTGGGGCGCGACTTTCCCCAATGAATTTTTGCGCATCGTATTGTCGGGCCACAATTATTCCTTTCAGAAATCGGCTGTGTTGTTACAGATGGTCGGTTGGACTCTTGATGCGAGTAATCAAGGCTGGCGCCTCCGCATAAAGTTCTTTCATGATTTCTTCAAATGACGCGTCCACCATTCGCCGCAGGCGAGCGATAAAAAGGGGCGCCGGATGCGCGGGCTCGGTATTGATGTAGTACTCATGCAAATGATCGAGCATTTGCTTTATTTCTTTCCGATCCTGGGGCCGGCCAGCCGGAAGACCGACCCGCTCCTTTTCGGCAGAATTCGTGGTTGCCGCCAGTTCGGTGGTTTCAGGCGCGGATTTCCCCCGAAGTGCCAGGACACGAATCAGATCCGACATCAATTCGGTGGCAACGACCGGATCCCTGTCCCAGACCGCGCCGGCATCTACGATGGATGCGCGTATTTCCGCCAGGATTTCGCGCGATTCGCGCAGCATGTCGGTCGCGTCGCTGCGCTGGGTGAGCGTCAGGGCTTCGCCTACGGCAACCGAGCGCAGCAGGTCGCCCAACCGAACGGACGCGGCGGGGTGGACGAGCGTCGAGCGCAGCAGGCCGAGAAAGTCCTCGCCGCCCAACCACCCGAGCGGAAGTGCATGCGCCTGCCTCGGCGTCTCGCCTTCATCCGCCTCCGGGAGGACACGCTCGGGCGCCATCCGGCTCAACACCTGGAGTTCGCCCAGGCCGCTGCGCAAGCCGGCAAGTCCGTGCTGGATGACCTGGGCGCGCAAAAGCCATATGCCGACGCGCATGTCGGCGATCTTTTCGAGGATGGCTTTCGACCCGGCTTCGACGGTGGACCAGCGGAAGGCCTCTTCGCCTTTTTTCAGCGGACCATCGCCTTCAGCGTCGTGGCGAGAAATAAGCTGATCGAGTTCTGCGAATTTTTCCAGAGCCGCTGGGTCGATCCAGGGTTTGCTGGGAATTGCGTGTGCAGATTGTTGCGGAGACAGCATTAAGCGCTTCTCCGCATTGGCCGCGTTCGCGTCAGCGTAATTCGCGCTGACCGGGCAACATCCACGACGAACCCGCAAGCACATTGGCGTGCACGGATTGGCAATAGATCAACCACTTGCATGCGGACCAGTTTGCCGCAGCCGGTGCGCCCTCTCTGCCATCAAATGAGTTCAAGACGACAAACGAGAGACCTTGCAATTATTCAAGAATGGCGCAAAACGTCCTTTTGCAACCTTCCGGGAAATTGCTCTCCAATAGCAAATATGAAGTGCCAAGCCGGGCGCGACGCCCCTGGCGCGCACGGCGAGAAATCAGTACGGCGCGGCTAGGCCGTCTTGCGCCGCGCCAGCATCCGCGACGCACGCGGCAGCAACAGCACGGCCAGGACGACCACCAGCAGCGCCAGCGACATCGGACGTTGAAGGAAGACGATGGGGCTTCCCTCGCCGATGGCGATGGCATTTCGCAACTGGGCTTCTGCCAGCGGGCCCAGGATCATGCCGACGACGACTGGCGCCGTCGGAAAATCGAAGCGCCGCATCACCACGCCCAGCACGCCGATCGCATAGAGCAGGTACAGGTCGAATGCGCTCTGGCGCATGCCGTATGCGCCTACGGTGGCGAAGATGAGGATGCCGGCAAACAACTGCGGCTTGGGAATCTTGAGCAGCTTCACCCACAGGCCGACCATCGGCAGGTTCAGCACCAGCAGCATGACGTTGCCGATGTACAGGGAAGCGATCAGCGCCCACACCAGCGCGGCCGAGGTCGTGAACAGTTGCGGACCGGGCTGGATGCCGTAGTTCTGGAAGGCGCCGAGCAGGATGGCCGTCGTGTTGGACGTGGGAATGCCCAGGGTCAGCAGCGGGATCAGGGCCGCGGTCACCGTTGCGTTGTTGGCCGCCTCGGGCCCGGCCACGCCCTCGATCGCGCCCGCCGTGCCGAACTCGGCCTTGTCGGCAGGGTCCTTCGTGAGACGCTTCTCCGCCGCGTAGCTCAGGAAGGTGGGGATCTCGGTGCCGCCGGCAGGAATGCAGCCGAAAGGCACGCCGATCGCCGTGCCCCTCAGCCAGGCCGGCACCGACCGGCGCCAGTCGCGCCGCGTCATGTGCACGCGGCTCAACTCATTGCGCGTCTCGCTCACGCGGCCTTCGTAGAGCGCCGCATAGAGCACTTCGGCGACGGCGAACAGGCCAACCGCCACCAGCACGATCTCGATGCCATCGAGCAGTTCGGGAATGCCGCCGGTATAGCGGCCCTGGCCCGAGATCTGGTCGAGCCCCACGCAGCCCAGCGCAAGACCGGCGAACAGCGACGCCATGCCGCGCAGCGTGCTCTTGCCCAGCACTGCGCTGACCGTCGTAAAGGCCAGCAGCATCAGCAGGAAATACTCGGGCGGACCCAGGCGCACGGCGAAGTCGGCCACGTAGGGGGCAAACAGCGTGACGATGACCGTGGCGATGGTGCCGGCGACGAACGACCCCACGGCCGCGGTCGCCAGCGCAGCACCGGCACGTCCGCTCTTGGCCATCTTGTTGCCTTCCATGGCCGTGACCATCGAGGCCGTCTCGCCCGGCGTGTTGAGCAGGATCGAGGTGGTCGATCCGCCGTACATGGCGCCGTAGTAGATGCCCGAGAAGAAGATCATCGAGGCGGTGATGTCGACCTTGCCTGTGATCGGCAGCAGCATCGCCACCGCAACTGCCGGACCGATGCCCGGCAGCACCCCCACCGCGGTGCCCAATGCGCACCCCACCAGGCACCACAGCAGGTTCACCGGCGTGATGGCGGCGGCGAAGCCGCTGAGCAGCGCAGCGAAGATATCCATGTCGTTGTCTCCCCGGGCGCGGCTTCAGAGCCAGCCGGTATTGGTCAGCCCGGGCAGGTTGATGGCCAGGAACTGGGTGAACATCCAGAACACCGGCGCCGAGATCAGCGCCCCGGTGAGAATGTCGATGCCCCAGGTGCGCGGCTGGCTGACGCCGGACTGGCCCGCCGCCCGCCGCAGCCCCTGCACCGCGAGCACGTAGCACAGCGTGCAACCCAGGATGAAGCCGATCGTGGTGATCAGCGCCGCGTTGACGAGCAGGCCGGCCGACACCCACACGAACGCGGCCCAGTGGCCGTGCGCCGCGCCAGGCGCCTCGTCCAGTTGGCGAAATCCGCCGGTGCGCACTTCCCAGAGCATCCAAGCGCCGCACAGCATCAGCACGACCGAGACCAGCCAGGGCATGAAGTTCGGCCCGACGCCGCCGTAGCCAGCCTGCGACGAGATGCCGATGGCGCCGAACGCCAGCCCGGCCCCGACCAGCAGGACGCCGGCACCCACCAGCGCCTGCGGCCACAGCACAGGCGGCGTCGACGGCGCACCGGCGTGCGCCTGAATCTGTTCGTCGGCCATCGATCGTCTAGACCATGCCCGACTTGACCATGGTCGCGCGCAGGTTCGCGAACTCGTCGTCGACGAACTTGGCGAAGGCCTCGCCGGACAGCACGGCCGGCGTCCAGTCGTTCTTCTTCAGCGCCTCGCTCCAGGCCGGGGTCTTGAGGGCCGCCAGCACCTTGTCGGTCAGCGCCTTGCGCTGCTCGGCGGTGATTCCGGGCGCGCCATAGACGCCGCGCCAGTTGCCGATCTCGACGTTGATGCCCTGCTCCTTGAGCGTCGGCACGTTGCTGCCTTCCAGGCGCGTGCCGGAGGTCACGGCGATCGCCCGCATCTTGCCCGCCTTGATGTACTCGGCAAACTCGCTGTATCCGCTGCCGCCCACCGTCACGTTGCCGCCCAGGATGGCCGCGGTCGCCTCGCCGCCCCCGCGGAACGCGACGTAGTTGATCTTGGCGGGATCCACACCCACCTCGCGCGCGATCATGGCGGCCGCGATGTGCTCGGTCGAGCCGCGCGAGCCGCCGCCCCACTTGACGCTGCCGGGGTCCTTCTTGAGCTGCGCCACCACGTCCGCCATGGTCTTGAGCGGGGAATTTGCCGGCAGCACGAACACGTTGTATTCGCTGGTGATGCGGGCCAGCGGCGTGGCCTGGTGCAGGTCGACAGGCGGCTTGCCCGTGATGATGCCGCCCAGCATCACGGCGCCCATTACCAGCAGTGCATCGGGATCACCCTTGGAGCCGCTGACGAACTGCGCCAACCCGAGCGCGCCGGCAGCCCCGCCCTTGTTGTCGTAGGTCACCGTGTTGACCTTCTTCGTCTCGAGCAGCGCCTTGCCCAGCGCCCGGCCGGTCGAATCCCAGCCGCCGCCGGGGTTGGCCGGGATCATCATCTTCACGTTGCCGTCCGCGGCGCGGGCCGACAGGGGCAGGGCTCCCGCGGCAGCCAGGGCCGCAAGGCTCTTGAGGAAGGTATCGCGACGCATCAGATGTCTCCTTGTGTTTGGTGCCGCCAAAGGTAGCGTAATTTCACCTGCGCCGGCGATGATGACCGCCCAGCCTGTCAGTTGGCTGTCCGGCGGCCTGGGGAAAACACTGAATCGGCCCATCCGAAATCGCGTTGCGCAAGCCCCATCCTTGGCACCCATGAAACTGCTTCTGGTCGAGGACGATCCCACCATGCAGGCGACCCTGCAGCGCACCCTCGGCAGGCGCCAGATCGACGTTCGCGTCTGTGGCGACGGGGCCGAGGCACTGGCCGCCTGGCAGGCGATCGACCCCGACGTCGTCGCGCTCGATCTCAATCTGCCGCATCTGGACGGGCTGCAGGTCCTGAGCCAGGCGCGCGCGGCCGGCCTGAAGACCCCCGTGCTCGTGCTCACCGCACGCGGAACCGTGGGCGATCGCGTGCTCGGTCTGAACGCCGGGGCCGACGACTACCTGCCCAAGCCGTTCGACCTGGACGAACTGGAAGCGCGCGTACGCGCGCTGCGCCGCCGCCATCGCCAGGGCGAGACCGAAGGCGCCTTCGGAGCGGCCGACGTCGGGGGGCTGCATGCAGGCCCGGACAACGGCGCCATCTATTGCAGGGGCCAGGTCATGGACCTGACACCGCGCGAGACCGCCCTGCTGCGCGCACTGATGGTCCGCCCCGGCCATGCGGTGCCGAAGGAGCGGCTGTTCGAACTCGTTTTCCCCGGCGAGAGCGACGTCCAGTTCGAGGCGGTGGAAGTGGTCGTCTACCGGCTGCGCAAGAAGCTGGCCGGCACCGGCGCCAGCCTCATGACGCTGCGCGGGCTGGGCTACCTGCTGCGCGAGGAACCCGTGAATCGCGCCGTCGAATGACCCGCGCACGCTCCCTGCGGCGAACGCTCCTGATCGGCATCCTGGCACCGATCGCGATCTTCATCGTCATCAACAGCGTGAGCCTGTACCGGCAAAGCAGCGTCGCCGCGCGCACCGCCTACGACCGCACCTTGCTCGCCTCGGCCAAGACCATCGGCGAGCAGCTGGACGTCACCGGCTACGGCGAGGAGGCCACCCTTCACTCCACCGTCCCCTACTCCGCGCTCGAGGCCTTCGAAGCCGACACGCAAAGCCGCATGGTCTACCGCGTCTCCACACTCGACGGCAAGCTCGTGACCGGCTACGACGAACTGGCGCCGTGGAAGGGCCGCATTCCGCAGCGGCCGCCCTATGCCGCGCTGGTCGACTTCTACGACGGGCAGTTCCGCGGCCGTCCGGTGCGCATCGCCGTCCTGCTGCAGCCCGTGGCCAGTGCTCAAGGCCTGGCCATGGCGGTGGTGCAGGTGGCCGAGACCCTCGAGCTGCGCGAGGCCCTGGCGCGCCAGCTGCTGGTCGACATGCTGTGGCGGCAGCTCCTGCTGCTGGCGGTGGTCGCCGGCGTGACCGTCCTGGTGGTGCAGCGGGCCACGCGGCCGGTGCGTGCGCTGGGCCAGGCGATCCAGGCGCGCGCCGACGACGACCTGTCGCCCATCGACGCCCCCGACGCCCCACGCGAGCTGCGCCCGCTGGTCGAGGCCACCACCGCCGTCATGGCGCGTCTTCAGCACCTGCTGGACCACCAGAAGCGCTTCGTACGCGACAGCGCGCATCAGCTGCGCACGCCGCTGGCGGTGCTCAAGGCGCAGGTCCAGTCGGCACAGCGCGGCGACGTGCCGGCCAGCCAGGCGCTGGAGGAGATCCGCATCACCACCGAGCGCGCCACCCAACTGGCCAACCAGATGCTCTCGCTGGCCAAGGTAGAGCAACTGCGCCAGCAGCCCGAATCGCAGACGCTGGACTTCGCGCCGGTGCTGCGCAGCATCGTGCTCGATCTCTCGCCCCTGATGGCCGATCGCGGGCTCGACGTGGGGGTCGAGACGGAATCGGCGCCGATCCATGCGCACCAGTGGATGCTCGCCGAGCTTTCGCGCAACCTGGTCCACAACGCCATCAAGCACAGCCCGCCGGGCGGCCGGCTCGAGATCGCACTGAGATGCCGAGGGGAGGAGGCCACATTGACCATCGGCGACGACGGCCCCGGGATTGCGGACGAGCTCCGGCGCCGCCTGTTCGTGCCATTTGCCGCCGGCGACGTGGCCAAGGGATCCGGGCTGGGGCTGGCCATCTGCCGCGAGATCGTGCTGGCGCTCGGCGGCAGCCTGTCCCTGGAAAACCGGGCCGGCGGCGGCCTCGATGCCATCGTGCGCCTGCCATTGCGGCGAACCGATCGACAATAGCGCCATGGAGAGATTGCGCATCGACAAATGGCTGTGGGCGGCGCGCTTCTACAAGACCCGCTCGCTGGCCGCCGACGAGATCGGCAAGAACCGAGTCCAGATCAACGGCGAAGTGGCCAAGGCCTCGCGCGAGGTCAAGGTGGGCGACGAAGTCACCTTCCGCCAGGGCGTTGCCACCCGCACCGTCGCCGTGCGTGGGCTCAGCGGCATGCGCGGGCCGGCGCCGGTGGCGCAGCAGCTCTACGAGGAAACCCCCGAAAGCCTCGCCGCGCAGGCGGCGGCGCGCGAGCAGCGACGGCTGGCCAGCGAACCGGCGCTGGCCATCGAGCAGGGCCGGCCCACCAAACGCCAGCGCCGCGACCTGGACAAGGCCCGGGGCACCGGCTGGGGCCCGCGCTGGAGCGCCAGCATCGACGACGAACCGCCCGACGGCACCACGAACTGAACCCACCCAACCGAAAGGCCAGCCCACCCATGCCCAGCTTCAAGCCCTATCGCGTCCCGTCGAGCGGCAAGTTCAAGCTCTCGAAGATCGACCCGGGGGAGACGCCCTTCGCCCAGCACAACGAGCACAAGCAGCACGAACAACTGGACGATCTGGCGCAGGAACTGGACAAGCTGCAGAACATGCTGCACGCCGAATCGCGGCGCAAGGTATTGTTGGTGCTGCAGGGCATGGACACCAGCGGCAAGGACGGGACCATCCGCTGGGTCTTCTCGCGCACCTCGCCGCTGGGCGTACGGGTCACTGCGTTCAAGGCACCTGGCGAGATCGAGCTCGCGCACGACTACCTGTGGCGCTGCCACGCGATGGTGCCGGCGGCCGGCCAACTCATGGTGTGGAACCGGAGCCACTACGAGGACGTGCTGGTCCCGGTGGTCGAAAAGTGGATCGACAGGAAGCAGGCCGACCTGCGCTACCGGCAGATCAACGACTTCGAACGCCTGCTCACCGAGACGGGCACCACCATCGTCAAGTGCATGCTGCACATCAGCCGCGACGAGCAGCGCGAGCGCCTGCAGGAGCGCATCGACGAGCCCGACAAGAACTGGAAGTTCTCCCGAGGCGACCTGGACGTGCGAAAGAAATGGGACGCCTACCAGCGCGCCTACGAGCGCGCGCTGGCCGGCACGTCCACCGACTGGGCGCCCTGGCACGTCATCCCGGCCGACAGCAAGACGCACCGCAACCTCATGATTGCGCGCCTGCTGATCAAGACGCTCAAGGACATGAAGCTGCGCTTTCCGCCGGCCGATCCGGCGCTCAAGGGAATAGTGGTCGAGTAAGGCCCGCCATCCGGCCGGCCTTGCCGTAACAACCTGTGAGCGGCCCTTCCCGCCGATTGCGGTGATCATCCGATGAGATTTCGGCGCTTGCGGCGCGAAGACGGGCACAGCCGTTGCTTGCATCTTCACAACGCAGCGCCCTCTTAGAGGATTCGTTATGAAGCGCCTGGAGCTACTGGACTACGGCAGGTTCTGCGCAGCCGCCATGGTTGTGCTCTTCCACTACTCCTTCAACGGCATCGCGAACGGCAAGGTCGCCTCCATCAGCCATATTCCGGGGCTGATTCAGTTCAGCAAGTACGGCTTCCTGGGCGTGGAGTTGTTCTTCCTGATCAGCGGCTACGTGATCTTCCATTCGGCCCGCAACCGCACTGCCGCGCAATTCGCCTCGTCGCGGGCCGTCCGCCTGTATCCGTCCTACTGGTTCGCCGTGCTCTTCACAGCCTTCTTTGCATGGCTTTGGGGCAACGCCTCGATGGCGGTGACGCCGGCGCAGGTTCTGGCGAACCTGAGCATGTTCCAGTCCTACATCAGGGTTCCCCACGTCGACGGCGTGTACTGGACGCTGGTCCTCGAAATGCAGTTCTACATCGGCGTGCTGTTCTTCCTGCTGATCGGCTGGCAGGGCAGGCTCGAATCCATATTCACGCTCTGGCCCTTCCTGATGGCCGCGGCATGGCTGGCCGGCGTGACGCGCGCGCCGTTGATCGGAGGCTATTTCAGCTATTTCGCGGCAGGCGGCCTGTTCGCGATCCTCAAGGAAAGGCCCAACTGGAAGGCCGGCCTGGCGTTGGCACTGGCCTTCTGCCTGGGGGTGAACTATTCCATCAGCGTGGCAGCCGACAAGGTCGTTGAAACCGGCACAGCCTTTTCGCCCTACGTGGTGGCGGCCGTCGTCGCGGCGTTCTTCCTCTTCTTCTTCGCCCTCGGCTGCGAACGGGTGCAGAAGCTGCACCTGCCGGGGTCGAGAACCCTCGGTGCCTTGACCTATCCGGTCTACCTCATCCATGCGCATTTCGGCTATATCGTCCTCAACCGATTCGCCACCAGTGCGAACAAGGCATGGGTGTACTTTCTGACCGTGGCGAGCGTACTGCTCGTTGCCTACGGCATGCATCGTGTCGTCGAGGTCCGATTCGCTGCCTTCTGGAAGAGGCTCTCCAACCTCACGGTCCACCGCGCGGTCTCCGAAGTTCAGAGGGCCTTCGACGCGGTGCTGGGGCGAGCCGCAGTTCCCTAGCTGGCGCTTCGCCGGTAGAACGCCAGCGACCCCGCCAGGGCCAGCCAGGCAGCTCCGCAAGAGCGGTCCAGCCAAAGCACGGCTCGCCGATGAAGCAGCTTGACCGCGCGCGCCCCGACCACCGCGTAGCCGAGCATCACGGCGAAGTCCAGCCCGGCGAACACCAGGCTGATCACGACGTACTGAGGCCACTGCGGCGCCGCTGCGTCGATGAATTGCGGCAGCAATGCCGAACAGAAAAGGTATCCCTTCGGGTTGGTGACCGCGACCAGGAACGACTTGGCGAAGACACGTCCTGCCGCGCCATCGCTGCTGTGCGTCCTCGCTTGCGAAAGGTCCAGCGTGCCGGTCGAGCGCAGCAGCCTGATGCCGATCCATGCCAGATAAGCGGCGCCAACCCATTTCACGACGGAGAACCAGAACTCCGATGCGGCGAGCAAGGCGCCCAGGCCCAGCGCGACAGCGCCGACCAGCACGAGGTCCGACAGGACCGCGCCGAACATGCCGGGCAGCGACCGGCGCACGCCGTAGCGCGACCCATTGGCCAGTGCCAGCAATACCGTCGGGCCAGGTGTTGCGATCGCCACCAGGGCGACAAGGGCGAACACGGTGAGCGTAGTGAAGTTCATGGCGATGGATGGGCGTCGGGGCCGTCGGCCGCACCATAGCCGAACCCTGGCTCGCATGCACGCCGCATGGCTCTCATGGCCAAAAGATCCGCCTCAATCCGACCCGGTTTAAAAAACCGAAACAAAGGCACTCAAATGTGAACTTTGTACGCCCGCTTTTCCAGGTGTTTCTATAACCTTCGTACTCATCGAAGCCCAAGACCGCCCGGAGACGCCATCATGTTCCCTCGCCGCATCGCCCTGACCGTCGAACAACCTCGCGCCGGCAGCTACTTCTGGGTGCTGCACGAAGACGTGCTCGGCAGCGGCCGCTACGAGAAGATGAGCAACGCCGCCCAACCGCGCGAGTCCTACGTCCAGGCGCTGACCGACGGCTACGGCATGCTCCAGCGCATCAGCGGCCGCGAGGATGGCCTGCAGCGCCTGCGCGATTCCGACATGCTCCAGGCAGCCTGAGCTGAGGGCCGCCTTCCCCGCCCTGTAGCTTCTCGGCGTCTGCGCCGACGCCCGCCGGCCACGGCGTGGCGCTATAACGGCCCGTTGACCCGATCCGACGGAGCCGATCTTGACCTCCCCTCGATACGAACTGCATTACTGGCCCTCCATCCAGGGTCGCGGCGAATTCGTGCGCCTGGCGCTGGAAGCGGCCGGCGCGGACTACGTGGACGTGGCGCGCCAGGGCGCCGCGGCCAGCGGCGGCGAAGCCGCGCTCGCGCGCCGGCTCGACGACCCGCGCCAGCCCCGGGCTTCCTTCGCTCCGCCATTCCTGGTGCACGGCGACCTGATCGTCGGCCAGACGGCCGCCATCCTGCTCTACCTCGGGCCGCGCCTGGGCCTCGCCGGCAAGAGCGAGGCGGACGCACTGTGGACGCATCAGCTCCAGCTGACGGTGGCCGACGCGGTGGCCGAGGCGCATGACACGCACCACCCGTTGTCGGTCTCGCAGTACTACGACGACCAGAAGAGCGCCGCGCTCGAGCGCGCCCGAGCCTTCCGCGACGAGCGCATTCCCAAGTTCCTGAACTGGTTCGAGCGCGTGCTGCGGCTCAATCCTCAAGGCGATGCGCACCTGGTCGGCGACGCGCTGAGCTATGCCGACCTGTCGCTCTTCCAGCTCGTCGACGGCCTGCGCTATGCCTTTCCCAAGGCCGCCTCGCGCGCGCTGGTCGACACGCCCGCGGTCAAGAAGCTGCATGACAACGTGGCACGCCGACAGCGCGTGCGCGCCTATCTCGACAGCCCGCGGCGTATCGCCTTCAACGAGGACGGCATCTTCCGCCGCTACGCCGAGCTGGACGGCTGAACTGGCGCAGGCGGCTGCGTCGACGTCGTCACGCCCATCAGCGTCTCGATCGCCTCGCGCATGTCCGGTGGCACGTCGATCGCCTGATGCGTGTCGAGCGAGGTGGTGACCAGCACCTGGCGCATCTGCATGCGCAGCTCGCCGTCGTCGGCGCTGGTGCATTGGGTGGCCAGCCGGATCGACCTGCCGCCCAGCCGCGCCACCTGCAGCGACAGCAGCACCCGGTCGCCCATGCGGCTGACGGCGCGAAAGTCGGCCTCCAGCCGCACGGTGGGCAGACCGACGCGCCGCTCCAGCACCATCCGGCGAAAGCCCACGCCCAGGCCCTCTTCCACCCAGTCTTCGACCAGGCCGTTGAACATGACGAAGTACTGCGGATAGAAGACGATGCCGGCCGGGTCGCAGTCGGAAAAGCGGATCATCCGCTCGCGCTGGAACACGCCGGTGCCGACCGCGTTCACATCACCTCCCCGCCCGAGACCGAGATCGACTGCCCGTTGATGGACGACGCGGCCTCGCCGCACAGCCAGTGCACCGCGTCGGCCACCTCGGCCGGCGCGATGGCGCGCTGCTGCGGGTTGCCGGCGACGAACTCGGCCAGTGCCGCCTCGGCACTGCGGCCGGTCTTGGCGACCACGTTGGCAACGCTCGCGCGCAGGATGTCGGTGTCGGTATAGCCAGGGCACACCGCGTTGACGGTGACGCCCTTCCTGGCCACCTCGAGCGCCAGCGACCGCGTCAGGCCCACCACGCCGTGCTTGGCCGCCACGTAGGCGCTGACGTAGGCATAGCCCTTCTGCCCCGCCGTGCTGGCTACGTTGACGATGCGACCCCAGCCGGCGCCGAGCATGTCGGGCAGCGCCTCCTGGGTGCACAGGAAGGTGCCGGTCAGGTTGACCGCCAGCATGCGCTGCCACAGGTCCAGGCTGGTCTTGTGGAACGGCGCGCTTTCGGCCTGGCCGGCGTTGTTCACCAGGATGGCGAGGGGGCCGTTGGCGGCGCGCGCGGCGTCGAAGGCGGCCGCCACCGATCCGGCGTCGGCCACGTCCGCCGTCACGACCGCATGGCCTTGGCCAGGCAGGCCGTCGGCCACCGCCTGCAGCGCCTCGCGCCCGCGGCCCAGCAACGTGACGCGCGCGCCGTCGGCCGCCAGGGTGCGGGCGATCTCGGCGCCGATGCCCCGGGCCGCGCCGGTCACCAGCGCATGCCGGCCCTGCAGCCGTGCTCGATCATTCATGTGCGTCTTCCTTGCGGCTGCCGGTCCCAGCAGCCGGGTGTGATGCCGCGCTCGCGCAGCTTGAACTTCTGTACCTTGCCATTCTCGGTGCGCGGCAGGTCGCCGACGATGTCGATGTAGCGCGGGATGGCAAAGTACGGCAGGCGCGCTTCGCACCACGCCGCCAACTCTCGCGCCAGGTCGTGCGGCGCCGGCGCCGCCGCGCCGGGCTGGACGATCACGGCGGCCATCACTTCGTCCTCTGCCAACTCGGACTGCACCGGGTACACCGCCACCGTGGCCACCGCCGCGTGCGACAGCAGCACCTGCTCGACCTCGAACGACGAGATGTTCTCGCCGCGCCGTCGGATGGCGTCCTTCATGCGGTCGATGAACCGGTAGGCCCCGTCCGCGTCGCGCACCACGTGGTCGCCGGTGTGGAACCAGAGGTTGCGCCAGGCTTCCACCGTCTTGTCCGGCATGCCGAAATAGCCGGTGGCGAAGGCAAAGGGCTCTTGCGCGCGCAGCAGCAGTTCGCCGGCCTGGCCGTCAAGCAGCGGGTTGTCCTCGGCGTCGGCCACGCGCGCCTCGAAGCCCGGCTGCAGCCATCCCATCACACCGGTGCGCGGTGCATCGGGCCGCGAGGCGATGACGAAATTGGCCTCGGTCGACCCGTAGCCCTCCAGCAATTGCACGCCGGTGCGTGCGCGGAACTCGGCCCCGGCCGCCGCCGGCACGCCCGGGCCCAGCCCGAGGCGCACGCTGTGCGCCCGCTCGCCCTCGCCGGGCGGCTGCGCCAGCAGAATCGGCACCATCGCCCCGAGCAGGTAGACCACCGTGGCGCGCGCGGCCTGCATCGCCGGCCAGAAGCCCGATGCCGAGAAGCGCGGCAGCACCACCATCGCAGCCCCGCTGAGCGCGGCCTGCGCGTAGGTGTTCAGGGCGTTGATGTGGAACAGCGGCAGTGTGGTGGCCAGCACGTCGTCGCTGCGCACGCCGAGGATGCGCATCGAGTGCACGCCCCACCAGTAGTACTGCGCATGCGGACACAGTACGCCCTTGGACGGCCCGGTCGTGCCCGACGTATACAGAATGGCGAGCGTGTCGCCCGGCGCCATCTCGGCGGGCGGCGCCGCGTCGTCGCCGGCCTCCGGCCACGGCGCGCACGGCAAGCCCGCGGCCGGCAGCGACGCCGCCTCGCCGACCACCCAGATGGCCTTGAGCGCGCATCGCGACAGGTCCGCCGTCTGCAGGCGCCCGGCAAAGGCCGCCTCGATCACCAGGAGGCTGGCGCCGCTGTTGGCCAAGTAGTACTCGATCTGCGGTCCCATCGCTGCGGTATTGACCGGCACCGCCACCGCCCCCATCCAGCCGCAGGCCAGAAAGGTCTCGAGGCACTCGATCCGGTTGCCGCACATGAGCGCGACGCGGTCCCCGCGGCGCACGCCGGCGCGCTGCAGGGCGGCGGCGCGGCGCGCCACCACGCCGCGCACTTCTTCGTGGGTCCAGCGCACGGGGCTGACGCTGAGCGCGGCACGATCGCCGAAGGCCTGCGCCTGGTACGCCAGCATGGCCGGCAGCGTGCGCTGCGCCGGCGGCAGGGGCCCGGCTTCGGCGTTCATTCGTCGGCGGCGCCACCCAGGTAGGTGGCCTGCACCCGCGGGTCGTGCGCGAGCTGGGCGGAATCGCCGTGCAGCGCGATCTCGCCGGTCTCCAGAACGTAGCCCTCGTCCGAGCTTTCCAGCGCCGCCCGGGCGTTCTGCTCGACCAGCAGGATCGACACGCCGTCATCGCGCAGCTTGCGCACGATGGTGAGGATGTCGCGCACGATCAGCGGCGCCAGGCCCAGGCTCGGCTCGTCGAGCATCAGCAGGCGCGGCTGCGACATGAGCGCGCGGCCCACAGCCAGCATCTGCCGCTCGCCGCCGGACAGCGTGTTGGCACGCTGGGACCGGCGCTCGGCCAGCCGCCCGAAGCGCTGGTAGACGAAGTCCAGCTGCTTCTTCAGCGCGTCGCCGCGCAAGCGCCGGCTGTAGGCGCCGAGCATGAGGTTGTCCAGCACCGTCAATTCGCCGAACAGCTCGCGCTTTTCCGGGACCAGGCACAAGCCGCGCTCGACACGCGACTCCACGTCCAGCCCGTGCAGGTCCTGCCCTTCGAAACGCAGCACGCCCTTGGACGGCAGCAGCCCCATCGCGGCCGCCAGCAGCGTCGTCTTGCCGGCGCCATTGGGCCCAATCACCGAGATGATCTGTCCCTTGGCCAGCGACAGCGACACGCCGCGCACGGCGTCCACCTGCCCGTAGGAGACATGCAGGTCGCCGATCTCGAGCATCGCCTCGCTCATGCCACGCTCCCCAGGTACGCCGCCTGGACGCGCTCGTCGGCGCGCACCGCCGCGGGCACGCCCTCGACCAGCTTGGAGCCGAAGTTCATCACCACCAGGCGATCCACCAGTTTCATCACGAAGTCCATGTCGTGTTCCACGATCAGGATGGTCACGCCCTCGCCCCGCAGCTTGCGCAGCAGGTCGCCCAGCGCTTCCTTTTCCTTGCGGCGCAACCCCGCGGCCGGCTCGTCGAGCACCAGCAGAACCGGGTCGGCCGCCAGCGCGCGGGCAATCTCCAGGATGCGCTGCGTCCCCAGCGGCAGGCTTCCGGCCAGCTCGTGGGCGCGCTCGCCCAGGCCGATCCGGTCGAGCTGGCGCCGGGCTTCCTGCAGTATCTGCTGCTCCTCCTCGCGGTCCAGGCGCAGGCCCGCGCGCAGCACGCCGGCGCGGGTGCGCGCATGCGCGCCCAGGGCCACGTTGTCCAGCAGGCTCATGTGCGGCCGCAGCTTCACGTGCTGGAAGGTGCGCGCCAGGCCCAGGCGCGCCACGTCGCGCTGCGACATGCGCGTGATGTCCCGCCCCAGGAAGGTGACCTTGCCCGAGGTCATCGGCAGGGTGCAGGTCAGCAGGTTGAACATGGTCGACTTGCCAGCGCCGTTGGGGCCGATCAGGCCGATGATCTCGCCGGCGTTGACGCCGAAGCTCACCTCGTTGACCGCCACCAACCCGCCGAATCGCTTGACGGCACCCTCGACCGCCAGGATCGGCGTGCCGCGTGCCGGCAGTTCCCGGTGCGCCAGCGGCGCCACTTCGCCGCGCAGCCGCTCGTCCGACTGCGGTGCCTTGAAGCGCCCGCGCGTGAGCTTGCGCACGAAGCCCATCAGCCCGCCGCGCGCGAAGTGCAGCAGCGCGATGAACAGCGCCGCGAACGCGATCGCCTCGAGTTGGCCTGCACGTTCGGTGATGAGCGGCAGCACGTCCTGCAGCCCGTTCTTCATCAGCAGCACCAGCGCCGCGCCGACCAGCGCGCCGGCCAGGTTGCCCAGGCCGCCGGCCACGGCCATCAGCAGGTACTCGATGCTCGCGCGCAGGTCGAACGGCGCCGGGCTGACGAAGCGGTTGGTGTGCGCATACAGCCAGCCCGCCAGCCCCGCGAACAGCGCCGCCAGCACGAACAGCGACAGCCGCACGCGGTAGGCGTCCGCGCCCACGCTGGCCAGCAGCACCGCCCCGCCGCGCAACCCGCGGATGGCGCGCCCCGGCCGTGAGGCCAGCAGGTTGTAGCTGAACAGGAACGCCAGGCCGACGATCAGCCAGATCAGGTAGTAGATCGCCTGCGCGTCCACCAGCGACCAGGGACCGAGCCGGATCGGCGGAATGTTCGACAGGCCGGTGTGGCGGCCCAGCGCATCCATGTTGCCGAACAGCATCGCGATCGACAGGCCCCAGGCGATGGTCGACAGCGGCAGGAAGTGGCCTCCCAGGCGCAGCGTCAGCATGCCGATGGCCAGCGCCGACACCCCCGTCAGCAGCAGCGCGAACGGCAGGCCGAGCCAGGGCGAGAGCCCCTGCGCCGTCGTCAGCCAGGCGCTGGCGTAGGCGGCAATGCCCACGAATGCCGCCTGGCCGAAGGACGTGGCCCCGCCCACGCCGGTCAGCAGCACCAGGCCCAGCGCCACCAGCGCGCCGATGCCGATGTCGTTCATCAGCGAAACGGCGAAATTGCCCAGCACCAGCGGCGCCAGCGCGATCGCCGCCACCAGCAGCGCCACGACCAGGCGAAAGCGCAAGACATGGCTCATTGATCCAGCTCCTCTTCGTCTTCATCCGCATGCGTCGTCATGTACGAGCGCAGCAGCAGCACGGGTATCAGGAGCGAGAACACGATGGCGTCCTTCATGGCTCCGCTCCAGAACGAGGCGAAGCTCTCCACCACCCCCACGGCGATGGCGCCGACGGCCGTCAGCGGATAGCTGACCAGCCCGCCGATGATGGCCGCCACGAAGGCCTTCAGGCCGATGATGAAGCCCGAGTCGTAGTACATGGTGGTGACCGGCGCGATGAGTACGCCGATCAGGCCGGCCAGCAGGGAGGCGCAGCCGTAGGCCAGCATCGCGGTGCGCGCCGGGCGGATGCCGACCAGGCGCGCGCCCACGCGGTTGACGGCGGTGGCGCGCAGCGCCTTGCCGGCGACCGTGCGCTCGAACACCAGAAAGAACAACGCCGACAGGACGATCGCCGAAGCCACCATCAGCACCACCTGGCCGCTCACCGAGAAGGCGTCGCCCAGCTGCAGCGAGCCGCCTGCCAGCGCGCTGGTGCGCGAGCCTTCCGGCCCGAAGAACAGCAGGCCCAGGCCGGACAGCAGGAAGTGCAAGGCCAGCGACACGATCAGCAGCACCAGCACCGAGGCGTCCGCGATCGGCTGGAACACCACCCGCGCCAGCAGCGGCGCGATCGGCACCACCAGCAGCACGCTGGCGGCGATCTGCACCGCCTGCGGCGCCGCGAACTGCGCCGTGGCCCAGGCCAGCGCGCAGGGCACCGCCGGCAGCAGGCCCCACAGGGCGATGGCCTTGGGAATGCGCGCCGCCTCTCCGCGCCGCACCAGCGAGCCGACCTCGGTCAGTGTGGCCAGCAGCGCCAGTGTCAGCACCATGCCGATGGTCGCCGGCGTGCGGCCCGTCTCGAAAGCCGCCAGCGACAGCGCGGCGAAGGCCGCCACGTCGCCGAACGGCACGAACACCACTCTCGTGACCGAGAAGATGAGCACCAGGCCGAGCCCGGCGAGCAGATAGACGGCGCCATTCGCCAGGCCATCGATGCCCAGGATGAGCGCCACGTCCCACGTCATGTGAAAGATCCTCCCCGCATCCCGATCGACCGGCCGCTCAAGGTGCCAGCACCCATTTGCCGTTGTCCAGCTTGACGATCACGCGGGCGCGCTCGTCAACGCCGGACAGGTCGCCCGGCTTGAAGTTGTAGACGCCGTGCGTGCCCACCACCTCCTTGGTGGAGAAGATGGCGTCGCGCAGCGACTGGCGGAATGCCGGCGTGCCCGGCTCGCCCTTGGCCCGGGCCGCGGCGTCGGCGAACACCATCCAGCCGTCGAACGAATAGGCCGAGAACGCGTCCGTCGTGGGCGTACCGTTGACCTTCTGGAACACGGCGCGGAAGTCCAGGCCGAGCTTCTTCGTCGGGCTGCCCTCGGGCAATTGCTCGGCCACGATGATCGGGCCGGTGGGCATCAGCGCGCCCTGCGCGGAACTGCCGGCCACGCGCACGAAGTCCGGATTGATGAGCCCGTGCTGGCCGTAGATGCCGCCCTTGTAGCCGCGCTCGGCCAGCGCCAGGAACGGCAGCGCGCCGGGCGTGCCGGCGCCGCCGGTCATCACCGCATCCGGCTTGAGGGCGATGATCTTCAGCACCTGGCCGGTGACGGACGCATCGGCGCGCGCGTAGCGCTCGTTGCTCACCACCTTGATGCCCGCCTTGTCGGCCGCCTTGTTCAGCGCGGCATAGACCAGGTCGCCCCAGGCGTCGGAGAAGCCGATGTAGCCCACCGTCTTGACGCCGTTGCGCTTCATGCGCTCGACCACCGCGTCCACCATCAGTTGCGTGGGCTGGGCGACCGTCACCACCCAGTCGTTGTCGGCCGGGTCCAGCGCGATCGGCGTCAGGCCGATCATCGGCGTCTTGGTTTCCTTGGCCACCTGTGCCATGGCGATGGCCGCCGGCACGCCGGAGGTGCCCATGATCACGTCGACCTTGTCCTCCTCGATCAGCTTGCGCGCGTTCCGGCCCGCAGTGGTCGGGTCGCTGCCATCGTCGAGCACGATCAGCTGGATCTTGTGTCCGCCCACCTCGCCCTTGTAGCTCTGCGCCGCCTGCATGCCCTTGGAGTACGGCACGCCGAGCGAGGAGTTCGGCCCCGACAGCGATACGCTGAGGCCGACCTTGAGGTCGGCCGCAAGCGCACCGGCCGACATCGCGGCAGTCAAGCCCGCGGCAAGCGCGTAGCGGGTCATGGACTTCATCAAGCGTTTCATCGCGGGCTCCTGGAGTGTTGATCGGTCAAATGAACAGTTGCACCGCCGGCAGCGCGCGCTCGGCGCCCAGCAGGTCGATCCGCTTGAGCTGGATGCGCGGACCGTCGGGCGTGCGCGCCAGCACGTGGTGGTAGCTGCCGGCCAGCAGGATCTGCTGCTCGCCGCGCGCCTCGATGTACAGGAACGGCGTGCGCAAGGTGGCGCTGCCGGCCTGCGTGTCGAGCTGCTCCACCCGCGAGTTCTGCAGCACATGCTGGCAGCGGCTGGCCGGGTGCTGCGAATGGGCGCGCGGATCCTTCAGGCGGTCGACGCGCAGCTGCAGCATCAGCCGATCCTCGTAGGCAATCGAATTGTGCGAATGCGGGTCGTGCTGGGCGCGTCCGAGCAGCGGCACCCAGTAGTGACCGTCGTCGGCGAACAGTGCCAGCCAGTCGTCCCAGCGCCCGTCGTCGAGCAGGGCGGCCTCGCGTGCGACGAAATCGCACAGGCCGATCTCGGTGAACTCGTTCATGCGGCCGCCTCCATGTGCAATGTCATGAACTGCGCCCAGGCCCGGAACTGGTTGCGCATCAGCAACTCGTTGGTGCCGTTCGTGTCCTGCGCCTGCTGCGGTTGATCTCCACCGAACTCGCCGCTGCGATGGCCGCGATGCAGGCTGACCCATTCGTTGCCCGGTGCGCGCAGGCCCCGCTGGATGCTCTCGAACAGGTGGACGTCGTCATGCGCCACTACCGACATGGGCGAGAACACCAGCCGGTTGTAGTTCATCGAGCGCTGCGCCAGCAGTTCGGGCGCGCCCTCGGCGCGGAAGGCCCAGGCCTCGACCAGCGTGCGGTCGGCCGCCAGCGGGCGGATCACACGGATGGCCTGGGGCGAGCCCTTGACCGAAAGGCTCGGAAACAACACCGCGTTCTGCGGCGAGCGCTGCAGGATCTCTGCGGCACGCTCGTCGCCGTGCGCCTCACGCATGGCGGCCTCGTACTCCGGCACCTGGGCGTAGCCGGAATGGATCGAGAAGCGCGTGCCCAGCACGCTGTGGCCGTGGGGCAGCACGCGCGCGCCCATCTGGTCGAAGAACTCGTAGCCGGCGCCGAATGGCAGGATCTGCTCCATCGCCATCGGCTTGGGCTCGTCCGGCGCGTGCCCGGCCCACAGCGCCTGCGCCGCGCGCGTGGCCGACTCGTGGGTCGACAGCGGATGCACGGTGTCGTTGATGTTCTCCAGGTACATCTTCCAGTTGCACTGGATCACGTTGCGCAGCACCCCGCCGGCGACGGCCAGGCGCCCCTGCGGCGAGCGGTCGACCATGTTGTCGATGGCGCGCAGCACCTCCCCGAAATAGTCCTCGAAGGCCGGCCCCTCGTCGGCCAGCCGCACGAACACGAAGTCGCGGTGCACCGCCACGTGGCGCACCGGCGCCATGCCCTGCCCCGATTCGCACTGCGCCATGCGCGTGCCCTCGTATCCCGCCTTGATCGGCACCGCCAGAGGCGAGCCGTCGAGCCGGTAGGTCCAGGCGTGATAGGGGCAGCGGAAGAACTTGCCGGTGTTGCCGCAAGGGTCGCTCACCAGTTGCGTGCCCTTGTGCGCGCAGCGATTGGCCAGCACGCGAATGCTGCCGTCGGCCTGTCGCACCATCACCAGCGGCCGGCCGGCAATTTCCTGCGCCACGTAGTCGCCGGCGCCGGGCACCTGGCTGGCGTGGCCCATGAACTGCCAGGTGTTCGCAAAGAACTGCTCCTGCTCCAGGCCGAACAGTTCCTCGCTCAGGTACAGGTCGCGGTGTACCCGGTCTTCCTGCACCAGGGCACGAATGCGCTCGGGATGATCGCGGTACATCGTGGTCGGTCGCGCGACGTCAGGGCACCAGCTTCCACTGGCCTTTTTCCATGCGCACGATCACCACGGCGCGCTGGTCCGAGCCATAGCGGTCGTCCGGCTTGAAGTTGTAGACCCCGTGCGTGCCCACCAGCTCCCTGGTGGTGACGATGGCATCGCGCAGCGACTTGCGGAACTCCGGCGTGCCGGGCTCGCCCTTGGCCCGCGCCGCCGCATCCATCAGCACCAGGTACGCGTCGTAGGTGTAGGCCGAGAAGGCATCCACAGGCGCCGCGCCATTGGCCTTCTGGTAGGCGTCGCGGAACGCCAGCGAGACCTTCTTGATGGGGTTGCTGTCCGGCAGCTGGTCGGCCACCAGCACCGGCCCGCTGGGCACCTGCAGGCCCTCAATGGCGCTGCCGCCCACGCGCACGAAGTCCGCGTTGATCAGCCCGTGCGTGCCGTAGATGCGGCCCTTGTAGCCGCGCTCGGCCAACGCCAGATAGGGCAACGCGCCGGGCGTGCCCGAGTTGCCGGCAAACACCGCATCCGGCCGCTTGGCCACGATCTTGAGCACCTGCCCGGCCACGGACGAATCGCTGCGCGCATAGCGCTCGTTGGCCACCACCTCGATGCCGGCAGGCTTGGCCGCCTGGACGAGCGAGTCGTAGGCCAGGTCGCCCAGCGCGTCGGAGAAGCCGATGTAGGCCACCGTCTTGACGCCCGACTTCTTCATCTGGTCGACCACCGCGCTGACCATCAGGCCGAACGGCTGCGACACGGTCACTGTCCAGGCGCCCTCGTCGCCCGGAATGACCACCGGCGTGGGCGAGATCAGCGGCGTGTTCGTTTCGCGCGCCACCGCTGCAATGGCCATGGCGCCGGGCACGCCGGAGGTGCCGATCAGCACGTCCACCTTGTCGTCGACCGCCAGCTTGCGCGCATTGCGCCCGGCGGTGGTCGGGTCGGACGCATCGTCGAGCACGATCAGCTGGACCTTGTGGCCGGCGATCGTCGGGTACTGGGCCAGCGCCGCCCGCATGCCCTTCTCGTAGGGAATGCCCAGCGCCGCGATCGGGCCCGACAGCGAGCTGACGACGCCGACCTTCAGGTCGGCAGCAAAGGCCTGGACAGCGGCCAGCGCGACGGCGGCCAGCGCCAGGGTACGCAGGGTTCGGTTCGTCATCTCGTTCACTTCACCAGCACCCACTTGCCCTTTTCGAGGCGGACCACGACGCGCGAGCGCTCGTCCGAGCCGTAGCGGTCGTCCGGCTTGAAGTTGTAGACGCTGTGCGTGCCGACCAGCTCCTTGGTGCTGACGATGGCATCACGCAGCGCGACGCGGTAGTCGGGCGTGCCGGGCTCGCCCTTGACGCGCGAAGCCGCGTCGAGCATGACCAGCCACGCATCGAACGAGTAGGCCGAGAAGGCGTCCGTCGGCGCGGAGCCGTTGGCCTTCTGGTAGGCGTCGCGGAACGCCAGCGACACCTTCTTGATCGGGTTGCTGTCGGGCAGCTGCTCGGCGACGATCACCGGTCCCGTGGGTGCCAGCAGTCCCTCGACGGCGGCGCCGCCCACCCGCACGAAGTCCGGGTTGATCAACGCGTGCATGCCGTAGATCTGGCCCTTGTAGCCGCGCTCGGCCAGCGCGATGTACGGCAGCGCACCCGGCGTGCCGGAGGTTCCGGTGATCACCGCATCGGGACGCAGCGCCACGATCTTGAGCACCTGGCCGGCCACGGAGCTGTCGCCCCGGGCGTAGCGCTCGTTGCTCACCACCTGGATGCCGGCCGGCCCGGCGCTCTTTTGCAGCGCGTCGTAGACCAGGTCGCCCCACGCGTCGGAGAAGCCGATGTAGCCCACCGTCTTGACGCCCGACTGCTTCATGCGCTCGACCACCGCGCTGACCATCAGGGGCGCAGGCTGCGGCAGCGTGACCATCCACGCGCCGGCCTCGCCCGGCAGGTTGGCGTTGGCGATGGAGATCAGCGGGGTCTTCGTCTCGCGCGCCACGGCGGCGATGGCCAGTGCGCCCGGCGAGCCCGCCGTGCCGATGATGACGTCGACCTTGTCCTCATCGATCAGCTTTCGGGCATTGCGCGCCGCCGTGCTCGGGTCGGACGCATCGTCGAGCGAGATCATCTGGATCTTGTGCCCCGCCACTTCCGACTTGTAGGCTTGTGCCGCCTTGATGCCCTTCTCGTACGGAATGCCCAGCGACGACACCGGGCCGGACAGCGACGTGATGAAGCCGACCTTGAGGTCGGCGGCCCACGCGTTGGCGACCGCCAGGGCGCCCAGGCCCAGGGCCAGCCCGGTACGCAGACAGAAGGAACGTGAAGCGATTCTCATGGTGCGGGTGCTCCTGGTTGGCGCCGCCCTGCTGCGGCGATCACAAACATGAATTCTCAATTGTTTACGACTAAAGCATATCAACGCAATGCGGCGCTGACGAGAAAGGGGAACTACCTACGGCCTACAGCACCAGGCTGCCGACGCTGGTGCCGCCGCACACGTACAGCACCTGCCCGGTCACATAGCTGTTGGCCGGATCGGCGAAGAAATCCACGGCGCGCGCCACGTCGGCGGATTCGCCCAGTCGGCGCACGGGAATGGACGCTTGCAAGGCCCGTTCCCGGTCGCTGCCCGCCTCGATCACGTCGTAGAACATGTCGGTGCGCACCGGCCCGGGCGCCACCACGTTGACGGTGATGCCCTCGGGGGCGAGCTCCAGCGCCCAGGTGCGCGCCATGCCCATCATCCCGGCCTTGGTGGCCGAATAGCTGGTGCGCGTGACCGCACCGACGGCCGCGCGCGAGGACAGCAGCACGATGCGCCCGAAGCGCTGCGCACGCATGGTGGGCAGCACCGCCTGCGTGAGCGCGATGGCCGAACCCAGGTGCAGGTCGACCAGCGCGTCCAGGTCCTCGAGCTTCACGTCGGACACCAGCGCACCACGGATCACGCCGGCGTTGTGCACCAGCGTGTTCACCGCGAAGCGGGCGGCCACCTCGCCGGCCGCCTGCACCGTGGCGGCCCGGTCCATCAGGTCCACCTCCATGCTGTGCAGGCGCGGATGCGCGATCTCCGTCTTGCGGCGCGCCAGCGAGATCACCTCGCAGCCACTGGCCAGCAGGTGCTCGCAGATCACCTTGCCGATGCCGGCGCTGCCGCCGGTCACCAATGCCACGCGCTCGATCGTCTTCGAATCAGTCATCGGTTCAGCCCTCCACCATGGCCAGCACGCGCAGCGGGCTGCCGCTGCCCTTCTCGATCTTCAGCGGCGGACAGATCAGCACCGCCCCCACGGGCGGCAGCAAGTCCAGGTTGGACAGGCACTGCAGGCCGAAGCGCCCGGTGCCGTGCATCAGGTAGTGGCATGGATACGGCGGGCGCAGGTGATAGCCCTGCCCCGCGTCGGTGCCGATGGCCTCGGAGCCGAATCCGAGCACGTCGCGCTGCTCGACCAGGAAGCGCACTGCCTCGCTCGACGGGCCCGGCGTGTGCTGGCCGGTTTCGTCGAAGTTCTGGTAGGCGGCCGGGTCCTGGCGCTTGGACCAGTCGGTTCGCATCAGCACCCACTGACGGGGCTGGATGCGGCCATGCGCTGCCTCGTGCCGCTCGATGTCTTCCACGGTCATCAGGTAGTCGGGGTCGCCCTTGACCTGCGCCGAGCAGTCGATCACGTGCGCCGGCGCGACGAAGTTCTGCACCGGGATGGTGTCCACCGAGTTGTTGGGCAGGTCGCGCCCCGAGATCCAGTGGATCGGCGCGTCGAAGTGGGTGCCGGTGTGCTCGCCGCAGGAAAAGTTGTTCCAGTACCAGCCCGGGCCGCGGTCGTCGTACTTCGAAACCTCCTCGATGCGGAACGGCCAGCACTGGCCCATCTCGGGCGGCAGCGCGATCTGCGGAAACTCCGGCGTGAGCGTCTGCGTGAGGTCGATCACGCGGATGCCGCCGCTCGCCAGTGCGCCGGCCAGCTGGCCGAGCAGGCCGGCGGGCCTCGTCGTGGTGCTTGTGGTCATGGCTTGTGTCCTTGCTTGTTCATCCGCCGTTGGTGGCCAGTTCGCGCTCGAGCACCTTCGGGTCGTCGCGCCAGCGCTCGAGCCATTCCTGGGCCACGTCGCCGGGGTAGACGTCTTCGACGCCATCGCGCAGCGCCTTGACGATGGCATTCGCCAGTGCCGACGGCGCCACCTTGGGCGGCGGCATGTGCTGGTTCCATTCGTCGTCGATCGGGCCCGGGTAGACGTTGATCACCCGGATGCCTGCCGGCCGCATCTCGGCGCGCAGGCACTGCGCGAGCGAATGCGCCGCCGCTTTGCTGGCGCTGAACGTGCCGTGCGGCGGGAAGTTGGACAGCGCGTAGACCGACAGCAGGTTCACCCACGCCGTGGCGCTCGTCGCGCCGTCGGCCGAGCGGCCCTTGAGCGCGGGGCCGAACTCCTGCGCCAGGCGCAGCAGGCCGAAGTAGTTGATGTCCATCTCGGCGCGCGCCACGTCGGTGCCGCGCCGCGCCCCGATGCCGAAGGTACGGTGCACCTCCGCGGTGTTGACCACGATGTCCACCTTGCCGCCGATGGCCCCGGCCAGCTGGCTGACCGAGCGTTCGTTGGTCAGGTCGAGCGGCACGAGCGAAACCTGCGCCAGCGCGGTGATGTCTTCGAGCCCGCCGAAGTTCTTCCACGGCTCGGCATGGCCGACCCAGACGATGTCCGCGCCGGCGGCCACGAGGGCGCGCACAACGGCCTGGCCGACGGCGGTCTTGCCGTCGGTCACCAGCACCTTGCGGAACTTGGGGTCGCTGGTCATCTCGCGCAGCATCTTGTCGTCGGCCATGTGGGCACTCCCGTCCTGAGGAAATCCAATCAATACCGCCTGTCCCGCCCGGTCCAGGCGGGCACCCACGCGCACGCGCGCCGGCGCCTCGCCCGGCACCTCGCCGTGCAGGTGCACCATCAGCGTCGGGCCAGCGTCCAGGTGCACCAGGCCCAGGCGCCAGGGCAGGCGCTCGCGGAAGAAAAGGTCGTTGCTGTGGTGCAGCGTGCTGACCGCCAGCAGTTCGCCATCGCCGGTCTGCTCGCGCCAGTGCAGGCGCGGCGACAGGCACTTGTGGCAGGCCTCGCGCGGCGGGTACTGCACCGCGCCGCAGTCGTCGCACACCTGCAGTTCGAAGCGGCCCTGCGCCGCCGCGGCGGTGATGCCAAGGGCAATGCGGGTGCGCTGCCACGGCGGCAGGTTCATCTGCCGCGTGCGCAGCACCGGGTTCTTGCGCTTGGGGCGCATCAGGGGCATGGTCATTGCGGTTTCCCCAGGATCACGGCGCCGGTGCACAGGCAGCGGTCATAGGTCACCATGCCGAAGCCAGCCACCAGGCCTACCGCGGCATCCTTGACGGCGCGCGCCCCGGCCTGTCCGGTGAGCTGGCGGATGGCCTCGGTCATGCCCAGGAAGCCGCCGGCCGCGCCCGCCTGGCCGCCGGACAGTTGCCCGCCGCTGGTGTTGTTCGGCATGTCGCCGTCGTAGGTCAGGCCGCGCGTTTGCACGAAGGCCGGGCCCTCGCCCTTCTCGCACAGGCCCAGGTCCTCGAATTGCATCATCACGATCACCGGGTAGTCGTCGTAGGTCTGGATGAAGTCCAGGTCGGCCGGTGCGATGCCGGCCTGCGCGTACAGGTCGGCGCGGTCCACGCCCCAGCCGCCGCGCACCATCACCGGGTCTTCGGCGTAGGCGTTGTGGCGCTCGATGGCGCCGCGAATGACCACGTGCGCCAGGCCGAGGTCGCGCGCGCGCTGCTCGGTCATCACCAGGAACGCCTCGGCCCCGGCGCAGGGCATGACGCAATCGAACAGGTGGATCGGGTCCGCGATGGGCCGCGCGCCCATGTATTCGTCGAGCGTCAGCGGCTTCTTGAACAGCGCATTGGCGTTGGCCAGCGCGTTGTGCCGCTGCGCCACGGCAATGCGCCCGAAGTCTTCGCGCTTCGCGCCGTACGTGCGCATGTAGTTGGCGGTGATGAAGGCAAAGATCGAATTGGGCCCACCCGAGCCGTACGGGTAGGTGGCGTCGCGCGCGAAGTTGGAGAAGCTTCCCAGCGTCTGGCGGAACGAATCGACATGGTTGGTGTCGGCGGCCACGCAGGCCACCACGTCGGCATCGCCCGACTGGACCGCGCGGGCGGCGCGCCGCAGGCACATCACGCCGGAGGCCCCGCCCGTGGGCACGTGGTCCAGCCAGCGCGGCGACAGGCCCATGTGCTGCGTCACGCCCACCGCCGTGTCCGGCACCAGCGAGAAGCTCGACAGGCACAGGCCGTCGATGTCGTCCTTGCGGATGCCGCTGGCCTTGACCAGCGCATCGAGCGCGTGGCCGATGAACCAGTGGGCACTGTGCGTGGAATAGCGTACGTAGGGCACCGTGACGGGCACCGCGACCGCGACCCCTTCGTAGGACTGGCGGCGGGTCATCCCTGCCTCCGCTTCATCGCGCGGGTGTCCACGCAGGTGGCGTTGCCGGGCAGCTGGCGCGCCATGTCGCGCAGTTGCCCGCGCTGGATCTTCTGCGACGGCGTCAGTGGCAGCGCATCCACGAAGGCTACCCAGCCCGGGGCCTTGTAGTAGGCCAGTTGATCGAGCGCAAGCTGCACGATGTCGGCCGCCAGCGCCGCCTGGTCGGCCGCTTTCACGCCGTCGCGCAGCACGATGCAGGCCAGCACCTCGTCGCCGCGCACCTCGTCGGGCGTGGCGGCGACGGCCGAGGCCTGCACCGCCGGATGCTGGTTGAGCACGCTCTCCACCTCCACCGCGGAGATGTTCTCGCCGCTGCGGCGGATCACGTTCTTCTTGCGGTCCACGAAGTAGAAGTTGCCTTGCGCGTCGCGCCTGACGAGGTCGCCCGTGTGGAACCAGCCGCCGGCCCAGGCCTCGCTGGTCGCCGCCTCGTCCTTGAGGTAGCCGGAGAAGAAATAGCGGCGCGGATCGCCGCCGGCCGAGCGCACGAGCAGCTCGCCGGGCATGTCGACGGTCACGTCGCGCCCCTCTTCGTCGATCAGCCTGATCTCCAGAAAATCGGGCTGTCGGCCGAAGCAGGCGGTGCCCACGCCGCGCGGCTCGCGGTGCGCCATCACGCAGGCGCCGGCGCCGGTCTCGGTCATGGCCCAGGCCTCGACCAGGGGAAATCCGAAGCGCTCTTCGAACGGCGCGTGGTTCTTGCGGTCGACCCCGGCGCCGAAGCCCCAGCGGATGGCGTGGTTGCGGTCGCCCGGGGCCGCCGTGGCGCCCAGCAGCATGGCCGGCATCACGCCCAGGTAGTGGACGATGGTGGCGCCGCTCTCGCGCGCGCTCGACAGCCAGGTCTTCGGATGGAACCGGTCCAGCTGCACCAGGCAGCCGCCGGCGACCAGCACCACCATGGTGGAGAAGGCCATCGCGTTCATGTGGTTGAGCGGCAGCGGCGTCATCACCCGTTCCGCGTCGGGGCGGATGCTGCAGGCGCCGTCGAGCTGCGCATACCACTGGCCTGCACGCAGGAAGTAGGCGTTCGACAGCATGCAGCCCTTGGGTCGGCCGGTGGTGCCGGAGGTGTAGAGCAGCGCGCATTCGCTGTCCGCGCCGACCGGCTCCGCGGCGCGCGGCGCAGGGGTGCGCGCCGCAGGCACGCTCGCATCGTCGGCGCCCATCGTGGCGAATGGGAGGCCGGCCTGTTCGGCGGCGGATTTCAGGTCGTCGGCGCGCCCGGGCAGCGTCACGGCCAGGCCGATCTCGCTGTGGCCGATCAGGTAGACCAGCTCGGCCGACCGCATCTCGGCATTGATGGGCACCACGCTCACACCCAGGCCATTGAGGGCGAACCAGTGCAGCAGGAATGCCGGCCGGTTCTCCAGCAGCAGGCCGACGCGGTGGCCATGGCCCCAACCCGCCGCGGCATACGCCTGGCGCAGGCGCGCGACCTCGGCCGCCGCGGTGCCCCAGGCCAGCGCGCCGGCGGCGATGCCGTAGGTCTGCGCGGTGACCGGCTCGGTGTAGAGAAAATCGGCCTGCGGAGTGCGCGCCGCGGTGGCGGCAAAGACGTCATGGACAGTGGCGTGCATGTCGTCTTTCAGATGAACAGCTGCACGGCAGGCAGCGCCGCGTCGCAGTTGAGGAGGTTCACGCGCTTGAGCGTCAAGCGCAGTGCACCGTCCACTCGGGCCAGGTGGTGAAAGAAGGTGCCCACGTAGAACTGCAGCTCGTCGCCCTGGGATTCGGTGTAATGGAACTCGGTGCGCACCAGGTAGCGGCCGGCGGCGTCGTCGAATTCCTCGACCGTCGGCAATTGCAGCAGGTGGTGGCAGCGGCTGGGCGGCTGCTGCGAGAACGCGCGCGGGCTCTTCAGGCGCTCGATGCGCAGTTCGCGCAGGAGCTTGTCTTCGTACAGGTGCGAGGTGTGCTCGATCGGGTCTTCCTGGCCCGGCACCAGCGGCAGCCAGTAGTAGGCGTCGTCGGTGAACAGCGCATTCCAGTCCTCGTAGCGCTTGTCGTCGAGCAGGCGGCACTCTCGCACCACGAAGTCGATGAGGTCCTGGCGCGTCACGCCGCCGGCCGTGCCGTTCATCGCGCACCCCCTTGCATGCTTGCTGTCATGTAGCGCTCCCAGGCGCGGTACTGGTTGCGCATGGATATCTCGCTGGTGCCGATGGCGGTCACGTCCTTCTGCGCGGCCTCGGACGCGTCGAAGTTGCGGTGCAGGCTGATCCAGTCGTTGCCGCTGGCGTGCAGGCCGGCCTGGATGCCGCGGTAGGCCTGCAGGTCGTCGTGGCCGACCACGGAGAACGGGGAGTTGATCAACCGGTTGTACATGGTGGTGCGGTGAAGCAGTTCGGGTGGCGCGCCCTTGAGGCGGAACGTCCAGCTCTCGACCAGCGTCTTGTCCACGGCGATCGGGCGCAGCACACGGATCGACTGGATCGCGCCCTTGATCGTCAGGTTGGGGTAGTACACCGTGTTGTGGCGCGCCAGCCCGAGGATCTGCGCCTTGCGCTCGGGCCCGTAGGCCGCCTCCATGGCCGCGTCGTACCCGGGAATCGCCGAGTACTTGCTGTGGATGGAGAAATGCACGCCCGAGAAGCTGTGGCCGTTGTCGAACACGCGCACGCCCATGTCCTCGAAGAACTTGTAGTCCGACATGAACGGCACGAACTGTTCGATGGCCATCGGCTTGGGCGCCTCGGCGGGCTGGCCGGCCCACATGGTCTTGGCGGTGCCTGCCGACGACTCGTGCGCCACCATCGGGTGCATGGTGTCGTTGAGGTTCTCGACGAACATCTTCCAGTTGCACTGGTGCATGAAGCGCAGGCACCCGCCGGCGATCTCCAGTTCGCCCTCGGGCGAGCGGTCGGCCATGTTGTCGATGGAGGTCAGCGATTCGCCGAAGTACTCCTCGAAGTCCGGGCCCACGTCGTTGATCTTGACGAAGATGAAGCCGCGGTACAGCCGCACGTTCTTGAGCGCCACCAGGCCCTTGGCCGATTCGCATTCGTGCAGCTGCGTGCCTTCGTAGCCGTTCTTCAGCGGGATCGACAGCAGCGACCCGTCCGTCCGGAAGGTCCATGCGTGGTAGGGACAGCGGAAGAACTTGCCGGTGTTGCCGCATGGGGCGCTCACCAGCCGCGAGCCCTTGTGGGCGCAGCGGTTCATCATCACCCGCACCGAGTTGTCGGTGTGGCGCACCACGATCAGCGGCCGCCCCGCAATGTCGGCCTGGATGTAGTCCCCGGGCTTGGGCAACTGGCTGTCGTGGCCCACGAAGTTCCACGTGTTGGCGAAGAAGTGCTCCTGCTCCAGCTCGAACAGCTCGGGACTGATGTACAGGTCGCGGTGCACCCGGTCGGGCTGCACCAGCGCGCGGATGGCGTCGGGGTTGTCTCGGTAGGTGGTCATCGTGTTGGGTCCTTCCGGCACTCTCGTTTCATGCGTGGCTCACAGGTCGAGCACGAGCCGCTTGCCCTTGCAGCGCGAGATGCAGATCTGCATGACGTTGCCCTCGGCCTTCTCGCGGGCGGTGAGCACGTAGTCGCGGTGGTCGATCTCGCCCTCCATCACCGGCGTGGCGCACACGCCGCATTCGCCGCGCTTGCAGTCGAACATCGGGTCGCAGCCGTGCTCGATCAGGCAGTCCAGGATGGTCTGGTCGGCCGGCACGGTGAAGGTCTGGCCGGATTGCGCCAGCACCAGCTCGATCGGCTGGTCGCCCTCCTCGACCTCGGGCGTGGTGAACAGCTCGAAGTGCACACGCTCGTGCGTGTTCCAGTCGCGGGCCCGGGCAGCCGCGAGCACGGCGTCGAGCATCACCTTGGGGCCGCAGACGTACAGGCGGTCGTCGGGCGCGCAGGCATCCAGCAGCGCCGCGATGTCCAGCGGCGCGCCGGCCTCGTCGTCCGCGTGCACCACCAGCTGGTCGCCGAGCAGCGACTGCAGTTCGGGCAGGAAAGCCATCAGCGCGCGGCTGCGGCCGGCATAGTGCATGCGCACCGGCGCGCCCTGTGCGCAACGCTGGGCCGCCATGCTCAGCATGGGCGTGACGCCGATTCCGCCGGCGACCAGCACGGCGCGCGCGCCGCCCTCGTGCAGCCCGAAGTCGTTCCGGGGCGGCTCGATCGTCAGCATGTCGCCTGGCTGCACGTTCTCGTGCATGAAGCGCGAGCCGCCGCGTCCTTCATCCTCGCGCCGCACGGCGATCACGTATTCGGTGGGCGCATCGGTCGCGCCAGCGGCGGCGACCGGGTTGATGAGCGAGTAGTGGCGCCAGTCGGCCCGACCATCCGGCAGCGTAACCTGCACGCGGATGTGCGCGCCGGCGGAGAATCCCGGCAGCGCGGCTGCGTCGGGCGCGGCCAGGCGCAGCAGGCGGATCAACGGATTGAGGCTGCGCGCCTCGCTCACGCGCAGTTGCAGCGGAGCGGCGGATTCGTTCGGCATGGTGCTTCGTGTTCCGGTTGGCGTTCAATCCAGCGCATACTGCGCCAGCTTGGCACGCAGCTGATGGCCGTGCTCGTCGGCCAGCGCGGCATCGCGCAGCTCGCGCAGGGTCGCCGGCGCCAGGCTCGGGCCGGCCCGCAGCGCGGCTGCCATCAGCAGTTCGTAGTTCAGCACCCCGCGTTCGTGCGTGTCGCTGTAGCCCTTGACCAGGCGCTGGCACTGCGCAATTTCCAGCGCCAGCGCGGGGTTGGTGCCGGCAGCCTGGGCAATGCGCGCCAGCCAGTCTTCGATGCGGGCGTTCTCCTGGGCGAAGCGCGTGGTGCTGCGGCGCCAGCGGCGCGCGGCTGCCACGCAGCGCAGGAGCATGTAGCCGCGCACGGTGCTGGTCTTGACCACCCGGCCCTTGCGCGTCATGCGTTCGACCAGCCGGCGCGGCGCGCCCGAATCCATCAGCCAGCGGCCGACGCCGCCGGGTAGCGTCTCGCAGATCTCCTGCAGCCGCGGATGCATGTACTCGCTGATCGCCACGAGCTGGTCGTCCTGCACGCCGGCTTCGCCGCGCACGCGCTCGAAGCGGGTCCCGCGGGTCTTGAGATCGGCCACGCGGGCGGTGTCTTCATAGGCCATCCACAGCGCCAGGTGGCGCGCAGTGGCGCAAAGCAGCCGCTGGCCGTCCTCCACTCCCAGCGCGGCGACGGCCGCGAGGCGGTCGAGGTAGACGCCGGCGTAGGCCGGGTCCTGGTAGTCGATCAGCCGGCGCACGCCTTCGAGCATCAGGCCCCGCGGCTCGGCCGGAAATTCCCGCTGCACCCGTTCGACCAGCGCGCGCACCCCGGGGTGGGCCGGCTTCGGAGCCTCGGCCGCCAGGCCGGGCTGCAGGCCGGCCACGGCATCGGCATCGGCGCCGTCTCCATCGCGCTGCGCACGCTCGAAGGCCTGTCCGAAGGCGCGCAGGCTGGGCTTGACGCCCACGCCGCCGCGCTCGACGGTCGCCTCGAACTGCGCGCGGCCGAAGGGCAGCACGCCCGAGCCTGCCAGCGCGCCGAACATCACCGCGCTGATCACGCTGCCGGCTTCCTCGGCCGCACGTGCCATGTCGAAACGGATGAAGCGCTTGGCGGCGCGCCGCGCATGCGCAAGCAGTTGCTCGCTGTCGACTCGGCCGTCGCCCATGGCGGCCTTCTCGGCGATCGAATAGACGCGGTGGGTGGAGGCCAGCAGCGTGGTGCGGTCCGACGTGACCAGTCCGCGCTGTACCGCGCGGCCGGCTTCCATCAGCTCGGAGCACAGCACCACGTCCACGTCGCCGGGCAGCGGCATCAGGGCCAGCACCGGCCGGCCGCCGTCCGCTTCGGCACGCGCGCGCGCAAACAGCTCGACGTAGTAGATGGTGGCGCCGGTGCGCTGCGCCACGCCGGGCACCGAGGTGGTCTGCGCGAAGTAGCCGTTGTGCTCGCCGAGGTCGACGATCCAGTCGGCCAGCACGCCGCCGCCCTCGCCGCCCATGGCGAGGATCGCGATCTTGATGGGTTGTGCGGCATTCATCGTGGTCTTGCTTTCCGGTGGTGCCGCGCTCAGAACGCGAGGCGGGCGCGCCGCCTGGCCTCGCCGCGCTGCATCCAGGCGATGAGGCGAGTGCGCAGGCGAGCGCGCCAGCGCTCGAAGGCATTCGGGTTGCTGATGACCTGCGCCTTGTAGAAGGACGGACACAGCACGGCTGCGTGCGAGACTTCGCCGCAGTTGCCGCACCCCACGCAGCTGTCGAGCACGGTGGCCACCGGGTCGGTGCGCAGCGGGTCGGGGTTGGGCTTGATCGACAGCGACGGGCAGCCCGACAGCCGGATGCAGGAGTGGTCGCCGGTGCAGGTGTCGGCATCGACGCCGAACTTCTCTCGCACCACGCGCTCGCCATTGGCAAGCGCCTTGCGCACCAGCGGCTTCTCGCGCCGCTGGCGGTTGAGCATGCATTCGGACTGGGCCACCAGCACCTTCGGGCCTTTTTCCCGGGTGGTCAGTGCCTCGCGCAGTGCGTCGCGCATGCCGGCCACGTCGTAGGTGCGGCGCAGCGTCTTCACCCATTTGACGCCAACGCCGCGCACGGCCCGCTCGATCTCGTGACCGGTGCTGCGCGTGGCGTTGTGCGCGTTCGACGACAGGATGTCCTGCCCGCCGGTGGCCGAGGTGTAGTTGTTGTCCACCACGACGGTGAGGTTGTCGCTTCGGTTGAACACCGCGTTGGCGATGCCGCTGGTCAGGCCGTTGTGCCAGAAGCCGCCGTCGCCCATCACCGAGATGGCGCGTTTGCCCGAAGGCACGTTCAGCGCCGCCGCACCGGCCGCGCCAAGGCCGTAGCCCATGGTGGTGTTGCCCAGGTGGAACGGCGGCAGGATGGAGAACAGGTGGCAGCCGATGTCCGCGCTGATGTGGTGCGGCCCGAGCTCGCGCTCGACCAGCTTCATCGCGCTGAAGATGGGTCGTTCGGGGCAGCCGGTGCAGAAGCCCGGCGGGCGCGCATGCACCACCGCCTCGATCGGCTGCGCCGGCTCCGGCAGTTCGGGCATCGCGGCCTGCGCCGTCGGCACCGGCGCCGGGTCGGCCGCGACGGCCTTGACCGGAATCACCTTGCGCACCGGCTCGGGCCTGGGCTGCGGCTGCAGGCGGCCGTACTTCTCGAAGAAGGCGCGCGCGCCGGCCAGCACCACGGCCGCCGTGTATTCGCCGGCCACCGGCAGCAGGTCCTTGCCATGCAGCGCCGTCGCCACGCCGGCCTGGCGCAGGATGGTGGCCACGTTCTGCTCGACGAAGTTCGGCTGCCCCTCCTCGACCATCAGCACTGCCCGCTTGCCGCTGCAGAAGCGCAGCACCTCGCTGTCGATGACCGGATAGGCCACGTTCATCACGTACAGCGGCACCTTGGAGTTGCCGTAGACGTCGGCCAGGCCCAGGCGCTCGAGCACGCGCAGCGCGGTGTTGTAGCTGCCGCCTTGCACGATCACGCCCAGGTCGTCGGTGCCGTCGGCGAAGAACTCGTTGAGGCCGCGCTCCTCGATGAACTTCACTGCCGCGGGCCAGCGCTCGCGCACTTTTTCCTGCTCGTGCACGAAGCTGGCGGGCGGCAGCACGATGCGCCCGACGTCGCGCCGCGGATTCTCCAGCGCGTCCTTCAGGGTGAAGGCGGGCGGCCGGTTGTCGCCGGCCACGAACTGGCCGTGCACGTGGCAGGCGCGAATGCGCAGTTGCAGCATCACCGGCGTGCGGCTGGCCTCGGACAATTCGAAGCCGGCCTTGACTGCCTCGACGATGGAAGGCAGGTTGGGCCGTGGGTCGAGCAACCAGATCTGCGACTTCATGGCGAAGGCGTGGCTGCGCTCCTGCATGATCGACGAGCCCTCGCCGTAGTCCTCGCCGACGATCACGAGCGCCCCGCCGGTGACGCCGCCCGAGGCCAGGTTGGCCAACGCGTCCGACGCCACGTTGGTGCCCACCGTCGCCTTGAAGGTGACCGCGCCGCGCAGCGGGTAGTTGACCGATGCCGCCAGCGTGGCAGCAGCCGTGGCCTCGCTGGCGCTGTTCTCGAAACGGATGCCCTGCTCGGCCAGGATGTCCTGCGCGTCGGCCAGCACGTCCATCAGGTGCGAGATGGGCGCACCCTGGTAGCCGGCCACGTAGGCCACGCCCGACTCCAGCAGGGCCTTGGTCACGGCCAGAATGCCTTCACCGCTGAAGACGTCGCCGGCGCCCAGCTTCAGCTTCTTGACTTCCTCGACAAAGGACCGCTCAGCCATGGTGCTCCTTGAAAACCCTCGGACGCATCGGCCCGGGACCCGTATATTCTTTAGTCCTGAATCTATCCACAATCATGAATAACCCTAGACACGCAAGCAGCGTGCCCGATGCGCCGGTACGGCGGGGCAGCACGGGGACGGAGGCGCCGCCGCGGCGCTTCGTCGAGGACTACCTGGCCGCATTGCTGGCGCAGGCGAGCCATCTGATCTCGTCCGAGTTCCACGAGGTGGCGCGGCGGCACGGCTTCTCGGTCTCCGAATGGCGGGTGATGGCCTCGCTCGCGGGCGGCGCGGCCATCAGCATCGGACAGCTGGCGCAGGTGTCGGTGATGAAGCAGCCGACCGTCACGCGCATGCTCGACCGGATGGCGGCCAAGGGACACGTCGAACGCCTGCCCCACGAGAGTGACCGGCGCATCACCCTGGTGCGCATCACCGACGCCGGCGAACGCACCGTGGGGCACCTGATGGAGTTGGCGCGCGAGCACGAGCGCCGCGTGCTGGAGCCGTTCGGCCTGCAGTCGGCCGAGGCCCTGAAAGACACGCTGCGGCGCATGATCGAACTGCACCAGCATGCGCCCGACGCCGGCGGCGGCAGCGACGGCGAAGACGACGAGCCTGGCAGCGCGGCCTGAGCCTTCAGGCCACCGGCTGCGCCAGCAGGAAGTCGAGCACTACCCGGGCGAATGCCTGCGGCAACTGGTCCGGCAGCGGCACCATGGCGCCTTCGACGTCGACGATACGCGCCTGCGGCAATCGGGCCGCCAGTTCCTGCGCGTGCGGCGACGCAAACGGATCGAGCGGCGCGCGCACGATGAGCGCGGGCTGCACGACGCGACCGATGCGTTCCTCCATCCGGTAGCCGGCCACCGCGCGATGGCCGCCCTCGATGTCGCCGGCGGCCTTGAGCGCGTCCAGCACGAATGCCTCGAGCAAGCGCGGCTGTCCTTCGGGATAGAAGCCCTGGCGGTTGCGCCACATCTGCAGCAGGTGCGACCCATCGTCCTGGCGCTCGACGGCGTCGATCGGCGGACGTTGCGCGCGCGCCAGCCGGAACTGCGCGTCGGTATACGGCGTGGACGACAGCACGAGCGAGGCGACGCGGCCCGGGAAGGCCGCGGCCAGCTCCACGGCGATCACGCCGCCGGTGTGATGGCCCACCACGTGGGCGCGCCCGATGCCCAACGCCTCGAGCAGATCCGCGGCCACGCCGGCCCAGCGCTCGATGCTGGCCGGCCACGGCGGCGGGGCGGAATCTCCGAAGCCGACGGTATCCATCGCGATCGCATGGAAATGCTGGCCCAGGATGGGCAGCACCTCCCGGTACTCGGCCCAGCTGCGCGGACTCTGGTGCAGCAGCAGCACGGCCGGCGCCGACGGCGCGCCGCTGCTGGCGTAATGGATCTGCCCCACCGGCAGATCAGCGAAGGCACGGCGGATCGCGGGCGCGTTCATGGCGGTACCGTGCTCAGGGCGCGGGTTGCGAGCCTGCCGCGCTATCGGCCGGCGGGCGCCACAGGCCGGCGTGCCGCAGCATGCCCAGCGTGCGCATGAGCACGTCGTCGCGGTAGGCCCGCACGTCGCGCCCGGCATAGTCGTAGAAGCCGCCGCCGGACTTCAGCCCCAGCCGGCCATCGCCGATCATCCGCTCGAGGATTGCAGGCGCCTGGTAGCGGGCCGCGTCGATGCTGGCGGACATCTCGCGGCTGGCGTGGTGCAGGATGTCGGCGCCGCCGAAATCGATGAACTCCACCACCCCCAGCGCGGCGAAGCGCAGGCCGAGGCCATACCGCGTCGCCTTGTCGATCTCCTCCGCGGTGGCGGCGCCCTCCTCGATCATGCGTGCCGCCTCGTTCATCACCAGTGCCTGCAAGCGCGGCACGATGTAGCCCGGCGTGGGGCCGCAGACCACCGGCAGCTTGCCGATCTCCTCCATCAGGGTCTTGGCGCGTTCCAGCACGGCCGGATCGGTGCCCGGATGCCGGCTCAGTTCCACCACCGGGATGACGTAGGCCGGATTGAGCCAGTGGATGTTGAGAAAGCGCTCGGGCCGATGCACGAACTGCGCAATCTGCGTGACCAGGATGCTGCTGGTGGTGCTGGTGAGGATCGCGTGTTCAGGGCAATGCGCATTGATGACCGCGAACGCCTCCCGCTTGGCCTCGAGCGTCTCCGGCACGCCTTCGAACACCAGCTCGGCGGCGGCCAGCGCGCGGGGCGCCGCATCGGCGCGCACCAGCTCCACCCGCGCCGCGATGGCGGGCACCAGTGCCGGCGCGAACATGCCCAGTGCCGCGAGGCCGGACAGGCTCGCCTCGATCTCGCCACGGGCCTCGTCCGCGAGGCGGTCCCAGGCCTGGTCGGTGCGCTGGCGCAGGTCGATCAGCGACACGCGATGGCCGGCATACGCAAAGGCAATGGCGATGCCGCGCCCCATTCGGCCGGCGCCCACCGCCGCGACGCGCGCAGCCGCGGCTTCAGGCGCCGTCATGCAGCCGCTCTTTCAGTGCCTCGGGCGACAGCGCCGCAAGACCCAGTGCGTCGAGCGTGCGCGGGCCATGCCGCAGGTCGCGCCCGAGGAAGCCGCCGACGATGGCCAGCAAGCCATGCGCGACCGGCGCGTCCACCCCGGCGTAGCGCGCCGCGGAAGCCAGGAACGCCAGGCCGAGCTCGGTGTCCTCGGTGATGTAGCGATGGCCGTGCAGGTCGATGTGCTCGCGCCAGTCGCCCGACTTCACGAGCTTCTTGTGCGCGTCGCCGTACATCCACTTGTCGTTGTTGTAGTGATCGGCCAGCGGATAGTGCGGGCCCGCGTGGCCCAGCGCCTCGCGCACCGCCACCCGCTCGGCGTCGAGCCGGTCGGTGACCGCGCGCACGGCGGGCTGGGTGCCCTCGTTGTGGATGTCCCAGCGCTCGAAATGCTGCAGCGGCGCGGCGTTCATGACCATGAGCGGCGGATGGATGACCGGGCCCGCGTTCATCAGCGCGCCCGACAGCGCGTCGCCGCAGCCGTGCACCGCAGGATAGGCCATGCGAATGCGCTCGATGGCCTCCATCTCCTTGCGCGCCGGATACACGCCGGTCGGCAGGTGGATGGCGCGAATGGTGACGTTCACCTCGCGCTCGCCATGCTTGCGTGCAAGGTAGGGCAGCGTGCCGGTCTCGGCCCATGCCACGTCGGCGCGGCTGCCGGCGTCGCGCGCGATCCGCGCCATCACGTAGCTGCCGAACGTGCCCGGCGGCAGGAACACGACCTGCCCGTCGGCCAGGTGGGGCGCCATGGCCCGCGCGATGTCCGCCTGCGCGATCGCCGGCGACGGAATGACGATGAGTTCGGCGCCGCGCATGGCCTCACCAATGTCGCCGCTGGCCATGGCGATGCGCACGTCGCGCTCGCCCTCGGCGTCCTTGAGCCGGATGGTCGAACCGGCCTGCCGCACGGCAGCGAGTGCGGTTGCGTCGCGGCGCCAGAGGCGCACCTCGTGGCCGGCCTCGGACAGGTCGGCGGCGGCGGCGTAGCAGCCGTGGCCCCCGCCCAGGATTGCGATTTTCATCAATGAACATCCGATTGGTTGAGCTGGCACGCCCGACAGGGGCGCGGCCGCCGCATGCGGTGACGCCGGCCCAAGTACATTACTTTTCAAATATTCATGTGTCAATGAGTCTTGCCCTGACCTGCTGACGATCGCATGCGTGCCCGGCGCCCGGGCCGGACAGGACCGGGCCGGCTCCACTCAGCGCCGGATGATGGCGCGATAGCTGAACTGGTCGCCGCGAAAGAACATTTCCGAATGGGTCAGCGGCTGGTCGTTCATGTCGTGCGGCGTGAAGCAGATCCGCAGCAACGGCTCGTCTTCCGGCACTTCGAGCAGCGCGCCGCGGCGTTTGCCCGCGCGCGTCGCGCCGGTCTCGATGTGTGTGCTGCTCAGGCGGTGGCCCAGGGTGCCTTCGAGCAGCGTCATGATGTCGTTGGACTCGGTGTCCTGCCGGCGCAGTGCCTCCATGAGGTCGGGCGCGCCCCATGACGTACCGACGGCCAGCGGCCGGCCATCCACCAGCCGCAGCGTGGTGAGCGCGCTCACCCGTTCCCCGGGCGCCATGCGCAGGGCACGGATTGCATGCGGCGGGGCGGTGGCGTCGCGGCGGAACGAGAGCGTCCGGCCGTGGGCCGCGCGGCCCTTGGCTCGCATGTGCTCGTAGAAGCCCGTCAGCCCACCCAGCTGCGGCAGTTCATGCGGGCGGGTGACAAAGCTGCCCTTGCCGTTGACCTTGCGGATGAAGCCGTTGGCATGCAACGCCGACAAGGCCTGGCGCACGGTGATTCGGCTGACGCCGAACTCCTGCTCCAGTTCTGCCTCCGAGGGCAGCTTGTCGCCCGCGGCGAGTTGCCGGTCGAGGATGCGCTGGCGCAGCGTCGCCTCGATCCGGGCGAACAGCGGAAGCGGGGTGGCGCGCGTCGTGTCTTGCATCGGCTCAGGTGTTGCGCGGCAACGATGCCGCCAACCTGTCATGATAGCTTAGGTGAAAATCCCTAAACCTGTCATGACAGGATGCGGCATCATGCGCGTCCCGGGCCGCGTTTCGCGCGGCTCGCCCGCCTGCCACCGAGCCCACCTTTCGGAGACATCGCCATCATGATCAGGACCATCGCCGCGGCCGCCTGCGCGCTCGCCACCACCCTGCCCGCCGGCTTCGCCTGGAGCCAGGACGCCTTTCCGTCCAGGCCGATTCGCGTGATCGTTCCCTACGCGGCCGGCGGCGTGGTCGACGTCCAGACGCGCGCGGCGACCCAGCGCATGGCCACCGAACTCGGCCAGCCCATCGTGGTCGAGGCCAAGCCGGGAGCTTCCGGAAGCATCGCCGCCGAGTACGTCGCGCGTGCCCCGGCAGACGGCTACACCCTGCTGGTCTCCGCGCCTTTCCTGGTGACGGCGCCGCTGCTGGAAGACAAGCTGCGCTGGAAGCCCCAGGACTTCGCGGCCGTGGGCCGTTTCAGCCTGTCGCCCAGCTATCTCGTCGTGTCCGCGAAGTCGTCGGCAAAGAGCGTGAAGGACGTCGTCGCCATGGCGCGCAAGGCGTCGCCCCCGATGCAATACGGCGACGGCGGCACCGGCACCACCCAGACCATGGCAACCGAGCTGCTCCGTGCCAGCACCGGCGTCAAGCTGGAGGCCGTGGCCTACAAGGGCGCGCCGCCGATGGTGCCGGACCTGATCAACGGATCGTTCGCGTTCGCGGTGCTGCCGTCGAGCGTGGCCTATCCGCACGTGCAGTCGGGCGCCATCCGCGCGCTTGCCAACATGAGCGACCGCCGCTCGCCCCGCCTGCCGGACGTGCCGACCATCGCCGAGGCCGGGTTCCCGCAAGCCACGGCCCTGTCTTGGTACGGCTTGCACGCGCCGGCCGGCACGCCGCCGCAGGTGATCGCGCGGCTGTCGGATGCGCTCAGGCGCTCCACCGACGCCGCCGACACGAAGGAGCGGATGGCCAACGCCGGCGGCGAGGAAGCCTATCTCGACCACGCCGCCTTCGATGCCTTCGTCAAGGAGGACGCCAAGCACTGGACCGACGCGGTGAACCTGATCCGCCGCTAGCCACGCATTCCTTTCCTGTTCCCGACCATGCCCGACCCGACCCAAGACCTCGAACCGTTTCGACAAGCGCTGCGCGACTTCCTGCGCCAGCATCTGCCCACCGACATTCGCGACTCGGTGCGCCGCGGCCAACCCCTGTCCCGCGAGCGCACCATCGCCTGGAATGGCATCCTCGCCGCACATGGCTACCTGGTGCCTCACTGGCCGAAGGAATGGGGCGGCCTCGGCTGGACCGTGAACCAGCAGCTGGCGTTCGACGAGGAGATGTGCACCCACGACGCGCCCGAACTCAACGCCATCACGCTGGACATGATCGGCCCGGTGCTGGTGCGCTACGGCAGCGATGCACAACGCCAGCGCTTCCTGCCGGCCATCGCTTCGGGACAGCAGTGGTGGTGCCAGGGCTACTCGGAGCCGAACGCCGGGTCAGACCTGGCTTCGCTGGCCACGCGCGCCGAGCGCCGCGGCGACCACTACGTCGTGACCGGATCGAAGATCTGGACGTCCTACGCCCAGTACGCCGACTGGATGTTCTGCCTGGTGCGCACCGACACGCAGGTCAAGCAGCAGGCCGGCATTTCGTTCCTGCTGATCGACATGAAGAGCCCGGGCATCACCGTGCGGCCGATCGTCGGCATCCACGGCTGGGTGGTGTTCAACGAGGTGTTCCTCGACAACGTCGAGGTTCCGGTGGACAACCTGGTGGGCGAGGAAAACCAGGGCTGGACGATTGCGAAGTCGCTGCTGGAGTTCGAACGACTGAAGCTGGCACGGGTGGGCGAGAACAAGCGCCGACGCGCACGCTGCCGCACGGTCGCCATGGAGCGCCAGGTCAACGGCCGCCGCATCGCCGAGCACGAGTGGTTTCGCACGCGCTTCGCGCAGCTGGACGCGCGCCTGCTGGCGCTCGAGGCGAACGCCGAGCGCTTCATCGCCCGCGCCCAGGCCGGCGAGCGCATCGGTGCGGACGTCTCCATGCTCAAGCTGCGCGGCAGCCAGCTCATCCAGTTATGGGAAGAACTCACCGTGGACGCGCTCGGCGAGGACGCCCTGCCCCTGGACGCGCAGCGGCTCGAAGGCGGCGGCGATGCGCCGGAAGGTCTGGCCGCCATCGCCGGCACGGCGTCATCGCGCCGCTTCCTCTCGCGCGGCTACACCATCGCCGGGGGCTCCAGCGAGATCCAGCACAACATCCTGGCCAGGCAGGTACTCGGACTATGAGCGACATCACCTTGAACGATGACCAGCGCATGCTGGTCGACAGCGCCCGGCGCTACATCGAACGCGGCTACACCGCGGCGCAGCGCGCGCAGGCCATGGCACGCGAAGACGGTTGCCTGCCTCAGCACTGGTCGGCATTCGCCGAGATGGGCTGGCTGGCCATGGCCGTGCCGGAAAGCCAGGACGGCCTGTCGGCGTCCACGCTCGACCTTTGCCTGCTGGCCGAGGAACAGGGCCGTGGCCTGATCAACGAGCCCTGGCTGGCCAGCGGCGTACTGGCCACCGACCTGATGGCGCGTGCGGCCGCGCCGGCGGTGCAGGACGCATGGCTGCCGGCGCTGGCGCAGGGCGCCCGGCGAATCGCCTTCGTGCCTCGGCAGGCCGCGCTGGTGCTGCGCGCAGACGCGAATGCCCCGCGCCTGGACGGTCGCAGCGGCCTGGTCGTCGGTGCAGCCGGCGCCGATGCCTGGCTCGTGGAAGCCCACAGGCCGGACGGCGGCACGGCCCTGCTGCTCGCGCAGGCCGATCCGTCCGCCATCCGGGTGGAGGCCGTGACCTGCTACGACGGGCGCAGCGCCGCGCGCCTGCATTTCGTGGACGCGCCGGTCCAGCTGCTGGCCGAAGGCGATGCCGCCCTGCTCGCCGTTCAGGCGGCCGAGCGCCGCGCCGGCGTGGTCCATGCCGCCGAGCTCGTCGGCAGCATCCAGCGCGCCTTCGACATCACGCTCGACTACGCGAAGACGCGCCGACAGTTCGGCCGCAGCATCGGCGACAACCAGGTGGTACAGCACCGCCTGGTGGACCTGCTGGTGGAAGTGGAAGAGACACGCGCCCTGGTACGCGCCGCCGCCCGCACGCTGGACGACGATTCGGCTGCGCCGTCGCTGGCCGCCCGTCGCGCCGCAGCCGCGGTGGCGCAGGCCGCAGGTGCCGCGCGGCATGCCTGGAAGGAATGCGTGCAACTGCACGGCGCCATCGGCATGACACAGGAATACGAATTGGGACAGTACGTGCGCCGACTGGCCGCGGCTGCAACGCTCTTCGGCGGTGAAGGGAAGCATCTGGACACGCTCGCCGCGCTGGCGCTGGATGACGCTTCTCTCGCGCGGGAGGCGGCTGCCACATTGGCGTAGGCCCGGTTGAAGGCCGGAAAGCAAAAACGCCCCGTGAGGGGCGTTTTGCTTGGGTCTTTGGCGGAAACGGAGGGATTCGAACCCTCGATGAGGCTCTACACCCCATACTCCCTTAGCAGGGGAGCACCTTCGGCCACTCGGTCACGTTTCCGCTGAAGGCATGATTATGCCATCTTATGCGGCGGGTTGGTCCAGATCGAACGCCTTGTGCAGCGCGCGCACGGCCAGTTCCATGTACTTCTCGTCGATCACCACGGAAGTCTTGATCTCGCTGGTGGAAATCATCTGGATGTTGATGCCCTCTTCGCTGAGCACGCGGAACATCTTGCTGGCCACGCCCACGTGGCTGCGCATGCCGATGCCGACGATACTGACCTTGCAGATCTTGGCGTCGCCCTCGACGGTCGAGGCGCCCAGTGCCGGCAGCACCTGGTTCTTGAGCAATTCGAGCGTCTTGTTGTAGTCGTTGCGATGCACCGTGAACGAGAAGTCGGTCATGCCGTTCTTGCTCAGGTTCTGGATGATCACATCGACCTCGATGTTGGCGTCGGCCACCGCGCCCACGATGTGATAGGCGATGCCCGGCTTGTCCGGCACGCCCAGCACCGAAATCTTGGCTTCGTCGCGGTTGAACGCAATGCCCGAAACGACGGCTTGTTCCATGTTCTCGTCTTCCTCGAAAGTGATCAGCGTGCCGGAGTTGGCTTCTTCCTCGATGTCGATGTCCCAGGGCGTGAAGCTCGACAGCACGCGCAGTGGCACCTTGTACTTGCCGGCGAATTCGACCGAGCGGATCTGCAGCACCTTCGAGCCCAGGCTGGCCATCTCCAGCATTTCCTCGAAGCTCACGGTCTTGAGCCGGCGCGCGTCGGGCTCGACCCGCGGGTCGGTGGTGTAGACGCCGTCCACGTCGGTGAAGATGAGGCACTCGGCCGCCTTCATCGCCGCAGCCACGGCCACCGCCGAGGTATCGCTGCCGCCGCGGCCCAGCGTGGTGATGTTGCCGCTGTCGTCCACGCCCTGGAAACCGGTGATGACGACCACCCTGCCGGCTTCGAGGTCGGCGCGCACGCGCTCGTCGTCGATGCGCTCGATGCGTGCCTTGGTGTAGCTGCTGTCGGTCAGCACCTGCACCTGCCAGCCGGCATAGCTGACCGAGGGAATGCCCTCGGCCTGCAGCGCGAGCGCCAGCAGCGCCGACGACGCCTGCTCGCCGGTGGCAGCCAGCATGTCCAGTTCGCGGCCGTAGGCAGTGTCGGTGCGTCCGGGCGCCAGTTCCTTGGCCAGGCCCAGCAGGCGGTTGGTTTCGCCGCTCATGGCACTGGGCACGACGACCATCTGGTGGCCGGCCCGCACCCATTTGGCCACGCGCTTTGCCACGTTGCGGATGCGCTCGGTCGAGCCCATCGACGTACCGCCGTATTTGTGAACGATCAATGCCATGGGTAATTGTCTAGATGTGAGGATGCCGCCGCTTGCCGAACGTCGATCGCCTGACCGAAGGCTGGTTGGCTTTCCGTCCGCACGGGCACGCTGCGAAGTCGCAAGCTCGCGCCGGCGGACAAGGGCAAGATGGAATCCGGAACTCAGCCACGCCCCTCGGGCGGCAAGGGCGCAGTATTGTACCAATCGAGCACGTCGCCCTGCCGGCGCACGAAGCCGCGGCCTGCCTTGAGGTGCAGGCGGTGCCCGCGGGTACGGCAGGCTTGCACCTGGTCGAGCAGTTCCTCCAGTTGCGCCGCGCTGGGCAGGCAGCCATGTGCACCCTGCAGCCAATGGCGCAGAAGATTGGCCTGTCGCTCGCGCGGCAACCGCTGGAGGTCGGCGATGCGCGGCGGCTCGCCGGTCGCCTCCAGGTCCTGCCGGGCGAGCCCGGCCAGCAATGACTGCGCCTGCGCGGCATGTCGCGCAGAGCGCGCGAACGTGGCGCGGAACTGCGGAAACGCCGCTTCCAGCGCCGGCAGCACCTGGCTGCGGATGCGGTTGCGGGTGAACCGCCCGTCCTGGTTGGTCGGATCCTCGATCCAGGTCTCGCCCTGCGTGCGCAGCCAGTCGCGGATGCCCGCGCCGCTCAGGCCGAGCAAGGGCCGATGCACACGCAGGCTGCCCCAATGCGCCAGCGCGGGCATGCCGGCCAGTCCGCCCAGCCCGGCGCCACGCGACAAGGCCAGCAGAAGCGTTTCGGCCTGGTCGTCCGCATGGTGCGCCAGCGCCACGTCGGCCACTTCGGCGGCCTCCTGCGCGAGCGCGACAAACGCGCCCCGGCGTGCCCGGCGCGCGGCATCCTCCGGGCTTTCTCCCCTGGCGTGCGTGGCATCGACTCGGCGCACTGCCAGGGGCACGTGCCAGCGCGCGCAGGCGGCCCGGCAGTGCGTCTCGAAGTCATCGGCGGCGGCCTGCAAGCCGTGGTGGACGTGCCAGGCCACCACCTGGCCGGGCCAGCGGCGGGCGCAGGCCAGCAACAGCGCACTCGAATCGGCTCCGCCGCTGAAAGCCACCGCCAGCGGCAGACCGGGGGAAAAGGCGGCAACAGCCTTCTCGACGGCAGGGGTTTCATCGGTCGCACAATCCATGGAGCGATTGTGCTTTGGCCGGGCACGGCGGGGATTGCAGGCCGACGCATTGCCCCCAGCTGCAGTGGTGGGCGACAACCGCCCGCCACCGTCAAGGAGGACGCGTCGATGTGGAAGCTCGGTACCCTGTGGTTCGGCCTGCGCCGCGAACTTGCCCTGGCCTGGGCCATGCTGCGCAATCCGGCCACGCCCCTGGCGTCACGGATTGCGATTCTGGCGGCCGCCGCCTACGTGCTGAGCCCGGTGGACCTGGTGTCCGACCTGTTGCCGGTCCTCGGTTGGCTCGACGACGGGGTCGTGGCCGTGATCCTGCTGCGGCTGGCTGCCCGCTGGATGCCGCCGGAGTTGTACGCCGCGCTCAAGTCGCGCGCCGGCCGCCAGGCTTCTGCCCGTCGCGACCCCTGAGGCGCGCGGTCACCGGCTGGCGTGGAGCGGAATCAGCGCGAGTCGGCGCGCGTGTCGGAGAAGCGGCCGTAGCTCTGGAGCCGCTCGTAGCGGCGATCGAGCAGTTCGCGCGGCTTGAGGTCGCTGACCTGGCGGAACGCGTCGCCCAGTGCGCGCTTGAGGAAGACCGCCATCTGCCGGTGGTCGCGATGTGCGCCGCCGACCGGTTCGCTGACGATCTTGTCGACCAGGCCCAGGGCCTTGAGCCGGTGCGCCGTGATGCCCAGGGCATCGGCCGCCTCCTGCGCCTTCTCGCCGGTCTTCCACAGAATGGAAGCACAGCCTTCGGGACTGATGACCGAATACACCGAATACTGCAGCATCAGCACCTGGTCGCCCACCGAGATGGCCAGTGCGCCGCCGGAGCCGCCCTCGCCGATGATGGTGACGATGATCGGCACCTCGAGTTGCGCCATCTCGAAGATGTTGCGCCCGATCGCCTCGGACTGCCCGCGCTCCTCGGCGTCGATGCCCGGATAGGCGCCGGGGGTGTCCACGAAGGTGAACACCGGAAGCTTGAACTTCTCGGCCGTCTTCATGAGGCGCAGCGCCTTGCGATAACCCTCGGGCTTGCTCATGCCGAAGTTGCGCGCGGTGCGTTCCTTGGTGTCGCGCCCCTTCTGGTGACCCAGCACCATGCAGGGCGTGCCGTTGAAACGCGCCAGGCCGCCGACGATGGACAGGTCGTCCGAGAAGTGGCGGTCGCCGTGCAGTTCGACGAAGTCGGTGAAGATCTCGCCCACGTAGTCCAGCGTGTACGGGCGTTCGGGGTGACGGGCGATCTTGGTGATGCGCCAGGGCGTCAGCTCGCTGTAGATGTCCTTGGTGAGCTGCAGGCTTTTCTTGCTGAGCTGGTCGATCTCCTCGGAGATGTCGACGGCGGATTCGCTCTGCACATAGCGCAGCTCCTCGATCTTGGACTCGAGCTCGGCGATGGGCTGCTCAAAGTCGAGGAATGTTCTTTTGGCCACGGCTAACTCCAATTGCTCCAGTTGTCCGGTCTATTGAATCTTTGGCACTAATAGGCAACCGGCACAGGCTCGAGTGATCGCCAAATATACCAAGTCGCCACGCTGCAGTAGGGGCTCCAGGCGGCCGCCACCTCGCGCGCATCGCTGCGGCTGACCGACTCGCCGGAGAAATAGTTGTGGCTGATGCCGGCGATGAGGCCCGCGTCGTCGAGCGGCAGCACGTTCGGACGCAGGAGGTGGAACATGAGGAACATCTCGGCCGTCCAGCGGCCGATGCCGCGGATGGCCACCAGCTCGGCGATGATGTCCTCGTCGTCCATGTTCTTCCAGGCGTCGACGTGCACCGTGCCGTTGGCGAAGTGCAGCGCCAGGTCCACCAGGTATTCGACCTTGCGGGCCGACAACCCGGCGGCGCGCATGTCGTCCACCTTGAGCTTGAGCACGGTGGCCGGCGTCATGCGGCGCGGCAACCTGGCGAAGCGGTCCCAGACGGCCTGCGCCGACTTCACCGAGATCTGCTGGCCGACGATGCTGCGGGCCAGCGTGGTGAACGCGTCGCCGCGCGACTCCAGGCAGGCGTCGCCGAACTGCGGGATCAGCCGGCGCATCACGCGGTCCTTCCTGGCCAGGTGCTTGCACGCATCTTCCCAGTAGTCGGGCGTGAAGACCTGAACGGGCATGTCGCTGGTGGCCACCGGGTCGTTCTCCTGCCGGCTCACTGAGCCGCTGCCCAGGTGGTGCCGGCGGCGGAGTCCTTCAGGACGATGCCCTGCTGCAGCAACTCCTGCCGGATCCGGTCCGCCTCGGCGAAGTCCCTGGCAGCCTTGGCGGCGGCGCGCAGTGCGATCAGCCGCTCGATCTCCGCTTCGTCCAGCGTCGTGCCGGCGCGCAGAAAGTCGTCGGGCTCGCCCTGCAGCAGGCCAAGGCACTTGCCCAGCGCGCGCAGCAGGCCGGCCAGGCGGTCCGCTTCCGCGTCCGTGGCGGCGCGGTTGATCGCGCCGGCCAAGTCGAACAAGACGGCCACCGCCTCGGGTGTGCCGAAATCCTCGTCCATCGCGGCCTTGAAGCGCGCGGCGTACGGGTCGCGCCAGTCGATGGCCGGCATTGCCGGCGCCGCCGAGCGCTGCAACGCGGTGTACAGGCGCCTGAGCGCGGCGCGCGCATCCTGCAGGTGCGCATCGCTGTAGTTCAGCGGGCTGCGGTAGTGCGCGCGCAACACGAAGAAGCGCACCGTCTCCGGGTCGAAGACCTTGAGTACATCGCGGATCAGGAAGAAGTTGCCCAGGCTCTTGGACATCTTCTCGTTGTCGATGTTGATGAAGCCGTTGTGCATCCACACCTGCGCGAACGGCTTGCCGGTGGCGCCTTCGCTTTGCGCGATCTCGTTCTCGTGGTGCGGAAACTGCAGGTCGGCCCCGCCGCCATGGATGTCGAAGCTCTCGCCCAGCAGGTCGCACGCCATGGCCGAGCACTCGATGTGCCAGCCGGGACGGCCGGCGCCGAAGTCGCTCGGCCACTTCACCTCGGCCGGTTCCTCGGCCTTGGCGCGCTTCCACAGCACCGGATCGAGCGGATCGTCCTTGCCCTCGAGCACGGCAACGCGTTCTCCGGCGTGCAACTCGTCGAGCGACTTGCCCGACAGCTTGCCGTAGCCCGGGAACTTGCGCACCGCGTAGTTCACGTCGCCGTTGGCGGCGCGATAGGCCAGGCCCTTGCGCTCGAGGGTTCCGATCATGGCGAGCATCTGCGGCACGTACTCGGTCGCGCGCGGCTCGTGCGTCGGGCGCTCGATGCCCAGTGCATCTGCATCCTGGTGCAGCGCGTCGATCATGCGATCGGTCAGGCTGCGAATCGACTCGCCGTTCTCGACGGCGCGCCGGATGATCTTGTCGTCCACGTCGGTGATGTTGCGCACGTAGGTGACGTCGAAGCCGCTGCACTTGAGCCAGCGCTGGACGGCATCGAAGGCCAGCATCGAGCGGGCGTGCCCGAGGTGACAGTAGTCGTACACCGTCATGCCGCAGACGTACATGCGGACCGTACCGGGCCGCAACGGGGAAAACTCCTCCAACTCACGCGAGAGCGTGTTGTAGATGCGCAGACTCATGGGATTCGACAAAGACGCCGGTTCGGTGCCCGAAGGATGGAATTCGCGTACGGGCAAGCGACGCTTTATTTCAGGAAAGTGAGGCCCTGGCAAGTGGGTCGCGTTGATGCCGTGCCGACGCAGCGCTGTCGCCGCATCGGCCCCGCTGCGGCTGCCTGCCGCGCTGGCGCGTGGCCTTCGGGCGCCAGTGCCTCGGCTACAATGGGCCAGCGAGTATAACGGCCTCGGCCGTGCGCCCTCATCATCTCCGAGGCTTCATGCAGCAGGTCGACTTTTCACGTATCCGTCACTGCCTTTTCCGCCCATTCCGCCGTATCCGCCCCGCCCTGTCCGGGGGGTGCGCGGCCCGGCTTGCCGCCGCGCTGCTGTTCGCTGCATTCGGCGCCGCCCATGCCGACCAGTACGACGACGTCAGCGCGCTGCTGCGCCAGGGCAATGCCCACGAGGCGCTGATCAAATCCGAGGCGTACATCGCCAGCAACCCGCGCGATCCCCAGATGCGCTTCCTGCGCGGCGTCATCCTCACCAACCAGGGCCGGCAGGCCGAGGCCGTCGAGGCGTTCACGGCGTTGACGCGAGAATTCCCCGAACTGGCCGAGCCCTTCAACAACCTGGCCGCCCTGTATGCCGCCCAGGGAGAGTTCGACAAGGCCGCCGACGCACTGCAGTCCGCCCTGAAGATCAACCCCAACTACGCCACGGCGCGCGAGAACCTGGGCGACGTGTACGTGCGTCTGGCCGCGCAGTCCTATCAGCGGGCCCAGCAACTGGAAAAGGGCAACGCCACCATTGCGCCCAAGCTCGAGCTGCTGCGGCAGGTGTTCGCACCGGCGGCGCCGGCTGCGAAACCGGCGCCGCCCCGCCCGGCCGGCAACGGCGGCGCCGTACGCTGACCAACGCCGGGCCGCAAATGACGGCCCGGGCTTCCTTCATCTCCTCGCAAAGGGCCAAGTCCTTGAATTCCACTGCTTTCTCGCGCCGCAGCCTTCTTGCCGCCTTCGGCATGTCCTTGTTGATCGGCAGCAGCGCCTGGGCACAGACCGCCGCTGCAGGCCAGCCGCGCGTCAAGCTCGCCACCACCGCCGGCGACATCGTGCTCGAACTCGACCCCGCCAAGGCACCGAAGACGGTCGCCAACTTCCTGCAGTACGTCAAGGACAAGCACTACGACGGGACGATCTTCCACCGCGTGATCGACGGCTTCATGATCCAGGGCGGCGGCTACACCGCCGACATGAAGGAAAAGGCAACGCGTGCGCCGATCCCCCTCGAGGCCGACAATGGCTTGAAGAACGACGCCTACACCATCGCCATGGCCCGCACCGGCGACCCCAATTCGGCCACCTCGCAGTTCTTCATCAACGTGAAGAACAACGACATGCTCAATGCGCCGAAGCCCGACGGGCACGGCTACGCCGTGTTCGGCAAGGTGGTCTCGGGCCAGGCCGTGGTCGACAAGATCCGCGCAGTCTCCACCGGGCGCAAGGGCGGCATGCAGGACGTGCCCCAGCAGCCGGTGGTCATCCAGTCCGCCACCCTCGTGGCACCCTGAACCTTATCCATCTTTCCAGGAGGTCAACATCATGAGCAATCCCCAAGTCGAACTGCACATCCGCGATCTGGGCGTCATCGTCCTCGAACTCGACGCGGCCAAGGCCCCCAAGACGGTGGCCAACTTCGTCGACTACGTGAAGAAGGGCCAGTACGACGGCACCGTGTTCCACCGCGTCATTCCCGGCTTCATGGTGCAAGGCGGCGGCTTTGAGCCCGGCATGCAGCAAAAGCCCACCGGCGAACAGATCGAGAACGAGGCCAACAACGGCCTGAAGAACGACAAGTACACGGTGGCGATGGCGCGTACCAGCGCGCCGCATTCGGCCAGCGCGCAGTTCTTCATCAACGCTGCCAACAACGATTTCCTTAACCACACGGCGCCCACCGCGCAGGGTTGGGGCTACGCCGTCTTCGGCAAGGTGGTCTCGGGCACCGACGTCGTCGATCGCATCGAGCGCACCAAGACCGGTCGCCGCGGCTTCCATGACGACGTGCCGGTGGACGACGTCGTGGTCGACAAGGCCGTGGTCATCGCCGAATAGGCAATCCCGCGCCCGCCCTGGCTGCCATGAACACGCCTGCGCAGGCCTTTCCGGAACTGCTGGCGCCGCCCGCTTGGCGCATGATCGACATCATCTCGGATCTGCACCTGCAGCCCGGGCAGCCCGCGACAGTCGAAGCCTGGCGCGGCTATCTGCAGACCACGCCGGCCGATGCCATCTTCATCCTGGGCGATCTGTTCGAGGTGTGGGTCGGTGACGACGCGGCCGACGCGCCCGGCTTCGAGGCGCAGTGCGCACAGTGGCTGCGCGAGACGTGCGCGCAGCGCGCCGTCTACTTCATGCACGGCAACCGCGACTTCCTGCTTGGCGAGCGCTTTGCGGCGCAAGCCGGCTTCACGCTCCTGCAGGACCCGACCGTGCTCGTGTTCATGGACGAGCGCTGGCTGCTCAGCCACGGCGACGCCCTGTGCCTGGACGACACCGAGTACCAGCAGATGCGCCGGCAGGTTCGCAGTGCGCAATGGCAACAGGCCGTGCTGGCCCAGCCGCTCGAGCAGCGCCGGACGCTGGCTCGCTCGGCGCGCGCCCAGAGCGAGGCACGCCAGCAGGCCCCTGGCATGGTCTGGGCCGATGTGGACTCCGCCGCCGCGCACGAATGGTTGGTGCGCGCCGGTGCGGCCACGCTCGTGCATGGCCACACCCATCGTCCCGCCGAGCATGACCTCGGCGACGGCCTGCGTCGCGTGGTGCTCAGCGACTGGGATGCGGACGCCCGCCCGCCGCGTGCCCAGGTGCTGTGCCTGACGGCCGCCGGCATGAAGCGCGTGGACCTGCGCTGAAGGCCGTGGGCGCGCCACTGACTCGTTCATGCTGACTCGCTGGCTTCGCGGCCTTCGCGCGGCGCCGGCGATCCCCGACGGCGCGTGGCGCTCAGCGCTGGCCCGCTATCCCTTTCTCGCCGACCGATCCCCGGCCGACCTCGAGCGCCTGCGCCGAATGGCGGCCGAGTTCCTGCGCGACAAGCGCTTCCATGGCGCCCACGGCTTCACCATTACCGATGAGGTGGCGCTGGCCGTCGCGGCGCAGGCCGTGCTGCCGGTGCTGCACCTGCCCGGCGGTCTGGACTGGTATGACGATTTCGTCGGCGTGGTCGTGCACCGGTCCGAAGTCGTGGCCACCCGGCAGGTCACGGACGAAGCCGGCGTGGTGCACGAGTACGACGAAGTCGTGGCCGGCGAAGCCATGCAGCACGGTCCCGTGATGCTGAGCTGGCAGGACGTTCTGGCCAGCAGCATCACGCATGACGAAGGCTACAACGTGGTGATCCACGAGTTCGCCCACAAGATCGACATGCGCGACGGACTGGCCGACGGTTGTCCGCCGCTGCCGCCCGGCTTTCTCGGCACCCGCGGAGCGCGCGCGGCCAGGGCCGCGTGGGACGAGGCCATGCAGCCGGCCTACGACGGCCTGCGCGAACAGGTCATCATGGCCGAACGCTTCGGCGGCGAGGAGCCCTGGCTCGACCCCTATGCCGCGCAGTCGATCACCGAGTTCTTCGCCGTGTCCTGCGAAGCGTATTTCGTGACCCGGCTCCGTTTCGCCCAGGAATATCCTGGGCTGCTGCGCCTTTTCGACGCGTTCTTTCTAGGCGGACAGGTGCAGGCAGGCTAAGGCGGGCAGCGGCGGGCCAGGCTTGCGCCGAGCCCGCCCGCTCGCTGCGCCTAGCGGCGCAGCAGCGCCTTCAGCGCCGCCTGCAGGCGACGGGCGGTGCCTGCGTCGTGCGGCGAGACCAGCACCTTGCCGACGTCCTCGCCCCAGGTCTGGGCCGGGCTCGGATCGGCCCGGCGCGTCAGCAGCTTCAGCTGCAGGGCACGGCGTGCTTCCAGCTGTTCGGCCGGCGTCGGGACTTCGGCCGCCATCTCCAGGCGCAACAGCGACTCGCTGGCCGCATCGTCCGGCCGGGCCGGCGCGCCGAGCGACTGCTGCCATTGGCCGCGGACCGCCGGCGACACGGCGCGGCCCAGTTCCTGCACGCTGGGCAACTGGCCCGCATCGCGCTTTTCCCAGGCCGTCATGAGTTGGGTGAGCGCCTCGCCATGCGCCTGCGAAGCCAGCTTGCGCAGCGCGGCCTGCGCGTGCTCGATCGCATCGCGCTGGGCCCGGAACGCCGTGTCGCCCAGCCGCGGCCGGTCCGCGCCCGGGCGTGGCGAACGTTCGCGATCGCCGAAGCGGTCGTTGGAGCGGCCGCCACGGTCGGCGCCACGCGGCCCGCCACGGCTGTCACGGCCGTCGCGCCGGTCGCCCGCCCTTCCGCCGCGCGCGTCCGCGCCAGCGTCGGCCTTGCGTGCGCCGGGCCGATCGTCGCCGCGCACGGCCACCACGGGCTTGCGCGGCGCCGGCGGCGGCGCAGGCGTCTCGGGTTGGGCCGCAACGGCCGATGGCTCTTCACTGCCTTCGGTCGCCGGGGCTTCCTCGGCCGGCGTCGCGTCAGCCGCCGGCGCGTCGTCGGCCGGTGCGGGCGACGCCGCCGCTGCATCCGCCGGCGCACCTGCGGCGGCAGCCGCGGCCGGCGGCGCCGCCGGCGCTTCGGCCGCCGGGGCTTCGCCGCGCATGGCGGCTTCGAGCGCCGCCATGGCCGCGCGGATCTTCTGCGCGTCGCCCTCGGCGTTGGCGGCCTCGAGCGCCTTGGCCGCGATCAGGACCTGGCGATCGAATCCGCTGGTGGCCGCCGCGGCCTTTTCGCGTTCGGCAGTCTTGCGGTTGAACGCTTCGTCGATGGGCGCACGGAAGGCGTCCCACAACTTCTGTTCCTGGCGGCGGTCCATGGGAACGCCTTGCGCTTCGGCTTGCCAGCGCTGCTGCAGCGCCCGCACCGCATCGATGCGCAATTGCGGCGCGGCGCCCAACTCGGCCGCCTCGGCGATCATGGCCTGGCGGCGCTCCATGCTGGCCTTCTGCGCCGCTTCGAGCGGCGCGCGAGCGGCGGCGAAGGCTTCGCTCCACTGCGCCTGCAGGTCGGCGAAAAGCTTTTCGCCCACATGGCCACCATCGCGCCAGCGGTCAGCGAACTGGTGCAGCGCACGGTTGTGGGCCTTGAAGTCGGTGTCCTGAGCGTGGGCCGCGCCCCAGGCCTTGAGTTCTTCGATCAGCGCCAGGCGCAAGGCCTTGTGCTCGGCAGCGTCGGCACGAACCTTCTCGAGCCAGGCCTCGACCACCTTGTGCGCCTCGTTGCACGCTTCGTCGAAGCGCTTCCACAAGGCGTGGTTGGGCATGCCGCCCTGATCGGTCTTCTTCCATTGCTCGCGCAGCGCGCGCAGGTTTTCCTGCATCTTGCGGCCGCCGAGTGCCTGTCCCTCGGGACGGTGCAGCAGGGCCTCGGCCTTGGCGACCAGTTCCTCGCGCACCTTGTCCGCGCTCCAGCGCTGCCAGCCCTCGAGCTCGCCAGCGGCCACCAGGGCGGCATGCACTTCGCCTTCGAGCGGCTGCTCGACCAGGCGGCCGTGTTCCTTGAGGACGGCGCGCAAGGCGGCCGAGGCGCTGGCAGTGCCCTTGCCATGGCCTTGCGCGGTTTCTTCCTTGAGCTTGTCGAGCGCGGCCTGCACGGCCTGGATCGCGGCGCTGCGTGCCGCCGGATCGACCTTGGGCCCGCGCGGCGCCGCCGGGCGCTCCGCGGCGGCGGCCGGTGCCGCCTCGGGCGGCAGCCCGCGCGCGGCGCGCAGTTCGTCGGCCCAGACCGGCACGGGCGGCAGCGGCGCGGCCGCATCGGTGGCCGCGGCAACCGCCTGGGCCAATGCGGCCTGGAAGGCGTCGGAAACGGCCAGCAACTGCGCACGGGACGCGTCGAGCTGCGTCGGCAGGCGCACGTCCAGGCTGTTCCAGTTGGGATCGCCGGCGATCTCGCCAGCCTGCTGCTTCCATGCGGAAACGTCCGCGGCCAGCGCGTCGCCGGTCGCCTGGGCATCCTGCCAGCCCTTGGTGGACAGCACTTCGAAGCGCTGCACCAGGAGCACGGCCGCCTCGCGGTGCACCTGCACCCGGTGCTGCAGGTCTTCGACGCCCTTGACCCGCTCGGCCAGGCGCTGGCGCAGGCCGGCCAGCGGCTCGCGCGACAGCGGCGCGCCGGCCTTGGCGGCGTCGCGCTGCCAGGCCAGGGCATCGGCGATGTTCATGCGCGGCTGGTCGAGCAGGACCTGCGCCTTCTGCTCCCATTCGGCGGCAATGGCGGCCTGGTCGCGTGCGCGGCGCGCCTCGTCCAGCTTTTCGCGCACCAGCCGCGCCGCGCCCTTGTCACGGCCGCTGAGCTCCTTGAACACTTCCTGCAACTGTTCGGCGGCCGGGCCGCGCGCCAGCCAGTCGCGCACGCGCTGGGCGCGTTCGCCCGCCGTCGGCGCAGTGAAGGCGCCGCCAGTGAGAGCGTCGAGTGCCTGGATGTCGTGGGGCTTGTGGGTGGTGGAAGTCACGTCGGGTCGCTTGTCGGGGAATATCGGGGGAAAGATGTCGGTCAAATGCAAAGGCGCCGGAATTCCCGGCGCAGCCCTCCATTTTGACCGACACGCCGGCCAAGCTCAACGCGCGTCCACTTTGAGCTCGGCGCCGGGCTTCCAGTCGGCACCCGACGCCTTGGTCTGGACGGCCCCCAGGAAGAGGCTTTCCGCCGGCGCCTTGTGCTCCAGAAGGTAGTCGCGCACCACCACGCCGCGCTGTACCGCCAGCTGCCGGATCGCTTCCTCGTCGACCGTCATGTTGCTCATGAGAAGGTCTTCCATTTCCGCGAGCGGAAGATCCTTGGCCATGCCGATGAGGTTGCGCGGCTTGCTGATGTCGGCGCGCTTGTAGACCGCCTCGAGCAGCGCCGGATACTCGGCGTCGGTCAGCGGCTCGACGGCGCCGGCGTCCTTGCCGGCGCGCACGGCCGCGCGCCGCTTCTCGGCCTGCGCCATCTCGCGCAGGCGGGCCTTGCGGTAGGCGTCCTTTTCCTTGTCCAGGCTGGCGGTGCCCACCACCGTCATGCGCAGGTTGGGTCGGTCGGTCATGGCCTTGGCGACCTTGTCCAGACTCTGGCGCGCGGCGTCGTTCAGCGTGTCGCGGCCGGCCTCGAAGACGATGACGTCCGACGGGCCGCCGCTTCCGCCACCACCCCCGCCGCCTGTGAGCAGGCTGATGGGCGACGTGATGGCCTTCACGATGAGGTTGACGATGCCCTTCCAGATCAGCGGCGCGAGGCTGAACTGCGGATCGTTGACGGAGCCGGACAGCGGCAACTCGACGTCGATCACGCCATTGCGGTCGGCCAGCAGCGCCACCGCCAGCTTGACCGGCAACGTTCGCTCGGCCCCCGGGACCTCCTCGCCGAAAGCGAGCTGATTGAGCACCAGCTTGTTGGTGGCCGTCAGCCGCCCATCCGGTTCGACCTTGTAGTTCAGGTCCACGCTCATCTTGCCGCGCTCGATGCCATGCCCGGTGTAGCGCGTGGTGTAGGGCGACAGCGGCGCCAACTCGAGGTCGCGCACCTTCGCGCCGATGTCGAGCTCCAGCGGCTTGGCCAGCGGGTTGAGCTTGCCGACGATCTCCAGCGAGGCGGTCTGCTGCGCCTTGCCGTGCAACTCGAGGTCCGCCAGCCTTGCCTTGCCGTCCACCGGCTGCGACGAGAAGGCGCTGAGCTTGCCGGTCAGCGCGCTCAGGTCGGCCGAGTAGTTCGGCTTGACGAAGTGGTCGGTGAAGTCGATGCGGCCGTTGACCAGGGAGATCGGGCCGAAGTTGATCTCCGGCTGCGGACCGGTGTCCTGCGGGGGGGCGGCGGGAGCGGCCGGCGCGGTGGCCACGGGCGCCTCGCCGCCCACCATGAGTTCGGCGGGCGGGACAGGGGCCGCCGCGCGCGCTGGGGCGGCCGTCGGCGCTGCAGCGGCCGGCGGCGTCACCGGCTGATCCGAGCGGGTGACGGTTTCGCCGCTGACCGGCTTGCGCACCGTGGAAGCGCCGGCACCGGCCTGGCCGGCAGGCGCTGCCGCCGCGCCCGGCTTGGGCGCCGTGGCCACCTCGACCGGCTTGCTGCTTGCCAGGTCCTGCAGATGCAGCTTGCCGCCTTCGTCGATGACGATTCGGGCGAACAGGTCCGTCAGCGAGGTCTCGCGCACGTCCAGCTTGAACGGTACGTTGGGCACCATGTCGAACTTGACGCCGCGCAGGCTGAGCGACCCCCAGGACAACAACCGGCCGGCATTGCGGTTCAGCGACCCGCCTCCGGCAGCCTCGACCAGCACCGAACTGTTCACGCGCAGGCTGTCGACCGCCGCATCGCCGTTCAGCGCCACGCGGGGGCCGGCGGATTCGCTGGCGAAGCGCAGCGTGCCGCGATAGTTCAGCAGCGCCCGGCGCAAGTCGAGATTGGGCAGCCGATCGGCCACGTACGCGTCGAACGCCTGCGCCGGAAAGCCGCCCACCTCCAGGCGCCCCTGCGTGGCCACGGGCTTGAGCGCGAGCGTGCCCTTGTAGGCAAAGCGCCCTTGCTCGGTGCGGCGGCCCGATCCGATACGCCCCGAGATCTCGAGCGGCAGATCGCCTTTGCCGTCCAGCGAGAACTTCTCCATCGACAGGTCGAGCGAACTGAAGCTCGCCTCCACCGGCCTGCTGCCCTTGACGGACTTGTCCGAAAAACCCACTTCCCCGCCGGAAATGCTGACCTTCGCCAGGCCGACCTGCCACGGCTTTTCGGTCCCGGCGCTGCGCGCCCCCCCGCCCCTGCCGGCGGTCCCGTCGGCGGACGGCCCGGACGATGGCGGCGCCTTCAGCCAATCCTCGTACATCCAGCGCCCTCGGCCGTCCCGGGCGACATCCGCCTTGGGCTTGTCGATCGCCAGGCTGGCCACCGAAATGTTCCGCTGGGCGAGGTCGATCCTGGCGTCGGCCAGCGCCAGCTTGCCGACGCCGACGAGCGTGTCCTTGCCTTCGCGCAGCGCGAGTGCCTCGGCCGACAGCTCCTGCACCTGCACCTGGAGCTGGTCTGGCTTCGCCCATTCGACGCCGATGCGGCCAGCCAGCGTGCCGTCGAGGGTCGGCGCCAGGTAGGCAGACACGTAGGACGCCGCAATCGACAGCGGCAGCTTGCCGATCTCGGTCTGCACCTTGGCCGACCGGTCGGTCGCCTCGCCCTGAAATTTGAGGCTGCCCCCACCCAGGCCGAACCCGCCTTCGAACTTCGCCGGCTTGTCCATCGGCCACCGCACATCCTGGGCCAACAGTTCGAGGGCCGTCAGTTCGACCTTGCCCGCCGGCGCGACGGCATCGTCGCTCCAGCGCACGACTCCCCCGTGCAAGCCGATCTTGTCGACCTGCGCCGTCCACACCAGCTTCTCGGCCGCACCCTTGGCCGCCTCGGCGATCGGGCGCGAGACCTCGGGCGGCTGCCCAGCCTGCTCCTGCGCCGGCGGTGGCTGCAGGTTCAGCCGGCCCTGGGCGTTGCGCGACACGGTCAGCTGCGGGCCTTGCAGCGTGACCTCGGCCACGTGCACCTTGCCTTCCAGCGGCCGCACTTCAGCCAGTTGCACCGTCAGGCCCTGGAAGGAAAGCAGGTCCTTGTCATGCGCATCCAGCAGCCTGGCGTCGTGCACCTCGACGGTGCCGCCGATGCGCAGTCCTTCCTCCGGTCCCTGCTGGAAGTTCACCTGCAGGTCCGCGTCCAGCGTCCCCCCCGCCAGCCGGGCGACCTGGTCGCGCGGCGCGTAGCCGAGGAACGGCTGCAGATCCAGCCCCTTGAAATGCACCCGCGCACCTGCCTGGCGAGCCTCGGCGAAAGGCAGCGCCTCGGCGGTCGAATCGAAGGCGCTGCCGTTGAGCGTGAACGCCAGCTTGGGCAGCACTTTCACTTCGCGCTGGGAAGGAAGGCTGCTGAGGAAAGGAATACCCAGCGTCAGGTCCCGGATCTCGTGCTTGGGTCCGATCGCCTGGTCGTCGAAATCGATGCTGCCACCCGTCAGCTCGATGTTGTAGATGGCGAACCGCGCGGGTTCTGCTCCCTCTTCCTTCGGCTTGCCAGGAGCGGCAAGCCGCTTGAGGATGTCGTCGAAGTCATAGCTGCCGTCCTTGTTGCGCACCGCCCGCACCGCCGGTCGTTCGATCACGACGGCGTCGATCACCGGTGCCAGGCGCACCAGAGATTGCAGTTCGGCGTCGACGTACGCGCGCCCGATCTCGACCTGGGCATGCCCCCCGTCGGCGCTGGCAATGCGCAGGTCGTCGACGGAAAGCTCCAGCGTCCAGGGCTTGAAGTCGATCTTGCCGACCGTGACCTGGCGCCCCAGCGCTTCGCTGGCGTGCTTTTGCAACTGGCTCTTGAGGATGGGCGGCACGGCCAGCCACAGAAGGGCCCACAAGATCAGCAGCGCTCCCAAGGCCCCCGCTGCACGCCGCACCCATTTGTTCTTAGTTAGTGAGACAGCATTCATGGCGGCAGTTTGCCGCATTCGCCGACGCCTTCCCACCCCACAAAAGAGAAAGCCCGGTGCATGACGTGAAGTCTCGCACCGGGCTCGATGGCGGGCCCAAGGCTCATGCCATCTGTTCGCACCTCCGGAAGAGGATGGTTCCGGCGGTGCTGGCGGCAAGAGATTGCCACCGTTGGGGGCCTCGACCGTCGGACCTCGGGGATGCTGCCCTTGGTCTGCCGGGTCTCGGCGGACGCCTGAAACATTCAGGCAAGCGCAGGTTAGACCGTGCGCCGGCGAAGTGCAAATCGAAATATCAATGGCCCCCGGCACATCGATTCGCGGAGGCGCTCGCGGCGGCTCTGAGCTGACATTTGGAAATAAAAAACGATTCCCTTATGCTTGACCGTGTATTTTGACCTCCCTAGAATCCCCCGCTGGCCTCGACATCCGACCCCTCGAGGCCCACTGATTCCGTCGAAACGTGAACTTTGCTTTGCGTTTCTATGTGTCAGGCGTTTCGCGCCCACCTCCCATTGCGCGAACCTGATACATGCCGATCCAACGCGCTGTCCCATTCGTCCTGCTGCCTTCGGGCCGCATCGGCGAGCGAGACAGGACAGAAAGGAAAGAGCGATGAAACAGGCGTTGTCGGCCGCAGCCCAAGGGCTGAGGACATTCGTGTCCGACGTGGCGGATGGCTTCTTCGAAATCACCCACAATGGCTTTGCCCTCCTGGGCCTGGCCACGGTGTTTGCCGTGCTGGCCCTGCTGGCGCGCCCCGACCTGCGCCAATCCGGCGAAGACCAGCTCATGGGCTGGCTGGAGGCACGCCGGGACGCCCTCAAGGTGGCCACGGCCGAGCCTGCCGCCGACCCGGTGGAGCTCGAACCCACCGCGCTGGAGCGCACCACGGCGGCCAGTCCGCTGGACCTGCCCAAGCAGCAGGCGGCCATTGCCTACTGGCTCGCCCGCAAGTACAGGGTGGCGCCGGAACCGCTGAGCGTGCTGGTGTCCGAAGCCTACGAACTGGGCCAGCGTACCAAGCTCGAGCCGACGCTCATCCTGGCCATCATGGCCGTGGAATCGAGCTTCAACCCGTTCGCGCAAAGCCACGTCGGCGCGCAGGGCCTGATGCAGGTCATGACCCGCGTGCATGGCGACAAATACGAAAGCGCCGGCGGCACACTGACGGCCTTCGATCCGGTGACCAACATGCGCGTGGGCGTGAAGGTGCTGCTCGAATGCATTTCCCGCGCCGGTTCGCTCGAGGGCGGCCTTCGCTACTACGTTGGCGCCGCCAACCTGCAAAGCGATGGCGGCTACGCCAGCAAGGTCATGGCCGAGCGTGCCCGCCTGGACCGGGTGGCGCATGGGCAGGCCGTGGCCCCCAACGCCTCGCCCGGCCCGACGCGCGACGGTTCGCCGTCGAACGCCATCGAGACCAAGAAGCGCCCCGCGGAGGGCGAAGACAAGGTCGCGCTGCTCTCGCCCGCACCCTGAGCGCATGCTGACTGCGCTCCCGGCCGGCGCCGCGCTCGGATAAACTCGGGGCGTACGCGACTGGCGATAGGCGCCCGTTTCCGCCGGCCCGGCACGGGCCGCGTCGGATGCACCGGCGCCGACGTGGGGCACACCACTGGGAAGCGTACCGCCCGCGCCGCCGGGTGTTTTGCCGTTCGCCTGGGCAGCCCTTGTTTGCTTCACTGAACAAGGCTCATCGTCTTGATTGAAGGACTGCCATGTACCAACGCAGCATTCTGGTCGACCAGACCGATCCCGAAGTGTGGGCCGCCATCCAGGCCGAGCATGCCCGCCAGGAACACCACATCGAGCTGATTGCCAGCGAGAACTACGCCTCGCCGGCCGTCATGGCCGCCCAGGGCACCCAGCTGACCAACAAGTACGCCGAGGGCTACCCCGGCCGCCGCTACTACGGCGGCTGCGAGCACGTCGACGTGGTCGAGCAACTGGCCATAGAGCGCATCAAGACGATCTTCGGCGCCGATGCCGCCAACGTGCAGCCGCATTGCGGCGCCTCGGCCAACGAGGCGGTCATGCTGGCCTTCCTCAAGCCCGGCGACACGATCATGGGCATGAGCCTGGCCGAAGGCGGCCACCTGACCCACGGGATGCCGCTGAACATGAGCGGCAAGTGGTTCAACGTGGTCAGCTACGGCCTGGACGCCAACGAGGCCATCGACTACGACGCCATGGAGCGCAAGGCCCACGAGCACCAGCCCAAGCTGATCATCGCCGGCGCGTCGGCGTATTCGCTGCGCATCGACTTCGAGCGCTTCGCCAAGGTGGCCCGCGACGTCGGCGCGATCTTCATGGTGGACATCGCCCATTACGCCGGCCTGGTGGCCGCGGGCGTCTATCCCAACCCGGTGCCGCATGCCGACGTGGTCACCTCCACCACGCACAAGAGCCTGCGCGGCCCGCGCGGTGGCATCATCCTCATGAAGGCGCAGCACGAGAAGGCGATCAACAGCGCCGTCTTCCCCGGGCTCCAGGGCGGGCCGCTGATGCACGTCATCGCCGCCAAGGCCGTCGCCTTCAAGGAAGCCATGGCGCCGGAGTTCAAGGCCTACCAGGAACAGGTGGTCAAGAATGCCCGCATCGTGGCCGAGACGCTTACCGAGCGCGGCCTGCGCATTGTCAGCGGGCGCACCGAAAGCCACGTGATGCTGGTGGACCTGCGTGCCAAGGGAATCACCGGCAAGGAGGCCGAGGCGGTGCTGGGCCAGGCCCACATGACGATCAACAAGAACGCCATCCCGAACGACCCGGAAAAGCCGATGGTGACGAGCGGCGTGCGCATCGGCACGCCGGCCCTGACCACGCGCGGCTTCAAGGACGAGGAAGCCCGCGCCACGGCGCACCTGATCGCCGACGTGCTCGACAACCCGCGCGACGCCGACCACATCGCCGCCGTCCGGGCCAAGGTACACGCGCTGACCGAGCGCTTCCCGGTCTACCGTTGATCGACGCCCGCGCCGCATGAAGTGTCCTTTCTGCGGCAACGCCGAGACGCAGGTCGTCGAGACCCGCGTCACCGAGGATGGCGAATTCGTTCGCAGGCGGCGCCAGTGCGCCGCCTGCGACAAGCGCTTCACCACCTATGAACGGCCGGAAGTGACATTCCCTGCCGTGGTCAAGAAAGACGGCCGCCGTGCCGAATTCGATTCCGGCAAGGTGCGCGCCTCGATGCAGCTGGCCCTGCGCAAGCGGCCGGTGAGCATCGAGCAGGTCGACAACGCGATCCTGCGCATCGAGCAGAAACTCCTGTCGAGCGGTCTGCGCGAAATCGAGTCGACCAAGCTTGGCGAGATCGTCATGCGCGAGCTCAAGCGCCTGGACAAGGTCGCCTACGTCCGCTTCGCGTCGGTGTACCGCAGCTTCGAAGACGTGGACGAGTTCCGCCAACTGTTGCGCGACATCTGACCCGCATGCGGCGGCACCGGCGTCGGCCCGGCTGCCTGCATTGGTGAGCAGTTGGTCCGATTCGTTGCACGGGCACCGCTTCTGCCGCTCATCCGCTGATCGGGCCCGAACGGCGGCGGGCTGCCATTCCAACTCCGGCCACGCCTAGCATCTGCCGCGAATCAACGAGGGGAGTTGGCGTTGTCGACGACAGGGGGCGAGGACGTGGTCGCGTCCAGGACCGGCGCGCGCCGCGCCTGCGGCAGCCGTGCACCGGTGGGCGGATTGGTGCTCATGGAACTGCTGCTGGCCGTCGCGCTGCTGGGCCTGCTCGCGGCTTTGGCGGCACCGGGTTTCACAGCAGTAACCGAGCGCTTGCGCGTGCGCTCCGCGACGGAGGCGCTGCGCGGCAGCCTTCACCTGGCGCGCGCCGAAGCATTCAAGCGCGGCGGCCGCGTGGCGGTGGTGCGCAGCCCCGGGCATGCCGACTGCCAGGCGACCTCGGACAACGCGGCGCAATGGCGATGCGGCTGGAAAGTCGTCGCCGATCTCGACGAGGACGGACGCGCAGCCTCGGGCGAAGCAGTGCTGCAGGCTGTCGTCACGACGGGCGGCGTCGACATCGTTCAGACCCGCGGCTCGGCCTCGCTCCGCGTGAACGCCTGGGGCCAGTTCAACGGCCTGGGCGCCCTGGGCTTCAGCCTGCAATCGCGGACCGCTCCCGCGGCCGTGGCGGCCCTGTGCATATCCGCCGGCGGCCGCATACGAGCCCGGCCCGACGCCGCACGATGCGCCGATTGAACACCGCCGCCGGCCGGCACGCGCTGCGCGGCGCAACCCTGCTCGAGGCCCTCATCGCCCTCGCCGTTCTTGGCCTTGCCCTGCTCGGCATGCTTTGGGGCCAGTTGCGGACGCTGGCGAGCAGCAGCGACAGCCTGCGCAGAAGCCAGGCCATCCTGTTGATCGACGACCTGACCGAGCGCATGCGCGCCAACCCGGGGCCGCTGGCGCAACTTGAGAACTTCCGCTCCGACTGGGGCACGACCGCCGACGACAGCGTCGACTGCGCCTCCCGTTGGTGCGACGCCACCGCCCTCGCCCGCTGGGATCTGGCGCGCTGGCGGCAAGCCGTCTACCGGCAGTTACCCTCGGGCGGGGCGGCGGTCTACCGACTGCAGGGCGACAGCAGCAAGGCAGGCACCAGGCTCGGCGTGATGATCGGCTGGCGTGCCGCTGGCGCCGCACCGCCGGTCGCCGCGCCAAACCCCATGCAGGAGCCGGGCCGGCCGGACTGCCCGCAGGGCTGGACCTGTCACTACGCCGTGGTGCAGCCCTGACATGCGCACGCGCCCGTCGCCCCGCATGCGCCGGCACAGGCAAGGCGCGATGCTGTTCGAGGTGCTGGTCGGACTGGCGGTCGGCGCCGTGGTGATCACGAGCGCCTTTGCCGCGCTGGTGCTGCTGCGCGATGCCCAGCGCGCCATCGAGGACCAGAGCCAGTTGCAGCAGCAGGCCGGCTTCCTGATGCGCGCAATCGGACGGCAAGTGCATCCGGCAGGCTCGCTCGACATGGAGTCGGTCGGCGACACCGGCGGCTTTCGCTATGCCGCACAGCCCGGGCCGGCCGGCGCAGACGGTGGGGCCGTTGTCCATGGCACCTCGGGCGATCGGCATGACAGCCTCACCCTCACGGAGCCGGCGCTGCCGGCGCCGGGTACGGCGCGCGTCGACTGCCTGGGCCAGGCGTCCCAGCCCGACCGCCGCACCAGCGCCACCTTCCATGCCGACACTTCCGGCAAGCTGAGTTGCCGCAGCAGTTCCGGACAGAACCAGCCGCTGGCCTACGGCGTCGCCGCATTTCGCGCCCGCTACCGCCTGCGCGACGGCACGCAGGTACGCGAAATGGACGCCGACGCGGTCGAACAGGCCGGACGCTGGCACCAGGTCGGCGCGATCGAGGTCTGCATCGACCTGCACGGCGCGCCGCACAGCGGCGGCGCATCGGCGCCCTACGTGGATTGCACCGGCCACGCCGTCTCGGATTCCGCGCGCCGCCATCTGGTGGTGCGCCGCCTGTTCACCCTGCGCGCCCGGGAGACCGGCTGACATGCGAGCCCGGCGCGGCGTCGAACGGAACCGCCAGCGTGGCGTGGTGCTGCTGGTCGTCATGGTGATGGTGCTGCTGTCCACCTTGCTGATGCTGGCCTCGGCCCGGACTGCCTGGTTCAGCCAGCGTCTCAGTGCGACCGAGGCCGATCACCACCGGGCCTTCGCCAATGCCCAGGCGATGCTGCGCGACGCTGAGTTCGACATTCGCGGCGAACGCCCCGACGGGACGCCATGCACCGGCGGCTCGGGTGCCTCCGCCGCCGGGGCGCCGGGCGGGCCGAACTGCCGCGGCCTCGCGCCATCCTTGGGCGAACCGTGGATCCCCAGGGCAGGCAAGGCGGATCATGCGCGGCTGCACGCGGTGATCATGGCTTCGGCCGCCGCTTCCGGCACGCCATGCACCCTCGGCATCTGCCTGCCTGGGGCCTTGCCGGACGGGTTCTGGAAGCAACCGTCCGACGAATTGATCCGCCTCACGCAAGGCGCGGCGCGGTTTGCGCAGTTCAGCGGCGCTGCGCCGGCGAACGATCCACTGCTGACCGAGCGGGCCTGGTACTGGATCGAGGTGCTGCCCTTTGCCGGTCCGTTCGGAACGGCCGAGGCGCCGGACGCCGACAACCCGTTCGTCTTCCGAATCACCGCACTGGCCGAAGGGCGCCGCCTCGGCACCCGGGTGGCGCTGCAAAGGCTTTTCGTCTGGAAGCGGGTGGACGCATGACGCGCTCTCTTTCGCGCCTTTGCCGCGCCGTCGGCCGAGCGCTTGTCGCCATCCCCTTGCAGGTCCTTGCGGCCAGCAGCGCGCCGCTGCCCGGGCCGGCGGAAACCGCCGCGGATGGCACGGGCTTCGACCTCGGCCCCGTGCTGGTCGACGGCCGCCTGCCGGCACCGAACCTGGTCCTGGCCTGGCAGCGCCTGCCGACCGAGCCGTCGCGCCGCCGAGAAGTGCTCGACGCGGTGCGGCACGCGGTGGGCCGGCTTGCGGACGGCAGCGTGCGCCTTGGCTGGGTGGCCGGCCGCGCGTGCGGTGCTCCGTCTCCCGCACGCCCGCCATGCGCACGGGCCAACCCTCCGCGGCCTTTGGACGCGGCCCGGCGCAAGGCTTTCGCCGCGTTCCTGCAGCAGGAGGCGCAAGCTGCCGCGGCGCCATCGGCCGACGATGTCGCGTCGCTCGTCGCCGCGGCCACTTCGGCGCTCGAGACCACCGATGCGAATACCGGCACTTGCCGGCAGTCGCACCTGCTGGTGCTGGGGACGAGCGTCGACGCCGACACCGAACGGCCGCGCACCACGAACCCCGCGGCTGATCCCGCGTCGCCGCGGGTGAGCGCGATCCACAGCGTGCGGCTCGCCGAAACCGGCGCCGGGGAAGCCATGGACAGGGCGTTGCGCACGGTGCTGGCCGAGGCCCAAGGCCTGCCCGGCTGGCGCGCCACCTCGCTGGTGTCAGCGCCGGGCGGCGCGGAGGACGCCGAACTGGTCGTCGCCGCTCGCTTCGATGCCTTGCGCTGGCACGGCGAACTGGTGGCGCGCACGAAAAGGGGCGAATTCATCGATGCGCAGTCCGCTCCCTGGGGCCGCGCGACGGATTCCGGCACGGCGCACACGACGGCAAGCCTGCTCGATCGACGACCTGCGCAAGCGCGGATCATTCTCTCCAGCCGCGGCGAGGCAGCGCAGTTGGAAGGCATTCCCTGGCGCTGGCCGGACCTGACGCCCGAACAACGCCGGGCGCTGGCCGACGACGGCCACGGCTCCGCCGACGCACTCGGCGAGCGCAGGCTCGCCTGGCTGCGCGGCGCGCGGGACGACGAGCAAGCGCATGGCGGCCCGTTGCGCGACCGGGTCTCGCGCCAGGCCGACGCCCTTCATGCGCAGCTGTGGGCAACCACCCACCCGGCCACGGGTTCGACTGTCGCCCCCAACACCGAAGCGCTCATCTTCGCCGGAGCCAATGGCGGAATGCTCCATGCCTTCGCCGCCCGCGACGGCAGCGAACGCTTCGCCTACGTCCCGCAAGGCGTGCATGGCCACCTCGCGAAGCTGACCCGGCCAGACTACATCCATCGCGCCTTCGTCGACGCCTCGCCGTTCAGCGCCAGATGGGACGATGGCGATGCGCGGCGACATTGGGTGTTCGGCTTTCCGGGCGCCGGGGCCAAGGGCTATTTCGCGATCGACGTCGCAAGTCCCTCGGCTTTCGACGACGAATCCCGGGCAGCCCGGCAGGTGCGCCTGGACACCACCGACGCGGCCGATCCGCACCTGGGTCACATCTTCGGCGCGCCGGTGACCACGCGTGCCGACCCCGGGCATTCCGCGTCCGTCGCACGGCTGCAGGACGGGCGCCCCGCCCTGGTCCTGGGCAACGGGTACGACAGCCGCGCCCGGCAAGCCGCATTGCTGATCCAGTACCTCGACGGCGCGCGCGAACTGCGCAAGATCACCGCCGGACGGGCGGGAAGCAATGGCCTGTCTCCCGTGCGCCTGGTCGACCTGGAGGGCGACCGGATCGCCGACCTCGCCTACGCGGGCGACTTGCAGGGGCGCCTGTGGAAATTCGACCTGCGTTCGGCCGACCCCGCGCAATGGGCAGTGGCCCGGTCCGGCGAACCCGTATTTGCGGCGCGCGACGCGCAGGGTCAGCCGCAGCCCATCACCACGGCGCCACATTGGGAGCCCCATCCGGACGGCGGCGGCATGCTGGTGGTGGGTACCGGCCAACTGCTCCGCCGCGCGGACCGCCACACCGCCGGCGCGCAGTCGATCTACGGCATTCGCGACCACGGTGACGGCACCGACGCCGTCATCGAACGCGCCCGCCTGCAGCAGCGGTCCTTGTCGACGCCACCTGCGGTCACCGCCGCGGCAACCAACCCGCCCGCGGGCACCGGCAGCGACCGCATGCGCGGATGGTTCATCGACCTGCCGTCGCGCGGCGAGCGCGTCCTGGCGCACCCCGCGGCTTTCGACGCGGGCCTGGTCGACGTCATCGCCACGGTACCGGCAGTACCCGCCGGCCCCGATGCCGCCGAGTCCTGCACGCCGGCCCGGGAGCGCCGCTTCCGCTACACGCTGCGCGCGCTCGATGGCACGCGCCCGCGCACCGCCCTCTACGGCGACGCCAATGCGGCGGCCGAGTTCGGCGCTCACCGCGTCGAGCTGCCGGACGCGCCCGTCCTGATCGTGCGGGGCATCCACACGGACAGCCGGCTCCAATTCGATGGCACCCGCCACCCGCGGCGCAAGCGTCCTGGCTTCACCGCGGTGCGCCCGGCCTGGCGCCAGTTGAGATGAATGGGGCGGGCGGGGCCCCGCGGCCGGCTCCTGCGCGGCGCCCTGCTAGGCGCCGGCGCCCGCGCTCCGGCTTCACCCTGCTGGAGATGCTGGTGGTGATGCTGCTCACGGCCATCGTGGCCGCCATCGCGCTGCCCGGGTACCACCGGATCCTGCAGCGTGCGCACCGCGCCGAAGCCCGCACCGCGCTGCTGCGGGCCGCCCATTGGCTGGAACGCGAAGCCACCGCGCGCGGCCTCTATCCGGAAGGCGCGTTGCCGGCGTCACTCGGCATTTCCGACGGCAAACGCTACCGCATCCTGCGACAGCCGCCGGAAAACGCCGCACACGCCGGCCTGCGATTCGTTCTCCATGCCGTTCCCCAGGGCGCACAGGCGACAGACGCCTGCGGCACGCTCACCTTGAAGGACACCGGCGAGCACGGCGCGACAGGCCCGGATGCAGCGGCAGCCAACTGCTGGCCCGGTTGAATGCGCCGCAGGCGACGCCGCCGACCGGCACGCCCCGCTATGCTGCACGCCATGATGCAGCTTGCCCTCGAAGCGGCGCGCCACGCGCTGCGCCTGTCACCGCCCAATCCCGCCGTCGGCTGCGTGCTGGTGGCACCGGACGGCACCATGATCGGGGTCGGCCATACCCAGCGCGCCGGCGGCCCGCACGCCGAGATCATGGCGCTGCGCGATGCCGCCCAGCACGGGCGGTCCGTGCAAGGCGCCACCGCCTACGTCACCCTGGAGCCGTGTGCCCACCACGGCCGCACCGGCCCCTGCTGCGACGCCCTCATCGCAGCGGGCATCGGCAAGGTGGTTGCCTCGCTGCCCGACCCGAACCCCCTGGTCGCCGGCCAGGGCTTCGAGCGGCTGCGCGCGGCAGGGGTCGAGGTCGAGGTCGGCGCCGGCGCCGACGAGGCGCACGAACTCAACATCGGCTTCTTCAGCCGCATGGTGCGCGGTCTGCCATGGGTGCGCATGAAGGTCGCGGCCTCGCTGGACGGCCGTACCGCGCTGGAGAACGGCACCAGCCAGTGGATCACCAGCCCCGCCGCCCGCGCCGACGGCCATGCCTGGCGCGCCCGCGCCGGCGCCATCCTGACCGGCGTCGGCACCGTGATCGAGGACGATCCGCGGCTCGACGTGAGGGAAATCGAAACCGAGCGCCAGCCGCCGCTGGCGCTGGTCGACAGCCACTTGCAGACGCCGGTCGACGCGCGCCTGTTCGAGGTGCCCGGGCGCGAAGTCTGGATCTACGCCGCCCGCCGGGATCCGGCCCGCGCCGCCGCCCTGGAGGCCCGTGGCGCGCACGTGCGCTGCATGCCCGACGACACAGGCAAGGTGGCGCTCGCCGAGATGATGCGGGACCTTGCCCAGCGCGAGGTCAACGAACTGCACGTCGAGGCCGGCCACAAGCTCAACGGCTCGCTGCTGCGCGAAGGCCAGGTCGACGAGCTGCTGCTGTACCTGGCGCCGAAGCTGATCGGCGATGGCCTGGGCATGGCCAGCCGCATCCACGCGCACGGGCCGCTGAACATGCTGTCCGATGCCTTGTCGCTTGAATTTCGCAACGTGGAAGCGATCGGCACCGATCTGCGTATCCTCGCCCGGCTGGCCGGGCGCGCCGCTTTCTAAGGGGGCACTGCCCGCCAAATCGGGGCAAACCCGGTGCGGCCATAAAATACCGGGATGTTCACCGGAATCATTACCGGCGTGGGGCGCATCGCCGCCGTCCACGACCTCGGAAGCTCTTCATCGCACGGCAAGCGACTGCACATCGGCGCCCCGGCCGGCTACCTCGACGATGTGGGCCTCGGTGACAGCATCGCCCTGAACGGCGCCTGCATGACGGTGACCACCGTCGACGCGGGCCGGGGCCAGTTCACCATCGACATTTCCGCCGAATCGCTCGACAAGACCGCCGGCCTGACCGAGGCGGGCGGACAGATCAACCTGGAGAAAGCCCTGCGGGCCAGCGACCGGCTGGGCGGTCACATCGTCTCGGGCCACGTGGACGGCGTCGGCCGGGTGGTCCGCTTCGAGCCGATCGGCGAAAGCTGGGAGCTCGTCGTGCGTGCGCCGCGCGAACTGGCACACTTCCTGGCATACAAGGGCTCGATCACCGTCAATGGCGTCAGCCTGACGGTCAACCGCGTCGACGACCACCCGCAAGGCAGCGACGTCAGCATCAACCTCATCCCTCACACCGTGCAGAACACCGCGCTGGGCCAGCTGCGCGAAGGCAGCCCGGTCAACCTCGAAATCGACACCGTCGCGCGCTACGTCGAGCGCATGCTGAAGGCCGGCGCCATCGCGCCGGCTTCTGCCAAGGACAAGCAACCATGAACGCATCGGTCACCCCCCTGTCCGCCGTGCCGAGCGACGACCGTGCGCGCGCGCCGATCTCGCCGGTATCCGAAATCGTCGACGAGCTGCGTGCCGGACGCATGGTCATCCTCGTGGACGAGGAAGACCGCGAGAACGAGGGCGACATCATCATCGCCGCCGACCACATCACGCCCGAGGCCATCAACTTCATGGCACGGCACGCACGCGGCCTGATCTGCCTGACACTGTCGCGCGAGATGTGCGAGCGATTGCAGCTGCCGCCCATGGTGGCGCGCAACGGCGCCAAGCATTCCACCGCGTTCACCGTGTCGATCGAGGCTGCCGAAGGCGTCAGCACCGGCATCTCGGCGGCGGATCGCGCCCGCACCGTGCAGGCGGCAGTGGCGCCGGACGCCGTTGCGGCAGACCTGGTCCAGCCCGGCCACATCTTCCCGCTGCAGGCCGTGGACGGCGGCGTGCTCATGCGTGCCGGTCACACCGAGGCCGGGTGCGACCTGGCCGCCATGGCGGGCTGCTCGCCGGCCTCGGTCATCTGCGAAGTGATGAACGAGGACGGCACGATGGCGCGCCTGCCGGACCTGCAGCTGTTCGCGGCCCAGCACGGGCTCAAGATCGGCACCATTGCCGCATTGATCGAGCACCGCAGCCGCACCGAGACGCTGGTCCAGCGCGTAGGGGAAGCCCGCGAGATCCAGACCGCCTGGGGCACGTTCACCGCCCACGCCTTCCGCGACGCGCCCAGCGGCGGCGTGCACCTGGCGCTCGTGTGCGGGCGCTGGGCCCCCGAGGACACGGTGCCCGTGCGCGTGCACGAGCCCCTGTCGCTGCTCGATGCGCTGGAACTCAACCGGCCGATGCACTCCTGGAGCCTTGACGCCAGCCTTTCTCGCATCGCCGCCGAGGGGCGCGGCGTGGCCGTGTTCCTCAATTGCGGCGAATCGGCCGAGGAACTGCTGGCGCAGTTCAACGGCACCGCCCGTCCGGCACAGGCGCCCGAGCGCGGACGCATGGACCTGCGCAGCTATGGCATCGGGGCGCAGATCCTGCGCGAATGCGGCGTGCAGCGCATGAACCTGCTGGGAACGCCGCGGCGCATGCCCAGCATGGCGGCCGGCTACGGGCTTGAGATCGCGGGCTACATCACCCGCGACTGACGCCGTCTCGGAACAACACTCGAACAAACCAATACAACATGCAAGATTCCAACAAGGGAGCAGCCCCGCAGCCGCTGGACGGCAAGGGGCTACGCATCGGGATGGTGCAGGCCCGGTTCAACGAAGAGATCACCGACGCGCTGGCGGCAGCCTGCCTGGGCGAACTCGAATCGCTCGGCGTGGCGCCGGCCGACATCGTGCACGTCACCGTGCCCGGCGCGCTCGAAGTGCCTGTCGCCCTGCAGGCGCTGGCCACGCGCGGCGGCTTCCACGCGCTGGTGGCGCTGGGCTGCATCATCCGCGGCGAGACCTATCACTTCGAGCTGGTCGCCAACGAATCGGGCACCGGCGTCAGCCGCGTGGCGCTGGACGCCCGCCTGCCGATCGCCAACGCGGTGCTCACCACCGAGAACCATGCGCAGGCCGTGGCCCGCCAGGACGAAAAGGGCCGCGACGCCGCGCGCGTGGCGGTGGAAATGGCCCAGTTGCTGGCACGCCTCAAATGAACGACGACAACAACCCGGCGGGCAAGCCCGCCACGCGCCCGCCGCGCGGCGGCCTGACGAGCACTGGCGCGCGCAAGGCATCGGCCAAGTCCGCGCGCAGCCGCGCGCGCGAGTTCGCGCTGCAGGCGCTCTACCAGCACATGGTCGGCCGCAACGACGCCGAATCCATCGACTCGTTCACGCGCGACCTCGCCGGCTTCCACAAGGCCGACGCGGTGCACTACGACTCCCTGCTGCACGGCGCCATCGCGCAGGCGGTCGAGCTCGACGGCCTGATCGTGCCGCTGCTCGACCGCAAGCTGGCCGAAATATCTCCGATCGAACATGCGGTGATGTGGATCGGCGTCTACGAGTTCATGCATTGCCCCGACGTGCCCTGGCGCGTCGTGCTCAACGAATGCATCGAGCTGGCCAAGGAGTTCGGCGGCACCGACGGGCACAAGTACGTCAATGCCGTGCTCAACGGCCTGGCGCCCACCCTGCGCAGCGCCGAGGTGGACGCCGACCGCAGCGGCGGAAAGGCTCGTCCTTGAGCCCGCAGGACGTGGCGCCCATGAGGATTTCATCGCGCGCCGAGCGCATCGAGCCTTTCTACGTGATGGAAGTGGCCAAGGCCGCCATGCAGATGGCGCGCGACGTCGCGCGCAGCGACCGGCCGATGATCTTCCTGAACATCGGCGAGCCGGATTTCACCGCCCCGCCGCTGGTCCAGGAAGCCGCGGCGCGCGCCATCCGCGACGGCGCCACCCAATACACCCATGCCGTCGGCCTGGACGCGCTGCGCGAACGCATCAGCGGCTGGTACGCCGAACGCTTCGGGGTGCAGGTGCCGGCGCGCCGCATCGTGGTCACCGCCGGGGCGTCGGCGGCGCTGCAGTTGGCCTGCTTGGCGCTGATCGAGCGCGGCGACCGGGTCCTCATGCCCGACCCCAGCTACCCGTGCAACCGCCACTTCGTCACCGCGGCCGAAGGCGAACCCGTGCTGTTGCCGACCACCGCTGCCGAACGCTTCCAGCTGAGCGCGGACAAGGTCGAGGCCGCCTGGGACGCGCGCACGCGCGGCGTCCTGCTGGCCTCGCCGTCCAACCCGACCGGCACCTCGATCGCTCCGGGCGAACTGCGCCGCATCCACGAATTCGTGGCCGCGCGCGGCGGCCTGACGCTGATCGACGAAATCTACCTGGGCCTGTCCTACGACGATGCCTTCAGCCAGACGGCGCTGGCCATCGACGACCAGGTCATCAGCATCAACAGCTTCTCGAAGTACTTCAACATGACCGGCTGGCGGCTCGGCTGGCTGGTCGTGCCGGACGCGCTGGTGCCGGTGGTCGAGCGCCTGGCGCAAAACCTCTTCATCTGCGCCAGCACCATCTCGCAGCATGCGGCGCTGGCCTGCTTCGAGGGCGAGAGCATTGCCGAATACGAACGCCGGCGCAGCGAGTTCAAGGCGCGGCGCGACTGGTTCATTCCGCAGCTCGAGTCCGTCGGCCTGCCTGTGCCTGTGGTGCCGGACGGCGCCTTCTACGCCTGGGCCGACTGCAGCGCGATGGCGCAGCGCATGGGCATCGAGGGCAGCTGGGACTTCGCCTTCAGGCTCATGGAGCGCGCCCACATCGCGATCACGCCCGGGCGCGACTTCGGCTCGGCCGACACCCGCCGCTACGTGCGCTTCTCGACGGCCAGCAGCATGGCCCAGCTGGAGCAGGCCATCGACCGGCTGCGCGCCCTGTGACGAGGGCCGGCCTGCCCATGAACTTCTCGCACCCGATCCGCGTCTACTGGGAAGACACCGACGCGGGCGGCATCGTCTTCTACGCCAACTACCTCAAGTTCATGGAGCGCGCGCGCACCGAATGGCTGCGCGCGCTGGGCATCGAGCAGCAGCGGCTGCGCGAAGAAAGCGGCGGCATGTTCGTGGTGAGCCAGACGCATCTCAAGTACCACCGCCCCGCCCGGCTGGACGACCAGCTTTTGGTTACCGCGGAACTCCAGGACGCCGGCAGCGCGTCGTTGATAATCAACCAGCGCGTGTTGCTGGCCGATGCGGCCGGCAACCAGGACGGGTCCGCGCCTGCCTCGTCGGCGGCACGGGCCTTGCTCTGCGAAGGCAGCATCCGCATCGGCTGGGTGCAGGCCGTCACGCTGCGGCCGGCGCGCATACCGGCCCGTGTGGCGCAAGCCCTCGCGCATTCGATTCCAGGCACGCATCCCGATCCGGGCCACTCTTCCGTGAAGCCATGAACCAAGACTTCTCCATCGTCACTCTCATCCTCCACGCCAGCTTCGTGGTGCAACTGGTGATGGCGCTGCTGTTGTGCGTCTCCATCGCCAGCTGGGCCGCCATCATCCGCAAGTACTTCGCGCTCAAGCGAACGCGGGCGCTGAACGAAGATTTCGAACGGGAGTTCTGGTCGGGCACCAGCCTCAACGAGCTCTTTTCATCGGCCGCGCAGAACGCCAAGTTCGCCGGGCCCATGGAACGCATATTCGCCAGCGGCATGCGCGAATACCACAAGCTGCGCGAGCGCCACATCGGCGACGCCACCACGCTCCTCGACGGCGCCCGCCGCGCCATGCGGGCGAGCTTCCAGCGCGAGCTCGACGCGATCGAATCGAACCTGTCGTTCCTGGCGACAGTCGGCTCGGTCAGCCCGTACGTTGGCCTGTTCGGCACGGTGTGGGGCATCATGCACGCGTTCACCGGCCTGTCGAGCATGACGCAGGTCACCCTCTCCACCGTCGCCCCGGGCATCGCCGAGGCGCTGGTCGCCACTGCCATCGGCCTGTTTGCCGCCATCCCCGCGGTGGTCGCCTACAACCGCTTCGCACGCGAGATCGACAAGATCGCCATCGCGCTGGAAACCTTCATCGAGGAATTCAGCAACATCATGCAACGCAACCTGTCGGCCACGCAGCGCTGAAGCGCGAGCGAGCCGCCACCGAGCACTTCGACCCAAGGAACGCCCGCCATGCCAGCCGTCAGTTCCCGCGGCCGCGGCCGCCGCACCATCAACGAGATCAACATGGTGCCCTTCATCGACGTGATGCTGGTGCTGTTGATCATCTTCATGGTCACGGCGCCGCTCATCGCGCCGAGCGAGATCAAGCTGCCCAGCGTCGACCGGGCCAGCCAGCGCCAGGACAAGCCGATCGAGATCGTCATCCGCAGCGATGACGAGGTGCGCATCAAGAAGGATGCCTCCAGCGGCACCGGCTACACCTCGATCCCGTTCACCCAGATCGGCGCCGCCGCGCTCGAGGCACAGGGCGGCGATGAGACGCGCCCCGTCGTCCTGAGCGCGGACAAGGAGGTCAAGTACGACACCGTCGTCAAGGCCATGAACCAACTCAAGCGAAGCGGTATCGAACGGGTCGGCCTGTCGGTGCAGACCACCGGCACCACCAAGTAGCCCGGCCGCCCCCGACTCCTGCCCATGTCCCTTGCCGCCGACCGCCCCGAGTTCGCCCCACCGCCGCAACGCGGAACGACGCGCGCGCTGATCCTGGCGCTGATCGCCCATGCGCTGCTGATCGCCGCGCTGACCTGGGGCGTGCGCTGGAAGCGCGACAGCCAGAACGCCGCTGTGGAGGCCGAATTGTGGTCGTCCACCGTGCAGCAGGCCGCGCCGCGGGCAGTCTCGCCGCCCACCCCGCCGGCGCCACCGACGCCGGCACCCCCGCCGGCACCCGAACCACCGCCGCCGCCGCCCCCGCCGCCCGCGCCACCTCCCCCGCCCGCGCCGCCGCCGCCGCCCGCCCCGGCGCCCACGCCGGCACCGCCGCCGCCTGCACCCGCGCCGGCGCCGGACATCGCCTTGCAGGAAGAAAAGCGCAAGCTCGAGGAACTCAAGCGCCAACAGGACTACGACGAGCAGCGGCGCAAGGCACAGGAGCAATACCGCCAGCGGCAGGCGGAGGAGCAGAAGCGCCTGGCCGAGCAGAAGAAGCTCGAGGAACAGAAAAAGGCCGAGCAGCAGAAGCTGGCGGAACAGAAGAAGCTCGAAGAGCAGAAAAAGGCTGAGGAACAGAAGCGCCTGGCCGAACAGAAGAAGCTCGAGGAGCAGAAGAAGGCCGAGCAGCAGAAGCTGGCCGAGCAGAAGAAACTCGAAGAACAGAAAAAGGCCGAGCAACAGAAGCTGGCCGAGCAGAAGAAGAAGGAAGAGGCCGCCAAGCAGGCTGCGGCAGCCGCCGCCAAGGACCGGGCCGACACGCTCAAGCGGCTGCAGGCCCTGGCCGGCACCGGCAGCCAGGATTCCACCGGCACGGCGGCGAAGAGCTCCGGCCCTTCGGGCAACTACGGCGCGCGGATCGCCTCGGCCGTGCGACCGAACATCACCTTCCCGGACGCCGACACCGTGCGCGGCAATCCGGCGGCGGAGTTCGACGTCAAGCTTGCGCCGGACGGCACCATCGTCAGCATCAAGCTGGTGCGCTCAAGCGGCCTGTCGTCCTGGGACGACGCCGCCGAACGCGGCCTGCGCAAGACGGACAAGCTGCCGCGCGACACCGACGGACGCGTGCCACCGGCGATGACCATCAGGCTCAGGCCCAAGGACAACTGAACAGGCGATCGCCGGTCAACAATCGGTCTGGCTGGCGACTCCGCCAAGTTGTACAGCAGTGGCCGCGGACGACAGGTTACGGATTCTTGAATTCACGCGCGCGACTTATCGCGCTCCAAGCAGCGGCTTTGGCTTTGTCCGGCCATTTCCGCGCGCCTATCGGCGACGGAGACAAGCCTACACGGCCCAATAGCCTGCGCGATGCGTGGTTGAAATTCAACGCGCGGCGCCAAATCATGGACTGCCGATTGTTGAAGATGATCGACATCGAGATCGACACGTCATCCGGACCATTGCGTACGTGGTGACCGGCCACAAAAGGAATGTGAATCGCCTCGCCCGGTGTGAATGTGAAGCGCCTTCCGAAAGCGTCCTTGTCCAGCGACCACGCTAAACGCGAATTCGCATAGGACACATAAGCCTCGCGCTGGGCGTTCGTCACCACCGATTCGTCCCATTGAGGAAAGACGCTGACCTCCTTGCTCCCACGGAACTGCATGAGGAACGTCGAGTACCGATCAATGTGAAAGGGCGTAACGGAATTGGGTGAAGCAATGAACAAATAGAGTTGCGTGTCGATTGCCTCGTTGCCCAGACCGACACGTCGCATCAGAGCATCTACATCGCTGACCAACTCTCGGTAAAGCGATGCAAATGAAGGATCCGCTTCCGGGCCGGCAACCATGATGTATGAGTCGCTGGTACGGATGTTTTCGATCGCTGCTTCGATGCTGACGGCTCTTGGATTTTGCTTGAAGGTGTTTTCGAAATCGTCCGAGACGCCAAGCTGCTTGACGGAGTACATCACGCGGGACGCTGGCAGCGCCGGCAACACTCGGGCCAGATTGCCCAGGCTCAATGCGGGGTGCTCGAGCAGCTTGTGGGTGAACTTGAATGCGGCGGAATCAAGTAACTTGAAGTCCTGACTGTCCTCGAAGCACTGCACAGCGTCTCCTTGCCTACTTTCGGGAATCGCACGCGTGCCGCGCGCGATGAGAATGCAAGGAAAGTGTAATGCTTTCTTCTTCGTTACAAGAAAAATTTGCGCTTTCGCAAAAAATTTCGCCCGGATTAGGCGGCTGCGGATTCGGCGTAGACGATCATCGCGTTGCCCGCCTCGGCCTGCGCGGTCCAGCTGGCCAGCGCCGCGTCGGTCGGGAAGAAGCGGGCCGCCTCGCCCAGTTGCAGCTCGACCTGCGCGCCGGCGCGAGCCAGCGTGAGCCTGACCGCCAGGCCCTGGCGCAACTCGCCATGCTCGCCCTGCTCCACCTGCGGCGGGAACTCGCGCGCCAGGCGGGCGATGTCCGGCGCGTGGCCATTGACCGCGACGCGCAGGTACTTACCGAAGCGGCAGCGCGCCTGCGCCAGATCCCAGACCTGCTGCACAACGAAGCGCGCCTCGAAGCCGCCACGCCCCGGCTGCAGCCGACCGCTGACGACGACGAGCTCGTCATCCTTGAGCACGTTGCGCTGGGCGTTGAGCAGTGCCTCGTCGACGGTCGCCTCGATCGAGCCCGACTTGTCGTCCAGCTTGAGAATGCCGATGCGGCCGCGGTTGCCGTTGATCACGCGCAGGTCGCCCACGATGCCGGCGATCAGTTGCGGCTCGCGGCTGTCGATGAGGTCGTCGATCTTGCGCTTGACGAAACGCCGCACCTCGTGCGCGACTTCGTCGAACAGGTGACCCGACAGGAAGAAGCCGACCGCCGTCTTCTCGTGCGTGAGCCGCTCGCGCACGCCCCACGGCGTCGCCTCGACCAAGTCCGGCTCTGCCGTGGCCGAGCCATGCTCGCCGTCGCCGAAGATGTCCACCTGCGCAGCATTGGCGGCGGTTGCGTTGGCGAACTCGAAAGCCCGGTCGAGCGAGGCCACCAGCGTGGCGCGGTTCTGCTGCAGGTTGTCGAACGCGCCGGCCTTGATCAGCGCCTCGACCGTGCGCTTGTTGATGCGCTGGCGGTCCACCCGCACGCAGAAGTCGTACAGGCTCTTGAACGGGCCGCCCTCCTCGCGCGCCCGCACGATCGCCTCGATGGCCAGCTCGCCGGTGCCCTTGACGGCGCCCAGGCCGTAGCGGATGACGGTGTCGCTGACCGGCTCGAAGCGGTACCTGCCGCGGTTCACGTCCGGCGGCTCGAAGGTCATGCCGAAGTTCTTGGTCGCGTCCTCGAACAGCACCTTGAGCTTGTCGGTGTTGTCCATTTCCACCGTCATGTTGGCGCAGTAGAACTCGGCGGTGTAATGCACCTTCAGCCAGCCGGTGTGGTAGGCCAGCAGCGAGTACGCGGCAGCATGCGACTTGTTGAAGCCGTAGCCGGCGAACTTCTCCATCAGGTCGAAGATCTCGTCGGCCTTGTCCTGCGGGATTCCGTGCGTCTTGAGCGCACCGGCGCGAAACTTCTCGCGGTGCTCGGCCATCTCCTCGGCCTTCTTCTTGCCCATGGCCCGGCGCAGCAGGTCGGCGCCGCCGAGCGAGTAGCCGCCCAGGATCTGCGCGGTCTGCATCACCTGCTCCTGGTAGACCATGATGCCGTAGGTCTCGCCCAGCATCTCGGCCACCGCCGGGTGCGGGTACTCCACTTCCTCGCGGCCGTGCTTGCGCGCCACGAAGCTGGGAATCAGGTCCATCGGCCCGGGGCGATACAGCGCGTTCAGGGCGATGAGGTCTTCCAGGCGCGTGGGCCGTGCGTCCTTGAGCATGCCCTGCATGCCGCGCGATTCGAACTGGAACACCGCCTCGGTCTTGCCGTCGGCGAACAGGCGGTAGGTGGGCGCATCCTGCAGCGGGATGTTCTCGTACGAGAAGTTCTCCTGGCCCTTGTGGCGCGCCATGATGAACTCGCGCGCGATCTCGAGGATCGTCAGCGTGGCCAGCCCCAGAAAGTCGAACTTCACCAGGCCGATGGCCTCGACGTCGTCCTTGTCGTACTGGCTCACGGCCGAGTCGCTGCCCGGCTGCTGATACAGCGGGCAGAAGTCGGTGAGCTTGCCCGGCGCGATGAGCACGCCGCCGGCGTGCATGCCGATGTTGCGGGTCATGCCCTCGAGCTTCTGCGCCATCTCGACCACCGTGCGCACCTCTTCCTCGCGCTCGATGCGGGCGGCGAGCATCGGCTCGGCGGCGATGGCGTACTTTTCCTTGTCGTCGTCCTTCAGGTCGGGCGGCGGGTACTGCAGCGTCACCGGCTTGCCCGGCTTGTTCGGAATGAGCTTGCTGATGCCGTCGCAGAATGTATAGCTCATGTCCATGACGCGGCCCACGTCACGGATTGCGGCGCGTGCCGCCATGGTGCCGAAGGTGGCGATCTGGCTCACGGCGTTGCGGCCGTACTTGTCCTTGACGTAGTCGATGACGCGGTCGCGGTTGCCCTGGCAGAAGTCGATGTCGAAGTCGGGCATCGACACCCGCTCCGGATTGAGGAAGCGCTCGAACAGCAGGTTGTACTGCAGCGGATCGAGGTCGGTGATCTTCAGCGCGTACGCCACCAGCGAACCGGCTCCCGAGCCCCGGCCAGGCCCGACCGGGCAGCCGTTGTTCTTGGCCCAGTTGATGAAGTCCCCCACGATCAGGAAGTAACCCGGGAACCCCATCTTCAGGATGGTGCCGATCTCGAACTCCAGCCGCTCGACATAGCGCGGCCGCTCCTTGTCGCGCAACGCCGGGTCCGGGTAGAGGTGGGCCAGGCGCTCCTCCAGTCCCTCGAAGGAGGCGACGCGGAAGTACTCCTCGATCGGCATGCCGTTGGGCGTCGGGAAGTCCGGCAGGCGCGGCTTGCCGAGTACCAGCGTGAGGTTGCAGCGCTTTGCGATTTCCACCGTGTTGGCGATCGCGCTGGGAACGTCGGCGAAGAGCGCCTCCATCTGCGCCGCGCTCTTGAAGTATTGCTCTGCCGTGAAGCGGCGCACGCGCCGCTGGTTGCCCAGGATCTCGCCCTCGGCGATGCATACCCGCGCCTCGTGCGACTCGAAGTCGTCCGGCGTGGCGAACTGCACCGGATGCGTGGCCACCACCGGCAGCGACAGGCGGGCGGCCAGCTGGACCGCCGCCACCACGTGCGGCTCGTCGTTGGCACGGCCGGCACGCTGCAGCTCGATGTAGAAGCGATGCGTGAAGATGCCGGCCAGTTGCAGTGCGATCTCGGCGGCACGCTCCTGCCCGTGCGGGCCGCCTGCCAGCAGCGGCTGGCCCAGCGGACCGGCTTGCGCACCCGACAGGGCAATCAGCCCGGCGTTGAGCTCGCGCAGCCATTCGAGCTTGCACACGGCCTGCGACTGGCCGCGCGCGACGTTCTGGGTCCAGGCGCGCGCCAGCAGTTCCGACAGGTTCAGGTAGCCCTGGCGGTCTTGCACCAGCAGGATCATGCGGGTGTGGGCGGCCGGGTCCTTGCCCAGCCCCTCCAGGAAGATCTCGCAGCCCAGCACGGGCTTGACGCCCTTGCCGCGCGCTTCCTTGTAGAACTTGACGCCGCCGAAGAGATTGTTCAGGTCGGTGATGGCCAGCGCCGGCTGCCCGTCGGCAGCGGCCGCCTTCACGACCTCATCGATGCGGTTGGTGCCGTCGACGACGGAAAATTCGGTGTGCAGGCGCAGGTGGACGAACATAAGCCCGATTGTAGGAAGGCGCCCGTATCGGATGGCGCAATGGTGCTTCCTTAAAATCCATGCCCGTGTCCGACATCCTCAACATCGCCGCCTACAAATTCGTCCGGATCGACGATGGCCCCGCGCTGCGCGACAGCCTCCTGGCCCAGGCGCGCGCGCTCGACCTGCGGGGTACGGTGCTCATCGCGCCGGAGGGCATCAACCTCTTCCTGGCCGGCACCGCGGCAAACGTCGAATCGTTCCTGGCCTTCGTGCGGGCCGACGCCCGATTTTCCGACCTGGTGGCCAAGAAAAGCTGGTCGGCCACCCAGCCGTTCAGGCGCATGCTGGTCAAGTGCAAGCGCGAGATCATCCGGATGGACCATCCCGCCATCCAGCCGGCCGCCGGGCGCGCGCCGGGCGTGGAGCCGCAGACCCTCAAGCGCTGGCTCGACCAGGGACACGACGACCAAGGCAAGCCGGTGGTGATGCTGGACACCCGCAATGCCTTCGAAGTGGACTACGGCCGCTTTAAGGGGGCCATCGACTGGCGCATCGGCAAGTTCACCGAGTTTCCCGAGGCCGTGGCCGCGCACCGCGGGCAGCTCGAAGGCAAGACGGTGGTGAGCTACTGCACCGGCGGCATCCGCTGCGAGAAGGCGGCCATCCTCATGCACGAGCTAGGCCTGCCCGACACCCTGCAGCTCGAGGGCGGCATCCTGCGCTATTTCGAGGAAGTCGGCGGCGCCCACTACGAGGGCGACTGCTTCGTCTTCGACGGCCGCGAAGCCCTGGCGCCGGACCTTTCCGCGCGCCGGCAGGAAGTGAGCGCGCGGGCCCCGGAAGACCCCGACCTGGAACTCAAGCGCCCGGCATCCTCGCCCGCCTGAGCCGCCGCGCGCCGTCACATTCCCCGCTCGCCCTCGCGAAACGCCGGATGATCCGGCAGCGGGATGAACTCCGTCTCACCCGGGACCCCGTCGAACCGCTTCGCAACCCAGTCCGCGCCGGCCTGGGCGATGCGTTCGCGCCGGCTCGAGACGAAGTTCCAGACGATGTGGCGCGGCCCGTCGAGTGCGTCGCCGCCGATCACCACCGCGCGAACCGGTTCGTCGCCGACGACACGCAGTTCGCAGCCCCGGCCTTCCTCCGGCAGCAGCACCATGGTGTAGGGCGGCACCGCTTCGCCGTCGAGCGTCACCTGGCCCTGCACCACGTACAGGGCCTGTTCCTGCGCCAGTGCCGGCGGCAGTTCGATGCGCCCGCCCCTGGGCAGCTGGATGTCCAGGTACAGCGTGGGCGCGAAGGTGGCGACCGGCGAATGCGCGCCGAAGGCGTCGCCCACCATCACGCGCAGCGGGTGGCCCTGCACGCTGACCTCGGGAATGTCGGCGGCGCCCGTGTGGGTGAAGCTGGGGGCCACCTCCTCCTTGTCCTGCGGCAACGCCACCCACAGCTGCAGGCCGTGGTTGACGAAGTCGCCGTGCAGCAGCCGCTTGGGCTTGCGCTCGGAATGCACGATGCCGCGTCCGGCCGTCATCCAGTTGACCGCGCCGGGCAGGATCTCCTGCTCACTGCCGATGCTGTCGCGGTGCATCATCGCGCCCTCGAACAGGTAGGTGACGGTGGCCAGCCCGATGTGCGGGTGCGGGCGCACGTCGTGCGCGTTGCCGGCATGCTCGGTGACCGGGCCCATGTGGTCGAAGAACACGAACGGCCCGACCGAGCGGCGCGCGGCCGCCGGCAGGAGCCGGCGCACCATGAAGCCGCCACCCAGGTCCTTCTGGTGGGATTGAAGCAATTGCATCGTGGGTCCTTGTCGAGGTTGTCGGTGGGAATGCGAGGCACCACCGCGCTCAGGCGCGCAGTTGCCTCGCCGCGGCGGCCGCCACCCGCGCGCCGAGGGCGCGCGCGGTGTCCAGGTCGCCCTGCGCCATCTCGGATGAACTGGCGTCCGTTGGCGAGGTGGCCAGCGCGCCGGCGTACCCGCCCACGTAGTTGGGCGAATCACGCGTCGCGGCCTTGTCGTTGCTCGGCAGCACGCCAAGGCCGATCCACAGCCCGCCGTGCTGCATGGCGAGCGTCCAGAAGTAGGCGATGGTCGCGTGCTTGTCGCCGTTCATCGCGCTGGAATTGGTGAAGCCGGCGAACAGCTTGTCCTTCCAGCTCTGCACGAACCAGGGCTTGGACGAGGCGTCGGCGAACTTCTTGAACTGCCAGCTCGGCCCGCCCATGTAGGTCGGAGCGCCGAAGATGATGGCGTCGGCGGCTGCCAGCGCCTCCCAGCCGCCGCGCGGCAGGTTGCCATCGGCGTCGATGGCGATCAGGTGGGCGCCGGCGCCGTCGGCCACCGCCTGCGCCAGGCGCTGGGTGTGGCCATAGCCGGAATGGAAAAGGACGATGATTTCAGACATCGCCCGAGTGTCCACGGCGGATTACTTCTTGTCGATGGACAGGCGACCGGGGCCGAAAGCCGCCAGCGCCAGCAAGCCGCCCACCACCGCGATGTTCTTGTTGAACAGCAGCGTCACGACCATCTTCTGCGCTTCGGGGGCCGCCCAGAACGCATGGAAGAAGAAGGATGCAGCCAGCGTGAACACGGCCAGCACGATCGCCGCGATGCGCGTCTTGTAGCCCACCAGCAGCGCGATGCCGGCGCCGAGCTCCACGATGATCGCGATCACCGCCGCAACGCTGGGCAGCGGCAGACCGACCGAACCGATGTAGCCGACCGTGCCGGCAAAGCCCATCAGCTTGCCGAAGCCAGCCGGAATGAACAGGTACGCGACGAGCACGCGGCCAAGCAGCGCAAGCAGGTCGCCCGCGGGCGTGACGGTTGCCGCACGGGTGGAAGAGGCGGTGATGGAATTGGACATGGAAGCACTCCTGGTTGAGAAAATCGATGGTGATGAAATCGGCGGCGTGCCGAACCACCGGCACGCCGCCGCGGAACTCAGGCCTGCAAATCGAACACGAGCACTTCGGCCTGCTTGCCGCCGGTGATCGACAGGGCATCGACGCCTTCGAGCTTGGCCGCGTCGCCGCCCGAGAGCTTCTCGCCGTTGATCTCGAGCTCGCCGCGGATCAGGTGGACGTAGGTCTTGCGTGTCGGGTCGAGCGCCAATTGCGCCTGCTCGTTGCTGTCGAACAGGCCGGCGTACAGGCGCGCATCGGCATGGATCAGCACCGAGCCGTCGGCCGCGTCGGGCGAGGCGACCAGGCGCAGGCGACCGCGCTTCTCCGCGTCGGGGAATGCCTTCTGCTCGTAGCCGGGCTCGATGCCCTTCACGTTCGGCTCGATCCAGATCTGCAGAAAGTGCGTGGTCTCGTCCTTCTTGTGGTTGAACTCGCTGTGCATCACGCCGCGGCCGGCGCTCATGCGCTGCACGTCGCCCGGCGGAATCGACTCGACATTGCCCATGCTGTCCTTGTGCGCCAGTTCGCCCGACAGCACGTAGCTGACGATCTCCATGTCCCGGTGGCCGTGGGTGCCGAAGCCGGCGCCGGCCGCCACGCGGTCCTCGTTGATCACACGCAGGTTGCCAAAGCCCATGTGGGCCGGGTCGTAATACCCCGCGAAGGAAAAGCTGTGGAACGAACGCAGCCAGCCGTGATCGGCGTAGCCGCGTTCTTGTGATCTGCGAATTTGAATCATGGTGAAGCTCCTGTGGCGCGGGCGCCTTGCCCTGCACTTTCCTTGTGAGCCGCGCCCTTCTGCGCAGCGATGGGATGAATTTTGGGCGCCCGCACCGGCCTCGCCAGCGCCGTGTTTTGAAGGCATCATTCGATTTTTTTGAACGATCGAGACCGCCCGATGTCCAGCGCACGCGATGTCCTGACCCCCGACGCCCTGGCCATGCTCCAGGCCGTGGCCGAAACCGGCAGCTTTGCCGGAGCGGCGCGCGCCCTCGGGCTCGTTCCCAGCGCCCTGAGCTACCGCGTGCGCCAGATCGAGGACGCGCTCGACGTGCTGCTGTTCGACCGCAGCGCCCGCCAGGCCCGCGTCACCGAGGCTGGCGCCGAGCTGCTACGCGAAGGCGCGCGCCTGCTCGGGGAGATCGATGCGGTGGCGAACCGCGTGCGGCGCGTCGCCACGGGCTGGGAGGCGCAGCTCACCATCGCGCTGGACACCGTCATCGCGCGCGATCCGGTGATGGACCTGGTGGGCGCCTTCTACGACCTGAACCCGCCGACGCGCCTGAAGCTGCGCGACGAATCCCTGCTCGGCACCGTGCAGGCCCTGACCGACGGGCATGCGGACCTGGCCATCGGCGCCGTGGTCGATTCCTCCGCGCTCTCGTATGCCGCGCCGGGCGTGCACAGTTGCGAGCTGGGCGAACTGCACTTCGTGTACTGCGTGGCGCCGCACCATCCGCTGGCGCAGGAGAAAGGCCCGTTGAGCGACGAACTGCTGCGCCGCCATCGCGGCGTCGCGGCGGCCGATTCGTCGCGCAGCGGCCACAGCATGAACGTCAACCTGATCAGCGGGCAGGACGTGCTCACCGTGCCCAGCATGCACGCCAAGCTGTCGGCGCAACTGCATGGCCTGGGCGGCGGCTTCCTGCCCGAGCCGATGGCGCGCCCGTTCATCGAGGCCGGCCACCTCGTGGCCTGCCGTACGCGACGCAGCCCACCGGTCGGACAGATGCACTGCGCCTGGCGCGTCTCCGGCAGCGGCCAGCCCGGCCGCGCGCTCACCTGGTGGCTGGCGCGCTTCGAGCACGAAGGCACGCGCCGCGCACTGCTGGAAAACCATCGGGGCCGATGACCCGGCGGGCGCGACGGCCGGCTGGCCTTGCGGTTAGAGTCCGAGGCAACCCGCACGCATCGCCGAAAGACCTCATGCCACAGACCCGCCCTCGCACCCGCCCCCCTGCCACCTCGAAGAAGAAGCACTTCGCCATCGTCGGCGCCGGCATGGCCGGCGTGGCCTGCGCGCGCACGCTGGTGCAGGCCGGCCACCAGGTGACTGTGTTCGAAGCCTCGGGTCGCCCGGGCGGACGCATGGCCAGCGAGGACTCGCCCTTCGGCAGCTTCGACACCGGCGCCCAGTATTTCACCGTGCGCGACCCGCGCTTCATGCGTGTCGTGCAGATCGAGCCCGAACTGTGCCGGCCCTGGAGCGCCAACGCCGTGCGCGTGCTCGATGCGCACGGCCGGGTCGCCGAGGCGGCGCTGCCCAATCACGAGCCGCACTTCGTGGCACAGCCTGGCATGGACGCGCTGGTGCGCCAATGGGCGCGCCCGCTGGGCGACGCGCTCCTCACCGGCGTCGAGGTTGCGGCGCTGGAGCCCGACGCGCTCGACCGCCGCCGCTGGCAGGTGCGTACGCGCGGCGAGGGCGACTCGCAGCACGTCTACTCCGGCTTCGATGCGGTGCTGCTGGCAACGCCGCCCAATCCGACGCGGCGCCTCCTGGGCGAGCACTCGCCGCTGCTGTCCGGGCAGATGGCCCACGTCCGGGTGGATCCATGCTGGGCGCTGATGATCGCCTTCACGAACGCCAGCCAGCCCACCCTGGCGCATCTGGGCCCGCAATGGAACGCGGCGCGCAGCACCCATCACCGCATCGCCTGGCTGGCGCGCGAATCCTCCAAGCCCGGCCGCCAGGTGCTCGAACGCTGGACGGTGCAGGCCAGCCCGGCCTGGTCGCTAGAACACCTGCGCGACGACGCGCCCCGCGTGCAGGCCAAGTTGCTGCGCGCCTTCTCCGAGATCACCGGCATCCGCGCCGAACCCGGCTACGCCCGCGCGCGCTGCTGGCCAGAAGCACAGACCGCCGTCGCGGCCGGACGCCCGCACCTGTGGGACGCCAAGGCCGGCCTGGGCGCCGCCGGCGACTGGTGCACCGGCCACCGCGTCGAAGAGGCATTCCTCTCCGGCCTGTCGCTGGCGCTGGCTGTCGCCTGAGCGCGAACGCCGCTTCCGACGGTCATTGCGGGCGCGCCTTGGCCTGACGGTACTGGCGCTTGTCACCCACGCGCTGCCCGCCCGGCTCGATATTGACGCAGATGCGCCCTCCGCAAAGCTGCGCGTCGGAGGCATAGAAGGCCCGGACCACGGGAATCGCACTGTCGTAGCGCGCCAGTTCGTCCTTCGCCGCGGCCAACTCCCTGCGGTAGTAGCCCAATACTGCCCAGGCCACCAGCAGCGCCACCAGCAGGACGGTGCCGGCGGCCCCCAGCCACACCCACACCGCCCGATTCGCCGAATGGACGTGATTCGATGCGGCCGCGAGGGCCTGGTCCAACCGATGCACCACCGGCAACGCGGCCGCCTGCGCCTCGTTGGCGATTCGCGCACCGGCCGCGTCGACGACGCCAGCGACGTCCCTGCGCACCTGCTTGACCTGCGACTGCAGCGATTCGAGTTCCCGGCCGATGGCGGCCGTCAGCCGCGCTTCCCGCTGCTCGAGTGCCGCCTGCAGGGTAAGCAACGCAGCGGCGGCTTTGCCCAGGCCTGGGTCCGGCGCATCCGAGTCATGGCGCATGGCTGTCCTCCGGCGTGACATGTGTATTCATCGCCGGCCCCTTACATCTGCAGCACAAGAACGGGCGCCGATTTCTCCTGCGCCCGCTGGGCCTGAACTCGCTCCTGCGCCTGCTGCTCGGCCAGCAATCGTGCGCCCAGCCTCTGCAAGTCCTGCCCCTGGTCGGATTGGGCGAACAGCCGCGCAGCCTCGCTCAACAAGGCCTCATCGCCTTGGCTCGCGGCATGGCAGGCGAGATTCAGAAGCGGGTTGCCGAAGGGCCCGTCCATGGCCCTCTCGGCGGCGTGTGTACGGGCCGGATCGTCGCCCTTGCTCGCCAGCGTCTGCGGGCTGCGCAGGTGCACGCGGTAGGGATCGTCGGGCATGAATTGCTGCGCCTTCTCCTGGTTCTGCAGCCGCAGCGCCCGGGTGTCGTCCAGCTCGCGAATCCGCACCGGATCGGTGACGACAGACGCAGGCCACAGCGCGGCGCCGTCGATGCCGGAGCGCATGCTTCCCCACTGGCGCGCCACCTCGTCATATTTGTAGTACTGGTGCTGGTTGCCGATGCGGTCGGGGTCCGTGGCGGGCAGGCTTTGCGAGGCCTCCAGGGTGGCAGCGGCGAGGCTGCCCATGTAGCGCGTCGCCTCTGGCGCGGCAAGGTAGCGGACGATCTCTTCGGACGTATTCCACGCGCGGTTCAGGCCCAGGCGGGCGTTGTCCAGCAGCTGCGACCAGACGCGTTCGGCGGCGACCTCCCCATCTTGCGTGCGCGCGGCTTCCAGCAGGACGCGCGGGGTCCAGGCGTTGGGGTCGAGTTTCTCCGACTCGAAAGTCAAATCGTGCGCTCGCTGCACCGCCTTGACAGGCAGGTTCAGTGCCTGCTCGGGGCTGTGGCCTTTGAAGAATGCCTGTTCGCGCTGGTCGTAGTCATGCTGGATCAGCAACTGCCCGAACTTCTCCCACTCGTGCTCGCTTAGCACGCGTCCGTCGTGCCGGTACGCATGGTGCTGGGCATAGCTATTGGCCACTGCCCCCGGCATGTTGTCATTGCGCACGACACCCAGCGCCAGCAGGCCGTAGCCGTCGTTGCCGGGCAGTTGCGCCAGGTAGTTCCAGTACAGCTCCCTGTTGTGCCGGTCAAACGCGTACGCCTTTAGGATTTGCATGTCCCGCTTGGTCAATCCACTCACTGTCACTCCTCCTTCTTCTTCCAGCCCTCGCCCTCACCGACGTAGTAGCGATCCAGGTTCTGCCGGTAGGTCTGCTCGATGCTTTGCCATTCGCCCAACAACACGCGCGCGTAGCCAAGCGAGACCAAGGCCTTGTATTTGGGAATGGCAAAGTAGTGAGTGCACAAGGCGCTCCGCCTGACTTCCGGCACATCGACTACCCGCCCGTCTTGAAGCACCAGCCCGTCCGGCTGGATCTGCGGGCTGCACACAATGTGAGTGACGAGTTGCCCCTGGGCGTCCCGACGGATGTACCAGTCTCGAATGTCCTCCGGCCTGGGCGGCCAGTACTGGAAGTACTCCTGGCCCTTGACAATGTCGCGAAACAGTTGCTTGTCCCGATCGCTGACATACCAGCGCTGCAGGCCGTGCACATCCTCACCCCGCGTGCGGTACGCCAGATTCCACACCGGATCCCGGCGGTCCAAGAACGTTGGCAGAGGCGGGCTGACCCCGTTCTCCATCGACTCCTGCCATGGCAGCCGGTCCACGTAGTTGATGTCGCCACCAACCAGCGCAAAGAACTCCGGCATGCTCATCACGCGCCGCCGACCGGGCGGCAGCGGCTTGAGTTCGGGCCATTTCACCTGCATCGTCACTCCGCCCTGGAAGTCCGGGCCCGCCTGGTCGGTGAAATAGTTCGCCGGGATCATGAACCGGTGCGGGCCTAGCCACGTCTCCTGGGGGGCGTTGGTGTACGTGTAGCCATCGGCGTCGTTGATGATCAACGGCTCCTGCGCGTACTGCATGTGGGCCAGGTCCCTGGCCAGCTTGGCGTCGCGCTTTGTGGGTGGCTGCAAGCAGCCTGACAGTACGACCGCCGAAGCCAGCACAAGCAGCAGCCTCGACGCTCGCGGCGGATCCATCCTGGCGTGCCGGTCCCCCTGTTTCTCCTGCCTATCTTTTCTGCTCACCACCTCGTTCCTCCCTCTTCTTCTTCCAGCCCTCGCCCTCACCGACGTAGTAGCGATCCAGGTTCTGCCGGTAGGTCTGTTCGATGCGTTGCCATTCGCCCAACAACACGCGCGCGTAGCCAAGCGAGACCAACGCCTTGTATTTGGGAATGGCAAAGGAATGCCTGCACAAGGCGCTCCGCCTGACTTCCGGCACATCGACTACCCGCCCGTCTTGAAGCACCAGCCCGTCCGGCTGGATCAGGGGGGTGCACTTGATGCGGGTAACAAGTTGCCCCTGGGCGTCCCACCGGAGGTACCAGTCTTCAATGTCCTCGGGCCTGGGCGGCCAGTACTGGAAGTACTCCTGGCCCTTGACAATGTCGCGAAACAATTGCTTGTCCCGATCGCTGACATACCAGCGCTGCAGGCCGTGCACATCTTGACCCCGCGTGCGGTACGCCAGATTGCGCACCGGATCCCGGCGGCGCAAGGAAGTTGACAGAGGCGGGCTGACCCCGTTCTCCATCGACTCCTGCCATGGCAGCCGGTCCACATAGTTGATGCCGCCACCAACCAGCGCAAAGAACTCCGGCATGCTCATCACGCGCCGCCGCCCGGGCGGCAGCGGTTTGAGGTCGGGCCATTCCACTTCCATCGTCACTCCGCCCTGGAAGTCCGGGCCTGCCTGGTCGGTGAAATAGTTCGCCGGGATCATGAACCGGTGCGGGCCCAGCCACGTCTCCTGCGGGGCGTTGGTGTACGTGTAGCCATCGGCGTCGTTGATGATCAACGGCTCCTGCGCATACTGCATGTGGGCCAGGTCCCTGGCCAGCTTGGCGTCGCGCTTTGTGGGTGGCTGCAAGCAGCCTGACAGCACGACCGCCGAAGCCAGCACAAGCAGCCATCGGCCCCGGCCTGTCCGCGCGGCTGCGGCCATGTCGATCGCGCGCGGCAATGCAGCGGCCTCGACGGTCGTTGAGTGACGCACGATGCTCTCCCTGATCTGTTTGAATTCTGGAAATGAGTATAGGCAGCCCTCCAATGCGCTGGCACGATGAAACAACAGCCTCCCGACGTTTGGAGCTATTCGATGCCGTCTATGTCCCCTGTGATGCTTGACACCGGCCGCTTCGCCCCCTCGCCCACCGGCCCGCTACATGCCGGTTCGCTGGTGGCCGCGCTGGCCAGTTGGCTGGACGTGCGTGCGCGCGGCCCGCGGGCACGCTGGCTGGTGCGCATCGAGGACGCCGACACCGAGCGCTGCAGGCCCGGGCTCGCCGAACTGATCCTGCGGCAACTGGCGGCCTGCGGCCTGTTGCCTGACGAACCGCCGGTGTGGCAGACGCGCCGCACCATGCTGTACGAATCCGCGCTCGAGCGCCTGCGCGATGCTGGCCTGGCCTACCCGTGCGGCTGCTCGCGCAGCGACATCGACGCCGCCCTGGCCCGGCAGGGCGTGATCCATGAACGCCACGGGGAACGCGTCTACCCCGGCACCTGCCGCACCGGCCTGCACGGCAAGCCGGCGCGCGCGTGGCGCTTCGCCGCGACCCGATTCCAGGGCGACGCGGGAGCCGTGCACTGGATCGACCGCCGTCTGGGCGCGCAGCGGCAGGACGTGGCGCGCGAGGTGGGCGACTTCGTCCTGCGCCGTGCAGATGGCCCTTGGGCCTATCAACTCGCGGTGGTCGTGGACGACGCCGACCAGGGCATCACCGACGTGGTGCGCGGCGAAGACCTGGCCGACAACACGGCGCGCCAGATCCTGCTGCAGCGCGCGCTCGGCCTGCCGCAGCCGCGCTACCTGCACACGCCCCTGGTACTGGGCGAGGACGGCAGCAAGCTGTCCAAGCAGAATGGCGCCACGGCCATCGATACCGGCACGCCGCAGGCTGCTGCCGCCGCCCTCGCCTCCGCGGCCCGGGCGCTCGGACTGGCCGGTACCGAAACCACTGGCTGGGTGGCGCAATGGCGCGCTCTCTACAATCGCGATCCCCATGAATCCGCGTGACCCTGATCCCGTGGCCGGTGACGACGACGTTCCCGCGCCGCTGCCCTCCGCCTCCGCCGAGGCGCATCCCGCGCCCGCCCATGCCGATGCCGGCGACGGCGCCCTCCACCCCCTGCACCGCCGGCTGCGCAGCTTCGTCAAGCGCGGCGGACGCACCACCGACGGCCAGGCGCGCGCCTACCGCGAGCAAGGACCGGCGTTCCTGCTGCCCTATCGCGCGCAGCCGCTGGACCTGGCCGCCGCCTTCGGCCGGGCAGCGCCGACTGTGCTCGAGATCGGCTTCGGCATGGGCGAGGCCACGGCCCACATCGCCGCGCTCAGGCCCGAGACCAACTTCCTGTGCTGCGAGGTGCACGAGCCCGGTGTCGGTGCGCTGCTCAAGCGCATCGGCGAGCAGCAGCTGAACAACATCCGCATCTGCGCGCATGACGCGGTCGAGGTGATCGACCACATGCTGGTGCCGGCGTCGCTGGCCGGCGTGCACATCTTCTTTCCCGATCCGTGGCACAAGAAGCGGCACCACAAGCGCCGCCTGATCCAGCCGCCGCTGGTGCACAAGCTGGCCGAGCGCCTGGCACCCGGCGGCTACCTGCACTGCGCCACCGACTGGCAGCCGTACGCCGAACAGATGGTGCAGGTGCTGGCGGCCGAACCCTTGCTCGAACGCTCGCCGCAGGCGTCCGCCGACGGCTATTCGCCCAAGCCGGACTACCGGCCGCTGACCAAGTTCGAGAACCGCGGCCTGCGCCTGGGCCACGGCGTGTACGACGTCCTGTTCACCCGAACCTGACTTGCGCCGCGCCGGCGTTCTGTCCGGTGGCGGACAGCGGGCGACCGCGCGTTGGTCTACATTGGCGGCGGTATCCCAGCCCCACGAAACGACCTTCAGGAGACGCGCCATGAACGCCACCACCGCCCAGGAAACCGAAGCCTTGCGCCGACAGGTCGGCGAAGAGGAATGGAAGCTGAGGGTAGACCTGGCAGCGTGCTACCGGCTGGTCGCCCTGTACGGCTGGAGCGACTTGGTGTTCACCCACATCAGTGCCCGCATCCCGGGGCCGGAGCATCACTTCCTGATCAACCCCTACGGCCTGATGTTCGACGAGATCACGGCCTCCAGCCTGGTCAAGGTCGACCAGCACTGCAACAAGGTGATCGACTCGCCGCATCCGGTCAACCCGGCCGGCTTCACCATCCACAGCTGCATCCACGAAGCGCGCGAAGACGTCGGTTGCGTGCTGCACACCCACAGCCGCGCCGGAATCGCCGTCAGCGCACAGAAGTGCGGCGTGCTGCCGATCAGCCAGCAAAGCACCTTCGTGCTGTCGTCGCTGGCCTATCACGACTACGAAGGCGTGGCCCTGCGCGACGACGAGAAGCCGCGTTTGGCTAGCGACCTGGGCGACAAGACGTACCTGATGCTGCGCAACCACGGACTGTTGACCGTGGGCCGGTCCATCCCCGAGGCGTTTCTCTCGATGTACACGTTCGAGAACACCTGCCGCATCCAGATCGACGCCCAGGCCGGCGGCGAGCTGGTGCACGTGGACCCGCGCATCCTTCAGGGCCTGGCGCAGGTGATGAAGACGGTGACTGCAGGCCAGGGCGCCAACATCGCCTGGCCAGCCCTGCTGCGCCGGCTCGACCGAACGGACCCGGGCTACAAGCAATAGCAGCCCCCGGCCGGCGCCGGCCTCAGATGTCGAGGCCCGTCATGTCGCGCCCGGCGCCCCGGCCGTGCGCCGCGCCCGTCGTCTCCTGCGCGCGGCAATAGTCGCGCAGCTTCAGCAGCACCCCGTACAACGCGTCACGCTCCGCCGGTTCGAGCGAGCGGATGGCCGCCGCCTGGCGCCTGCGCGCGATCGGGATGGCCTGCGCGTGCAGCGCCTGTCCGGACGGCGTGACCGCGCAAAAGACTTTCTTTCGAGGCGTGTTGCCTTCCGCCTCGAGCGACACCAGGCCGCGCCCCTCCAGCAGCTTGAGCGTGCGGCTGACCAGCGCCTTGTCGGAGGTGGACTGGGTCACCAGGTCGCTGAAGGCGATACGGCCGGCATGCGCCACCAACGAAAGCACGCGCCACTCCGACACCGACACCCCGAACTGGTCGGCATAGGGAAGCGTGATGGTGCGCCGCAGAGCGTTGCCGGCCTCGCTCATCAGCGTGGTGATGAAGGCGTCGACCGTCAGCCCCGTGCCGGCCTCGTCGAGGTCATGCCAGGGGCTGGGCGGGAAATCGGAAGGAGAAGAAATAGGGCTCATCGGGGCCGCATTGTTCCATGGGACTGCTCGCCTTCAAGTTCGACTCCAACGTCTAAACAATCGTTGTGTCAATCGGTATTTACGGCAAGTTGATCGATCAATGAAGACGCGCAGAATCTTTATTCATTGGTGAACCATTGTTTCACCAATGAACCGCCAATCTTCTCAACTGCCAGCTGCCGCACCCATTTGCGGCCCCCTCCAGGAGCCAGTGATGTTCTCGACCCGCCGACACGTCCTTCTTGCTGCCACCATGGCGGCCTGCGCCGTCGCGGCGCCGGCCTTCGCCCAGGACGCCTACCCGTCCAAGCCCGTCACCGTCATCGTCTCCTACCCGCCGGGCGGCGACACCGACGCCATTGCGCGCCTGTTCGCCGAGAAGCTGGGCGAGCGGCTGAAGCAGTCGGTCATCATCGAGAACAAGCCCGGCGCCGGCGGCGCCATCGGCAACAACTACGTGGGCCGCGCCAAGGCCGACGGGTACACGCTGCTGTTCACGCCCAACCCCTTCACCACCGCGCCCATGGTGATGAAGCTGTCGCCCTCGGCCAGCTACGACGTGCTCGGCGGGTTCGAGCCGGTCATCAACACGGCTACCCAGCCGCTCATCCTCGTCGCCAATCCCGGCACCGGCATCAAGACGGTGCCGCAGATGATCGCCGCCGCCAAGGGCGGCAAATCGGTTACCTATGCCAGTCCGGGTGCCGGTTCGCCGATGCACATCCTGGGCGAGTGGCTCAACCAGGCGGCCGGAGTGAAGATCGTCCACGTGCCGTACCGCGGTGTCGGGCCGTCGGTGACCGACGTGGTGGCCGGCCATGTCGATACCGCCTGGGTCACGCTCGGCCCGGTGCGCCAGTACATCGACACCGGCAAGCTGGTTCCCCTGGCCATCGGCGACGCCGCGCGCTCGCCCCTGGCCCCGGATGTCCCCACGCTGCGCGAACTCGGCTACAAGGACGTGGTGGTCGGCTCCTGGAACGGCTTCTTCGCACCCAAGGGCACGCCCGCCGCGGTCGTACAACTGCTCAACAAGGAACTCAACGGCATCCTGAAGTCGCCCGAGGTGGTGAGCAAGCTCGCGACCTTCGGCGCCCTGCCCGCCGGCGGCGCACCCGAGCAGCTCGGCCGGATCAACGCCACCGAGTACGACGTGCTGGGCAAGGTGATCCGCGACCTGCACATCTCCGCGGAGTGACGATGGCAGCCCCCGCCCCCGAGGCCCGCGCCGAAGCCGGCGCAGCGACGCCGGGCGCCGGACAGGCCAGTGCGTCGACGCTCGGCACCGGTATCGCCCAGGTCACGGCCCGCGCCAAGGTGCTGGGCCGCGCGGTGTATGCCGGCGACCACAAGCTGCCCGGCATGCTGCACGGCAAAGTGCTGCGCAGCCCTTATCCGCACGCGCGCATCCTGTCGATCGACACGTCCGCGGCGCTGGCGCTGCCGGGCGTGAAGGCGGTGCTGACCGGCGCCGACGCGCCTCGCGCACTGTGGGGCGTGCATCACAAGGAGCGCCGCATCCTGGCCGAGGGCGTGGTGCGCTTCGCCGGAGAGGAAGTGGCCGCCGTGGCCGCCGTCTCCGAGGAGATCGCGCGCGACGCGCTGGACCTGATCGCCGTCGAATACGAGGAGCTGCCGGCCATCCTGACGCCCGACGAATCGCTCGACGAGGACGCGCCGGGCGTGCACCCCGGCCGGGGCAACATCGCCCACGAGATCCGCTACGAGCGCGGCGACCCGGACGCCGGCTTCGCGGCGGCGCACCTCGTCCACGAGGCCACCTACGACTGCCATGCGCAGTACCCCGGCTACCTCGAGCCGATGGGCACCGTGGCCACCATCGACGCCGACGGCCGGCTGGTGGTGTGGACCTCCACCCAATCCATCACCCAGGCGCGGCTGCGACTGGCTGCGGCGCTGGAGCGGCCCATCTCCAGCGTGCGCGTGCTCCAGGCCACCACCGGCGGCGGCTTCGGCGCCAAGATGGTCGAGGACGCCAACAACCTCGTCGCCGGCCTGCTGGCGGTGAAGACCGGCGCGCCGGTGCGGCTGGTGAACAACCGGCTCGAGGACTTCCTGGCCGCGTGCTCCAGCGTGCCCGAACGGGTGACGCTCAAGCTGGGGATGGACCGGGACGGCATCATCGTCGCCAAGGAAGTGCGCGTGATCGCCGACTGCGGCGCCTACGCCGGCCTGTCCGGCGACGTGATGCACGTCACCTGCATGCGCAGCGACAACATGCACCGCAATCCCAACGTGCGCTCGCATGCCACGCTGGCCTACACGCACACGCCGCCGCACGGCGCGTTCCGCGGCTTCGGCGGCGCGCAGATGCAGTTTGCGCTCAACAGCCACATCGACACGATGGCCGAGCGGCTCGGGCTGGACCCGGTCGAGGTGCACCGGCGCAACGCGCTCGAAGCGGGCGACGTCTCGGTGCACGGCTGGAAGATCGGCAGCACCGGCCTGGTCGAATGCATCGAGCAGGCCACGCAGGCGATCGGCTGGTCGCAAAAGCGCGGCCGGGCCAAGGACACCGGCGCCAGGCGCCGCGGCGTCGGCATGGCCGCCGCCATGCACGTCAGCGGCAACCGCACAATCGGCAATTGGGACGGCTCGACGGTCGTCGTCAAGATCAACGAGGACGGCCGCGTGTTCATCATGAGCGGCGAATGCGACATGGGCCAGGGCGCCATGACGATGCTCAGCCAGGTGGTGGCGCACGAGCTGGACATCCCCGTCGCCCACACGCTGGTGCTGCCGCCCGACACCGACACCTCGCCCATCGCCATCGGCTCGCTCGCCTCGCGCGTGACCATCGCCGCCGGCAATGCCGCAATCGTGGCCGCACGCATGGCGCGCGACCGGCTGCTGGCGGCGGCGGCGGCGAAGTGGACGCTTCCGGCCGCGCGCCTCGCGCTGGCCGGAGGATTCGTGTTCGACACCGAGGCCCCGGGCGAGCGCCGCGCCAGCATCGCCGAGCTGGCTCGGCTGCACATCTGGAGCCATGGCGGCGAGGGCATCCAGGTCAGCGGCACCTGGGACGCGCAGACGCAGATGCACGACGACAACCTGTACGGCAACATCGCGCCCGCCTACTCGTATGCCGCGCAGGCAGTGGAGGTGGAGGTCGACACCCGGACCGGCCGGGTCACCGTGCTCGACAGCTTCGTCTCGGACGATTGCGGCAAGGCACTGAACCCGATCGCGGTGCACGGCCAGACCAACGGCGCCACGGTGCAGGCGATGGGCTGGACACTGTACGAGCAACTGCAGCTCGAAGGCGGGCGCATCATGAACGGCAACTTCGCCGACTACACAATGGCGACCGCCGACGCCGTGCCGATGCTGCGCGGGGGCTTCGTGGAAACCAACGACCCGAACGGTCCCTACGGCGCCAAGGGCGCCAGCGAGACCGCCATCCTCCCCGGCGCGCCGGCCATCGCCAACGCGGTGTACGACGCCGTGGGCATCCGCATCACCGACTTGCCGATCACGCCGCAGAAGGTGCTGGCGGCCCTGGCCGAGCTCGCCGCGGCACGCCAGGACAAGGAGACCTTCCATGCGTGAGTTCGATTTCCTGGAGCCCGCCACGGTCGCCGAGGCCAGCCGCATGCTGGCCGGCCTGGGCGACGACGCGCGCATCTTCGCAGGCGGCACCGCGCTCATGCTGGCCATGCGACAGCGCATGCTGGCGCCGACGCACCTGGTCAGCCTGGCCGGCATCGAGGCGCTGCGCGGCATCGACTTCGACGCCGCGCGAGGCCTGCGCATCGGCGCCCTCGCCCGCCATTGCGACGTGGCGGCATCGCCGCTCGTGCGGCGGCACTTTCCGGTGCTCGCCAGCATGGCCGCGCGCGTGGCCAACCCGCAGGTGCGCAACCAGGGCACGCTGGGCGGCAACCTCTGCTATGGCGACCCCTCCACCGATCCGCCGGGCTGCCTGCTGGCGCTCGACGCGCGGGTGCTCGTGGCCAGCGCACGCGGCGAACGCGAGCTGCCGCTCGAAGCCTTCCTGGTCGACTACTTCCAGACCGCCCTGGAGCCGGACGAACTGCTGGTCGAGATCCGCGTGCCGCCGATGGCGCCGGGCAGCGAGGGCGTCTACACCCGCTTCCTGCGCACCGCGGCGGAGCACCGTCCGCTGGCGAGCGTGGCCCTGGTGGCGCAGCGGGACGGGCTCCTGTGCCATACCGCACGCATCGCCGTCGGTGCGTCCACGCCCATTCCGACGCGGGTTCGCCGTGCGGAGGCCTTCCTGGAAGGCCGCACGATGGATGCCTCCGCCGTGGCGCAAGCCGCCGCCATCGTCGCCGCCGACATCGAACCGGTGTCAGACGCCCGCGGCGACGCCGACTTCCGCCGGCGCATGGTGGAAGTGGTGGCCGGCCGAACCATGGGAGAGCTGTTCGGCATCGACATCGACAACACCGAACCAGAAGGAGCATGCGCATGAGCGAGCACCGCATCGAATGCACCGTCAACGGCGAGCCCGTCGCGGTGGACCGCGTGCCCTCGCGCCGCCTGCTGTCCGACTTCCTGCGCGACGACCTGCACCTGACCGGCACCAAGCGCGGCTGCGAGACCGGCATCTGCGGCGCCTGCTCGGTGCGCGTCGATGGCGAGGTCGTCAAGTCCTGCCTGATGCTGGCGGTACAGGTGCGCGGGCGCGACGTGCAGACCGTCGAAGGCCTGGCGCGCGGCGAAGCATTGCATCCGCTCCAGGAAAGCTTCATGCAATGCGGCGGCCTGCAATGCGGCTACTGCACGCCGGGCTTCCTGATGGCGTCCTGCGCCATGCTCGAAACCAACCCGAGCCCCAGCGCCGACGAAGTTCGGCATGGCCTGAACGGCAACCTGTGCCGTTGCACCGGCTACACCCAGATCGTCGAGTCGGTACTCGACGCAGCAGAGAAGATGCGCCATGGAAATTGAGAAGACGCTGAGCGTCGCGGCACCGCCGCAGCGTGTGTGGGAACTGCTGCTCGACCCGCAGGTCATGGGCGGCTGCGTGCCCGGCATGAAATCCATCGAGGTGATCAGCCCCACCGAATACGTGGCGCTGATGCACGTGAAGATCTCCTTCATCAGCGCGAAGTTCAAGCTGCGCACCCACATCGTGGAGCAGCGCGCGCCCGAATACCTGCGCGCCGAAGGCACGGGCGAAGACGCCTCGGTCGCCAGCTCGCTCAAGCAGCGCAGCGAGATCTTCCTGGCCCCCGCCGCCGACGGCGGCACCGACCTTCGCCTGAAGGTGCAGGTGGACGTGCTCGGCCGCCTGGGCACCTTCGGCCTGGGCGTGATGAAGACCAAGGCCGACCGGATGTGGGACGAGTTCGGTGCCAACCTTCGCGCACGCATCGACGGGGGCGCGGCGCCGGCCGCCGCGGCCGCCCCGCAGGCGCCGGTGGCGCCGAGCGCAGCGGCGCCCGCCGATCCGCCCGCGGCCAGCCCGGTCCGTCCGTCGACATCGCCGCCGCGGGCCGACGCACCGGTCGCACCGCCCGCCACTGCCCCGACACCCACCGTCGCCATCGACGCCATCGACGCACCGGCCGAGGAAGCGGCCGGTTGGTGGTCACGGCTACTGGGTGGCAGGACGGGTGTGCGCACAGTCCAGCCCGGCGCTGCCCGCTGCATCCGGGTCGAAGTGCGCGATCACCAGCGGACGGTCACCGTCGAGTGGCCCGTGGAAGACGCCGAGCAGTGCCGAACGTGGCTGCGCGAAGTGATGGGCGCACGCTGATCGCGCCCGCGGCAGCGCCCGGCAGCGGCGGTTGTCCGGCTCAGAACAGCTTGCCGACGTTCAGCAGCGTCAGCACGCCCAGCACGCCGAAGATCGCGGCGGCAATCGCGTGCACCACGTTCATGGATATCTTCCTGGCGACCTTGTCGCCCACCAGCACAGCGGGCACGTTGGAGATCATCATGCCCAGCGTGGTGCCGAGCACGACCGGGACCACGTCCGCATAGCGCGCGGCCAGCGCCACCGTGGCGATCTGCGTCTTGTCGCCCATCTCGGCCAGGAAGAAGGCCACCACCGTGGTGCCGAACACGCCCAGCCGCGAGCGGCTCTGCAAGTTCGTGTCGTCGAGCTTGTCCGGAATCAGCATCCAGCCGGCCATGAGCAGGAACGACACGCCGATCACCCAGCGCAGCACGTCCGGCCCGAGCGCGGCGGCCACCCAGCCGCCCACCGCGCCGGCCGCCGCATGGTTGACGATGGTGGCGACGAAGATGCCGGCGATGATGGGCAAGGGCTTGCGGAAAGCGGCCGCGAGAACGATGGCGAGCAACTGGGTCTTGTCGCCCATTTCACCGAGCGCGACGACGCCGGTGGACACGAGAAAGGCTTCCATGATGAGTGGGGTGGTTCTTGTTCGGGGCCGGACAACGCAATGACCGCACGACTCCCCCGGCCCTATCCGGAAGGCATGCGGTCAAAGGTCTTGCCAGGCTCGAAAGCTGCGCACGCCATGGCCTGTGGGCCAAGTCTGTTGACGTGAGCCCCTGCGTTGCGCAGGGCAGCTACTCCCCAATGACTGAGGCCGCGATTCTAGCAAAGCGGCCGCGGCTCAGTCCGCGTCGATGGCGCGTGCCGCGACTTCCTTGAAGCGCAGCGCGGCCGGGCTGGCACGGTCCGGGTGCAGCGCCAGCGCCAGGCCGATGGCGGCCGCATCGGGCATGTCGACGATGCGCCGGTAGGCCACATGCGGGTTGGCCGCGTGCTGCATGATCGACGGCACCAGCGCGACGCCCAGCCCGCTTTCCACGAGCGACAGCACCGTCTGCACCTGCGTCGCCTCCTGCATCACGCGCGGCAGGAAGCCGGCCAGCTGGCAAGCCAGCATGGCCATCGCGTGCAGGCCGGCGGCGTCGCTGCGCGCGTAGAAGATGAAGGACTCGTGCGCCAGGTCTTCCAGCCGCAGCTCGGGGCGCTGCGCCAGCGGATTGCCGGTCGGCAAGGCGGCAACGAAGGTCTCGGACAGGAGCGGCGTCAGGCTCGCGTGCGCATGCACCATCAGCGGTGTGCGAACCAGGCCGACGTCGAACTCGCGGCTTTCCAGCCGCTCCATGATGCGCACCGAGGTCGCTTCCTTGAGCACCAGTTCGACGCCCGGGCACTGGGCACGGAACTGCCGCACGATGCGCTGCAGCGCGCCATGGGTGGTGGAGCCGACGAAACCGACACGCAGCGCGCCGCCGGTGCCGGACGCGGCGGCCAGCGCCGACTCGCGCAGCTGCGTGTTGTGGAACAGCAGCCGCCGCGCTTCCTGCAAGGCGGCATGTCCCGCCGGCGTGAGCGACACGCCGCCGGTGCCGCCGCGCTCGAACAGGCGCACGCCCAGCTCAGACTCCAGCTTCTGGATCGACACCGACAGCGGCGGCTGCGCCATGTGCAGGCGCTCGGCGGCACGCCGGAAGTTCAGCGTCTCGGCCAGCACCACGAATTGCCGCACGCGCCGCAGGTCGAGCATGGGCGCCGGACGCGAGCGGGCGCCCTCGGCCGCGTCCACGGCAGCCTGGATGGACAGATCGATCAGCACGGCAATGTCTCTCTCTTTCCGGCAAGCACTGGCGGTATCGCGCCAAGGCGCCTGAACGGCGCGGGCGCCGCGAGCGCAGTGTAGTGCGCCAGGCATTCAATACCCAATCGGTATCGAATTCGATCCAAATAATATTGGACCGCTGTATGCCGCGGCTTCTAAGCTGCCTTCACATCGACATCGAATCGTGGAGACAACGCAGGCATGAAAACCGCGCTCGGGCACCTGAAGGTGCTGGACCTCACCCGCATCCTCGCCGGCCCGTGGGCCACGCAGAACCTGGCCGACATGGGCGCCGAGGTCATCAAGGTCGAGCGGCCCGGTGCCGGCGACGACACGCGGGCCTGGGGGCCGCCCTTCCTCAAGGACAGCGAAGGCCGCGAGACCGCGGACTCGTCGTATTTCCTGTCGGCCAACCGCGGCAAGAAGTCCATCACCGTCGACCTGGCGCATCCGCAGGGCCAGGCGCTGATCCGCGAGCTGGCGCGCGAGGTCGACGTGGTGGTGGAGAACTACAAGGTCGGCACGCTGGCCCGCTACGGGCTGGACTATGAAAGCCTGCGCGCGATCAACCCGCGCCTGGTGTATTGCTCGGTCACCGGCTTCGGCCAGACCGGGCCGTATGCCGCCCTGCCCGGCTACGACTTCGTGTTCCAGGGCATGGGCGGGCTGATGAGCATCACGGGCCAGCCCGAAGGCACGCCTGGCGACGAGCCGATGAAGGTCGGCATCGCCATCAGCGACCTGCTGTGCGGCATGTACGCCACCTCGGCCATCCTGGCGGCGCTGGAGCACCGGCACGTCAGCGGCGAGGGCCAGCACATCGACATGTCGCTGCTCGACTGCGTGGTCACCATCGGCTCCTATCAGGCGATCAACTACTTCCTGTCGGGCAACGTGCCGCGCCGCATGGGCAATGCGCACTCGAACATGGTCCCCTACCAGGTGTTCCGCTGCAAGGAAGGCGACGTCATCGTGGCCGTGGGCAACGATTCGCAGTACCGCGCCTTCTGCAAGCTCATCGGCCGCGACGACCTGGCCGCCGACGAGCGCTACGCCACGCCCGGCCAGCGCAACCGCAACCGCGAGACGCTGATTCCCGAGATCGCGAAGACCATGCTCGAGCGCCCCATGGGTGAGTGGGTGGAACGGATGGAGGCGGCCAACGTGCCGTGCGGCCCCATCAACACCATGGCCCAGGTGTTCGAGGACGAGCAGGTGCGCCACCGCGGCATGAAGCTGTCGCTGCCGCATTCCGCAGGCGTGCAGGCGCCGGCCGTGGCCAGCCCGATCCGCCTGTCCGGCACGCCGATCCAGTACGGCCGCTCGGCGCCGCTGCTGGGCGAGCACACCGACGCGGTGCTGGGCGAAGCGCTCGGCCTGTCGCGCGAACGCATTGCCCAGCTGCGCGCCGAAGGCGCCATCTGAGCACCGCTCCCATCCCGATTCATCACAAGCAGGAGACCGCCATGAAACGCCAGACCTTCCTCCGCAGCGCCCTCGCGCTGGCCCTTGCCGCCGGCGCCGGCGCCGCACTGGCACAAAGCCGCCCCGCCACGCTGCGCTTCGTCGTGCCGTACCCGGCCGGCGGCGCGGCCGACCAGATCACCCGCCTGGTGGCCCACGAGACGTCGGGCATCCTGGGCACGCCGATCATCATCGACAACAAGGGCGGGGCCGCCGGCATGATCGCGGCCGAGACGGTGCTGCGCGCCGAGCCCGATGGCGCCACCTTCTTCGTCGGCTCCAACGCGCCGATCATCATCAACCAGGCCATCTACGAGAAGATGGCCTACGACCCGGCCAAGGACTTCGTGCCAGTGGTCGGCATGGGCAAGTCGCCCCTTCTGCTGGTCACGCGCAAGGACCTGGGCCCCAAGGACGTGCCGGCCCTCGTCGCGCTGGGCAAGAAGGAGCCGGGCAAGCTCACCATGGGCTCGGCCAGCAGCGGCAACATCACGCACCTGGCGGGCGAGAACGCCGTCAGCAAGATGGGCTTCAAAGTCACGCACGTGCCGTTCGCCGGCAGCGCGCCGGCCATCACCAGCATGATGGGCGGCAACATCGACATCATGTTCGACGCCCTGCCCTCGTGCATGCAGCAGGCCAAGGCCGGCCGCATCGTGCCGCTGGCGATCCTGGACGACCAGCGCTTCCCGCAGCTGCCCGACGTGGCCACCGCCGAGGAGCTGGGCTTCAAGGGTCTGAACGCCGCCGCCTGGTTCGGCGTGATGGCGCGCACCGGCACGCCGCAGCCGGCCATCGACGCCATGAACAAGGCCGTCAACGAAGCGCTGAAGAAGCCCGAGCTGATCGAGAAGCTGCGCAACATCGGCGCCCAGCCGATGCCGGGCGACCAGAAGCACTTCGCGCAGTTCGTCGACGGCGAACGCAAGCAATGGATGCCGCTGGCCAAGTCGCTCGGCGTACGCGCCGACTGAGCGCAAAGGAGAACCTCGTCATGAAGAAGAAAAGCTTCGATTCGATTGCCGCGCTGCAGGCCTACGTGGGCGCCCCGGCGGTGACCGCCGACCCGATCGTCATCGACCAGTCGGTCATCGACACCTTCGCCGACGTCGCACAGGACAAGCAGTGGATCCACGTCGACCGCGAGCGGGCCAAGGCCGAGTCGCCGTTCGGCACCACCATCGCGCACGGCCTGCTGACGCTGTCGCTCATCACCGGCTGGTACCACCGACTGTTCGAGTTCCCGGGCCGCAAGCTGGCGCTCAACTACGGCTTCGACAAGGTGCGCTTCACCTCGCCGGTGCCCAGCGGCTCGGCGCTGGTGGGCAGCTTCCAGCTGGCACGCGTGGACGTGCTGCGCGAGAACGAGGCACGCTGCTGCTGGAGCGTGGACGTGCGCGCCGAAGGCGCCGAGCGCCCGGCCCTGGTGGCCGAGTGGCTGATGCAGTTGCGCTACTGAGCGGGTCCGGACGATGCCTGTACTTGAGATCACCCGCACCGGCAGCACCGCTGTGCTGACCCTGAACCGCCCGGCCGCGCGCAACGCGCTCGACCTGGAACTGCGCCAGGCGCTGGCCGCGGCCATTCCCGAACTGCGCGACGACCCGTCTGTGCGCGCCGTGGTGCTGACCGGCGCCGGCGGCCACTTCTGCGCCGGCGGCGACATCCGCGCCATGGGCGGCGGCCAGGGCGGCACCGACGTGTTCGAGGGCCGCAGCCGCATCCTTTCGATGCAACGCTGGTTCGACGAACTGGTGGACATGGAAAAACCCGTCATCGCGGCGGTGGACGGTTCGGCCTTCGGCGCCGGCCTGTCGATGGCGCTGGCCGCCGACTTCGTGCTGGTGTCGCCGCGCGCCACCTTCTGCGCCGTGTTCGCGCGCATCGGCTACGTGCCCGACCTGGGCGGCATGTACCTGCTGCCGCGCGCGGTCGGACTGGCTCGCGCCAAGGAACTGGCGTTCACCGCCCGGGTCGTGAAGGCGCCCGAGGCGCTCGCGCTGGGCATCGCGCAACAGGTGGTGGAAGACAGGCCGGTGCTCGAGGCCGCCGTAGAGCTGGCCGCCCGCTTCGAGCAGGCCCCGGCCGGCGCCCTGGGCATCGTCAAGTCGGTGATGAACCACGCCTTCGAATCCGACCGCCGCACCGTCTACATGCAGGAGGCGATGGCCCAGTCGCTGTGCCGCGAAAGCGCCTTCCACAAGGAGGCGGCCGGCCGCTTCCTGAACAAGCAACCGCCGCTGTACCAGTGGCCGGAGAACTGAAACACTCGCCATGACAGACCACTCCAAGGACCCGCGTCCTCAGCAGGAATACTTCGCGCACCTGGCCGAAGGACGCTTCATGATCCAGCGCTCGCGCAGCAGCGGCGAGCACGTGTTCTACCCGCGCGTGGCCGCGCCGCGCACCGGCGCGCAAGACCTGGAATGGGTCGCCGCATCGGGCCTGGGCACGGTGTACGCCACCACCGTGATGCGCGTGCGTCCGCCCGCCTCGGCCTACAACGTCTGCCTGGTGCAGCTGCAGGAGGGCCCGCGCATGATGAGCCGCGTGGAAGGCGTCCCGCCCGAGTCAGTCAAGGTGGGCATGGCCGTCAGGGCGCGCATCGCGCGCGACGACGAGGGCCAGCCGCTGGTGGTGTTCGACCCGGCCGAAGGAGCAAAGCAATGAGCGGCAGCCAGGAACGTTTTCCCCGCGGCAAGACCGCAATCGTCGCGTCGGCGACCTACGGCATCGGCGAAGCCCCCGGGCTGTCCTCGCTCGACCTGGCCGTATCCGCCAGCACCCGGGCGCTGTCGTCGGTCGGCCTGACACCGCAGGACGTCGACGGCCTGTTCATCGGCCTGCCGGACGACTACCTGTCTGGCCTGAGCTTCACCGAGTACCTCGGCATCTCGCCGCGCCTGACCGACAACAACCGCACTGGCGGCTCGTCCTTCCAGACCCATGCCATCCACGCCGCCCTGGCGCTGGAGGCTGGCCTGTGCGACGTGGCGCTGATCGCCTATGGCAGCAACCAGCGCACCGCCTCCGGCAAGCTGGTCAGCTCGCTCAAGCCCTCGCCCTACGAAGGCCCCTACAAGCTGGCGCGCCCGGTCGGCGGCTACGCGCTCGCCGCCTCGCGCTACATGGCGCAGTACGGACTGAAGAAGGAGCAGCTGGGCGAAGTGGCGCTGGCGGCGCGCCGGTGGGCCCAACTCAATCCCGACGCCTTCATGCGCGACCCGCTGACGATGGACGAGTACCTCGGCTCGCGCATCGTGGCCGACCCGTTCTCGGTGCGTGACTGCTGCCTCGTGACCGACGGCGCCGCCGCCGTGGTGATGGTGCGCGCCGACCGCGCGAAGGATCTCGCCAAGCGGCCCGCCTACGTCCTCGGCGGCGCCGCGGCGGCCTGGCACAAGGACATCACCAATATGCCCGACTTGACCGTCACCGCCGCCTCGCTCAGCGGCCCGCGGGCGATGGCGCAGGCGGGCGTGAAGCCGGCCGACATCGATGTGGTCGAGGTGTACGACGCCTTCACCCTCAACACCATCCTGTTCCTGGAAGACCTGGGCTTCTGCGCCAAGGGTGAGGGCGCGGCCTTCGTCGAGGGCGGCCGCATCGCGCCCGGCGGCACGTTGCCGGTCAACACCAATGGCGGCGGGCTGTCCTGCACCCACCCCGGCATGTATGGCCTGTTCACCATGGTCGAGGCGGCGCAGCAGCTCGCCGGCACCGCCGGCGAACGGCAGGTCGGCGGCGCCCGGCTGGCGCTGGCGCACGGCAACGGCGGCGAGCTGTCGAGCCAGGCCACCCTCATCCTCGGCACCGAGGAAACGCTCTGAAAAAACCACCGACAACGGAGATTCAAGACATGCAAGAAGACAAGCCTTTCTCGCTCGAGAACCGACAGGTCATCGTGACCGGCGCCGGCCAGGGCATCGGCCACGCGCTGGCCACGGCCATTGCCGGACTGGGCGGCCGCGTGGTCGCCGTCGACCTCAATGCCGACGCGCTGGCCGGCCTGCGCGAGTCGCTCGGCGAATCGCGCTGCGTGACCGTCGCCGGCAGCGTGGCCGACCCCGCCATCGCGCAGCAGGCGGTGGATGCGGGCGTGCAGGCCTTCGGTGACGTCAATGGCCTGGTCAACAATGCCGGCGTGACGCGCACCGCCATGATCGACAAGATGACGCTGGAGCAATGGCAGCAGGTGATCGACGTGCACCTGTCCGGCTCCTTCTACTTCCTGCAGGCGCTGGGCCGCCACCTGCTGGCCCGCTCGAAGGCGGGCGAGAAGGTCTCCGGCTCGATCGTGAACATCTCGTCCGACGCCGGCCGGCGCGGCACCATCGGCCAGATCAACTACGGAGCCGCCAAGGCCGGCGTGCTGGGCCTGACGATGTGCGCGGCGCGCGAATGGGCGCGCTTCGGCATCCGGGTGAACACCGTCGGCTTCGGCGTGGTGGAAACGCCCATGACCGAAACCATCCGCGGCGAGAAGTTCCGCGACACCTACCTGCAGCAGATCCCGCTGGGCCGCTGGGGGGAGACGGACGAAGTCGTGCGCCCGGTGTGCTTCCTGCTGTCCGACGGCGCCTCGTACGTCACCGGCCAGCACCTGTCGGTCAACGGCGGCTACACCATCGGGCTGTGAGGCAGGCGGGCGGGGCGACGCTCCGCCGCCGGTTCACGTCGGGGCGCGCCTGCGCTACCTGCCCACCTGACGCACGCGCTCAGGCCGGCGCGGCAGCGCCCGCCTCGCTCGCCTGCGGCGCGTTGCGCTCGCGCAGCCACAGCACCAGGCCGCACAGGAACACCACCACCTGCGTGCCGATCAGCGTGCCGAAGCCGGCCAGGAAACCGGCGCGCGGCGTGGCCGCATGCGCGATCACGCTGCCCATCAGGGCCGGCATGAAGCCGGCCACCAGGCTGCCCACGCCGTTGACCACACCGTAGCTGCTGGCCACGTGCTCAGGTCGCGAGAAGTGCTGCATCGTGCTCGGAATGGCCGGGCTCATCAGGCCCCAGAAGAAGTTGGCGGCAATCAGGCAATAGGCCGCGGTGTAGCGGCCCTCGGCCTCGATCGCCAGCCAGACCGCCAGCCCGACGCCCACGCTGCACCAGACGAACATCAGCGGCACGCTGCGGCGCGGAATGCGGTCGATGACGACGCCACCGATCAGTACGGCCACCACGGTGGCGTACTGCGGCAGGCTGGCCAGCCAGCCCATCTCACGCAGCGAGAAGCCGCGCGCCTCCTTCAGGTAGCTCGGCAGCCAGTTGCTGCTGCCCCAGAGGTAGGCCAGGAAAGCCGAGGTCAGCAGCGTCACCAGCAGCAGGTGCCGCGTGTGCATCGCGCCGGCCACCATCCGCCCCACCTGCGCCAGCGCCGCGCGGCCGCCGCCGGCGGTTGCCCGGCTGTCGTCCACCTTGGGCATGCGCACGAAGGCCAGCACCAGCGGAATGCCGAGCACGATGTTGATCGCGCCCAGGGCGTGGAACGAGGTCTGCCAGTCGTGCGCAGCCAGCAGGTAGCCGACCAGCGGGAAGCCGATCGCCAGGCCCAGGCCGGTGCCCATGTTGACGAATGAGTTGGGCAGGCCGTTCTCTCGGCTCTCGAAGTGCGCCTTGATGTACGCCGCGGCCAGCGCGAACACCGGCCCTTCGGAAACGCCCAGCAGGATGCGCGAGCCCAGCAGCAGTCCGAAGCTGTCCAGCAGCGGCGACAGGAACGTCACCACGCCCCACAGCGCCAGCCCGGCCAGCAGGCTGCGGCGCACGCCCAGCAGCGCGGCCGCCAGGGGCGTCAGCACGATCGACGAGACACCGTAGCCGACCATGAACGCCGTGGCCAGCAAGCCCTGGCTCAGCCGGTCGCCGCGCGTCAGGCCGACGTGCGAGAGGAAGTCGGCGTCGGTGATCAGCACCGAGATGTTGATGCGGTCGATGTAGCTGATGGCGACGATCACGAACAGCGTGATCACGCCCCACCAGCGCATGGCTCGTTCTTGCATGGTGCGGGCTCTCCAGGGAAGTTAGAAGGTGTGGGTGATGCCGAACTCGGTGCCGGTCGCGGGCCGGCCCGGGGTCGTGGGCACGCCGCCGAGCGAGTCGGCCGTGCCGTCGTCGTTGTGGATGCGCGCGACGGTGGCGTACAGCGACGTGCGCTTGGACAGCAGGTACTCGTACCCCAGCGCCATCTTGTCGCTGGCCAGGTCGCTCTGGCCCGCCACCTGCGGGTCGCGCTCGTAGTGGGCGTAGGACGCCTTGAGCACGCCCGGACCCATCGGCCACTTGAAGCCGACCAGGCCGCCCTTGCCCTCGCGCTCGCCCAGCTTGTCCTGGTGGTACTCGGCCATCAGCTTCAGGCCGCTGATCGCCTGGATCGACGGGCCGAAGGTATAGGCCACGCCGACGTTGGACAGCGTCAGGTCGCCGCTGGCGTACTGCGCGCGGCCGGTGGCGCCGGCAATGTCGAAGCCGCCGCTGCGCCAGCCGAGACGGCCACCGAGGTAGTCGCCGTCATGAGCGCCGGGTTGGCCGTCCACGTCGACGTTCTCGCCGCTGGCCGCCATCACCTGTCCGTAGAAGCCGCCGATGTTCTGCGGCAGGAAGTAGCCCACGCTGTTCGACGCGCGCGTGCCGACGTAGGCACCCAGGCCGCCCTGGCCGACGAAGTAGAGATGGTTCGCGCCGATGCCGCCGCCGGTACCGAACGGATCGAACAGCGCGGTGTTCCAGAAGGTCGGCGTGTAGTCGCGGCCCAGGCGCACCTCGCCGAAGGGTCCGAACAGGCTGACCGTGGCGCGGCGGCTGAAGCCGAAGCTGCCGGCCTGCACGCCATTGATCTGGTTGTTCACGTTGGTGGGGATGATCCCGCCGCTGTCGCTCTGCAGCCCGGCCTCGAGCCAGAACCCGGCGCCGTAGCCGCCGCCCAGGTCTTCTGTTCCGCGAAAGCCCAGGCGGCTGAAGCTGTTGCCGCTGCTGCTCATCTGCGTGCGGCTGCCGGCGTTCGGCCCGCTGCCCTCGGTGTAGACGATCGACGTGTCGAGCACGCCGAACACGGTGACGGAGGATTGGGCGAACGCGCCGTGCGCGGCCGCGAGCGCGCCGAGCGCCAGGAGGCTTTTCTTCATCATGGGAGTGGTAGGAACGGAAACGGAAAACGCAGGAAAGGACGAAACCACGCCGCGCAGCGCGGTGGATGCGCGGCCAACGGGACGCTAGACGTCGAGCACCACCTTCTTGCCCTTGCACAGGGACACGCAGATCATCATGGTCTTGCCCGACTCGCGTTCGAGCTTGGTCAGGATGCCGTCGCGGTGCTCGAGCTCGCCGTCGAACTCCAGCACCTGCGTCTCGCAGGCACCGCACACGCCTTCCTTGCAGCTGTGGTCTGGGTTCAGGCCGGCGTCGAGCAGGCTGTCGAGAATGGACTTGCCCGGCGGCACTTCCACGTTCTTGCCGCTCCTGGCGCACTCGACCATGAAAGTCTCGGTGGCGGGAGCCGCCTCGACATGCACGGCGGCGAACCGCTCGATGTGCGCATGCGGGTAGCCCAGCTGCTCGCAGGCCTTCTCGAAGCTGTCGAGCATGGGCGTGGGGCCGCAGCAGTAATAGTGGCTGTCGGCGCCCTTGCCCGCCAGCATGGCCTTCAGGTCGGGCGGCGCGCCTCGCTCGTCGTCGAAATGCCAGGTCAGCGCGATGCCTTTGTCCGCCGCCAGCTGCTCGATCGCCTCGCGAAAGGCCGACTCCTTGCGGTTGCGCGCGCAGTAGACCAGCTCCACCGGACGGCCGAGCGCCGCCAGGCGCTGGAGCATGCACCAGATCGGCGTGACCCCGATGCCGCCCGAGACCAGCACCGAGCGCGGCGCATCCTCGTGCAGCGCGAAGTTGTTGCGCGGCGCCGAGATCGGCAGCGTCATGCCCACGCGCAGCTGCTGGTGAACGTAGCGCGAGCCGCCGCGGCTCTTGCGGTCGTTGAGCACGCCGACCACGTAGCGCTGGCGGTCGGTGCTGGGATTGCACAGCGAGTAGCTGCGCACCAGGCCATTGGGCAGGTGCAGGTCGATGTGCGAACCGGCCTCGAACGCCGGGAACTCGACCTCGGGCGACGCCGGGCGGAACTCGACGCTGACGATGCCGTCAGCCTCGTAGCGCATCGTGTGCACCAGGGCATTCAGCGTGGGGGAAGACATGGCGTTACCTCGCGGGAAAGTCTGCGCCCGCGCGCACCGTGGCGCTGCGCAGGTCGGCGTCCAGGCGCACGGTGGCGTCGATCTCCACCCGCAGTTCGGGGAAGACCAGCGCGCTCACCGCCACCAGCGTGGACGCTGGATAGGGTTGGCCCTGGAAGAACTCGCGTCGCGCGCGGCCGACCTCGTCCTTGTCGGCGATGTCGGTCACGTACACGACCAGCTTCAGGATGTTGTGCACACCGCCGCCGGCAGCCTCGGCCAGCGCCTGGATCCTGCGCAGCACCAGCAGGGTCTGCGCATGGGCGCCCAGCGGCGCGCCGGCCTGCGCGGCCTCGCGCGTGGCCGGGTGCGCCGTCTGGCCCGAGACGATCAGCTCGGGACCGACGCGCAGCGCGTTCGACCAGGAGGCGTGCGGCAGGTCGGGCACCGCCTGGCAGGCGATGCGCTCGACGGGCACGGCGGTGGCCGGGGCCATCAGGCAGCCTTCTTCTCGAGCGCCGCCAGCTGCTGCTGCGCCAGGCCCTTGAGGTGGCGGCGCAGGCGGACGATGCCCAGGTCGTGCTGGTACAGGTTCTCGTGCTGGTTCGCGTCGGGCTCCATGTCCTCGATCAGCACGCGGTCCTGTTCGAGCACGTGCCAGTGGCGCGCCTCCAGGCGGTTCTTGTAGAGAAAGCGCCACGTGTCGCGCTGCCAGCCCTTGGGCAGCTTGCGCACGCGCCAGTGGAACACCGCGCTGAGCGTGGTCGAGATCGGCGTGTAGCTGCCGACGATGCCGAAGTTGCCGCCGGGCCCGCCGGTCTTCGGATACGGAATCTCCAGGCGCATCCAGTGCACGCCCGTGTCGGCCCACTCGGTCCAGTCGAAGTTGACGTTGCGCTGGCCCTCTTTCTCGAACACGAAGCCGGTGTCGGTCGGGCGCACGCCGAACTTGGCGGTGGCATCGCCCTCGGCCATGGAGTGCGACTGCTTGTGCAGGTAGGTGCCGTGCATCGGATCCATCACGTTGTCCAGCACGTAGCGGTAGTCGCCCTTCCATTCGGTGTAGCAAAGGAAGTGCGAGTACGTCTCGTCATCGGTCAGCTGCTCGGGCAGCACCAGCGGCGGCGGCGTCTCGACCGGCTCGCGGCTGTTGTAGAGCCACACCGCGCCGGCGCGCTCGGTCACGTGGAAATTGAAGGTCGCGTGCGCGCCCTCGAGCTTGCAGCCCGGACTGCCGGGCACACGGGTGACCACGCCGTCGCAGCGCACTTCGACGCCGTGGTACGGGCAGGACAGGCGGTCGCCGAGGATCACGCCCTGCGACAGCGGAGCGCCGCGGTGCGGGCAACGGTCTTCCAGGGCGTGGAGCGTGCCGGCCTGATCGCGCCAGAAGGCCAGCTTGCGCCCCAGCCGGCGCAGCGACACGGGCCGCTCCTTGATGAAGCTGCTCGGGCAGATCGGGTACCAGAGATCCTTCAGGCCGATCTCCAGCAATTGATCGACCGGGTCTTGAACGATGGGAATCATGTGGGGCTCCTTCTTGCGGGCGAGAACGTCAGGCGGCCAGTGCCGCCATGGCATCGCGATAGCTGGCCTCGGTCCACGGCGAGCCGTCGGGGCTCGACAGGCCGCTGTCGTTGAGGCTTTGCACCAGGGCCGGCAGGTCGTGAACGCCGGCGGCGAAGGCGCGCTCGATGGCATCGCCCAGCAGGTCCTCGTAGGTGGTGGGGGGGCGCTGGCGCGCCTGGTGGGGGTCGAGATAACGATCGGTCATGTGTCGCTCCTTCGAAGACGGGACAGGAAGATCCGGCGGCCTCACTGGCCGCCGTTGCGCACGCGTTCCCGGATGCGCTCGCGCGCCGGGACGAAGTCGTAGGTGGGATAGCACTCGGTGCTGAACACGCCCCAGGCGCGCCGCTCCAGTTCGACGTTGACCTGGGGCAGCTTCTCGGGCGGCAGCTCGAGCGTGAGGATCTGGCCCAGGCCCATGGCCACGGTCCAGGACACGATGCGGCAGCCCTCGGGCGGGAAGCTCTCCCACCAGTCGCTGGCCTTCATGCGCGCCTGCACGTCGTCCAGCGTCAGGCCGGGGTGGTGCTTGAGCACCACCGTCAGCAGCAGGGTCTGCGCCGGCGCGCTCATCACGCGCCCGCCGCGGCCTCGGCCGGTGCCAGCGGCACCGCCCAGGCGTCGTAGCCGTAGACCCAGTCGGCGTTGCCGCCGTCGCGCAGCCAGTTGTTGCCGCGCGAGCCCAGCTGCACGCGGCTGGTACGGTCCAGGCGGGCCTGCTCGTAGCGGCGCAGCGCCTCGGGCAGCTCCTGCGCCGGCACGCCTTCGAGATGGCGCGCGAGCACCACCGCGTCCTCGATCGCCATGCCGGCGCCCTGCGCCATGAAGGGCAGCATCGGGTGCGCCGCATCGCCCAGCAGCGCCATGCGGCCCAGGGTCCAGGCGGGCATCGGGTCGCGCTCGTACAGCGCCGTCTTCAGCACCGTGTCGCAGGCGTCCAGCAGGGCGCGCGCCTCGCCGTGGTAGTCGGCGTACTGCGCACGCAGTTCTTCCACGCTGCCCGGCGCCGTCCACGACTCCAGGTGCCAGGTGTCCTGCGCGGTGGTGGCGAAGATGAAGACGTCCTTGCCGCGGTTGAGCGGGAAGGTGACGATCTGGCTCTGCGGATTCGGCCCCCACCACTTGGTGAACGCGCCCAGGTTCGGCACGCCGGCGACGCGCTCGGCCGGCACCACCGCCCGGTAGGCGACGATGCCCGTGAAGCGCGGGCTTTCGGCGCCGAACATCGCCGTGCGCACGGCGGAATGGATGCCGTCGGCGCCCAACAGCGCCGACACGCGGGCCTCGCTGCCGTCCTCGAAGCGCACCGTCACGGCTTCGTCGTCCTGCGCGATCGACGCCGCGCGCTTGCCCAGCTGCACGCATTCGGCCGGCACCATGGCCGTCAGCGCGGCCAGCAGGTCGGCGCGGTGGATGGTCAGCTGCGGCGCGCCGTAGCGTTGCTCGGCGGCATCGGCCATCTCCAGGCGCGAGGTCTCCTCGCCGCTGTCGTAGCTGCGGCTGATGCGGTGCGACGGGCGGGCGGCGGTCACGCGGGCGGCCTCGCCGGCGCCCAGGCCGTCGAGGGCCCGCACGGCGTTGGGCGTGAGGTTGATGTCGGCGCCGACGCGGGCGAACTGCTTCGCCTGCTCGAACACCACCACGTCGTGGCCGCCGCGGCGCAGCGCGATGGCGGCCGCCAGGCCGCCGATGCCGGCGCCGACGATGCCGATGGGAAGGTCTTTGGTGGACATGCGTCTGGCTCCTGGCCTCACTGGGCTTTGATCTTGCGGGACTTGATGATCCCGGCCCACTGCTGGGTCTCGGCGCGGATGGCCGCGTCGAACTCGGCCGGCTTCATGGTCTGCGCGCTCATGCCCTGGGCCTTGAGCCGCTCGCCCACCTCGGGCTGGGCCAGGAAGTCGGCCGCGTCCTTGGCCAGCTGCTCGGCCACCGCCGGCGGCGTGCCGGCCGGCGCCAGCAGGCCGTACCACGACGTGACGTTGATGCCGTGGATGCCCTGCTCTTCCAGCGTGGGGATGTTCGGCGCCACCGGCGTGCGCTGCGCCTCGGTGATGCCCAGCGCCACCAGCTTGCCGTTCTGGATGAAGGGCAGCGTGGCCGGCAGGTTGCTGAACATCAGCGGCACCACGCCGCCGAGCACGTCGTTGAGCGCCGGCGCCGTGCCCTTGTAAGGCACGTGCAGGATGTCCACGCCGGCCTGCTGCTTGAACAGCTCGCCGGCCAGGTGCAGGCCGCTGCCCACGCCCGGCGAGGCGTACGACAGCGTGTTCGGCTTGGCCTTGGCCAGGTCCACCAGCTGGCCGGCGCTCTTGATGCCGGACGAAGGCGAGGCCACCAGCACGTTGGGCGCCTTGGCCAGCAGCGTGACCGGCACGAAGTCCTTCTGGATGTCGAACGGGAAGTTCGGCATCAGCGTCGGGTTGATGGTCAGGTTGCCGGCCGGGATCACCAGTAGCGTGTGGCCGTCCGGCTTGGCGCGCTTGACCTTGTCCATGCCGATGTTGCCGGCCGCGCCGGCCGCGTTCTCGACCACCGCCGCCTGGCCGTAGCGCTTGGACAGCCCTTCGGACATGATGCGCGCCAGCGTGTCCACCGGGCCACCCGGCGGGAACGGAGAGACGATGGTGAAGCGGTCCGAAGCAAGCTGCTTCTGCGCATCGCTCTGCGCAAACGCAGGCACGCAGAACGCCACCGCGGCAAGCGCAGCGAGGCATGTTCGGGAACACCCACGGAACCGGCTTTGCCGGGCCGTCGGGTGTGCCCCCTGGAAGGGGGTTGGCGAAGCGACACGAAGTGCGCGAAGACTGGGGGTGTTCATTTCTTCTCCGTTAGGAAGGCGCCCTTGGGCCCTTCGGCGTTCTTCTGGCGACGGGTGTTGCCGTCCAGGCCGCCGTCAACGGCCCATTCGGCGAACACGGTCGGGCCGGGTTCGAAATCGCGCGGCTGCCAGTCGGCAGTGAGCTGGTCCTCGTCGGCGTAGTACTCGATCAGTCCGCCGGCCGGGTTCTTGAAGTACCAGAAGTAGGCGGACGACACCGGATGCCGGCCCGGGCCAAGCTGGGTTTCCCAGCCGCAGCGCGAGAAATGCAGCCCGCCGCCGAACACCTCGTGGATGTCGCGCACGGTGAAGGCCACGTGGTTGATGCCGCGCTTGCCCGATGGCAGCTGCAGCAGGAACAGGTCGTGGTGGCCGCCGCTCGGCGCGCAGCGCATGAAGGCGCCGCGGCCCGGGTAGCGGTCCGACGAGACGAAACCGAAGCGCGATTCGTAGAACGCCTCCACCGCCTTCACGTCGGCCACGAAGAACACCACGTGGCCCACCTCGATCGGCGTGGCGCGGTCGTACACCGGCGCCGGCTGGTTGACGCGCTCGCGCGAACTCCAGGTGTTCATCACCGCGCTGGCCACGTTCACGTCGCGCTTGCGCGTGACCTGCAGGCGCACCGCCAGTCCGTTCGGATCGGTGCAGCCGATGCGGCGCGCGCCCTCCACTTCGCCGTCGAAGAAGCCGGGGTCGTTGGCGATGGCCCTGGCATAGCGCTCCAGGTCGGCCTCGCTCTCGACGCCCCACACCACTTCGCGCAGCGTCGGGCCGTCCTCGATGGCGGCCGGCAGGCCGGGCCGGTCCATGGCCGCCACGTCCACGCGGCAGCCGTTGAGGCATTCGAAGCGCAGGCCCTGGGCATCCTCGCCCAGCAGGTGCAGGCCCCAGTCGGCGAAGAAGCGGCCGCTGGTGGCCAGGTCGTCGGTCGTGTAGGTGATCTGGTCGATTCCGAGCACGCTCATGTCATACCTTTCCGGCCCATGCGATGGGCTCGTCGTTGGTGCCCCAGTACATGCTCTTTTGCTCCATGTACTGGAAGATGCCCTCGCGTCCCTTCTCGCGGCCCAGGCCCGAGTCGCGCCAGCCGCCGAACGGCGTGGAGACGGAGAACTGCTTGTAGGTGTTCACCCAGACGGTGCCGGCCTGCACGGCACGGCCGACGCGCCAGGCGCGCTTGAAGTCGCGGCTCCACACGCCCGCCGCCAGCGCGTAGACGCTGTCGTTGGCCTGCGCGATCAGGGAAGCCTCGTCGTCGAAGGGCATGGCCACCAGCACCGGGCCGAAGATCTCCTCCTGCGCGGTGCGGCTGGCGTTGGTCAGGCCTTCGAGGATGGTCGGCGTGTAGTAGTAGCCGCCGTCGCGGCCCTCGCCGTGCGGGCGCACGCCGCCGGTGCGGATGTGCGCGCCCTCGGACACGCCCAGCGCCACGTAGCGCTCCACGCTCTCGCGGTGCCGGGCGGTGATGAGCGGGCCCATCTGGGTGCGCTCGCTGGCCGGGTCGCCCACGCGCAGCGCGTTGGCGCCTTCGGCCAGGCGGGTGACGAACTCGTCGTAGATGGCGCGCGCCACGAACAGGCGCGAGCCGGCAATGCACGACTCCCCGGACGAGCTGAAGATGCCGTAGAGCACACCGGCCACGGCGTGGTCGATGTCGGCATCTTCCAGCACCATCGTGGCCGACTTGCCACCCAGCTCCAGCGAGACCGGCATCATCTTGTCGGCCGCGATGTGGGCGATGTGCTTGCCGGTGGTGGTGCCGCCGGTGAAGGACACGCGCTTGACCAGCGGGTGCTTGGTGATCGCGTCGCCGATCACCGAGCCCTTGCCGGGCAGCACGCTGACGATGCCCTTGGGCACGCCGGCCTGCTCGCAGATGCGCGCCAGCTCAAGCGCCATGAGCGGCGTGACCTCGGCCGGCTTGACCACCACCGCGTTGCCCGCGGCCAGCGCGGGCGCGAGCTTCTGCGCCTCGCTGGCGATGGGCGAATTCCAGGGCGTGATCGCCGCCACCACGCCCATGGGCTCGTGCACGCTCATCGTGACGAACGGCCCGCGCGAAGGCGTGAGCGTTTCCTCCAGCGTCTCGCAGGCGGCGGCGAAGAACTGGAAGGTGCCGGCCGCACTGGCCACCAGCGCGCGCGTCTCGCTGATGGGCTTGCCGTTGTCCAGGCGCTGCTTCTGGGCGAGGTCTTCGGCGTTCTCGCGGATCAGTTGCGCCACGCGGTACAGCACGCCGGCACGCTCGTGCGGCAGCTTGCGGGCCCAGCCGCTCTCGACGAAGGCGCGCTGAGCACCTTCGATCGCCTCGTCGACGTCCGCCAGGCTGGCCGCCTTCAGGCGCGCGACCGGCTCGCCGGTGGCCGGATACAGGCTTTCGTAGACGTCGCCGCCGCCCAGGCGCCATTCGCCTGCAATGCAGATGGGAAGGAGTTCGTTGGAAATCATGGCGTGTCGTTCTTTCAGATCGCCAGCGCGGCGACACGGTTGCGTACCGCACGCAAGGCGCTGTAGACGGTCAGCGCGGACGTCTTGGGGTTGGCGGGCAGCGGCTTGTTGCGCATGGTCAGCTCGAAGCTGCCGAACGCGCCTTCCGCCTCGACCAGGTGCACGTTGTCCTGCACGGCCGGGTCGGCCACCAGGCGCACCTGCGTGCGGTCCAGGCCGAGCCCGGCGAGCGACACGGTGGCCGCCACGTTGGCGTTCTTCGGGTAGAGCGACGCGGCCTCGCGCGCGCTGCCCTCGAAGATCACGGTCTCGGTCGTCAGCGCGTCCAGGTCGCGCCCCTGCTCGGCCGGCGTGCCCTTCCAGGCGCGCGGCGGCTTGCGGCCGGTGTAGCGCACGGTCTCCAGGCCGCCTGCGCGGGCGGCGGCCAGCGCATCGATGCCGCCGATGGCGCCGGCAATGAGCTGGACCTGCGTCCTGCCCAGGCCGGCAGCGCGCTCCAGCGCCTCGGGCAGCCCGGCGGCGGACAACGCCCCCACCGAGGCCACCACGCAAGGCGTGCCGCGCCGCAGCGCGGCCAGCACGTGCTGCTCGATGGCGGCATGGCCCGCGGCTTCGACCACCAGGTCGATGCCGGCCAGCGGCACGCTGCCGACCACTGCGGCGCCGGGCGCCAGGCGCGCGGCCACGTCGCGCGCGGCGGGCATGCCCTCTTCCGGCACCACGATGGCGGCGACCGCCAGCGCGCCGTCGCCGCGCAGCAGCTCCAGCAGCGCCGTGCCGATGGCCCCGCAGCCGACGAGCGCGATGCGTTGCATGCCCATGCTCACTTGGCAGCCACCGCGGCCGCTTCGCCCAGCGCCGGGATCTTGGTGATCTTGTTCGTCGGCGGGCCTGCAAAGGTGGTCTTGAAACCGCCGATGGACAGCATGTCGATCTCCAGCAGGAACGGACCCGGCTTGGCCAGCGCCTGCGCCAGGCCGCCTTCGAGGTCCTGCAGGCTGCTCACGCGGGCATGCGGCAGCGCCAGCGACTGGCACAGCTGCGCGTAGTCGGGCGTGTGCAGGTCCACGTAGGCGCGGCGGCCGCCGTACTGCACGTCCTGGATGTTCTTGATGACGCCGTAGCCCTTGTCGTTCATGAGCACGACGACCATGTCGGCCTGCTCCTGCACCATCGTCGCGAGCTCGCCCAGGTTGAGGATGAAGCCGCCGTCGCCGGCCAGGCAGAAGGTCTTGCGGCCCGAGGCGGTCACCGCCGCGCCGACGGCCGCGCCGATGGCCATGGGCATGCCCTGGCCGATGCCGCCGCCGGTGGCGTGCACGCCGGCGCTCGGCGCGAAGATGCGCAGCTCGCGGTTGCCCCACGTGCTGTTGGACACGGTCACGTCGCGCACCCAGTTGAAGTTGCTCCCTGCCACGCCCTGCAGCTGGCGCACCAGCTCGGCATACGGGCCGAGGCCGTCGCGCAGCGCGGCGACCGACTTGTCATGCGCCGCGCGCAGGTCGGCCAGCAGCGCCGGGTCCGCGCGGTAGCCCGCGGCCTCCAGGCGGTCGGCCAGGCCTTCGAGGGCCAGCGCCGAGTCGCCGCACAGGAAGCTGTCGGTGGCATAGCCGCGGCCCTCGGCCGCGCCGTCGGCGTCGATGCGGTAAAGCGGGCGCGGCAGCTTCAGCTCGTACTTGAGCGTCTCGTTGCCGCGCAGGCGCGAGCCCACCACCAGCATCGCGTCGCAGGTCTGGTAGAAGGCCTCGACCGCGGGCTGGATGTTGTAGGCGCCGAGCGAGCCGGCGTCGTCCTCGCGCACGGTGCCGCGGCCCTGTGTCGTCGTGACGATGCCCAAGCCCAGCTTCTGCAGGCGTGCGATGGCCGCGCCGGCATGGCGCGCGCCGCCGCCGACCCACAGCATCGGCCGCCTGGCGCGACGCAGGCTTTCGGCCAGGCGGTCCAGCGCGGCGGCCGACGGCACCGGCACCTCGACCGGCAGCGGCGACAAGTCGGCCGGCATGTCCATCAGCGACGACTGGATGTCGATCGGGATCTCCACGCTGACCGGCCCCGACGGCGCCGACAGCGCCAGCTGCACGGCGCGCTTGAGCGTGCCCAGCAGGTTGTCGGTGCTGCGCACGCGCAGCGCCGCCTTCGACACCGCCTTGAGCATGGTGAGCTGGTCCGGCGCCTCGTGGATGTACGACATGCCCTTGTCGAGGTAGGGCGTCTCGATCTGGCCGGTGATGTGCAGCAGCGGCGCGCCAGCGGTCAGCGCCTCGACCAGGCTGCCGGCGATATTGCCCGCCGCCGGTCCGGTGCTGGTCAGGCACACGCCCAGGCTGGCGGTGGAGCGGGCATAGGCGTCGGCCATGTTGCCGGCCCCGGCCTCGCCGCGCGCCGGCACGAAGCGGATCGCGCCGCGCTGCGCCATGGCGTCCAGGATCGGCATGTTGTGGATCGAGATGACCCCGAAGGCGGCCTTGACGCCGCATTGTTCGAGGAAGGCGGCGACGACGGCGCCGGCGGTGACTTGGTTGCTCATGGAATGCTCCGCGGGATTCATTGCGTGGGGATGCCGGTCAGGCGTGGCGGCTGTGGCCGCCGGAGATGTCCAGGTGCGCGCCGGTCGTGTACGACGACAGCGGCGACGCCAGGAAGACGATGGCGCGCGCCGCTTCCTCGGGCAGGCCGAGGCGGCCCAGCGGGATGTGCTTGGCGGCGGCGAGCTGGCGGGTCCAGGTCGGCCAGTCGAGCGACTTGTCCCCGCGCGCCTCGAAGCGGCGGCGCCACTGGCCGGACTCGATCAGCCCGATCAGGATGCCGTTGACGCGCACGCCCTGCGGCGCGAACTCGGTGGCCATGGAGCGCACCAGGTTGAGCAGCCCGGCGCGTGCGGCGGAGGTGGCGACCATGTGCGGCTCGGGCTGGCGCGCCAGTAGCGAGTTGGCGCACACGATGGAGGCGTCGCCGCATTGCGCGCGCTGCGCGGCCAGCTGCGGCAGGAAGGCGCGGGTCGGATGGATCACCGAGAAGAACTTGAGCTGCAGCTCCTCGGTCCAGGCCTGGTCCTCGGTGTTGGCGAAGGTCGACACGCGCCCCTGGCCGGCGTTGTTCACCAGCATCGACGCCGGGCCCAGCGCGGCCTCGCTCTGGGCGGCGAAGCTGCGCACGGCCTGGGCGTCGAGCACGTCGCAGGTGCGGGCGAACAGGCGGGCCTGCGGATGCCGCTCGCGCAGGCCGGTGACGGCGCGCTCCAGGCGCTGCGCGTCGCGCCCGCACAGCGCCACCGCGGCGCCGCAGGACAGCAGCAGGTCCACCGTGGCCAGGCCGATGCCGGACGAGCCGCCGGTGACCACGGCCACGCGGCCGGCCAGCGCATCGGCGGCCAGGAGGTTGCGGGAAGCGTCGAGAGTCATGTCTTTGATGTTCGCGAAGATGTCAGGCGCGCTGGCCGCCGCGCAGCGCGACGACCTTGCCGTTGGCGGCCGGCGCGTAGTTCAACAGGCCCGAGAGCTGGTCGGCGGTCTCGCGCACGCGGGCCACCATGTGATCGATCTGGCCTTCGATGTGGCCCGAGGGAATGGTCGCGCCGAGCGCGGCGACGATGTGGCCGCTGTGGTCGCGCACCGGCGCGGCAATGCTGGAGATGTTGGCCTCGAAGAAGCCTTCGCCCAGCACGTACCCGCGCTGGCGGTCGGACTGCACCATGTCGAACAGCTCGTGCACGTTCTTCGGCGTGCTCGGCGAGAAGGTCTCGAGCTTGTCTTCCGGATAGAGCGCGCGCAGCTGCGGCAGCGTGAGGTCTTCCAGCAGGATGCGGCCGAGCACCGTCGCGTGGGCCGGCAGGCGGGTGCCGACGTTGACCGAGCTGACGAAGGGCGAAGGCTGCGCGACCTTGGCCACGTAGACGATGGAGCGGCCGTCGCGCACGACCAGGTTGCAGGAGGTGTGCAGCTCTTCCGAGAGGCGCTGCAGCAGCGGCGTGCCGATCTGCGTGAGCTCGAGCGACGCGAGGTACTCGAAACCCAGGCGCAGCACCGACAGGCCGAGGCGGAAGTCGCGGCCGCCGTCGGTGCGCTCCAGGAAGCCCATGTTCTCGAGCGTGGCGAGCAGCCGGAACACCGTCGAGCGCGGCAGGTCGAGCCGGCGCGCCAGCTCGGGCGCCGACAGCTGCCGGTCGTCGCGGCTGAACTCGCACAGCAGGCGCAGGCCGCGCTCCAGCGCGGGCACGGTGTAGCGCTCGCTGCCTTCGGCCGTGATGTCGATGTCGCTCATGTCTCGTCCTCTGTTCTTGTCTTGTCTTCAGGTCGCCGCGCGCAGCAGCCGCGCGGTGGCCTGCGGCTGCTCCACGTAGCAGGCGTGGCCGGCCTCGGGCAGAAGTTGCAGGGGCACGCCGCAGGCGTGTGCGACCTGGGCGCACGCGTCCGGCGTCGTGACGACGTCGAGCGCGCCGCAGGCCACCTGCACCGGCATGGCCGGCGGCAGATCGGCCAGCACGACCGCACCGGCCAGCAGTTGCACGGCCTGCGAATAGCCGGCCGGATCGAGCCGGCCCATGTTCCAGCGCACCCATTGGCGGGCCAGTTCGCCGGCGTGTGCCGACAGCAGGCGCTGGTCGGCCTTGGCCGCCATGCCGGCGACGCCGTCGCGCGCCAATGTGTCCAGGCGCTGGGTGCGCACCCGCTCGGCCTGCTCTTCCTTGCCCGCCGCGCCGTAGCCGATGGCCGGGCTGAGCAGCACCAGCCGCGCGATGCGGCCGGCGGCGGGCGCGCCCGCGCGAGCCGCATGGGCCGCGGTGATGGCGCCCAGGGAATGGCCCACCAGCACGCAGCGCCCGATGTCCAGCGCCTCCAGCAGCCCATGCAGGCGCAGCGCATAGTCGGCGGCCACGGGCCGCGCGGCGGCCACCGGCGTCGATGCGCCATAGCCCGGCATGTCCCAGGCGATCACGCGGTCGCCCGCCTGCGCCAGCAGCAGCGCCGTCTCCAGCCACGAGGCCGCACCCGAGCCGATGCCGTGCAGGCAGACGAACACCTCGCCGCCCTGCCCGCCGGCCGTGCCGCACTCGCGCACCGACACCACCGCGCCGTCATCGAGCAGCACGCGGCGCGCGGCAAAGCGCGATTGCAGCCGATCGAGCTCGGCGGCAGGCACATCCATGGCAGGCGCAAGGTTCATGGCAGGTCTCGGGAGCAGGAAACTGCGTGGTCCTACCGCTTGATCTTTGCGAGCGGGTGATCGGCCGGATAGGTCGGCGTGATCGGCTTCTTGGCGCCCAGCATCACGCACATCAGCGCGTCCTCGTCGCCGATGTTGATTTCCTCGCGGTAGACGCCGGGCGGCACCGAGATCAGGTCGCGGTCGGTCATCACGGTCTCGAAGCGCTCGCCTTCGGGCGTGACCAGGACCACCTTGAGCTTGCCGCGGATGAGGAAGAACACTTCTTCCACGTCGGTGTGCAGGTGCGGCGGGCCTTCATGGCCGGCCGGAATCACCATGGTCGAGAAGGTGAAGTGCTCCGAGGGAACGGTGTTCGCATCGCTGGCCACGCCGGTGCCGCCGGTGCCGACGTAGCGCATCTGCGCACGGCGGTACTTGGGGTCGAAGTCGGCCTGGAACTTCAACGCGTCCCAGTCGTACTTGCGGGTGGAATAGCGCGCGATGCGCGTGTTCATCCACTGCTCCAGGCTCGCGCCCTCGGGGCGGTCGTAGCTCGCCGCGGCCGGGGTGATGTTCTTCTGATCGGAAAGGTCGCTCATTCCAGTTTCTCCTGAGGATGCGGGGTGACGAGGGTTCAATGCATGACGAAGCCGCCGTTGACGGCAAGCAGCTGTCCGGTGACGAAGCGCGACAGGCCCGACAGGGCGAACAGCACGGCGCCGCAGACGTCGGCCGCCTGCTGCTCGCGCGGGATGGCCCGGCCTTCGAGGTAGTACTGGTGGCGCGCGGCGGGCACGTATTCGGTGGCCTCGACCAGCGTCAGTCCCGGCGCGACCGCGTTGACGGTGATGTGCTCGCCGCCCCATTCGCGCGAAAGCGAGCGGGTCAGCGAGATGACCGCGCCCTTGCTCGATGCATATGCCAGCAGCTTGGGGGCGCCCCACAGCGCGGTGTCGGAGGCCAGGTTGACCACCGCGCCGCGGCCGGATGCCTTGAGCGCGCCGTGGCAGGCGCGGCTCATGAGCCAGGTGCCGCGCACGTTGACCTGCATGACGCGGTCCCAGGTGTCGATGTCCAGCGCATGCGCATCGCGCCCGCCGGAATTGGTGATGGCCGCGTTGTTGACCAGGCCGTCCAGGCCACCGAGCAGGCGGGCCGCCTCGGCGGCGCAGGCGTCGATGGAGGCCGGGTCGGACAGGTCCAACGCCAGCGCCTGCGCGTCGAAGCCAGCTTCACGCAACCCCTGCGCCTCCTTCAGCGCCAGCTCCGACAGGATGTCGGCCAGCACGACGCGGCCGCCGGCCTGCGCGATGGTGCGCGCGAACGCCAGCCCCAGGCCGCGCGCGGCGCCGGTCACCAGCACGCGCCGGCCGGCCAGCAGGTTGGCCGGCAGTTCGGCCAGCAGCGCGCGCAGGCTCTCGTTGTCGGGCAGGTAGGTGGCGTCGGTCATGGTTGCGGTTTCCGGGCGGTCATTCGGCGGTGATGCCGAATTCCTTGATCAGTTGGCCGAAGCGGTTGTAGGTGTCGGCCACGGTGGCCTGCAGTTGCGCGGGCGTGCCGCCGGTCGGGATCGCGCCCCAGGTGTTCATGCGCGGCTTGATGTCGGGCAACTGCACGATCTCGTTCATGTGGCGGTTGAGCAGGTTCACGACCTCGGCCGGTGTGCCCTTGGGCGCGAACAGGCCGTGGAAGCCCTGCACGTCCAGGCCCTGGTAGCCCAGTTCGGCGAAGGTCGGCACGTCCGGCGCCAGCGGCGAGCGGGCCTTGGAGGCGACCGCCAGCAGGCGCAGCTTGCCCCCGGGCAGGTGCGGCGCCACCGGGCCGAGCGTGATGTAGGTCAGCGGCACCTGGCCACCCAGCACGTCGTTGATGGCCGGCGCCACGCCGCGGTACGGCACGTGCATCAGCCGGGCGCCGGTGGCCTTGTTGGCCATCTCGCCCAGGATGTGCATGGGCGACCCGCTGCCCGGCGTGGCATAGGCGAGCTCGGTCTTCTTTGAGGCTTCGACGACCTCCTTGACGCTCTTGTAGGGGCTGGCGCTGGAGGCCACCAGGAACATCGGCAGCGTGTCCGCCTCGATGATGGGCGCGAAGCCGCCCAGCACGTCGTAGCTGCTGGAGCCGCTGGTCTTGAGCACGAACTGCGCGATGGCGAAGGTATTGGGTGCCAGCAGCAGCGTGTAGCCGTCCGGCGCCGCCTTCGACACGTAGGCGCTGCCGATCACACCGCTCGCGCCGGGCCGGTTGTCCACCAGCACCGGCTGGCCCAGGCGCTCCTGCAGCTTCTCGGCAAACATGCGCGCCAGCGCATCGGTGTCGCCACCGGCCGGATAGGCCACCACGATGGTGACCGGCCTGGCCGGGTAGGCACCCTGGCCGAATGCCGGCGCGGACAGGCCGGCCGTTGCGGCGGCAGCCAACGAAAGGCCGACGGCAAGCGTGCGGCGACGGGTGATCTTCATCGTGTGAGCCTTGCGCTGGGCCCGGATCCGCCTGGTGTATCGGACCCGAACCGGGTTTGTTTCACCTGTGAATCCACGTTTTATTTGTGGAACACGCGAAGGATAGCGCCGATCGGATTGTTAAAACTAGGTGAAAACCCTGAAACGCGCCCGGTCCGCTACGCTCTGCTGCCTTGCGCCATACCAGTCCGGAGTCCGCCATGAGCCCTGTTTTCCAGACCCCCGAATTGCGTGCCGCGTTTGCCCCCACCGGGGTGCTGCGCGCCTCCATCAACCTGGGCAATCCGATCCTCGCGGGGCGGCGCGCCGCCGACTCGGCGCCCTTCGGCGTGTCGGTGGACCTGGCCCGGGCGCTGGCCGCGGCGCTGGGCGTGGAGGTGGAACTGAAGGTGTTCGAGAAGGCGGCCGCCTCGGTCGAGGCGGTGCGAAGCGAAGTGGCGGACGTCGGCTTCTTCGCCATCGACCCCGCGCGCAGCGAGGGGCTGTCGTTCAGCGCACCCTATGTGCTGATCGAGGGCAGCTACCTGGTGCCCGCGGGCTCGGCCTTCCAGGCCAACCAGGACGTGGACCGGGATGGCGTGCGCGTCGCGGTCGGCCAGGGCAGCGCCTACGACCTGTTCCTCACGCGCGAACTGAAGGCCGCGAGCATCGTCCGCGTGGCTGGCGCCAGCGGCGTCATGCAGGCCTTGCGCGCCGGCCAGGCCGAGGTTGCCGCCGGCATCCGCCAGGTGCTGGAGGCCGAGGCCGAGGCATCGGCTGCCGGCCTGCGCATGCTGCCAGGACGCTTCATGGTGATCCAGCAGGCGATGGGCCTTCCCGCCTCGCGCGGGCCGCAAGCGGCGCAGGCGCTGAGATCGTTCGTGGAGTCGATGAAGGACAGCGGCAGCGTCGCCGACGCGCTCGCGCGCCACCAGGTGCAAGGGGCCAGCGTGGCGCCGCCAGCGGCCTGACGGCCATCCGCGGTCTCGACCATAAATATCACGTCGAGATATAATTGGCGGCTTTCCCCTGCCCGCCGCATGCCCGCCTCCCCGCCCCTGGCCAAGCACCATTTCGAGGTCTTGGCCGAGTTCCGCTACCAGATGCGCCGCTTCGAGCGGTTCTCCGAACTCGCCGCCCAGGGCGAGGGCATCACGCCGCAGCAGTACCTGCTCATGCTGCAGGTCAAGGGCACGCCCGGGCGCGACTGGGCCAGCGTCGGCGAACTGGCCGAGCGCCTGCAGATGACGCATCACGGGGCGGTGACGCTGGTCTCCCGCTGCGAAGGGCTGGGCCTGGTGGTGCGCCACGCCGACGCGGCGGACCGGCGCAAGGTGCAGGTCCACCTGACCGCGCAGGGCGGGCAGTTGCTGCAGCGCCTGGCCAACCTGCACCGCGCCGAGCTCGAGTCTCTGCGCGGCGTATTCGAAGTGCCACAGATCGATCTTCCTTCCCCATGACCCACGCACACGCCGAACGCGGCGACTTCGACCTCAACCGCCGGCTGCTGCCGATGGCCTTGCTGGCCTGCCTGATCGGCCTGCTGGCCACCGGCGGCGCCTGGGTGCTGCTGGCCATGATCCGCCTGTTCACCAACCTCTTCTTCTTCCAGACCCTGTCGCTGGAAAGCCGCTCGCCGGCCGGCCACGCGCTGGGCGCCGCAGTGATCGCGCTGCCCGTGCTGGGCGGGCTGATCGTGGGGCTGATCGCGCGCTTCGGTACCGACAAGATCCGCGGCCACGGCATCCCGGAGGCGATCGAGGCGATCCTGTTCAACAAAAGCCTGATGTCGCCCAAAGTGGCGGTCCTCAAGCCGGTGTCGTCCGGCATTGCCATCGGCAGCGGGGGGCCGTTCGGCGCCGAAGGGCCGATCATCATGACCGGCGGTGCCATCGGTTCTCTGCTGGCGCAGCACTTCCACCTCAGCGCCGCCGAGCGAAAGGCGCTGCTGGTGGCCGGTGCCGCGGCCGGCATGACGGCCGTGTTCGGCACGCCGCTGGCGGCCGTGCTGCTGGCCATCGAGGTGCTGCTGTTCGAGCTGCGCCCGCGCAGCCTGCTGCCGGTGGCACTGGCCTGCGCGGTGGCCGGCTTCGTTCGGCCCTGGGTGCTCGAGCCCGGGCCGCTGTTCGCGCTGCACGTCGGCCCGACCGACGGCTGGGCGCTGCCGGTCTGCCTGCTCGCGGGGCTGCTGTCGGGCCTGCTGGCCACCGGGCTGTCGCGCACGCTCTATGCCGTCGAGGACCTGTTCAACCGGCTGCCGGTGCACTGGATGTGGTGGCCTGCACTTGGCGGCATCGCGGTGGGCATCGGCGGCTTCCTGGAGCCGCGCACCTTCGGCGTGGGCTACGACGTCATCAGCGACCTGCTGCACCTGCAGATCGGCAGCGCGACGGTGCTTGCGATCGTCCTGGTCAAGACGGTGATCTGGATCATCGCCCTGGGCTCGCTCACCTCCGGCGGCGTGCTGGCGCCGGTCATGACCATCGGGGCCGGGCTCGGCGCCCTGCTCGCGGCGGTGCTGCCGGGACACGACGGCGCGCTGCTGCCCCTGCTGTGCATGGCCGGCGTGCTCGGCGGCGTGATGCATGCGCCGCTGATGGCGGCGGTGTTTGCCTTCGGCGTGACAGGCGATCCGTCGGTGCTGCTGCCGCTGCTGGCCACCACCGCGGTGTCCTACGGCTGCACGGTACTGCTGATGCGTCGCTCCATCCTCACCGAGAAGATCGCGCGGCGCGGGCGCCATGTCTGGCGCGAGATCAGCGTCGACCCGCTCGAGCGCCACTTCGTCGAGGAATGGATGACGCGCGAGGTGCAGACGCTGCCGGCGTCGATGACCGTGGCACAGGCGCTGGCGGGCCCCTTCGGCGCCGCGCAGCGCCACCGCGCCTGCCCGGTGGTGGACGACGACGGCCGCCTGCTGGGCATGGCCGACCGGGCCATGCTGCTGGCGCGGCCGGCGCACGAGACCTGCGCCGAGGCGTTCGCCGGTGCCGCCCCGCCGGCCTTCACGCTCGGCGGCGAACACTGCCGCACCGCCGCCACCCGCATGGCGCGGCTGGGCGTGGAGCGCCTGGCGGTGGTGGACGACGCCGCGTCGCTGCGGCTGGTCGGCCTGCTGTCGCGCAGCGACCTGGTCGAGCCGACGCTGTCGCACCACCACGAGGAAGAAGTGCGCGAGCGCAGCCGCGGCCTGCGCCGGTCGCCCGGGCCGCGGCCGCGCAAGGAAGCGATCGGCCACTGAGCGGCAAGCCAGCGCCGACGGCGCGCGGCTACTTCTGGTTCTGCGTGTAGACCTGGTCGAAGCTGCCGCCGTCGGCGAAGTGCGCCTTGGTCGCCTGCGTCCAGCCGCCGAAGGCCTCGTCGATGGTGAACAGCGCCAGCTTGGGGAACCGCGCGGCGTACTTGGCCTTGGCCTTCTCCGACGTCGGCCGGTAGAAGTGCTTGCCGGCGATGTCCTGGCCCTCGTCGCTGTACAGGTACTCGAGGTACGCCTCGGATACGGCGCGCGTGCCGCGCTTGTCCACCACCTTGTCGACCACCGTCACCGCCGGCTCGGCCAGGATCGACAGCGACGGCACGACGATGTCGAACTTCTCCGGGCCGAATTCCTGGATCGCGAGGAAGGCCTCGTTCTCCCAGGCCAGCAGCACGTCGCCCACGCCGCGCTGCACGAAAGTATTGGTGCTGCCGCGCGCGCCGGTGTCGAGCACCGGCACGTTGCGCAGCAACTTCGTCACGTAGTCCCTGGCCTGCGCGTCGCCGCCGTACTTGCGCCTGGCGAACTCCCACGCCGCCAGGTAGTTCCAGCGCGCCCCGCCCGAAGTCTTGGGGTTGGGCGTGATGACCTGCAGCCCCGGCTTGACCAGGTCGTCCCAGTCTTTCACGCCCTTGGGGTTGCCCTTCTTGACCAGGAACACGATGGTCGACGTGTAGGGAGACGAATTGAGCGGCAGGCGCTTCTGCCAGTCGGGCCTGACCCATTGGCCGTGCTCGACCAGCGCGTCGGTGTCGCCGGCCAGCGCCAGCGTGGCGACGTCGGCCTCCAGCCCGTCGATGATCGAGCGCGCCTGCTTGCCCGAGCCGCCGTGCGACTGCTTGATCGTCACCGCTTGTCCGGTCTTGTCCTTCCAGTGGGCGGCAAACGCCTTGTTGAAGTCGGCGTAGAGCTCGCGGGTCGGGTCGTAGGACACGTTGAGCAGCGTCACCGGCGCCGGCGCTGCCTGCTGCGCGAAGACAGCCGCCGGCGCGGCCAGCGCGGCGCCGGCCACGGCGGCCAGCCCTGCGGTTTGCTTGAAGAAGTTGCGGCGTCCGTTCATGGAAGTCCCTCGGGTCCTTGCGTGTGTTGGGTAGAGAAGAAGCGATCCGCCGGATTCTGGGGAGCCGCGGCGCAGGCTGGAACGACGGAGTTCCGGCTTCGATATGCGCAAACCGGATAAGGGGCCTGGCGCCCTTCCACCCTCTTCTCATAAGCAAACAACCCATAAGCAACCGAGAACTCTGTCGTTGGCAGCGCTGCCCACGGGACACAGAATCCGCCGCTACACCACCTTTCCAGCCCGTCGCGGCACCGTTGCGGGCCGCGCCACTTCGCCATGAACTTCCAGCAATTGCGCTCGGTCCGCGAGGCGGTGCGCTGCCACTTCAACCTCACCGACGCGGCCGAGGCGCTGCACACGTCGCAGCCAGGCGTGAGCCGGCAGATCCGCGAGCTCGAGCAGGAACTGGGCATCGAGCTTTTCGTGCGCGCCGGCAAGCGCCTTACCGGACTGACGGCGCCGGGCGCGCACGTGCTGCCCATCATCGAGCGCGTGCTGCTCGAGTCGGGCAACCTGCGCAAGGCGGGCGAGGACTTCGCGCTGCAGACGCAGGGCGAGCTCGCCATTGCCGCCACGCACACCCAGGCGCGCTACGCGCTGCCCGAGGCCGTGCAGGACTTTCGTGCGCAGTTCCCCGACGTGCGCCTGCGCCTGCACCAGGGATCGCCGCGCCAGGTGGCGCAAATGCTCATCGACGGCGAGGTCGACGTCGCCATCGCCACCGAGGCGCTGGCCGAGTATCCGCAATTCGTCGCGCTGCCCAGCTACCGCTGGACGCACGCGGTCATCGCACCGGCCGGCCACCCGGTGTTCGACGAACCGCTCACGCTGGAACTGCTGGCGCGCTACCCGCTCATCACCTACGACGCCGGACTGACCGGCCGCACGCGCATCGACACCGCCTTCGCGCAGGCCGGCATCACGCCCGAGATCGCGCTGGCCGCAATGGATGCCGACGTGATCAAGACGTACGTGGCGCTCGGCATGGGCGTTGGCATCGTCGCCGGCATGGCGTTCGAGGCCGAGCGCGACACGGACCTGCGCTCGATCGATGCCGGTGCGCTGTTCGGCATCAACCACACACGCCTGGCCATCCTGCGCGGCAACTATCTGCGGCGCTACGTGTATGCATTCATCGAGTCGTTCGCGCCGACGCTCACGCGCGAGGTGGTGGACGCGGCGCTGGCGGAGGATGCCGCCGGCGCGCAAGTGAAGCCGCCTGCCGACCGGCGCGACGGCGATGCGCCGGAGGCGCGGGGCGAGCGCCTCGACGAGGCGCTGGCGCTTGTGCAGGCGGCTTGATGCCGCAGTCGCAGCCTGCCCTGTTGCAGCTCGGGCGTCGATGTCCTCCGTCGTTCGACTCTGCGCTGCCCGCCTACTGAGCCTTGATTCCCAGTTCAGCTATCGATGCTGCCCAGCGTTTGCGCTCGCCATCCACGAAGTCCTGGACCTGGTCCTGCGACAACGGGCGCGTGACCACGCCCAGCTCCAGGAGCTTGTCGGTCAGGCGCTTTTCCTGGACTGCGTCGTTGACGTCGTGGTTGACCTTCGCGACCACTGCCGGCGACGTCGGCCGCTTGCCGAAGAGCACGAACCAGCCTTCGACTTCGACGCCGGGAAAAGCGTCGGACAGCGGCGCGACGTCCGGATAGGTGACGAGACGCTGGAGGGACGTGACGGCGAGTGGCTTGATGCGGTCCGACTTGAGCATCGATTCCACCCCGGGAATCCCGTCGATCAACAGGTCCGCGTCGCCGTTGACGACGGCCGTGAGCGCGCTGCCGCTGCTCGAGAACGGGACGATGTTGAGCTTTGCCTTCGCCCTGCGCTTGATGAGTTCGGCCGTAAGGTGCGGAAGCGAATAATTGCCCGTCACCGCCACATTGACGGTCTTGCCCGTGGCCGCCGCCTGTTGCAGGAATTCGCCGAGAGAGGCGCTGGCGCTGCCTGGCGCGGCCACGACCATCAGAGGCCCCGCGCCGACCAGCGCGGCCGGCACGAGGTCCTTGTCGACGTCGTAGTGCGCGCTCGCGTTGACGTGCGGCGTCACCGTCACGGTCGCTGCCTGCGCCAGGATGAAGACATGGTCGTCCGCTGGCGCGGCCTTGATGGCGTTCATGCCGATGATGCCGCTGGCGCCCGGCTTGTTCTCCACCACGATCTGCGCGCTCCAGCGCCGCCCGAGGCTGTCGGCCAGCACGCGTGCAATGACGTCGGGCGGGCTGCCGGCCGACGACGGAACGATCAGGCGAATCGGCTTGTGCGGCCAGTCGGCGGCATGTGCCAGGGGGCCGATGGACAGCGCGAGGGCCGCGATGAAGAGACGTCGATTGATGAAGCGTTTCATAGGCGGGCCAGTCTAGGCAGGCAGGTGCTCGCTGAAGAGATGGCGCAACGCTCGACTTGATAGCCCACAGTTATCGCTTGGCCGAACTCGCGGCGGCGCCGGGCTCGCGGCGCCTGCGGTCGTATTCGACGTGGCGGCGCAGCAGGGTCAGCATCCAGTCCGCGGCCGGGGTCAGCGGCAGGCCGGCGCGACGGATCAGGACGATGTCCGGTCCCGGCAACTGCTCCTGTATCCGGATCTGGGACAGCAGCGTCGACATGACCGGCGACTCGGCCCATTGCCTCGGCATGATCGCCAGCATGTCCGTGGACGCCAGCAGCGTCAGGAGCGCCGTGCCGTACTCGCACTGAATGGCGGCACGGGGCACCGGCAGGCCCAGCTCGATGAACATGCGATCATGTTCGTCCGCGGCCACGCCGGTGACGCCCGAGACGATCCACTGCGCCTGCGTCAGCTCGGCCAGTGAACGGCAACGCTGCAGCGGGTGTCCCTTGCGGCAGATGACGGAGCGGGAGTTGCGGAACAGGTCCTCGATGACGTATTCGTCGCCCAGCGGATGGGTCGGACGCGGGCCGATCGCGAAGTCGACCGCGCCGGACCTCAACTCGGGGAACATCACCGAATAGCTTCCCGAGATCACGCGCAGCGCGACGTCGGGAAACTTCTTCTGGAATGCGCTGACGGAGTCGGGCAGTCCGATGAGGGTGATGGCCGCGGACAGTGCGACGTTGACGCTGCCTCCGCCCTGCTTGAGTTCGCTGGCACCGCGCTGGAGTTCATTGATGGCGGCCTCGGCGCGCGGAAGGAAGGTCCGCCCGGCGGAACTGAGCACGGCACCCCGGGCGCTTCTTTCGAACAGTGCGCAGCCCAGTTCCTTTTCCAGTTGCTGGATGCTCTTGGTCAGCGACGGCTGCGTCAGCCCCAACTGGCGCGCGGCGGCGCGCAGGCTCCCGCTGCGGGCGGTGGTGACGAAATCGCGAAGTTGGTGCAGCTTCATGGCCGCGAGCGTGCACCAAAGCGATAACCGTTGGCAATCAGCATTGACCATACGCCATCTGGCATGGCGCAAACCGGACTCCTAAGCTGCCGGCATCACTTCCACATCCCGCGTCGCGGGAATTCGCCATGCAACTTGCTTCATTCCTGGTCGATGGCCGGGCGGCCTTCGGCGCCGTCCAGGGCGATCACGTCGTCGACCTTCATGCGGCGTTCGAAGGCCGCTTCGACGATCTCCGGGCCTACATTGCCGCCGGCATGCCACCGGCGCCCGCCACGGCAGGCACGCGGCACCCGCTGTCAGCGGTGGAACTGCTGCCGGTCATCCCCAACCCTTCGAAGATCATCTGCGTGGGGCTCAACTACCGCACCCACCTCGAGGAGACCGGAAAGGAACAAGGCGCGCAGCCAGTCATCTTCCTGCGCGTGGCCTCCTCCCAGCTGGCTCATGGCAAACCCATGCTGGTGCCGCGGGAGTCGGCGCGCTTCGACTACGAAGGCGAACTGGCGGTGGTGATCGGCAAGCCTGGACGACGCATCGCGCAGGCCGCGGCGTGGGACCACATCGCCGGCTACAGCTGCTACAACGACGGCTCGGTTCGCGACTGGCAGACGCACACGTCGCAATGGGCGCCCGGAAAGAACTTTCCTGCCACGGGTGCCTTCGGCCCTTGCATGGTGACGGCCGACGAGATCGACCCCGCCCGGGCACTGTCACTGGTGACCCGCCTCAACGGCGAAGAGGTGCAGCGCAGCAGCACCGACCTCCTGATCTTCGACATTCCCCGGATCATCGCGTACGTGTCGACGTTCATGCCGCTGGAGCCCGGTGACGTGATCGCTACCGGGACGCCGGGCGGCGTAGGCGCCAAGCGCACCCCGCCGCTGTGGATGAAGGCCGGCGACGTCGTCGAAGTGGAGATCGAGCGCATCGGCGTCCTGCGCAACCCGGTTGCAGCCGAAGCGTGAGGGAGATGGCATGCGCGTGAAGTCGATCTCCCACGTGGCCTACTTCGCGACGCATGTGGCGCGGATGTCGGAGTTCCTGGCCGATTTCGGCATGCGCCCAGTCGCGCTGGACGATGGGCGCCTCTACATGGGCGGCACGGACGCCGCGCCCTTCGTGCATGTCTGCGTGCCGTCGCACCGGACGGGACTGGCCTGGATCGCCTTCGAGGTCGAATCGCGGCAGGACCTTGCCGAAGCCGCCTGCCTGGAAGGCGCTTCGTCGATCGAACCGGTCGCCGGACCAGCCGAAGGGGCCTGCGTGCGGCTGATCGATCCTGACGGTGTCGAGGTGCGGCTGGTGCACTGGACTCGGCCGAGCCGGGCCGGTTACGCGGCGACACCCGCGCCGGCGCCGAACCTGCCTTGGCAACGGCAACGCCTGGGCGTCCCAGTGCGCGTAGGCAGCGAACGGTCCGAGGTCTTCCGCCTCGGCCACGTGCTGCTCAACGTGCGCGATGTGCATGCCAGCGGGCAGTGGTATGCAAGACACCTCGGCCTGCGGCTGTCCGACAGCCTGCATGCCGAGGCCGCCGGCGAACTGGTCGGCGCTTTCTACCGGCTGTCGCGCGGTGACGAATACGTGGACCATCACAGCATCGGTTTCGTGCAATCGCTCTCCAGTCCCGGCACGGCGCACCATGCATCGTTCGAGATGGCATCGTTCGACGCGCTGGGCAGCGCGCACCAGGTGCTGCAGCGCCGCGGCTGGACGCACCGATGGGGAATCGGCCGCCATGTCCTGGGAAGCCAGATATTCGACTACTGGTACGACCCCGAGGGCAACATCGTGGAGCACTATGCCGACGGCGACGTGTTCAACGAAGGCGCCGCGGCCGGCCGCCATCTGAACTCGCCCGACATCCTGGCCCAGTGGGCGCCACCCCTGCCCCAGGCTCGGGACGCGGGGGGCCAGGCCCGATGAGCGCGCGCGATTCGCTCGATACCGAGGTGCTGATCGTCGGCGCCGGACCGGTGGGCCTGGCGGCCGCGATCGAACTGGCCCACCGCGGCGTTCGCGTCATGGTGGTCGAGGCAGAACCTCGCGGCGGCAACGCGCCGCGTGCCAAGACGACCAACGTGCGCACCTGCGAGCATCTGCGCCGCTGGGGCATTCTCGAACGGTTGCGGGAACAGGCACCACTGGGCGTGGACTACCCGTCCGACATCTGCTTTGCCACGCGGCTGAACGGCATCGAGATTGCGCGCGTGCCAAACGCCTTCTACTGTGCGCCGGGTCAGAACCCGCTGTACGCTGCGCACGCACAGTGGGTTCCCCAGTACGTTCTCGAGTGCGTCCTCGCCCAGCATGTCGCCGGCCTCGAGGATGTGTGCGTGCGCTTCTCCACGCGGCTGACCGGACTGAACGAACACCCGGATGCTGTAGAAGCAACCCTGGAGGCCGGTGGCAGGCGCGAGACCATTCGCGCACGCTACGTGATCGGCGCCGATGGTGCTCGCAGCACGGTGCGGGGCTTGGTCGGCATCGCAATGCATGGCACCGGCGGCCTGTCGTTCAACCGCATGATCATCTTCCGGCAGCCGGGGCTGCTCGCGCGAGCACAGCTGCGCCCGGCGGTCATGTACTGGCTCGTCAACGCGCAGATTCCCGCTGTCCTCGGCCCCATGGATCGGGACGACGTGTGGTACCTCGGCCTGGGGGTTCAGGCCGCCGAACGCCTGTCGCCCGAAGACGCCATTCGCCTGGCATCCGGCTTCGATGACCTCGACCCGGAAATCCTCTCGGTGGGGGACTGGCAGGCGCACCATCTGCTGGCGGACACCTACCGGCGCGGCCGCGTCTTCCTGGCGGGCGACGCATGCCACCTGCATCCCCCCTACGGCGGCTACGGCATGAACCTGGGAATCGGCGACGCCGTGGACCTGGGCTGGAAGCTGGCAGCCGAGATCAAGGGCTGGGGCTCGCCCACCTTGCTCGAAAGCTACGAAGCAGAGCGCCGCCCCGTGCATCGCCGCGTCATGGACGAGGCAGTGCTCAACCATTCGGTGAGAACCGCGGACCTGGCCGATCCGCGACTCGAAGAGTCCGGCGCGCAAGGCGATGCAGCGCGCGCTCGAACCGCACGGCTGGTGGCCGAGCACAAGACGCGGGAGTTCCATTCGCTCGGGATCGTGCTCGGATGCCGCTACCAGGCCTCGCCCGTGATCGCATACGACGACGGCACGCCGCCGCCCGAGGATCCGTCCGCCTATGTGCCATCTTCCTTTCCCGGCTGCAGGGCACCACATGCCTGGCTGGCCGCGCGTGACGAACCGGGAGCTTCGCTCTTCGATCGCCTGGGGCGCGATTTCACGCTGCTCGCGCTCGGCGAGCCCGATGACGACACCGAGAAAGCCTGGATCGACCGCGCCGGTCGGACCGGCGTGCCGCTGACGCTGCTTCGCATCGACGACGCGCAAGTCCATGCGCTGTATGGCTGCCGGTATGCACTGATCCGCCCCGACCAGCACATCGCCTGGCGCGGCGACCACCTCCCGTCACCTGACGCCTTGATGGCGCAGGTGACAGGACGCCCATGGGCGAAAGACGACGGCAACCCGCCTGGGCACGCCGCCGCAAACCACTAGAAACCCTCCACGGAGACATCAAATGAAGATAACCGGCCAAATCGCGCTGGCCAGCGTGGCCCTGTGCGCCTGCCACGTCGCAGCGGCACAGAGTTCCGTCACCATCTACGGCATTGCCGACGTCGGCATCGAGTACGTCGACAAGCTGCCCCCGGCGCCGGGAGGGAATGTTTCGCGCGTGATCTCCGGTGGCCAGGCGGGCTCACGACTAGGCTTCCGCGGCACCGAAGATCTTGGCGGCGGCGCAAAGGCCTTCCTTGCGCTCGAGTCGGGCATCAGCATCGACTCGGGCGAGTTGCAGCAAGGCGGCCGGATGTTCGGCCGCCTGGCCTACGTCGGGCTGGAAAGCGACCTCGGCGCGGTGTCCCTGGGCCGCCACCGCAATGCGATCTTCGACGTCGCCATCCCCTTCGATCCGATGGTCTACAACCGCTATTCGCTCTTCAGTGCGGATCCGGTCGTCGGCGGACGCGTGGACAACGCCGTGCGCTACCTGAAGTCGTTCGGGCCCGTGAGCGTGTCGGCGCAATACAGCTTCGGCTACGACTCGCAGATTCCGAACGGCTCCGAAGTCCCCGGCGACAGCAAGATCGGCCGCGAGATGGGCGCGTCGATCGTCTATGCCACCAACGGGCTCTCGGCCATGCTGGCCTACGACCAGCGCCAGGGCGTGACGGCCGTCAGCGCCGACCAGGACGAACGGCGCTGGGTGGCCGCCGGCACCTACGAATGGAGCCGCTGGAAGGGCTACCTCGGACTGATCGACCTGGACCGCTCGATCACCCCGGCGCTGGAGCGGCGCACCTACTGGGCCGGCGTCGGGTTCAAGGCGACGCCGGCGTTGTCCGTCGGCGGTGCCATCTATCACCACGATGCGCGCGCGCAGGACGCCGACAGCAACCTGTATGCCCTGTCGGTGCTCTATGCCCTGTCCAAGCGCAGCACGCTGTATGCGAACGTGGGCTTCTCCGACAACGACGCCGCAAGCACACAGGGTGTTGTCGCTCCGGCCACGGCCATCGCGGGCCAGGACCAGCGCGGCATCGTCGTTGGCCTGATGCACAGGTTCTGATCGGGAAAGGTGTCCCGCCCGCTGGCAGCGGCGAGCGGGCATCGCCCCTTCAATCGAATGAAAGGATCGAGCGCATGTTCGTAAGAAACGCATGGTATGTGGGCGCCTGGTCGGACGAGATCGCCGCCGGCGCAATGCTGTCGCGCACACTGCTGGGCGACCCTGTCCTGTTCTATCGGCTCGCGGACGGCAGCCCGGCCGCACTTGCGGACCGCTGCTGCCACCGCGGGCTGCCGTTGTCCCATGGGCGCGTGCAGGACGACTGCGTCACGTGCGGCTACCACGGGCTGACGTTCGACCGCACGGGCGCCTGCGTGCGTGTGCCGGGCCAGGAGCGGATACCTCCGGCGGCGCGCGTGCGGTCCTACCCCGTACGCGAGCGCGACAACATGGTGTGGGTATGGATGGGCGACCCGGCCAGCGCCGACGACACCCTCATCGTTTCCCACCCGTTCGCGCAGAGCCCGGAGTGGACGTTCCTCAAGGACAGGTACCTGGTCCAGGCGAACTACCAGTTGATCACCGACAACCTAATGGATCTGACACACGTCGGCTACGTTCACAACCGCACGATCGGCGGCACCCCACAAGCCCATTCGGAGGCCGTGAGCAGGACCCGGGCCACGGAGCACGGCGTGCGCGTCGAGCGATGGATGCCGGATTCGGTGCCGCCGCCTTCGTATATCGCGGTGCACGAATTCCGCACGCCGCGGATCGATCGATGGATGGAGATCGAGTTCTTCGCGCCGGCCGTCGTGAGGATTCACACCGGCGCCATGGACACCGGCACCGGCGCGCGCGAAGGCTTGCGCGACGATGCGCTGCTGTTCTGGGGTTTCAACGCGCAGACCCCCGAAACGGAGACGACGACCCACTACTTCTGGTCGGGGGCGCGCAGCCACGTGGCCGGCAGGTCCATCGGAGAGCAGCGTCTCGACAGCCTGAGGATCACGTTCTCGGAGGACAAGGACATCGTCGAGGCGCAGCAGGCGTCGCTCAACCGGCAGCCCGAGCCGTTGGTCATGATCGCCTCCGACGGTGGCATGGTCGCAGCCAGGCGCCGCGTGGCCGCGATGCTGCGGGCCGAGGCCGAGACGGTGGCGCCCGTCGAGCCTGCTCCCGCCTCTGCGCCGGCGGCGCTCGACTAGGGCTTTGGGCGTAGTGCGTCGAACCCGGCAGGCTTTTGTGCCAGCGCGGCGCCGCTACGCAATCGCCGTCGATCCGCGGCGCGCCGGCAGCCGAGCCGTGAAGCAGGTGCCGCTTTCCCTGGACGAACTCACGTGCAGGGTGCCGCCGTGTGCCTTGACGATCTGCGAGCAGATGTGCAGGCCGAGGCCGAGTCCGCCGCCCGGCTTGCTCTGCGCCGGTCGCCAGTACGGCTCGAATATCTTCTCGAGGTTGGCCGGAGGAATGGGCTCGCCCCAGTTGCGAACGCCGATCTCGAGCCATTCGGCGTCGAGCGTCGCTTCGACCACCACCGGCCGGGCAGGGTCGCCGTAGGCAAACGCATTGCCCACGAGGTTGGAGAGCAACTGCTGCACCCGGCCCAGGTCGCACTCCACGTGCCCGCGCATGCGATAGGTTTCCCGGATATGCCATTGCGGATGCGAGTCGCGCAGCTCGGCCACGACGTCGCGCAACGCCGCCTCGAGTTGCGCGACCGCCTCGATGCAAACGCCGATGCCCGATCCCATCCGTCCGCGGGCGAGGTCCAGCACATCGTCGATGAGCTTCGACATGCGGCGCGTGTTGGCGCGAAGGCGGTCTCCGTACTTCGCGACATCCGGTTCCGGGCGCCTGACCAGGATTTCGCCGATGGCGCCTACCGACGCCAACGGGTTGCGCAGGTCGTGACCGAGCACCGCGATGAACTGCTCTCGCAGCTCGGCGGTCTGCCGCGCGTCGAGCAATGCCACCTCGGTGGCCTCACGGCGCTGTTCGAGCGCGAGCTGGCGCCCGATGAGTTCCGCGAAGCTCTGGAACATGGCCACCGTCTTGACGCCGGAGACCATGTTGGGCCGCGGATCGATTGCGCACAGGTTTCCGAAGTATTCCCCGTCCGGCCGGATGATCGGCACCGAGATGTAGCTCTCGATGCCGTAGATCCTCGGCGTGTGATGGTCGCGATAGGTCGGGTCTTCGCTTGCATGGTCGAAGACGACCGGCTGGCGTGCGGCCCGGGCCTCCTTGCACAGCGTGGTGTGGACGTCGAGTTGCCCGCCCGGCAGAAGCCCGAAGTCGATACCGTCCTCGACCGCGCAGGCGGTCCAGGTTCCGTCCGTGACTCGCGCCACGGCGGCGAACCGCATTCCGGTGTTGTCGCAGACGATCCGCAACAGCGCCGGCACGGCACTGATACGGCCTATTGCTGCAATGTCACGGCCAATGGCTTCGGGGCTGTCGTCCACTTTCGGATCTCCCTGGAAAGTGCAGATTACAACCCCGCCCGGGAGATGGGGCAAGCGCGCGCAATCCGGCGCCGTCGCCCGGCGCCGGTCCTGCCGCGCACCGGCACCGGCACCGGCACCGGCACAGGTCAGTTCAGCCGCAGCCCGCTGCCCGCGTCGAACAGATGCGCATGCGCCGCCTGCGGGCGCAGTGCCAGCGCTTCGCCGGGCCGGGCGCGCACCCGCTCGCGCAAGGCCGCCAGCACTTCGTGGCGGCCCACGCGCAGTGCCACCTGGGTTTCGGCGCCGGTGGGTTCCACCACGATCACCTCGGCCGGCAGGCCGCCGCCGCCGGCATCGGGCGGGCCGATCTCGAAATGCTCGGGCCGCGCGCCGTAGAGCACCTCCGTGCCCTCGCGCGCCGCCGGCGCGCTGCCTGGCGGCAGCGGCAGGTGCAGCCCGTCATCGGTCACCACCCGCGCACCACCGTCGCCGAACACGACCCGTCCGGGCAGCAGGTTCATCGCCGGCGAGCCGATGAAGCCGGCGACGAAGGCGTTGCACGGCCGGTCGTAGAGTTCCAGTGGCGTGCCAGCCTGCTCCACCCGCCCTCCCTGGAGCACGACGATGCGGTCGGCCATGGTCATGGCCTCGACTTGGTCGTGCGTGACGTAGACCGTGGTCGTGCCCAGCCGCTGGTGCAGCGCGCGGATCTCGGTTCGCATCCGCACGCGCAGCTTGGCGTCGAGGTTGGACAGCGGCTCGTCGAACAGGAAGGCGTCGGGCCGGCGCACGATGGCCCGGCCCATGGCGACGCGCTGGCGCTGGCCGCCGGAGAGCTGGCGCGGCTTGCGGTCGAGCAGCGCGCCAAGCCCCAGCACGTGCGCCACCTCCAGCACGCGCCGGGCAATCTCGCCCTTGGCCACGCCCTGCAGCTTCATCGCGAAGCCCAGGTTGTCGCGCACGGACATGTGCGGATACAGCGCGTAGTTCTGGAACACCATGGCGATGCCGCGGTCGCGCGGCGCCACGTCGTTGATGACGCGTCCGCCCAGGCGGATCTCGCCAGCGCTGATGGATTCGAGCCCGGCGACCGCGCGCAGCAGCGTGGACTTGCCGCAGCCCGACGGGCCCACCAGCGCGACGAACTCGCCGTCGTCGATGTCGATGTCCACGCCGTGGATCACCGGCGTCTGGTCGTAGTGCTTGAAGACCTGTTTGAGATGAAGTGAAGCCATGTCTTGTCCGTTGTGCAATGAAGCCCCTCCGGGGCCAGTCTTCTTTCAGTCCTTCACACTGCCGGCCGTCAGGCCGTGCACCAGGTAGCGGCGCACCAGCACCGTGAAGATCACCACGGGCAGCGCCACCAGGGTGCCGGCGGCGGCGATCTTGGCCCACTCCCAGCCCTCGTACTGGAGGAAGTTGACGATCGCCACCGGCGCGGTGACCGCCTGTGTCCGGGTCAGGATCAGCGCGTAGAAGAAGTCGTTCCACGAGAACACGAAGCACAGCACCGCCGTGGCTGCGAGCCCGGGCGCCGCCAGCGGCAGCGTGATGCGCCAGAAGGCCTGCCAGATGCCGCAGCCGTCGATCCAGGCGGCCTCTTCCAGCGAGGCCGGCACCGACTCGAAGAACGTCTGCATCAGCCAGATGACGATCGCCAGGTTGAAGGTGAGGTACACCAGCGCCAGCCCGACCACCGTGTCCTGCAGGCCCAGCCAGCGATAGGCCAGGAAGAACGGAATGGTGAAGGCGATCGGCGGCGCCATGCGCGTGACCAGGATCCACAGTGCCACGTGCCGGCGACCGGGGAAGTTCCAGCGCGTAAGCGCATACGCCGCCGGCACGCCGATCGCCAGCGACAGCACGGTCGACAGCGTGCTCACCACCAGGCTGTTGGCGAACGAGCGCACGAAGTTGCCCTGCAGCAGGCTGGTGAAGCCGGCCAGCGTCGGCGTGAACCCGAGCGCCTCGTCGAAGATCCGGTCTGCCGGCCGGAAGGCCAGTTGCACCAGCCACAGGAAGGGCGCCAGCACCGCCACCAGCACCACGAGCGCCGCCATGCCGCGCACGTTGCGCCGCAGCCAGCCGGCTCGCGCCGGGCGCGCCGCGCGCGGTGGCGCAAGGCGGATCTCGGGGGGCGGTGCGGCCGATGCCGGCGCCTGCAGCGAAACTTCAATGCCCAGGGTGCTCATGACTGTTCCATCCCAGCTTGCCCACGCCCCAGCTCAACAGGAAGACCCCGGCCAGGATCACAACGGCGATCGCGCTGCCGTAGCCCCAGTACGAGAAGTTGAAGGCCTGGATGAAGCCGTAGTAGTTGGTGACCTCGGTCACGGTGCCCGGCCCGCCGTCGGTGAGGACGTAGATGAGGGGGAAGGCCTTGAAGCTGTCGATCAGCCGGAACAGGCCGCACACCACCAGCACCGGCCGGATGTGGGGAAGGACGATATAGCGAAACAGCTGCCAGCGGCTGGCACCGTCCAGGCTCGCCGCCTCCACCGGATCGGCCGGCAGCGTCTGCAGCGCGGCCAGCACCATCAGCATGGTGAAGGGGAACCACTGCCAGGTGTCGGCCACGGCGATCGCCCACAGCGCGGTGTCGGCGTTGGCGATGAGCGAATGCACCGGCAGCCCGATCGCCTCCAGGGCCCGGTGCATCGGGCTGATGTCGGGTGTGTAGAGGATCTTCCAGATCAGCGCCACGACGATCGGCGGCAGCACCATCGGGATCAGGAAGGCCGTGCGGCTCGCCTGCAGGATGCGCGAACGCCCATCCAGCAGCAGTGCAAGGCCCAGGCCGACGCCCAGTTGCAGCGCCACGCTGGCCACCGACAGCTTGAGCTGCGTGCCGATGGAGTCCAGGAAGCGCCCGTCTTCGAGCAGGTGCCGATAGTTCACCAGCGGATCGTCGAAGCGGAACGTCGCGGCCGGATCGGTCAGCGACAGCGGCGTGAGGCTGCCCACCAGCAGCGCCGCCGCCGGCACCAGCGTGATGACCAGCAGCACCGCCAGCGACGGCGCCAGGCCGAAGGCGAACGCGCGGCTGCGCTGCGCCTGCCAGCCGGCGCCGGCAGCAGTCCAGGAGAGCGTTGCCATGGCTTACAGGCTCAGCCCCGAGCGCTTGAGCTCGGCAATCGACTGCGCCTGGGCCTGCTGCATCGCCTGCTTCGCGCCCGCCTGCCCGCTGGCGATGAGCGCGATGGCCTTGTTCAGTTGCTGGTCCACCTGCGGATAGACGGCCACGGTGCGGTATTTCATGTGGCCCGACTTCGAGGCCTGCTCGATCGAGTCGAGCGCCAGCCGGGCGAGGTCGCTGCCGTTGATGACCTGACGCGTGCGGTAGGCCTGCGAGTCGATGTCGCTGCGCCGCGCCGGCGATCCGTAGCCGGCCGCCACGGCGCGCGCCGTCGTCTTCTTCGACAACGCCCACTGGATGAAGGCCCAGGCCGCCTCCTTGTTCTTCGAGCCGGCCGGGATGCCCAGGCCGTGGACCGAGGTTCCCGGAAAGCGGCCCGCCGGTCCCTTGGGGACCTGGCCGAACTTCAGCGTCCCGATCGTCCTGCTGGACGCCGGATCGCCCAGTTGCGCCAGGTGCAGTTGCCCGGCGTCGGAGAAGTTCACCCGCCCCTGCTTGAGCGCCTGCGTGACCTGGTCCGGCTGGTAGGTGATGGCACCGTCCGGGCCGAACTCGCGCAGCAGGTTGGCGTAGTAGTCGGCCGCGGCCACGGCCTCGGGCGTGTCCAGCGTGGGAAAGAGGTCGTCCGGCGCCTTGCGGAACACGTCGCCGCCGAAGGCATGCAGATAGGGCACGAAGGTCCAGCCGTAGTGGCTGTCCGAGACGAAGCCGGCCACCCGCTCCTTCCTGTTGACCGCGCGCAACACCTTCACCAGGTCGTCGGTGGTCTCCGGGTACGCCAGGCCGGCCTGCTGCACCAGGTCGAAGCGCGACGACACCGACAGCAGCGCCTCGGCCGTCCACGGAATGCCGTAGAGCTTGCCGTCCGCCCCGGACTCGGGCGCGAGGGCGCCGGGCAGGAAGTCCTGCAGGTCGAAGTCGGACGGCGTCAGGTTCGGGTTGCGGATGTAGTCGTCCAGCGGCGTCAGCCAGCCCGAGCCGATCCAGCGACTGGAGTAGATGAAGGTGACGTTGACCACGTCGTACGCCGCACCGTGCGTCGACAGCTCCAGGTCCGCGCGCTGGTTGTAGATCGGAAATGACGGCGCATCGAAGTTGACGCGGGCGCCGCTGAGCTGCTCGAATTCCGGCAGCCATTGCTGCAGCAGCTTCGGATAGGCGGCGCTGAAGGTCGACACGTTGAGCGTCACCCCCTGGTACTTCTTCGCCCCGCCCTGCGCCGGAGCGCGACCCGGCAGCAGCGCGCCCGCGCCCAATGCGGCGCCGGCGGCCAGCAGGCGGCGCCTGCCGATACCCTGATCGGTGTGGTTCATGGCTTGCGTTCTCCCGCTCAGGCGCTGGCGGCGATCACGGCATCGACCGTCGCGTCGTTGCTCGCCTCCGGGCGGCGCCGCGTGCGGCTGCGCCGTCCATCGACCGACACCGCGGTCTCGCCGTGCACGGTGACGCGGCGCACCACGCGCGCCTGGTCGCCGTAGTCGTTGACCGCGTAGTGCTGCGTGGCGCGGTTGTCCCAGATCGCCACGTCGTCCTGCCGCCACTGCCAGCGCACCGTGTTGTCCAGCCGCACCGTGCGCGCCTGCAACAGCTCGAACAGACGCTGCGACTCGCCGCTGGCCAGGCCCTCGATCTTCTTGAGGAAGTGGCCCAGGATCAGCGCGCGCTCGCCCGTCTCCGGGTGTACGTGCACCAGCGGGTGCTCGGCCTCGTACAGCGCCGACACGAACACCTCGCGGTGATGGCGCACGCGCTCGGCCGACAGGTTCGTCCGGTCGGCCGCGTAGTCGTAGTCGTTGCCGTGCACTGCCCACAGCGATTCGGCCAGGCGCTTGAGCGGCTCGGGCAGCAGTTCGTAGGCGCGCGCGGTGTTGGCCCACACGGTGTCGCCGCCGAAGGCCGGGATCGTCACGCCGCGCAGGATGGATATCCGGGGAAAGGCGTCGACGAAGGTCACGTCGGTATGCCACGAATCGGCCCGCCCGCCGCCTTTTGATGCGTCGAGCTCGAGCAGCCGCGTGCCACCCGGCGCCGGGACCGTGGGGTGCGCCACGATGCGCCCGAAGCGCTCGCCGAACGCCTGGTGCGACGCGTCGTCCAGGTGCGACTGGCCGCGCACGAACAGCACCTTGTGCGCCAGCAGCGCCGCCTTCAGATGGCCGAAGCGTTCGTCCGAAAGGTCGGCGCCGAGTTGCAGGTCGAGCACCTCGCCGCCGATGTGGCCGGCCACGCGCCGGATGCGTAGATCACCGAAACGGCTGTCGATGCTGTCGGGATGGATTGGGCTGGCTGACAAGTTGAAGCTCCTGCGAAAGTTGATTCACGAAAGGAGCCTGATGCTAGGAACGCGCGCGCATCCGCGTTGGAAGGAATGCGCATATCGATACGCGCCGGCGGCGGGTCGCGGTGCCTCAGCCGGTGCGCCTTGCACGCCGCCTGCGCCGGGCCACGACCGCCTCGTAGGCGGCCTGCAGCTTGCCCAGTACGGAGTCGGCCGGCCGCGGCGCGCCAAGATGCAGAAAGCGCAACTCGTCCATCAACTCGTCCCACAGCGGCTGCCCGCCTTTTTCAAGCAGCTCGGCTCGGATGGACAGTTCTTCGGAAGCTGGCAGGTGGCGCCGGCCCCAGGCGCCCATCTGGACCAGCAACGGAACGAGCTCGATGGCGGGCTCGGTCAGGCTGTAGATCGCCTTCTGCCTGTGTTCGGGATCATCGGCGCGGGTGACCAGGCCGCATTCGACCAGGCGGCGCAGCCGGTCGGCCAGGATGTTGGTGGCAATGCCTTCCTCGGAAAGCGTCTGCAGTTCGCGATAGTGGCGGCGATTGCCGAACATCAGGTCGCGGATGACGATCAGGCTCCAGCGATCGCCCAGCACCTCGAGCGTCAGGTTGATCGGGCAGCCCGACCGTTGCGCGGTTTCCATGAAGCCATTCTCGCGAGACCGCTTGCAATATGCAACCGGAAGCGGTAGAAACGCGCTGCTTGCAAACAACAAGCAGTTGAAGAAAAGGAAACCGCATGGCCCTGCAACTCTTCTTTCATCCGTTCTCCTCGTACAGCCAGAAGGCATTGACGGCCTTCTACGAGAAAGACGTGGCCTTCACCCCTCGCGTGCTGGCGCCCGACGCGCCGGACACCTTCGCCGAGTTCGCACGGCGCTGGCCCATGCGACGGTTCCCGCTGCTGGTCGACGGCACCCGCACGCTGATGGAGGCGACGACCATCATCGAATACCTCGAAGCGACCCGCCCCGGCGCCGTGCGGCTGATTCCGCAGGACGCGCAGGCCGCGGTGGAGGTGCGGATGATGGACCGCGTCTTCGACAACTACGTCTCCACGCCGCAGCAGAAGCTGGTCTTCGACGTCCTGCGCGCCCCCGGCGAACGCGACCCCAAGGGCGTGGCCGACGCGCGCGCCATGCTGGACACCGCCTACGCATGGCTCGACGGCGTGATGTCGGACCGCGAATGGGCCGCCGGCGGCATGTTCAGCCTGGCCGACTGCGCCGCCGGGCCGTTCCTGTTCTACGCCGACTGGTGCCACCCGATCGATCCGGCCTTTGCGAACCTGCGCGCCTACCGCGCACGCCTGCTGGCCCGCCCGGCGTTCGCACGTGCGGTGGACGAGGCGCGGCCGTACCGGCACCTTTTCCCTCTGGGCGCACCCGACCGCGACTGAGCGGAGCCCAGGCTCGCCTGCGGCAGTGCCGGAATGGCTCAGCGCCCCTGGCGCAAGCGGTGCCAGCCCGACAGCGTCACATAGGCGCAGCCTTTGCGGTCGGTTGCCACCAGGCCATGGGAAGTGAGCCGCCACGAGGCGGCAATCGGCCTGTCGCCGGCGGCGCAGGCTCCGTCGCGGGCCAGTCGCTGCAGCACGCTCCACTGCTCGGCATTGAGCCGCAGCTTGCTTGTGCCCGCGCCCGCGGCGGCCGGCAGTCCCTGCTCCTTCATCGCGCGCACCTGCTCAGGCAACGAGGCCGAAAAGGCGAAGCACCGAGTAGCCGAACACCACCATGATGGTGACGACGACTGCCGCCTTCAGCCATACCGGTTCGGCCTTGGGCGCGGGGCGGCTGTGGATCGGCGCAAATGAACTGCTGCGGGTCGGGCGTTCGGGCTTGTCTGTCCACCAGCCCAGGTTGGTGTCGTGATCGCTTTCCATGGCCGCGATCTTTAATCACGACCTAATACTTTGGTATGTACTTTTACATTCGGACAGACTAGGGGACCCAAAAGTGTGAACTATTTGGCATTACATCCCAGGAGACACCCATCATGCGAATTCCGGACATGATCGTGGCAAGCGCGCTCGGCCTCACGGCATTGCTGCCGGCGGCGCCGGCGGGTGCGAGTTCGACGCTCGACGGCTACCCTTCGCGCACGCGCTACCTGTCGAACGATGCGCCGTTCGTCGTCTTCGGCGTCACGCCCACGCGGCTCGACGCCCAGGCCGGGCGCCTGGTGCTGACATTCGTCGCCACCGACCGCCTCGAGCAGGTTAACGTTTTCCCCTTCGTGCGTGCGTCGCCCGTCGCCGCTGCCCGCATGCGCACGCAGGTGGCATGCGGCCCGCGCGATGCCGGCTCGTGGGACTGCGCCATCCCGGTCGCCGACCTGCTGGCCGACCTGGACGGCGGCGAAGGCCAGTTGGGCCTGCGCATCGAAGCCCACGGCAGCCTGCGCGAACTCGGCCAGCACAGCACGGTGATCGTCACCGTGCCGGTACGGCGCGCCGGCGCTGTCAGTGGCTGATCATCCAGGGCCGCTTGCCCGGAAACGACTTGGCACCGTTGGGCGCCGTCACGGTCGCCTTGCGCGAACGGGCCGACGTGCTGCAACAGCCGCAACCCGCCGGGTGCCGCAGGCGCTGGTAGTCCCGCGACGACTTCGGCTCATGCCGGGCGCGCTCGTTCACGTCCATGGCGCGCCGGGTGCCCTCTTCGAGCAGGCCCAGGCGCGGCGCGCTGGCGAAAACGCGGGGCGCCGCGGCGCCGCAATCCGGGCAGGCCGCGGGCTCGTTGCGCTCGGCCAGCGGGCGCAGCGCGTCGAAGCCGCCGCAGTCGCGGCATTCGTAGTCGTAGGTCGGCATGCGCGTCGTCCTCGTCTCAGAGCAGGTCGGGCGACAGCGGCATGTCGATGCTTCCGTCGAGGAACTTCGTCGGCCCGGCGGCGCTGGGGTTGATGTCGAAGTCGAAGATCTGCGTGGGCAGCCACAGCGTGGCGCACGCGTTCGGCACGTCCACCACGCCGCTGATGTGCCCTTGCACCGGCGCGGTGCCCAGGATCGAATAGGCCTGCGCGCCCGAGTAGCCGAACTTCTTCAGGTATTCGATGGCGTTCAGGCAGGCCTGGCGGTAGGCCACGTTCACGTCCAGGTAGTACTGCTTGCCGCTCTCGTCGACGCTGATGCCCTCGAAGATCACGTAGTCGTTGTAGGTCGGCACGATCGGGCTGGGCTTGAAGATCGGGTTCTTGATGCCGTACTTGGCCATCCCGCCCTTGATCAGGCTGACCTTCATGTGCACCCAGCCGGCCATCTCGATGGCGCCGCAGAACGTAATCTCGCCGTCGCCCTGGCTGAAGTGCAGGTCCCCGACCGACAGGCCGGCGCCGTCCACGTAGACGGGGAAAAACACCTTCGAGCCGCGCGACAGGTCCTTGATGTCGCAGTTGCCGCCGTGCTCGCGCGGCGGCACCGTGCGCGCACCGGCGGCCGCGGCCCTGTCCTTGGCGTCGCCGGTGAGCTTGCCCATGTGGGCCGTGCCGGCGAAGGGCGGATTGGCCAGGCCGCTGGTGGCGGGGTCGGAGTCGATCAGCGCCTGCTCGCGCGTGTTCCACATCTCCAGCATCTTCGGGTCGGGCAGGCAGCCGATCAGGCCGGGGTGGATCAGGCCGGCGTATTTCACGCCCGGCACGTGGCGCGACGTGGTGAACATGCCGTGGAAGTCCCAGATCGACTTCTGTGCCTGCGGGAAGTGCTCGGTCAGGAAGCCGCCCCCGTTCTTCTTGCTGAAGAAACCGTTGAAGCCCCACAGGCTGTCGTCCTTGGCGCCGATGTCCAGCAGGTCCACCACCAGCAGGTCGCCCGGCTCGGCGCCCTTGACGCCGACCGGGCCCGAGAGGTAGTGCACGGTCGTCAGGTCGATGTCGCGCACGTCGTCGGCGCTGTCGTTGTTCTTGATGAAGCCGCCGGTCCAGTCGTAGGTCTCGAGCACGAAATCGTCGCCGGGGTTGACCCAGCAGGCCATCGGAATGTCCGGATGCCAGCGGTTGTGCACCATCTCGTTGCTGGGTGCGGGCTTGCTCAGGTCGACCTTGATCAGGGTATCGGGCATTTTCACTTTCTCCTGGGTTGGGATTCGGGGAACTTCAGACGGACAGGTATGCCTTGATGTGGGCTTCGTCGGTCTTGTCGCGGGCGGTCTCGTGGACGAGCCGGCCGCCCTCGATGACGAACAGGCGGTCGGCCACGTCCATGGCGAACGACAGCACCTGCTCCGAGACGACGATGGTGATGCCCTTCATCTTGCGGATCTCGTTCAACGCCTTGGCGATGTCCTTGATGATGGAAGGCTGGATGCCCTCGGTCGGCTCGTCCAGCAACAGCACCTTGGGCTCGGTGACCAGCGCGCGGGCGATGGCCAGCTGCTGCTGCTGCCCGCCCGAGAGGTTGCCGCCGCGGCGCCTGCGCATGTCGAACAGCACCGGGAACAGCGCATAGATTTCCTCGGGGATGCGGCGGGTGGCGCTGTTCTCCAGGCCCGTCTGGATGTTCTCCTCCACCGTCAGCGTGGGAAAGATCATCCGGCCTTGCGGCACGTAGGCGATGCCCTTGGCCACGCGGCGAAAGCTCTCGTCCTTCGTCACGTCCTGGCCGGCCACCTCGATGCGGCCGCTTCTGGCCGGCAGGATGCCCATCAACGCCTTGAACAGCGTCGTCTTGCCCATTCCGTTGCGCCCCATGATGGCCACCGTCTCGTTGGCCATGGCGTCGAACGACACGCCGTGCAGTGCCTCGCTCTGGCCGTAGGCGACGAACAGATCGTTGACCGACAGGTTGATGTTGCTCATGTCAGTGCCCCAGATAGACGTCGATCACCTTGGGGTCGGCCTGCACCTTCTCCATCGGCCCTTCGGCGAGGATCTTTCCCTGGTGCATCACCGTGACCTTGTGTGCGATGCGCTTGACGAAGTCCATGTCGTGCTCGATCACGATCACCGCGCGGTTCTGGCAGATGCGCTTGAGCAGCTCGGCCGTCAGCTCGCGCTCCCTGGCGCTCATGCCGGCAATGGGCTCGTCCAGCATCAGCAGCTCGGGCTCCTGCATCAGCAGCATGCCGATCTCCAGCCACTGCTTCTGGCCGTGGCTGAGCAGGCCCGCCTCGGTGCCGAGCTTGTCGGCCAGGCCGATGTCCTCGGCCACCACCTGCACGCGCGCCTTGACCTCGTCGGTGCACTTGAAGGCCAGCGCGCCCAGCACCGAGCGGCCGGCGGGGTACGAGACCTCCAGGTTCTGGAACACCGACAGGTTCTCGTAGATGGACGGCGTCTGGAACTTGCGGCCGATGCCCAGGCGCACCCGCTTGTGCTCGGCCATGCCGGTCAGTTCGGTGTTCTTGAACTTGATGGAGCCGGCACTGGCCCGGGTCTTGCCGCAGATCAGGTCGAGCAGCGTGGTCTTGCCGGCGCCGTTCGGCCCGATGATCACGCGCAGCTCGTTGCGGTCGACGTAGAGCGTCAGCTGGTCGATGGCCTTGAAGCCGTCGAAGGACACCGTGAGGTCTTCCACGGCCAGGGCGAAGTCGGTATTGCTCATGCAGGCTTTCCTTGGGTTTCAGGCGCTCTGGCCGCTCATGCCTTCGTGCAGGCCGCCGTGCGCGGTCGTCGGCGCGCCGGCGCCCGGCTTGCCGGTCGCGCGCGGCGGCAGCACGTCCGGATAGGCGGCGTGCGCGGCCGCCAGGCGCTCGGCCTCGGCCCGGCGAGTGACGCCGCGCTGGCGCCACCAGGGCTTGATCCTTTCTTCCCACAGGCCGGCCAGCCCCATCGGGAAGGCCATGGTCACGCCGATGAACAGCGCCGCCATGAGAAACAGCCACAGGTCCGGAAAACTCTCCGAGAACAGCGTCTTGCCCGCGTTCACCAGCAGCGTGCCGTAGACCGCGCCGACCAGGCTCATGCGCCCGCCCACCGCGGCGAAGATCACCATCTCGATCGAGGGCACGATGCCCACGAAGCTGGGCGACATGAAGCCAACCTGCAGCGCGAACATGGCGCCGCCGATACCGGAAAGCCCGGCGGCCAGGCAGAACGTGAAAACCTTGAAGTTGGACACGTCGTAGCCCGAGAAGCGCACCCGGTCCTCCTTGTCGCGCATGGCAAGGAGCAAGGTGCCGAGCTTGCTGGTCTGTACCCAGCGGCACAGCACGATCGAGCCGATCAGCAGCGCGACGCAGGCGAAGTAGAGGATGTACTTGGCGCTGTCGGTGCGGGTGTCCCAGCCCAGCATCGTCTTCAGGTCGGTCATGCCGTTGACCCCGCCGGTGTAGCCCTGCTGGCCGATGATCAGCACGGTGAGGATCAGCGCCACCGCCTGGGTGATGATGGCGAAGTACACGCCGCCGACGCGCCGCTTGAACATCGCGAAGCTGATCAGCCAGGCCAGCGCCATCGGCGCTGCCACCACCGCCAGCAGCGTCAGCGGCAGGCTCTTGAAGGGCAGCCAGATGGCCGGCAGCTCGGTGATCTGGTTCCAGTCCATGAAGTCGGGAATGCCCGGCGTGGACTGGATCTTCGTGCTCTGCGGGTCCGATGCCTCCAGCTTGAGGAACATGGCCATGGCGTACCCGCCGAGGCCGAAGAACACGCCCTGCCCGAGGCTGAGCACGCCGCCGTAGCCCCACACCATCACCAGGCCGACGGCCACGAAGGCGTAGCACAGGTACTTGCCCACCAGGTTGAGACGGAAGATGTCCAGCGTGAGCGGCAGCACCACCGCCAGAAGGAGGGTCAGCAGCAGCAGGCTGCCGAGCTGGTATCGCTTGATCAGGGCCTTCAAGGCATTCATGGGTAACTGCTCCCGGTGCGTGAAATCAGCGGCGGACCTTGGAGGCGAAGAGCCCTTGCGGCCGCATCATCAGGATGAGGACGATCAGCGACAGCGTCAGCACCTTCGCCATCGAGCCGGTCATGAAGAACTCCGAGATCGACTGCGTCTGGGCGATGCCGAAGGCCGAGACCACCGTGCCGAGCAGGCTGGCAGCGCCGCCGAAGGTGACGACCAGGAACGAATCGACGATGTACAGCTGACCGGACGTCGGCCCGGTCGAGCCGATGGTGGTGAAGGCGGCGCCCGCCACGCCGGCGATGCCGCAGCCGATGGCGAACGTCAGGCGGTCGGTCTTCTTCGTGTCGATGCCGATGGCATTGGCCATGGTGCGGTTGGCGACGGTGGCGCGAACGCGCAGGCCCCAGCGGCTGCGGTGCAGGGCCAGCAGCACGCCGGCGGTGACGAAGCCCGTGAGGGTCAGCACGAACAGTCCGTTGATCGGGATGTCCAGCCCCTCGGCCGGCGCCCAGGAACCCATCAGCCACTCGGGTAGCGTCGGGCTCACTTCCTTGGGATTGATGAACGTGCGGAAGCACTGCTGCAGGCCCAGGCTGACGCCCCAGGTGGCCAGCAGCGTGTCGAGCGGCCGGCTGTACAGGTGCCGGATCAATGCCCATTCCATGATCCAGCCGAACACGAAGGCGACGCCGAAGGCCAGCGCGATGGCAAGCGGGAAGTAATAGGCCATCGCGCCCGGTGCCATGTGCTCGGTGAACAGCGCCGACATGTAGACGGTGTAGGCGCCGATGGCCATGAACTCGCCGTGGGCCATGTTGATGACCCCCATCTGCCCGAAGATGATGGCCAGGCCGAGCCCCATGAGCAGCAGCACCGCGAACAGCGACAGCCCCGCGAAGCCCTGCATCAGCCCGATGTTGAGCATGTCCGAAAAAGTCATGGCATGGATCTCTCGCAACTAACTTGGGATGGCACGGACTTCACGCGGCAGGCGAAGCGACGCCCCCTCGGGAACACCGCGGACCCGGCATTGCCGGGCCGCAGGTGTTGCCCCGTCGAGGAAGTACTCGGCTGAACGACGTGAGCCGATACGGGAAAGGGCTACTGATATCCCTTGGGAAACGGATCGGGTTTGATCAGTTCGGGCGACTCGGCCACCACCTTGAAGGTGCCGTCGGGCTGGCCCTGCGCGATGCGCGACTTGCTCCACAGGTGATGGTTCGCGTCGAGCTTCACGTAGCCTTCGGGCGCGGTCTTGAGCTCGATGCCGGGCGACGCGGCCACGACCTTGTCGATGTCGAAGCTGCCGGCCTTCTCCACCGCGGCCTTCCACAGCCAGGGGCCGAGGTAGCCGGCCTGCGTCACGTCGCCGATCACCGCGTCCTTGCCGTACTTGGCCTTGAACGCTTCCACGAACTTCTTGTTGTTCGCGTTGTCCAGCGTCTGGAAGTACTTCATCGACGAGTAGAAGCCGGCGAAGTTCTCGCCGCCCACGCCGGTCATCTCGTCCTCGGTGACCGACAGCGTCAGCAGGAATTGCTTGTCGCCGGTGATGCCGGCCGCCTTGAGCTGCTTGTAGAAGGCCACGTTGGAGCCGCCCACCACTGCGGCGAAGATGCAGTCGGGCTTGGCGATCTTGATCTTGTTGATGAGCGAATTGAAGTTGGTGTGACCCAGCGGGTAGTACTCCTCGCCCTTGACCGAACCGAGCTTGCCCACCGTCTCTATGTGCTTGCGTGCGATCTTCATCGAGGTGCGCGGCCAGATGTAGTCCGAGCCCACCAGGAAGAACGTCTTGGCCTTCTTCTCCTTGGCGCCCCAGTCCAGGCCCCAGATGATCTGCTGCGTGGCCTCCTGGCCGGTGTAGATCACGTTCTTGCTCTGCTCCAGGCCCTCGTAGAAGGTCGGGTAGTACAGCAGGCCGTTCTCCTTCTCGAAGATCGGCAGCACCGCCTTGCGCGAGGCGCTGGTCCAGCAGCCGAAGACGCAGGCCACCTTGTCGTTGACCAGCAGCTTCTTGCTCTTCTCGGCGAACGTGGGCCAGTCGGACGCACCATCTTCCTTGATGACCTTGATCTTGCGCCCGAGGATGCCGCCCATGGCGTTGATCTGGTCGATGGCCAGCTGTTCGGCCTGGATCGAGCCGGTTTCCGAGATGGCCATGGTGCCGCTGGACGAATGCAGCTGGCCCACCGTCACCTCGGTGTCGGTCACCGCCAGCTTGGTGGTGTTGACCTGCGCCGTGGGCGGGGTCTGCGCCAGCGCCAGCCCGCCCAGGCCAAGGGCCGGCAGGGCGGCGGCGCCCTGCAGCAGGCGTCGGCGACGCAGGTCGAGTGGGTCGGAAGGGTCGGAGGAACGAGGCATCGAGGACTCCAGGCAGTTCTACGTAAGGGTCGCGCTGCACCATCGCAGTGCGGTCGTCGGTGCGGTCAAGCACCATGTCCGTCAATGTAGGAATGGTCCTGCGCAACCCGAATACGTCATTCAACGTAGCGGCGCGCGGCGCCGCCGCCGCGAGACTCCTTCCCTCGCAGCGCCAGCCGCCAACGTTGCCCCGGGCTCTCCGTCGAAAAGGAAGGACCGGTTCTTGCAGAGCCCGAGGACACACCTGCTGCGCCCCTGCTTCGCTCCACGCCATGTCCTCCACCCTGCCCGGCCAGAAGATCTTCCGCATCCGGCGCGACTACAACGCCTGGGTCGCCAACGAGACGCTGGAGGACTACGCCCTGCGCTACACACCGCGCAGCTTTCGCAAGTGGTCGGAGTTCCGCGTCGCCAACGCCGCGTTCGGGGCCACCTCGTTCCTGGCGCTCGAGGCCATCGGCGGGTCGCTGGCGCTGTCGTACGGTTTCACCAACGCGCTGTGGGCGATCCTGGTGGTCGGCTTCATCACATTCCTGACCGGCCTGCCGATCTGCTACTACGCCGCCCGCGACGGCGTCGACATGGACCTGCTCACCCGCGGCGCCGGCTTCGGCTACCTGGGCTCGACGATCACGTCGCTCATCTACGCGAGCTTCACCTTCATCTTCTTTGCGCTGGAAGCGGCCATACTGTCGCTGGCGCTGCAGATGTACGTCGACTGGCCGCTGCCGGTGCTGTACCTGGTGTCCTCGGTGGTCATCATTCCACTGGTGATGCGCGGCATCACCATGATCTCTGGCCTGCAGCTGTGGACGCAGCCCGTGTGGATCCTGCTGTTCTTCCTGCCCTTCCTCGCGGTGCTGGCCAAGAACCCGCAGCTGTACGCCGATTTCACCTCGCTGGTGGGCCGCGCGTCCGGCAGCAGCGGCTTCGATCCGCTGATGTTCGGCGCCGGCGCCACGGTGGCGTTCTCGCTGGTGGTGCAGATTGGCGAGCAGGTGGACTACCTGCGCTTCCTGCCGGAGAAGACGAGGGAGAGCCGCGTGCGCTGGTGGACGGCCGTGCTGGTGGCCGGACCGGGCTGGATCGGCCCGGGCATGCTCAAGATGATGGGCGGCGCCTTCCTGGCGTTCCTGGCCCTGCAGCACGAGATCCCGGCCGAGCACGCGGTGGAGCCCACGCGCATGTACCTGGCCGGCTTTGCCTACGTGCTGCACGACCCGACCTGGGTGCTGGCCATCACCACCGTCTTCGTGGTGGTCTCGCAGCTGAAGATCAACCTGACCAACGCGTACGCGGGCTCGCTGGCGTGGTCGAACTTCTTCGCGCGACTCACCCACAGCCACCCGGGGCGCGTGGTGTGGCTGGTGTTCAACGTGCTGATCGCCGTGCTGCTGATGACGCTGGGCGTGTTCGGCGCGCTCGAGCGCGTGCTCGGGCTCTACAGCAACATCGCCATCGCATGGGTCGGCGCGCTGGTGGCCGACCTGGTGATCAACAAGCCGCTGGGCTTCTCGCCGAAGACCATCGAGTTCAAGCGAGCCTACCTGTACGACCTCAACCCGGTGGGACTGGTCGCGATGGTGGTGGCCGCCGGTGTCGCCATCGTGGCCTATGCCGGACTGCTGGGGGAATGGGCGGCGGCGTTCTCGTCCTTCATCGCGCTGGCGGTGGCAATGGTGGTCTCGCCGCTGCTGGCCTGGTACACGCGCGGGCGCTACTACCTCGCGCGAACCGATCCGCCGCGCTGGGCGCCGGGCGAGGCCGTGCGTTGCTCGGTGTGCGAGAACCCGTTCGAATCGGAGGACATGGCCTGGTGCCCGGCCTACGGCGCACCGATCTGCTCGCTGTGCTGCACACTGGAGTCGCGCTGCCACGACAGTTGCAAGCGCGACTCGCGCGCGGCCGAGCAGATCAGCGGCTGGCTCAAGGCATTGCTGCCGCAGCGCCTGGCCACGCGACTGAACTTCCGCGTCGCCCACTACCTGGTGGTGGCCAGCTCGCTGGTGGCGCTGCTCGCCAGCATCCTGGCCATCGTGTACGCGCAGGAGACCATCACCGGCGGCGGAGCGCAGTTGCTGCGCTCGCCCTTCCTCAAAGTGTTCGCGCTGCTGTCACTGGTGGCGGTGGTGGCCGCCTGGTGGGTGGTGCTCGCCAGCGAAAGCCGGCACATGGCGCAGGACGAATCGAACCGGCACAACCACCTGCTGTCGGCCGAGATCGAAGCCCACCGGCGCACCGACGCGGCGCTGCAGGCCGCCAAGGAAGTCGCCGAGGGCGCCAACCAGGCCAAGACGCGCTACGTGGCCGGCATGACGCACGAACTGCGCACGCCGCTCAACAGCATCCTGGGCTATTCGCAGATCCTGCTCAAGGGCGGCGCCGCCTCGCCGCCGCCGCGCGAGGCGCTGTCGACCATCCACAAGAGCGGCGAGCACATGCTGGGCCTGATCGACGGCCTGCTCGACCTGGCCCGCATCGAGGCCGGTCGCCTTCAACTGGAGCCTTCGCCGCTTGCGCTGCCGCAGTTCCTGGGCGAGATCGTGCACATGGTGCGGCCGCAGGCCGAGGACAAGGGCCTGGCGTTCGTCTACACCACGGCGGGCGAGGTGCCGCAATGGGTGCTGGCCGATGCCAAGCGGCTGCGCCAGATCCTGATCAACCTGCTGGCCAACGCCGTGCGCTTCACCGACTCCGGGACCGTCACGCTGCTGGTGGATGCCCGCCGCGAGGTGCTGCGCTTCGACGTGGTGGACACGGGGATCGGGGTCGCGCCACAGGACCGGCAGCGCATCTTCCTGCCTTTCGAACGCGGCGCCGGCGGACGCCGGGCCGGCGTGCCGGGCACCGGCCTGGGCCTGACCATCACCGGCCTGCTGACGTCGTTGATGGGCGGCGAACTCACGCTGGCCGACAGTTCGCCGCGCGGCAGCACGTTCAGCGTGCGCATCTATCTGCGCAAGGTCGCGGACCCCGGCCCGCAGATCGAGCCGCGCCGCCCCATCTCCGGCTACTTCGGGCCGCGCCGATCGTTGCTGGTGGTGGACGACCAGCCTGTGCAGCGGCAGATGCTGGCGGGCATGCTGATGCCGCTCGGCTTCGACGTGCGCGAGGCTGCCAGCGGCACCGAATGCCTCGACAGCCTGCGCGAGCACCTGCCCGCCGCCATCCTCATGGACATCAGCATGGACGACATGGACGGCTGGGACGCCGCCGTGCGCGTGCGCGCAGCCGGCTTCACCGAGGTGCCCATCCTGATCGTCTCGGCCAACGTGTTCGAGAACCAGGCCGAACGCCTGCAGGCCGCGCACTGCCAGGCTTTCATCGGCAAGCCGGTGATCGAATCGGAACTGACCGCGGTGCTCGAGCGCCACCTGGGCCTGGAATGGCTGGCCCATCCCACGCAGCCCCTGGCCGGCACGACGGCCCCCGCATCGGCTCCGCTCCAACGCCTTCCCGACGATGCGCGGGCCGAACTGATGCGGCTGGCGCAGCTGGGCCACGTGCGCGGCCTGAAGCAAGCGCTGGACCGCCTTGCGCAGGCGCACCCGCCGCTGGCGGCCACCTGCAGCCACCTGCGCGGCATGGTGGCGCGATTCGAACTCGACCGCCTGCGAGCCTCCCTGGCCGAAGACTCGGACACGCTCAATGCCTGAAGAACGAGAAGACGACGTGCCGCACGACGAAGGCACTGCCGACCGCCCCGTGGTGCTGGTGGTGGACGATGCCCCGAGCAGCCTAGGCCTGCTGTGCGATGCGCTCGAGGGCGCCGGCTACACGGTGCTGGTGGCCGCCGATGGGGAATCGGCGCTGGAGCGGCTGGACATCGTCGCGCCGGACGCGATCCTGCTCGACGGGATGATGCCCGGCCTGTCCGGCTTCGAGACCTGCCGGCGCATCAAGGCCGATCCGGCGCATGCACACATCCCGGTGCTGTTCATGACCGGCCTGTCCGAGACACCCGACGTGGTCGAGGGCTTCGCCTGCGGCGGCGTGGACTATGTCGTCAAGCCGATCCGCGTGCAGGAAGTGCTGGCCCGGCTGCACACGCACACGCGCAATGCGCGCATCACCCGCATGGCACGCGACGCCGTGGACGTGGCCGGCATGGGCGCGGTGTTCGTGGACGCGCACGGCCGTATTGCCTGGCGGTCGCCCCAGGCCGCGCAATGGCTGCCCCAGCTCGGCCCGGTGGCGCATGCCGGCCATCTGCCGCGCGCGCTGGCGCCGGCATTGCGGCCCGGCGCGGCGATGCACGCCGGCACCAGCAGCGGCGTGCGCCTGTCGGTGCGCAACCTGGGCAGCTCCACGCTGGGCGAGACCATGCTCCTGCTGGCGCAGGAGCGCGGCGGCAATGCCGGCCGTCTGGCAGAGGCCGCCCTCACACCTCGCGAGACCGAGGTGCTGTCCTGGCTGGCCAAGGGAAAGACCAACCGCGACATCGCCGACATCCTAGGCATGAGCCCGCGCACGGTGAACAAGCATCTCGAGCACATCTTCGAGAAGCTCGGCGTCGAGACGCGGGCGGCAGCGGCCGCACTGGCCAGCGGCCAGCTCGGCTGAGGTTCATGGCCGTAGCCGGCGCATGCCCTACTTCGGAAACAGGAAGGTCACCAGCATGCGCGCGCCCCAGCCGTGCGGCCCGCTCTCGGGGCTGTCGGCCCAATAGCGCGCGCCGACGCCCAGGCTCACAGGCTGGCCGCCGAACTTGAGCAGCTTCGACACCATCATGTTCACCGGCACCGTCCACTCCTTGTTCTTCCAGTCGTAGGTGGATTCGCTGTTGACCGTATAGGTCCATGCGTCGGGCGTGGTGTAGGACAGGAAGGGCTGCAGGAAGGTGCTGCTCACGTCCTGGCGCGTCTCGACGCCGCCGAAGCCCCAGATGTGGTTGGCGAGCGCGCCGTAGGTCCAGCCATGGTCCTGCTTGAGCACCACGACCGTCGGGCCGGCCCCCCACTTTCGTGCGCTCAGGAGCGGGTCGGAGCCGGTGGGCAGCAGCAGCGCCGGGCCGATGCCCCAGATCATGCCGCCCGCCGTGGGCGCCTTGGGCGAGAAGAAGAAGCTCTGGGTGATGTCGCCGATGCCGGACTGGCTCGTGCCCGGCACCACGTTCTGCTGGTCGATCAGCGGCACGATGGTGCGCGAGATGACGTTCCAGTCGGCATTGAGCGACATGGGCACCACCGGCTGGAAGTTGACGTAGGTCTTGTGGCCCTCGCGATTGGGGCCGAAGCCTTCGTCGTAGTTGAACTGCAGCGGCACGCTGATCAGCGCCGCCACCGGGTTGCTGAGCTTCTTGGCCAGATCCTGAGCGTCGTCCTGCGCCTGGGCCAGCGTCGGGGCCGTGCCCAGCGCCGCGACGGTCAGCACGGCGGTCGATGCCCGGGCTGCAAGCGAGTCGATCGAGGCGGAGATCGTCCCGGTGCCGGGGCGGAGGTTGAGGACCTGTTTTTTCATCGGCATCCACTCTGATTGAAGGCTGCAATCATCATCGCATCGACGGGGCGGGGCAAGTGCATGCGGGCGGATGCGCCACATCGCGACGCCGATCAGGCATCCGACAGGGCTTGACGCATCAGCAGTGCCGACAAGACGAGCATGGTCGAGCCGACGAGGCCGTCGAGCAGGCGCCAGGCCCGCGGCCGCGCGAACCAGGGTGCCAGCCACCGGGCGCCGAAACCGAGCATCAGGAACCACGACAGGCTGGCCGCGCTGGTGCCGGCGATGAACCAGCCACGCAGCGGGCCGGGCTGCTGCGCGCCGATGCTGCCCGCCAGCATCACCGTGTCGATGTAGACATGCGGATTGAACAGGGTGAAGGCCGCGGCCTGCGCCAGCGTTGCCAGCCGGCCGGGCTTCGCATGCGACGCGTCGGGCTGCAACCGCTGCACCCGGCGCGCACGCCAAAGTGCCCGCGCACCGTAGACCGCCAGAAACAGTGCACCCGCCAGCGCCAGCGCGCGCGCCAGGCCCGGGCACCGGGCCAGCGCCTGCGCCATGCCGAACACGCCGGCGGTAACCAGCAGTCCGTCGGCCGCCGCGCAGAAGAGCACGATGCTGCCGACGTGCTCGCGGCGCAAGCCCTGGCGCAGCACGAAGGCGTTCTGCGCTCCGATGGCGACGATCAGGCCGAAGCTCAGGGCGAGCCCGTGCACGAAGACCGCAAGCCCCAGCGAGAAGGTGTCGTCAAGCTTCATCATGGGCCGAGCTTGCCGGCGGAGAATGATGAAGGCAAACTACTTTCTCTAACACAGCCTTAGAGAAACTAATGCTCGACTACGCCGCGCTCGCCGCGCTCTCCGCGGTGGTTCGCGAAGGCAGCTTCGACCGCGCCGCCCGCAGCCTGCACGTGACGCCGTCCGCCGTGTCGCAGCGCATCCGCTCGCTGGAGGAACGCGTCGGCTGCGCGCTGGTCGTGCGCGATCAACCTTGCCGGCCGACGGAAACCGGCCGGCGCCTGTGCCAGCACGCGGACCGGGTGCGCCTTCTGGAGCAGGCGCTGGAAGGCACCGTGCCGGCACTGGCGCCCGAGGGCGTCGCGCGGGTGCCGTTGCCGGTGGCCGTCAACGCCGACAGCCTGGCGACATGGTTTGCTCCGGCCGTGGCCGCCTTTGCGGCCGAGGCGCCCGTGCTCATGGACATTGCAATCGACGACCAGGACCACACCGCCGAGTGGCTGCGCAGCGGCGCGGTTCTGGCCGCCGTGACCGCTTCCGCCCGCCCCGCCGCCGGCTGCAACAGCCAGCCCCTGGGCGCCATGCGGTATTGCGCCGCCGCCAGCCCGGACTTCGTGGCGCGCCATTTCCCGCACGGCGTGAACGCCGCCAGCCTCGCGCGCGCACCCAGCCTGGTGTTCAATCCGAAGGACGAGCTGCAACTGCAATGGGCGCGGCGGCTGTGCCGCCGCCACGTGGAACTGCCCCGGCACACACTGCCTTCCCCGCAGGCGTTCGTCACCGCCGCGGTGGCCGGAATGGGATGGGGCCTGCAGCCGCAGGCACTGGCCGCTCAGCATCTCGAGGACGGCTCGCTCGTCGAGCTGGTGCCCGGAAGCGCCCTGAACGTTGCACTCTACTGGCAGCAGGCGCGCGCGGCATCCGACGTGCTCGCCGGGTTGACGCGGCGTGTCGAGGCCGCCGCCCGCAAGGCCCTGCTCCCGCCGTGATGCATGCGCCCGCCGCGGGCCTTACACGCGGTCGAGAATCCCCCGCACCTTGGTCGCCAGTGCCGCGATCTCGAACGGCTTCGTCATGATGTCCATGCCCGGCAACAGCTGTCCGTTGCCCACGGCGGCGTTCTCGGCGTAGCCGGTGATGAACAGCACCTTGAGATCCGGCCGCGTGGTGCGGGCCGCGTCGGCCACCTGGCGGCCGTTCATGCCGCCAGGCAGGCCGACGTCGGTGATGAGCAGGTCGACCCGCTGAGCCGGATCGAGCAGCCGCAGCCCTTCGGCGCCGGTCCCCGCTTCGAGCACGACGTAGCCGGCGTGGCGCAGCACCTCCGACACGAGCATCCGGATGGCCGGTTCGTCGTCGATCAGCACGATGGTCTCGCCCGCCCCGGGCCCGCCTTCGGGCGCCGGCGGCTGCGGCCCCGGATCTTCCATGCTGTCGGCGAAGCGCGGGAAGTACAGGCACAAGGTGGTGCCCTTGCCCATCTCCGACTGGATGTGCACCTGCCCGCCCGACTGCCGCACGAAGCCATACACCATGGACAGGCCCAGCCCCGTGCCCTGCCCGATCGGCTTGGTGGTGAAGAACGGGTCGAAGGCTCGCCGCATGACCTCGGGCGCCATGCCCGCGCCGGTGTCGGTCACGCGCAGCGAGATGTACTGGCCCGGCGCGAGGTCGCGCTCTCGTGCGGCCTGCTCGTCCATCGACATGTTGGCCGTCTCGATGGTCAGCCTGCCGCCGTCCGGCGCCATGGCATCGCGCGCATTGATGCACAGGTTGAGCAGCGCGCTCTCGAGCTGGGAGGGATCGATCCGCGTGATCCACAGGCCGGGCGCGCCGGCCACCGCCACCGCCACGTCGGGCCCGACGCTGCGGCGAATCAACTCCTCCATGCCGGCAATGAGTCGGTTGACGTTGGTCGGCTTGGGATCGAGCGCCTGCCGGCGCGAGAAGGCCAGCAAGCGGTGCGTGAGCGACGCGGCCCGGCGTACCGCCCCCTGCGCGGTATCGATGTAGCGCTCCATCCGCGCCGAGCCTTCCGGGCTGTGGCGCTTGATCAGTTCCAGGCTGCCGCCGATGGCCCCGAGCAGGTTGTTGAAGTCGTGCGCCAGCCCGCCGGTCAGCTGCCCGACCGCCTCCATCTTCTGCGCCTGGCGCAACGCCTCCTCGGCGCGCAGCAACTGGCTGGTGCGCTCATGCACCCGCTGCTCGAGCACCGCATTGAGGTCGGCCAGCGCGCGCTGCGTCTCCTTCTGGTCCTCGATGTCGGTGTTCGACCCGATCCAGCGGACGATGCGCCCGTGCGCGACCAGTGGCTCGGCGCGGCCCAGGTGCCAGCGATAGGCGCCGTCGTGGCGGCGCAGGCGGAACTCGGTCTCGTAACTGCGACCGCTGGCCAGCGCCTGCGTCCAGCGCTCGCGGGCCGCGCCCACGTCGTCAGGATGGACGACACGGGCCCAGGCGTCGCCGTCGAGCCGGCCGTGCGGCACGCCGGTGTAAGCGTAGGTCGTGTCGTTGAACCAGTCCAGCGTTCCATCTCCGCGCGCCGTCCACACCTGGTTGGGCAATGCGCGCGCCAGGGTGCGGAAGTTCTGCTCGCTCGCCTTGACCTCCGCCTCGGCCGCGACCCGCTCCACGTGCGCCCATGACCGCTCGGTCACGGCACGGATGAGGGCGATTTCGGCGTCGGTCCAGTGGCGCGGCGCCTTGTCGTGGACGGCCATCAGGGCCCGGAGCCTGCCGGCCTTCACGAGCGGCATGCAGATCGTGGCCGCCACGCCGATCGCCTGGAAGGTGGCCGCCTCGTGCGGCGCGATCTCGCGCAGGTTGTCCGCGATCACCAGCGGGCGGCCGGCGCGCAGGAGGCTCACCGCCAGCGTGCCGAAGTCGGCCAGCCGGTAGCGGCCGACGATGCTCGACGAGCCCGGTGCCGCCCAGTCGCCGCGGATGGTGAACCCGTCCTCGTCCTCGTCCATGTCGGCATAGGCGCAGATCGACACGTTCATGTACTGGCCGGTCATGCGCGCCGTCAACGCCAGGATCCGGTCGGCATCGGACGAGGCGCCGACGCGGCGGTTGAGCTCGTCCAGGAAGCGGAAGCGCGCGTCGCTCAGCCGCAGCGCGTGGGCTGCGCGCACCCGCTCGACGGCCGTGCGGGTGCGCGCGGCAACCTCCCGCGCCAGGGCGACGTCGTGCTCGGCATGCTCGCGCGGCCGCTCGTCGTGCACGAACAGCAGGGCAACCAGGCGCTGGCGCTCGATCACCGGCACGTTGATGAAGGCGCCCACCTGCAGCGCCTCCAGCGCCTTCACGTGCGAGCGGGTGCGCGCATCGGCGCGCACGTCGGCGACGACAACGGTATGCCCGTTCTTCAGTTCGTCGATGAAGGTGCCGTACTCGCGCACGGCGAAGGTGCCCGACAGCGCGGCAATGCCGGCGGCATGCCAGTCGCGGTCGATGCGAACGGCGCCGGTGTCCGCTTCGATGGTGGCATAGCCGACCCGGCTTGCCGACAACGCATTGCCCAGCGCCGCGGCCGCGCAAAGGCCTATCTCGGCGGGATCATCGAGGCCGGCGAACGCTTCGGACAGCCCGGCCAGGACTTCGCGGCGCTGCTCGGCGCGCACGCGCGCCGTGACGTCCACGCCCTGCACGAAGATGGCCGTGGTGCGGCCCTGTTCGTCGGTCACCGGCTGGTAGACGAAGTCGAGGTAGAAGTCGTCGCGGTGCGCCGTCGCCGGGTTGAGCAAGGCAAGCTTGGCGCCCAGCGCCGCGTACGGCGTGCCGGTCTCGCGCACCTGGTCGAGGATGCGGATGAAACCCTGCTCGACCACTTCGGGCAGGGCCTCGGCCACGGTGCGTCCGAGCAGCTGGCGGCCGCCGACCAGGCGGTCATAGCCCGGGTTGCTCAGGCCGAAGCGGTGCTCCGGGCCCTCCAGCAGGGCCATGAAGCTCGGCGCCTGCGCGAACATCTGCGCCAGGCGATCGCGCTCGCTTGCCGCGCGCCGCTGCGCGAGCACGCGCTCGGTGGTCTCCACCACGATCGCGATCACGCCGCCGGGCTTCCCGTCCTCGGCGATCACGGGGGAATAGCCCAGGTCCATCCAGCCGCGTTCCATCACGCCACGGCGGTCGAGCACGAGCTCGCGGTCGTGATAGGTGAGCGTGCCGCCGGCCATCACCACCTTCATGATGTTGGCGTTGAAGTCCGCCACTTCCGGCCAGGCCTGCAGGACGCGGGCACCCAGGATGCCGGGATGCCGGCGCCCGGCGAATTCGGCGTAGGCATCGTTGTAGATCATGATGCCGTCCGGGCCCCACAGCAGCACGATCGGGATGGGCGAGTGCACGAGAAGCCCGACGGTGGTCTTCAGGCTGGCGGGCCATTGCTCGATCGGGCCCAGGGAGGAAGACCAGTCGAACTGGCGAATCAGGGCCGCCATGCCGGCGCCACCGTGGAGAAAGGAGCGCGCCGGCTCGTGGCGCCTTGTTGCATCGGGCACGTGTCACCTGTCTGAATGGAATCCGCGGAATCCGTGGCGTCCGGCGCCGCGCGCCGCCCGCCGGCGCCGGGCGATTCTATGCGGCGGGCTGGCGCGCAGGCGGGGGCTCGCAATGCGCAAGCGCCTGTGGTTCGCCACACCCGCGGCATGGCCCGGTTCTTCTAGACTGCCGGAATGGTCCGCGCCAGCCCAACTCCGCCTACGTCTTCCGCCGACAGCACCTTTTCCCTGCGCCGGATCGCCATTCCCGCCTTCGGGCCCTCGCTGCTGTTCGGGTTGGGCGAAGGCGCCATCCTGCCCATCATCCCGCTGACGGCGCGCGACCTGGGCGCCTCGGTGTCCATGGCGGCGCTGATCGTCGCCCTGATCAGCATCGGCTCGCTGCTCAACAACATTCCCGCCTCGCTCATCACCATGCGCTGGGGCGAGCGATGGGCCATCGTCGCCGCCGGCATCTGGAGCGGCCTGGGCATGGCGCTGTGCATATGGACGTCGCACCTGGGGCTGTTTGCCGCGGGTTGCCTCATGGTGGGCATGTCGCAGGCCGTCTACAACCTCGCGCGCCAGAGCTACATGACGGAGGCGGTTCCCATCATGTACCGGGCCCGGGCGTTGTCGACGCTCGGCGGCGTCATGCGCATCGGCATGTTCATCGGCCCGTTTCTCGCGGCGGCCGCGGTCCATGCGTTCGGCCTGTGGGCGGCCTACGCGGTGGGCATCGCCGGCGTGCTGGGCGCCGCGGCCGTCGGCGCCCGGCTGCCCGACCTGGTAGCGCCGCCGCTGCCGCCGGGGCAGGCCACGCCGGCCGCCGTCACGCTCGCCTCGACGCTCAGGGCGCACCGGCGCACTTTCCTGACGCTGGGCGTGGGCGTCGTGCTGATCAGCGCGGTGCGGGCCTCGCGCCAGGCCGTCATCCCGCTGTGGGCCGAGCACCTGGCGCTGGCGCCGGCCGTCGCCTCGCTGGTGTATGGGCTGGCCGGGGGCATCGACATGCTGGTGTTCTACCCCGCCGGCAAGGTGATGGACCGCAAGGGCAGGCGCTGGGTCGCGGTGCCGTCCATGCTGATCATGGGCACGGCGATGGTGCTGATGCCGCTGACCTCCGGCTTCGTGACACTGCTGATCGCCGCCATGGCGATCGGGTTCGGCAACGGCATCGGCTCCGGAATCATCATGACGCTGGGCGCGGACCACTCGCCACGGCATGGCCGCGCGCATTTCCTGGGCGTGTGGCGGCTCATGTCCGACATCGGTTCCACGTGCGGCCCGGTGCTGCTCTCCTTCCTGGCCGGCGCACTGTCGCTGGGCGCAGGCATTGCCGCCACCGGGCTCATCGCCTTCGTTGCGGCCGGGGCGCTGGCGTACTGGATTCCCTCGCGCCGGGCGACGGCGGGGCCAACGGCCCGCCAGAAGTCGCCGTAGGGCAGCGACCGGACGGCTCGTGCCGGTCGCGGCCGCGGCGGCGTTCAAGCGACGCGCCGAAGCCACCCGGCAAGCCGGGACGCCAGCCCGGACGCGCCCAGGGCGGAGCGCCGGTCGCGCTGGGCAGCCACCCATTCCAGCGTGACGGCGATGCGCTCGGCTCGCGCCAGGTCCTCGCCTGTCGCGCCGATGCGCCACTGGACAGCCAATGCGCGCAACTGCGCGCTGGAAAGAATGTGGGCCTTCGATTGCCCGGACCCGGCCGGCGCGCCGTCGACGTCGTCGAGCGCCAGGAACGAGGACGGCGTTGCGGTCGATGCGGTGGACGAGAAATCCATGGTCCGGATGGTGTTGCTGCCAGAAAGGCGCAACCGTACCGTCGGCCACCACCCGGCCGCGCAGGGCGATGGATCGTTTGCCTGCCAGACAAATTCTTACAAGCGCTGACACCGCATCACGTTTTGCCGGCGGCACCGCAGGGACGTCAGTGGCGGGTTGGCATCAGCGCCAGATGCTCCACCAGCAGCTTGGCCGCCGGCGACAGCTGGGCGTCGTCCCGGTAGCAGATCGCGAAGCGGCGCCGCGCCCACGGCTCCTTGAGCGCAACGATCCGGATGCGGCCGGGATCGACGGCCCTGCCGACGATCTCCCTGGGCACCACCGCGAGCCCGAGCCCCGCGCCGACGCAGCGCAGCGACGCGTCGAAGGTGGACACCACCGCGCGGTAGTAGATCGGCTTTCCGATGATCGCCGCGGCGCGCGCCAGCATGGTGTGCACGGCGGTGTTGGCAGGCAGGCCGACATGGTCGAAGTCGAGCGTCTGGGACAGCGTGCACGACTTGCGCGCCGCCAACGGATGGCTCGGGTGCACGACCACGCTCAGTTCGTCGCCACGGTAGGGCCGGGTGCGCAGGCCCTCCAGGTCGGCCGCGTCCCAGCACACGCCGAGCGGCGCAAGGCCTTCGCGCACGGCGGCAACTAGGTCCGAGCTGTTGCGCTCCTCGATGTCGACCCGTATGTGCGCATGCGCGTCCAGTTGCAGGAAGGCGGCGATGTCGTCCGGCAACGACTCGGTGATCGACGAGACCGAGGCCAGCACCCGTACCTGTCCCTTCACGCCGCGCCGGTAAGCGGTCATGTCGCGCGCCACCCGGTCGGCGGTGGCCAGCATGGCGCGGGCATGCTCCAGCAGGATTTCGCCGGCCGCCGTGGGCACCACGCCGCGCCGGTGGCGTTCGAGCAGCGGTGCATGCACCTGGGCCTCCAGTTGCGCGAGCCGCTTGCTGATGGCCGAGGCGCCGATGTGTTCCTGCTCGCCGGCGCGCGCGATGTTGCGCAGGTCGCAGGCAGCAACGAACAGGCGCAGCGAGGTGAGGTCCAGGTCGTACATGCGTGCCTTTCCATTTCGGAATCTCTACATCGAAAAATTATCGCTTCACCCTCTCATCCGGCAACCCTAAAGTTGCCACTTCGCAGCACACCCTCCCCCGACCGGATCTCCATGACCTCGAACAACCGAATCCCGCGCCAGGCCGTCATCCGCGAAGTCGGCCTGCGCGATGGCCTGCAGAGCATCGCCACGGTGGTCTCGACGGCGCACAAGTGCGAATGGCTGCGCGCGGCGGTGGATGCCGGCCAGACCGAGATCGAGGTGGGCTCGTTCGTGCCGCCCAGGTTGATGCCGCAGCTGGCCGACACGCCAGAAGTGCTGGCCTTCGCCAAGACGCTGCCGGGCCTGTTCGCATCGGTGCTGGTCCCCAACCTGCGCGGCGCCGAACGGGCGCTCGAGGGCAATGCCGACCTGATGATCCTGCCGCTGTCGGCCAGCCATGCGCACAGCCTGGCCAACCTGCGCAAGACGCCCGACGAGGTGGTGGCCGAACTCGGCCGCATCCGCGCGGCTCGCGATGCGTCGGGGCGCAAGACGCTCATCGAGGGCGGCGTGGGCACCGCATTCGGATGCACGATCCAGGGACGGGTCGAGGAAGACGAAGTCCTGCGGTTGATGCAGGCCCTGCTCGACGCCGGCGCCGATCGCGTGAGCCTGGCGGACACCGTCGGCTACGCCGACCCGTCCTCGGTCGCCCGCCTGTTCGAGAAGGCGCTGAAGATCGCCGGCGACCGCTTCTGGTGCGGCCACTTCCACGACACGCGCGGCCTGGCGCTGGTCAATGTGCACGCCGCGCTGCAGCTGGGTGTGTACCGGTTCGACGCTTCGCTCGCCGGCATCGGCGGCTGCCCGCACGCGCCGGGCGCGAGCGGCAACGCATCGACCGAAGACCTCGCTTTCATGCTGGCCGCGATGGGCATCGAGACCGGCCTTGACATCCCGGCCCTGCTGGCACTGCGCGCCAGGGTGGCGAAGTGGATCGAGGGCGAACCCACTCACGGCGCCCTCTGGCGCGCCGGCCTGCCCCGCACCTTCGCCGCCGCGGCCTGACCCCTCTTCACCTTTTCCTCGCAAGCAAGCCATGCCCCAAGATTCCACCCTGCCGCTCGCCGGCATCCGCGTCGTCGAATTCACCCACATGGTGATGGGCCCCACCTGCGGAATGATCCTGGCCGACCTCGGCGCCGAAGTCATCAAGGTCGAGCCGCCCGGGGGCGACAGGACGCGCAAGCTGCCGGGCCTGGGCATCGGCTTCTTCCGCAGCTTCAACCGCAACAAGAAGAGCGTGGTGCTCGACATCACCAGCCAGGCCGGACGCCAGACGGCGGCCGAGCTGGCCGGCAGCTGCGACGTGGTGCTCGAGAACTTCCGCCCCGGGCTGATGAAGGAACTCGGGCTCGACTACGCCACCTTGTCCCAGCGCTTTCCACGCCTCATCTACGTGAGCCACAAGGGGTTCCTGCCGGGGCCGTACGAGAAGCGCCTGGCGCTGGACGAGGTGGTACAGATGATGGGCGGCCTGTCGTACATGACAGGCCCCGTCGGCCGGCCGCTGCGCGCGGGCACCAGCGTCAACGACATCATGGGCGGCATGTTCGGCGCCATCGGCGTGCTGGCCGCGCTGCGCGAGCGCGACCGCACCGGGCGCGGACAGGAAGTGCAGAGCGCGCTATTCGAGAACTGCGTGTTCCTGTCGTCCCAGCACATGCAGCAGTTCCTGATGACCGGCGAGCCGCCGCCGCCGATGCCCGCGCGTGTTTCGGCCTGGAGCGTGTACGACGTCTTCACGCTGGCCGGCGGCGAGCAGCTGTTCATTGGCGCAGTGAGCGACAAGCAGTTCGCGACACTGTGCCGGGTGCTCGGCCGCACCGATCTGCTGGATCGCCCCGAATACGCCGACAACGCCGCACGCGTGGCCGTGCGGCCGCAGCTGCTGGCCGATCTCGGCGCGATCATGGTCGACCAGAGACTCGACGAACTGGCGCCCCGGCTGGAGGCCGCCGGCATTCCCTACGCTCCGATCTCGCGGCCCGAGCAGCTGGTCGACGATCCGCACCTGAAGCAAAGCGGCGGCCTCGTGCCCATGACCACCGACGACGGGGGCACCACCGAAGTGGTACTGCTGCCGCTGCTGATGGGCGGGCGCCGGCCCGGGGTGCGCATGCCGCTGCCGAAGGTGGGCGAACACACCGAGGAAGTACTTGCCGGCCTGCCGCGCGCCGCCTGACGCCCCCGCCCGGTCGCGCCTGAACGCAGACACGGACACACGCACACGGACACACCACCACAAGGAGACAACATGCAACCCACGAATATTCGCCGGCGCGCCCTGCTGGCGCTGGCCGGCGTCGCACTGGCCGCCTCTGCCGCCGGCGCGGCGCATGCGCAAGGCAGTGCGCCATTGCGCGTGATCCTGCCCGTCAGCGCCGGCTCGGGCGTCGACGTCATCGTCCGCACCGCCCAGGTCGCGTTGTCGAAGGCGCTCGGCGGCCAGGCCGTCGTCATCGACAACCTGCCCGGCGCGGGGGGCATCACCGGCACGCAGGCGCTGCTCAGGGCGGCGCCGGACGGCAACACCATCGCCATCGTGTCGAACAACCACGCCGTCAACCCGAGCGTGTACAGGAAGCTGCCCTACGACAGCCTGGCCGACATCACGCCCATCAGCGTCATCGGCGGCTCGCCCTTCGTGTTCGTCGTCAATCCGGACAAGGTGCCCGCGAAGAACGCGAAGGAGCTGCAGGCGCTGTTGAAATCGCGGCCGGGTGATTTCAACTTCGCCTCGTCGGGCAACGGCACCATCATCCATCTGGCCGGCGAGATGGTCATCGAGGAACTGGGCGCGACGGCGCGCCACATCCCCTACAAGGGCACCGGCCAGATGGTCACCGACATGATGGGGGGACAGGTGGAGATGGGCGCAGCCGCGGTCGCGGCGGTGCAAGGCCAGATCAAGGGCGGCACGCTGCGTCCCATCGGCGTGATGGGCCACACGCGCGTGGCATCGCTGCCGGACGTGCCGACCTTCGCGGAACAGGGCTTCCCCGGCGTCGACGTGGCCGGCTGGTTCGCCGCCATCGGCCCCAAGGGCTTGCCGCCGGCGCAGGTCAGCCGCCTGCATGACGCGATCGTGGCGGCCTTCAACGATCCGGAGGTCAAGGCCGGGTTCGCACGGCGCGACGACATGCTGACGCTGTCCTCGCCGACCGAGGCGGGCACTTTCCTCAAGGACGAGCAGGCGCGCTACGCCAAGCTCGTCAAGAAGGCCAACGTCACGCTCGACTGAACGGCGACACCCGGGCTCAGGTGCGCCAGGACTTGCGGTCCCTGCGGAACCCGGCCGACACGAACTCTCCGGCAGTGATGGCCGGATAGACCGATTCGCCGCCGCCGGGAATGTCCGACGGGTTCACTTCGGCGAAGTAGTTCAGGTGATGGAACTGCGGAATCGAGAAGCGCTCGTTGCCCGAGGCGTTGACCACGCGATGGACCGCCGAGCGGAAGCGCCCGTTGGTCCAGCGCGTCAGAAGGTCGCCCACGTTGATGATCAGCGCGCCCGGGCGCGGCGGTGCGTCGATCCATGCCCCGCTGTCCGATTCGACGTGCAGCCCGCCGTTGGCATCGTTGAGCAGAAGCGTGATCAACCCCTTGTCGGTGTGCGCCCGTGCGCCGATGCCCTCCTCTTGCGCTTTCGGCTGGGGCGGGTAGTGCACCAGCCGCATGTTGGTGAACGGCTGCCTGCATCGCGCCACGAAGAAGTTGGTGTCGATGCCCAGCGAGTCGGCCATTGCCCGCAGCACCTGGTGGCCGCAGTCGAGCATCGCGAAGTAGAGGCTCTCGACACGCGAGCGGAACGCGGGATCCCGCGGCCAGGCATTGCGCGAGTAGAAAGGCAGATGCGACAGCGCCGCCAACGCGTCGTCCGCGAGCGGAAAGCCCATGTCGAAAGATTCCTTGACGTCCGGCGCCTCGCCCTCGCGCTGCGTGTCGAACATGGCCTGGTAGCCGCGGTTCTGAAGCCCGGTCGCGGCCTTGCAGGCAATGCGCTCGGGCAGCGGCAGGTCGAAGAACTCCCGCGCGGCATCGAAGGCGTTGTCGATCAGGTCGTCCGCGATGCCGTGCTGGTCGAGGTAGAAGAAGCCGTAGCGGCGGCAGGCCTGGTGGATGTCGCGGCTGACATCCGCGCGCTCCTGGCGCGTTCCGTACAGGTATTGCGAGAAGTCGATCGCCGGGATGGTCTCGGCAGACATGCGTGGGGGTGCGTGCAGGGTGCTCACGACGGAAAGATCCTTCGCGCCGATGCGGCCGGCAGGTGCCGCATGTCGATCAGCGCCGACGCCTGCGGAACGCTCTTGAAGGCGAGCGCGGCGGCCAGCGCGTCGATGCCGCGCTGGTAGCGCGCAGCATCGATCCCTCCGATGCCTGCCTTGCGCACTTTCGGCGTGCCGATTTCCTGGTCCAGGATCACGTCAAGGCGCAGCGCCTCGATCTTCTCGTCGACCAGCGGTTCGTGGGCCTTGAGCGCGGCCACCGCCCCGGCCCGGTCGGCGGCCGCATCCCTGTAGCCGCGCGTCAGGGCGCGCAGGTAGGCCGCCACTGCCGCCGGCTTTTCCTGGAGGAATGGCTTGCTGGCGAGCACGGCGTTGCCGTAGAGCGGCACGCCGAAATCGGCGAAGCGCATCATCGAGATGTCGTCGGGGCTCACGCCCAGCCGCTGCAGGGAAACGAAGCCCGAGGCGACATAGCCCGTGATCGCGTCCACCTGGCCCCTGGCCAGCAGCGTCTCGCGGATCGCCGGCTCGACGGACATCCACTTGACGTCCGACTGCGCATCCAGGCCGTTCGCATTCGCGAACAGGGGAAAGATGCGCCGCGCGCCGTCGTTCGCGGGCGCGGCCAGCACCTTGCCCTTGAGGTCGGCGGGCCGGGCGATCGCGCTTTTCTTGAGCGAGATCACGGCCGCTGGCGTGGTCTCGTACAGCGCCATCACGGCAAGCGCCGGCGAAGTGCCGTTGTTGCCGGCGAACTCGGCCAGCGAACTGAGATCGCCGGTCCCCATGTCGAAGTTGCCCGACGCCAGGCGCGTGACGGTGGCCGCGGCACCGGCGCCGACGTTCAGGCTGACGTCCAGGCCCTCTTCGGCGAAGTAGCCCTTTCGCAGCGCCAGGACGTGCGCGGCAGTGCCCGCCTCGAAACGCCAGTCGAGCTGGTAGCGGATCCGGGTCGGCGCCGACTGCGCCAGGGCGGGCGCCCCGATGACCGCCAGGGCGGCCGCGCCGCCGCGCATGACGAAGCGGCGCCGGGAACAGGTGGAAAGACAGGACATTGGTGGGGTGTGATGAGCTGGTGGGACGGCCTGAATCTAGGCCGCGCAGCGACACCCCACAAGCACCGTTTTTCGGTCCCTGCGTTCTAATCAAGGCAACGCAGACCGGGCCGCACGCCGGGCCGGGGGCGCGCCGCCGGCAAAGGCGTCGAAGCGCGATTCGAGCAGTTCGAGCAGCAGCGCCACCGGCGGCGACAGCGCCCTGTCGGCCCGCACGAACAGCGCCAGCGACACGCTGCCCACGCCGCGGTCGGAAATCGGGATGTGCCGCAAAACACCGCGCGCGAGCTCGCCATGCACTGTCGCCCGCGTCATGATCGCGATGCCCGCCCCGGCGACCAGCAGCGCAACCATGGCGGCGATGGAATTGGTCTCGACGAATGGCATGACCCGCGTCGAGGCGCCCCGCGTCACGTCTTCCACCATGCGCCGCAGCGCCGTGTCCTGCGACTGGATGATCAGCGGATAGGTCAGGCACTCGGCCACCCGCATCGTCCTGCGCTGCGCCAACTCGTGGTCGGCCGCCACGACCACGCCGACCGGGACCTGCACCGCGCGCACATTGCGCACCGGCATCGACGCCGCCGGCTGCCAGCACAAGCCGATGTCCAGGTCGCCCCGGACCACGGCGTCGACGATCTCCGGCGAGTTGCCGGTCTGGACGGTGTACGACAGGCCCGGATGGTCCTTGGCGACGTCGACGATCAGCTGCGGGACGAACTGCGCGCTCATGTACTGCAGCACGCCGATGCCGATGTGGCCGCGCCGGGTTCCCTTGAGCGCGTCCACCTGGGCGAGCGCAGCGCCGAACTCGCGCTGCATGCGCCGGACCTGCGCGAGCATCATCTCGCCGGCGGCAGTCAGGCGTACGCCACGCGGCAGGCGCTCGAAGACCGGCACGCCCAGCTGTTCCTCGAGGCGGGCGATCTGCCGGGCGACGGCCGAAGGCGCGATGTTCAGGCGTTCGGCCGCGCGGCGGATCGACTTCTGCGCGGCGACCTCTTCGAAGTAGCGGATCGAGTGCGAGAACGCGTGCATCCGCAATTATGTTGCCGGCCTTGCGCGGGGCCGTTCCGCCTACAGCCCGAGCACCCGAAGCATCGACGCCGGCGCGAGCGCCTGCGGCTTGTCGGGCCACACATCGAGCAGTTCGACCATCTTCGCGTTGCGCGGCGCGCCGGTGCCGTGCGCCTGCGCCAACCGGACGACCTCGCCGCTGAGCGCATCGATCTCGGTGCGCCGGCCCAGGGCGAGATCGTCGGCCATGCTCGACCGCGCCTTGGCGTCGATCCTGAGCATGCGCGCGGCCACCAGTCGGAACAGCGGCGTCGGCAGCCGCAGAATGGCGATCAGCCGGCGCCACGGCAACGGCGTCACCTGCGCCGGCGTGATGCCGGCGCGCGCCAGCACCTGCAGCGCCTCCTCCATCAGTGCGGCGAAGCAGCGCCGGTAGCCGCGGTCCATCAGCTCGGCGCGCAGCGGCAGGCCGGACAGCGCATTGACCGGGTTGTTGAGGTTGAGCAGCAGCTTGCCCCACTGGATCGGCAGGAGGTCGGCCACCAGGTCCAGCGAGATGCCGGCCTGCGCGAACACGGCAGTCCAGGCCGCCAGCGATTCGTGCTGCCGGGCCGCCAGCCGCCCGGCAGTGCCGCGGTGATAGACGCCCGGGGCCAGTTCGGCAACGTTGTACGGCACCATGCCCGGCAACACCACCAGCCCGGGCGCGGCCTGCGCGGCGACCTGCGCATTGCCGATGCCGTTCTGCATCGACACCACCGGCGTGCCCGGCGGCAGACCCGCCGCCGCGAGCTGGGCGGCTGCCGTGCCGGTGCCGCCGCTCTTGACGCACAGCAGGACCAGCGCGGGCCTGGCGCCGGCCGGCACCTCGGTCGCCAGGCGAAGCTGCCCCGCTGGGATGTGGCGCCTGAGGCCATCCAGGTCGGTCACCGTCAATCCGGCGCCGGCCAGCGCATCGAGCACCCGGGGCCGGCCGATCATCGTGACCGGCACGCCCGCGGCGGCTAGGCAGCCGCCCAGGTAACAGCCAATGGTGCCGGCGCCCATGACCAGCACTTCGCCGGGAAGCGATGCGCCGGTCATGGCAACCGGCGGATCACGCGCGTTCCGCGACCCAGCCGGCGACCGATGCCAGCGCCTGCGGCAGCGCCGCCGCATCGCTGCCGCCGGCCATGGCCATGTCGGGCTTGCCGCCGCCCTTGCCGCCCACCTGCTGGGCGACGAAGTTGACCAGTTCGCCAGCCTTGACCTTGCCCATCACGTCGGCGGTGGCGCCGGCGGCCAGTTGCACCTTGGCGCCGTCCACCGCGGCCAGCACGATGGCGGCGGTCTTGAGCTTGTTCTTGAGCTGGTCGAGCGTGTCGCGCAAGGTCTTGGCGTCGGCGCCGTCGAGGCGCGCGGCCAGCACCTTGATGCCCTTGACGTCGACCGCCTGCCCGGCGAGGTCGTTGCCTTGCGACGAGGCCAGCTTGCCCTTGAGCGCACCGACTTCGCGCTCCAGCGCGCGCACCTGCTCGAGCACCTGCGCCAGGCGCGGCTGCAGTTCAGCGGCCGGCGCCTTGAGGGTGGCGGCGGCGCCATGCACGGCCGACTCCAGCTGCTGCACGTAGGCCAGCGCATTGGCGCCGGTGATCGCTTCCACGCGGCGCACGCCGGCGGCGACGCCGCCTTCGCTGACGATCTTGAACAGCCCGATGTCGCCGGTGCGCGCCACGTGCGTGCCCCCGCACAGTTCGCGGCTGCTGCCGATGTCGAGCACGCGCACCGTGTCGCCGTACTTCTCGCCGAACAGCATCATGGCGCCGGTCTTCTGCGCGGCCTCCATGTCCATCACCCGCGCCTGCGTCGCCTCGTTGGCCAGGATCTCGGCGTTGACGCGACGCTCGATCTCGGTGATCTGCGCGGGCGTGACCGAGGCGTTGTGCGCGAAGTCGAAGCGCGTCTTGTCGGCGTCGACCAGCGAGCCCTTCTGCTGCACATGGCCGCCGAGCACCTCGCGCAGCGCCTTGTGCATCAGGTGGGTGACCGAGTGGTTGCGCATGGTGGCGGCGCGGCGCTCGGCGTCGACGCTGGCCTTGACCTTGTCGCCCACGCTCAGCGTGCCCTGGGTCTGCACGCCATGGTGGCCGAACACGTCGGCCTTGATCTTCTGCGTGTCCTCCACGCCGAACTGCATGCCCTCGGCGGTGATCACGCCGGCGTCGCCGACCTGGCCGCCGCTTTCCGAATAGAAGGGCGTGGTGTCCAGCACCACGATGCCCGCCTGCCCCTCGGTCAGCTGCTGCACTGCCGCGCCCTCGTGGTAGAGCGCGAGCACGGTGGCGTCTTCCTGCAGGTGCTCGTAGCCGGTGAACGCGTTGCCGGCGCCGCCGTATTCCACGGCGCGTTCCATCTTGAACTTGCCGGCCGCGCGGCCAGCCGCCTTCTGCCGCTGCATGGCGGCGTCGAAGCCGGCGACGTCCACCTGCACGTCGCGTTCGCGGCACACGTCCTGCGTGAGGTCGAGCGGAAAGCCGTAGGTGTCGTGCAGCTTGAAGGCGACCTCGCCCGGCAGCGTCTTCTGGCCCCCGGCCAGCGCGCCGTCGAGGATCTCCATGCCGTTGGCCAGCGTCTCGAAGAAACGCTCTTCCTCGGCCTTGAGCACCTCGGTGATGCGCTGCTCGTCGGCCACCAGCTTGGGATAGGCCTCGCCCATCAGCGCCACCAGGTCCTTGACCAGCTTGTGGAAGAACGGCTTCTTGCAGCCGAGCTTGTAGCCGTGGCGGATGGCCCGGCGCACGATGCGGCGCTGCACGTAGCCGCGGCCCTCGTTGCTCGGGATGACGCCGTCGGCCACCAGGAACGAGGTGGCGCGGATGTGATCGGCGATCACGCGCAGGCTGCCGTTGTGCAGGTCGGTCGCGCCGGTCTCGCGCGCGGCCGCCTTGACCAGGGTGTCGAACAGGTCGATCTCGTAGTTGCTGTGCACGTGCTGCAGGATGGCCGCCAGGCGCTCGAGCCCCATGCCGGTGTCGACGCACGGCGCCGGCAGCCGGGTGACCGAGCCATCCTCGGCCATGTCGAACTGCATGAACACGTTGTTCCAGATTTCGATGAAGCGGTCGCCGTCCTCATCGGGGCTGCCCGGCGGGCCGCCCGGGATTTCCGGTCCGTGGTCGTAGAAGATCTCGCTGCAAGGCCCGCACGGGCCGGTGTCGGCCATCATCCAGAAGTTGTCGGACTTGTAGCGCCCGCCCTTGTTGTCGCCGATGCGGATGACGCGCTCGGGCGGCAGGCCGATCTCCTTGGTCCAGATGTCGTAGGCCTCGTCGTCTTCCTCGTACACCGTGGCCAGCAGGCGCTGCGCGGGCAGCTTGTAGACCTCGGTGAGCAGTTCCCAGGCCCACTTGAGCGACTCTCGCTTGAAGTAGTCGCCGAAGCTCCAGTTGCCCAGCATCTCGAAGAAGGTGTGATGCCGCGCGGTGTAGCCCACGTTCTCCAGGTCGTTGTGCTTGCCGCCGGCGCGCAGGCAGGCCTGCACCGAGGTGGCGCGCACGTACGAGCGCTTGTCCGTGCCCAGGAACACGTCCTTGAACTGCACCATGCCGGAGTTGGTGAACATCAAGGTCGGGTCGTTGCCCGGCACCAGCGGGCTCGATGCCACCACCGTGTGGCCCTTGGAGGCGAAGAAATCGAGGAAGGTCTTGCGGATCTCGGCGACGGTGAAGGTGGGGCTGCTCATGCCAGATGCTTGCTAAGTGCTTGATTTGATTTGAAATCGACCGGGCCCGGCCGAACATTCGATTATAGGTTTGGCCCCGCGGCGTACGCGCGGTACGGGCATCGCCCGACCAAGGCGCGAATCCGCTACGGCCCCGGCCGAAGGTCGAGGCCGCGCATGACCGCCGCGGTGCGCGTCTCCACGCCCAGCTTGACGTACACGTGCTCCAGGTGCTTTTGCACCGTGCGCCGGCTGATGCCGATCAGTTGGGCGATGTCGGCGTCGGTCTTGCCGGTGGCCAGCCACTGCAGCATTTCCCGCTCGCGCGGGGTCAGCGCCGCGGCGCATCCCGTGCTCGTGAGCTGGTGCAACTGTGCTTGCGGCATGCCGTCGGCTCCTGATGCGCCGGGTTGCGACCGCATGGCCGGCGGGCTACGCAATGCTGCGTATGGGCCACGCACGGGGTTCGAGGGACGATCGGCATTGGTCGCGAACGCCGCCCGCCCCTGCTTGTCCAGTATAGGCAGCGAACGCGCGCCGCTCCAGTCCGCCAATGGAAACGGAGGTAACCATGGCCATCTCGGAAGAAAAGCTCAACGCGTTCATGGGCAACTTCGTGCACGACATCGGCGCCGTCATGCACGCGGCCACCGTCGTGGTGGGCGACCAGCTGGGGCTCTACAAGTCGCTGGCGCAGGGCCCCGGCACCGCCGAAGAGCTGGCGCGCCGCGCCGAAGTCGATGCGCGCTACCTGCGCGAATGGCTCAGTGCGCAGGCGGCCAGCGGCTACGTGGAATACGACCCGGCCAGCGAACGCTTCTCGTTGTCCGAGGAACAGGCGTTCGCCCTGGCCGAGGAAGGCAGTCCGGCTTTCATTCCCGGCGCGTTCCAGATCGCGGTCGACCAGTTCAAGACTGTCCCGAAGATGATGCAGGCCATGCGCACCGGCCTGGGGCTGGGCTGGCACGAGCATGACGCGGCCCTGTTCCACGGCACCGAGCGTTTCTTCCGGCCCGGGTACGCGGCCAACCTCGTCAGCCAGTGGATTCCGGCGCTCGAGGGCGTGGCCGAGCGGCTGCAGCAGGGCGCCCGCGTGGCGGACGTCGGCTGCGGCCACGGCGCCTCGACGCTGCTCATGGCGCAGGCCTATCCGGCGTCCACGTTCACCGGCTACGACTATCACGCGCCCTCGGTCGAGTACGCCCGCAAGATGGCCTCCGACGCCGGCGTGCCGCCGGAGCGGCTTCACTTCGAGGTCGCCAGCGCGCAGGACTTTCCGGGCCAGGACCTCGACCTGGTGGCCTTCTTCGACTGCCTGCACGACATGGGCGACCCCGTTGCCGCAGCCGCGAACGTCCGGCAGCGCCTGCGCCCGGACGGAACCTGGCTGATCGTCGAGCCATTCGCCAACGACCGGCTCGAGGACAACCTCAACCCGGTGGGCCGGGTCTACTACTCCGCCTCCACCTTCATCTGCACCCCGGCGTCGCGCGCGCAGAAGGGGGCGATGTGCCTGGGCGCGCAGGCTGGCGAGAAGCGCACCGGCGAAGTCGCCCGCGCCGGCGGCTTCAGCCGTTTCCGGCGCGCCACGGAAACGCCCTTCAACCTGGTCTACGAAGCCAGGCCCTGAACGTCCACACGGAGCTTGCCATGCCACGCCAGTACATCGATTGCCGCGAATACCCGAGCGAAATGAACTGCAGCGTCGCGCTGTCGGCCGACACCCCGAAGGAATTGCTGGAGGCAGCGGTGCAGCACGCCGTGGCGGTGCATGGCCACGAGGACACGCCGCAACTGCGCGAACAGCTCAGCGGCATGTTCAAGACGGGCACGCCGCCGCTGCTGGCACCGGCGGCAGACTGACCTTGCCTGCGCCGCGCGCCTGGCGCGCGCCGAAAGCGCATTGAAAGGGGTGCATGCCGCGCTGGCGTATAACGCGGCCTGGCGATCCCGGCATGGCCGCCGTCGGCGGGAACCGGTCGCCATGACCACGCTCCAAGCCCCATGCGCATCCTCCTGGTCGAAGACGAAGCCGAACTCGCGGCCTGGCTCGCCCGTGCCCTCAAGCAAAGCGGCTTCGTGCCGGACCTCGCCCCCGATGCCCGCACCGCCGAGGCGCTGCTGGCCGCCAACGAATACGACGCGGTGCTGCTCGACCTGCGCCTGCCCGATCGCCACGGCCTGACCGTGCTCGGCCAGATGCGCAACGCCGGCGACCGCACCCCCGTGCTCGTGCTCACGGCCGAAGGTGCGCTGCAGGACCGGGTCCGCGGGCTGAACCTCGGCGCCGACGACTTCCTGTCCAAGCCCTTCGCCATCGAGGAAGTCGAGGCGCGCCTGACCGCCCTGGTGCGGCGCAGCCGCGGCGTGGCCACGCCGCGCCTGCAGCTTGGCTCGCTCAGCTACGACAGCGCCAGCCGCGCTTTCATGCTCGACGAACAGCTGCTGGCGCTGACGCCGCGCGAGCACGCCGCGCTGACGGCCCTGCTGATGAGCGGCGGCATGCCGGTGGGCAAGCAGCGCCTGGCCGGCAAGGTGTTCCCGCACGACCGCGACGTCGGGCCGGCCGCGATCGAGCTGGTGCTGCACCGCCTGCGGCGCAAGCTGGCCGGCAGCGATGTCCGCATCACCACCGTGCGCGGGCTCGGCTACATGCTCGAGCGCGGCACCGCAGGCAGCGGCGAGCCCGACGAGGCACCCGCGGCCGACGCCCCGGCGACCGATACCGACCATGGCTGAAGCGCGGCGCCTGGGCATCCGGGCGCTGCTTCTGGCGCTGCTCCTGCCGGTGCTGGTGGTGCTGCTGGCCATCGACGCCTGGAGCGACTACCGCACCATCTCCCGCGTGGCCGCCGACGCCTACGACCAGGTCCTGATGGAGCCGGTGCAGGCACTGGCCGACAGCGTTACGCTCGATGCGGCGGGCCAGCCGCGGCTGGCGCCGGCGTTCTCCGTGCAATCGATGTTCGAGCAATCGACCGGCTCGCGTCACAAGCACCTGCACGTCGGACTGCGCGCCTTGCCCGGCGCTGCGGGCGCGCCGGAGGCGCCGCAGCGGACCCTGCTGGGCGTGGACGACCTGCCGGCGCCGCCGCCGAGCGAGCCCGGGGCGCTGGTGTTCTACGACGCCGAGTACCGCGGCTACCGCGTCCGCGTCGCCGCCCTGCGGCAGATCTACGAAGGCCCGCCCGGCACGCGCCAGGAACTGCTGATCCAGGCCGCCGAGAGCAGCAACGTGCGCGAGCAGGCGCTGGCAGCCTCCTGGCACCAGGCGCTGTGGAACGACACCCGCATCGTCGTGCTCATGGTGCTGCTGGTGTGGCTGGGCGTGTGGCTGTCGCTGCGGCCGCTGGAACGCCTGCGGCGCGCCCTTGCCGCGCGGCGCCCGGGCGAGCTGGCGCCGCTGGACACGCGTGGCGTGCCCCGCGAGGTGGCGCCGCTGGTGGAGGCGGTCAACCACCACATTGCACGGCAGAGCCAACTGCTGGCCGAGCAGACGCGCTTCCTCGCGGACGCATCGCACCAGCTGCGCACGCCGCTGGCCATCATGTCGGCACAGGCCGGCTATGCGCTGCGCGAGCCGGACACCGCGCCGCTGCGCGAGACGCTGCGCGCCATCCTCGAGCAGCTCGCGCGGGCCCGGCGCCTGAGCGAGCAGCTGCTGGCGCTGGCCCACGCCACCGAATCGACCGGCGCCGGCGCCTCGCCCGTCACGCATGCGGACCTCAACGCCGTGGCCCGCGAAGTGGTGCTGCAGCACCTGCCGCTGGCGCTCGAGAAGCAGCAGGACCTGGGCTGGGTGGATGCACGCGGCGAAGCCGCGGCGGAGGCGGCCGAGCCCGACACCGACGGCATTGACAGCACCGGGGCCGCTGGCGAGAACGAAGTGGCCCCCGTCGCCGCCGATCCCGCTCAGCTGCACGAGCTGCTGTCGAACCTGGTGCACAACGCCATCCGCTACACGCCGCGCCGCGGTCGCATCACGGTGAGCGTGACGCTGACGGCCGACACCGCGCAGGCGGAGGTGTGCGACACCGGCCCGGGCATTGCGCCGGAGCGCCGCGAGGCGGTGTTCGAGCGCTTTCAGCACGGCGCGGTGTCGGCCGCAGGCCATGGCACCGGCGGCGGCGCCGGGCTCGGCCTTGCCATCGCGCGCACCTACGCGCGGCGCATGGGCGGCGACGTGCTGCTGGGCGACGCTCCCGACATCGACGGCATGCGTGGCGGCCTGCAAGCGGTGCTGCGCCTGCCTCGTATAGGGTCTGACCCGGTTCGTGATATTACGTAATTTGCCAACGCGGCCGCGCGCTGAAAGATGATTGGAAGCCTGCCTTCCTAGACTGCATTGCGAAGGGCGCGCACGTCGCGCGTCCGCAATTCGACCGGCGCGCGGCTTCGTGCGCCTGCTGGAGACATTCGCAATGCAGAGCCACACACGGCCGTCCGGCCGCCCGGCGGGAGGTCAGCCATGACGCGCCCCGCCTCCCCTTCCTCCAGTGCCGCCCGCAAGGACTACTACGGCGGCGCCCTGATGATCGTCGTTGGCCTGGCCGCCGCTTTCGCCGCATGGAACTACCACGTCGGCACGCCCTCGCGCATGGGCCCCGGCTTCTTCCCGGTGGCCGTCGGCGTGCTGCTGGCCATCACCGGCGCGCTGGTCGCGCTGGGCGGCCGTTCGCAGTCCCAGGACGGCGCGGGCGAGGCCGGCGGACACGGCCACGGCGATGCGCTGCCCGACCTGCGCGGCAGCATCTGCATCATCCTCGGCGTGCTGGCCTTCCTGCTGTTCGGCGTGTACGGCGGCCTGGTGCCCGCGACCTTCGCCATCGTCTTCATCTCCGCCCTGGGCGACCGCACCAACACGGTGGTGCAGTCGGTGCTGCTGGCCCTGGCCATGTGCATGGTGGCGGTGGTGGTGTTCTGGTGGGGCCTGCAGTTGCAGCTGCCCCTGTTCCAGTGGGGGATGTAGGCCATGTCGCAAGCACTTCATGACCTGTGGTTCGGCTTCGGCATCGCGTTCCAGGGCACGAACCTGATGTGGTCCTTCTTCGGCGTGCTGGTGGGCAACCTGATCGGCGTGCTGCCCGGCATGGGCGCGCTGTCGGCCATCTCGATCCTGCTGCCGCTGACCTACGCGATGCACCCGGTTCCGGCCATCCTGATGCTGGCCGGCATCTTCTACGGCTCGCAGTACGGCGGCGCGATCGGCGCCATCCTGCTGAACCTGCCCTCGCACCCTCCGCACGCGGTGACCTGCCTGGACGGCTACCCGATGACCAAGGCCGGCAAGGGCGGCACGGCGCTGGGCATCACGATGATCTCGTCGTTCTTCGCCGCGTCGGTGGGCATCCTGGTGATGATCTTCGCCTCGCCGCTGCTGGTGTCGATCGCCTTCAAGTTCGGCCCGGCCGAGATCTTCTCGATCATGCTGCTGGGCCTGCTGGCCGGCTCGACCATGTCGCGCGGCTCGCCTCTCAAGGGCGTGGCCATGACGCTGTTCGGCCTGCTGTGCGGCGCCGTCGGCACCGACGTGAACTCGGGCAGCTTCCGCTTCTCCTTCGGCATCCCTGAACTCAGCGACGGCCTCGAGCTCGTGGCGATCGCGATGGGCCTGTTCGGCATCGCCGACTTCCTGCTCAACGTCAACCGCATGGCGGTGGTGACCACCAACACCACGCTGCGCATCCGGGACATGCGCCCGAGCGCGCAGGAGCTCAAGGAGGCCTTCTGGCCGATGGTGCGCGGCACCATGGTGGGCACGATCTTCGGCGCCATGCCCGGCACCGGCCCGACCATCACCACGTTCATCGCCTACGCGCTCGAGCGCAAGATCTCGAAGACGCCGGAGAAGTTCGGCACCGGCATGATCGCTGGCGTGGCCTCGCCCGAGGCCTCGTCGCACTCGAAGACGCAGGTGGACTTCGTGCCGACCATGAGCCTGGGCATTCCGGGCGATGCGGTCATGGCGCTGATCCTCGGCGCCCTGATGATCCAGGGCATCACCCCGGGGCCGCAGCTGATCACCGAGCATCCGGACATCTTCTGGGGCCTGATCGCCAGCTTCTGGATCGGCAATGCGCTCCTGATCATCCTGAACGTGCCGATGATCGGCGTTTGGGTGAAGATGCTGCAGGTGCCCTACCGCTACCTCTATCCTTCGGCGCTTTTCTTCATCGCGGTCGGGGTGTTCAGCACGCAGAACAGCCTGTTCCAGATCTGGGAAGTGCTGGCGTTCGGCATCATCGGCTCGCTGCTGATCTGGCTGCGCTTCCCGGTGGCCCCGATCCTGCTGGGCTATGTGCTGGGGCCGATGGTCGAGGAGAACTTCCGCCGAGCGCTGCTGCTCTCGCGCGGTGACTTCGCCATCTTCGTCGAGCGGCCGATCAGCTGCGCATTCATCGTGCTGTCGGCGCTCCTGCTGATCGGCGTGACCTGGTCGCACATGCGCGGCCGTGCGCTCAAGCGCGTCGAGCGCCAGACCGACCGGCTGGGGGCGGAGGCCGTCTCCGAGGCCTGACGTCGCCACGCGCAGCCCCGATCGACATCGGGGTTGCGCCGCCGCAACGGGGTGCGGCACCCCGGCGCACCGCCTAAACAGGGGGTACGCCCTCCCAAAGCCCCCGGCGCACGCGCCCTTTGTCGTGCGGCGCACGCGAGTTGCCGCTAGGATTTCGCCAGCCCTACAACCGGCCCCGGAGATCCAGCGACACCATGCCGCCCTGCCCCAGCCCGCCGCGCCACCGATTCCACCCCTTCGCGCCGGCGCTGCTGGCCGGCCTGCTGGCAGCAGGCGGTGCCGAGGCACAGAATCTCGATTTGCGCGGGGCCCGCATCAAGGACCATGCCAACGGCATCCTGGCGCTGATGGCCTACTCCGTGGTGCCCGACCTGACCTCCAGCAACCTGTCGATCAAGAACGGCAACACGCAGAACCCGTCGGTGTTCATGACCCAGCTGGGCGGCGGCGACAGCATCAGCAGGTCGATACCGTTGTATCTCGAGGGCGCCATCGCCTTCAGCCGCTACGACCCGACCTTCGTCGCCTCCGAGGGCGAACAGGCGCGCCGGATTCCTACGCGATGGAACACCGTGACCGGCACCGGGGGCATCGGGTGGGATTTCTACATCACGGACGAACTGGTGTTCCGGCCGATATTCGACATCGCGCTGGGCAAGGTCGCCAGCGACCTGCGCCTGGCGCAGTTCTTCGTCAACCGCAAGACCGACCTCGACCTCGACTTTCTCGATGGCGGCACGCTCAACGCCTATGGGCTGGGCGGCGCCGTGATGCTCGACTGGGACCATGTGCGGCCCAACTACCAGATCGACCTCGAGTTGCGCTACACCGACATCCGCCTGCGCACCTTCGGCAGCACCAGCGCCGGGGTGCAGGGCGAGTCGTCCGCCCGCACGGCCAACCTCTATGCGCGCTACCGGGCGCCCACGGGCCTCTACACGCTCGACCGGCCGCTGCGCTACGTGCTGGAGTTCTCGCACTCGCGCTACCTGGGCAGCCAGGCCGACATCCTCGGCTTCGACTACCTGAGCACCGTCGGCCTCGGACTGGAGCTGGACACGAGCCGCTACAGCCACCTGGTCACGCGTGCACGGGCGGTGATGCGCTACGTCTTCGGCAACAACGTCGACGGCGTTTCGCTGGGGCTCGCGGTGAGCTTCTGAACGGCGCGCCCCACCCGGGACGCAACCGGCACAATCGGGCGCAGGTCCTCCCCTGCCCGCCTGCCCATGAATGCCACCGACACTGCCTCGCCTGCCTCCGCGCCGAAGATCCGCGTGCTCATCGCCGATGACCAGTCGCTGATCCGCCGCGGCATGGCCATGCTGCTCGGCGCCGCGCCCGACATCGACGTGGTGGGCCAGGCGGCCGACGGCCTCGAGGCGGTGGACATGGCCCGCCGCCTGCTGCCCGACGTGGTGCTGATGGACCTGCACATGCCGCGCAAGGGCGGCGTGCTGGCCACCCGCGAGATCGCCGCCGCCCTGCCGCACACGCGGGTGATGGTGCTCACCACCTTCGACCGGGACGACCTGGTGTTCGACGCGGTGCGCGCCGGCGCCCAGGCCTACCTGCTCAAGGACGCCTCGGAAGACGAGGTGCTCGACACCGTCCGCGCGGTGCATCGGGGCGAGTCGCGCCTGACGCCGCAGATTGCGCGCAAGGTGATGGACCAGTTCCGCCTGCTGGCCAACCGCATCGCCAGCGACGCCGCCGCACAGGCACCGGATGCACCGGCCGGCGCGGCGCCGGCCGCGCCGCCGGCGCCAGGCGCGGCCGAAGCCCCGGACCCGCTGACAGACCGCGAGGCCGCCGTGCTCGAGCAGATCGCCAAGGGGCAGAGCAACCGGCAGATCGCCGCCACGCTTCACCTGGCCGAAGGCACGGTCAAGAACCACGTCAGCCGCATCATGCAGAAGCTGCACGCCAATACCCGCACCGAGCTGGCGGTGCTGGTGCTGGCGCGCAAGGAAGCCAAGGGCTGAGTCGCGCCAACGAAAAAAAACGGCGCGCAGCCTTGTCGCTGCGCGCCGCCACCGCCCCGGCCGGGCGGACAAGCGAATGGACGTATCAGCCGGCGGAAGCCAGGCCCTGCATCGGGGTGCGCGGCGGCTCGGGCGGCAGCTGCGTCTGGGCGACGTGCGCTGCCAGCATGGGCCGCAGCGCGACGATGGCCAGGAACGCCGCGAACAGGTCCAGCCCCGCCACCGTGTAGAGCACGGTCGACCAGGTGCCGGTGGCTTCCATCAGCAGGTTGCCCAGCGGCACGAACAGCGCGCCGATGCCCTTGGCGCAATACAGCACGCCGTAGATCTTGCCGATGTGCTTGGTGCCGAAAGCGTCGCCGGCCAGCGCCGAGAACAGCGAGTACACCTCGCCCCAGGCCAGGAACACCACGCCCGAGAGGATCAGGAAGGCCCACGGGTTGTGGCCGAAGTAGCCCAGCGCGATGATGCCGATCCCTTCCAGCGTGAAGGCGATCACCATCGTCTTCTCGCGGCCGATGTGGTCGGAGATCCAGCCGAACATCGGGCGCGAGATGCCGTTCATGATGCGGTCGAGCATCAGGGCCAGCGGCAGCGCGGCCATGGTGACGAAGTACAGGTCGACCTTGAAGTTCTTCACGCCCAGGTCCTGCGCGATCACGCCCAGTTGCGCCACGGCCATCATGCCGCCGGTGACCACGCAGGAGAACATCACCAGCATCAGCCAGAACAGCCTGGTGTGCAGCGCCTCCTTGAGCGTGTAGTCGCGCCGGCTTTGCGTCAGCTTGGCCGAGGCGCGCACTTCCTTGCCGGTGGGCGCACGCAGGAACCAGGCCGCGGCGAAGGCCAGCGAGCCTTGCAGGATGCCGAAGAACATGAACGCCTGCTGGAAGCCGGACGACTCGATCATCGCGGCGATCGGCAGGATGGTGGCGGCCGAGCCGGCACCGTAGCCGCCGGCCGTCAGGCCCACTGCCAGGCCGCGGCGGTCCGGGAACCACTTGAGCGCGTTGTTGATGCAGGTTGCGTAGATCGAACCGACCCCGATGCCGCCGATGGCCGCGCCGATGTAGAAGCCCAGCAGCGACGTGGCCTGCGAGTTGATGACCCAGGCCACGCCGATGAACACCGCCCCGAAGGCGACGATCAAGCGCGGGCCGAACTTGTCGATGAAGTAGCCCTCGATCGGGGCCAGCCAGGTCTGCACCAGCACGAAGATGGTGAACGCGATCTGGATCGACGCGCGCTCCCAGCCGAACTTGCCCTGGATCTCGGGCACGAACAGCGTCCAGGCGTACTGGATGTTGGCGGTGGCGATCATGCAGACGATGCCGACGGCCAACTGCAGCCAGCGGTTCTCCGACCAGCGCTGTGGCTGGCCGGAGGCGGCACCGGTCGGGCCGTTCCTGAGGGGGGCGGTGTTCATGCGCGCTTGTCTCCGTGCGTTGTCGTCGGCTTCGTGGGGCTGACGGGTTGATGATGGGTTGCAACTGTCCGCGCTTGCACGCCTCGGTGCGCCTGCCGGAAGTCACGCGCCGGGTCGAGACAAACCCCAATCACCGCGGGAAAGTGCCCATGCCGAAAGTCATGTCCGGGAAAGCGCGCATGCGGGTAAGGAGCCAGTGCCGGCACACGCCTGCTTTGCGACAATGCGCCGCCCATGAACTTGCGCCGCATCGACCCCCGCCGCAGCCTGGCCGCTGCCGTCGGCTGGCTGTTGATCGCCTTGACCATGTGCCTGGCGCTGGCGGCCAACCTCTGGCTGCGCGGATTCGTGCGCTCGACGCTGCTGGAGCAGCACAGCCAGCGGCTGGAGAGCGCCGGCGAGCATGTCAGCGCCGAGCTGGACACCGCCCTGCTGCTGCGCCTGCAATCGGTCAGCGTGGTGGCGACCATGCTGTCCGAGGACGTGCAGCGCAGCGACAGCGACCGCCTGCGCCGCTCGCTCGAAGCAGTGCGCCGCGGCGTCCCCGACCTGATCTGGCTGGCCGTCACCGATGCCGACGGCTTCATCGTCGGCGCCACCGATCCGGCCGTGCTGGGCCAGAACGTCTACCAGCACACCTGGGTCTCCCAAGGGCTGGATGCCGCCTGGATCGAGGAAGGCCGCTCGCCACGCGAGCATTTCCTCAAGCTGACCGCGCCGGTGAGCAACGCCGATGGCGCCATCGTCGGCGTGGTGGCGGCCCAGCTCAACTGGCGCTGGGTGCAGCAGATGGTCACCGGCATCCGCGCCTCGCCGGGCGAATGGCTGCTGATCGACCGCGACGGCGTGGTGCGCGAAGGCCCGGCGGCGCTGGTCGGGCAGCGCTGGCGCGAAGCCGGCGAGGCACTCACCCCGTTCGACCCGCGCATGGCCGGGCTGGGCAACGACGGCTCCGACCTGCCCGCGCGCATCCAGGTACGGCGCCTGCTCGACAACCGGCCCTACCTGATCGCCACGCCCCCCGTGGCCGCCGACGGCACGCTGCGCCGGCTCGGCTGGCAGGTGGCCGTGATCCAGCCGGTGGAATCGCTGGCCGCCTTCGCCACCGCGATCGAGTGGCGCATCACGTTGGTGCTGAGCCTGCTCGGCCTGGCTGCGGCCGTGAGCGGCGTCGCGGTGGCGCGCCGGCTGACCCGCCGCATCAGTGTGATCGCCCGTTCGGCCGACGCAGTGGTGGCCGGCAACGCACACCGCATCGAGGTGCCGCAGGGCAGCGACGAGGCGGCCCGGCTGGGCACCGCGCTCGACCGCCTGCTCGACTCGCTGCGCCGCGAGCGCGACGAGTTGCGCCGGCTCAACGCCGAACTGGACGAACGGGTGCGCCAGCGCACGGCCGAGATCAGCCGGCTGGCCCATGAGTCGCGCGACGCCGCCGTGGTGCGCGAACGCCTGCGCCTGGCACGCGAACTGCACGACACGCTTGCCCACTCGATGATGGCCATGCTCACCGAGATCCGCGTGCTCAAGCGACTGGCCACCAGCCGGCCCGAGGCCTTGCCCGACGAGCTGCTGCGCGCCGAGCAGGCGGCCCGCGACGGACTGGACGAAGCGCGCCGCGCCATCGACCAGTTGCGCAGCAACCCGGTGCGCGACATCGGGCTGGGCGCGGCACTGGCCGACCTGGGCCGGAGTCTGTCAGAGCGCACCGGCATCGCCTTCGAGGGCGAGATCGACCCGGCCCTGAATTCGCTGGCGGCCGAACCTGCGGAAACGTTGTTCCGCATGTCCGAGGAAGTCCTGCGCAACGTCGAACGTCACGCGGGCGCGCAGCGTTTGTGCTTGAGGCTGGGGCGCGACGCGGACGCCGGCATCGCGCTGGAGATCGTCGACGACGGGGTCGGCTTCGAACCGGACGCCGACGCCCCGGGGCACTACGGCCTGGTGGGCTTGCGCGAACAGGCCGACGCGATCGGCGCGCAGTTGTCCATCGACAGCCGGCCCGGCACCGGCACGCGGGTGCAACTGCGCTGGTCGCCCGGCGAACGCCCGGCGACGGCGTGAGCACCCTGCCCGCGCGCCGTGGCGGTCAAGCCAGGTCGCAGGCGGTGTCGTTGCCGGGGGCGCAGAGGCGACTGGCCGCCTCGTCCAGCGCCCGTGCCAGGTCTTCCAGCAGGTAGGGCTTCTGCAGCCACAGCGCCGTGCTGCCGGGCGGGCGGGGCTTGCCGGTCGCGAAAATGACCTGGAGCGGCTGCGTGGCGTGGCGGGAAATTTCGTCCGCCAGTTCGCTGCCGGACAGGCCAGGCAGGTTGAGGTCGGTGATCAGCACGTCGAACGCGCCGTCGAGGAATCGCGCGCGTGCCACTTCGGCGCTGCTCGTGCCGGCCGTGAAATGCCCCAGCGCCTCGAGTGCCTCGATGGTGGTGGCCAGTGCCTGGGGATCGTCCTCGACCAGCAGGATACGCAATCGCCCGGGCCGGTTGTTGTTGCTGCGCCCGTCGGATCCTGTAACTGCACCCTCGATGTCCATGCCTACATGATGTTTCATTTGTCCAGCCGTCGCGCTCGGCGTATGGCGTGACCGCGTGTAGGACAGAGCGTTACGAGCCGTTGGACCGAGCCGTCTTCAGCCGAACGGGCTACCGCGACAGACATGCTGCCGGACGCTTGTATTCACGTTTGCAACATGCTGCAATAACAAAATCGATACTTTTTACTCACCTGCCAGCGGCCGGCAGCTCCCCATGCAAGGAAGAAGCGGACCCGAACAGCGCTACTCGGTGCAGATCCTGCGCGCGATCGCCGCCAGCACGGTGGTCTACCTGCACACGTTCACGCCGCCGTCGTTCGGGCTGTTCGGCGTCGACCTGTTCTTCCTCATCAGCGGCTTCGTGATGTGCCTGGTGATCGACCACAAGGAGCCGAGCCCGGGCGCCTTCATGATCGATCGGGTGACGCGCATCGTGCCCTTGTACTGGGCCGTGACGACGATGGTGCTGCTGGTGGCCTGGCTGGCGCCGAGCGTGATGGGCACCACGGTGGCCAACGTGCCGCACTACCTGCTGTCGCTGATGTTCATCCCGCACTTCCGCGACGACGGGCAGCTCTTCCCGATGCTGATGCCCGGCTGGTCGCTGAACTACGAGATGCTGTACTACGCGATCATCGCCATGGTGCTGGTGCTCGACCGCCGGCACTACAAGCGCCCCCTTGCGCTGGCACTGATCGCCGTCTACGCCTTGTCCAACGGGGCCTGGCTGGATCCGTCGAGCGCCAGCGGGCAGTTTCTCCACCAGACGCTGTGGCTGGAGTTCGTCCTGGGCATCGGCTGCTACCAGATCCATCGGCACCGGCTGCTGGAGCGCCTGCCCAAGTCGGTGGCACTGGTAGGTGCCGTGCTGGCCTACGTGGCGATGGTCAGGTTCGAGGGCACGGCCGACCGGCTCTTCACCGCCGGTATTCCGAGCTTCTTCATGCTGCTGTTCAGCCTGCAGCTCGAAGGCGCCATCCGCCGTCTCGACGCGGCTGCGCTGCGTTTCATCGTCCACATCGGCGATGCCAGCTACGCAACCTATCTTTCGCACATGTTCGTGATCGGCTTCGTCGAGCGCATCGTCTTCGCGCGGCTGCATATCGACAAGAACACCGCGACCGCGCTTTTCACCCTGGCATGCTGCCTGGCCGTGGGGTCGCTGCTCTACCGGTTGGTCGACAAGCCGCTGATGCGACTGGCGCGCCAACTGGCGCGATGGCTGTTCGACCGGCAGGCGGTCCCCGAAGCGCGCCGCTCGGGCAGCCGGCCCTGACGCGGCCGCCGGCCCGAAACCTCACACCGCGCGCGGAGCGCTGCGCCTGGGCGCCGGCGCCAGCGCCGCGAGCATCGGGCGCTCGACCCACAGGTAGAAAAGTACGGAGACGCCGACGCACACCAGGCTGATCGCCACGAAAGCCACGACCGCGCCCGCCCTGCCCTGCAGGCCTGCCGCCACGGCCAGCTTGCACAGCACGGCGATGAGCGGAAAGTGGATGAGGTAGAGCGCATAGGACGCGTCGCCAAGCAACGCGCCCGCGCGCGTGCGCATTTGCGCCGGCCGCTCGCGCTCGGCCTGAATCAGCGCCGCGATCGCAATCGCTCCGGACAGGCCGTACCCGAGGGCAAACCAGGTGCCGTGCGCCTCGTTGCGCCAGGTTGCCAACGCGCACAGGGCAAGAAAGAGAACGCCGGCCCCGATCGCCACCGGCACCGGGCGGGGCATGCGCCAGCCCGCGCGTTCCAGGCCGCCGACGGCGGCGCCCATGCCGAAGAGGATCATCAGCGGGTTGGCGAGAAACGACAGCGGGAACTGCTCCGCCCAGGCCCAGCCCATCGGCCGCGCGGCGACCACCACGGCCAGCGCCGCCACGGCCGCCCAGCCGAGCGCCGGGTTCACGATGGCCAGGCCGATCAGCGCGTAGAACACCAGTTCGTACTGGAGCGACCAGGCCACGACGATCACCGGCGCCCCGGTGCCGCCGACCACGGCCGGGTCCTGCGGCAGCAGCAGCATCGAACGCAGCAGCACCGCGGCATCCGTCGGCATGGCATCGCGCAGGGCCGGCACCAGCAGCGCGCCCGCATAGACGCCAAGGAAGATCACCAGATAGGTCGGATAGATGCGCGTGACGCGCCGCCGCACGTAACGTCCGAGCCGCTCCGGGTGCCCGAAGTCTCCGCCGTGCACCAGCACGATGATGAAGCCGCTGAGAACGAAGAAGAAGGCCACGCCGGCGGAGCCGCCGGAAATGAACAGGCGCGCCAGCGGCTCGGCCGCTGCCCCGAAGTACTTCTCCTTGGCCAGGTTGCCGCCGGCGTGGAAGAACAGGACCAGCACGGCGGCCACCGCGCGGCAGGCTTGGATGGACTGGTACATGTGGGCTCGCGGCGAGAACAGGACCGTGCGCTGCGCCCAGGTGGGCGCCGATATTTAAACCTTTGTTTACATTGTCACAATCCAATGCGCAGTGCAAGCGGATATGACGAAAGGACGAGCCGCGGCGCACCGTGCCCGGAGCAGCCGGCAGCGGTCATCGGAGGCGATCGAGTTGGCGGGCGCCCGGCGAACGCCGCACCCGCCTAGCGCTGGACGTGCCGGCGCATGCGCTGGGCGACGACGCAGGGGTCGCGCCGCAAGGCGCAGGTGGCGTACTGCCCGATGTGCCGGCCGTCGAGCTTGAGCTCGACGTTGGCGAAATACTGGTCCAGCGACGCGCCGGCATCGAACAGGCAATGCTCCAGCGAATCGAAGGTGCCGCTGTCGCCGGCCGCCTGGGCGCCGTTGGCGGTGATCTGGTAGGTGTAGGCGTTCGCCGCCACGCACTGGATGTGGACCAGGGGTTTCATTTCAGGGCGCTGTTTCTTGGGGGGCAAGGGCACTGGGTGGCGAGGGTCAGGCGAATGCGAATCTCGGTGCCGATCCTCGCCGCGGGGGCCAGTCAGGTAAATAGTCCATTTGGACCGGCCGGGCCAGCGCCGCCTTGGGCAAAATCCACGCAGCCATGCTGCCGCCCAGAATCCTGCTCATCGACGACCATTCGCTGTTCCGCTGCGGACTGCGCATGGTGCTCAGCGCCGCCATCCCCGAGCTCGAGGCCGCAGAAGCCGCCTCGCTCGAGGAGGCCATGCGCATGCCGCTGCCGCACGACCCGACGCTGGTGCTGCTGGACATCCAGCTGCACGGCCTCAACGGGCTCGAAGGGATCGCGCTGGTCAAGCGGCGCTGGCCGCAGGCGGCGGTGATCATCCTGTCGTCGGAAGTCGCGCCGCAGAAGATCGCCACGGCCATCGAGCGCGGCGCTGCCGCCTTCGTCTCGAAGGCCGATCCGGCCGACCGGATCCTGGCCGTGATCCAGCAGGTCCGCCTCGGCCGCACTGTGACCGCGCAGCAACAGCCCGCGCCGCAGGCGCCGCTGCTGACGCCCCGGCAAAGCGAGGTGCTGGACCTGATGTGCCAGGGCCTTTCCAACAAGCTGATCGGGCGCCGCCTGCAGCTTTCCGAGAACACCGTGCGCGGCCATGTCCAGGCGGTGCTGGCCGCGCTGCAGGTATCGAGCCGCTCCGAGGCCAGCTTCGCGGCGCGCCAGCGCGGCATCGTGGCCTGATGGCGGCCGACACCCAGCGCCTGCCCGAAGACCGCATGCTGGTCGAGCAGCTGCGGCTGCAACTGGGAAACATCGGCAGCTCGGTGATCCCCACCCTGCTGGTGGCGCCGATCCTGGTCTTCGTGCTGGCCAACGAGCACAACGGCTTCGCACTGGGCGCGTGGTGCGGGGCCATCGTCGCCTTCAAGCTCTTCCTGGCCTGGGATGCGCGGCGGCTGCTGGCGTCGGTCATCACGCCCGACAGCGCCCGCGGCATCCTCCGGCGCAAGATGGCGCTCAACCTTGTCGACGGCGCGCTGTGGGGCGCCCTGGCGTGGGCGGCGCTGGGCACGACGTCCGTGGCCGGCACCGTGCTGGTGGTGGCGGTGCTGGCCGGGGTGGCGGGCAGCTCCATGTCGTCGCTGGCGCCGGTGTTTCCGGTGTTCGTGGTCTTCGGCCTGTCCGAGGCCGCGGTGCTGGCAAGCAAGCTGTGGCTCATGGACGATCCGGCCTACCGGACGCTGGCCGGGGCGGTCGTGCTCTACGTGGTCGCGCTGATCGGGCAGGCGCGCAACGGCGCGAGCGCGGCGCGCCGCGCCATCGGCCTGCGCTTCGAGAACCTGGAACTGATCGAGCGCCTGCGCGTCGAGAGCGGGCACGCGCGGCAGGCGCACCGCGCCGCCGACGAGGCCAACCTGGCCAAATCGAAGTTCCTGGCCGCCGCCAGCCACGACCTGCGCCAGCCCATCCATGCCCAGGGCCTGTTCCTGGAAGTGCTGGCGCGCACGCCGCTGACGGTGGAACAGCAGGCCGCGCTGGCCAACGCGCGCGCCACCTGGCAGGCCTCGGCGGAGATGCTCGACACCCTGCTGGACTTCTCGCGCCTGGAGGCCGGCGTGGTCCGGCCGATGATGCAGGCCTTCCCGCTGCAGCGCCTGCTCAATCGCATCGAGAACGAACTCGCCCCGCTGGCCGACACCAAGGGCATCGTCTATCGCTCGCGCGAGACGCGGGCGGTGGTCCACTCGGATCCGGCCCTGGTGGGCCTGGTGCTGCGCAACCTCGTATCCAACGCGATCCGCTACACCGACAAGGGCGGCGTGCTCGTGGCCTGCCGCGCGCGGGGCGCCTCGGTCGTGCTGGAAGTCTGGGACACCGGCGTCGGCATCGATCCGGCCGACCACCAGACGATCTTTCGCGAGTTCCACCAGCTGGGCAATGCCGAGCGCGACCGGCGCAAGGGCCTCGGCCTCGGGCTGGCCATTGCGCAGGGCCTGGCGCGGGCCCTGGGCCAGGAGCTCGTCCTCGCGTCGCGGCCCGGGCGCGGCAGCGTGTTCCGGCTCGCGCTGCCGCTGGCGCGCGTGGGCGTGGTGCCGCCGCAGCCGGGCGCGGACATCATCGTCGCCGGGGCGCACAGCTTCGACGACGTGCGCGTGCTGGTGATCGACGACGACGAGACGGTGCGCACCGCCATGCAGCAGCTCTTGCGGGCGTGGGGCTGCCAGTGCCAGGCGGCCGATTCGGTCGAGGAGGCGCTGGCCGACGGCGGCCCCGTCCGGCCCGACCTCGTCATCGTCGACTACCGGCTGCGCGAACAGCGCACCGGCGCCGACGCGGTAGCCGCATTGCGCGCCGCCTTCGGCCAGGACCTTCCCGCGCTCATGATCACCGGCGACACCGCGCCGCAGCGGCTGCGCGAGGCCATCGCCAGCGGCGTGCCCCTACTGCACAAGCCGGTGCTGCCCGACGAGCTGCACCGCGCCATGCAATACCTGCTGAGCGGGCGCGAGCTCGATTCGTCGTTCGCGGAACTCAACGCATTCGCCGCGTGACGTGCGCCGCGCCGGCAACCGGCGCCGGCGTCACGCACCACACCCGCGCAGAACCTGCTTGCGGTATCCCCTGCAGGCCTGTGCCGCCGGGATGAGGTAGTGCGGGGGATAGCCGTCGACGATCGCCTCGGGGAAGTACTCCTTGAACGACGCCATGAAACCCTTCGGATGCCAAGGCTCCTGCCGCCAGCCGGTCAGGCCGCGCCACATCTCCGAATAGGCGCTGTAGCCGGCGACGACGACGAGCAGGACGAGCGCGGCCTTCGCAGCCCTTCCGGTCGCACGCGACTCGAGCATGTGGTGCAGGCTCATGCCCGCGATGACGATCGCCGGCAGTGACGCTCGCATCGTGAGGTCGTTGGAAGGACCATAGACCAGCAGGGGCAGGACCAGGAGGGTGAACGCCGCCGCCAGGCCCACGGGGCGGTTCGGCAGCCGGCTGCAAAGCCACGCCAGCGGAATCGCCTCGGCCACGTAGAAGAAAGCCAGCCAGCCGCTGCAACGCAGCCACTGCGCACCACAGGACTGGTAGTAGAAGCCCTTGCGGATCGGGCCGGACTCCAGCGTGAGGTACCAGCTGATGACCAGCATGATCGCCAGGATGGCCGCGGCGAACCCCCATTTGACCTCGCCAAGGCGCCGGCGCAAGGTCGATCCTTCCAGCGCCGACCAGGCCTGCGCCGCAATCAGCGGGATCGTCCCGAGGAACACCAGCGGCGACCAGAGCATGGTTCCCGCGGCAGCGAGCACGAGGACGTGGAGCCGACCCATGGGCGACTCGCCGCCGCCCTGCCGCGTCAACGGAAGCACCGCGCAGAACAGCAGGGCCGGAAGCAGATGATTCGGCACCCAGATCATGGCCGTCGTCAGGCCCGAGTACTGGAAGGTCGACCACCACTCGACATGAAAACCGAAAGGCGGAAGCGCCACGCCCTTGCGCAGCGCCAGCAGGCCCGCTCCCACGAGATCGAGCCCGTTGATGCACAAGAGAACGAACAGGAACGCCGCCAGCATCCTGCCCGCGGTCTTCCTGTAGAGGGAATGCAAGGCAATGGCACATGTCAGCGCGGTCGTGATGAACAACACGGTGCGCAGCGTGCCGATACCGGAAACGCCCCCGAACACCGCCGCGACCGCGTAGTACGCGCCCGGAAACCTGAACAGGAAGGAACGTCCATCGGCATCGAGCAACTGCCATGCGGGTTCGCGGAACTGGTCGAGCGCCTCGAGCCTGACGAACCAGTCGGTGTTGATCGTCATGACGAACGGCAGGCCGGTGAAGGCGGCCCACGCCAGCGAGAACAGCACGATCGCCGCGGCTGCGGAGCGCGCCGGGCGTTCGCGCCGCAGCGCGGCCCGGAACACCCCGCCGCGCCCCACCTCGACGAATGCGTACGCCAGCAGGATGGTCAGCACGATGGCGACCTTGGGCTGGAGCGTGATCCAGAGCCAGATCGCCGACGGAACCCACAGCGCGGCCAGCACCGGCAACGTGCCCTCCTGGTCGGACGGAGATTGGCGATGGCCGAGCCCGGCCGTGGAGGACTTGTGAACGTCGTCGGGCATGGCGGGGTGGAATGCCTTTCTGGTCGTCAACGCGGGGGCCGACAACGCCAAGTCATGAGTACGAAGGTTTTAACTGAATCCTACATTCACTCACGTCCCGTCACAACTGGATGGCTTGGAATTGAGCCGTCTGCGAGTTCACGCGTGGCGATTCGACGGCGGACGGGCCCCGGCGTGCGAAGCGATAAGCGCTTGCGCGTGCGCCGACACCGTCATCGCCAGACAGGCCGTCAACCGCCTGGCATAAGGAACGTGGAGGAACTCGTTCGGTCCATGCGCGTTGGCATGCGGGCCCAGCACGCCGCAGGCCATGAACTGCGCGTCCGGGTAGGCCGAGCCGAGCAGGCCCATGAGCGGTATGGTCCCGCCCTGGCCGATGCTGGCAAACCCGTGTCCGTCGAAGCAGGCCCGGCTGGCCGCATGCAATGCCTCTTCCAGCCAAGGCGCGAAAGTTGGCGCATTCCAGCCCGTGGCATGCCCACGGTCCGGCACGAAACGAACACCGGCGCGATAGGGCGGCGCGTCTTCCAGCACGCGCTGCACGTCGGCCAATGCCTTGGCGCTGTCGACGAGCGGGGGCAGTCGCAGCGACAGCCGGAACGCCGTGCGGGGGCGCACGACGTTGCCTGCGGTCTGCCGTGGCGGCAGTCCTTCGGCCCCGATCACCGCCAGCGACGGCCGCCACGCGCGATTGAGCAGTGCCTGTTCCGGATCGGTAGTGACCGGCAGCATCGGCTGGCCGTCTTCGCCGCAATGCCATCGAAAGCGCTTCCAGGCCTGCTCGCCGAGGATGCGCGCGGCTTCGCGGGTCTGCGCCAGCCGGTCGGCCGGCACGTCGCAATGCAGTGCGGGCGGCAGCAGGCGTCCGGTGGCACTGTCTTCCAGCCGGTCGAGTACGTTGCGCAGCACACGGAAGCTCGACGGCACGATGCCGCCTGCATCGCCCGAATGGGCGCCCTCTTCCAGCACCTGCACCTCCAGCGTGCCGCCGCAGTAGCCGCGCAGCGAACTCACGAGCCACAGGCGCTCGTAGTCGCCCGCGCCGGAATCGAGGCACACCACCAGCCCCACCTGTCCGATGCGCGGCTTCAGCCCTTCGAGGTAGTGGGGCAAGTCGTGACTGCCCGATTCCTCGCAGGTCTCGATCACCCCGACGCAGCGCGGACGCGCGCAGCCCTGTTCGTGCAGGGCCTGCAGCGCTGTGATGGCGGCGTAGATGGCGTAGCCGTCGTCCGCGCCGCCGCGGCCATACAGCCGCGTGCCGTCGTACACAGGCTCCCAGGGCCCAAGCCCGGCGCGCCAGCCCTCGAACTCGGGCTGCTTGTCCAGGTGGCCGTAGAAGAAGACCGCATCGTCCGCATCGCACCCGCGGGCGGGAAGCTCGAAGTAGATGAGCGGCGTACGCCCGGGTGCGCGCAACACTTCCACCTGCAGCCCGGGCAACGGCTGGCGCCGTGCCCAGGCGGCAGCATCGTCCACCACCCGATCGAGCAGGCCGCGCGATTCCCAGTCGGGGTCGAAGGCCGGGCTCTTGGCGGGCACGCGGATGTAGGCCTGCAGCAGGGGCAGCAGTTGCTCGTCCCAGCGCCGGTTGCAGAAGTCCTGCACGCGGCCGGCGTCGAGGACGGTCGCTGCGCCCTCAGGCATGGACTGCATCTGCCCCGGCCCGGGGCGCAAAGGCCTGGCCGATGGCCGCTTCCAGCGGTTGGTACAACTCGGGCATGAACATGGTGCGCGACAGCAGCAGGTTCGAACCGGGGGCATGCAGCACGCGGATGCGTTGGCCTTCGGCCACGCGGGCGGAAACCAGCGGGTGGCCGTCTTCGCCGAAAGTCATGACGAGGTCGGGGAAGGCTGCCGCTGCGCGGCCTTGCTGTTCCAGCACCATGTATTCGTTGACGAAGTGCAAGGTGGTCGCGCCGTCGTCGTCCAGTTCGACGATGCCCACGTCCAGTCCTTCGCGCTGTTCGCAGCGGTAGCGGCGCACGGTGCCCTGTGCGATGAAGCGGCCGTTCAGGTGGCGGGCCGCGCCGTCCATGCCGCCGTCGAGGTAGGCCTTGCCCAGTGCGATGGCAAAGCTGATCGCGCCCGGCGCGCCATGCTGCTGCGCGTAGCCGACCGTGACCGGATTGCGTGCCACGGCCACCAGGCCGCCGGCGTCGATGGAGGCGCGGCGTACCACGGCGGAAGTCGCCTCCAGCCGTCCGCTTGCCACGCCTTCGATATAGCGCTCGGGCGCGCCACCGGCGTAGCCCTGGATGGAAAGGTAGTCGCTTTCCTTGTGCAGGCCCAGCGCGCCCATGACGCTCGAGGGATGGGCGCGGCCGTTGCACGCCAGGTCGATGAGCGGCAGGCCGCACAAGGCGGCGTGGACCCAGCCGTTGACGGTGGTCTCGGCGCCGTTCTCATTGGTGTGCATGGCCGCCAGGCGGCTGCCGGCAGGCAGTTCGCGCTGCAGCAGTTCGAGCGTGCGCATCAGGTGGCGCGGCTGCACGAGCGGGTTCGGCGCCGCAGGCGCGCCGACCAGCGCGACCGTCACCGAAAGATCGCGTGCATCGAACTCGTCGACGCTCCACAACTCGGGCGTGCCGAGTTGCAGCGCCAGGCTCGCGGCGCGCTCGCCGGCTTCGATGATGCCGCCGCCGCCACCGCCCAGGATGGCACCGCCCATCACGGCAGCTTTCACGTCGTCGATCGTCAGTTTGCGTTTCATGCGGATCTCCGTTTGGAAAATGAGGTTGCCTACTTGCGCATTGCCTTGAATGCGCCAGAGAAGAAGGAATAGAGCGCGTCACCCGCGATGACGCCGCCGGCAAACACCTCCATGCGGTCGCGCGCACCCGGTCCTGCGATGCGAAGCACGACCAGGCGGAACACGATGCCCAGCGCCACCATCCAGCCGGCAGCAGGAAAGCTGATCAGGAGGCCGGTGGCGAAGAGCACGCCGAGTTGCTGGCGCGAGCCGCCTACCAGCTGCAGCAGCGCACCGGGAATGGCCCACAGCGCCAGGCTTCGGGCCGTCTCCATCGAGATGCCGGCCTTGATGGCGGCCACGTAAGCCGCGTTGATGGGCGCGGTCTGCCTGTTGGCGAAGAAGATGTGATAGGTGGCCAGAACCACGACGATGGCGACCACGAAGCCGATCATCCCGGCGATCATCTGCTGGCGGCGCCCTTCCATCTCGAAGGCGGGATCGGCGCCCTCGCCGCGCAGCATGTAGCCGGCCTTGAGGTCGTACCCCATGTCGGCGAACGCCGGGCCGGTCGCTGCCGAGAAGCCCGCCAGCACGACCAGCGCCTCTGGCGGGAAGCCGATCAGGATGCCGATGAGCAAGGTGATCAGCGCCACCGCAAAGGCCGGGAACCAGCCCGAATGCATGGCGGCGATGCCCACGATGAGCTCGTGCACGAACGCGGCGAACGTGCCGAACACCACGAAGGCCACCAGCATGCCGACCGACATGCCGGTGTAGATGCCCGTGCCGACCGTCAGCAGCAGCGTGATGGCAAGGTAGCCCGCAGTGCCCAGGCGCAGCGAGCGGCCCAGGCGTGCTGTGGCGTCGGTCTGTGCCGACGTCCCCGCGGCCTGCGACGGAGCGCTGCGCCGAACCACCACGCGCGCCACCTGCATCAGCGCGACGAGGCCCGCGCCGATCATCATGCCGTGCGGGATGTAGAGCTTGGCGATGTCCAGGCCGAAGATGGGCATCGAATAGCCGCGCAGCAGGAGCCCGATGCCGAATGCGCTCATGGCGCCCAGGCCACCGATGAGCGACACGCCGAAGGCCGACATCGGCAAGGCGAAGACGGCGCCCGCGACCCCGGTGACCAGGCCGCCCAGCAGCAGCTTGGCCTGCGTGCCACCCGTGTCGCCGGCCTTGATGGCCTCGGCCGCGGCGATGCCCAGCGGCCAGGGATTCTTCGCCGGAAAGGCCGGCGTGTCGAACATGCGGTAGAGCAGCCAGGCGTCCAGCAGCATGGCCAGCGACACGCCCACCAACATCGGCATCACCATGTCCGGCAGGCCGAACAGGAAGGGAATGCCGATCGGCAGGAACAGGCTGTTGGCTGCGCCGAAGGTGGCCGACGAAATGCTGGTCTGCGCCAGATTCTGCGAATGCACCGAGCGGAAGCCCTTGAACATGGCCAGCGGAATACGCGCCAGCGTCATCGCCGCCAGCGCGCCGATGAGCGAGGTGCTCGGCGTGATGCCCAGGCTGGCCAGGAGCTGAATGCCGACGATGGCGCCGAACACGCTCAGCACCACCGTCAGGATGAGGTTGCCGGGCGCCAGCGCGCGCGGATGGCTGGCGGCTGGTTCGGGCGTTGCCGGCATCGGTCCGGCAGCTGCGGGGTGGTTCATGGGTTGTCTCCTGGTCGATGTCTCGCTAGCCTCGGCCAGGAACCGCACAAGTTCCATAATTTCGAACCGAGTACGATATTATGGTATTCGACCCTCTGCCCATGTCAAGTCCGCCGGGCGGGACCGCGCGGGCGGTCCATTGCGCGGATGGGCGCGGTTTATGATCGAAAAGGAGACACAAGGACGATGAGCACACTTGCCAACGCCATGGACGTATTGAAGTTGATGGCGCGGCTGCGGCGCGACATCACGGTGACGGACGTGGCCACCGAGCTGGGCGCGCCCAAGAGCTCCGTCTCGCGCACGCTGAGCATGATGGCCGAGTACGGCTTCCTGGATCGCGATCCGGTCACACGGGCCTACCGGCCGGGCGGGCTGATCATGGAGGCGTCCTATCACTTCCGTGCATCGCGCAACGCCTCATCGCTGCTCGAGGACGAGCTCGACGCACTGGTGCGCGAGACCGGCTACACGGGCTACATCAACATGCTCGACGGTGCCGACTCCATGGTGGTGCAGATGCGCACCGGCACCGGCGGCGCGCTGCAGGTCTACACCCCGGTCGGCACGCGCGCGCCGGCCTATGCCAGCTCGATGGGCCGCGCCATCCTCGCCAGGCTCACCGATGCCGAGGTGAACCAGCTCATCGGCAGCCGGCTGGAGGTGCGTCGCGGAGACACTCCGCGCACGCGCAAGGACCTGCTCGAGCGGCTCGCGGTCACGCGCGCCCAGGGCTGGGCGTTGTCGCGCGGCGAGTTCGTGACCAACGTGGCGGGCATCTCGGCCGCGGTGGTCGACGCCGCCGATCGCCAGGTCTACGGCATCGGCATCGGCCTGCCGGCGCAAGACCTGACGGACGATCTGATCCACCGCTTCGGCCGGCGCGTGCGCGACGCAGCGATGAAGGTGGGCAAGCAGATCGGCGACGCCTACTGGCTGGACTTCCCTGCGGACGCGCGGCCGGCCACTGCGTCGAAGCGCGCCTGAGCGCGGCCCGAGCCTAGAGGAAGGCGCCCAGCGCGCCACCGAGCACGCTGCCGGACACCAGTACTGGCAACGTGCAGCCTGCCTCGCGCAACGCCTGCTTGTGGCGCGGTGAATAGCCCATGCAGTCCAGCACCAGCGCCTGCGCACCTTGCGCCTGCAGCGCCGTTGCTGCGGCGACCAGTGAGCGAGCGCTGTCGGCGTACGGCGAGCCGGAGGCGAAGAGCGCCGTCCTGTCGAGCATTCGCCACTTGGCCCGCGCCTCATGCTCCTGGCCCGGCATCGGCACGATCACGCCGGCCTGTACGCCGCGCAGCAGGCTTGCGACCGTGCCGCACACCACCGCATCGGGTTCGACCAGCCAGGCACGCCGCGTGCGCAAGCCCGGGAATTCGCCGGTGCACAACAACACCACCACATCCACACCTTCGTCCTCGAGACGATCGATGCAGTGCTGCAACTGCTCACCGATGGCTGCAGCGCCCAGCGTCACGACACCGCCATCGGCCATGCGACTGATCAATTGCGCGCCGCCGGCCTGCGGGCCGAAGCGAGCGTCGACCGCAGCCAGGTCCAGTCCGTCGAGCACGCCGGCATGACGAACTTCGACGTGATCGGGCAGGCCCTGCTCGATGGGATCCGACAGGTCATGGCGAGGCGCCTGTCCGATGGTGAGGAAAGCAAGCCGGAGGGAGGACATAGGCATGGTTCGAATATCGGGAACACAGTTCCATAATACTGAACTTTCACCAATGTTCAACGGTTCTGCCCGACACGCGCGCGACGCACAGCCGAAGCCGAGCGCGCTCGATGGTCGGTCGACGTGAACGCCGTGGAGGCCCGATGCAGGGCCGTGCCGGGTCGGAACATTGCACCGGCCGACGATCCGGAAACCGTTAGAATCCGCAACCGTTGCGGGTGTAGTTCAATGGTAGAACGGCAGCTTCCCAAGCTTCATACGAGGGTTCGATTCCCTTCACCCGCTCCACTCCCCTCTCTCTCGATTCCAGTCGGCGGCCATAGAGCGTCAGCCCCGCGATGCCCTGCTGTCGCGCGACGCAAAGACGAAGAACTTGCTCAACAGGAACGAGATCGCGAGGTAGACGACGCCCGCGGGAACTTGCGCCAGTCCCTCGTGCACGTGCATGTGCCGGATCAGGAACACAAGCACCGCCAGATTGGCCAGCCAGGCCAGCAGGACGACGGACACGAACCGCAGAAATTCGGTCCGGGCCGCCCTTGAGCTTCGAAAAGTGAAGCGGCGGTTCAGAAAATACGAGACCACCACGCCGACCGCGTAGCCGAGAACATTGCTCGCCACCGGTCCCATGTGCAGCAGGTACATCGACGCGAAGATGATGCCGTAGCCGACGAGGGTGTTGACGACCCCGACCGCCGCGTAGCTGAGCAGTTGCCGGATGGACTCGACCCGGCCCTTCATGCGTATCGCTCCAGCCAGTTGCCGGCCGCACCGCGGCTGCAAGCCCAGCCCCAAATGGCACCTGTGTGGCCACACGTCATGAGCGTTCTTCCCTCGATTTCCGTCTTCATCCCGGGTGCGGGACAGTGCGCGGCCCCGGCACCGCGACTCGTGCGGAGTATGCGTTTCGGCAGATTTGCAATGTAATAGTTTGGTGCTAATCTTGCAGATGTATCTTAGATGACACATTTGTGCCACACAACGGTGAAGGTGCTCAGCGATGAAGTCTTGCCCAGAACTGCTTGGCCGGCCCCCTCTCCTGTCGATCGTCGTCCCGTGCTTCAACGAGGAAGAGGTGATCGGGGAGACCGTGAAGCGCCTTTGCGAGCTCAGCGGCGAGGTCAGCGGGATGGACGTCGAGCTCATCTTCGTGGACGACGGCAGCCGTGACCGCACCCGCGAACTCCTTCGCAACTTCCAGGCCGACGACCCGCGCATCAAGGTCATCGGCTTTGCGCGCAATTTCGGTCACCAGATCGCGGTGACGGCCGGCATCGACGCGGCCAATGGCGACGCGGTGGTGCTGATCGACGCAGACCTTCAGGATCCCCCCGAGATCGTCCTGAAGATGATCGAGAAGTGGCGCGAAGGCTACGACGTCGTCTACGGCACGCGCACCGAACGGGCTGGCGAATCCGCGTTCAAGCGCGGCACGGCACGGGGCTTCTACCGCCTGCTCAACCAGTTGTCCGACGTGAAGATTCCGATGGACACGGGCGACTTCCGCCTGATCGGGCGCAACGTCGTCGACACGCTGCGCGCCATGCCGGAACGGGATCGATTCGTTCGCGGCATGGTGAGTTGGGCCGGCTTTCGGCAGATCGCCCTGCCCTACGCGCGTGCGGAACGCTACGCCGGGGTGAGCAAGTATCCGCTCGTCAAGATGGTGCGCTTCGCAATGGATGGCATCCTGTCGTTCTCGACCAAGCCGTTGCAGCTTTCCGTGGCGATGGGCATGAGTTGCGCGGTGATCGCCATCCTGGGAATTTTCTATTCCCTGTTCGTGCGGCTATTCACCAGCGTCTGGGTGGAAGGCTGGGCGGCCCTGATGATCGCCGTGCTCTTCGTCGGCGGCGTGCAGCTGATCTCGGTGGGCATACTTGGCGAGTACGTCGGCCGGATCTACAACGAGATCAAGCAGCGGCCCTTGTACGTGGTCCAGGAGCTGCTGGGTTTTGATCACGAAGGCCCGCTCATGTCTCGCAGCCCGGTGGTGGCCGGCGAAGGCAAGATGCCCAACCGCGTCGTTGCGCAGGCATCCGTCCTCACGCACTGATTCCGCGCCCTGGGGTTCGACCAGCGGGCGGACCGCATCATTGCAACGCCCGCAGATCGATCGCTTCCGCCATCGCCTCGTAGCCGGCGTCGCCGGGATGCAAGTGGTCGCCCGAATCGAAGCGCGCCAGCAGGCGGGCCGGCCGTTGCGGATCGCGCAGAAGGCGGTCGAAGTCGACCACGGCGTCGAAGGTGCCGCTCTCGCGAATCCAGCGATTGAAGGCCTGGCGCAGGGCCTCCTTGGCCGGGCTGTAGTGGCCTTCCAGCGGCGTGCCCTTCAACGCGTCCTCGAAAGGCGTGACGGTCGCGCCGGTCACTCGCACGCCGTGCAGGTGGGCCTGCTCGACGAGTTGCCGCATGCCTTGCGTCAGTTCGTCGAGCGAAGGGGGCGCCTCGTCGGGCGCGAACGGGCCGCCGGGCCAGCCGATGTCGTTGGTGCCCAGCATCACGATCACCGCCCGCACACCGGGATGCTGCAACACGTCGCGCTGCAGGCGTGCCAGCGCGCTCTCGCCCATGCCGTCGCGCAGCAGCCGGTTGCCGGATATCCCGGCGTTGAGCACGGACACGCCGCGCGGGGCCAGGCGCCTGGCCAGAAAGTCGGGCCAGCGGCTGTCCGTTCCGGGTGTGGACCCGTTGCCATCGGTGATGGAGTCCCCGAGGGTGACTACGGTCGACGGCGCGTTCTGCGCCAGCACCATCACCGCCGCCAGGAAAGCACGGCTGTCCAGCGCCACGCTGCCCTGCGCCTCGGCCTGGCCGACAGCGTCGCCGGGCAATAGCAGCGCGCGCTCGCGCGCGTCCCAATGGAATCCAGCCGGACGGGTGGCCTCGGGCAGGTGGATGTCCACGCGCAGACGGGCGCCGTCGGGAACAGGCAGGTCGATCGGATCGCTCAGCGCCTGCGCGCCCGCGGCAATCACGGTGCCATCTGTCCCGCCGAACTTCACCGGCAGGAACCGCCCGCCAGCTTCCGCCGCCACCTGCACCCGACCGAGCCGCAGCGGCTGCGCGCCATGCACATTGCTCAGCACGAGCCGCAGGCGGTCGCCACCCACCGCCAACCGTAGCGACTGGCGCAGCGTCACGTCCCTCAGCGTCTCGGGCATGCCCAACGGCAGCACGTAGTCCGGGCCCCAGGTGGGTTCGGGGGCCGCCATCCAACTGGTGGCCCACTGTGCCTGCGCGGGTGCAGGCGGTTGCGCTGCTGCCGGCGCCGCGGCGCCGGCCATCTGCCAGGCAAGCAGCCACGCCACGCTCGTCTTGATCCATCTCGTATGCATTTCATGTCCTCGTTGGTTGAAAACGGGGCCACTTTGCGATATTCCGAAACGATGCAGAAGACGGCAGAATGGAAGAGCAGGACCAACAAATTGGAATAACTCATGGACAGGCTCCGAGCCATCGCCGCCTTCGTGCGGGCCGTCGAGCTGGGCGGCCTGTCAGCCGCGGCGCGCGAGCTGCGCACCACGCAGCCCACTGTCAGCAAACTGGTCGCCGGGCTCGAGCGCGACCTTGGCGTACGGCTGCTGCAACGCAGCAGCACGCGTGCCACGCCGACCGACGAGGGCCTGCGCTTTCTTGCCAGCGCGCGGCAACTACTGGTCGACTACGACGAGGCTGTCGCCGAGCTCGGCCAGCAAACGCGCGTGCCGCACGGTCTGGTGCGCATCAGCGCGCCTGTGGCGCTGGGCGAGCTGCATCTCAACCGGCTGATGCTGCAGGCCTTGCAGGAACATCCGCAGCTTCGGATCGAGCTGGTGCTGGAAGACCGATTCATCGATCCGGTCGAGGAGCGCATCGACCTGGCGGTACGCATCGGCGGCGTCTTGCCGCAGGATCTGGCGGCCCATCCGCTGGCCGTCTGGCCGCGTTATCTGGTCGCCTCCCCCGGCTACCTCGCGCGCAAGAGCCGTCCCCGGCGACCGTCCGATCTGCCCGGGCACGACTACCTGCGCTATGCCGGTCCGGACGCCCCCCTGGTGCTGGACGCCAGCGACGGCCGAAACGTGTCCGTGGAAGTGCCGGTGCGCTACCGCGTCAACAGCGCGATCGCTTTGCTCGAAGCCGTGCGCTCGGGCGCCGGCATATCGCTCCAGCCACGCTGGATGGTCGATGACCTGCTGCGCCGCGGCGAACTGGTGCGCCTGCTGCCGCAGTGGACCGGGCCCGCGCAGACCGCGCGCCTCGTCCATGCGCCGCGCCGCCAGCCAATGCGGGTGCAGGTCCTCAAGGACTTCCTGCTGGCCACGGTGCCGAAGCTGTAGGGCGGCCCGCAAGGCATACCATCGGCCGCATGTCCCTCGAACCCGGCGACCTCGCCCACATCACCGCCACCACGCTCGCGCACTACGACCGCAACGCCATCGAGTTCCGGGAACGCACCTGGGAGCATGACGTGCGGCAGAACATCGATGCCCTGCTGCGCCACCTGCCAGGCGATGCGCCCTTGTCGATCCTCGACTTCGGCTGCGGCCCCGGCCGCGACCTGATCGCCTTCACCCGGCTCGGCCATCGCGCCACCGGCCTCGAAGGCTCGCCGCAGCTCGCCGCCATGGCTCGCGAAGCCAGCGGCTGCGACGTGCTGCAACAGAACTTCCTGGCCCTCGAACTGCCGGCCGCGGCTTTCGACGGCGTGTTCGCCAACGCCTCGCTGTTCCACGTGCCGGCCCAGGAGCTGCCGCGCGTGCTGCGCCAGCTGCACGCCGCGCTCAAGCCGGGCGGCGTGCTGTTCGCCTCCAACCCGCGTGGCGATGGCCAGGAAGGCTGGCGAGGCGAACGGTACGGCAGCTTCCACGACCTGTCCGCCTGGCGCGAGCGCATGCAGGGCGCCGGCTTCGCGGAACTGGAGCACTTCTACCGGCCCGAAGGACTGCCGCGCGAACAGCAGCCCTGGCTGGCCAGTGTCTGGCGCAGGTAGACCCGGGTTGCGCGAGCCTGCCGGCGGGGCGAATAATGGTCCGGCCGGGCCTTCACCCCGGCCGGAGGTGACGCCCATGCCAAGCCGATCGAACGGCCTCGCGGCCGAAATGGAACAGATCCGCACCCTCGCGCTGGTTGGCGCGGCGGCCAGCGGCAAGACCACCCTGGCCGAGGCGCTGCTGCAGGCAGCCGGCATGATCGGCGCGGCCGGCAGCGTCGAACGCGGCAGCACCGTGAGCGACCACGATCCCATCGAACGGCGCATGCAGCACTCGCTCACCGCCTCGGTGATGCACCTGACGCATGGCGACACCCGAATTCACCTGATCGACACGCCCGGGAGCGCCGATTTCCTGGGCCAGAGCCTGCCGGCGCTGGAGGCGGTCGAGACCGCCGCCATCGTCATCAACGCAGCCACCGGCATCGAACCGATGGCCGAGCGCATGATGGCGTACGCCGCGGCACGCCACCTCGACCGCATCATCGTCGTCAACAAGATCGACGCGCAGGGCGTCTCGCCCGGCGACGTGCTGGCACGCATCCAGGCCGCCTTCGGCCGTGAATGCCTGCCGCTGAACCTGCCCGCCGACGGCGGCGCGCGCGTCGTCGACTGCTTCTTCAACCGCGGAGGCGACAGCGACCTCGGGCCGGTCGAGGCCGCGCATCGCGCGCTGGTCGAGCAGGTGGTCGAGGTCGATGCGGCCTTCGTCGACCGCTACCTCAACGACGGCGACGTCGACGCGAACGAACTGCACGCGCCGCTGGAGCAGGCGCTGCGCGAGGGCCACCTCATTCCCGTGTGCTTCGTCTCGGCCCGCACCGGCGCCGGCCTGGCCGAGTTGCTGGACGTCATGGTCAAGCTGCTGCCCAATCCGGCCGAAGCCAATCCGCCCGACTTCCTGGTCGGCGAAGGCGACGAGGCGCGGCCCTTGAAGGTGCAGCCCGACCCTTCGCTGCACGTGCTGGCCCACGTGTTCAAGGTCTCGGTCGACCCATTCGTGGGCAAGATGGGCATTATCCGGGTGCATCAGGGCACGCTGGCGCGCGACGGCCAGCTGTACATCGGCTCGAGCCGCAAGCCCTTCAAGGTCGGCAACCTGTTCATGCTCCAGGGCAAGGAGCACGTGCCCGCGGGCCGGCTCCTGCCGGGCGACATCGCCGCGGTAGCCAAGGTGGACGATCTCCATTTCGACGCCGTGCTGCACGACGCCGCGGAGGATGACCACGTGCACCTGGCGCCGCTGGACTTCCCGGTGCCCGTGCACGGCCTGGCCGTGGAGCCCCGGCGCCATGGCGACGAGCAGCGCATGTGGGAAATTCTCGGCAAGCTGGTCGACGAAGACCCGTGCCTGCGCCTCGAGCACGTCGCGGCCACCAACGAGACGGTCGTCTACGGCCTGGGCGAACTGCATCTTCGCGTGCTGCTCGAGCGCCTGCAGGAGGTCTACCGCTTCGAGGTCAACACCCGCCCGCCGCGCATCGCCTACCGCGAGACGGTGACGGCGCCGGCCGAAGGCCATCACCGCCACAAGAAGCAGACCGGAGGCGCCGGCCAGTTCGGCGAGGTGTTCCTGCGCATCGAGCCGCTCGAACGCGGCGCCGGCTTCGAGTTCGTCGATGAGGTGCGCGGCGGCACCATCCCCGGGCAGTTCATCCCGGCGGTGGAAAAAGGCGTGCGCGAGGTGCTGCAGCATGGCGCCATCGCCGGCTACCCGGTGGTGGACGTGCGCGTGATCGTCTACGACGGCAAGCACCACAGCGTGGACAGCAAGGACATCGCCTTCGCCACCGCCGGCCGCAAGGCGTTCATCGAAGCGATCCGCGCGGCGCGGCCGATCGTGCTCGAGCCCGTGGTGGACATCGACATCGCGGCGCCCGAGGAGACCATCGGCGACATCACCGGCGATCTGTCGAGCCGGCGCGGCATGGTCAGCGGCACCGCCAGCGAGACCAGCGGCGCCGTGCAGATCCGCGGCCGCGTGCCGCTGTCGGAGCTGTCGGGCTACCAGTCGCGCCTCAATGCGCTGACCAGCGGCCAGGGGCGCTACACCATGGCGCTGTCGCACTACGAGGCGGTGCCGCCATCGGTCCAGCAGACCTTGACCGCGCAGCACCGCGCCGAGGATTGACCGCGCCGGTTCGCAGCTACTGGCAGGCGTAGCCATGCGACGGTGGCTGGTGCCATTGACACGCAACCGCCTGGCGCGACGCGTAGTCCCTCATCCAGCCCCGCGTCGGACGCAGGACGACAAGGCCCAGCCCTTGTCCTTTGGCGCCGCTGTAGGACGTAGTGCCTAATAGTCGGCTGAGGTGCGTTGCCCACCGGCAACGCGCCGGGCCGTGCAACAGATGTCGCCACATGTCAGAGCGCCAGCGGGCGCATGCGTCGGCACAGGCGGCCGGATGAGGCATGATCCGCCGGTCGCCGCAGTTCCAGCCATCCTCAGTCACGCATGACCGATTCGACGACCTCCGCCTCGTACCGCTCTCCACCCCTGAAGGTCCTTTGCGTCTTCGGCACCCGCCCGGAGGCCATCAAGATGGCGCCATTGGTGCTGGCCCTGAAGGCCGATGCCCGCTTTGCCTGCCGCTTGTGCGTGACCGCCCAGCACCGCGAGATGCTCGACCAGGTGCTCGCGCTGTTCGGCCTCGTACCCGACGACGACCTGGACCTGATGCGCGCCGGCCAGAGCCTGGCCGGCCTGAGCGCGCGCGCCCTCGAAGCCCTGGACGCGGTGCTCGAGCGCGACGCGCCGGACGTCGTGCTGGTGCATGGCGACACCACCACCAGCTTCGTCGCCGGCCTGGCTGCCTTCTACCGGCGCATTCCCGTTGGGCACGTCGAAGCCGGCCTGCGCACCGGCAACCTCTACGCGCCCTGGCCGGAGGAGTTCAACCGGCGGGTCACCGGCATCGTGGCGCAGCTGCATTTCGCTCCGACGCAGCGCGCGGCCGATGCGCTGCTGGGCGAGGGCGTGCCGGCGGCGCGCATCGCCATCACCGGCAACACCGTGATCGACGCGCTAAAGCTCGTCAGCCAGCGCCTCGACGAAGACACGGCCCTCGCCGCGCGGCAGGCCGCCGCCCTGCCCGCGCTGGCCCCCGGGCGCCGGCTGATCCTCGTCACCGGCCACCGGCGCGAGAACTTCGGCGACGGTTTCGAGCAGATCTGCGCCGCGCTTGCCACGCTGGCCGATCGGCCGGACGTGCAGATCGTCTATCCGGTGCACCTCAATCCCAACGTGCAGGCGCCGGTGCGCGCATTGCTCTCCGGAAGGCCGAACGTGCACCTGATCGAGCCGCAGGACTACCTGCCGTTCGTGTGGCTGCTCAAGCAGTGCCACCTGGTGCTTACCGACAGTGGCGGCCTGCAGGAAGAGGCGCCGGTGCTGGGCAAGCCGGTGCTAGTGATGCGCGAGACCACCGAGCGGCCCGAGGCGATCGAGGCCGGCACCGCCGCGCTGGTGGGCGCCGACTGCCCGCGCATCGTGGCCGCCGTCAACGAGCTGCTGGACGACGCTGCCGCCTACCGCCGCATGGCGCAGGCGCACAACCCCTACGGCGACGGCACCGCCGCCTTGCAGATCACCACCGCGCTGGCGCGCTGGGACAGGGTGGCCGCGTGAACTGAATCGACGCGCTCGCCGCCTTCTGGCTCGCCGTCGGCATCTTGGCGCAGGGCGTAGGCTATACCCGCGTGGTCATTCAATGGATCCGCCATGGCGACACCAGGTTCTGGCCGGCCAACGGTCCGCGCTGGCTGGAGACGGGGCTTGCGCGCTGGCAGGGCCTGCGCCTGATCATGGGCTGTACATGGGCGCCGACTACTACCAGGTGCTGTCGCAGCCGCACCGGGCGCTGCGCGACTACCTGGCCGCCATGCGTGACGGGCTGGCGCGGCTCGTCCCCGGCGAAGCCGAGCGGCCGGTGTACGCCAGCGCCTTCTTCTCTAGGGCCAGCAAGCCGGAACAGTTCGCCGCCCTGCTGGCGCTCCTGCACCGCGAGACCGGCGTCGTGTGGATCGTCCAGGACGGCCTCGGCACGCACCGGATGAGCGAACCCGACACCGCGGAGTACCTGCGGGCCATCTCGCGCGCGCTGCCGCCCACGGGATGGGTCGGACTGCTGGAGGTGTTCGATCAGCGGCGGGGTCCCGGAACGGGCCCGGTCTTCGCGCCCAGCGAAGACGCGGAGGTGGAGCGCCGCCGCGCCATCTGGTGCAGCAGCGCCGGCCGGCTGCCGGAAATGACCTTCTCGCTCAACCAGCGGATTGCCGCCGCCCGGGCGCGCCGGCCGAGGCGCTAGGCGGCGCCGCGGGTTGGTGCCCGCGTCAGGCCAGGTAATGCCGCACGAGCGCGGCAACCACGACGAGCGCCCCGATCGCCAGCGCGATCGCGAGCCAGGGACTGCGCGCGCCCGCCGCGGGACGCCGGCGCGGCTCCAGGCCAGCGCGCAGCGAAGCGAATTCGGAGCGGTCGGCCTTGTGGCGCACCGAGTCGTAGTAGGGGTTGCGGTCTTGGGACATTTAGTAAGACATTGTTCTTACCTGTGGATTGTGTATCCATCCGTACTACTTCGCAATCCTGTCTTTCGGCATATCGCCCAGAAGGCCCTGGGCCTGTTCGTCGAAACCGGGCACAGGCTGTGCCTTCGCCAGCGCCATCCACACGCCGAAGGGCAGCCTCTCCTGTGGACGATGCGCCGCCGGCCGCGCGACGACCAGCCGCTCCTGTTGCACGAGCAGCACGCCGCACTCGGGCGGGACCTCGTCGGGCCGCGCGATCGACCGGCCGCGCGCGTCTTCGCCCAGCACGTACCAGCACTCGCCGCCCAGATCCAGGTAGGCGGCACGCTTGTCGGGCTTGCGCAGGTCCGACAGCAGGTCGGCCCGGCGCACCTTGATCTCGTGCACCACCGGATGGGCATAGGCTTCGACGCTGGTGTTGCGGATGGAAAAGACGTCCGGCCTGGCGATGCACCAGCGCGGCGGCTCGCCCTCCTTCGCGCCGGGCACGCGGGCCCGCAGTGCCAGGCCGCGCCAGGCGATGCGGCCGGCACGCGTCATCTCGCGCGCGACCTGCTCGACCAGCGCCTCGTGCGCCGTCATCACGGCGCGGTTGACCACCAGCGTATCGGCAATGCGCTGGATGCCGGCCTCGGTCACGCGCAGCGTCTCGTGGCCCAGCGGCGAGCGCATCCGCTCCAGCAGCCCGGCCGCCAGCAATTCCACCTCGATGCCGTCCTGGCAGGGCCAGCCGGCCGAGCGGTACATCTCGCGCAAGCGCCGCGCATGCTGGCGCCCGAACGGAATGCCGTGCCCAGGGGCTATGAAGGATTCGGACATGCAATGAGCGTAGCGCCTTCTTCAATGGAAATCGCGGCTGCGGCTTTGCTCGGCCAGGCGCCCCAGCAGCGGCGTCAGGTCCTTGAAGCCGGTGGCCAGCACATGGCGCACCTCGCCGCCGCTGCCGGTGTCGCGTTGCCAGGTACCTTGCACGGCGAGCAGCTTCGCCTTGAGCAGCGGCTCGCGCCAGGCCTCGGCCACGTCTTGCCAGACGATCACGTTGACGTTGCCGGTTTCGTCCTCCAGCGTGACGAACATCGTGTTGTTGGCGGTCTGCGGACGCTGGCGGCCCATGACGATGCCGCAGGCGCGCACCGTGCGCCCGCTGGGCGCGTCGCGCAGCTGCGCCGCACTCGACAGGCGCATGCGCGCCAGCCGCGGGCGCAGCAGCGCCAGCGGATGCCGGCGCAGGGTGAAGCCCAGCGAGGCGTAGTCGCCCACGATCTCCTCGCCTTCGGGGGCGGCCGGCAAGGCCAGCGGCGGCTCGTGGATCGGCACGCCCTTGAGCAACGCGGGCGCCCGCCGCTGGGCGGTGGCCTCCCACACCTGCTGGCGCCGGTGGCCGGCCAGCGACATCAGCGCATCGGCCGCGGCCAGGGCCGCCATGTCGCCGGCATCCAGCCCGGCGCGCAGGGCCAGGTCCTCGGCGTCGGCGAAGGGCCCGCGTGCGCGCGACTCCACGATGCGCGTTGACCCCTCCTCGCTCAGGCCGACCACGCGGCGCAGGCCCAGGCGCACCGCCGGCTGCCCGGCATCGCCCTGGCGCCCGGCCAGGCGCGGCTCGAGCTGCGGCACCGGCGAGGCATCGGCCGCGCGCGCCTCCAGCGTGCAGTCGAGCTCGCTCACGCACACGTCCACCGGGCGCACTTCCACCCCGTGGCGGCGCGCGTCCTGCACCAGTTGCGAGGGCGAATAGAACCCCATGGGCTGCGAGTCGAGCAGCGCCGCCAGGAAGCAGGCCGGCTCGTGCTGCTTGATCCAGGCGCTCACGTACACCAGCAGCGCGAAGCTGGCGGCGTGGCTTTCCGGAAAGCCGTATTCGCCGAAGCCCAGTATCTGCTGGAAGATGCCCTCGGCGAACTCGCGCGCATAGCCGCGCGCGACCATGCCATCGACCAGCGGCTCGTAGAACTTCTCGATGCCGCCCTTGCGCTTCCATGCCGCCATGGAGCGGCGCAGCCGGTCGGCCTGGTCGGCCGTGAAGGCGGCGGCGATCATGGCGATCTGCATCACCTGCTCCTGGAAGATCGGCACGCCCAGGGTGCGCCCCAGTGCGGGGTGCAGCGCCGGGTACGGCTCGGGCACCGCCTCGCCGCGCCGCAGCTTCTCTCGGTTCTTCAGGTAAGGATGCACCATGCCGCCCTGGATCGGGCCGGGGCGCACGATCGCCACCTCGATCACCAGGTCGGCGTAGCAGCGCGGCTGCAGGCGCGGCAGCATCGACATCTGGGCGCGGCTCTCGATCTGGAACACGCCGATGGTGTCGGCCTCGCAGATCATGTCGTACACCGCGGCATCGCCCTGGGGAATGTGGTGCATGCCCAGCGGCACGCCGCGCCAATGGGCGCGCAGGTCGAGCGCGCGCCGGATGGCGCTGAGCATGCCCAGCGCCAGCACGTCGACCTTGAGCATGCCCATGGCTTCCAGGTCGTCCTTTTCCCACTGGATGATGGAGCGGTCTTTCATGGCTGCGTTCTCGACCGGCACCAGCCGGGTGAGCCGCCCCTGGGTGAGCACGAAGCCGCCCACGTGCTGGCTCAGGTGACGCGGAAAGCCCCGGAGCGCCTGCGTGAGCTCGATCCACAGCGCCAGCCGGAAGGGATCTTCCCGTACGCCGCACCGCGCCTGCGCCTCCTGCAGGCGCTCGGCCATGACCGCGTCGCTGAACCAGTAGTGGTCCTTGGCGAACTCGTCGACCAGGCGCTCGTCCACGCCCAGCGCCTTGCCCATGTCGCGCAGCGCGCTGCGCGAGCGGTAGCGGATCACCACCGCCGCGATGGCGGCCCGCTCGCGGCCGTACTTGCCGTAGATGTACTGGATGACTTCCTCGCGCCGCTGGTGCTCGAAGTCGACGTCGATGTCCGGCGGCTCGCGCCGTTCGCGGCTCATGAAGCGCTCGAACAGCAGGTTGCCGGTGTCGGGGTCGATGGCGGTGATGCCCAGGCAATAGCACACCGCCGAGTTGGCCGAGGAGCCGCGGCCCTGGCACAGGATGTTCCTCTCCCTGGCGAAGCGCACGATGTCTTCCACCGTGAGGAAGAACATCTCGTAGCCCATCTCGCCGATCAGCGCCAGTTCGTGCGCGACCTTGTCCCGGACCTTCGGCGGAATGCCTCCGGGATAGCGCTGCTGCGCGCCGGCCCATGTCTTGCGCGCCAGGGTCCGGGCCGGTGTCTCGCCATTGCCGACGTTCTCGAGCGGGTACTGGTAGTGGGCGCGAATCTCGTCCAGGCTGAAGCGGCAGCGCCCGGCCACCACCAGCGTGCTGGCCAGCAGCTCGGGCGGAAAGAGGCCGGCCAGCCGCATGCGGTGGCGCAGGTGCCGCTCGGCATTGCCCTGCAGCGCGAAGCCGCATTCGTGCACCGGCCTGCCCTCGCGCACCGCGGTGATCGCGTCCTGCAGCGCCTTGCGGGAGCGCAGGTGCATGTGCACGTCGCCGCTGGCCACCAGCGGCACGCCGGTAGCGGCGCCGGCCTGCTGCAGCGCGGCCAGCCACAGGTCGTCGTCGAATTCGTTGGGCAACTCGACCGCCAGCCACAGGTGCCGGCCGAACAGGCCGGCCGCATGCGCCAGGTCGGCGCACAGGCCCGCCATGTCGGGCACCGCGCCTGCCACGCGCCGGGGCACGAACAGCACCTCGCAGTGCGCGAGCGAAGCCAGGTCGCTCGTCAGCCAGTCGACGTGGTAGGTGCCCTTGTCGGCGTGCATGCGGGCTGCGCTGATGAACTCGCACAGCCGCGCCCAGCCTTCCAGGTCGTGCGGCAGCACCACCAGGCGGCAGCGGCCAAAGTCGAACTCGCTGCCGGGCAGCAGGCGGAAGGCTTCGTTGCGCGGATGCGGCGGCCGTTCGGGATGTGTGCGTTCGTCCTCTGTCAGCGTCTCGAGGTGCTCGCGCAGCCCCACGTGCGCGCGCACCACGCCGGCCACCGAGCATTCGTCGGTGATGGCCAGCGCCGCGTAGCCCAGGCCATAGGCCCGCTCGACCAGTTCCTCCGGATGCGAGGCGCCGCGCTGGAAGCTGAAATTGGATACGCAATGCAGCTCGGCGTAGTCCGGCAAGGCCATCACCGGGGGTCGCGCCGGTGCCGGGCGGGGCGGCAGTTGCAGCACCTTCCTGGCGCGGCGCGCGCGCAGTTCCTTGTCGCTCAGTTCAGGCATACAGGCCCTGCAGGAACCAGTGCGGCGCAGTGTCGGCGGCCAGCCAGGCGATCGGCCGCTCGCGGTAGATCCATACCAGGCCCGCACCCGGGCTTTCGGCGATGTAGTAATCGCGCACCGCCAGTTGCCCCTGCTCCCACCAGCCGGCTTCCACCCGTTGCGGACCGCTCAGGCGCAACAACCGCCCCTGGTAATGCGGATGCCCTTCGCGCACTTCCAGCGCCAGCGGTTCGCGCAGCAGCCAGGATGGATAAAGCGCAGCCGGCGCGCCGCCCCCCTGGGTTGCGTTCTCTGCCGCGCCGCCGGAAGCCGCGGCACCTCGCGCGGATGTCCGGCCGCTGGCCGCGGCCCGCCTGGGCGGCGTCGGCAGCTTTCCCGTGGCCGGCTGCCAGTCCTGCATGCGCTCGGGCCGATGGTCGGCCCGAGCCACCGGCACCACCACCTGGCCAGGACCCAGGCGCGCGCCCAGGCGCTCCACCAGTTCGTGCAGTCGGTCGCCCTGCCGGTTGTCCTCGGGCAGGAAGCTGGTGCTGGCGGCCGTCCAGGGTGCGCTTTCCAGCGCATGCAGGCGCAGCGCGTTGGCCGGCGCGGACAGGCGGGTGCGGGCCAGGCGCTCGTTCAGCAGGCGGCGCAGGTGGGCCATGTCCTGCACCGGCTGCGCGGTGCGTACGTTGACCTGCTCGTGGCGCGGCAGGTCGACACCGTCGACGCGGCGCAGATCCAGCGTCCATTGCAGTTCGACCGCCAGCACGCCGCGCTGGCGCGCGCGCAGCCACTGCTGCAGGCCCGACAGGAGCCGGTTGGCTGCACCCATGAGCGCCGGCGCGCTCTCGGCCAGCGCCGGCAGGTCGATGGCTTGGTCGAAGGTTTCCGGCAACTGCAGCCAGACGTGGCGCTCGGGCACGCGGCCCCAGGCGGCGTCCAGGGCCGTACGCAGGCCGGCGCCGAAACGGCGCGCCAGGCCGCCGCGCGGCAGCGCATCCAGTTCGCCCCAGGTGCGGCAGCCCATGCGCGCCAGCAGTTCGAGGTGGGCCCGGGCGGCATCGAGGGTGTCCAGCGGCAGCGCGCCGGGCAGATCACGCGGCTCGGGCAGCGCCGCGCCGCGCGCGCGCAGGCGCAGGCGTGCCAGCGCCACCAGGGCCGTGGCCCCCAGGGCCGACAGCAGCCGCACCCCGGGCGCCGGATTGCTGCGCGCCAGTTCGTGCAGCAGGCCACGCCGCCCACCCCACAGGCGCTCGCAGGCCGAGACCTCCAGCAGCAGCGCCTCTTCCAGCCAGGTGACGCGCGGCGTGAACTGCAGCGCCCACCAACCCAGCGTCTCGCGGTCGGGCAACGGGTCGGCATCCGGCGTGCCGGATTCGGGCGGCGCCCCGTCGACCAGTTCAGGCCGCCATTGCAAGGCGATCCACAGCATGACCATGCTCCTCCTGTAGTCCGGCCAGCGCCGGTACGGCGATGCGCACCACCGGCGCGCCGGCCAGGGGCGAACCGCCGGCCTGCTGCTGGCGCGCCTTGCGCCGCAACTGGCTGGCGGCCAGCAACGCGGCCATGCGCTGGCTGCGCGCCGGCAGCACGACCGGCGCCGCCAGCGGCGGGCCACGGCGCTTGAGAATGTGGACGTCCATCTGCTGCGGCCCGGCGGCGGCCAGGCGCAGGCGCAGGCGCGCCGGCGAGGCCGATGCCGCCAGCGCCTCGGGCCGGCAGACGAACAGCAGCGCCTCGTGCTGCGCCGCCACCACCTGCAGCCGGCGCAGTTCGCCCACGCGCGCGGCCGGCAGCCAGGCCAGCACCGCCGCCACGTCGGCGCAGCGCAATGCCTGTTCGCAGGCCCACAGGCGCGCCGCCGGTGCCTCGCTGCGGACCCACATCAATGCCTCGGGTGCCAGGCCGGCGGCGGCCAGCGCCGGGGCAAAGGGCTCGCAGGGAGCGCCCAGCAGCACCACCGGCCCCGGCCGTCGCTGCACCGCCAGCACCAGCCCCGGCAGCAGCAACTGCCAGGCGTGGGCCGAGGGGCGTGCCTGCAGCAATTCGGTCAATGCTCCCAGGGGCCAGCCACCACCGGGCAACTGCGCGTCGAGCGGGGCATGGCCGGTGGGCAGCACCGCCGCCTCGGCGGTGCCCAGTTCATCCCCGCGCCAGATGCCGTGGTGCGCCGCGAGCGGAGAATCGTCGAAGGATGAAAGGCTCATGGGCAGACCACAAAACTGTATTTTTATACAGTATTGCTGCCGACGCCAAGCCCCTTCGAAATGTTCTTTTTACCCGGGTTCAAGCCGCCCGCAACCCGTTCAGGCGCTGCTCCTCGTGGACCCAGTCCACCACCCGGCCCTCCGGCCGATAGCCGTGCACCATCTGGCGCAGCAACTCGCGGATGCGCGACACGTCGTTGACCGCCAGGGCATGTTCCAGGCGCGCCAGGCGCCGCTCCAGTTCTTCCCACGAGAGGAAGTCCTCGTGCGCCTTCATGATGCGCGGATGCTGCGTCGGCAGCGGGTCGTCGCCGATCAGCAGTTCCTCGTAGAGCTTCTCGCCCGGGCGCAGGCCGGTGACCCGGATCGCGATGTCGCCTTCGGGATGGTGCTCGTCGCACACCGTGAGGCCCGACAGCTCCACCATGCGGCGCGCCAGGTCGCCGATGCGCACGGGCTCGCCCATGTCCAGCACGAACACATCTCCGCCGCTGGCCATGGCGCCGGCCTGGATCACCAGTTGTGCGGCCTCCGGGATGGTCATGAAATAGCGCGTCATCTCGTCGTGCGTGAGCGTGATGGGGCCGCCTTCGCGAATCTGGCGCCTGAACAGCGGCACCACCGAGCCCGACGAGCCCAGCACGTTGCCGAAGCGGACCATGCAAAAGCACGTGCCGAAGCCGTCCGTATGCGCCGCCAGTGCCTGCAGCGCCATTTCCGCCACGCGCTTGCTGGTGCCCATGACGTTGGTGGGACGCACCGCCTTGTCGGTGCTGACGAGCACGAAATCGTCGACGCCGCACTCGCTCGCCACCTGCGCCGTGACCAGCGTGCCGAAGATGTTGTTCTTCACGCCTTCCGCGACGTTGTGCTCGACCAGCGGCACGTGCTTGTAGGCTGCCGCGTGGTAGACCGTCTGCGGACGCCAGGCGCGCATGATCTCGCGCATGCGCGGCGCCTCGCGCACCGACGCCAGCAGCGGCACCAGGCGCGCGCCCGGTCCGGGCCCGCCGTGCACGGCCAGCCACTGCTGCAACTCGGCATGGATAGCGTAGAGCGCGTATTCGCTCGACTCCACCAGCAGCACCGTCTGCGGCTCGCCCCTGAGGATCTGCCGGCACAACTCGCTGCCGATGGATCCGCCCGCGCCGGTGACCAGCACCACCTTGCCGCGGGTGTTGCGGGCCAGCAGTTCAGGCTGCGGCGCGACGGCGTCGCGCCCGAGCAGGTCGTCGATGTCCGGCTCGCGCAGGTCGCTGGTGTGGATGCGGCCGTGGGCCAGGTCCATCAGGCCGGGCAACGTACGTACCGGAACCTGCGCCGACACGAGGGCCTGCAGGATCTCGTTGCGGCGCTTGCGCGGCACCGACGGAACGGCCAGCAGCACCATGCTCACGTTCAGCCGGCGAACCAGCGCGGCCATGTCATGCGTGCCATGTACGCGCAGGCCGTTGATGGTGCCGCCATGCAGGCGGCGGTCGTCGTCCAGGAAGCCGGCCACATGCCATTCGGGATGCACGGCCAGGGCCTGCGCCAGTTGCTGTCCGGCGGAGCCCGCGCCATAGATCAGGGTGACGGCGCGTTCGCCGCCCGCGCCCGGCCCGGTCGCCGGCCGCCCCAGCCAACGGCGGGCGGCCACGCGCGAGAGGCTGACGGCCGCCCACAGCAGCAGCGGCTGCGTCAGGCCGACGCTGCGCGGCACCCCGTTCACACCCACCAGCGCAAGAACCGCGCAGAACAGCACGCCGTACGCCAGGCAAGCCCGCCCCGTGATGCGCAGCACCATCGAGCCGCCGTAGCGAAGGATGGTGCGGTACAACCCGAAGGCCGCGAAGATCGGCAAGGCCAGGGCCAGGGCCGTACCCGCGCTCGATAGATAAGGGCGGCCGTGCAAGGGCACCCATTGCTCGAGGCGCACCGACATCGCCAGCCACACGGTCAATGCGCACAACAGGGCATCCATTCCGAGCGCCAGCAGGCTCTTGGCCAGGCGCGGCAGGGCGACGATTCGCAATGCGCACCGCCGACGAAAACCGAGGCCCTTTTCGGGGCCTTTTCTTGTTGACAACTCCCACTCCCTTCAACGGGCGACGCAAATTCTGGAAGCGCCTCGCCCCCGACGTCGACGAGCAGTGCCGCTCATTGCCGGACGGAAGAAACCCCAATTCCGCAAAGAGACAATTAAGCAACAATTCCCCGACAAAACTCTGACCAGAAATCGGATCGCGCCCTGCGAATGCGCGACCACCAAGCAGTTTAGCGCCGCACCTCGTCTTGAAGGGTGCATTTCTATGCGCAGAAAATTCGCCGTGAAGTAATGCGGATTTCAGGCTCCGTTTATCCCGAAAAGAAGAACAAACAATCGTTGAATGACGCGAATAGCAGTCACTCAATTGCCGAATTGACTATTCCCCTGGACACCATGCCGTGCCGTGCCATGCGCTAGAGTCGCCACGCCCTGGAGTCCCCGACGTGTTCCGATTCTTCGAAAAACTGCTGCACCCCTACCCCGCCGACGAACCGCCGCCACCGCCGGGACGGTTCTTTGCCTTTCTCTGGAACTGCACCGACGGCGTGCGCGGCAAGATCCTGGCCATGGCGCTGCTCACCGCCGGGATGTCGAGCTTCGAGGCCTTGCTGTTCGCCATCCTCGGGCGCGTGGTGGACTGGCTGTCCGGCGTGTCGCCGGAGGGCTTGTGGGCGCAACGCGGCCATACGCTGATGTGGCTCGGCCTGGCGCTGGTGGGCAGCATCGTCGTGGTGGCGCTGCAGACCATCGTCAAGCACCAGACGCTGGCGGTGAACTTGCCGATGCGCCTGCGCTGGAACTTCCACCGCCTGATGCTCGGCCAGAGCATGGCCTTCTACCAGGACGAGTTCGCCGGTCGCATCACGACCAAGGTGATGCAGACCGCGCTGGCGGTGCGCGACACGGTGTTCGTGCTGGCCGACGTGCTGGTGGCGATGGTGGTCTACGTGGCCACCATGGTCATCCTGGCCGGCGTGTTCGCCGGCGCGATGATCTGGCCCTTCCTGATCTGGCTGGTGCTGTACGTGGGCGCCATGGTCTATTTCGTGCCGCGCCTGGGCCACATCGGCAAGGCGCAGGCCGACGCGCGCTCGCTCATGACGGGCCGCGTGACCGACGCCTACACCAACATCGCCACCGTCAAGCTGTTCTCGCACACGCAGCGCGAGGCGGCCTTCGCACGCTCGGCAATGCAGGATTTCATCGTCACCGGCTATGGCCAGATGCGCCTGGTCAGCGCCTTCGAGATCGTCAACCACACGCTCAGCATGGGCCTGACCGCCGGCATGGCCGGCATGGCGCTGTGGCTGTGGTCCGAAGGCACGGTGGGAGTTGGCGCGGTGGCCGCCTCCACGGCGATGGCGCTGCGGCTGCAGGGCATGTCGCACTGGATCATGTGGGAGATGACCGGGCTGTTCGAGAACATCGGCACCGTGCAGGACGGCATGAAGACACTGTCGCGTCCGCGCACGGTGGTGGATGCGCCGGATGCCACCCGCCTGTCGGTGCCGCGCGGCGAGGTGCGTTTCGACCACGTGAGCTTTCGCTACGGTGCGGATGGCGAAGAAGGCCGCCTGGTGATCGACGACCTGACGCTCACCGTGCGCCCCGGCGAGAAGATCGGGCTGGTCGGACGGTCCGGCGCCGGCAAATCCACGCTGGTGAACCTGCTGCTGCGCTTCCACGACCTGGCGTCGGGCCGCATCCTGATCGACGGCCAGGACATCGCGCATGTCACGCAGGACTCGCTTCGCCAGCACATCGGCATGGTGACCCAGGACACGTCGCTGCTGCATCGCTCGGTGGCCGACAACATCGGCTATGGCCGCCCGGACGACGCCACGCCGGCGCAGATCGAGGCGGCTGCCCGGCGCGCCGAGGCGCATGAATTCATCCAGACGCTGACCGATCCGGCCGGCCACCGCGGCTATGCGGCGCAGGTCGGCGAGCGCGGCGTCAAGCTTTCGGGCGGGCAGCGCCAGCGCATCGCCATCGCGCGGGTCATGCTCAAGGATGCACCGATCCTCCTGCTCGACGAGGCCACCAGCGCGCTCGACTCCGAGGTCGAGCACGCCATCCAGGAAAGCCTCTACACGCTCATGGAAGGCAAGACGGTGATCGCCATCGCGCACCGGCTGTCGACCATCGCCGCAATGGACCGGCTGATCGTGCTCGACGAAGGCCGCGTCGTGGAAGAAGGCGACCACGCCGCCCTGCTGGCCAAGGGCGGCCTGTACGCGCGCCTGTGGGCGCACCAGAGCGGCGGCTTCCTTGGCGAGGAGGCCGAGGAATGGGCCACCGCCTGACGTCATCATGTCCGACGAGCTGAAATCGCTGCGCCTGTTCGTTGCCGTGGCAGACCGCGGCAGCATCAGCGAGGGCGCCAAGCGCTGCCACCTCGCGCTGGCCGCCGCCAGCAAGCGCATCACCGAGCTCGAAGCGCGGGCGCGCCTGCCGCTTCTCGTGCGCCATGCGCGCGGCGTGCTGCTCACGCCGGCCGGCCATGCGCTGCTGGCCCACGCCCGCACGGTGCTCACGGCGATGGACAGGATGAGTGCGGAGCTGGACGACTTCCGGCACGGCATCACCGGCGTGGTGCGCATCACCGCCAATGCCTCGGCCATCGCGCAGTTCCTGCCGGCGCAGATCGGCTCCTTCCTGCGGCGGCACCCGGGCCTGAAGATCGACCTGCAGGAACGCACCAGCGCCGAGGTGGCCAAGACGGTGGGCAGCGGCCTGGCCGACATCGGCGTGCTCGAAGGCAATACGCCGGTCGACGGCCTCGAATGTCTGCCCTACCGCGAGGACGAACTCGCGGTGGTGGTCGGCCTGCGCCATCCGCTGGCGCGCCGCCGTCGGGTGGACGTTGCGGAGATGCTGCGCCACGACCACATCGTGGTGCGCGAAGGCACGGCCCTCTACCGCGTCCTGCATACGGTGGCCGACGAGTTGCGCGTTCCGCTGAAGGTGCGCATGCAGGTGGGCAGCTTCGACATCGTCTGCCGCATGGTCGAGGAAGGCGTGGGCATCGGCCTGCTGCCGCGCGCGGCGATCGGTCCGCAACTGCAGACCATGCGCCTGCGCTGCCTGCGCCTCGACGCGCCGTGGGCGCGGCGCAAGCACGTGCTGTGCGTGCGCCGCGTGGCCGACCTGACGGTGGCCGCGCGTTCGGTGCTGGACGACCTGGGCCGGCCCGCCTGACGTCACGCTGGCCGGACCCTTCGCCACGCGCGAAGCCTCGGTGGTCGAATCGCGAATTGTCCCGGTGCGGGCGCGATGGAAGAATTTGCGCGAAGGCATCCCAGGAGACAACGCTTGAAGATCGTCCGCGTCAGCGCCACGCCGCTGCACATCCCCGTGTCCATCGACGTGCTCGGCCTGAACAAGAGCACGTCGCTTTCGCTGTGCCTGACCGAAGTCGAAGCGGACAACGGCCTGGTGGGCCACGGCATGACCGCCATCACCGAAGAGGAAGTCGTGGCCACCATCGTGCGCGACGTGGCCGCCCCGGCGCTGATGGGCGAAGACCCGATGGCCACCGAGCGCCTGTGGGAGCGCCTGTACTGGCTGCTGTCGCCGCGCGGTCAGACCGGCTACGCGAGCCACGCCATCGCCGCGCTGGACATCGCGCTGTGGGACCTGAAGGCGCAGGCCCTCGACCTGCCGCTGTGGCGCCTGCTGGGCGGGGCGCGCCAGCGGGTGCCGGTGTATGCGACGTTCGGGTTCGGCTTCTTCGAGCGCGACGAGCTGGCCGCGGCCGCGCGCCTGTGGGTGCAGCAGGGCTTCGAGCGGTTGAAGATGACCGTCGGCGGACACGCCCTGGCGCGCCGCGACGAGCCGCGCCCGATCGACGAGGTGATCGCCGAGGACGTGCGGCGCGTGGCGGCCGTGCGCGAGGCCGTGGGGCCGGACGTGAAGCTCTACGTCGATGCCAACTGCGGGCTCGACCTCTTCCATGCGACCGAGCTGGCGCGGCGCATCGAGCCCTACGGAATCAGCTTCTTCGAGGAGCCGCTGACCCAGAACGACGTGCGCCAGATGGCGCAGTTGCGCAGCCGCACGAGCATCCCGCTGGCCTGCGGCCAGAACGAAGGCCTGGCGTTCCGCTTTCGCGACCTGCTGATGGCGCAGGCCGCCGACGTGCTGCAGCCGAACGTGGCCATCTCCGGCGGCTATTCGCAATGCCTCAAGATCGCCGGCATGGCGCACGCATTCAACGTGCCCATCGACAACGGCGGGGCCTGGCCGTTCCACAACATGCACCTGCACGCCGGCGTGGCCAACGGCGGCATGGTCGAGTACCACTACGTGGCGGTGCAGATGCTGCGCCAGATCTTCGACGGGCTGCCGGAGCCCAAGGACGGCTGGCTCACGCTCCCGGAGCGCGCGGGGCTGGGCTTCGCGCCCGATCCTGCACGGGTGAGGGACCTGGCTCGCAGGCCCCTGTCCGGCGGCAAGGGCAAGGCCTGACGAGCCGCGTGGGCCGGCACGGAAGAAACGACGGCAATGGAGACAACACGATGACAACGACCCCCCTGAACCGGCGGCGCCGCCTGCTCACGTTCCTGCCCGCGCTGGCCCTGGCCGCCGTGGCGTCCGCGCCCGGCGCGGCTGCGGCCGACGACTATCCGACCCGGCCGATCCGGCTGCTGGTGGGCTACTCCGCCGGCGGCGGCGTGGACGGTGCCGCACGCCTGCTGGCCAACCAGCTTTCGCAGCAACTGGGCCAGCCGGTGGTCGTGGAGAACCGCGCCGGCGCGGCAGGGCAGATCGCGGCCGACGCGGTCGCCAAGGCCGCGCCGGACGGCTACACGCTCCTGCTGGGCGAGAGCGCCCTGATGATCGCCCGGGCGTTGCTGCCTGCGCAATCGGTCGATCCGCTGACCGCCTTCACGCCGGTCGCCGGCGCTTTCGTCTCGCCGCTGGTCATCATCGCCGGCAACGACTTCCCGGCGCGCACGCCGGCCGAGCTCATCCAGGAGCTCAAGCGCAATCCGGGCAAGCTGTCTTACGCGACGTCGGGCGTCGGCACCGTGCACCACCTCGGCTTCGAGATGCTCAAGCAGGAAACCGGCACCTTCGTGCTGCACGTGCCCTATCGCGGCGCGGCGCAGATCGTGCCGGACGTCATCAGCGGCCAGGTGCCGCTGGGCGTCGTCAGCGTGACCGCGGCGGTGGCGCAGGCCAAGGTCGGGCGCGTACGGGCGCTGGCGGTCATGAGCCGCGACCCGGTGGCGGGCGCCGAAAGCGTACGCCCGCTGGCCGACGCCCTGCCCGGGTTCGACGTGGCGCCGCGGCTGTTCGTGCTGGCGCCGGCCGGCACGCCCGCGCCGGTCGCGGCCAGGCTTTCCGCCGCAGTGAAAATCGCGCTGGACCAGCCGGAAACGGCGAAGGCGGCCGAGGCGCAGGGCACCGTGCGGGCCTTCCTCGACCCGGGCCAGCTCCAGCAGGCGATGCAGGCCGAGAACAGGCGCTGGAGCCAGCTGGTGCGCGAGCGCAAACTCTCGCCCGACGGGGGCTGACGCGCTGCCGGACCTCGGGACGCGCGAGTGCCGCCCGAGGGTCCTGCACCACCGGTTCGCCCGCCCGGCCCGGCTTGTGGTCCAATTTCGGCTTTCCGGGTGACGCGCAGGTCGCCGCCCGGGGGCACCCAACCGAAGTCGCGAACCATGAGCACCATCCTCCAAAACCTTCCCACCGGCCAGAAGGTCGGCATCGCCTTCTCCGGCGGCCTGGACACCAGCGCCGCCCTGCTGTGGATGAAGAAGAAGGGCGCCGAGCCCTACGCCTATACCGCCAACCTGGGCCAGCCGGACGAGCCCGACTACGAAGAGATTCCGCGCAAGGCCATGGCCTACGGCGCCGTCAAGGCCCGGCTGGTGGACTGCCGCGCGCAACTGGTGGCCGAGGGCATCGCCGCGCTGCAGGCCAGCGCCTTCCACGTCTCCACCGGTGGCGTCACGTATTTCAACACCACGCCCCTGGGCCGCGCCGTGACCGGCACCATGCTGGTGGCCGCCATGAAGGAGGACGACGTCAACATCTGGGGCGACGGCAGCACCTTCAAGGGCAACGACATCGAGCGCTTCTACCGCTACGGGCTGCTGACCAACCCGTCGCTGAAGATCTACAAGCCCTGGCTCGACCAGAAGTTCATCGACGAGCTGGGCGGGCGCAAGGAAATGAGCGAGTTCCTCATCGCCAACGGCTTCGACTACAAGATGAGCGTGGAGAAGGCCTACAGCACCGACTCCAACATGCTCGGCGCCACCCACGAGGCCAAGGACCTGGAACTGCTCGGCTCGGGCATCCGCATCGTCAACCCGATCATGGGCGTGGCCTTCTGGAAGGAAGACGTCGCCGTCAAGGCCGAGGAAGTCACGGTGCGCTTCGAGGAAGGCCAGCCGGTCGCCCTGAACGGCAGGACCTTCGCCAGCGCCGTCGAGCTGATGGAGGAAGCCAACCGCATCGGCGGGCGCCACGGCCTGGGCATGAGCGACCAGATCGAGAACCGCATCATCGAGGCCAAGAGCCGCGGCATCTACGAGGCCCCGGGCATGGCGCTGCTGCACATCGCCTACGAACGGCTCGTCACCGGCATCCACAACGAGGACACCATCGAGCAGTACCGCATCAACGGCCTGCGCCTGGGCCGCCTGCTCTACCAGGGCCGCTGGTTCGACCCGCAGGCCATCATGCTGCGCGAGACGGCCCAGCGCTGGGTGGCGCGCGCCATCACCGGTGAAGTGACGCTCGAGCTGCGCCGCGGCAACGACTACTCGCTGCTGAACACCGAGTCGCCCAACCTCACGTACAAGCCCGAGCGCCTGTCGATGGAAAAGGTGGAAGACGCACCGTTCAGCCCGGCCGACCGCATCGGGCAGCTGACCATGCGCAACCTCGACATCGTCGACACGCGCGACAAGCTCATGACGTACGTCAAGGCCGGGCTGCTGCTGCCGTCCACCGGCACCGAGCTGCCGCAGCTCAAGGACGACCGCAAGTCCTGACGCGCACGCGCGCCGCGACACCGAGACCTTTGACCACCCGCTCGCCGCTGCTGACCGAAGCGATCCGCGCGCTGGAGGCCGGCGGTCCGCTCGAGGACGCGCAGGCCGCGCGGACTGCAGCGCGCGCGGCGTCGAGCGACGAGGCCCGCATCGCGCACCGCGCCGGCCTGCTGGCGGCCCGGCTGGGCCTGGTCGACGGACTGGCGCGCGCCCGCCGGCTGGCGCCCTGGGTGCTGGCGGCCCTGGCGCTCCTGGTGACCCTGGCGGGCCTGGGGCTTGCCGGGGCAGTGGTCGATGCGCAGGAGCGCCGGATCAACGTCATGGCCGCGCTGGTGGCGCTGCTGGGCGCGCACCTGCTCAGCCTGCTGGTCTGGCTCGTGGCGTTGCTCTGGCCCGGATCTCACGGCTCCGGCGGCAGCCTGCTCGGCCGGCTGTGGCTCTCCGCCACGGCACGGCTGGCCCTCGGACGGGGCGGCGAAGCCGCCGCGGTCGCGCAAGGCGCGCTGGCCCTGCTCCAGCGCGCCCGCCTGCTGCCGTGGCTTGCAGGCCTGGCCAGCCACGTCGTCTGGGCGCTGGCGCTGGGCGCTGCGCTGGGCGCGATGTTGTTTGCACTCTCGTTCCGCGCCTACACGCTCGGCTGGGAAACCACGCTGCTCGACCCGGCCGCCTTCGGCCGCGCCGTGCAGGCACTGGCCATTGCACCCGGGTGGCTCGGCTTCCCGGTGCCCGATCCGCAGGCCCCCACGGACCGCACGCTGGCCATCTGGCTGGTCGGCTGCGTCGTCGTCTACGGCCTGCTGCCACGCGTCGCGCTGGCCGTCCTGTGCGCCGTCGTGTGGCGTGTGCGTTCGGCACGCCTGCAGCCGGACTACGGCCTGCCCTACTACCACCGGCTGGCCGCGCGCCTGGACGCCCTGGTGCCGGCCACGGTGATCGATCCCGACAGCCACGGCGCGGCCGGCCGCCCGCCGCACCCACCCGCTGCAGGCCACACGAGCGATGCGGTGCTGCTGGCCGGTTTCGAATTGCCGCCCGAACTGCCCTGGCCGCCGGCGCCGGTGCCGCATGGCGTGGAGGCGCTGGCGCCGATCGATGGCAGCCAGGCGCAGCGCCAGGCCTTCCTCGACGCCGCGTCGCAGCGCAATCCGCGCCTGCTGGTGCTGGCAGTCAACGCCGCCGCCAGCCCGGACCGTGGGACCGAGCGGCTGCTGCGCGACGCCCTGCCGCTGGCCGGTGCCTGCCGCCTCTGGCTGCTCGGCGACGACGCCGGTCGCGGCGCGGCGCGCTGGCAGCGCTGGCTCGGCGACATCGGTCTGTCCGACCTGCCCTGCTTCACGGACGCACAGGCGCTGCAGGTGCCGACCGCCGCGCGTACGCCATGACCCGCGATGGCCACACGCCCCTGCGCATCGCGGTCGTCGGACACACCAACGCCGGCAAGACTTCACTGCTGCGCACGCTGACTCGCCGCGTCGACTTCGGCGAAGTGTCGGACCGCCCCGGCACCACGCGCCACGTCGAGGCGATCGACCTGCGCGTCGACGGCCACGGGGCCGTGCGCTTTCTCGACACGCCCGGGCTGGAGGACGCAGTGGCACTGCTGGCGCACGCGGCCACCCTGCCCGGCGAGACGCGCCTCGAACGCGTGCGCCAGTTCCTCGCCGGCCCGGAGGCGCGGGGCGCCTTCGAGCAGGAGGCCAAGGTGCTGCGCACGCTGCTCGAACAGGCCGACGCCGCCTTCGTGGTGATCGACACGCGCGAGGCCGTGCTTCCCAAGTACCGCGACGAGATCGAACTGCTCGCGGCCTGCGGCCGGCCGCTGATGCCGGTGCTCAACTTCGTGCGCGGCGGCGCCGGCCGCGAGTCCGAATGGCGCGCCATGCTGGCCGAAGCCGGCTTGCATGCGGTGGTGCGATTCGACGCCGCCGCGCCCTTCACCGGCGCCGAGGCCGACCTGTACAACGACCTGGGCACCCTGCTGCCGCAGCGGCGCGACGATCTGCGCGCGATCGTGCGCCACCTCGAGCGCGAAGCGGCGGAACGCCGGACCGAGGCCTGCCGCCTCATCGCCGAAGTGCTGGTCGACAACGCGGCCTTGCGCGAGCCGGTCGACAGCGCCGCGTGGGGCGACGAGGCACAGCGCTCGTCGGCCATCGAAGGGCTGCGACAGCGCGCTCGTGCGCGCGCCCAGCGCGGCGTCGATGCATTGCTGGCGCTGTACGGCTTTCGGCCCGGCGACGCCGCCGAGGCACCGCTGCCGCAGCTGGACGGGCGCGATTCGCTCGACCTGTTCAACCCCGAGGTGCTCAGGCAGGCTGGCCTGCGCCTGGGTGGCGGGGCTGCGGTCGGTGCCGCCCTGGGCGTGGTGGCCGACCTCGCGGTCGGAGGCGCCTCGCTTGGCGCGGGGGCGGCCCTGGGCGGCGCGCTCGGTGGCGCCGTCTCGCAGGGCTGGGGACCTTTCGGCCGCCGGATGCTGGGCCTGCTGCGCGGCGTGCGCGAGTTGTCGGTCGAGGAGGCTGCCCTCTACGCCATGGCCGAGGACCAGCTGCGGCTGGTGCTTGCGCTCGAACGGCGGGGCCACGGCGCCGCGTCGACCGCTGCGGCGGCGGCAGGCGTAACATCCGCGGGCCGCACCGCGGCCTCGGATCCGGCGTTCGGCGCCCTGGCCGAAGCCGTGCGGGCCACCCGTACGGCGCGCGCGCATCCCCATTGGGCCAAGGCCCCTTCGCTGCGCGAGCGGCTGGCTGGCTCGTCCGGCGAGCGCGCCGAAGTGGTCGACCAGGTCGCGCACTCGCTCGCCGCGGCGGCGGATGCGTTCGCGGCCCCGGCCGACCCCGTCTGAAGGCCCTGTCACAGGGACGCAGGTCTTTTTTCGGCGCCTGGCGCGCCGGGTGTCCTACAGCCGGCGCCTACGCTCTCCGACGATGCGAAAGCGCCGGCGGATCGACACTGCGGTCTCACAACAACACGCAGGAGTTTGAACGTGAACACCATCATCTACGTCGTCGGTCTGGTCGTCGTCATCGTCGCCGTGCTGTCCTTCTTCGGCCTGCGCTGATCTGGCGCACGGCAGGGCCGGCAGAGCCGATGCAGCAGCGGCAACCATGGACCCCGCCGTGCTCGGCCTCCCGGTCGTTTTTTCGTATGCTTTTCCGGGAACGGCATCCCTCATTCGCTGATACTCGGGGTGCGCGACACGGATGCCGCGTCGTTCCATGATTGGGGCGATTGCCAGCGCTGGCCTGCGGCGGGCTCTGTTCGGGGGCTGACCGCAGTGCCGTGATTGCCGCGCGCCAACCAACGCAATACATGGCTACACCCAGCACTTCCCCCCGGCCGCGCCACTTCTCGATGATCCGCGGGTTCCATCTGGCGGACGTCTTCACGCTCGGCAACGCCGCCTGCGGCGTCGGGGGCGTGCTGCTGGCGATGGCCTTCATGCGAAGCCAGTCGCTGGCGCAGTTCTATTGGGCGGCCGCACTCGCCCCTGCGGCCTTCATCTTCGACGTTTTCGACGGGCGCATCGCGCGCTGGCGCCAGACGCATTCGGCGCTCGGGCGCGAACTCGATTCGCTGGCCGACGTCATCTCCTTCGGCGTGATGCCGGCCGCGCTCGCCTTTGCCGCCGGCCTCGACGGTGGCTGGGATTGCGTGGTGCTGGCGTACTTCGTCTGCTGCGGCGTCAGCCGCCTGGCGCGTTACAACGTGACGGCTGAGTCGCTCTCGGAAGGCGGCGACAAGGTCAAGTACTTCGAAGGCACTCCCATTCCTACCAGCGTGGTGCTCGTCGGCGTCCTCGCGCTGGCCGCCTGGCAGCAACGGCTGGGCGACGCCATCTGGGGCGGCGCCTGGCAGCTCGGTCCGTGGCTGCTCCACCCGCTGGTGCTTCTGTTCGCGCTCTCGGGCACACTCATGGTCAGCAAGACCCTGCGCATCCCGAAGCTGTGAACCATGACGAACGGACTCGACCAGCTGCTCAAGCTCGGCGCCGGCCTGCCCCTGGCGGTGCCATGCGACCACTTCTACTTTCTTCGCCACGGCCAGACCGCGCGCAACCTGGCGCGCATCTTCCAGGCGGTTGACGAACCGCTCAATGCCACCGGCCTGGCCCAGGCGCGCGCCGCTGCCGAACGGCTGGCCGATGAGCCTCTGGCCACCATCGTCTGCAGCGACGCCGTGCGGGCCCGCCAGACCGCCGAACTCGTGGCCGCGCCGCACGGCCTGGTGCCGCAGCACAGCGCTGCCTTGCGCGAACGCGACTTCGGCGCGCTGATCGGCTCGTCGTCAGCCGGGCTCGACTGGTCCTGCGTGCCGGAACGGGGCGAGACGCTCGAACAGTTCATGCAGCGCAAGCAGCGCGCGATCGCCGAGGCCCTGGCCCGGCCAGGCCCCGTGTTGATCGTGGCGCATGGCGGGTCGCTCTACGCACTGGCGGCGATGCTCGGCGTGCCGGTCGACCTGCAATTGCTGGCCAACGCGCAACCCTTGCGATTCGGGCGGCGCGGCCCCACCTGGGTTGTCGAAGCGCTGTCGCCGCATGCATCGCAGGCGGCAGCGGACGGCGGCGCCGCCATCGCCTGACCTCGCAGATCCGGCAGACCCGCGCGCAGCCCAACCACATCGGCAAGCACATGGAATTCAAGGACTACTACCAAGCCCTCGGCGTGGAGCGCAGCGCCTCGGCCGACGACGTGCGCAAGGCCTATCGCAAGCTGGCCCGCAAATACCATCCGGACGTGAGCAAGGAGCCGGATGCCGAGACGCGCATGCGCGAGGTGAACGAGGCCTACGACGTGCTGCGCGACCAGGAAAAGCGCTCCGCCTACGACGCGCTGGCAGATCGCGTGGCGCGCGGCGGCAGCGCACACGGCGATTTCCACCCACCGCCGGGCTGGGACGAGGGCTTCGAATTCCATCATCGCCCGGGTGCCGACGGCCCGGCCGACCATGCCGAGTTCAGCGAATTCTTCTCCTCGCTGTTCGGGCAGGCACAACGCCGCGGCGCGGCCCGGCACAACTACCGCGCACGCGGCGAAGACCATCATGCGGCCATCGAGATCTCGCTCGAGGACGCCCTGCACGGCGCCGAGCGCGAGATCACGCTGCGCGCCATGGAGATCGACGCGCAGGGTCAGGCGCAGGTCGTGCCGCGCACGCTGCACGTGAAAATCCCGCCCGGCGTCGGCCCGGGCCAGTTCATCCGGCTGGCTGGCCAGGGCATGCCCGGACACGGCGGCGAGCCTGCCGGCGACCTCTTCCTCGAAGTGCGAATCGCGCCGCACAAGCTCTACCGCGTGGAAGGGCGCGACCTTTACATGACGCTACCGGTCACGCCCAGCGAAGCGGCCCTCGGCGCGCAGGTGCGGGTGCCGACCCCCAGCGGCGGCGTGGTCGAGGTGACGGTGCCCAGGAACGCCCGCAATGGGCTGAAGCTGCGCCTGAAGGGGCGCGGCCTGGCGGGCAAGAATCCGGGCGATCTGTACCTGTTGCTGGACATCGTGCTGCCGCCAGCCGACAGCGACGCCGCGCGCCAGGCCTACGACGCCCTCGCGCGCGCCAGCAGCGGCTTCGATCCGCGCCGCAACCTGGGCCTTTGAGCCGGACGCAGACATACGGGAGTGCCAATCGAATGGTCACCATCAAGCACAGCTTCAGCGCCACCGTCCTCGACGACACCGGCGCGCTGGCCACCACAGAACTCGCGCACGCGTGCGGCGCGGGCGAGGATTGGGTGGTTCAACTGGTCGAGGTCGGCCTGGTCGAGGCCGAGGGCCACGAAGGCCCGCCCCAGCAATGGCGTTTTCACAGCAGCGCGCTGCAGTGCGCGCTGGAGGCGCGCCGCCTGCAGCGCGATTTCGACGTCGGACTCGATGCGGCCGCGCTGATCATCGAACTGCAGAGCGAAGTGCGCCGACTCAAGTCGATGCTCAACGCGCAGGGCCTGCGCTTGCGCTGAGCCGGCCGGCTCTGCCGCGCCCGAAGGCCGCTGCGGCCCTGCGCCCGGCGGTATCTCAGCCCGCGGGGCGTGCCTGCATCTGCCGGTCCACCGCCGCGAAGTCGTCCCGCATGCGGCTCGACGGCGCCCGGCTCAGCAGGCTGCCCAGCACGATGGCAATACTTGCCAGGATGAAGCCGGGCACGATCTCGTAGATGCCCAGCCAGCCGAACTGCTTCCACACCAGCACCGTCACCGCGCCGACGATCATGCCGGCCAGCGCCCCGTTTCGGGTCATGCGCGGCCACAGCAGCGAGCCCAGCACCACGGGACCGAAGGCCGCACCGAAGCCGGCCCAGGCGTAGCTGACCATGCTCAGCACCTTGCTGTTCGGATCGGCAGCGAGCGCGATGGCGATGCCGGCCACCAGCAGGACCATGGCGCGGCCGAACCACACCAGTTCGCCCTGCGAGGCTTCCTTCCTGAGGAAGGTCTTGTAGATGTCCTGCGTGAGTGCGCTGGAACACACCAGGAGCTGGCACGACAGGGTGCTCATGACCGCGGCCAGGATCGCCGCCAGCAGAACGCCGGCGACCCAGGGGTTGAACAGCAGCTTGGCCGTCTCGATGAACACGCGCTCGGCGTCGGCCGTGATGCCGCCGGCCTGTTGCGGGTTGAGCTTGAAGTAGGCAATGCCGAAGAAGCCGACCGCCGCCGCGCCGGCCAGGCACAGGATCATCCACGTCATGCCGATGCGGCGCGCCTTGGGAATGGTGTCGACCGACGAGGCGGCCATGAAGCGCACCAGGATGTGCGGCTGGCCGAAGTAGCCCAGGCCCCAGGCGGCCAGCGACACGATGCCCACGCCGGTCAGGCCGTTGAACAGGTCGAGGTTGGCCGGGTCGGCGCTGCGCACCACCTCGATGGCCTGGGTCGGGCCGCCGGCGGCCTGGATGACCATGAGCGGCGCCACGATCAGCGCGCCGATCATCAGGGCCGCCTGGATCGTGTCGGTCCAGCTGACCGCCAGGAAGCCGCCGATGAACACATACGCAATGGTGGCAATGGCGCCCACCCAGAGCGACGTGGCATACGGCAGGCCGAACATGCTCTCGAACAGCCGGGCGCCGGCCACCGCGCCGGAGGCGGCATAGAGCGTGAAGAACACCAGGATCACCAGCGCGGTGATGATCCGCAGCACGTTGCTGCGATCCTCGAAGCGATTGGACAGGTAGTCCGGCAGCGTGAGCGCATTGCCGGCCTTCTCGGTGTAGGCCCGCAGGCGCCCGGCGACGAAGCGCCAGTTGAGCCAGGCGCCGGCGATCAGCCCGACGGCGATCCACACCTCGCGCACGCCATGCAGGAAGATGGCGCCGGGCAGCCCCATCAGCAGCCAGCCGCTCATGTCGGAGGCGCCGGCCGACAGCGCGGTGACGACACTGCCCAGACTTCGGCCGCCGAGGATGTAGTCCGACAGGTTGCTGGTGGCCCGGTAGCCGAGCCAGCCCACGAGGAGCATGGCCACCAGGTAGATGCCAAACATGATGACCGTTGGCGTATTGGCTGTCATTGATCTTTCCTTCCCTTGTCTTCTTGTTGCGAACAGGCACGGCGCGGCCGAGGCCGCGGCGCCGCCCCGCGGAGTGTGCGTCAAAGCACGGCGCGGTGTCGCGGACTTCCTGCACGAAGCGCAGCCTCCCTTGGCTTCACATTGGCCGGCGGCGATGTCACGCCGCTGCGACAGCGCGCCTTATCCATTTGAAGGATGCGCGCCGCATGCGTGACGCCAACACTCTGTGCCGTGCACACCAAGGAGTCATGAACATGCCGAACATGCATACGTCCTGCGGCGCGCCCGGTCGGCTCGGCCGTGCGCGACCAGCGCTCGCCTGGAGCCTGGCCCTGTCCCTGGCCAGCGCCGCCGCGCAGCAGGCCACCCCGGCGCCACCTGCCGCACAGGCCGAGCCCATCTCGGAACAGGAATTCCAGTCGAGCATCGTCGACAAGTCGGTGAGCCTGACGAATCCGCGCGGCATCAACGTCCAGCTTCGCCTGGAGAAGGATGGGCGCTCCGTCGCGTCCGGTGGGTTCAACGATGTCGGACGCTGGCGCGTCACCGGCCCGGGCAGTTATTGCGCGCGTTGGAACAAGCTGCCGAGCGAAGAGCGGTGCTCGGCCTTCGCGCGCCGCGGCAGCCAACTGGTCCTGCAGCAGGCCGACGGGCAGGTGCTCATCGTCAATGGGGTCGAATAGGCCGGCGCCGCGACCGGGTCGCGACGCCGCGGCCTTCAGCCGCCCTTGCCTTGCACCAGCCGAAGGATGCTCGAGAAATCCAGGCCGCCGTGGCCCGCCAGGCTGTGCGCCGCGTACAGGTTGCGGGCCATGCCGCCCAGCGGCGTGGCGGCCTTGACCGCCGTCGCATTCTCCTGGGCCAGGCCCAGGTCCTTGAGCATGAGGTCGGTGCCGAAGCCGCCTGCGTAGCCCTTGGACGCCGGCGCGGCGTCCATCACGCCCGGCATCGGGTTGTACTTCTCGAGCGCCCAGTTGCCGCCCGAGCTGCGCCGCATGATCTCCGACAGCACCTTGGGGTCCAGGCCGTTGGCCACGCCCAGCGCAAGCGCCTCGCTGGTGCCGATCATCAGCACGCCAAGCAGCATGTTGTTGCAGATCTTGGCGGTCTGGCCGGCGCCGGCGCCACCGGCGTGGAAAATGTTGGCGCCCATCTTCTCCAGCACGGGTCGCGCCCGTTCCAGATCGGCCGCCTCGCCTCCCACCATGAAGGTCAGCGTGCCGGCGATCGCACCGCCGGTGCCGCCGGACACGGGCGCGTCGATCATGGCGATGCCCCGGCCTGCGGCCGCCTTTGCGACTTTGCGGGAGGTCGCCGCGGCGATGGTGCTGCTGTCGATCACCAGAGTGCCGGCCGCGATGTGCGCCAGCAGGCCTTCACGCCCGTCACCGCCGAGGAACAGCGCCTCGACGTGCTGGCTGGCCGGCAGCATGCTGATGACGATCTCGGCGCCGTCCACCGCCGCGTCGGCCGAGGCGGCGATGCGAACGCCTTCGCCTGCCAGCTTCTGGCACGCGGCTGCGGACAGGTCGAAGGCTGCCACCGCGTGGCCGGCCTTGTGCAGGTTCAGGGCCATCGGGCCGCCCATGTTCCCCAGGCCGATGAAGGCGATCTTGCTCATGGTTCGTTGTCTCCGTGGATGTGATGGGTTGGGGTCGCGTGCGCCGGCCCTACGACAGCGCGACCAGCTGCGCCGGCATCTCGCCGCGCGGGCGCAGGTGGTCGGCGACGAACTCGGGCGTGACGTCTTCCAGGCGCGCCGGCTGCCACTGCGGGTTGCGATCCTTGTCGATCAGCACGGCGCGAATGCCTTCGGCGAAGTCGTGGTGCGCGCAAAAGCCCAGCGAGGCCCGGTATTCCAGGCGGAACACCTCGGCCAACGACATGTGCAGCACGCGTTGCCACAGCGCGAAGGTAACGGCGGCCGACGAGGGCGCGCCCTTGGAAAAGGCCTTCGACGCGCCCTGCAGCCAGGCGTCATCGCCCTCGAACTCGCGCAGGCGGCGCGCAATATCCAGCAGGCTCTCGCCGGCCATCAGTGCATTGATGGTGTCGAAATGCTCGCGCACCTTGGATGCGGGCAGCGTGGCGCCCTCCTGTGCGCGCGCCAGCACGCGCGAGAGCTCGGCACGATCGGCGCTGCCCTCGCCCGTCCAGCGGGCGGCGGCGATGGCATCCATCACCTGCGCCTTGCCCGACTGCGCCACGAAGTGGTCGGCCAGGCCGCAGAAGATGGCGTCGGCGGCGTTCACCTGGGCCGCGGTCAGTGCCAGGAACAGGCCGGTGCGCCCCGGCATGCGCCGAAGGAACCAGCTGCCGCCGACATCCGGGTACAGGCCGATGTTGATTTCGGGCATGGCCACGCGGCTGCCCTCGGTCACCACGCGATGGGTGCAGCCTGCCATGAGCCCGACGCCGCCGCCCATGACGATGCCGTGGCCCCAGCACATCAGCGGCTTGGCATAGGTGTGGATCAGGTAGTCGAGCTCGTATTCCTCGCGGAAGAAGTCCTCGGCGTAGGTGTTGCGGCCGGCGCCGCATTCGCGCAGCGTCGCGTACAGCTGCCGCAGGTCGCCGCCGGCGCAGAAGGCCTTCTCGCCCGCCGCCTGAAGCATGACGCCCACGACGCCGGCATCCGCCTGCCAGGCGGCAAGGCGCGGCAGCAGCAGGCGCACCATGTCGACCGAAAGGGCGTTGAGCGCGGCCGGCGCGTTGAGGGTGGCAATGCCGAAGCGGTGGCCGCTGGCGGTGGGAACTTCTTCGAAAAGGACGACGGGTTCGGTCATGAGTCTGGACTGCGGAATTCGAGCGGAAAGCACGAAGCCTACTTCAGCGGATGTCGGCGTCGCCTTCGAGCAGCTTGCGCGAGACGATCACGCGCATGATCTCGTTGGTGCCTTCCAGGATCTGGTGCACGCGGGTGTCGCGCACCAGGCGCTCCAGCGGGAACTCGCCGAGATACCCGTAGCCGCCGTGCAGCTGGAGCGCGTCGTTGCACACGGCGAAGCCGGCGTCGGTGGCGAAGCGCTTGGCCATGGCGCAATAGGTGCTGGCATCCGGGTGGCCGGCATCGAGCCTGCTGGCGGCCAGGCGCACCATCTGGCGCGCGGCGACGAGTTCCGTGGCCATGTCGGCGAGCTTGAACTGCAGTGCCTGGAAGCTGGCCAGCGGCTTGCCGAACTGCTGGCGCTCGTGCAGGTAGCGCCGCGCGGCATCGAGCGCGCCCTGGGCCGCGCCGACCGAGCACGTGGCAATGTTGATGCGCCCGCCGTCCAGCCCTTTCATGGCGATCTTGAAGCCCTCTCCTTCAGCGCCCAACAGGTGCGACGCGGGCACGCGCACGTTGTCGAAGGCGATGGTGCGCGTGGGCTGGCTGTTCCAGCCCATCTTGTGCTCCTTCTTGCCGTAGCTGATGCCCGCCGCATCGGCCGGCACGGCAAAGGCGGAAACGCCGCCCGCCCCACCCGCGCCCGTGCGTGCCATGAGCACCAGCACGTCGGTCGAGCCGGCGCCGGAGATGAAGGCCTTGCCGCCGTTGATGACGTATTCGCCGCCTTGCAGCTCGGCGCGGGTCTTGAGCGAGCCGGCGTCGGAGCCCGCGCCCGGCTCGGTCAGGCAGTAAGAGGCGAGCTTGCGGCCGACGGTCAGGTCCTCGCCCCATTGCCGGCAGACGGTGTCGGTGCCCCACGTGCCGAGCATCCAGGTGGCCATGTTGTGGATGGTGATGAAAGCGGTGGTCGACGGATCGACCGCCGCCATTTCCTCGAACACCAGGGCGGCGTCCAGCCGCGGCAACGCCAGGCCGCCGATCTTCTCGGGCGCGTACAGGCCGCAGAAGCCCAGTTCGCCAGCCTTGGCTATGGCTTCCCTGGGAAAGATCGCCTCGGCATCCCAACGCGCGGCATGGGGGGCGAATTCCTGCTGCGCGAAGGCCCTTGCCGTGTCGGCGAAGGCGCGCTGGTCTTCTGTCAGTTCGAAGTTCATGGTCGTCGATTGTTGCGTGGCGCCCGCGCGGCGGGGAACGGGGGCAGCGGACTCACACGCCGGCGGTGCCGGGCCCGCACAGGCCCTGGCCCGTACGCCGCCTCGACAGGGCCCTGTCGGTCACTTCAGGCTGATGGTGGTGTTCACCCCGTGCGACACGGTCGAATCGTCGAACCAGCGCGCCGTCACCGTCTTGGTCTGCGTGTAGAACAGCACCACCTGCTTGCCGTACGGGCCCAGGTCGCCGAGCTTGGAAGCGCGCGATCCGGTGAACGAGAACATCGGCACCGGCACGGGGATCGGCACGTTGATCCCGACCTGTCCCACGTCGATGTCCTCCTGGAACTTGCGCGCCGCCGCGCCCGACTGCGTGAAGATCGCCGTGCCGTTGCCGTTCGGATTGGCGTTGATCAGCTCGATCGCCTCGTCGATGTGGTCCGCGCCCACCAGGCACAGCACCGGGCCGAAGATCTCCTGCTGGTAGATCGACATGCCGGGCTTCACGTCCGCGAAGATCGTGGGCCCCACGAAATTGCCCTTCTCGAAGCCCGGTACGGCAGGCTTGCGGCCGTCGAGCACCAGCGTCGCGCCTTCGCCCACGCCGCGGTCGATGAAGCCCGTCACGCGCTCGTGCGCCGCGCAAGACACGAGCGGCCCGACATCCACGCCCTTGTCCACGCCCGCGCCGACCTTGAGCGTCTTCGCCTTGGCCACCAGGTCCGGCACCCAGTTGCGCGCCTCGCCCACCAGCACCGCCACCGACACCGCCATGCAGCGCTGCCCGGCCGCGCCGAATGCCGCGCCGGCCAGGGCGTTGAGCGTCTGCTCCTTGTTGGCGTCGGGCATCACGATGGCGTGGTTCTTCGCGCCCATCATGCATTGCACCCGCTTGCCGGCCAGGCTCGCGCGGTTGTAGACGAGGGTGCCCACCTTGGTGGAGCCGACGAAGCTGATGGCCTTGATGTCGCGGTGATCGCAGATGGCGTTGACCACGTTCTCGCCGCCGTGCACCACGTTCAGCACGCCGGGCGGAATGCCGGCCTGCAGCGCCAGTTCGCACAGCCGCATGGTCACCATCGGATCCTGCTCGCTCGGCTTGAGCACGAAGGTGTTTCCGCAGGCGATGGCCATCGGGAACATCCACAGCGGAATCATGGCCGGAAAGTTGAACGGCGTGATGCCGGCGCACACGCCCAGCGGCTGCAGCACGGAGTAGGTGTCGACACCCCCGGCGACGTTGTTGGCCAGCTCGCCCAGCTGCAGATTGCCGATGCCTGCCGCGTGCTCCACCACCTCGAGCCCGCGGAACACGTCGCCTTCGGCATCGGGCAGTGTCTTGCCCTGTTCGGCCGTCAGCAGCGCGGCCAGCTCGGCCATGTTCTCGCGGATGAGCTGCTGGTACTTCAGGAAGATGCGGGCGCGCGCGCCAATGGCCGTCTTGCGCCAGGTCTTGAAGGCCTCCTTGGCGCTGGCCACCGCCGCATCCACCTCGTCCGCGGTGGCGAAGGGCACGCGTGCCAGAACCTCCTGCGTGGCCGGGTTGACGATGTCGCGCCACTCGGTGGTCTTCGATTCGACGAACTTGCCGTCGATGAGCAGCTTGACGGTGGCGACCTGCGCCTTCGGGGTGGTGGTGGCGTCCATGTGAGTGTCTCCGGATAGGGTTGAGTGACGAGCCGCGACCGTGTGCGATTGCACGGTTGCACTTGATCCTAGCTTTGCAGATTTGCCATAACAAGCCCCAAACGTGCATCATTGATCTGCAAATTTGCAAATCGATCAGGCATGGACTGGGACAATCTGCGCTACTTTCTCGAGCTCGCCCGCGCCGGCACGCTGGTGAGCGCCGCACGGCGGCTGGGCGTCGACCACACGACAGTGGCCCGGCGCATCCAGGCGCTGGAAAAGGAAATGGACACCGCGCTGTTCTCGCGCGAGTCCGGGGGCCACCGGCTGACCGAGGCAGGCCGCCGCCTTCAGCCGCAGGTCGAGGCGATGGAAGGCGCCTTCCGCGCCGTCGAGAGCGCGGCGCCGCCGGCGCCCGATGCCGGGCTGTCGGGCCTCGTGCGCATCGGCACCACGGAGGGCTTCGGCACCATGATGCTCGCGCCCCAGTTGGCGCAATTCGCCAAGGCGCACCCGAAGCTCGTGATCGACCTGCTGGCCATGCCCCGGCTGGTGCACCTGTCGCGTCGCGAGGCGGACATCGTCATCTCGCTGGAGCGCCCCGCGCGCGGGCCGGTGCTGATGAGCAGGCTGTGCGACTACGCCCTGCACCTGTACGCATCGCACGCGTACCTGGCCTCGCACCCTCCCATTGCCATGCGCGAGGACCTGCGCGGCCACACCTTCGTCAGCTACGTGGACGACCTGCTGTTCTCCAAGGAGCTGCAATACCTCGACGAGCTCTACCGCCCGGACACCTTTGCGCTGCGCAGCACCAGCATCCTGGCGCAGCACCAGGCGGTCGCCGCCGGCGCGGGCATCGCCGTGCTGCCGGCCTTCCTGGCCGGGCCGGACCCGCGGCTGGCGCGCCTGCTGCCGGAGCACGCCAGCTTCACCCGGACGTTCTGGATATCGATGCCGGCGGAAGCCAGGCAACTGCCGCGCATGCAGGCGGTGTGGAACTTCGTGCGCGACACCGTCGACCGGCAGCGCGCGCTGCTCCTGCCCGAGGCCACGGCCGGGCCCGGCGCGTCGTTGCGGGACCATTCACAGGCATAGGCAGACAACAAGAAGGGAGTGCAAATGCAGACAACGACAATCACCACTTGCATCGCAGGCCGCGGCTCCATGCGCCAGCGTCCGCCCGCGGGCCAGCGCATGTGGCGCGCCTGGCGCGCCGCGTGGTGCGCCGCCGCCATGCTGCTCGCGGCGGGCACCAGCGTGGCGGCCGCCACGCCGCCGCCGGCGACGGCACCGTCCGCTGCGGCAACGGCAGACGCAACCGACACGGACAAGGTCCTGCGGGTCGGCGTGAGCGAGGTGCCGCCATTCGTCATCCGTCAGCCGGACGGTCAATGGCGCGGCATCGCGGTGGATCTCTGGAGCCGCATCGCAAAGCAGCTCGGCTATCGCTTCGAATGGGTGCCCATGCCGTTTCGCGAATTGCTGCCGGCACTGCGCAACAACCAGCTCGACCTCGTGGTGGGCGCTCTGACCATGACGGCCGAACGCGAGGCGGTGATCGACTTCACCCATCCCTACTACCAGACGGGGCTGGCCATCGCCGTGCCGGCCGACGCGCGCGGCGGGGTCTGGTCCGCCATCGGGCAACTGCTGTCGCCGAAATTCCTGTTGCTCATGGCCGGACTGGCCGCCATGCTGCTGGTGGTGGGCGCCCTGGTGTGGCTGGCCGAGCGCCGGCGCAATGCCGAGCAGTTTCCACCGGACGCACGCACAGGCCTGGGCAACGGCTTCTGGTGGGCCGCCGTCACGATGACCACCGTCGGCTACGGCGACCGGGCGCCGGTCACCCTGGCCGGCCGGCTCCTGGCCATCGTCTGGATGTTCACCGCGCTGGTCGTCACGTCCACGTTCATTGCGGCAGTCACCAGCGCCATCACCGTCAACAGCCTCAGCGGCGACATCCAGGGTCAGGCCGACCTGCACCGCGCCAATGTGGCCACCGTCTCCGGAACCGCCGGCGAGACCTATCTGCGCGATGCGCAGATCCGGCGGACCGTGTTCGACAGTGTCGGCAAGGCGCTCGACGCGGTCCGCGGCGGCACCGCCGACGCGGTCGTGTACGACCTGCCGATCCTCCAATACCGCAATATGCAGCGCAGGGACGGCAAGCTGCACATCCTGCCGGGCACCTTCGACAACCAGTCTTACGCCTTTGCCCTGCGCAGCGGCAGCGCCTACCGCGAACCCGTCAACGAAGCGATCCTCGGCGTGGTGAACGGCAACGAGTGGCCCGCCCTGCGCGAGGCGTACGTGGGGCGCGGGCCGGGCAGTTGACGTCCATCGGCCGTCGCAGAACGCTGCGGCGGCCGCGCGCACAAGTCCTACAGACTGCCGATGGCACATCGGCCAGCATGACAGCGAGACATCCAGGGAGCGTGGCTCCCGCCTGCCCATGAACCCACCCACATCCGCCCCCAGCGCTGACACGCCACCGGCCGCATCCAGGCGCACGCGGAGTTGGCGCCGGGTTGTCGGCTGGACGCTGCTGGTGATCGTCGTGCTGGTCGGCGGTCTCGCGGTCTTTGCCGCCACCTTCGACTGGAACAGGGCGCGCCCGTGGATCGAGCAGCGCGTGGCCAAGGAAACAGGGCGCACGCTGCACATCGACGGCAACCTCGAACTCGAATGGCATCGCGGCGGCGCCGATCAGGGCGGCTGGCGCGCCTGGGTGCCGTGGCCGCAACTGACCGCGCACGACCTGCGTTTCAGCAACGCCGACTGGAGCAAGACGGGCGAGGAGATGGCCCGCCTGAGCACCTTGAGCGTCTCCCTCAATCCGCTGCCGCTGATGCAGCACACGGTGCGCATCACGGAGTTGGAGCTCGACGGGCCGCAGGTGGTTCTCGAGCGCCTCGCCGATGGGCGCAACAACTGGACCTTCGACCGCCCCGAAAGCAAGGAGCCTGCAGACAATGCCATGCCCTGGCGGCTCGAACTCGACCGCCTGGTCCTCAAGAAGGGCGGCCTGCACTACATCGACGAGCCGCTCAAGATCGACCTCACCGTCGCCGTCGACAGCATCGAGCCGCAGGACGGCGGGCCGTATGGCGTGCGCTGGACACTCAAGGGCAAGTACCAGCGCGCCACCCTCGAAGGCGAGGGTCGCGCCGGCGCCGTGCTCGACCTGCGCAACAACGAGCACCCTTTCCCGATCCAGGCGAAGGTGCGCGCGGGACGCACCCGCGCCGAAGTCGAGGGCACCTTGCTGCAGCCCACGTCGCTCGCAGGCCTCGACCTGAAGGTGTCCCTGGCCGGCCAGAGCATGGCCGACCTGTACAACCTGACCGGCGTGACGCTGCCCAAGACGCCGCCCTACAAGACGCAGGGCCGCCTCATCGGCCGCCTGGAAGAGGGCAACAAGAGCTGGACCTACCGCGAGTTCACAGGACAGGTCGGCCGCAGCGACATCGCCGGCACCCTTCAATACCTCTTGCGCCCCACGCGCCCGATGCTGCGCGGCAAGGTGCACTCCAAGCTGCTCCGGTTCGAAGACCTCGGTCCGCTGATCGGCGCGGGGCCGGCCGCCAGTCAGTCGGAGTTCGAGGAAAAGAAGGAAAGGCAGCCCGGGGACCGCGTGCTACCGGTCGCGGACTTCGACACCAAGAGCTGGGGCGCGATGGACGCCGACGTCGTCTTCGACGCCGATCGCATCGTGGCCGACGAGGACTTGCCCATCAATTCGCTGCATGCGGCCCTCAAGCTCGACAACCGAGTGCTCTCGCTGACTCCGCTCAATTTCGGCGTGGCGGGCGGCACGCTCGGGTCGGACATCAAGCTCGACGCCAGCAGCGGCACGATCGCCGCCGACACGCGCATGCGAATCAAGGCCCTGAAGATCGCAAAGCTGTTTCCCAAGCTCGAGAGCACGCATGCCAGCCTTGGCACGCTCAACGGCAGCGTCGCGCTGTCCGGCAAGGGCAACGACATCTCGACGCTGCTGGGCGACGCCGACGGCGAGGTCCGCGCCCTGATCGGCCAGGGCACCTTCAGCAAGCTGGTGCTCGAGGCGATGGGGCTGAACATCGGCAACGTCATCATGACCCAACTGTTCGGCGACGAGCAGGTCCAGCTCAATTGCCTGGCGGCGCGCTTCGACGTCAAGGACGGTCTCATGACCACCCGCGCCTTCGTGCTCGACACCAGCGAGACTCGCGTGGAGGTCACTGGAACGGTCAACCTCAAGTCCGAGGCGCTGTCGATGGACATGGTGCCGCGCAACAAGCAACTGCGCCTGCTGTCGCTGCGTGCCCCGCTGCACGTTCGAGGCAACTTCGCCAACCCCAACGTGAGCATCGACAAGCCCACCGTGGCGCTCAAGCTCGGGGCCGCTGCCGCCCTGTTCGCGGCTGCGCCCATCACCGCCCTGCTGCCACTGACCAGCCTCGATGTCGGTGAAGAGCCGGACACCGTCGGCTGCCGCGACCTGCTGCGCGCGGCAGCGGGCAAGGCGCAGGCGCCGAAAGCCAAGGCGCCGAGCAGCGCCAAGTCCGCCCAGGAACAGGCGCCGCAGAACCGCTAGGACGCGCCGGCCATGTCCGGCTGCCTCCGGCCGCCGCCCTCGCGCCGGCCGGCGTGGCGCCGCCGCGACGTCGATGTCCGGCGCCGCGCCCGAGTTCGCCCCGCCGATGCGGCCCATGCCCATTGGCGTATTGAACCTTTTGACTACATGCGCTTACATTCTCGGCGATCACGACCGGCGAGGCGATGTGCCATCGACCATGCCGCCCTCCCACCTCGTCATTGCCCAGGAGCATTCATGTTCGCCAGCCTGCAGTCAGCCCGTGAAAAGTCAGCCTACGAGAAGCGGTTCATGGCGAATCGCGAGGAAAACCTGTTCATGGGCTCGTTCGACAGCTTCGAGCACGCGCGCAGCCAGGTGCCTGCCTCGCACGCGGCCGGCTACGACAACGCCGAGGGGGCGAAGACGCTGTACAGCCACCAGATCTACAACTGGGACTATCCGGCGCTGTTCTGGATCGGCGATGCCGTGCAGAAGGGCATGCACCGGATCTTCGACCTGGGCGGGCACGTGGGCATCAAGTACTACGCCTTCCGGCGCGTGATCGACTTTCCCGCGCAACTGACCTGGCAGGTATGCGACCTGCCCGGGGTGGTAGAGACCGGCCGCGTCCTTGCTGCCGAACGGGATGCCGGCAACCAGTTGCGATTCGGCACCGACTGGCGCGAGGCGGACGGAACGGACGTTCTGTTCATCTCCGGTGCGCTGCAATACCTGCCGACGACGCTGGCCGAGATTCTCGGGGGCCTGCCGCACAAGCCGCGGCGCGTCCTGCTCAACACCACGGCGATGCACGGCGAGCGCACCATCTTCACGCACAACAGCATTGGCTTCGGCATCTGTCCGTACCGCATCCAGCACCAGGAGGAGATCCAGCGCGACCTCGTCGCGGCCGGCTACCGGCGCCGCGATGCATGGATCAACGAGGGCAAGCCGATCACCGTGCCGTTCGTCGACGGTGGCGACCTGCCCTACTACGGCGGCATGTGCTTCGACGCGCAGCCGGCGCGCTAACGCCGGACGACGCCAACCGGCGCACGACCCTCACTCCCATAGCGGCGGATGGCTGCCCGGCGGCATGGACGGGCGTGCGTAGCGCGCCGCCGTCCGTGCCAGTTGCGCGCTGTGGCGGATGGCGCACAGCGCGCCGAAGCCGGAGTCGGACGTCTCGAGCCACGGCGCCAGCGACGCCGGGGCAACCGCCTTCGGCCCCTCGGCGACACGCCCGAGCCGACGCAGCCATTGGCCGGTCTGCGCCAGCGACACCTGCACGTGCCAGCTGCCGCCCTCGCGCTGCTGGCGCCACAGCGCGGCGGCGGCGCCGAAGGCGATCAGGTAGCCGCTCGCCTCGTCCAGGATCTGCATGGGCATGGGGCGTGGCTGGGCATCGTCGCCGCCGAACGCCTGGCCTTCCTCGTGGTTGAAGCCCATGGCTGTCTGGACCAGTGAGTCGAAGCCGCGCCGCCCGGCCCACGGCCCCTGCGTGCCATAGGCGCTGAGCGAGACCGCCACGATGCCGGGCCGGATGCGCGCGAGCGCCTGCGGGCCGAAGCCCCGGGCCGCAATCGCGCCGGGACGGTAGCCCTGGATGAAGACGTGCGCGCCGGCCACCAGGCGACTCAGCTCGGCACGGCCGGCTTCACCGCGCAGGTCGACCTGCGCCGACCGCTTGCCGCGGCTCGTATCGGCAATGGCCGCGATGTTCGGCAGGTGCGGTGCGTTGACCAGCATCACGTCGCCACCGTAGGCGGCCAGCGCCTTGCCGCCGACCGGGCCGGCCAGGATGCGGGTGAGTTCGAGCACGCGGATGCCCGCGAGCGGCTGATCGTCGGCGCCCAACGGCGGCAAGGCCATCGGAGGTGCGCCATCGTCGATGCGTTCGATCGTCAACAGCGGCTGGCCGGCGAGCGACCGCCCCTGCGGCGTGGCGTCCCACGCATCGAAGGTTCGCAGCGCCGTCGCCACCAGGCCGGCGTCGGCAGCGGCGTCCTCGAAGTCGAGCGCGCGCCAGCGCAGCAGCGCGTCCTGCGCGTCCTCCCGGCGGGCGGTTGCCGGGTCGAGTCCGAGCAGGCGCAGCGCCCCATCGCGGTGATGCGCGAAGTTGGCGTGGACACGCACATGCCCGTCGGCGCACCGGTACAGCCCCGAGAACGGATCCCACAATTGCGGTGGCTCGCCGTCCAGGCTGAACCAGCCCGTGCATTCCACCGCCGCGGCGAGCATGTCGACCGCCACCCGCTGGCGCGGGGTGCCGCGCGCATGGCCGAGTTCGCAGGCAGCCAGCGCGGCCGCTGCGATGGTGCTTTGCGCGGCTGTGCCGACCGCGAAGAACGAAGGCAGCACCGGCTCCGCTCCGGTCAGGTCGACGAAGTCCAGGGCATCGGCGGGCAATCCCGCCAACTGCCAGAGCGAAGAAAGCGCGTCGCGTGGGGTCGTGAGGTTCATGTCCGGCTTTCTACGCCTACCAGCCGAGCTTGCGCGCTGCCTCCCCGAAAGCGCCCGCCGCATCGTCGGAAAAGTGAAACGCCGCAAGAAACTTGGCGCCGCTGTAGTCAGGCAGTTGCCGGCGGATGGCCGCGGCGATGCGGCGCGCCTCGGGCATCCGGCCGGCCAGTGCCAGGCAATGCGCCGCGATGCCCAGCACGTGCGCATGCGCGTTCGGCCGCGTGGCCGCCCTGGCAGCGAAGTCTGCCGCCTCGTCCAGCCGCCCCAGGCGCACCAGCGCCATTGCGCGCGCGCCGAGCATGGCGAACAGCATCGGATCGAAGGGGCTGAGCTGGCGCGACTGGTCGGCCGCGCGGATCGCCATCTCGGGATCGCCCGACTGGCTGTGGACGAAGGCGAGCGAATAGTGCCCCTGCGCGAAGTTGGGGCTCAGGCCCACGGCAGCCTGCAATTCGTCGAGCGAGGCGGGCGTCTCGCCCGCGAGCCACAAGGCGCGTCCCATGGCCCAGTGGGCCGCAGGGTCGCGGTCGTCCATCGCCAGGCTCTGGCCGGCGCATGCCAGGGCCGCCGCGACTTCGGGTTCGCGTTCTCCCCACTGCTGGAACGCCTGCTGGAAATGCGTGAACGACAACCCGGCATGGGCGCGCGCGAAGGTCGGGTCGAGTTGCAGCGCCTGGCGGAAGAACTGGCCGGCCTGGGCGTTGTCCTCCTGCCGAAAGCGGTACATGTGCCACAGCCCGCGGTGGTAGGCCTCCCAGGCATCGAGCGAGTCGGGCGGCTTGAGCATGGCGCGCTGGCGTTCGGCCACCTCGACCTCGCCGTCGATGGCGGCGACGATGCGCTGCCCGATCAGGTCGAGCACGCCGAATGTGTCGTCCAGCGCCTCGTCGAAGGATTCGTTCCACACCACCCGCGCGCTGCGCACCTCGATCAGTTCCACCCGAACCTGCAGCCGCATGCCCTGGCGCCGGACACGGCCGGCGGTCACGTAGTCCACGTGCAGCAGGCGGCCCGCCTCTTCCGGGCACAGACCGCGACGCCCGAGCGCGAACACCGTGCCCTGGGCGATGACGAAAAGGACGCGCAGCCTCGCCAGGCCCGAGATCACGTCATGGACCAGCGCCTCGGCCAGGCTCGACTGGGGGCCCGGCGTTGAACCCGGCTCGCCGGCGTCGAAAGGCATGACGGCGATCGACGCACGAGGCGACAGCCCGTGCTCAGCCAGCAGCCGTTGCCTTGGCGCCTCCGCGACGGGCGGCGCATGGGTGGGCGGCAGCGCCGGCGACTGCGCCTGGCCGCGGGCACGGCGCCAGGCATCGACGAGCGCCCCTGGATCGAGCGCCTCGGCCTCGAACTGGCGCACCGCCGCCGCCAGGTGCTCTTCGCCGTCCCGCCAGTTGCCACGGTGCGCGAACAGCGCCAGCAGACGCGCGTGCGCCGTGCGATCGAACGGCGCAATCTGCAGCCAGTCGCCGAGTACACGCTGCGCCTGTTCGTGTGCGTCGGCCGGCAGACGGCCTTCCAGCGCTTCCAGCACTGCCACCCGTGCGGCGCGAAAGCGCCGCCGCTGACCGGTGAGCCAGGTGCCGTATGCCGGGCACCGGTCGAGTTCGAGCCCTTCGAGAAATTCGCCATGAAAGCGTGCCGCGAGGCCGGCAAGCTGCTCGGCGGAAAGGCCGCCCAGCCCATCCTGCACGACGCGCGCGATGGCCAGTGCGTCGACCTCGACGTCGCCGGTGTCCAGCCACACCCGTTCGTCCGCCGCCAGCAGACGCGGGCGGCCGGGCGAATCGACCAGCGCGCGCAGCTTGCTCAGGCAGCCGCGCAGTTCACCGCGAGGATCGTCGGGCACCGGCCAGAGGAGTTCGCACAGGTGTTCGCGGCTGGGCGGCGCGGGCGCCACGGCCAGGTATGCCAGCAGCGCGCGCACCTTGCGCGATGCGGGCATCGGCGGGGCCTGGCCATCCTTGCGCAGCGCCAGCCGGCCCAGCAGGCGGATCGAGACGGCTTGGGGCGACGACGAATCCACGCCATCTGCCACGCCGGCTACCACGGCGCGCCTCCAGCATGGACCCCGGAGCAGCACCGGCGCAGCCGGACCGAGGCTCCGTCATTCAACCTGATGAGGAGAACCGCCATGTCCGCCACCACCGCCACCGTTGATCTCGCCGCCGCGAAGGCACGCCAGCATGCCGCCTGGTCCTCGGGCGACTATGCCGTCGTCGGCACCACACTGCAAATCGTCGGAGAAACCCTGTGCGAGGCGCTGGATGTGCGCTCGGGCCAGAAACTGCTGGACGTGGCTGCCGGCAACGGCAACATCGCGCTGGCCGCCGCCCGGCGCGGCTGCGAAGTCACCGCCAGCGACTACGTTGCCGCCCTCCTCGACCGCGCTGCCGAACGCGCCGCCGCCGAGCGGCTGCCGATCGCCACGCGCGAGGCCGATGCGGAAACCCTGCCTTTCGGCGCCAGCACCTTCGACGTCGTCGTGTCCACCTTCGGCGTGATGTTCACGCCGGACCAGGACCGTGCCGCGGCGGAACTGGTGCGGGTGTGCCGGCCGGGCGGCAAGATCGGCCTGGCCAACTGGACGCCTTCGGGCTTCATCGGCCAGCTCTTCAAGACCATCGGCGGCCACCTGCCGCCCCCTGCGGGCGTGCATTCGCCGTCGCGCTGGGGCACGCCGGAGTTCATTCGCGAACGTTTCGAGGAGCACGCCTCGGCCATCGAGATGAACTCGCGGCACTTCACGTTCCGCTACCGCTCGATCGCGCACTGGCTCGACGTCTTCCGCAACACCTACGGACCGATGCTCAAGGCCTTTGCCGCCCTGGACGTGGCGGCCCAGGCGCGCCTGGCGGACGATCTCGCCGCGCTGGCTGCGCGATTCAACCGATCCGGGGACGGCACCATGGTGGTGCCGGGCGAGTACCTCGAAGTGGTGATCGTGCGCCGCTGAGCGGCACGGCGCGCGGCGCTACCAACGCACCTTCACGCCCACCCCGGCGTTGATGCCGCCGTCGGTGTCGGTGCTGCTGCCGCCCGAGCCCCACATCTGGCCGACCTCGCCGTACAGGCTGACGGCCGGGCTCAACTGCCAGGTGGTGCCAGCGGCCAGTTCGGTCCGCAATCCGCCGGTGCTGGTGTAGATGTTCGTCGCGGCAGCCGGTCCGATGAACCGTGCCACGTCCGTGCCGCCGCTGCCGCGGTAGACATTGAGCCGGGCATAGGGTTGCAGCAGGCCGGCTCCGGTGCTGAACTCGCCCTTGACCCGCATGCCGATGCGCAGCAGCCAGGCGCTGTCCGCGTCCTGCTGCACCCGCGCGCCGCTGATTTCGACATCGTCCATGTCGATGCGCTGATGGACCAACTGGACCTGCGGCTCGACCGTCCAGCCCGGCGCCACCGGGAAGGACTTGCCGGCCTCGACCGAGGCGAGCATCGAGTTGCCCTTGCCGCTGGCGGCTGCCGCCGTGGCCGGGTCGACGTCGTAGCGCAGGCGGCCGCCCTGGAGCACGCCGTCGACGTAAATGCCGCCGGCGCCGGTCCAGGTGGCGTAGGCGCCGAGGTACTGCGCGCGCAGGTCGTTGCGGCCCACGGCCAAGTCCCGGACGCCGCGCGCGAAACCATTCACGTCCATGTCGCCGTCGAGCTGGCCGACATAGACGCCTGCCCGCCACTGCGCATCCGCCCACAGGTCGGTGCCGGCCTGGAACCCGTCCAGGCGGCCCTCGCTGCGCGGTCCGACCGTGCCGGTCTGGTCGATGTCGCGCTCCATGCTGATGATGCGACCCCACGCCTGCCGCTCGCGCACTGCGCCCGCGCCGGCCTCGTCGCCCACGCGCTGGTGCAGGTTGCCCACCATCGACAGGCCGGCTTCGCGAAACTGCTCCGGCAGGGCCGCGAACAGCGGCACTTCGGCGCGGTATAGCGGCACCGGCGCGGGCGCTGGCGGCAGAGCGGGCGCCGGTGCCGGCGCCTGGGCCTGCGGTGCGGGGGCCGGTGCGGGCGGCGCGGGCGGCGCCGGGGGCGCGGGCGTCGTATCCGTCGAGCGCAGGTACCAGTTCTCGCCGGCGCCGTTGGCATCGGCCGCCTGCAGGCGGTATTCGAAGGCGCCGGCATCCACGTGGCCGCCGGCCAGGCTGAAGGCATCCTTGCTGGTCTGGGCGGTGGTGGTCGCGCCGCCGACGGCGCTGATCACCTCGATCCCGTTGCCGCTGGTCAGGGCCCCCAGCCCGCCAAGCCGGATGATCTCGATGCTGGTGTTGCCGCTGGCGACCGCGCCGGGTCCGCTGAGCACCAGCCGGTCGGTCGCGCTGGTGCTGTCGCCCAGTACGGTGCCCAGACGCAGGGTTCCGTTCTGGCCGACCCAGGGGCCGGTGACCGTCAGCGTCGCGCCGGGCGTCGCGCCCGCGAGGTTGACGGTGCCGGCATTGGTCACGCCCGCGACCTGCTGGCTGTAGCCGGCCAGGTCCATCGTAGCGCCTGCGGCCACGGTGTGGGCCGATGCCGCGCTGAAGGTGCCGGCTGCGCCGGCGCGCAGGGTACCGGCGGTCACCTGGGTGGCGCCGGTGTAGGTATTGCTGCCGCTCAGCACGAGGGTGCCGGCGCCCGTCTTGGCCAACGCGCCGCTTCCGGCGATCTCGCCGGCGAAGTTGCCCTGGCGGACCTCGATGCTCGGCGCGCCGGTCACCCGGCCGGCGCCTTGCAGATCGACGATGGTGCCGGCGGCACCCGCGTAATCCAGGCTGGCGCCGCCATCCACCGTGGTGGATGCGAAGGTGCTGGTCAGCGCATTCAGCGAGCCGCCGGTCAGCGTGCCGCCCGCCACGCGAAGCGTTCCGGGCGACCCGTCCGTCACGGTGGCACCCGCGGCCGGCAGGACGACCGTGCCGGCGTCCGCGGCACTGCCCACGACCAGGCCCGGGTTCTGTCCGAGACTCAGGTTCGACAGGCTCATCGTGGTCCCGGTGGCCGCCCCGATCGACGCGTCGCCGGAAACGGCGATGCCGGGGTTGGACACGGTGATGTTCGCCGTGCCCACCAGCGAGCCGCCGTGCGTCAGCGTCACCGTTCCGGTGCCCAGGCCCTGCCCGTCACCGAGACGGACATGGCCGCCGTCGATCGTGGTGGATCCGGTGTAGCTGTTGGCGCCGGCCATCGTGACCGTCCCCGCGCCGGTGACGGTCAGCGCGGCGCTGCCGGACACGCGGCCCGATGCGGGGCCCGACACCTGCAGGCCGGCACCGGCGCTGGCGTCGACCGTCGTCGCCCCGCCCAGCACGAGCCCGTCCAGCGCCAGCCCGGGTGCTTGCGCCGCGATGGCGGCGGTGGCGCCGCTGCCGACCACTACGGCGCCTGCAAGCGTCGAGCCCGCCCCGAGCGTCAGCGCGTTGCTGCCACCGTCGAACTGCACCGCGGCGGCGCGCGTCGCGCCATCGCCCCCGAGCCCGCCGGCAATCGCGCCGGTGTTCACGATCTGCAGGTTTGCACCCACGACGCCGGTGCCGCCGGCACCGTTTGCCCCTGTGGCGCCGCCGTTGGTGCTGGCGCCGCCCGCGCCGCCGTGCCCTCCTGCGATGGCACCGCTGTTGGTGACGGCCGTGGGACCGGCGGTCTGCAGCAGCAGGCCGGCACCGCCGTCGCCACCGCCGCCCGGCGCACCTTGCCCGGCCGTGCCACCGCCGCTGGTGCCGCCGTTGCCGCCCGCGCCGCCGACGATGCTGCCGCTGTTGGTCACGGTTGCCACGTTGCCGAGCAAGGTCACGCCAGCGCCGCCTTCTCCGCCGCCGCCACCAGCGGCGTTGTACTGCGGCGTTGCCGATTCCGAGCCGCCCGATCCGCCGGCCCCGCCGGTCGCGCTGCCGCTGTTGTCGAAACCACCCGTCGCGCCGACGAAGGTCGCGTGGATACCTGCGCCGCCAGCGCCACCACCGCCACTTTGCGAGTCGGCATTGCCGCCGGCCCCGCCGCTGCCGCCCGTGGAAGTGCCGGCGTTGCCGTAGGTGCTCGTCACGGTGACCAGCGAGCCCGCGCCGCCGGCGCCACCACCACCCGCGGCCCAGAAGGCAGTGCCACCGGCACCGCCGTTGCCGCCGGTGTGGATGCCGCCATCCGTCGCGCTCAGGTAGCTGCCTTCGAAGCCGTAGTAGCCGCCTCCTCCGCCGCCGCCGTAGCCTGTCGGCTGCGATTGGCCGGCCGCCCCGCTACGGCCCTGCGTGATTCCGGGCCCGAGCGTGTCGACGCCGTTGCCGGCGGCTCCGCCCGAACCTTGCGGCGCGCCGGTGAAGTCGCCGACGTCCGCATCTGTTCCAGCCGTCACCCCGGACGGTGTAGAGGCGCCGCCGGCCCCGGCGGTCGCGCGCACGTTCGTGTCATTGACGCCACCTTGTCCACCGCTGCCGGCACTGCCGCCAGCTCCCCCCCAGAGAATGGGCTGAACCGGTTGCCCGCCGGCACCGCCGGCAGCCCAACCCGCTGCGGGCGCCATGCACAGTGCCGCCGCGGCGGCGACCGCCGTCAGGCAGTGGCGAACGATAGGCACGCACGCGCCGGCGCGCGATGAGCGGCGGCGGTTGACGATTTCGGCGGTGGCCACCCAGGCGCCGAGGGCCTGGTTCCAGACGGTACGGTAGGTCTTGTTCATCAGCGATCGTTTCTGTAATTCGCAGATACGAACGGCGTTGCGCCGCCGCATCGGCGAAGGAAAAACACGCGAACAATGTAACCTATCGTTTACGTTTTCATCTAGTAAGTAACACTTAAGTTGCTAACCTACAGCCGGCCTATGCCCTTCGGCCAATTCCGCCGATTCAGCCTCAGTCCACCAGTTCGAAGCTGGCCTGCTGGACGTCCTGCGAATCCAGGCCCAGCTGCACGTTGAATTGCCCTGCTTCTGCGCCGTATTCGAGCTTGGCGTTGAAGAACTTCAACAGATCCTCGGTCAGGACGAAACGCAGGGTGCGCGTCTCGCCGGGCTTGAGCCTCACCTTCTGGAAGTCCTTCAGTTCCTTGACCGGACGCACCACCGAAGCCGAGACGTCCTGCAGGTACAGCTGCACCACGGTGGCGCCGGCGCGGTCGCCCGTGTTGGTGACGTCCACCATCGCCTCGACCTTGCCGCCCCGCTTCATCGTGGGGCTGGACAGCTTCATCTCGCCGAGGCTGAAGGTGCTGTAGCTCAGCCCGTAGCCGAACGGATAGAGCGGGCCCTGCGGCTGGTCGAAGTACTGCGAGGTGTAGTTGCCGGGCTTGCCCGGCGTGAAAGGCCGGCCCAGGCGCGGGTGGTTGTAGTAGGTGGGAATCTGCCCGACCGACCGCGGCAGGGAGATCGGCAGCTTGCCGGACGGATTGGCATCGCCGAACAGGACGTCGGCCACGCCGTGGCCGCCTTCGGTACCGGCGAACCAGGTCTCGAGCATCGCGTCGGCGTTGTCCTTTTCCCAGTTGAGCGTCAGCGGGCGCCCGTTCATCAGCACCAGCACCAGCGGCTTGCCCGTGGCCTTGAGTGCCTTGAGCAGCGCCTGCTGGCTCTCGGGCAGGTCGATCCGGGTGCGGCTGGACGATTCGTGCGACATGCCGCGCGCCTCGCCGACGGCGGCCACGATCACGTCGGCCTGGCGCGCGGTGGCCACGGCCTCGTCGATCATGGCCTGCGGCGAGCGCGGGTCCTGCGTCACCTCGGGCTCGTCCCAGTTGAGGAAATTCAGGTACTTGACGATCTCATCGTCGTTGGTCACGTTGGCGCCGCGCGCGTACAGCAGCTTGCCGCGCTGGCCGGCCAGCGCCGCCTCCATGCCGGTCTTGAGGGTCACGGTCTGCTTGGCCACGCCCTGGCCCGACCACACGCCCAGCATGTCCACCTGCGAGTCGGCCAGCGGGCCCACCAGCGCGATGGTGGCACCCTTGGACAAGGGCAGCGTCTTGTTGCGGTTCTCCAGCAGCACCAGCGACTCGCGCGCCACCTCGCGTGCCGGCGCGCGATGCAGGCGGCTGTCCGCCTTCAGGTCCGGCGGATCGTTCTCGGGCTTGCCGATGCGCAGGAACGGATCCTTGAACAGGCCCATGTCGTACTTGGCGCCCAGCACTTCGCGCACTGCGTTGTCGATCTCGGCCATGCTCACCTCGCCCGAGGCGACCAGTCCCGGCAGCTCCTTGATGTAGACCTTGTCGGCCATGCTCATGTCGACGCCGGCCTTGATGGCCAGCTTGGCCGCCTCGGTGTCGTTGCGCGCCACGCCGTGGTTGACCAGTTCGGTGATGGCGCCGTGATCGCTAACCGTCACGCCCTTGAAGCCCCATTGCTTGCGCAGCAGGTCCTGCAGCAGCCAGGTGTTGGCCGAGGCCGGCACGCCGTTGACGGTGTTGAGCGCGATCATCACGCCGCCGGCACCGGCATCGATGGCTGCGCGGTACGGCGGCAGGTAGTCGTTGTACATGCGCATCGGGCTCATGTCGACGACGTTGTAGTCGCGCCCGCCCTCGACCGCGCCGTACAGCGCGAAGTGCTTGACCGAGGCCATGATGCTGTCGCTCTTGGCGGCCGAGCCGTTCTGGAAGCCCTGCACCATCGCGCGCGCGAGTTGCGACACCAGGTGCGGGTCTTCGCCGAAGCCTTCCGACGTGCGACCCCAGCGCGGATCGCGCGCGATGTCGACGGTCGGCGCGAAGGTCATGTCGATGCCGTCTGCCGAGGCCTCCTGCGCGGCGATGCGGGCCACCTTCCTGACCGCTTCCAAGTCCCAGCTCGATGCCAGGCCCAGCCCGATCGGAAACGACGTGCGGTGCCCGTGGACCACGTCGTAGGCGAACAGCATCGGGATCTTCAGGCGGCTGCGCTCCACCGCGGCTTGCTGCAGCGGCCGCTGCTCCTGGTGGTTGACCGAATTGAACGTGCCGCCCACGCGGCCGGCCGCGACTTCCTCGGCCAGTTGCGGCGCCGGCATTTCGGGGCCGATGCTGATCAGGCGCAGTTGCCCGACCTTCTCGGCCAGGGTCATCTGACGCATGAGGTCGTCGACGAATGCCTTCTTGTCGCCCATCAGGGCGGGGTTGGGTTGTGCGAACGCGAGCGGACAGCTCAGGGCGAGCGCGGCGGCAGCCGCGTAGGACAACTTCGACGACGGCAAGAAGAACTCCTCGGGGATACGGGCAGGACGCCGGATGATTCGGCGCGGGCATCTTAACGTTGACCCGCGAGGCGTCCGGACATACCCGGATGGCCGGGCCGGCCGATGCTAAGCTCGACCGCCATGTCTTTCCGCACCGCCGCCCTGCGCTCCCTGCTGTCGTGCTGCCTTGGCTTGCTCATGGCAGGGCCCGCCGCCGCACAGGGCGCCAAGCCCTTCTCGCTCGACGACGTCGCCGCCCGTGCACGCGAGCTGGCTGCCGCCCCGTACCAGGCGCCGGCAAGCAACCTGCCGCCGGCCTTCGCGAACATGCAGTTCGCCGACTACATGAAGATCCGCCCCCGGCCGGAGCGCTTCGAGTGGCACGACCAGGGCACGCCTTTCAGGCTGAACTTCTATCACCAGGGCATGCAGTTCAATGCGCCGGTGCGCATCAGCGAGATCGTCGACGGGCAACCGCACGAGATCCGCTACGAAGCCGACCGCTTCGACTTCGGCGACCTGCAGTTCGACAAGCAGACTACCAGCCAGCTCGGGTACGCGGGCTTTCGCGTGCTGTACCCGGTCAACGAGAGCGGCAAGCTGGACGAGGTGATGAGCCTGCTGGGCGCGAGCTACTTCCGCGTGATCGGCAAGGGACAGGTGTACGGCCTGTCCAGCCGCGGCCTGGCCATCGACACCGCCCCGCCCGGCGGCGAGGAATTCCCGCGCTTTCGCGAGTACTGGATCCAGCGCCCCGCGCCACAGGACCGCGAACTCGTCATCTTCGCGCTGCTCGACTCGCCCCGCGCCACCGGCGCCTACCGCTTCGTGCTCAAGCCCGGCGCCGACACCGTGCTCGACGTGCAGGCCAACGTGTTCGTGCGCGGCGACATCGGCATGCTGGGCATCGCGCCGTTGACCAGCATGTTCCTGTATGGCCCGAACCAGCGCTGGCCCGAGCACATGCAGAACTTCCGCCCGGCGATCCACGACTCCAACGGCCTGGCCATCCACGCGGGCAACGGCGAATGGATCTGGCGACCGCTCAACAACCCGCGCGCGGTGGCCATCAGCGCCTTCCAGGTCGAGAACCCGAAGGGTTTCGGCCTGCTGCAGCGCAGCCACGACTTCCACGACTACGAAGACCTCAAGGACCGCTACGACCTGCGCCCCAGCGCCTGGATCGAGCCACAGGGCAACTGGGGCAAGGGCCACGTCACGCTGATGGAGATTCCCACCGCCGACGAGACCAACGACAACATCGTCGCCTTCTGGACACCCGAGGCGCCGGCACGCAAGGGCCAGGAACTGAAGCTGTCCTACCGCATGCACTGGACCATGAACGAGCCCGCATTGCATGCGAGCAACAACGCCTGGGTGCGGCAGACCTTCCAGACCGAGAGCGAACAATACCAGCCCAACCTCATCCGTCAGCGCGACGGCAGCACGGCGCTGATGATCGACTTCGAAGGTCCGGCATTGGCGCAGCTGCCGTCCGACGCGGCGGTGCAGACGCAACTGAGCACCAACGCCAATGCCGAACTTCTGGAAAGCAGCCTGCAGCACAACCCCGCCATCCGTGGCTGGCGCCTGACGCTGCGGGTCAAGGTGAAGGATCCGACTCAGGTCACCGAGATGCGGGCCGCACTGGCCCAGGGTGGCAAGGCGATCAGCGAGACCTGGAGCTTCCAGATTCCGCCGGTGCCCGCGCCCAAGCCGGCGCCCGCGGCACCCGCTCCTGCGGCACCCGCTCCGTCGCCGGCCGCGGCGGCGCCCCCCGCACCCGCGCGCTGAGGCGGGGTCCGGGCCGGCACGGCTCGCGCCGGCCGGCCTACACCGCACCAGTGCGGCGCGCTACCTCACCAGCTTCACGCCGGTCTTGTCCTGCAGTTCCTCGAAGCTGACGCCGTCGGCCAGCTCGACCACCTTCAGGCCCTGCGGCGTCACGTCCAGCACGGCCAGGTCGGTGATGATGCGGTCGACCACGCCCACGCCGGTCAGCGGCAGGGTGCATTCGGGCAGGATCTTCAGGTCGGTGGTGCCGTCCTTCTTGCGCGCCACGTGCTCCATCAGCACGATCACGCGCGGTACACCGGCCACCAGGTCCATGGCGCCGCCCATGCCCTTGACCATCTTGCCGGGAATCATCCAGTTGGCCAGGTCGCCCTTCTCGCTGACCTGCATGGCGCCGAGGATCGACAGGTTGATCTTGCCGCCGCGGATCATCGCGAAGCTGTCGTGGCTGCCGAAGATGGCGCTGCCCGGCAGCGTCGTCACCGTCTGCTTGCCGGCATTGATCAGGTCGGCGTCGACTTCGTCTTCGGTCGGGAACGGGCCGATGCCCAGCATGCCGTTCTCGCTTTGCAGCCAGACTTCCTTGCTGGGCGGCACGAAGTTGGCGACCAGCGTGGGAATGCCGATGCCGAGGTTGACGTAGAAGCCGTCTTCCAGTTCCTGCGCCGCACGTGCGGCCATCTGGTCTTGTGTCCAGGGCATCTCAGGCTCCTTTGGCGTTGTTCTTGACGGGGGCGGGCACTTCGCTGCCGGCGGCGGCCTGCGCGATGGCGGCCTGCGCTTCGACCTTGGCGGCTGCCGGATCGACCGGCGCGGCGGCGCTCAGGGTGCGCTTCTCGATGCGCTTCTCGGGCCTGTCGTTGACCACGATGCGGTGCACGTAGATGCCCGGCAGGTGGATGTCGTCCGGGGCGAGCTCGCCCACCTCGACCAGCTTCTCGACCTCGACGATGCAGATCTTGCCGGCCATCGCGGCGGCCGGGTTGAAGTTGCGCGCCGTCAGCCGGAAGCGCAGGTTGCCGGACTTGTCGGCCACGTCGGCCTTGACCAGCGCCACGTCGGGCACCAGCGAGCGCTCCATGACGTAGGTCTCGCCGTCGAACTCGCGCAGCTCCTTGCCCTCGGCAACCTGGGTGCCGACGCCCGTCTTGGTGAAGAAGGCCGGAATGCCGGCGCCGCCGGCACGCAGCTTTTCGGCCAGCGTGCCCTGCGGCGTGAATTCAAGCGCCAGCTCGCCCGCCAGGTACTGGCGCTCGAACTCCTTGTTCTCGCCCACGTAGCTGGCGATCATCTTCTTGATCTGGCGCGTCTCGAGCAGCTTGCCCAGGCCGAAGCCGTCGACGCCGGCGTTGTTCGAGATGACCGTCAGGTCCTGGACCTTGGAGTCCTTGAGCGCCTCGATCAGCGCCTCGGGAATGCCGCACAGGCCAAACCCGCCCACGGCGAGCAGCTGGCCGTCCGCGACCACGCCCTTGAGCGCGTCGGCGGCGGTGGGATAGAGCTTGTTCACGCTGGCTCCTTGCAGATGGAAAAGGGAAAATCGGTGACCGTGAACGATACTACGTACCAGCATACGTAGTAATTCGTAGTGGTGAGCCCCGATGACGGATGAGATCGACTACCGCCTGGCCTTCGAGCTGGCGCCGGTTGGCATGGTGGTGTCGCGCCACCGCGCCATCGTCGCATGCAATGCCCAGGTGTGCGAGATGTTCGGCGCGCGGCCGGACGTGCTGGTGGGGCAGTCGTTCAGCGTGCTCTACCCCAGCCTGGTGGAATTCGAGCGCATCGGCCAGCGCATGGTGCCCATTCTCAACGCCAGCGGCCACTATGCCGACAACCGGATGATGAAGCGCGTGGGCGGCCCGCTGCGCGGCGAGACCTTCTGGTGCCACGTCACCGGCCGGGCGCTCAACCGCGCGGCGCCGCACGAGGCCGGCATCTGGACCTTCGAGGACCTGGGCGCGCGCCGGTACGACCGGGCGGGCCAGGCCGACAGCCTCACGCCGCGCGAGCGCGAGGTGGCGGCGCAGGTCATGCGCGGTCTCACTTCCAAGGAGATCGGCAAGGCGCTGGGCATCAGCCATCGCACGGTCGAAATCCACCGCGCCCGCCTGATGCGCAAGTACGCGGCGGGGACGACGGCGGAGTTGGTGCAGAAGTTGATTGCCGGGTGACGCCTGCGTCGCCGCGCAGCGCGAGCGCCTACCGCAGTTTCGAGATCTGCGTGATCGGCCGCAGGTCGGTGTAGTTCGCCACGTCCTTCAGGATGCCCTTGGCATGCGGCCCGAACGCGCCCTGGAAGGCTTCGAGCGAATCGAAGTACATGTGCACCGCTGCCGCGAAGGGGGCGCGGCTGCCGGGGGCCGGACCGGAAAGGCCCTCCTCGATCTCGTCGCGCCGAAGTGCGTCGCCGAGCAGTTCGCGCACCATCGGCATGTGCTTGCCGACGTAGTAGTCCCAGTCGAAACGGTGCCCCTCGTCGTTGGGGTAGACCACGGATACCTTGATCATGTTCATGCTCCTTGCTTGTCGGGCGTGGGCCGCTTGGCCACCAGCGTGAGGATGTCGTAGCTGGCCACCACCTCGTCATTCTGGTTGGTCACTTCCACGTCCCAGGCCACCACGCCCTGGCCCTGGCCGTTGGCGTCCTTGCGGCGGCGGTCGATCTTGCGCTTGCACGTCAGGCGCGCGCGGATGGTGTCGCCGATGCCCACCGGCTTGACGAAGCGCAGCGTGTCCAGCCCGTAGTTCGCCAGCACCGGCCCCGGCGCCGGCGAGACGAACAGGCCGGCCGCCGCCGACAGCACGAAGTAGCCGTGCGCGATGCGCTTGCCGAACGGCGACTGCCTGGCGGCGATCTCGTCGAAATGCATGTAGAAGTAGTCGCCCGACAGCCCGCCGAAGGCGACGATGTCGGCCTCGCCCACGGTGCGCCGGTGCGTCAGGAGCGAGTCGCCGATCGCCAACTCCTCGAAGTGCTTGCGGAACGGGTGCAGTGCCTCCTCCTGCCGCTTCGCGCCGCGCATGTACTCGCCGGTGATCGCGGTGATCATCGTCGGAGACCCCTGCACCGCGGTGCGCTGCAGGTAGTGCTTGACCGCGCGGATGCCGCCCAGCTCCTCGCCGCCGCCGGCGCGGCCGGGCCCGCCGTGTTTGAGCATCGGCAGCGGCGAGCCGTGGCCGGTCGATTCCCCGGCCGCTTCGCGGTCGAGCACCAGCCAGCGGCCGTGCAGCGCCGCCACCGCCGGCACGATGCGCGCCGCCGTGGCCGGATCGCGCGTGACCAGCGTTCCCACCAGGCTGCCCTTGCCGCGTGCGGCCAACTGCAGCGCCTCGTCGATGCCGTCGTACGGCATCAGCGTGCTGACCGGCCCGAATGCCTCCACGTCGTGGGCCGCGTCGTGCGCCAGGGGGTTGCGCGAGAGCAGCAGCGTGGGCGCGAAGAACGCACCGTCGCCCACGCCCTCGCCCACCGGCGCGAAGCCGTCGCGCTCGCCGTAGACCAGCTCCGCGCCCTGCTGCAGGATGGCCACGCGCTCGGCCACATCGCGCTGCTGCGCCTTCGAGGCCAGGGCACCCATGCGCACGTCCTCGCGCGACGGGTCGCCCACCACCGTCTTCGCCAGGCGGGCCGCCAGGCGCTGGGCCACGGCATCGACATGCTGGCGCGGCACGATCGCGCGGCGGATGGCGGTGCACTTCTGCCCGGCCTTGACCGTCATCTCGCGTGCCACTTCCTTGACGAACAGGTCGAACTCCTCGTCGTCCGGCGTGACGTCCGGCGCGAGGATGGCGCAGTTGAGAGAATCGGCCTCGGCATTGAATGGGATCGAATGGCGCACCAGGTTCGGATGCACGCGCAGCCTGGCTGCCGTGTCGGCCGAGCCGGTGAACGTCACCACGTCGCTGCCCTCGAGCCGGTCGAGCAGATCGCCCGTGCCGCCGATCACCAGCTGCAGGCTGCCTTCGGGCAGCAGGCCGGATTCGACGAGCAGACGCACCATCGCCTCTGTCAGGTAGCTGGTGGCCGTGGCAGGCTTGCCGATGCAGGGCATGCCCGCCAGGAAGCTGGGCGCGAACTTCTCCAGCAGGCCCCACACCGGGAAGTTGAACGCGTTGATGTGGACGGCCACGCCACCGCGCGGCACCAGGATGTGCGTACCGGCGAACGCGCCCTGCTTGCCCAGCGACACCGGCGGGCCTTCATGGACCAGGTTGCCCGATGGCAGCTCGTTGCCGCCCATGCCCGCATACGCGGCCAGCGTGCCGGCGCCGCCTTCGATGTCGACCCAGCTGTCGGCGCGCGTGGCGCCGGTGTGGGCCGACACGGCGTACAGCTTCTCCTTGTGTTCGGCCAGGTACCTGGCCATGGCCTTCAGGCGCGCGGCGCGCTCCTGGAAGTCCATCGCCAGCAGCGCGGGCAGGCCCCGGCGGCGGGCATGTTCGAGTGCCTCGCCGAAATCCAGCGCTTCGGCGTGCGTGCTGGCGACCGCGCGGCCGTTGACGGCACTGTGCAGCGGCTGCGCCGCCTGTTCGCCGACCCAGCGGCCGGCGATGTAGCTTTGAAGAACGGATGTCATGCGAATCCCCTTGAAGGCAATGAAATCAGGGGCCGCGACGGCACGAGAGCCGGTCGCCAGCCACGCAAAGGTTGCGGGTCGTCAGGCCGTTGCCGCCGCATGGGCGCTGCCCATGCCCAGGTAGGTGTCGATGATGCGCCGGTCGTGCAGCAGCGCGCGCGCATCGCCGTTGAGCGCGACCGCCCCCATCTCGAGCACGTACGCACGATCGGCCACCTGCAGCGCCGCCCGCGCGTTCTGCTCGACCAGCAGCACCGACACCCCGTGCCGGCGCAGCGACGAGACCACCTGCAGCACTTCCCGCACGATGAGCGGAGCCAGCCCGAGCGACGGCTCGTCCAGCATGAGCAGGCGCGGCCGCGCCATCAGCGCGCGGCCGATGGCCAGCATCTGCCGCTCGCCGCCCGACAGCGTCGACGCCATCTGGGCATGGCGCTCGGCCAGCCGCGGGAAGATCGCGTAGACCTCGTCCATCCGCGTCTTCTGGTCGCGCTGCCCGCGACGCCAGCGGGCAAAGCCGCCCAGCAGCAGGTTGTCGGCGACCGACATCTCGCCGAACAGCTCGCGCCGCTCGGGCACCAGCCCCACGCCGCGGGCAACCATGGCCTCGACGCTCGGGCGCGCGATGCGCTCGCCCGCCAGGTGCACCTGGCCGCTGGAAGGCAGCAGGCCCATCGCCGCGCACAGCAGCGTGGTCTTGCCGGCGCCATTGGGGCCGATGACGGTGACGATCTCGCCTTCGCGAACCTCGAGCGCCACGGCATGCAGCGCCTCGACGTCGCGGTAGGCGACGCAGAAGTCCTGCAGCTGCAGCAATGGCGTGCCCGGCGCGCCGGCTTCGGGCAGGTTTGCGACGCTCATGCGGCCTCCTCCTCGGCGCCACCCAGGTAGGCATCGAGCACGCGCGGGTTGGACTGCACTTCGACCGGCGTACCTTCGGCGATGACGGTGCCGAATTCCAGCACCGTGACGCGGTCGGCCAGGTTCATGACGAATTCCATGTCGTGTTCCACCACGAGGATGCCCAGGCCTTCGGCGCGCAGCTGCGCCAGCAGTTCGGCCAGTGCACGCTTTTCCAGGTGCCGCAGCCCGGCGGCCGGCTCGTCGAGCAGCAGCAGCGCCGGTTGGCCAGCCAGGGCGCGGGCAATCTCGACGATGCGCTGCTGGCCCAGCGCGAGCGAGGCGGCCGGCGCATCGCCGTGCTCGGCCAGGCCGCAACGTTCGACCTGACGGCGCGCCTCGGCCTGCAGCGCCGCCTCTTCACCGCGATCGAGCCGCAACATCGAGGCCAGCCAGCCCCGGCGCGCGCGCAGGTGGGCGCCGAGCGCCACGTTGTCCAGCACGCTACGCTGCCCGAGCAGGCGCACGTGCTGGAAGGTGCGACCGAGGCCGAGCGCGGCGAACTCGCGCGCCGGATGCGCCTGCATCGGCCGGTCCATCAGCCGCACCTCACCCTCGGTGGGATCGTCGACGCCCGAGATCATGTTGAAGAAGGTGCTCTTGCCGGCGCCGTTGGGGCCGATGAGCGCGTGGATCTCGCCCGCCTTCACGTGCATGCTCACCGCATCGTTGGCCACCAGCCCGCCGAAGCGTCGGGTCACCCGGTCGGCCCGCAGCAGCACGGTGCCCGCTGGCGGCAGTTCGCGCCGCGCGAGCGCGGTGGCGCGTGCAGGCTCGACGCGCGGATCGGGCTTGAGGAACCGGCTGCCCAGGCGCTCGAGCGAGGGCCAGAGACCGTCGGCGAAGCGCTGGAGGACGAGCAGCATCAGCAGCCCGAAGACGATCACCTCGAAATTGCCGCTGGTGCCCAGCAGGCTGGGCAGCACGTCCTGCAGCTTCTCCTTGAGCAGCGTGATGAGCGCCGCGCCCAGCACGGCGCCCCACAGGTGGCCGGCACCGCCCACCACCGCCATGAACAGGTACTCGATGCCGATGTTGAGGTTGAACGGCGTCGGGTTCACGAAGCGCTGCATGTGCGCGTAGAGCCAGCCGGACAATGCGGCCAGCAAGGCCGCCAGCACGAACAGCTTGATGCGCTGGCGGGCCGTGTCCACGCCCATGGATTCGGCCATGAGCCGTCCGCTCTTGAGCGCGCGGATGGCGCGGCCCTCGCGCGAATCGAGCAGGTTGTGCAGCAGCCATAGCGCGACCAGCAGCACCGCCCAGATCAGCACGCCCAGTTCCCGGGGCGATGCCAGCGAGTAGCCGGCGATCGTCAGCGCCGGCACGCCGGTGATGCCGGTCTGCCCGCCCAGGAACTCCATGTTGCCGAACAGGAAGTACAGGCTCAGGCCCCAGGCGATCGTGCACAGCGGCAGGTAGTGCCCGGACAGCTTGACCGTGATCGACCCGAGGAACCAGGCCAGCGCGAAGGTGATGGCCAGCCCCAGCGCCAGCCCGAGCCAGGGCACGAGGGCGCTGGCGGCCAGCGGCCCCAGCCAGGCGGCAGCCGTGGGCGAGGTGCACAACCACGCCGTGGCATAGGCCCCCATGCCGACGAAGGCGGCCTGCCCGAACGACGTCATGCCACCCACGCCGGTGAGCAGGCAAAGGCCCACCGCCACCAGTGCGTACAGGCCGATGTAGCTGACCACCACGACGGTGAACTCGGGCAGGAAGCCCCAGGCCAGGGCAAGCGCCAGCACGGCCGCGAGCGTCAGCGTGCGGCGCGACACCAGGCCGCGCGAGCGCGGCGGGACGGAGGCGCCTTTCAGGACGGTGGTCATTCCTCGTCCTCCACATGACGGCTGTGCAACGAGCGCCACCACAGCACCGGAATGATCAGCGTGAACACCAGCACCTCCTTGTAGGCACTGGCCCAGAACGAAGAGAAAGCCTCCAACTGGCCCACCAGCAACGCACCGAGCAGCGCGATCGGATAGCTGGCCAGGCCGCCGACGATGGCCGCGACGAAGCCCTTGAGCCCGATCAGGAAGCCGGTGTCGTAGTAGATGGTGGTCAACGGCGCGATGAGCAGGCCCGACACGGCGCCGATCGCCGCCGCCAGCGCGAAGCTGACGTCGCCCGCCAGTTCGGTGGGAATGCCCATCAGCCGCGCACCCACCCGGTTCATGGCGGTGGCGCGCAGCGCCTTGCCCACCATCGAACGGCCGAAGAACTGGAACATCAGGATCACCAGCAGGAACGCCACCACGATCACCACCAGCGACTGGCCGGTGACCTGCAGACCGCCGAGTTGGAAGGTGGCATCCGAGAAAGCGCTCGTGCGCGAGCCCTCGGCGCCGAAGAACAGCAGCCCCAGGCCGACGAGCACGCCGTGCAGCGCCACCGAGACGATCAGCAGCGTCAGCACCGTGGCCTGCGCCATCGGGCGGAAGGCCAGCCGGTAGGTCAACGGACCGAGCGGCGTGATCAGCACCAGCGTGGCGAAGGCCTGCGCCGCGATGCCGGTCGGCCGCCAGGCCAGCACCAGCACGCAGGCCAGCAGCGGAAACGCCACGCACCACAGCAACGCCGAGCGCCAGTCGACCGACGCGCCGCGCCGATGGCGCCAGGCTTCCACCACCAGCGTGGCGGCCGCCATCGCCAGCAGCATCCACAGCGTGGCCGGCACCTTGCCGGCCTGCATCAGGGCCATCGACAGCGCACCGAAGGCGACGAACTCGCCCTGCGGAATGAAGATGACGCGCGTGACGGAGAACACCAGCACCAGGGCCAGCGCCATGAGCGCATACACCGCGCCGTTGACCAACCCGTCCTGCGCCAGCAGGACGGCAATCTGAGAATCCATGACAGTCCGGAAGAAGACGGGCCGAAGCGCACACTCATTCGAGGGTCGGCCAAGCCAGACCCGTTCGGGAACACCGCGGAACCGGCCATGCCGGCCCGCAGTTGTTGCCCCCTAGAGGGGAGTGGCTGACCTGCAAAGCAGGGCAACCTGGAAGTGATCAGCGTTCAAGGCTGGTATTTCCATTGGCCGTTGTCGATCTTGACCATTACGCGCGCCCGCTGGTCGAGGCCGAGGTGGTCGGTCGGCGACATGGTGAAGATGCCGTGCGCGCCGGCCATCTCGTGCGTCTTCTCCAGCGCATCGCGCAGCGCGGCGCGGAACTCGGGGGTTCCCGGCTGTGCCTTCTTCAGCGCCTCGGGCACGGCGTTGGTCATCAGCAGGCCGGCGTCCCAGGCGTGCGCGCCGAACGTGGACACGCTGCCCTTGCCGTAGGCCTTCTCGTAGGCCGCGACATACGCCAGCGCGGTCTTGCGCACCGGGTTGTTGGCGGGCAGCTGGTCGGCCACCAGCACCGGGCCTGCCGGCAGGAAGGTGCCTTCCACGTCCTTGCCTCCCACGCGCAGGAAATCGGCATTCGCCACCCCGTGCGTCTGGTACATCTTGCCCTGGTAGCCGCGCTCCTTGAGCGATTTCTGCGGCAGCGCGGCCGGCGTACCCGAACCGGCCACGAGGATGGCGTCGGGGCGCGCGGCAATCAGCTTGAGCGTCTGGCCGGTGACGGAGGTGTCGGTGCGGCTGAAGCGCTCGTTGGCGACGATCTTCAGCCCCTTGAGCTCGGCGGCCTTGCTGAATTCCTGGTACCAGCCTTCGCCATATGCATCGGAGAAGCCGATGAAGCCCACCGTCTTGATGCCCGTCTTGCCCATGTGCTCGACGATCGCGAGCGACATCATGATGTCGTTCTGCGGCGTCTTGAACACCCATTTGCGCTTGTCGTCCATCGGCTCGACGATGCGCGCCGACGCGGCCATGGAGATCATCGGGACCTTGGCCTCGGCCGCCACGTCGATCATTGCCAGCGACGCGGGCGTGACGGTCGACCCGAGGATGACGTCGACCTTGCTCTCGGCGATCAGCTTGCGCGCATTGGACACCGCGGCTGTCGTGTCGGACGCATCGTCGAGCACCACGTAGTTGATCTTCTGGCCGCCGATCTCCTTGGGCATCAGCGCGATGGTGTTCTTCTCCGGAATGCCCAGCGACGCGGCCGGCCCGGTGGCCGACAGCGTCACACCCACCGTGACGTCGGCCTGCGCCCACATCGACAGGCCTGCCAGAAGCGCGGCCAACATAGATTTCTTCATCATTTTCATCTTGTCTCCAGTGTCAAAAATTTGAATGCACGTAGTGGACCGGGCGCCGACGATCGCGTCATCGGGATGTTCCCGGCATGCGCGACGCCGACGTCGAGGCCTCGATCAGCGCTCGTCGAACGACAGGACCACGCGCTCGGTCAACGGATGCGCCTGGCAGGTGAGCACGAAGCCGGCCGCCACCTCCTTCTTGTCCAGCGCGAAGTTGCGCTCCATGCGCACCTCGCCTTCCACGACCTTGGCGCGGCAGGTGCCGCACACGCCGGACGTGCATGAGTACGGCACTTCCAGGCCGGCGGCGGAAGCTGCATCCAGGATGCTGGGCTGGTCCCGGGTGAACGCGATCTCGCGCTGCATGCCGTCGCGCACGATGACGACGCGCGCCGATTCGGCATCGCCCGGCCTCGCCTCGTGGATGACGGCACCGACGCCGGCCGCGCCGGCCTGCGGCGTCGCCGCCACGCCGAAGCGCTCGATGTGGATGCGGTCCTCCGGCACGCCGGCGGCCAGCAGCGCCGCCTCGGCCTCGTCGTTCATCTGGAACGGACCACAGACGAACACGTGGTCGATGCCCGCCGGCGGCAGCACGGTGGAGAGAAACTCCGCGATCTTCTCGCGGTTCATCACGCCGTGGTTGAGCGGCGCGTCGGTCGGCTCGTCGGAGAACACGTGCTGCAGCACCAGGCGCGTCATGTAGCGGTTCTTGAGGTCCTCGATCTCCTCCTTGAACATGGTCGACTGCAGCAGGCGGTTGCCGTAGATCAGCGTGAACTGGCTGCGCGGCTCGCGCGCCAGCACGGTCTTCATGATCGACAGGATCGGCGTGATGCCGCTGCCGCCGGCGATGCCCACGTAGTGCCGGCGCGCCTGCGCATCCAGCGGCACGAAGAAGCGGCCCTGAGGCGCCATCACCTGGATCGTGTCGCCGGTCCTGAGGTGCTGGTTGATCCAGTTCGAGAACACGCCGCCGCGCACCTTGCGCACGCCCACGCGCAGTTCGCCGTCGTCGACGCCGGCGCAGATGGAATAGGAACGGCGCAGGTCCTGGCCGTCGATGTCGGTGCGCAGCGTCAGGTACTGCCCCTGGGTGAAGCCGAACACTTCGCGCAGTTCGGCCGGCACGTCGAAGGACAGGATCACGGCCTCGGCCGTGTCCGGCTCGATGGCGCGTACGCGCAGTGGATGGAATATCGCGCTCATATCGGCTTGAAATGTTCGAACGGTTCGCGGCACGTGGTGCAGCGGTAAAGCGACTTGCACGCGGTGGCGCCGAAAGCCGACAGGCGCTCGGTATGCAGGCTGCCGCAGCGCGGGCAGGCGACGGCCTCGCTGCGGCGGCCGATCAAGCGGACGGTGGCTTGCTGTGCCGGCCCGTGCGCCGCGGCGCCGGGCGGCGCGATGCCGTATTCGGCGAGCTTGCGGCGGCCCTCGGCGCTGATCCAGTCGGTGGTCCAGGCCGGGGCGCGCCGCAACGTCACGCGGGCCGGACCGAGGCCCGCGCCTTGCACGGCGGCCAGCACGTCATGCTCGATCACCTCGGTGGCCGGACAGCCGGAATAGGTCGGGGTGAGCACCAGCTCGAGCGCGTCGCCGTGGTCGAGCACCTCGCGCACGATGCCCAGGTCGCACACCGACAATGCCGGCACCTCCGGGTCGAGCACGCCGTGCAGGACCTGCCACGCGGCCGCCACACGGGACGGCGCGGTCGGCGCGGCAGCGTTCACCACACGCCTCCGGGAAAGGCGCGCTGAAGGTACTGCATGTCGGCCAGGATGAAACCCATGTGCTCGCTGTGGCGGCCGCGCTTGCCGTCGCTGCGGAATGCGCTGTCGGCCGGCACCTCGAGGGTGGCCTCGTCGAGGATGGCCCGCATCTCGGCGCGCCAGGGCGCCTCCAGCTCCGACCAGCGCGGACCGAGGCCCTGCGCGGCGGCGGCTTCGTCGGCGGCGTCCGTGTCGAACATCTCCGCGGCGAAACGCCAGAGTCCGGCGAACGCGTCCTCCATGCGGCGGCGCGATTCGGCGGTGCCGTCGCCCAGGCGGACCACCCAGTCGGCCGAATGCTGCTGGTGATAGCGAGCCTCCTTGACGGCTTTGGCGGCGATGGCCCGCACCTCGTCGTCCGTCGATTCGGCCGCCAGGCGCTGCCAGAGCAGCTTGAGCCAGGTGGCGACCATGGCGTTGCGCAGGACGCTGGCGGCGAAGTCGCCGCGCGGCTGCTCCACCAGCGTCAGGTTGAAGTAGTCGCGCTCGTTGCGCAGGAAGGCGAGCTGGTCCTCGTCGTGCCCGGCACCTTCGAGGGCGCCGGCGTGCGCGAGCAGCGCGCGCGCCTGGCCGATCAGGTCGAGCGCGATGTTGGCCATCGCGATGTCCTCTTCCAGGACGGGCGCGTGGCCGCACCACTCGCCCAGGCGCTGGGCCAGAATGAGGCAGGTGTCGCCGATGCGCAGCAGGTACGTCGTGGCGGGTGTGAGCGTCAGCTCGATCGAGGCGGCGGACATATCGGGCGCCTCACATGTGATCCACTGCCTTGGGCAGCTGGTAGAAGGTCGGGTGGCGATACACCTTGTCCTCGGCCGGGTCGAAGTACATGTCCTTGTCGCCGGGATCGCTGGCGACGATCTGGTCGGACTTGACCACCCAAACGCTGGAGCCCTCCTGGCGGCGCGTGTAGACGTCGCGCGCCATCTGGATCGCCATCTTCGCGTCAGCTGCATGGAGGCTGCCGCAATGCTTGTGGTCCAGCCCCGCCTTGCTGCGCACGAAGACCTCCCAAAGCGGCCACTCGTTGGCCGAATCCGTCTGCTGGCTCATGCAGCCTCCTTGATCGTGCGTTGCTTGCTTGCGTGCGCCAGGGCGGCCTCGCGCACCCATGCGCCCTCTTCCCAGGCCTTGACGCGGGCGCCCAGGCGCTCGCGGTTGCAGGGGCCGTCGCCACCGATGACACGCCAGAACTCGGACCAGTCGATGGTGCCGAAGTCGTGCGCCTGGCGCGCCTCGTTCCATTTCAGGTCGGGGTCGGGCAAGGTGACGCCGAGCACCTTGGCCTGGTCGACCGTGGCATCGACGAACTTCTGCCGCAATTCATCGTTGGACACGCGCTTGATGCCCCAGCGCATGGATTGCGCGCTGTTGGGCGACTGGTCGTCCGGCGGGCCGAACATCATCACCGACGGCCACCACCAGCGGTCGACCGCGTCCTGCACCATCGCCTTCTGCTCGGGCGTGCCGTGCTGCATCATCGTGAGCAGCGATTCGTAGCCCTGGCGCTGGTGGAAGCTCTCCTCGCGGCAGATGCGGATCATGGCCCGCGCATAGGGCGCGTACGAGCAGCGGCAGATCGGCACCTGGTTCATGATGGCCGCGCCGTCCACCAGCCAGCCGATGGTGCCGATGTCGGCCCAGGTCAGCGTGGGGTAGTTGAAGATCGAGCTGTACTTGGCGCGGCCCGAATGCAGTGCGTCGAGCATCTGGTCGCGCGAGGTCCCCAGCGTCTCGGCGGCCGCATAGAGGTACAGGCCGTGGCCACCCTCGTCCTGCACCTTGGCCAGCAGGATCGCCTTGCGCTTGAGCGTGGGCGCGCGGCTGATCCAGTTGCCCTCGGGCAGCATGCCGACGATCTCCGAATGCGCGTGCTGGCTGATCTGCCGCAGCAGCGTCTTGCGGTAGTGGTCGGGCATCCAGTCCTTGGCCTCGATGAACTCGCCCGCGTCGATCCTCGTGTCGAATCGCTCCTGCAGGCGCATCTCGTCGGCCGAGCGCACGGGCTTGGCGGCGTCGCCCGCATCCTTGCCCAGGGTGTCCATGGCTTGCGTGTACATGCGTGCTCCTTCAATCCTTGATCAGCGACCGCGAAGGTCGACGACGCGGCGTGCCTTGCCGGTCATGGTGCGCTCGATGGAGTCGGGGTCGAACACCCGCACCACGGTGGAAATGCCCACCAGCGTCTTGATGCGGCCTTGCAGCCATTGCGAGATCTCGGCGCGCTCGGCGTCGCCGACGCCGCTGCCCGGCTGCAGCTCGCAGTGCACCTCGACCTGGTCGAGCAACCCCTCCCGGCTGATCTGCAACTGGTAAAGGCCGGTCAGGCGCTGGTGCGCCAGCACGATCTCCTCGATCTGCGTGGGAAACACGTTGACCCCGCGGATGATGAGCATGTCGTCGCTGCGGCCGACGATCTTGCCCATGCGCCGGAAGGCGCGCGACGTGGGCGGCAGCAGGCGCGTGAGGTCGCGCGTGCGGTAGCGGATGATTGGCATCGCCTCCTTGCTCAGCGAGGTGAACACCAGCTCGCCCTCTTCCCCGTCGGGCACCGCCTCGCCCGTCTCGGGATCGATGATCTCGGGATAGAAGTGGTCTTCCCAGATCACCGGGCCGTCCTTGCTCTCGATGCATTCGCTGGCCACGCCCGGGCCCATCACCTCGGACAGGCCGTAGATGTCCACCGCGTCGATGCCGGCCTTGTGCTCGATGTCTGCGCGCATCGCCTCGGTCCACGGCTCGGCGCCGAAGATGCCGACCTTGAGCGCGCTCTCGCGCGGGTCCACGCCCTGGCGGTGGAACTCCTCGATGATCACCTGCATGTAGCTGGGCGTGACCATGATGATGTCCGGCTTGAAGTCGCGGATCAGCTGCACCTGCTTCTCGGTCTGGCCGCCCGACATGGGCACCACCGTGCAGCCCAGCCGCTCTGCGCCGTAGTGCGCTCCCAGTCCGCCGGTGAACAGGCCATAGCCGTAGGCCACGTGCACCATGTCGCCGGGGCGGCCGCCGGCCGCGCGGATGGAACGGGCGGCCAGTTCGGCCCAGGTGTCGATGTCGCCCCGCGTGTAGCCCACCACCGTCGGCTTGCCGGTGGTGCCGGAGGACGCGTGGATGCGCGCCACCTGCTCGCGCGGCACGGCGAACAGGCCGAACGGATAGTTGTCGCGCAGGTCCGACTTGACCGTGAACGGGAATTTCGCGATGTCCGACAGCTGCCTGAGATCTTCCGGACGCACGCCGCGCGCGTCGAATGCCTTGCGGTAGTGCGGCACGTTGTCGTAGGCGCGCCGGAGTGTGGCCTGCAGGCGCTGCAGCTGCAGTGCGGAAATCTCGTCTCGGCTGGCCTTCTCGATGGGGTCGAGGTCGCCTGGTTGCGGGGTCTTGACGGGCATGATGCTGGAGCTCCGGGTGTCCTGTTGATGGCCGGCCGGTCAGGCGGCGCTGGGTTCTGCGGGCTTGACCGCCGGCTTGCCCTTGACGGTGTACGAGCGGCCACGGAACACGGCGATGCGCTCGCCGCGCTGGTTGCTGACCTCGCAGTCGTAGACGCCGGTGCGGCCGGCCCTGGAAACTTCGTGCGCCCGGGCGCTGAGCATGTCGCCGGGCCGCCCCGGCGCGACGAAATCGACCGCGATGGACGACGCCACCGTCAGCTCGTCGTACGCGTTGCAGGCATAGGCGAACGCGGTGTCCGCCAGCGTGGTGATGAGGCCGCCGTGGCAGATGTCGTGGCCGTTGAGCATGTCCGGACGCACCGCCATGGTGACGGTGGCGGCGCCCGGCGCGATCTCGCTGACCTGCATGCCCATGGCCTGGGCGGCGCGGTCGTTGCGGAACATGCCGTCGCGAACGCGTTCGGCAACCTGTTGCGGGGTGGGCTGGCTCATGGCGGACGGCATCAGCGGTCGGTGAAGACGGGGGCGCGCTTGTTGCGGAAGGCGTCGACGCCTTCGAGGTAGTCATGGGCGCTGCCCAGCCGGGTCTGCAGGCGCGCCTCGTTCTTGATGGCCTCGACCAGGTCCATGCCGTGCGCGGCGGCGAGCGCCTCGCGCGTGGCGACCAGGGCGCGCGCCGGCATGGCGGCGAGGCGCGTGGCCAGTGCCTCTGTTGCCTGTGGCAATTCGGCGTCGTCCACGCATTGCCAGATCAGGCCCATGGCAGCCGCATCCTGCGCCGGCAGCTTGTCGCCCAGCATCGCCAGGCCGGTGGCGCGCGCATGGCCGACCAGGCGCGGCAGCAGCCAGGTGCCACCGGTGTCGGGCACCAGCCCGATCTTGGCGAAGGCCTGGATGAAGCTGGCCGAGCGCGCGGCCAGCACGAAGTCGCAGGCCAGCGCCAGGTTGGCGCCAGCGCCGGCCGCCACACCGTTCACGGCGGCGATGACCGGCACCGGCATGGAGCGGATTCGCTGCACGAGCGGGAGATAGTGCGCCTCGATGAGAGCGCCGAGATCCTTGCCCGGCGCCGCATCGGGATCGGACAGGTCCTGCCCTGCGCAGAAAGCGCGCCCGGCGCCGGTGATGACGATGCAGCGCACCTCCGGCGTGCCGGCCGCCGCGTCCAGCGCCGCCAGCAACTCGCCGTGCATGGCCCCGGTGAAGCTGTTCATGGCCGCCGGGCGATTCAGCGTGAAGGTGCGTGTGGGCGAGTGCGCATCGCTCACTGCGACCAGGGCTTCTGTACTCATCGAGGGTGGTCTCCTTGTTCCGGCCAAAGCAATATTGACCGACCGTTCGGTAGATTATAGGATTGCCGGAAGTCCTGCTACAAGAGGCAGCCGTTCGGTGCAAACCCTAGGCGCACCCGACGCAAACCACAACGAGGCCAACCCCATGCCCTGCTATTCCATCGACGACGTGGTGCCGGTGATCCACCCGACCGCGCACGTGCATCCCACCGCCGTCCTGATCGGCGACGTGATCATCGGCCCGGGCTGCTACGTCGGCCCATGCGCCGCGTTGCGCGGCGACTTCGGCCGCATCGTCCTGGCCGAAGGCGCCAACGTGCAGGACACCTGCGTCATCCACGGCTTTCCGGACGACGACACCGTGGTCGAGGAGAACGGCCACATCGGCCACGGAGCGGTGCTGCACGGCTGCACCATCCGACGCGACGTGCTGGTCGGCATGAACGCCGTGGTGATGGACCAGGCCGAGATCGGCGAGGCCGCCATCGTCGCCGCCTGCGCCTTCGTGCCGGCTGGCATGAAGGTGCCGCCGCGCAGCCTCGCGGCGGGCATGCCGGCCAAGGTCCGGCGTACGCTGAGCGACGCCGAGATCGCCTGGAAGCTCGAGGGCACGCGCGTCTACCAGGACCTGACGCGGCGCTGCCTGGCCAGCCTGCGCGAGGTCCCGCCCCTGGCGGCGGTGGAGGCCGATCGCCCGCGGGTCAAGCACGTCGAGGTCAAGTCGCTGATCGAGACCCGCCGCGGGGGCTGAGGCAAGATCGGCGCTTCGCAACCGAAGGCACTTCATGGGACGCGGACGATCCGCCAACTACGACGACCAGCGCGAGATGATCCTGGCGCAGGCCGCGAATCTGTTCGCCCAGCGCGGCTACCCGGCCACCTCGATGAACCAGGTGGCCCAGGCATGCGGGCTGTCGAAGGCGACGCTCTATCACTACTACCGCGACAAGTACGCCTTGCTCGTGAGCATCGCCGACGACCACGTGTCGCGCCTGGCGGCACTGATCGACGAGGAAGCGACGCTGTCGCTGACCGGCGAGGCGCGGCTGCGCCACCTGATCTACCGGATCGTGGGCGAATACGCCGACGCGCAGAACGCGCATCGCGTGCTGACCGAGGACGTCAAGTTCCTGGAGGATGCCGACCGCGAGCGCGTGCTCGGCAAGGAGCGGCGCGTGGTCGAGGGTTTTGCCCGCGCCGTGGCCGACGTGCGCAGCGACAAGGCCGGCGCCGGACTGGCCAAGCCGCTGACCATGCTGCTGTTCGGCATGATCAACTGGATGTTCACCTGGATGAAGCCGGACCGCGCGCTCGACTACGAAGCCATGGGGCCGATCGTCGCGGACCTGTTCCTCGGCGGGCTGGACAAGGTCCGGCCGCCGCCGGAGGCCGCAGCGCTCAGCGCCCCTTGACCTCCAGCAGTTCCACCTCGAACTCGAGCGTGGAATCGGGCGGGATGAGGCCACCCACGCCCTTGGAGCCATAGGCGATCTCCGGCGGGCAGGTGAGCTTGGCCTTGCCGCCCACCTTCATGCGCTGCAAACCCTCGGTCCAGCACGGAATGACGCGGCTGACCGGGAACTCCGCGGGCTGGCCGCGCGAATAGGAGCTGTCGAATTCCTTGCCGCCCTTGGCCAGCGTACCCCGGTACTGCACCTTCACCGTATCGTTCGCCGTGGGCGAAGCGCCGGTGCCTTCCTGGAGCGACTGGTAGACGAGACCGCTGGCAGTCTTTGCCGGCTTGCCCGCCTGCGCGAACGCCGGGACCGCGGCCACGACGGCGGCGGCAAAGACAGCAGAACTCAGTAGGAATTTCACGACACCTCCTCGATTCGATATTGAAGCCGGTCATTATTGCCCCATGCGCTACGCCACCCGCATCGGGCACGAGCAGTTCCGGTTCGACGACCTGCGGCAAGTCATGGCCGTGGCCAGTCCCTTGCGTTCGGGCGACGAACTCGCCGGCATCGCCGCCGGCTCGGCCGGGCAACGAATGGCGGCGCGCCACGTACTCGCGCAGGTCCCGCTGTCGCAGTTCCTGAACGAAGCGCTGGTGCCCTACGAACAGGACAACATCACGCGGCTGATCATCGACGGCCACGACGCGCAGGCCTTTGCGCCGGTGGCGCATCTTTGCGTAGGCGACTTTCGCGACTGGCTGCTGTCGACGCAGGCGACGCCAGCGGTCCTGTCGGCCCTGGCGCCCGGCCTTACGCCCGAGATGGTGGCGGCCGTGTCCAAGCTCATGCGCAACCAGGACCTGGTGGCGGTGGCCCGCAAGTGCCGCGTGGTCACGGCGTTCCGCGACACGCTGGGCCTGCCCGGGCGCCTGGCGGTTCGCCTGCAGCCGAACCATCCGACGGACGACCTGCGCGGCATCGCCGCATCGACGCTCGACGGCCTGATGCTCGGCGCCGGCGACGCGGTGATCGGCGTCAACCCCGCGTCGGACAGCCTCGCCGTGCTGGCACGCGTGGCGCGCATGCTCGACGAGGTGATCTCGCGCTTCGGCATTCCGACGCAGGCCTGCGTGCTCACGCACGTGAGCAACACGCTGCGCCTGATCGAGGACGGGGTGCCGATCGACCTGGTGTTCCAGTCCATCGGCGGCACCGAGGGCACCAACCGCGCCTTCGGCATCACGCCGGAGCTGCTGGACGAGGCGCATGCCGCGGCGCAGTCGCTCGGACGCGGCACCGTCGGGCGCAACGTCATGTACTTCGAGACCGGCCAGGGCAGCGCGCTGTCGGCCGACGCGCATCACGGCGTCGACCAGCAGACCTGCGAGGCGCGCGCCTATGCGCTGGCACGGCGGTATGCGCCGCTACTGGTCAACACGGTGGTCGGGTTCATCGGCCCGGAGTACCTGTACGACGGCAAGCAGATCATCCGCGCCGGGCTGGAAGACCACTTCTGCGGCAAGCTGCTCGGCCTGCCGATGGGCTGCGACATCTGCTACACCAACCATGCCGAGGCCGACCAGGACGACATGGACAACCTGCTGGTGCTGCTGGGCAGCGCCGGGCTCAACTTCCTCATGGGCGTGCCCGGCGCCGACGACGTGATGCTGGGCTACCAGAGCACGTCCTTTCACGACGCGCTGTTCCTGCGCCGCACCCTGGGCCTGCAGCGCGCGCCCGAGTTCGAGGCCTGGCTCGCGCGCATGCGCATCACCGACGGCGCCGGCGAACTGGCCGCGTCGTCCGTCGGACACAGGCTGCCCGGCATGGAAGCCCTGGCCGCGCTGGGCGCGGCATGAACGACATGGCGGACGATCACCGCGTGCCGCGCCCCGCGCCCCCCCAGGGGGCCGAAGCCGTCGCGGACGATGCATGGGCCGCCTGGCGGGCCGCCACGCCGGCGCGCATCGCGCTGGGCCGCAGCGGAGACGCATTGCCCACGGCCGAGCTGCTGCGCTTCGGATGCGCCCATGCCGGCGCGCGCGATGCGGTGCATGCCAGCCTCGACCTCGACGCGCTCCAGGCCCAGCTTCACCAGCAGGGCTGGCCCGTGCCCCTGCGGGTACACAGCCAGGCGCCCGACCGCGCCACCTACCTGCGCCGGCCCGACCTCGGGCGCCGACTCGAGCCCGGCGACGCGCGCCGCCTGTCCGAGGCGGCCGTGGCCGGCGGATGCGACCTGTGCCTGGTCATCGGCGACGGATTGTCCGCCGTGGCCGTCCAACGGCACGCGGCGCCGTTGCTCGGGGCCTTGCGCCCACTGCTGCCGCAGGACCTGAGTGTGGCCCCGCCGGTCCTCGCTTCCCAGGCCCGCGTGGCCTTGTCCGACGACATCGGCGAATGCCTGAATGCGCGCCTGGCGGTCATGCTGATCGGCGAGCGGCCGGGCCTGAGCGCGCCCGACAGCCTGGGCCTGTACCTGACCTTCGGTCCGCGCATGGGCAATACCGACGCGCAGCGCAACTGCATCTCCAACGTGCACGGCCGCGGACTACCGCCGGCTGCGGCGGCGGCGCGCCTGTCCTGGCTCATCGGCGCCGCACTGCGCCGCGGCCTGTCCGGCGTGGCGCTCAAGGACGAAAGCGAAACTGCCGTGCTCGATACTTCGGCCTCGCCGCCCGGCGCATCGGCCGCATGACGGTCGGCCAGCGAAAACTTCAGGAGACCGCATGACCAACCGCTATCCCATGGCCGAACTGGCCGACCTGCCCGAGGACATCCGCCAGAGCATCCTGGCGGTGCAGGAAAAGGCCGGCTTCGTGCCCAACGTCTTCCTGGCGCTGGCGCGCCGCCCGGCCGAATGGCGTGCCTTCTTCGCCTACCACGACGCGCTCATGCTCAAGGAAGAAGGCTCGCTCACCAAGGGCGACCGCGAGATGATCGTCACGGCCACCAGCGCCGAGAACCATTGCCTGTATTGCGTTGTGGCCCACGGCGCGCTGCTGCGCATCTACGAGAAGAAGCCCCTGGTTGCCGACCAGGTGGCCGTCAACTGGCGCAAGGCCGACATCACGCCGCGCCAGCGGGCGATGCTCGAATTCGCCATGAAGGTGTGCCACCGCGCCGACGAGATCCGCGACGAGGATTTCGCGCTCTTGCACGCGCACGGCTTTTCGGACGAGGACGCCTGGGACATCGCCGCGATCACCGCCTTCTTCGGCCTGTCCAACCGCATGGCCAACTTCGCCGGCATGCAGCCCAACGCCGAGTTCTTCCTGCTGGGCCGCGTTCCGCGCGAACCCCGGGCCGCCTGAGCGCCGCCGGCGGCGGAGGGCCTATCATCGGACGCGTGTCGCCCCACCTGTCTTCCGTCCCGCCCGTGCTGCGCGCCGACGCGCGCGAGCAGCTGCGCCAGGCCACCGCCTCGCTGCACGAGCAGGTGGACGCCACCATGCCGCTCGCGCGCGAGGGTGCGGACCTGGCCGACTACGCCCGCCACCTGGCTTTGCTGCGCGCGTGGGTGGACATCCTGCGACGGCGCGTGCCCGGCATTTCGCCTCGGCTGGCGCAGGAAGCCGCGGCACTCGACGTCGACCTGCGCGAGTGCCGCCGCCTGCTCGGGCCGGGCGCGCCCGAGGCGCCCGCGCCGGACCAGTCCGAGGGGCTGCACGAGCCGGCGCGCCAGGATGCGGACGACGAGGCCCTGGCCTGGGGTGTGCGGTACGTGCTGGAAGGATCGCGCCTGGGCGGACAGGTCCTGTACCGGCGCCTGGAAAATGCCCTGGCGCCCCATCCACTGGCCTACCTGCGCGGCGCAGGCCCGGCCACCGGCGCCGGGTGGCGCATGTTCTTGGCCGATCTCCGAAACGCCCTCGACACCCCGGCGCGGGTGCGCCGCGCGTGCGAGGGTGCGGCCATGGCCTTCGGTCTTCTCCTGCAGTGCGGGGGCGGCCTCGCGGGTTCCGGCAAGAGCGCGTCATGAATCCGATGCCGGGCACGACGCCGTCGGTCGAGGTCACGCTGGAGAACTGCGACCAGGAACCCATCCACATCCCGGGCCTCGTGCAGCCGCATGGCGCCCTCCTCGCCTTCGATGCCGGCGGCCGCCTCTTGTATGCCAGCGCCACTGCGCACGCCGTGCTCGGGACGACGCTGCCGGCGCTGGGCGAGACGCTCGCGGCGCATCACCTCGGTGCCGTTCCCGAGGTGCACGCGGCACTGGCGGATGCCCGGCGCGAAGCCGTGCCGGGACAGCCCACACACCTCGAGGTCCGCTGGAGCGGCCGGTCTTTCGACCTGATCGTCCATGCCATCGGTGACCTGGTCGTGGCGGAGTTCGAAGCGGATGTCCAGGACGCCGCGGCCCGTGGCGAGTTCGCGCTCGCGGCGCACCGCGCCATGGGGCGCCTCAAGCGCCAGGCGGACATCGAGGGCCTGCTGCGCGTGGCCGTTTCCGCGGTACGCGAACTCACCGGCTTCGATCGCGTCATGGCCTACCGCTTCCGCCACGACGACAGCGGCGAGGTCGTGGCCGAGGACAAGGCCGAAGAGCTCGAGCTGTTCGAGGGCCGGCGCTACCCGGCCAGCGACATCCCGGCGCAGGCGCGCCGCCTGTACCTGATCAACACGCTGCGGCTCATTGCCGACGTCGGCACCGCGCCGGTGCCGGTGCTGGCCGCCGACGGGGTGGCCGCGCCGCTCGACATGAGCCATTCGGTGCTTCGCAGCGTCTCGCCGATCCACATCGAGTACCTGCGCAACATGGGCGTGGCCGCGTCGATGAGCATCTCCATCGTCATCGACGGGCGGCTGTGGGGCATGCTCGCCTGCCACCATCGCCGGCCCTTGCAGGTCACCTATCCGGTGCGCATGGCCTGCGACGTGGTCGCGCAGGTACTGGCCGCCAACGTGCAGACGCTGATCACGCGCGAGCGCGCACGCGAGGCCGAAAACGCCGCGCAGCTGCGCGCCCGCGTCATCGAGGCGGCGCTGCGCGCCGACGACCTGGTCGCCGCCCTGGCGCCTCTGGCCCAGGACCTCGCCGCCGCCATCGACGCCCAGGCGCTGGTGCTGGCGCAGGACGGCCGCCTGCTGGTGCACGGCGAACTGGCGCACGAGGTCGCCGCCGACCTGGTGCGCGGACTGCGCGAGCTGCCCGAGCCGCACGAGGACGTGCTGGCCACCCAGGCGCTGGGGCGGCACGTGCTGCCGGCCTCGCTGGCTGCCGCGGCGGGCTGGTGCGGCCTGCTGGCCATGCGTTTCGACGCCATCGGCGGCGGATGGCTGGTGGCACTGCGGCGCGAGCAGATCGAGACCATCCACTGGGGCGGACGACCCGAGAAGGAATACGTGCCCGGCCCGCGCGGCCCCCGCCTGACGCCACGCGGCTCCTTCGAGGTCTGGAAGGAAGAAGTGCGCGGCACCAGCGCGGCATGGACCGGCGCCCAGCAGGCACTGGCGCACCAGCTGCTCGACGAGCTCGTGCGCGCCACTGCCGCGCGCATGGCCGAACTCAACCGGGCGCGCACCGAACTGCTGGCCATGCTGGGGCACGACCTGCGCGACCCGCTGCAGTCGATCTCGATGGCTGCGCGCGTGCTGGAAATCGGCGGTCCGGGCGCAACCGGCGCGCCAGGCTCGCGCATCGGCCAGCGCATCCAGTCTTCTAGCAACCGGATGGCGCGGCTGATCTCCCAGGTGCTGGACGCCTCGCGCATGCAGACCGGGCTGGGCCTGGACATCAATCGGCGTCCGATCGACCTGGCGCGCCTGCTGGACGATCTGCTGGACGAAGGCATGGTGGCCTACCCCGGCGTGGCGGTGCGCAAGGAGCGGCCGGATTCGCTGCAGGCGCATGCCGATCCCGACCGTATCGCCCAGCTGTTCGGCAACTTGCTGAGCAATGCGCGCCACCATGGTCTGCCGGGCGATCCCGTCATGGTGCGCCTGCAGGCCGACGGCGACGCGGTCGTCTTCCAGGTGGCCAACCGGGCGCCTCCGATCCCGCCGGAACTCATACCCAACCTGTACAGCGCGTTCAAGCGGCACACCGCGGGAAACGACCGCAACAAGGGCGGGCTCGGGCTCGGCCTGCACATCGCGCAGGCGATCATCCAGGGCCACGGCGGAGAGATCGAATACAGCTACGAGGACGGCTCGGTGGTCTTCACGGCCCGTTTCCCGGCCCGCCCACCGGACGCGCCCGCCGCCTGAACCGGAGCACGCGCTGTCGCCTGGACGACTGGCGCGTAGGCCCCGCCCTACCCGGCGCGGCCATGGGCGCCGAATAGAATGCCGGGTCGCGCAGCGCATGCCGGCGCCGCCTCCCAGAACTACTGTGCCCACCCCATGACCCAAGAAGAAATCCTTGCCCAGTTCGGTCCTCGCGAAGCGATGGAGTACGACGTCGTGATCGTCGGCGCCGGCCCGGCCGGCCTGTCGGCGGCGATCCGCCTCAAGCAGCTCGCGGCCCAGCACGACAAGGAAATCTCGGTGGTGGTGCTGGAAAAGGGCTCCGAGCCTGGGGCGCACATCCTGTCGGGCGCGATCATGGACCCGCGCGCACTCAACGAGCTGCTGCCCGACTGGCGCGAGCAAGGCGCGCCGCTGAACCAGCCGGTGACCGAAGACGCCTTCCTCTTCCTGTCGGAAACCGGCGCCACCCGCACGCCGAACTTCCTGCTGCCGAAGAACTTCCACAACGAGGGCAACTACATCATCAGCCTCGGCAACGTGGTCAAGTGGCTGGCCCAGCAGGCCGAAGGCCTGGGCGTGGAGATCTTCCCGGGCTTTCCCGCGGCCGAGGTGCTCTACAACGAGGACGGCTCGGTCAAGGGCGTGGCCACGGGCAACATGGGAATCGGCAAGGACGGCGAGCCGACCGAGAACTTCCAGCTCGGCATGGAGCTGCACGGCAAGTACACCGTGTTCGCCGAAGGCGCGCGCGGCCACCTCGGCCGCCAGCTGATCGCCAGGTTCAAGCTCGACGATGGCAAGGACCCGCAGAGCTACGGCATCGGCATCAAGGAACTGTGGGAAATCGATCCGGCCCGCCACCAGCCCGGCCTGGCGCTGCACACCTCGGGCTGGCCGCTGCCGTCCGACACTTACGGCGGCTCGTTCCTGTACCACGCCGAGGACAACAAGATCGTGATCGGCTTCGTGGTGGGCCTGGACTACCAGAACCCGCACATGAGCCCGTTCGAGGAGTTCCAGCGCTTCAAGACGCACCCCAACATCCGCTGGTACTTCGAAGGCCAGGACAAGGGGCTCAAGCCTGCCAAGCGCCTGAGCTACGGGGCGCGCGCCATCACCGCGGGCGGCCTGCTGTCGCTGCCCAAGACGGTGTTCCCCGGCGGCGCGCTGGTCGGCTGCGAGGCCGGCTACATGAACGCCAGCCGCATCAAGGGCAGCCATGCCGCCATCAAGACCGGCATGCTGTGCGCCGAAGCCGCGTACGACGCGGTGATGGCCGGCCGCCAGCACGACGAACTGGCGGCCTATCCCGCCTCGTTCGAGAAGAGCTGGCTGCACACCGAACTGCACAAGGCGCGCAATTTCAAGCAGTGGTTCAAGAAGGGCATGACCACCGCCACGTTCATGACGGGCATCGAGCAGTTCCTGCTCAAGGGCCACATCCCATGGACCATCCACCGGACCGAGGCCGACCATGCGCGGCTGAAGCCGGCCAGTGCCTGCAAGCCGATCGCGTACCCGAAGCCCGACGGCAAGCTCACATTCGACAAGCTCTCTTCGGTGTTCATCAGCAACACCAACCATGAAGAGAACCAGCCGGCGCACCTGACGCTCAAGGACCCGACGGTTCCCACGCGCATCAACCTGCCCAAGTTCGACGGTCCGGAAGCCCGCTTCTGTCCGGCCGGCGTGTACGAATTCGTGCCCGACGAGCAGCAGGCCGGACAGCGGCGCCTGCAGATCAACGCGCAGAACTGCGTGCATTGCAAGACCTGCGACATCAAGGATCCCACGCAGAACATCGTGTGGGTAACGCCCGAGGGCGGCGGCGGCCCGAACTACGTCGGCATGTGATCCCGGCAGCGGCCAGGCGCACGCCCGAGCAGCCGCCCGACCAATGGCGGCGCGCGATGCTCTGGGGCATCCTGGTCCTGCTGCTCCTGGTGCTGCTCTGGTTGCTGGTGCGGCACCTCAGCCCGGTGCCCCCGCGCTCGCTGGTCATGACCACGGGCGCCCCGGACGGCGCCTACTACCGCTTCGGGGAACGCTACCGCGAGATCCTGCGCGCCAACGGCATCGACCTGGTACTGCAGCCCTCGCGCGGCGGCATGGAGAACATCGAGCGGCTCAAGGCGGGGTCCGCCGCGGTCGGCTTCGTGCAGGGCGGCACTGGCATCCTGGCGACCAACCCGGAAGCACCTGCGAGCGCCACGGCACTGCGTTCGCTCGCCACCGTGGCCTATGAGCCGGTGTGGATCTTCTCGCGCACGATCGACCTGGACGAGGGCCTGGGCGCCCTGGCCGGCCGGCGTGTGGCCGTGGGCGTTCCGGGCAGTGCCAACCTCTACGTGGCGCGCGAACTGCTCGGCGCATACGGCATCCGCCCCGACGCCGGCGACGGCACGGTGTTCGTCCAGCAGGGCGGCACCGATGCGGCGCGCCTGCTGGCCGAAGGCCAGGTCGACGCCGCAATCGTCATCGCCGCCGCGCAAGCGCCGATCGTCCAGCAGTTGCTCGGCGACTCCAGCATGCGGCTGGCTTCGCTCGCGCAGGCGCCGGGCCTGGCACAGCGGCACCCCTATTTCATTCCGCTCACGCTCAGCCGAGGCGCCGCGGACCCGGCACATGACCTGCCCCACCACGACGTCCAGCTGCTGGCCACCACCGCCAACCTGGTGGTGCGAGAGGACATCCACCCGGCCCTGGCGCACCTGCTGCTCGACGCCGCGCGCGAAGTGCATTCGGCCGGTGGCCTGCTGAGCCGGCCGGGCACCTTCCCGAGCGAGAAGGGCACCGACTTCCCGCTGTCGGACGTGGCCGAGCGCTACTTCAAGAACGGCCGCCCGTTCCTGCAGAACTACCTGCCGTTCTGGGTCGCCATCTGGGTACAGCGGGTGCTGCTGCTGCTGGTGCCGCTGGCCGCCATCATGGTGCCGCTGGCCCGCGTGCTGCCGGGCATCGTCACCTGGCGGCGCCAGAGCAAGCTGTACCGGCGCTACGGCGAGCTCAAGTACCTCGAGCAGGACCTGGCCTCGCACAAGCTCGACGCAGCGGAACGCAGCGCCGCACACGCCAAGCTGGACCATATCCAGGACGAGATCGTCCACGCGCAGTTTCCGCTCGACCTTTACGACCGGGTGTATACCCTGCGCCAGCACGTGGACTATGTGCGCGCCCAGCTGGATCGGCAGTCGGAACGAGCATCCGACGGGTCCTGAGCGCCCGCCGGCAACGGCGACGCGGAACCGGTTTCATGGAAATCCCGGGCCATCGAGGCACCCGGCCCGTGGCATAGTGCCTGGCTGCTTTCGCAGTCGCCGGGCGAGTGCCCGACACGTTCGTATATCCAGGAGACATCCCATGAAATTGAGCCAGCTGGCCGCCGGCCTGGTTCTCGGCTTCGGAATCGCAGGCGCCGCCATGGCGCAGACGGTCATGAAGATCAACATCTCGACCGCGCAGAATTCGCACCAGGGCGTCGCCATCGACACCTTCGCCAAGGAAGTCGCCGCGCGCACCAACGGCCGCTACAAGGTCGAGACGTTCTACAACGGCTCGCTCGGCGGCGAGCGCGAATCGATCGAGGCCGTGCAGCTGGGCACCCAGGCGCTCACCTTCAGCTCGTCCGGCCCGGTGCCCAACTTCGTGCCCGAATCGAAGATCCTGGACGTGCCGTTCCTGTTCCGCGACAAGGCCCATGCCCGCGCGGTGCTCGACGGCCCGATCGGGCAGGACCTGCTGTCGAAGTTCGACTCGAAGGGCTTCAAGGCGCTGGCCTGGGCCGAGAACGGCTTCCGCCACATGACCAACAGCAAGCGCGAGGTGCATGCCCCGGGCGACCTGAAGGGCCTGAAGATGCGCACCATGGAGAACCCGGTGCACATCGCCGCCTACAAGCAGTTCGGCATCGTCACCACGCCGATGGCGTTCCCTGAAGTGTTCACCGCCCTGCAGCAGGGCACGGTGGACGGCCAGGAGAACCCGCTGTCGGTGATCATCTCAGCCAAGTTCGACCAGGTGCAGAAGTACCTGTCGCTCACCGGCCACGTGTATTCGCCGTGCATCCTGCTGATGAACAAGGCCGAATACGACAAGCTCAGCGCCGACGACAAGAAGGCCTTCCTCGAGGCCGCCAAGGTGGCCGTCAAGGCCAACCGCGACCGCGTGGATGCCGACGACGACAAGGGTGTGGCCTACCTGCGCGAAAAGGGCATGGACGTCACCACCGACGTCGACAAGTCGAAGTTCGTCGCCGCCCTCACCCCGGTCGAGGCCCAGTTCGAGAAGCAATTCGGCAAGGAGAACCTGGACCGCATCCGCAACTACAAGGCCCAGTAAGGCCCTGGCGCCTGCTTGGCCGCGCCCGCCTAGGCGGGCGCTTTTCGTTTTGAAGCGCCTCCCCTGCGGCACATCGAGCCCATGAAATCCGTTCTTCTCAAGATCGACCGCGCGTCGACCGCCCTGTCCCTGGCCATCGCCTGCTTCATGCTGGTGGTGGCCTCGGGCCTGGGCATGTTCCAGATCATCACCCGCTTCGTGCTGGAGACGCCTGCCGAGTGGACCGAAATCCTGATCCGGGTGAGCCTGATCTGGATGGTGTTCATGGGCATTCCCACCGCCTTCCGCCAGGGCGCGATGGTCAGCGTGGACGTGCTGCACCGCTGGAGCGGCCCGGCCATGCGCCGCGTGCTCGACACGGTGGTGTGCGTGGCCGCCCTCGCGCTCATCGGCGTGATCATCTGGTGGGGCGCCGACTACGCCTGGCGCGGCCGGGTGCAGACCATGGCCGGCCTGGAGTCGATCTCCATGCTGTGGGCCTACCTGGCGATGCCCGTGGGCGGCGTCTTCTGCGTGATCGGCATCCTGGCCTGCCTGGTCGATCCGCGCCGCAACGAACTCGAGACCGCCCAATGACCGCAGCGATGATCCTCACGATGGTGGTGTGCTTCGCGCTCACCATCTCGGTCGCCGTCTCCATCGGCCTGGCCTCGGTGCTCGGCATCCAGGTGACGAACGCCAACATGCTCATCTCCGTCAAGGAGATGTTCAACGCGATCAACAAGTTTCCGCTGGCGGCCATCCCGTTCTTCATCCTGGCCGGCAACCTGATGGAGGCCGGCGGCATCTCGCGCCGGCTGGTGGAGTTCGCCAAGTCGCTCGTCGGCGGCGTGCAGGGCGGCCTGCCGATGACCTGCGTGCTGACCTGCATGATCTTCGCCGCGGTGTCGGGCTCGTCGGTGGCCACCACGTTCGCCATCGGCGCGATCCTGATCCCGGCGCTGATCAAGCATGGCTATCCCACCACCTGGGCCGCCTCGCTGCAGGCCACGAGCGCGGAACTGGGCGTGATCATCCCGCCGTCGATCCCGATGATCCTGTACGGCGTGAGCGCCGAGGTGTCGATCGGCGAACTCTTCATCGCCGGCTTCGGCCCGGGCATCCTGATCAGCCTGGCGCTGATGCTCTTCGTCTGGCTGTACTGCAAGTTCAAGGGACTGGGCAAGAACGACGGCGACGGCCGGCTGGGCATCTTCGCCGCGACGAAGCAGGCCGGCTGGGCGCTGCTGATGCCCGTGATCATCCTCGGTGGCATCTACGGCGGCGTATTCACGCCGACGGAAGCGTCGGCGGTGGCAGTGTTCTATTCGCTGCTGGTGGGACTGGTCATCTACCGCGAGATCCGGCCGGCGCAGCTCTACGCGGTGCTGAAGAAATCGGTGGTGTCGTCGTCGGTGATCATGTTCATCATCGCCAACGCGGGCCTGTTTGCCTTCCTGATCACCCGGGCCGGCGTGCCGGAGGCGATCGGCCATTGGCTGGAGCAGGTGCTGAAGTCGCCGGGCTGGTTCCTGCTTGGCGTGAACGCCTCGCTGTTCCTGATCGGCATGTTCATCGAGACGAGCGCGGCCATCATCGTGCTCGCGCCGATCCTGGCCCCGGTGGCGCAGCACTTCGGAATCGACCCGGTGCACTTCGGCCTGATCATGGTGGTCAACCTGGCCCTGGGCATGATCACCCCGCCTTTCGGCGTGAACCTCTTCGCCGCCTGCACGGTGGCGCGCATTTCGCTCGACCGGATGGTCAAGGACCTCATTCCCTTCGTGCTGGTGATCCTGGCGTGCCTGATGGTGATCACCTACGTGCCTTCGCTGTCGCTGGGCTTGCGGGACCTGGTGTACGCGCGGTAGCTTCTTGCCCTCCCGGCGACCGAAGGCCGCACCGCTCGCACGCCACGCCGCCCGGCCTGCGCTGTCCGTTGGCGGCCGCCTCTGTGCCGCCGAGGAGCGCAGTGAAACCGGCCTGCGCGCACAGGTGTGCGCGCTTCAACTTCTGACTCGCCGTGTCTGTCTGAGCGCAGTGAACGCAGTGAACGCAGCGAGTTACACGGCGCAGGCCGGCTTCGCGAGCACCGCAGGGAAGCCCCGAAGGGGCCGGCGCAGTGAAGGCCGCCGGCGGGCAGCGCAGGCCGGGCGGCCC
>NZ_DASQBZ010000019.1:0-1798 GCF_035634955.1 Variovorax sp. | reverse complement strand
CCGGAGTCGAACCAGACATCGAGGATGTCGGTGACCTTCTCGTACTGCGGCGCTTCATCGCCCAGCAGTTCGGCGCTGTCCAGCGAATACCAGACGTCGATGCCGCCCTGCTCCACGCGGTCGGCCACCTGCTGCATCAGTTCGACGGTGCGCGGGTGCGGCTCGCCGGTCTCGCGATGGGTGAACATCGCGATCGGCACGCCCCAGGTGCGCTGGCGGCTGATGCACCAGTCCGGGCGCCCTTCGACCATGCCGCCGATGCGTGCCTTGCCCCAGCTCGGGAACCAGCCGACGTTGTCGATGGCGGCCATCGCATCGCGGCGCAGGTTGGCCTTGTCCATCGAGATGAACCACTGCGGGGTGGCGCGGAACACTACCGGCGTCTTGTGGCGCCAGCAGTGCGGGTAGCTGTGCACGATCTCGATGAAGGCCAGCAGCGCGCCGGACGCGCGCAGCACGTCCACGATCAGCGGCTGCGCCTTCCACAGGTGCACGCCGGCCAGCGCGACATCGCCGGCCGGCGGGGTCGAGGGCAGGTACACGCCACGGCCGTCGACCGGGTTGATCTGGCCCGCGTTGTACTGCTCCATCAGCCCGTACTGCTGGCTGACCACGAAGTCTTCCTGGCCGTGGCCCGGGGCGGTGTGCACCGCACCGGTACCGTCTTCGGCCGAGACGTGCGCGCCGTTGAGCAGCGGGATGTCGCGGGTGGGATAGAACGGGTGGGCCAGCAGCAGGTTTTCCAGTGCCGCGCCGGTGGCGTGGCCGTGCTCGACCAGGCCGTCCACGCCGTAGCGCTGCAGCGAACGCTCGGCCAGCGCGGCGGCCAGCACCAGCCAACGGCGCTTGCCGTTGTGGGCCGGGCCTTCGGCCAGCACGTAGTCGATGTCCGCACCGAGGGACACCGCCAGCGAGGCCGGCAGCGTCCACGGGGTGGTGGTCCAGATCGGCACGGCCACCTCGACATCGGCGGGCAGGGTCGCGCCGAAGCGCGCGGCCAGCTGCGCCGAATCACGCGCCACGTAGGCCACGTCGATCGCCGGCGAGGTCTTGTCCTGGTACTCGATCTCCGCCTCGGCCAGGGCCGAGCCGCAGTCGAAGCACCAGTGCACCGGCTTGGCGCCGCGCACGATGTGGCCGTTGGCGAACACCTTGGACAGCGCGCGGATCTCGTTGGCCTCGAAATCGAAGCTCAGCGTCTTGTACGGGTTGTCCCAATCGCCGATCACGCCCAGGCGCTTGAAGTCGCGGCGCTGCAGGTCGATCTGCTCTTCGGCGAATTCACGGCACTTCTGGCGGAACTGCTCGGCGTCGAGCTTGGTGCCGACCTTGCCCCACTTCTTCTCGACCGCGATCTCGATCGGCAGGCCATGGCAGTCCCAGCCCGGCACGTAGGGCGCGTCGAAGCCGGCCAGGTAGCGCGACTTGACGATGATGTCCTTGAGGATCTTGTTGACCGCATGGCCGAGGTGGATCTGGCCATTGGCATAGGGCGGGCCGTCGTGCAGCACGAACAGCGGGCGGCCCTGCGCGTTCTCGCGCAGGCGGGCGTACAGGCCCTCGTCTTCCCAGCGCGACAGAATGCCCGGCTCGCGCTTGGGCAGGTCGCCGCGCATCGGGAATTCGGTTGCCGGCAGATGAAGGGTGGCTTTGTAGTCCTGGCTCACGCAGTGGCTCGCAATCTGTGTTCGGAAAGGATGTGACGCGCCTGTTCGGCGTCACGGTGCATCTGGTCGGTCAACGCGGCCAGATCTTGGAACTTCTCTTCGTCGCGCAGCTTGGCGACGAATTCCACTTC
>NZ_DASQBZ010000018.1:0-73803 GCF_035634955.1 Variovorax sp. | reverse complement strand
CATCATGGCGCCGGCCCATGCACGCTGCACAACGCCAGCTACGACTTCAACGACGAGCTCATTCCGCTGGGCGCGACGATGTGGGTCGAGCTGGCCGAGCAGTTCCTCGCCGCACCGCCGAAGGTGGCCGCATGATCGGCGTCGTCGAGGCCTTCTGCGACAGCTACGCTCAGGCGCGCGAGAAGTTCCTGGCGGGCTGCGCCGCCGCCGGCCTGGCCGTGCGCTCGCATCCGCATCCCCTGAAGGGCCGCGCGGGCGAAGACCTGGCCATGGATGTTGCCCTCGACGGGCCGGCCGATGCCGAACGTCTGCTGGTGGTCACCAGCGCCTGCCATGGCGTGGAGGGCCACTGCGGCAGCGGCGTGCAGGTGTTCGCCCTGCATGACGCCGAATGGCGCGACAAGGCGCGCGCCGCCGGTGTGTCGGTGCTCTACGTGCATGCGCTCAATCCGCACGGCTTCTCGCACGGACGGCGGGTGACGCACGAGAACGTCGACATCAACCGCAACTTCGTCGACTTCGACGCGCCGCTTCCGGTCAATGCGGACTATGCGCAGCTGCACGCCTTGCTGCTGCCTGCGCAGTGGCCTCCCACCGCGCAGAACCAGGCCGAGATCGACGCCTGGATGGCCACGCACGGTATCAAGGCCTACCAGGCGGCCGTGACCGCCGGCCAGTACCAGTTCGCCGACGGCATGTTCTTCGGCGGGCAGGCGCCGACGTGGAGCAACCGCACCTTGCGCGAAGTGCTGCGCAGCCATGGGCGGGCCGCACGGCGCATCGCCTGGATCGACCTGCACACCGGCCTCGGGCCGAACGGGCATGGCGAACGCATCTTCGCCTGCCGCGACGACAAGGCCGCGTATGCGCGCGCGAACGCCTGGTGGGGCGGCGAGCATGCCGTCACCTCGGTGTACGACGGCAGTTCCACGTCATCCCTGCTCAACGGCCTGATGTGCAACAGCGTCTATGAGGAATGCCCGCAGGCCGAATACACCGGCATCGCGCTCGAATACGGCACGGTGCCGATGCTGGAGGTGACCGGCGCACTGCGCGCCGACCACTGGCTGCACAAGAATGGGCAGCACGCTTCGGCAGCGCTGTGGGCGTCCATCCGCCAGGGAATGCTCGAAGCCTTCTATTGCGACACCGACGCCTGGAAGGGCCAGGTCATCAGCCAGGCGAGGCAGGCCCTGTTCCAGGCGGTGGACGGGCTCAAGGGATGATGGCCGGAAGGCGCGCGTGCGCAAGCGCGGCGGCCACCGGGCGCCTCACGCCTGCCGTGCGCGTTCCTCGGCAATGACGAGCAGGCCGTCCATGATCAGGCCCTCGACCAGTTCGAATTCGCTGGCCATGGCCGGCGCCATCTTCCAGCCCGCGCCGCCGGTCATGTAGCGCACCGGCTCCATGCCGCAATGCTGGCGCAGGTGCGCGACCATGCGCTCGATCGCGCCGGCGATGGCGTACGTGCCGCCGCTGGTGAGCGCGTCGCTCGTGTTGGTGGGGAACTCGACCACCTCGCCGGTGGGCACGTGCAGCCCCGCCGTGCCCGACTCGAGTGCGCGAAGCATGATGCCGTGCCCGGGGAGGATCAGGCCGCCGAGGAACCTGCCGTGCTGGTCCACGGCCTCCACCGTCACCGCCGTGCCGACCAGCACCACCACCATCGGCCGCGCCGTGCCGGCAGCCAGCATGCGGTGGCGTGCCCCGACCATGGCGACGAAGCGGTCGGCCCCGAGCCGGGTGGGATGGTCGTAGCCGTTGATGATGCCGGCCTCGCCGGTCGAGGGAACGACCCAGCGCGGCGCGCAGTCGAATCGCTCGTGCAGTTGCTCCTCGGCGCGGCGGCGCATGGCGTCGCCCGCCACCACGCAGCCGAGCATGGCGGTGGCTTCGGGCAGGTCGGCCCACGGCCCTTCGGCCAGGCGCTCGATGTGATCGAGGAACTCCGCGCCATGCGCCAGCAGCCGCGCCCCCGGACGCGGCACCTCGTACATCGCCCACTTCAGTCTCGTATTGCCGATGTCGATTGCGAGGAAAGCCATGCGCGGCATTATGGGTGAAGGCCCGCGGCGCGATGGCGGCGCGGCGCTTGCAATTTCTTTCCGATCAGGCGGGGCCATTGCGCGTTGCGCCACGGTTCGCCGCTAAAGTGGACGATCCTCAACGCTGTCGACAAGGAGAAAACCATGGGTCTGCTCAGTTTCATCAAGGAAGCCGGCGAAAAACTCTTTGGCGGATCGTCCGCGCATGCGGCCACCCCGGCCGCCGATCCTGCCGCGGCCAACACCGCGGCCGCCGACGCCATCAAGGCCTACATCGAGAAGCAGAACCTGGGGCTGTCCAACCTCGCCGTTGCGTACGACGGCGCTTCGGGCAAGGTCACGCTGCAGGGCGACGCGCCGAGCCAGGAAGCGGTCGAGAAGGCATCGCTCGCGGCCGGCAACGTGAGCAGCGTGGTGTCGGTGGACAACCAGCTCAAATCGTCCGCCCCGGCCGACGAGGCCCAGTACCACGACGTGGTGCGCGGCGACACGCTGTCGGCCATCTCGAAGAAGTACTACGGCGACGCCAACAAGTACAACGCGATCTTCGAGGCCAACAAGCCCATGCTGACCCACCCCGACAAGATCTACCCCGGCCAGAAGCTGCGCATCCCCAAGCTCTGACCTGACCTTCCCCACGCCGGCTGCGCCATCGCGCACCGGCGGCCCGGGCGGCAGCGTCAGTTCTGCCGCCAGGGCAGGCCGCGCAGGCGCCAGCCGCCCTTGCGCCCGCGCTGGCCGTGCTCGTCGGCGTCCCCTTCGAATCCCTCGAGGATGTTGTAGGCCGTGATGCCCAATTCGGTGGCGCGCCGGGCAGCCGCCACCGATCGCACGCCGCTGCGGCACAGCAGGACTGCCTTGCCGCCCGCGGGCACGACAGCCTTCAGGCCTTCGTCGAATCCACCATTCATCGCCATGCCGGGCCATTGCTTCCAGGCCAGCGGCACGGCGCCGGGCACGTAGCCCACCCACTCGCGCTCGGCATCGGAGCGCACGTCCACCAGCACGGCCTCTCCGGCCCTCATCCAGGCCTCTGCCTGCTCCGGCGTGACGTCGCCGGCGTAGCCCTCGGCCGGCCGCACGCCCATCCGCCCGGCATTCACAGTGGGCTTGTCCATATCAATTCATCCTTCTCAATCAGGTTAATAACCGTCAACGCCCGCCCTCTCGCGTGGAACCTCGGGGATTTCCCTGTCAATTTTCGTTACTTCGCGTAAACCCCGCTTGTCATCGGCGAGCGCCTGCCAAAGATGGCGGGCGCAGGACTTCCTTTCAATTGGCTTCCAACGTCGGAGACATGCCATGACAGTGACCAAGTCGACTCGCCGCCGCAATCTGCTCAAGGGCGCCGCCGTAGCGGCCGGGGCCATGTCCGCCCCCATGGTGAGCATGGCGCAGACCACCACCTTGCGCTTCCAGAGCACCTGGCCGGCCAAGGACATCTTCCACGAGTTTGCGCAGGACTACGCCAAGAAGGTAAATGACATGGCGGGCAGCCGCCTCAAGATCGAGGTCTTGCCGGCCGGCTCGGTGGTGCCGGCGTTCCAGCTGCTGGACGCGGTGGCCAAGGGCAACCTCGACGGCGGCCACGGCGTGGTGGCCTACTGGTACGGCAAGAACTCGGCGCTGGCGCTTTGGGGCTCGGGTCCGGGCTACGGCATGGACGCCAACACCGTGCTGGCCTGGCACTACTACGGCGGCGGCAAGGCGCTGCTCGACGAGATCTACAAGAGCCTGAACCTGGACGTGGTGTCGTACCTGTACGGCCCGATGCCCACGCAGCCGCTGGGCTGGTTCAAGAAGCCGGTGGCCCGCGCCGAGGAGATCAAGGGCCTGAAGTTCCGGACGGTCGGCCTGGCGGTGGACGTGTTCACCGACATGGGCGCCGCCGTCAATCCGCTGCCCGGCGGCGAGATCGTGCCCGCGCTCGACCGCGGCCTGATCGACGCGGCCGAGTTCAACAATGCTTCGAGCGACCGGGTGCTGGGCTTCCCGGACGTGGCCAAGAACTGCATGCTGCAGAGCTTCCACCAGTCGGGCGAACAGTTCGAGATCCTGTTCAACAAGGGCAAGCTCGACGCACTGCCGACGGAGCTCAAGTCGATCATCGAGTACGCCATGCAGGCCGCCAGCGCCGACATGAGCTGGAAGGCGATCCAGCGCAACTCGGCCGACTACCAGGAGTTGAAGAAGGCCGGCATCAAGTTCTACAAGACGCCCGACGCGGTGCTGCGCGCGCAACTGGCGTCGTGGGACAAGACGATCGCCAAGAAGTCCGAGGAGAACGCGATGTTCAAGAAGGTGCTGGAGTCCCAGCGCGCCTTCGCCGAGCGCGCGGTGGCCTGGCACAACGACTACACGGTCGATTTCAAGATGGCCTACAACCACTACTTCACCCGCAAGACCTGAAGCGGCGCGCAGGCCGCCGCGTCCGCCGGGCCGCGCCGCGGCCGACCCTCGCAGGGCACCTTCGCGGTGCCCTTGTTGCATCGGCCGCGGCGCGGCCCGAAGGGATTCCGCAAATGCAGTCTTTCCTGTTGCGCATCGACAGCCTCTCGACCTGGATCGGCAAGACCTTCGCCTGGTGCGCGGTCCTGCTCACCTTGCTGATCAGCTGGGAAGTGTTCTCGCGCTATGCGCTCAACCGGCCGCACGCCTGGGTGCTGGACGCGCAGATCATGCTGTACGGCACGATGTTCATGACCGCCGGCGCCTACACGCTGGCACGCAACGGGCACGTGCGCGGCGATGTGCTGTACGGCTTCTTCCGGCCGCGCACGCAGGCCGCGATCGACCTGCTGCTGTACCTCGTGTTCTTCCTGCCCGGCGTGGTGGCCATGACGTGGGCCGGCTGGGTATACGCCAACGAGTCGCTGGCGATCCGCGAGCAGACCTTCTCGGCCGAGCCGCTGCCGCTGTACCCGTTCAAGTTCGTCATCCCGTTCGCCGGCCTGGCGCTGCTGCTGCAGGGGATGGTGGAAATCGTGCGCTGCGTCATCTGCCTGCGCGACGGCGCCTGGCCGTCGCGCGAGCAGGACGTCGAGGAAGTCGACGTCGACAAGCTCAAGGAAATGGTCAACGTCCGCGACGAGGACATCGCCGCGCTCGACAAGGTGGTCGTGGCCAAGGAGGCGGCCAAGTGAAGATCCGAAAAGAACTCTGGTTCGGCCTGAGCTTCATGGCCGCGCTCGTGTGCGCAGCCACCTACCTCATGCTCAGCGCGGAAACCATCACGAACGGGCACCTCGGCCTGCTGATGCTGTCGCTGGTGGTGGTGGCGATCATGCTGGGCTTTCCCACCGCGTTCACGCTGATGGGCATGGGGATGATCTTCACCTGGTTCGCCTACGACCGGGACATCGACCACACGCTCAACCTGATGGTGCAGTCGGCCTACAAGACCATGGCCAACGACGTGCTGATCGCGGTGCCGCTGTTCGTCTTCATGGGCTATCTGGTCGAGCGCGCCAACCTGATCGAGACGCTTTTCAAGAGCCTGCACCTGGCGCTGGCCCGCCTGCCCGGGGCGCTGGCCGTGGCCACGCTGGTGACCTGCGCGGTGTTCGCCACGGCCACCGGCATCGTCGGCGCAGTGGTCACGCTGATGGGGCTGCTGGCCCTGCCGGCGATGCTGCGCGCCGGCTACAGCGTGCCGGTCGCCGCCGGGGCAATCACCGCCGGCGGCTGCCTGGGCATCCTGATCCCGCCCTCGGTGCTGCTGATCGTCTATGGCGCCACCGCCGGCGTGTCGGTGGTGCAACTGTACGCAGGCGCCTTCTTCCCGGGACTGATGCTGGCGTCGCTCTATGTGGTGTACGTGGTGATCCTCGCCAGGTTCAAGCCGGCCCTGGCGCCGCCTTTGTCGGCCGCCGAACGCCATGTGGCGTTGCCGCCGCCGCTGGCGGCCATCAGCCACCAAGGCGGTGGCCACGCGCTCGGGCGCATTCTTGCCGCGCTCAAGGGCCGCCGCAATGCCGAGGTGCCCACCGGCTACCTGCTCGGACAACTGGCAATCGTGCTCACCCCCGCAGTGCTGTTCGCGCTGCTGGCCTTCTTCAGCTGGGAGGCAGTCACCGCGCCGGTGGTGGTCGAGCGCTACGAGATCCAGGAGATCGGCGCCGCCGCGCGCGGCTCCGCGCCTTCGGCTGGCGGCCTCCAGGAGCCGCCGTCCACGGGCGGCCTGGCCGAGCCGCCTTCTGCCGGTGGCCTGGCCGAACCGCCGGTCAGCGGCGGGCTGTCCGAACCGCCGGTCGGCGGTGGACTGTCCGAACCGCCCGGCGCCAGCGGCCTTGCGCAACCGCCGGGCAGCGGCGGCGTGGCCGAGCCGGCCGGCGGCGGCGTCGCCGAACCTCCTGGCGCCACGGCATCGGGCAGCACTGCGGCCACCGGGGCAGCCGAAGCACGCCCGGCGCCCACCTGGTGGAAGGTGACGTTCTCGGCCCTGGGCGCGCTCGTGGCGCTGTTCTACCTGTTCCTGAGCTTCAAGCGGCTCGAAATCTTCAAGATGCTGCTGGCGTCGTTCTTCCCGCTGATGCTGCTCATCACCGCGGTGCTCGGCTCCATCGTCATGGGACTTGCCACGCCCACCGAGGCGGCCGCGATGGGTGCGCTGGGCGGCTTTCTGCTGGCGGCGGCCTATCGGCGCCTGACCCTCTCGGTGCTCAAGGAGTCGGTGTTCCTCACCGCCAAGACGTCGGCCATGGTGTGCTGGCTGTTCGTCGGCTCGGCCATCTTCTCGGCCGCCTTCGCCCTGCTGGGCGGCCAGGCGCTGGTCGAGCAGTGGGTGCTGGGCATGAACCTGACGAAGATCCAGTTCCTCGTGCTCAGCCAGGTGATCATCTTCATCCTCGGCTGGCCGCTCGAGTGGACCGAGATCATCGTGATCTTCATGCCCATCTTCATTCCGCTGCTGGACAACTTCGGCGTGGACCCGCTGTTCTTTGGGCTGCTGGTGGCGCTGAACCTGCAGACGGCCTTCCTGTCGCCGCCGGTGGCCATGGCTGCGTTCTACCTCAAGGGCGTGAGCCCGCCGCATGTCACGCTCAATCAGATCTTCCTGGGCATGCTGCCGTTCATGGGCATCCAGGTGCTGGCCATCGTGCTGCTCTACATGTGGCCTGAGATCGGCCTGTGGCTGCCGCAGATGCTGTACCGCTGACCACCCCGGGGCAACCCTGCTTGGCGGGTCGACCTCGCTCCTTCGATAAAGTGCGGGATCAAGGAGGTCCCGCATGGACAAGAAGGCAACGAAGCAGCAACCCGAGGAACTGGATCTTTTCGTCATCGGCGGTGGCAGCGGCGGCGTGCGCGCCGCGCGCATGGCCGCGGGACGCGGCGCCCGCGTCGCACTGGCCGAAATGGGCGAACTCGGCGGCACCTGCGTCAACGTCGGCTGCATACCCAAGAAGCTCTACAGCTACGCCGCCGGCTATGCCGAGGCATTCGAGGAGGCCGCCGGCTACGGCTGGGACCTGGGGCAGGCGCCGCGCCTGGACTGGGGCCGCCTGAAGGCCGCGCGGGCGCAGGAGATCCACCGCCTCAACGGCATCTACCAGAGCCTGCTGGAAGGCCCGGGCGTCGAGATCATCCGCGATCGCGCCACGATGGTCGACGCCCACACCGTCGCCGCCGGCGGCCGGCACTGGCGCGCGAAGCACGTGCTGATCGCCACCGGCGGTCGTCCGTTCAAGCCGCCGGTGCCGGGCCACGAACTGGCGCTGGTGTCGGACGACATGTTCGACCTGGACCCCTTCCCGAAGCGGCTGGTGGTCGTCGGCGCCGGCTACATCGCCTGCGAGATGGCGTCCATCTTCAACGGACTGGGCGCGCAGGTGACGCTGCTGCAGCGCGGAGCGCACATGCTCGGCGCGTTCGACGAGGACGTGCGCAGCTTCGTCGCCGCCGAGATGGGCAAGACAGGCGTGGACATCCGCCTGAGCACCCAGATCACGTCGATGCGGCGCGGCAACGGCGGCCTGAACCTCATGCTCGACCGCGGACAGGACCTTCAGGCAGATGCCGTGCTGATGGCCACGGGACGCGTCGCCAACACCGACGACCTCGGCCTGGAGGCCGCCGGCGTGAAGCTGAGCGACCGCGGCGCCGTCGTGGTCGACGCGCAGTTCCGCAGTTCGGTGCCGCACATCTTCGCCGTCGGCGACGCTTCCAGCCGCCTGCACCTCACGCCGGTGGCGCTGGCCGAGGCCATGGTGGTGGTCGACATGCTGTTCCCCGAGGCAGGCCGCTCGCCGCGCCAGGCGCCGGACTACGACTTCGTGCCCACCGCGGTGTTCACCCATCCCAACATCGGCACCTGCGGCTACACCGAGGCGCAGGCGCGGGCGCAACTGGGCAACGACAACGTGAGCGTGTACTGCACCGAATTCAAGCCGCTGCGCCACACGCTGTCGGGACGCAGCGAACGTACGTTCATGAAGCTGCTCGTCGCCAAGGACAGCGACCGCGTGGTGGGTCTGCACATGGTCGGGGCCGACGCGGGCGAGATCGTGCAGGGCTTCGCGGTCGCGATGCAGGCCGGCGCGACCAAGGCTCATTTCGACCGCACCATCGGCATCCACCCGACGGCGGCCGAGGAATTCGTGACGATGCGCGTGCCCAACGTCGGTTGAATTCCGGCTAGCGGTCAAGCATGAGATAGCGCGTCACGACCTGCAGCGCCTCGCGCGCTGCAGCGCCACCGGCCAGGCCGCAGCGCGGCTCCAGCACGGCCTTGTGGCCGATCGCCTCGATCACGGTCGCCACCACGAGGCCGGCGAGCGCCGGGTCGCAGCCAGCCGGCAATTCGTCGGCATGGCGGCACAGTAGCCGCTCGAAGGCGCGGGCGATCTCGCGCTCGGCATTCATCGACTTGCCAAGCCGGCCGATGCGCGGCACCTCCTGGTTCAGGATCTTGTGCAGCCGGGGATCGATCCGGTGCGCCCCGATGACGGCATCGATGGCCGCCGAGATGCCGTCCCGCAGCGACGCATGCGTCGTGTCGTCGAGCACGCGTGTGATGGTGCCGACCACATCGTCGGCATGCCGGTCGATCAGTTCGGCCACCAGCGACTCCTTGTTGGGAAAGTACTGGTAGAGCGAGCCGACGCTGACGCCGGCGCGCTCGGCCACCCGCGCGGTGGTCGTGCCTTCATAGCCTTGCGTCACCAGAACCTGAGCCGCGGCGCCGACGATGGCATCCACGGTGGCGATGGATCGGGCCTGGCGCGGCAGCTTTCTCACTGTGGCATCGATACGGCGGGCGTTCATGGCGGCAAAGGTCGCGGAATGCGAATGGAAAATGTGAATATATCGTCGCATACTGGATTGGTCCACCCAATCACATGTCACGGTCCATGCACAACATCGACACCCACCTTTACGCGCCATCGCAGCACGGCATGAAGCACATGCGTCTCGTCGTGTTCGTCTGCGTCGCCCTGTCCGGCCTGGCGTCCGCCTGCATCCTGCCGATCATCGCGCCGCTGATGCGCGCCCTGCACCTGTCCGTCGGCCAGGCCGGCTGGATGCTATCCATCGGCTCGCTGGTGATGACTGCCACCGCAGCGGCATGGGGCTCCGCCTGCGACCGCCTGGGCCGAAGGCCGGTGATGGTCGTCGGCTTCGCCGGGCTGTTCGCGGCCTACGTCGTGTTCACCTCGGTGGCTTGGCAGGGGATGCAGGGCGCATGGACGGGCGCATTCCTGTTTGGCGCGCTGACGGCGGCGCGGGCACTGCTGGGCGGGTTCCTGCCGGCGGTGCCGACCGCGGCGCAGGCGCTCATTGCCGATCACACGAGCCAGGCCGAGCGCAGTGCGGCGATGGCGCTGATCGGGGCGGCCAGCGGCGTCGGCCTGGTGCTCGGTCCGGCCCTGGGCGGCCTGCTCGCGTTGCAGGGCCTGCTGTGGCCGCTCACGCTCGCCACGGTGCTGTGCGCTCTGGCCTGCTTGGCGGTGCCGGCCTTCGTGCCCCGCGAGCCCGCGCGGCCGCGCGTACGTGCGGCATCGGTGAATCCGTTCGCGCCGGGCCTGCGCGGATGGCTGGCAGTGGCCGTGCTCAACTGGTGCGCCATCGTCACATCGCAGGTCAGCACCAGCTTCTACTTTCAGGACCGGCTTGGCCTGGGCGCCGCGCAGGCGGCGCCATTGCTGGCGCTGGCGCTGACCGTGGTCGGCGTGACGCTGCTCGTCACGCAGGTGGTTCAGTTGCGCTGGCTGCGCTGGCCGGCGCAGCGGATGGTGATCGCCGGCCTGCTGTTCTGGCTCGCCGGCCTGGGCCTGCTGCTCGCGACCGCGTCGCTCGGCGCCTACCTGCTGGCCTACGGCTTGCTGGGCATCGGCGCCGGCTGGGTCATGCCGGGTGCCATGGCCGGAGCCTCGCTATCGGTGCCGCCGCAGCACCAGGGCGCGGTGGCCGGCCTGTCCGCCGCCACACAGGGAATCGCCTTCATCGTCGCGCCGGTCGGCAGCACGATGCTCTACGAGATCGACCCGACCCTGCCCCTGTGGGCCCTGATCCTGCTCATGGGGCTCATGGGCGCGTGGCTGGCGACAACGCGCGGGCGCTGAGGCGCGCGGCGTCGACGCCCGCGCCATTGCACAATGCGCCATGTCGCACATGCCCGAATTCATCGCGCCGGCCCGTTTCAATGATGCCCCGGCCGCACTCGCCCAAGTCGATCGCATCTACCGCGCCGGTCTCGCTCACTTGCGCGACGCCATGGCCCGCTTCGTCGCAGGTGAGGCCATGCCGGGCCGGGTGCGCGCCTGCTATCCCTTCGTGCGGGTGCACACGCACACGACTTCGCGCCTGACGCCGCCGCTCAACGCCGGCCTGAGCTACGGATTCGTGGCCGGCCCCGGCCGCTACGAGACCACCCTCACCCGCCCCGACCTGTTCAGCCGGTACTACGGCGACCAGTTCCGGCTTCTGCTGGAGAACCACGGCGTCGAACTGGAGGTCGGCACCAGCACGCAGCCGATCCCGGTGCATTTCTCGTTCGCAGAGAACGAGCACATCGAAGGCAACCTGAGCCCGGAGCGGCGCGCCCTGATGCGCGACGTCTTCGACCTGCCCGACCTCGGCGCCATGGACGACGGCATCGCCAACGGCACGCACGAGGCCAGGCCCGGCGAGGCCCAGCCGCTGTCGCTGTTCACCGCGGCGCGGGTGGACTATTCGCTGCACCGCCTGCGCCACTACACCGGCACCGCGCCCGACTGGTTCCAGAACTTCGTCCTGTTCACCAACTACCAGTTCTACATCGACGAGTTCGTGCGCCTGGGGCGCGAGGCGATGACCGACGAGAACGGCGACTACCTGGCTTTCATCGAACCGGGCAACGTGGTCACGCGGCGGCGCGGACTGGCGCCCGGCGCCGGAGGCGCGATGGGCTCGCTGCTCGACGGCAGCCAGGGCACGCCGCCGCCACGCCTGCCCCAGATGCCGGCCTACCACCTGGTGCGCGGCGACCACACCGGTATCACGATGGTCAACATCGGGGTGGGCCCGGCCAACGCCAAGACCATCACCGACCACATCGCCGTCCTGCGCCCCCATGCCTGGCTGATGCTGGGGCACTGCGCCGGCCTGCGACAGGGCCAGCTGCTGGGCGACTACGTGCTGGCGCACGCCTACGTGCGCGAGGATCACGTGCTGGACGAAGAACTGCCGCTGTGGGTGCCGATCCCGGCGCTGGCCGAGATCCAGCTGGCGCTGGAGCAGGCGGTGGCCCAGATCACCCAGGTCAGCGGGCCGGACCTCAAACGCGTGATGCGCACAGGCACGGTCGCGAGCACCGACAACCGCAACTGGGAGCTGTTGCCCGGCAACCAGCCGCAGCGGCGCTTCAGCCAGAGCCGCGCCATCGCGCTGGACATGGAAAGCGCCACCATCGCGGCCAACGGCTTCCGATTCCGCGTGCCCTACGGCACCTTGCTGTGCGTGAGCGACAAGCCGCTGCATGGCGAGATCAAGCTGCCCGGCATGGCCGACCACTTCTACCGCCAGCGCGTCGAGCAGCACCTGCGCATCGGCATGGCCGCCATCGACATCCTGCGGCGCGAAGGCTCGAGCCGCCTGCACAGCCGCAAGCTGCGCAGCTTCGCCGAAGTGGCGTTCCAGTAAGGGCGCCCAAAGCCGGCGCTCAGCCTCGCTCGTCCAGGAAGCGCGCGCCGAACGCCTGGCAGAAGGCCGGCGTGCCGCTGATCGTCAGCCCGAAGCTGCGGCGTGCAGGCTGCTGCGGCACGGCGGCGGGCTCTTCATGCACCTGCAGTTCGACATCCCATTCGCCGCCGGCCTCCATCGGCGCCGGCGGGCCGGCCTCGGCCCTGGCCCAGGCGAGCACCAGGTCGATCTCCTGCTGCACGCTCGGCGCATGCTGCGGGAACACCGAGGCCAGGGCATCGAACACGCCGATGCCGTCGTCGCCATCGCTGTACTCGAAATCCAGCCACTGCAGGACACTCATCGCTTGACCTTCACATCAGCCCGAACAGTTGCGGCGCCTCGCGCCGGGCCTTGGGCGTGATGCGCACGGCGCGGCTGTCCAGGTCGCGCGTCAGCCATGCCCGATCCAGCGCCAGCGCGAGCCAGGCGGCGCCGAGGGCGCCACCCAGGTGCGGTCGGCGTTCGCTCCAGTCCAGGCAGGCGCAGGCAAACCGGCGGCGGCGAGCGCGCGCGCCCGCTACGTCCACCCCCAGCGACCGCATCCCGGCCTCGCCCGCGGGCGTCAGCAGGTAGCTGCCACCATCGGCATCGGCATTCGGCTCGGCTTGCAGCCAGCCTTGCGCATGCAGGTGGTCGTGCAGTGCCACGCCGGCGGTACCGGCCAGGTGGTCATAGCAGGTGCGCGCCGCACGCAGGCGCGACGGCGTGTTCGGCACGAACGGCGCATGCGCGCCGCCGGCCAGCGCCATCAGGGACTCCAGCGCCGAAGCGACCTCGCGGCCGGCGAGCCGGAAGTAGCGGTGCCGGCCCTGGGCCAGCGACGTAACCAGGCCTTCGCCGTCCAATCTCGCCAGGTGCACGCTGGCGGTGGAGGGGGCCACCTCGGCGACAGTGGCCAACTCGGTGGCGGTACGTGCATGGCCGTCGAGCAGGCAGCAAAGCATGCGCGCCCGTGCCGGTTCGGCGATGGCGGCGGCCAGCCGCGCCAGGCGGGCATCGGGGTCGGCGGCGGCGGCGTTGTCGCCGCGCTTTCCTCTCGTTGGGGCAGTGCTTGCGGTGAATGCGTTCATGGTGCGATGCAGCCGGAGCGCGCCGGCGCAGTTGTGCAAATGATAGGCGCGGGCCGATTTGACGCTTCGTCGTGGAACGAAGCATGAACCACGGCCCGACCGGACACTGCGCCCATGTCACTCGCCGACCCCTCAGACGTGCTGGCCGCCGTCACCCATCCCGACCCCTATCCCTTCTATTCCCGGCTGCGCGCCGGCCCACCACTGGTGTACGAGCCGCGGCTTCGGCTATGGATCGCCAGCCGGGCCGACGTGGTGCATGCGGCGCTGATGCACGCGGCGCTGCGCGTGCGCCCGGAGACACAGCCCGTGCCGCCCGCCATCGCGGGCCAGCCCGCCGGCGCGCTGTTCGGCCGGCTCGTGCGGATGAACGATGGCCCGGCGCACGATGCGCTCAAGCCGCTGCTGCGCGACGCGCTGGCGGGCGTGGACGAGGACGCGGCGCGACAAGCCGCGGCCGAGGCTGCAGCGGCGCTGCAGGCCGAGGCGCTGGGCCTGAACGACTGGTGCGTGGCGCTGCCCGTATGCGCGGTCGCCAGTCTGCTCGGGTTCGCGCCGCATCAGTGGCCGGCGCTGTGGCGCGCCACGCGCGGCTTCGTCGCTGCGCTGTCGCCCTTGTCGACTGCCGCGCAATTGCAGGCCGCGAGCGAATCGGCGACGCGGCTGCTGGGTTGCTTCGACGCCGGCGCACGCGACGGCGCAGGATGCCCGGCGAGCCCGCTGGCCCATCTGCTGGAACAGGCACGCATCGCCCCAGGCGAGGCGCGACAGGCGCTGCTGGCCAACCTGGCGGGCCTGCTGTCGCAGACCTGCGAAGCCACCGCCGGCCTGCTGGGCAATGGCTTCGTGGCGCTGTCGCGCGAGCCGGGCCTGTATCGCGGATTCACGACAGGCCGCATCGGCGCCGACGCGATCATGGCCGAGGTGGCACGGCACGATCCATCGACGCAGAACACGCGGCGCTTCGTCACGTCCGGTGACGACCGGGTCGAGCTGGCCGGTACCGCGCTGCGTGCCGGCGACACCGTCCTGCTCGTGCTGGCCGCGGCGAGCCGCGACCCGGTCCTCTGGCCAGAGCCGGACCGCTTCGTCGTCGACCGGCCGGCGCGTGCGTTGCCGGGCTTCGGCCATGGCCAGCACGCCTGCCCGGGACAGAAGCTGGCGCTATGGATCGCCGGGGCCGCTCTGGCGCTGTGGCGGGACGGCAGGCATCACCCGCCACCCGGCTCGCCTCCCGTCCTGGCGCACTACCGTCCGTCGCTCAACCTGCGGCTGCCGGTGTTCCACGATGCCGGATGAGGGCGCGGCGGCACGCATCCGGCACCCGCTGAGTTTCCCTGGCGGGAACAATCGGCGCCGATGCCTGCGCCACAATGGGCGCGTGCCCATCGACACCGACGCCGCCCCCCTCTTTGCCGCCACCGGCCTGCGCAAGCACTATGGCGACCAGGTCGTGGTGAACGACCTGTCGTTCCACATCGCGCCCGGCGAATGCCTGGGCGTGATCGGCCCGAACGGTGCCGGCAAGACCACCACCATCCGCATGTGCCTGGGCCTGACCACGCCCGATGCCGGCCAGATCCAGGCCATGGGCCTGGGCATGCCGCAGGACGCGCGCGCCATCAAGGCGCAGTTGGGCGTGGTGACGCAGTTCGACTCGCTCGACCCGGACTTCAGCTGCGCCGAGAACCTCATGGTCTATGCCCGCTACTTCGGCATCGGGCGCAGCGTGATGAAGACGCGCACGCCCAGGCTGCTGGAGTTCGCGGCGCTGTCGCACAAGGCCAATGCCCGGCCGGGCGAGTTGTCCGGCGGCATGCGCCGGCGCCTCTCGCTGGCCCGTGCCCTCGTCAACGATCCGCGGCTGCTGATGCTGGACGAGCCCACCACCGGCCTGGACCCGCAGGCACGGCACCTCATGTGGGAGCGCCTGCAGCTGCTGCTGGCCGAAGGCAAGTCGATCCTGCTGACCACCCACTTCATGGACGAGGCCGAGCGCCTGTGCTCGCGCCTGCTGGTGCTCGACCACGGCCGCAAGATCGCCGAGGGCCGGCCGCGCGACCTGATCGCGCAGCACCTCGAGCCCGACGTGGTCGAGGTCTACGGCAACGGCGCGCTGCAACTGGCGCAGTCGCCGCTCAAGGCACTGGCCGCGCGCGTCGAGGTCAGCGGCGAGACGGTGTTCTTCTACACGCAGGACGCGCGTCGGCTGCTCGACGCCCTGGCCGCCCACGACGGCCTGCGCACCTTCCACCGGCCGGCCAACCTGGAAGACCTGTTCCTCAAGCTGACGGGCCGCCAGATCAGAGAGGACGGTTGACATGAGCACGACCAGCCAGGCCCTGCCCGCCGCCGCATCCGTGCCGTCGCCATGGCGCGCGCCGCAACTCACGCGCCGCTGGTGGCCGGTGTTCCTGCGCAACCTGCTGGTGTGGAAGAAGCTCGCCATCCCCAGCCTGATCGGCAACATCGCCGAGCCGCTGATCTGGCTGGTGGCCTTCGGCTACGGCATGGGCGCCCTGGTCGGGCAGGTGGACGTGGGCGGACAGCGCGTTCCGTACATCCTGTTCCTGGCCTCAGGCTCCATCTGCATGAGCGCGATGAACGCCGCGTCGTTCGAGGCGCTGTACTCGGCCTTCTCCCGCATGCACGTTCAAAAGACCTGGGACGGCATCATGAACGCGCCGGTGGGCCTGGACGACATCGTGCTGGCCGAGATGCTCTGGGCGGGCTTCAAGGCCATCTTCACCACCACCGCGATCCTGTTCGTGATGCTGGCGCTGGGCATCAGCCACAGCCCCAAGCTCGCCGTCGCCTGGGTGGTCCTGGTGGGCGTGGGAGTCACGTTCTCCTGCATCGCGCTGATCTTCAACGCGCTGGCCAAGGGCTACGATTTCTTCACTTACTACTTCACCCTGTTCATGACGCCGATGATGTTCCTGTCCGGCGTGTTCTTCCCGCTCGAGCAACTGCCGGCGGCGGTGCAGGCGGTGGCGCGCTGGCTGCCGCTGGCCAATGCGGTGGCGCTGGTGCGGCCGCTGTTCATGGACCAGTGGCCGGCCGACTGGGCGGTGCATCTGGCCGTGCTGGTGGCCTACACGGTGGCTGCGTTCTGGTTCGCGCTGGCGCTGACACGCAGGCGCTTCGCCAAGTAGCGGGGCGGCACAATTAACATGTGCGGCAGAACCCGAACCAAAGCAACGCACATGTTTGAGAATCTCACCTCCTTTCTTGCCCAGTGGGCCGTAACCGGCGTCTCGCTGTGGATCGCCAGCTTGGTGTTCAGCAAGAGCATCCGCTTCGACAGCACCGGGGCGCTCGTCGGCTCGGCCCTGCTGCTCGGCCTGGCCAATGCGCTGGTCAAGCCGCTGCTGATCGTGCTGACCCTGCCGCTGACCGTGCTGACCTTCGGCCTGTTCCTGCTGGTGGTCAATGCCCTGGTACTGCTGCTGGTGGCCGCACTGGTCAAGGGATTCCGGGTGTCCGGCTTCTGGATGGCGGTGTTCGCCAGCCTTTTCATCTCCATCGTCAGCATCGTCATCGGCGGCTTCGTCTTCGGCGGCTCGCCGGAAATGCGCATCCAGATGCCCAGCAGCAACGGCACCTGGCTCTGACCTGGCCGGCGACCAGAGCGCACAGAGCGGCCGGTAGTCACTGCGGCCGCGTCTGACAGAGGGCAGCGCCTTTTTCCTCCGTGGCCATGTTCGCCGCGGCGCTAACTTGGCGGCTCCGAACGAGGAGCCGCAACATGCCCGACCGCGCCATCGCACAGAGCAAGCGCCCCATCCGCTGGATGGGTCTGTTCCTGGTCGTCCTGGCCGTCAGCGGCGTGGTGGCGGTGCTGTTCTGGGTGGACACGGCCGAGGCACAGTCCACGTTGTTCATGGCATCGGGCCGGCAGCCGGTCGCGGACGGCCCGCTCGGCTGGAGCGGCGCCGAGCACGTGCGCTGCGAGATGGTGCGGGTCTGGCCGCTGCCGGCCGATTGCCAGTTCGTCTTCGGCAGGGAAGCAGGCCAGCGGCACTGACGTGCGCCCGCCGGCCCCACACGCAAGTCTCACGCTCAGGGAAACAGCTGGGCGAAGCGGAACAGGTCAACCAGTTGGGCTCGATCCGCGCGTTCGAGCGGAATCGCGGAGCTCCACCCGGGAACGGACATGAAGTTGTCGTCGGCGAGCCTGACCAGCTGAGCCAGCACCTCCGTGATGATCACGCTGGCAATCGGCCCGAGATGAGCCTTGCCGCTGGTTGCACGAACATGCGCGGCCTCGGCCAGCATGTAGTACCACAGGGGGGTGCGCACATCGAAGCCGCCGGCCACCAGTGCGTCGAACTGTGCGTCGCTTGCGTCCTTCGCGACCGCGCGCAATTGCGCCGCGGTGAGCGGTTCGATCTGCGGGAGCCGGTTGCGAACGGCCTGTGCCACCGCCTGTCCGGTCGGAACGCTGAGCAGATAGCCGCGCACCAGGTTCCTCAACGCCAGGATGTTGACGTCGGTTCCGGCGATCACGCCCTGGTGCTGCGGCAGGTTCATCAGGCCTGGAGCGAGCAGGGTATCGATGGGACGTGCGTCGTTGTCTAGCGTGTCGTCGGCGCGCTTGAGCCAGCGCGTCCAGTCGATGATCCAGTTGTGCGGAACGGTCGGCAGGTCGAAATTCTGCCCGCTGAAGGCCGTGAACGTGAACAGGTCCGCCAACGTTGCCAACGGCTTGCCGCCCTGGCCCGAAAACTCTGAGTTGTAGTTGTAGCGCTCTCGCACCATGGAATGGCCGAAGCGATAGGCGGCCACGGAGAATTCCATCGGCATGAACGGACAGTCCGGCGTCGGGCGATAGAACGCCCCGGGGGCCGCCAGCACGGCCGCGACCACGGCGGGATCGCAAACCACGGGCAGGAAGTCCTGTATCACCACGGCCTGGTAGAACTGCTGCAACGCGGTATCGGCCTGGGCGGCGCTCATGCCCTTGTCGTGCACCAGGCGCCGGTGCGCGCGCAGGAAGGCCACGTGCAACTGCGCAACCACCAGGTTCTCGTCATTGCGCGGATCGCCGATCTGCGCCCGCCGGTCCAGTTCTTCGTTGGTGGACGTGGGCGGCAGTCTGGGCAGGTCGTGCAGGTTGAACAGTTCCGCCGGCTCGGTGAACGGCAGTTGCGGCCGCGCCGGGACACCGTTCGTCGTCACGCTGCCAACGCGCATCGCTCCTTGCTCGTCGCGCGGCGCGGCATTCGACAATACGCTGTCCAGGTTCAGTGCCGGCATTCGCTTGTTGACCAGGCTGGCGAGCCGGTCCTGGTCGAGCGGAGAGAAGGAGGCGCCGGCCCTCGCCGCCTGGAATGCGGCTTCCATCGCCGAGCTGACGGCCGGATCCAGCGTTTCGGTCTTGGTGATGTCGTGATCGATGAATTGGCCAAGGTAGGTATAGGCGGCACCGATGTTCGTCTTCCGGTCGAGCCTGGGGTTGTCCTCGCTCATCGTCGCGGACAAGGCAACGAGTTGCGCCGGCGTGCTGCCGCCGTCGGGCAACCGATGCTCCGGCCGGATGGATCCGTCGGCCGCTTTCAACTCGTCGAACATGTAGCCGAAGGGAAACACGTTCGGCTTGGCCTGGCCCTTCTTGGCTTTTGCTTCCTTCTTGCTCAGGATCTTCGAGTACTTGATCTTTCCGCCCTGGATCACCGTTGACGCGACATCCGGCCCGACGGTGCGGACTTGTCCATGAAAGCTGCTACGCATGGTTGCTCCTTGACTGTGACGAGTAAGGCGCAGAAGCAGGGCGCGCCGCCAGCGAGCCGCGCCCGAAGTCCGGTGATGCGTTGCGCCCGTGGACGCACCACTGGGGTTCGTGGGGACTCACTTTAGGCGCGAGGGCCGTGCAGGCGCATCGCCAAGCTTGCGTACGCTTGGCGCGTCACGCCGAATGGCATAGGTCACGGACAATCGGAACACTCCAATCGAACGAACGAACGATGACCGACGACGACCTCGACGCACGCATCCGCTCCGGCAAGGCACTGAGCGAATCGATGGGCAACTTCCATGTGACCGGCTGGGACCCCGCCGGCAAGACACTCAAGGCCGCGTTCACAGTGCGGCGCGAGTATTGCCACACCAACGGCACGATCGCGCAGGGCGGTTTCATCACCGCCTGGCTGGATGCGGCGATGGCCCATGCGGTGATTCACGACACCGCGCATGCGCAGTCCGTGTTCAGCCTGGAGATCAAGGTCAGCTTCTACGAGAAGGTCGGACCCGGCGAAGGCCGGGTCGAGGCACGCGTCATCCGGCGCGGCAGGCGGGTCGCATTTCTCGAGGCGTCGCTCTACAACCCCGAGGGCAAGCTGGCGGCCGAGGCCTCGTCGACCGGCATGCTGACCGCCATCTAGGGGTTCGGCCTCGCCCCGTCGGGCCGGCCTGCTTCAGCTGACGAACTGGTAGTACAGGTTCTGCGGGTGCCGCGCCTGCGCGAAGAAGAACCAGCGCTCGGCCAGCAGGCCGGCAAACTGCACCGGCACGGCCAGCAACAGCGCGGCGCCCGAGCCGCCAAACAGCGCCAGCGCCACCAGCGCCGCCGGCACCGCGAAGCCGAGCACCTGGAACACCAGCCGCGTGCGGCGCAGCACCGCCAGCGACGCGTGGTGAAAGAACTCGCGCGTGTTGAACGAGCCGCCGGTCAGGCCCATCGACCGCTGGGTGATGCGCGGATCGCGAATGCCGGTGGCGCTTTGCAGCGTCGATTTCGGCTTGAGGCCGGCGTTGCGGCGCAGCGCCAACGTGCGCGTGCCCCAGGCCGCCAGCGTCAGCGCCAGCGCCCACGGAGTGACGGCGCCCGCAAAGGCACCCTGCCCCGCCAGCACGCCCAGCGCACCGGCCAGCACCAGGCCGGACGACAGGCCGATCAGCGTGTAGTTGATGACCGTCAGCGGATGCGCCCATTCCTGGATGAAGCGCAGGCACGCATAGATCATGGCCGTGCAATACCAGAGCACCAGCGCCATCACGATCGCCAGCACGGGCAGCACGCCGTGCGTCCAGAGTGCGCCGGCGCCGCCGGCCACCGCCAGCGCCCAGCCCACGACCAGCGTGATGAAGACCGGCAGCGCGATGACTTCGCGCGACATCCAGGACGTGCGCCACATCAGCGCCGCGCGCCACGCGCGCAACTTGTGGCCCAGGTGGAAGAAGGAGGCGAGCAATGCCGCCGCCAGCAGAACCGCGGACACCGCGAGGCTGCCGGCCAGGAAAGTGCCGTCCAGCGCCAGCCCGGCGAGGCAGGCCACGGCGAGCGCGACCACCAGCCCCTGGGCGGCGCCGGCAATGGTGGTGAAAAGCAGGATGGACCAGGCGGGATGCATCGGTTCAGCCCTCCAGCGTCTGGGCAGCCATCACCTCGGCCAGGCGCGGCTTGAGTTCGTCCACGTTCTGCGGCCGATCCTGCGAACCGGGGCCCTGCGCCGGGCCGGCGGCCACCTCGGTCTTGCGGCGTGGGAGGTAGTGGTTGGCCGGCTGCGTGTCCCACTCGGGCATGAGCTGGTAGCCGCCATGGTCGCGGATGCGCCGCGACACCTCCGACTGCGGGTCCTTGATGTCCCCGAACAGGCGCGCGCCGGTGGGGCAGGCCTTGACGCAGGCGGGCTTGCGGTCCTGCGGCGGCAGCAGGTCGTCGTAGACCCTGTCCACGCACAAGGTGCACTTGGTCATGACCTTGCGGTCCTCGTCGAACTCGCGCGCACCGTACGGACAGGCCCAGCTGCAGTACTTGCAGCCGATGCACTTGTCGTAGTCGACCAGCACGATGCCGTCCTCGGCGCGCTTGTAGCTTGCGCCGGTCGGGCACACCGGCACGCACGGCGGCTCTTCGCAGTGCAGGCAGCTCTTGGGGAAGTGAATGGTTTCGGTGGCGGGAAACGCGCCGGCCTCGTAGGTCTGGACGCGGTTGAAGAAGGTGCCGCTCGGTTCGGCGCCGTAGGGGTTGATGTCGGTCATCGGCCCGGCCGCACCCTGCGTGTTCCATTCCTTGCACGAGGTGACGCAGGCGTGGCAGCCCACGCATACGTTGAGGTCGATCACCAGGGCCAGCTGCTTGGCCAGGGTCTTGTCCGGTTCCGCGGTAGTCATCGTCGGGGTCTTCGTTTTAGTTTTGGTCGATTCAGGCGGGCTGCACGCGGTGCGGGCTCGCTGCGCGCGGCAGACTCCGCTCGGGCTCTTCCTCGCCTGCCTCCGGCGCAGGGGCCGGGCGCAGTCTCACCCGCACGTCGTACCAGCCGGCCTGGCCGGTGATCGGGTCGGAGTTGCTGATGGTCTTTCCGGCGAACGGCAACTCCTCGGTGATGAGGTGGTTGAGCAGGAAGCCCAGCCGCGATTCGTCCGCGCCCGGCGCGAGCTTCCAGGCGCCGCTGGCCTTGCCGATGGCGTTCCAGGTCCAGACAGTGCCGGGCTCCACCGCCTCGCTGTGGCGCACCATGCAACGCACGCGGCCCCAGGGGCTCTCGACCCAGCACCAGCCGCCGTCCGCAATGCCGGCCGCAAGGGCCGTGACCGGGTTGACGTTGAGGTAGTTGTGGCTGTGGATCTGGCGCAGCCAGGCGTTCTGCGAATCCCACGAGTGATACATCGCCATCGGCCGCTGGGTGATGGCGGCAAGCGGGAACTCATCGCCGTCGGTGAATGCGCTTTCCAGCGGCTCATACCAGAAAGGCAGCGGGTCGAAGTACTGCTCGATGCGCTGGCGCAAGGCGTCCGGCGGCTGGCGTCCGCTGGTCTTGCCCTGCGCGGCCAGGCGGAAGGTCTGCAGCGTGTCCGAGTAGAGCGCCAGCTGCACGGGGCAGTTGCGCTGGCGCCAACCCTTGTCCTTGGCGAAGTCCAGGTAGGGCTGGTTCCAGTTGCGCATGTACTGCTGGTCCAGCGGCATGTGGTAGTGGAAGACGCAGTTGTTCTTCTCGTACATCTCCCACTGCCTGGGATTGGGCTCGCCCTTGAGGTGCTCGGTACCGTCCTTGCCGCGCCAGCCCATGAGAAAGCCGACGCCCGGCTGCGGCTGGAAGTTGACGATGAAATCCGGGTAGTCCTTGAACTTGCGTGTGCCGTCTTCCTTGGTGAATGCCGGGAATTTCAGGCGCGAGGCCAGCTCGATCAACACCTCCTGGAAGGGCCGGCACTCGCCGGTGCGCGGCACCACCGGAATGCGCACCGAGTCCATGGGACCGTCGAACTCGGAGATCGGGCGGTCGAGCATGCTCATGGCGTCGTGCCGCTCGAGGTAGGTGGTGTCGGGCAGCACCAGGTCGGCGAAGGCCACGGTCTCGCTCTGGAACGCGTCGCACACCACCAGGAAGGGAATCTTGAACTCGCCGCTGTCGTCCCTGGCGTTGAGCATTTCGCGCACCGCCATGGTGTTCATGGTGGAGTTCCAGGCCATGTTGGCCATGAAGATGAGCAGCGTGTCGATCTTGTAGGGGTCGCCGCGCGTGGCGTTGGTGATGACGTTGTGCATCAGCCCGTGCGCCGACAGCGGATGCTCCCAGGAGAAGGCATGGTCGATCCGGATGGGCGTGCCGTCCGCGTGCACCGCCAGTTCCTCCGGCGACGCAGGGAAGCCAAGCGGCGCGGCATTGAGCGGGGTGTTGGGCTTGACCTGCTCCGGGTCGTTGAAGGCCCGGTAGTTGGGCACGATGTGCCGCGGGTACGGCGCCTTGTGCCGGAAGCCGCCGGGTGCGTCGATCGTGCCCAGCAGGCTCATGAGCACCGCCAGCGCGCGCACCGTCTGGAAGCCGTTGGAATGCGCCGCAAGGCCGCGCATGGCGTGGAAGGCCACGGGCCGTGCCTGCGTGTGCGGATGCACCTTGCCCCACGCGTCGGTCCAGGGGATGGGCAGCGTGAAGGCCTTGTGCAGCGCCGTCTCGCCCAGCTCCAGCGCCAGGCGGCGGATCCGCTCGGCCGGAATGCCGGTGATCTGCTCGGCCCACTCGGGGGTGGTGGTGGCCACGCGCTCGCGCAGGAGCTGGAAGGACGGTGCCACGCGCGTTCCGTCCGCCAGCTGATAGTGGCCCTCCAGCGCCAGGTCGCGGCCGTCTTCGACGCCTTGCGGATAGGCGCCCACCACGCTGGCGCTGGCCTTGTCCCATGCCAGCTTGTTGTGCGGGTTGCGGCCGTCGCCGGGCGGTCCGGCGGCGGGGTCGAAGGCGAACAGGCCCTCGCGCTCGCCGTCCTCGAGCACCACCAGCTGCGGGGCGTTGGTGAATCGCTGCAGGAAGGGGCGGTCGATCAGGTCCTGGCGGATCAGCTCGTGCATCAGCGCCATGAACAGCGCACCGTCGGTACCGGGGCGAATCGGGATCCACTCGTCGGCGATCGCCGAGTAGCCGGTGCGCACCGGGTTGATCGAGATGAAGCGGCCGCCCTCGCGCTTGAACTTGCCCAGCGCCATCTTCATGGGGTTGCTGTGATGGTCCTCGGCAGTGCCGATCATCACGAACAGCTTGGCATGGTCGAGGTCGGGGCCGCCGAACTCCCAGAAGCTGCCCCCGACCGTGTAGATCATGCCGGCGGCCATGTTGACCGAGCAGAAGCCCCCGTGTGCCGCATAGTTGGGCGTGCCGAACTGGCGTGCGAACAGGCCCGTGAGGGCCTGCATCTGGTCGCGGCCGGTGAACAGGGCGAACTTCTTGGGGTCGGTGGCGCGGATGCGGCCGAGCCGCTCGGCGAGGATCTCATAGGCGCGCTCCCAGGAAATCGGCTCGAAATCGCCGGCTCCGCGGTCGGCACCCTGGCGGCGCAGCAGTGGCTGCGTCAGCCGGGCCGGGGAGTTCTGCTTCATGATGCCCGAGCTGCCCTTGGCGCAGATCACGCCCTTGTTCAGCGGGTGCTCGGGATTGCCGTCGATGTAGCGCACCTGCCCTTCCTGCAGGTGCACGCGGATGCCGCAGCGGCAGGCGCACATGTAGCAGGTGGTCGTCTTGACCTCCGTGCGGGCGGTGTGGCTGGCCGTGGGGTTGTGCACGGGCGCGCGGGAGAAGAGCTTGAGCATCGGCGCATGCTAGGCACGCCGCCCTTATTAGCAAAACGGGAAATTAAGATATAACTGAACGATATATTCGATCAGTACCCCCGGCGCCCCACGCGTCGTCTCCGCATGAACCGTCCGACCGATCCGCGCGTGCGCCTGACCATCCGGCAGCTGGAAGTGTTCAGCGCCATCGCCCGCGGCGGCTCCACCCGCGCCGCGGCCGACCAGGTGGCGCGCTCGCAATCCGCCGCCAGCAATGCGCTGGCCGAGCTGGAGGGCACGCTCGGCGTACCCCTGTTCGACCGAGTCGGAAAGCGTCTGGTGCTCAACGAGAACGGCCGGGCGCTCCTGCCGCACGCGGCGGGCATCGTCGAACAGGCGTCGCAGACGCAGGCCCTGTTTTCCGAGACGCATCCGGCCGCGCTGCGGCTGGCGGCCAGCTACACCATCGGCGAATACCTGCTGCCCGAACTCATGGCCGGCTGGAAGAAGGCGCACGCCGCCAGCCGCATCCAGCTGCGCATCACCAATACGCACGAGGTGCTGGAGGCGATTGCCGCCTTCGACGCCGACGTCGGCTTCATCGAGGGCCAGCACACCCACCCGGACCTGGTACTGCGCCGCTGGCGCAGCGACACCATGGTCGTGGTGGCCAGCCCCAAGCATCCCCTCGCCGGACGGCGCCCGAGCCTGGCCCAGCTCGCGGTCAGCAACTGGATCCTGCGCGAAGCCGGCTCGGGCACGCGCGAGGCGTCCGACCGCTGGCTGCTGCGGCAGCTCGACGAGGTCCGGGTCGACCTGGAACTGGGCAGCAACGAAGCGGTCAAGCGCACGGTGGCGCTGGGCCTCGGCCTGGGATGCCTGTCACGCCATACGGTGGCGGATGCCATCGGCCAGGGCTGGCTGGTCGAGCTGAAGACGCCGCTGACCGAGCTGCGCCGCACGCTGTCGATCGCGGTTCATCGCTCCAAGACGCTGGGCAGCGTGGCGCAGGTGTTCCTGCAGCACTGCATGGACACGCACACCGCGGCTGGCTGACTCACCCGGCCGTTGCCAGCGCGCGCCGCAACGCGTACACGCACAGCGCGATCGCCGCATCCGCCTCGTCCAGGGCCTTGCCCATCAGCGCGAAGCCGTGGACCATGCGCTCGAAGTTCACCAGCGTTGCACGGTTCCCCGCCTCGGTCAGGCGCTGCGCGTATTGCAGGCCCTCGTCGCGCAGCGGGTCGTAGCCGGCGGTGATGACCAAGGCCGGCGGCAGGCCGGCAAGGTCTTCATGCAACAGCGGCGAGGCGCGCCAGTCGGAGTCGTGCCGCGCATCGCCCAGGTAGTGGTCGTGGTAGTAGTCCATCGACTGCTTCGTCAGCAGATAGCCTTCGCCGTTGGCGGCATGCGAAGGGGCGGTCCGGCGCTGGTCGGTGGCCGGATAGATCAGCAGCTGAAGGGCGATGGGCGGCAGTCCGCCCGCGTCGCGCGCATGCAGCGCCACCACGGCCGCCAGGTTGCCGCCGGCACTGTCGCCGCCGACGGCGACGCGCGACGCATCCAGCCCGAGGGCGCCCGCCTGCTGCGCCACCCAGGCGGTGGCGGCGATGCAGTCGTCCACCGCCGCCGGGAAGCGATGCTCGGGCGCCAGGCGGTAGTCCACCGCGACGACCGCGCAGCCCGCCCCCAGCGCCAGCTGCCGGCACAGCACGTCGTGCGTGTCCAGGTCGCCGATGACCCAGCCTCCCCCGTGGTAGTAGACGAGCACCGGCAGCGGCCCCGCCTCGCGGGGCACGGGTGCATACAGGCGCAGCGGGATCGCTCCGCCCGGGCCCGGCGCGGCCAGGTCTTCCACGCGCGCCAGGGGCGGCGGCTCCGGCTGGGTGAAGACGCGCCGTTCGCGGTACAGGCGGCGCGCCTCCTCGGGCGTGAGGGTATGCGTGGGCGGCACGCCGCGCGCGGCCATCAGGTCGATCAGGGCGCGGGCCTGGGGATGCAACATAGGGCTTGTCTCCTCGCGTGGATGCACGGCGTCGGCGCGCCGCGCGCGAAAGAGCTTAACTTGACAAGGCGCCAGCCGCACCGATGATGGCCGGCTTCTTCCCTGCGCCCGTCCTCATGCCAGCTGCGTTCTTCCATCTCCTTCTTCTCGTCCTGCACTTGCTGGCGGCGGCATTCTGGGTCGGCGGAATGGCCACGTTGCATTTCTGCGTCCGACCCGCCGCGGTGCGAACGCTGGAGCCTCCGCAGCGCCTACGGCTGCTGGCGGCCGTGCTGGCCGGCTTCCTGCGCTGGGTTCAGGTGGCGATCGTGCTGCTGCTGGCCACCGGATTTGCGATGGTGCAGGGGCTGGGCGGCATGGGCGCGGTGGGCTGGCCGGTGCATGCCATGCTGGGCATCGGCCTGGCGATGATGGCGATTTTCGCGCGCATCCGCCTGACCCATCATCCGCGCATGGTGGCTGCCGTGGCGGCGTCGGACTGGGCCGCGGCCGGCGCCGCGCTCAACGTGATACGCAGCCGGGTGTTCGTCAACCTGCTGCTTGGCGTGGTCGTGTTCGCCGTGGTGCTGCTGCCGCGGGCCTGAGCGGCGGCAGGGCGGGCGCGGCGCGTCCGCGCGGCATGCGCCGCTGGAAGCCCCGTTCAGGCGGCAGCGCCGGTCCGAGTCACCTTGCGCCGGGCGGAATCGCCGACGAACTCGAGCCTTGCTTCATGCGTGCGCAGCTGCAACAGGCATTCGACCGCCTCGTCATCGCTGCAGGCGGCGTTCAAGGCCCGGTCGGCCTCGGCGCGGCCCAGGGCGAACAAGGCGGTGACGCCCGTGCGCAGCGACGCCGGCAGGGCTTCGGCCTGGACCAGGCTGTCCAGGGCCTGGCGGGCCCGGGCGGGACTTTCCGCATGGAGCTCGAGCAATTCGAGCACGCGTCGCATCTGGGTGCCGTCGAGCGACAGGCCCGGGCGGCTGGAAACTGAATTCATGAAATGTGCCTTGATATGAAATATCCAGGCAAAAAAGTGTGCGCCGCCTCACTTAAGCAAGGCTGAAGGCTGTTCACAAGCTTTGAATGTCCGTGAACTCCGACACGGGCCAGCGTCGCGCAGACCCGACAGCAAGCGTCAGCGGCAGACCACCGTGGTGCCCACGGGCCGGCAGGTCTTGCCGTCCAGGCTCTGGTAGCGGTCGAGCTGGCCCTGGCGGTTGTAGGTGTTGCCGCGCGTGTCCTGGCAGCCGGTGCCATCGCAGCCGCGGATGCGCGGGCGCTGGTCGCGTGGCGGTGGGCGGGCGGCGCCGGCGTAGGGATAGGCGCCCTCCCAGCCCGGCTCCACCACCAGCGGATCGCCGGTTGGCTGGCTCCAGCGCTCGGCCTCCTCGGCGCGCGCCTGCTCTCGCTCCGTCGCGGCGGAAGCGTTGCCGCGCCCATCGATGATGACCGGCCCAGGCGGCGCCGCCCGCGCGGTGGCTTCCTGGCGCGCAGCCAGGCGCTCGTCCTCGGCGGCCGAGCGCTCGGCCTGCCGCCTGTCGGCTGCGTCGGCCTTGGGATCGGGCAGCACCTGCACCGGGGCCTGCGTCGCCACCCGCCGCTCCGGCCGCGCGCCGGCCGGGCAGCTGCCGTCGGTGTAGGCAATCTTGCCCGCCGCGTCCACGCAGCGCAGGACCTCGGCCACCGCCGAGGGGGCGCCCCCGATCAGGGCCAGGAGGAGCATGAACACGGCGGGGTGGGGCCAGGCGAAGTGCATCCGCGCATTGTGCGCCGGCCGCGGCGGCCGCGCAGGCCTGCGGCGCAACGCCTATGATGACGGGCTGGCGTCCTTCATGCAGCGCCGTTCCGCCCGCCCTCCATCCCCGCACGCAATGAAGCCGGAAGATCTCCAGCGCCTGGTCACCCTTCCCATGCCTTTTGGCAAGCACAAGGGTTGCCTGATCGCAGACCTCCCCGGCAATTACCTGACCTGGTTCGCGCGCGAAGGGTTTCCAAAGGGCGAGATCGGGCGCCTGCTGCAATTGATGCACGAGATCGACCACAACGGCCTCAAGCCCTTGCTGGCACCGCTTCGCGCCGGCCAGGGCAGCCCGGCCGGTCGCTGATCGGCGCCTGCCGCTTTCTCTTTCGCTCTCTTCTGTTCCGAGGATTCAAGGCATGACAAGCACCACCGCAAACACCACCTACCCCGACACCCGGCTGCTCATCAACAACGAGTGGTGCGACGCCCAGGGCGGCAAGACGCTCGACGTCGTCAACCCCGCCACCGGCAAGACCATCGGCAAGGTGGCCCACGCCAGCATTGCGGACCTGGATCGCGCGCTGGCCGCAGCGCAGGCCGGCTTCGACAAGTGGCGCAAGACCCCGGCGCACGAACGCGCCGCGCTGATGCGCAAGGCCGCCGGCCTGCTGCGTGACCGGGCCGACGAAATCGGCCGCATCCTGACCCAGGAACAGGGCAAGCCGTTCCCCGAGGCGCGCCTGGAGGCCGTGGCCGGCGCCGACATCATCGAATGGTTCGCCGACGAGGGCCGCCGCACCTACGGCCGCATCATCCCGTCGCGCAACCTGGCGGCGCAGTCGCTGGTGATCAAGGAGCCGGTGGGCCCGGTGGCCGCTTTCACGCCCTGGAACTTCCCGATCAACCAGATCGTGCGCAAGCTGGGCGCTGCCCTGGCCAGCGGCTGCTCCTTCCTGGTGAAGGCGCCCGAGGAAACGCCGGCTTCGCCCGCCGCGCTGCTGCAGTGCTTCGTGGACGCCGGCATCCCCCCGGGCGTGGTCGGCCTGGTCTACGGCAATCCGGCCGAGATCTCCAACTACCTGATCCCGCACCCGATCATCCGCAAGGTGACCTTCACCGGATCGACCCCGGTGGGCAAGCAACTGGCGGCGCTGGCCGGCCAGCACATGAAGCGCGCCACCATGGAACTGGGCGGCCATGCGCCGGTGATCGTCTGTGCAGATGCCGACCTGGCCCTGGCGGTCAAGGCCGCCGGCGCGGCCAAGTTCCGCAACGCCGGCCAGGTCTGCATCTCGCCCACCCGCTTCCTGGTGCACAACAGCGTGCGCGCCGAGTTCGCCAAGCTGCTGACCAGCCATGCCGAGGGCCTGAAGGTGGGCGACGGCCTGGCCGCCGATACCCGGATGGGACCGCTTGCCAATTCGCGCCGGCTGGACGCGATGGCCAAGATCCTGAAGGACGCCCGCGCGACCGGCGCCAAGGTGCTCACGGGCGGCGAGCGCATCGGCGACAGCGGCAATTTCTTCGCCCCGACCGTGCTCGACGAGGTATCGCTGGAGGCCGACGTGTTCAACAACGAGCCATTCGGCCCGATTGCGGCCATCCGCGGCTTCGACAACCTGGACGAGGCCATTGCCGAAGCCAACCGCCTGCCGTTCGGCCTGTCCGGCTATGCCTACACCGCGTCGATCAAGAACGCCCACACGCTGATGCACAACATGGAAGTCGGCATGCTGTGGATCAACCAGCCGGCAACGCCCACGCCCGAGGCGCCCTTCGGCGGCGTCAAGGATTCGGGCTACGGCTCGGAAGGCGGCCCGGAAGCGATGGAGGCCTACCTCGTCGCCAAGGCGGTCATGATGACGGCGGTCTGAACCAGACCGGTGTCATGACACCAGGCCCGGGCTCGCCCGGGCTTTTTTTCGCCCGCGCCACGCCCATCGCGAACCACCGCGCCAATCGGCGTCGTGGCGACGCAGTGGGCATTGCGCATCTGCTATGTTGCGCGGCATGAACCTCAAGCAATTCGCCCTCGGTGCCGCCTTGGCGGCCATGCTGGCCGTGCTGGCCGGATGCGCTGGCAACGCCGCCCCGCCGCCCGGCGGGTACGGGGTGTGCGCGGAGCAGCCCGGCAGCTATGCCTGCCAGATCGATCGCTACCAGAACGCGGCCTGAGACCGTCGCGTCAGCCGGCCCGGTCGGGCCCCGAGTTCGGCGAGGCCTCGTCGGAGTCCACTGCGCCTTGGCGCTGGTGGCGATAGACATAGGCCAGCGAGGCCACACACAACAGGACCAGGGCCCCGGCCAGCATTGCGATAGCAACGTGCATCTGCGCGCCTTTCTTCTTGTTTGATCGACGGTGGAGATCGCACTCGAGACTAGGCGATGCAGCGCGCGGCGGGGTTCGGGATCACCCCAGGAAGTGGCGCCGCCGCCTCAGGGGATTTCCCTCAGGGCGCCGGGGCGCGTCAACCGGCCGCGCGGGGCTCGACCGCTGCGGCGCATTCGCGGGCCAGCCGGCGCGCAGTGTCGGTGTCCTGGGCGTGGACCAGCGCAACGCCCATCCGGCGCCGGGCGAAGCTCTCGGGCTTGCCGAACAGCCGCAGTTCGGAACCCGGCACCCGAAGCGCGCGGTCGACGCCCTCGAAGACGATGCCTTGCGCGTCCACCCCGCCATAGATGACGGCGCTGGCGCCCGGGCTCTTGAGGCCGGTGTCCACCGGCAGGCCCAGGATGGCACGGGCGTGCAGCTCGAACTCGTTCTGCCACTGGGTGGCCATGGTCACCATGCCGGTGTCATGCGGACGCGGGCTGACTTCGCTGAACCAGACCTGCTCGCCCTTGACGAACAGCTCCACGCCGAACAGCCCCTGCCCGCCCAAGTCGGCCGTCACGGCCGCGGCAATCTGCTGCGCCCTGGCCAGCGCCGCCGGCGCCATCGGGTGCGGCTGCCAGCTTTCCACGTAGTCGCCGCTGACCTGCAGATGCCCGATCGGCGCGCAGAACGCGGTGGCGACCTGGCCGTCTTCGCCGCGCGCGCGCACGGTCAGCAGCGTGATCTCGTAGTCGAAGTCGATGAAGCCCTCGACGATGACGCGGCCGTGGCTCACGCGGCCGCCGGCCATCGCGTAGTCCCAGGCCTTCTTCACGTCCGCGGGGCCGTCGATCTTGCTCTGGCCCTTGCCGGAGCTGCTCATGACCGGCTTGACCACGCACGGATAGCCGATGCCGCCATCGATGGCGGCCTGCAGTTCGGCCAGCGAGTCGCAGAATCTGTAGGGGCTGGTCGGCAGGCCCAGCGTCTCGGCGGCCAGCCTGCGGATGCCCTCGCGGTCCATCGTCAGGCGGGCTGCACGCGCGGTGGGAATCACGCGCACCACGCCGGCGGCTTCCAGTTCCTCGAGGATCGGCGTGGCGATCGCCTCGATCTCCGGCACCACCAGTTGCGGGCGCTCGGCTTCGATGAGCGCCTTGAGCTGTGCCGGGTCGCTCATGGTGATGGTGCGCGCATGGTGCGCCACCTGGTGGCCTGGCGCGTTGCCGTAGCGGTCCACCGCGATCGTCTCGACGCCCAGGCGCTGCAGGGCGATGAGCACTTCCTTGCCGAGTTCGCCGGAGCCCAGCAGCATGACGCGGGTTGCGGAAGGGGAAAGCGGGGTGCCGATCGTGGTCATGCCGGCGACTGTAATCGAGCGCCGGATCGCGACAATGGAGGCTGTGCAGCGCGGGACCACCCGCGGTTTCGTTTGCTTACTTTCGGAGGATCGATCCCATCATGAACACCATCCAGACCGTCGGCATCATCGGCGCCGGCACCATGGGCAACGGCATCGCGCAGGCCTGCGCCACCTCGGGCGTGCGCGTCGTCATGGTCGACATCGCCCAGCCCGCGGTCGACAAGGGCCTGGCCGCCGTGGCCGGCAGCCTCGATCGCCTGATCAAGAAGGATAAGCTCACGGCCGAGCAGAAGGCCGCCGCGCTGGCCCTGATCCAGGGCAGCACGAATTACGACGACCTCAAGCAGGCCCAACTGGTGATCGAGGCGGCCACCGAGAACGAGGACCTGAAATTCAAGATCCTCAAGCAGGTCGACGCCCTGCTGGCGCCCGAGGTCATCGTCGCGACCAACACCTCGTCCATCTCGATCACCAAGCTGGCCGCCGCCACCGGCCGGGCCGACCGCTTCGTCGGCATGCACTTCTTCAACCCCGTGCCCATGATGGCGCTGGTGGAGATCATCCGCGGCCTGCAGACCAGCGACGCCACCCACGACGCGGTCAAGGACCTGGCCGAGCGCCTGGGCAAGACGCCCATCACCGTGAAGAACTCGCCCGGCTTCGTGGTCAACCGCATCCTGGTGCCGATGATCAACGAGGCCTTCTTCGTGCTGGCCGAAGGCACCGCCAGCGCCGAGGACATCGACGCCGGCATGAAGCTCGGCTGCAACCAGCCCATCGGCCCGCTGGCGCTGGCCGACATGATCGGCCTGGACGTGTGCCTGGCGGTGATGGAGGTTTACCTCAAGGAGTTCGGCGACTCCAAGTACCGGCCGTGCCCCCTGCTGCGCGAGATGGTCGCCGCAGGCCGGCTCGGCCGCAAGACCGGCAGCGGCGTCTACACGTACTGAGACGGACCGTCGCCCATCCACAGGCAAGAACCGGAGACAAGCCAGTGAGTGCCCCTGAACCCACCACGCCGCCGGCCGAAGGCTGCATCGACACCGAAGTACGCGGTCACGTGCTGCTGATCGGCATCAACCGGCCGGCCAAGCGAAACGGCTGGACCGCACCGATGTTCCGCCAATTGGCCGAGGCCTACACCCGGCTGGACGACGACCCCGAACTGCGTGTGGGCGTGCTGCACGCGTTCGGGGACCATTTCACCGCCGGCCTGGACCTGCCGGCCATCGCCGAGTACATGAAGCGCGGCGAAAAGGCGGTGCCGTTCGGCCTGGTCGAGCCGCACGACCTGGGCATGCCCGGCTGGCGCCGCCGGACCAAGCCGATGGTGGCGGCGGTCAAGGGCATCTGCTTCACCGTGGGCATCGAGCTGATGCTGGGTGCCGACATCGTCGTGGCAGGTGAGGAGTGCCGCTTCTCGCAGCTGGAGGTGCAGCGCGGCATCATGGCCACCGGTGGCGCCACGCTGCGCATGGCCGAGCGCGCCGGCCTGGGCAACGCCATGCTGCACCTGCTCACCGCGGATGAATTCGGCAGTGCCGAGGCGCTGCGCCTGAATTTCGTCCAGAAAGTGGTGCCCAACGCGCAGGTGCTGGACGAAGCGCTCGACATCGCCGGGCGCATCGCCGCACAGGCGCCGCTGGCGGTGGTCGCAACCCGCCTCAACGTGCTCAAGGCCGTCGAGCACGGCCCGCTGGCCGCCATGGCCGACTTCGTCGAGACGCAAAAGCGCCTGTCGAACAGCGAAGACGCGGCCGAAGGCGTTCGCTCCTTCGTCGAACGCCGGCCTGCACGCTTTTCGGGCCGCTAAGCGGCCAGCCTCCCATAGACCTTGCGCCACGCAGGGTTGCCGCCAATTAGATTGCGCACAATTTAATTGATGCCTAACATTTGCGCATGTCTTCCAAGCCGCAAGCGCGCACGGCGTCCAACGACGACATGCTGCGCCTGGACAACCAGCTGTGCTTTGCCGTCTATTCCGCCTCCCTGGCGATGACGCGGCTTTACAAGCCCTTGCTGGAGCCGCTGGGCCTGACGTATCCGCAGTACCTCGTGATGCTGGTCCTGTGGGAACAAGACGGGCTCATGGTGTCCGAACTGGGACACAGACTCTCGCTCGATTCCGGGACGCTCACCCCCCTGCTCAAGCGCCTGGAGGCGTCCGGCTTCGTCGATCGCCGGCGCGACGCCAGCGACGAGCGCCGGGTGCACATCCATCTCAGCCCCGCCGGGCGCCGCCTGAAATCGCGCGCGGCGCGACTGCCCGCCTGCCTGTTCGCGGCCACCCAGTGCCCGGTCGACGAGGTTGTGGCCTTGACCCGGCAGGTGCAGCAACTGCGCGACCGCATCGCCCGTTCGGCGGCCTGACCGCCGCCATTTCCCTCCGTTTCCCAACCCTCCCTAAGGAAAGACCATGACGACTCCCCTGGACAAAGTGCTCTACACCGCCGAAGCGCACGTGGTCGGCGGCCGCGAAGGCGCCGGCAAGACCAGCGACGGCAACCTCGACGTCAAGCTCGTCTCGCCCGGCCAGAACAAGGCCGGCACCAACCCCGAGCAGCTTTTCGCGGTGGGCTACGCCGCCTGCTTCATCGGCGCCATGAAGGCGGTGGGCCCGAAGATCGGCGTCAAGGTGCCGGACGACGTGTCGATCGACTCGAGCGTTTCGCTCGGCCCGATCCGCGAGGGCGCGGCCTACGGCATTGCCGTCAAGCTGGCGGTCAGCCTGCCCGGACTGGATGCCGAGCAGAAGAAGAAGCTGGTGGACACGGCACACCAGGTCTGCCCCTATTCGAACGCCACCCGCGGCAACATCGACGTCGACCTCAGCATCGCCTGATCGATCGGCCTGCGCCTCCCGGCCGCCGCCTGCCCGGCCACCGGGAGCCCGCCGTCACCTGCGCGACGGCGGACATGCCAGCGTCATCGCAGCGCGTGCGCGGATGCGCTAAGTTGCGCCTGCGTCATCACCGGAGCGCGCATGGCCACCACCGAACTTCTCATCGCCCGCGACGCGCTGTTGCGCACGCGCGTGCGCACCCGCGCCGACACGCCACTCGACCCCGGGCAGGTGCGCGTGCGCATCGACTTGCTGGCATTGACCAGCAACAACGTCACCTACGCCGGCTTCGGCGACGCCATGCACTACTGGGACTTCTACCCCAGCGGCGAACCCGGATGGGGCATCGTGCCGGCGTGGGGCTTCGGCGACGTGGTGCAGTCGCTGCACCCGGGCGTGGCGGTCGGCGAGCGGCTGTACGGCTTCTGGCCCGTGGCCACGCATGCCGTGCTGGCGCCCGACCGCCTGTCGCCAGCGCGCATTTGCGATGCCACGCCGCACCGCGCGACGCTCGCGGCGGCCTACAACCAGTACTTCAGGGTGACGGCGGATCCGCTGTACCGCGACGACGACGAAGCGGTGCAGGCGCTGCTCAGGCCCCTGTTCATCACTTCCTGGCTGATCGACGACCATCTGGCGGGCAACCAGTTCTTCGGCGCCCGTGACGCGCAGGGCAAGGCGCTGGTCATCCTGTCCAGCGCGTCCAGCAAGGCCGCCTACGGCACCGCCTGGGCACTGTCGCAGCGCCCGGACGTGCAGGTGATCGGCCTCACCTCCGCCGCCAACGAGGCCTTCTGCCGGAGCCTGGGCTGCTACCACCGGGTGCTGCGCTATGACGCACTGGATCAGTTGGCACCCGAAACGCCATGCGTGTTCGTCGACTTTGCCGGCAGCGGCGACCTGCGCCGCGCCATTCACACGCGCCTGACCGCGCTCGCGCACAGCCTGGCCATCGGCAGCACGCACCTGGACGAAGTGGCCCCGTCCGGCAACGGCAAGACACTGCCGGGCCCGCGCATGGTGTTCTTCTTCGCGCCCGACCACATCAGGATCCGCACGCGCGAATGGGGCGCAGAAACGTTCGGCCAGCGCATGGCCCGCGCCTGGCGGGACTTTTCGGCACGCGCGACCGACGCCCATGCGCCGTGGCTGCGGATCGAGCGGACGCAGGGCATTGCCGCGGCCAGCATGGTCTGGGAGGCGCTTGCGGCAGGACGCGCAGATCCGCGCGCCGGCCACTTGATCGCGCTGCGCTGACCGGCGCCGCGCGCAAAGACCGGCGCCGGCGTGGCCATCGCGCCGCGCTTTACCTTGCAAGGCGACAATCGCGCCATGACATCCCCGGCGCCCACGAGCGTGCACCCCTATGAATCGCTCACCCCGGACGTGGTGCTCGACGCCCTGGCCACGCTGGGCCTGCATGGCGACGGCCGGCTGCAGGCGCTGAGTTCGTACGAGAACCGGGTCTACCAGATCCACCTGGAAGACCGCCAGGTCGTGGTGGCCAAGTTCTACCGGCCGGGCCGCTGGAGTCGCGAGCAGATCGAGGAAGAACACGAATTCGCCGCCGAACTGGCCGCCGCCGAAGTGCCCGCCGTGGCCCCGCTGGTGCTCGACGGCGCCACCTTGCACCATCACGCCGGCTTCGACTTCTGCGTGAGCCCCTACCGCGGCGGGCGCCCGCCGGAACTGGACGATTTCGAGGTGCTGGAGTGGATCGGCAGGTTCCTGGCGCGCATCCACGCGGTCGGCGCGACGAAGCCGTTTGCCCATCGTCCGGCGCTGGACCTGCATGCCTTCGGCATCGCCACGCGCGACTGGCTCCTGCGCAACGACAAGGTGCCGCTGGACGTCCAGCGCGAATGGGAAAGCGCCTGCAACGAGGCGCTGCAGATGATCGGCGCCACGGCGCTTGCCGGCGCCGGGGCTTCGCCACCCAGCGGCACCCTGCTTCGCGTGCATGGCGATTGCCACCCCGGCAACATCCTGTGGACGCCGACCGACCGCCCCGGCGGCGGCCCGCACTTCGTCGACCTCGACGACGCACGCACCTGCTTTGCGGTGCAGGATCTGTGGATGCTGTTGTCCGGCGACCGCGCGCAGCGCACCACCCAACTGAGCGGCCTGCTGGACGGCTACGAACAGTTCCGCCCGTTCGACCGGCGCGAGCTGGCGCTGATCGAGCCGCTGCGCACGCTGCGCCTGATCCACTACAGCGCGTGGCTGGCGCGGCGCTGGGAAGACCCGATCTTTCCGATCAACTTCCCATGGTTCGGCACCAGCGACTACTGGAAGGGCCAGATCCAGATGCTGCAGGACCAGTGCGAGGCGATGGCAGAAGAGCCGATCTACGCCTGAGCGCGCACGCCCGGGCCGTCGCTCGGCCCAGCCATTCGCACGCGCGGTGGTAGGCTGGCGGCCTCATGGAAACCTCTCGCTTCAACGACACCCCCGATCATCTCTTCGGCCTGCCCATGCCCATGGTGCAGGCCTTCGGCCTCAAGGGAGAAGCCATCGGCGACGACCGGGCCCGCGTGCGCATGCCGCGCAACCGCATCCACAGCAACAGCCGCGGCGAAGTGCACGGCGGCGCGCTCGCCGTGCTGCTCGATTGCGCGCTGGCGTGCGCCGCCCGGGCCCATTCGCCGACCGGTTTCGGCGTCGTCACCGTGGACATGACGCTGCATTTCGTGGCGCCCAGCGACGGCGACGTGATCGCCGTCAGCCATTGCGAGCGCCGCGGCCGCTCGCTGTGCTTCGTGCGCGGCGAAGCGCGCAGCGAACAGGGCGAGTTGCTCGCGCTGGCCACCGGCACCTTCAAGCTGGTCGAGCGCAAGGCGGCGAGCGCGTAGTCCGCGCCCGCGCCCCGATCAGCGCGCCCGCTCAGGCGAGCAGGGCATTGACCCGGCGCACATAGGCGGCCGGGTCTTCCGGCAGCCCGCCTTCGGCCAGCAGCGCCTGGTCGAACAGCACGTTCGCCAGGTCGTCGAAGTGTGCGCTGCCCTCGAGCTTCTTGACCAACGGATGCTGGGCATTGACCTCCAGCACCGGCTTGACCTCCGGCACCGGCTGGCCGGCCTGCTTGAGCATGCGCGCCAGCTGGGTGCTCATGCCGCCGTCCTTGACCACCAGGCAGGCGGGCGAGTCCACCAGGCGCGTGGTCACGCGCACGTCCTCGGCCTTGTCCTTGAGGGCTTCCTTGAGCTTCTCCAGCAGGGGCTTGAAGGATTCGGCGGCCTCCTCGGCGGCCTTCTTCTCGTCGTCGTCCTGCAGCTTGCCCAGGTCCACCGCGCCCTTGGCCACGCTTTGCAGCGGCGTGCCGTCGAACTCGTGCAGGTACGACAGCGCCCATTCATCGACGCGGTCGGTCATCAGCAGGACCTCGATGCCCTTCTTGCGGAAGATCTCGAGTTGCGGGCTGTTCCTGGCCGCGGCCGGCGTGTCGGCGGTGATGTAGTAGATCGCCTCCTGGCCTTCCTTCATGCGAGCCTTGTAGTCGGCCAGGCTCACGCTGACGGTGTCGGTGGTGCTGCTGGCGAAGCGCAGCAGCTTGGCGATGCGGTCGCGGTTGCCGAAATCTTCTCCCAGGCCCTCCTTGAGCACGGCGCCGAACTCGGCGTAGAACTTGCCGTACTTGCCCCGGCTGGCCTCGTCGCCGCCCTCGTCCGCGCCCTCCTTCTCCTGGCGCGCCAGGTCTTCCAGCATGGACAGCACGCGCTTGGTGCTGCCTTCGCGGATGGCCTTGACGTCGCGGCTTTCCTGCAGCAGCTCGCGGCTGACGTTGAGCGGCAGGTCGGCCGAATCGACCACGCCCTTGACGAAGCGCAGGTACGACGGCAGCAGCGCCTCGGCATCGTCCATGATGAACACGCGCTTGACGTACAGCTTGACGCCGCCGGTGCGCTCCCGGTTCCACAGGTCCATCGGCGCCTTGGCCGGCACGTACAGCAGCTGCGTGTACTCGCTGCTGCCTTCGACGCGGTTGTGGCTCCAGGCCAGCGGCGGCTCGAAGTCGTGGCTCAGGGTCTTGTAGAACTCGACGTACTGCTCCTCGGTGATGTCCTTCTTCGGGCGCGTCCACAAAGCGCTGGCCTTGTTCACGGCCTCCCACTCGCCGGTCTTGACCATGGCGCCCGGCTGATCGTTCTCGCCGTCCTTCCACTCCTCCTTTTCCATCAGGATGGGCAAGGAGATGTGATCGGAGTACTTGCCGATGACCGACTTCAGCTTCCAGCCGTTGAGGTATTCGGCGGCGTCTTCGCGCAGGTGCAGGATCACGCTGGTGCCGCGTTCGGCGCGGTCGATGGTCTCGACCTCGAAATCGCCGGCGCCCGTGCTGGACCAGCGCACGCCCTGGTCGGCCGGCAGGCCCGCGCGGCGCGACTCCACCGTGATGCGGTCGGCCACGATGAAGCCGGAGTAGAAGCCCACGCCGAACTGGCCGATCAGTTGCGCGTCGGCCTTCTGGTCGCCGGTCAGCCGGTTCATGAATTCGCGCGTGCCGCTCTTGGCGATGGTGCCCAGGTGGTCGATGGCCTCCTGGCTGGACATGCCGATGCCGGTATCGCGGATGGTCAGCGTGCGGGCCGCCTCGTCGAAGCTGACGAACACCTTCAGCTCCGGCTGGTCCTCGTACAGGCCATCGTTGTTGATGGCCTCGAAGCGCAGCTTGTCGCAGGCATCCGACGCGTTCGAGATCAGCTCGCGCAGGAAGATCTCCTTGTTCGAATACAGCGAGTGCGTGACGAGATGCAGAAGCTGTGCGACTTCGGCCTGGAAGGAATGTTTGCTGGTGGCGCTGGTCATGGATCGATCAGAAAAACGCAAGAGTTGTTGGTGATGTGACGCCGCGGTGCCCCCTCGCGCGGGCGGCCCCGGGTGCGGCTGGGCCGCAGGTGAGGCGAAACGGCCCATTTTCAAGGACCGGCGGCGGCATCGCCAGCCGGCCCGAAGGGCATCGCACAGGCCGCCCGACCGCCAAGTCCTGCACGTTTGCGCCTGGACCCTGTCAACGGAAACGTTAGCCGGAATGTTGAAGACGCCTTGTCTCACCTCGGCAACGATGTGTAGGCGCCGGCCTACGTCCGGATGCGGCTGCCGCTCTCAATGGCATAGGCACAACACCCGGCCAACGTTTGAATGCCAAATTGTTCCTGATTGCAACGAACGTTGTGCGAAATGTTAAAAGTGAGAACTTTATCTCTCCTCTCTTTGAGGGAAATTTCCTACAGTCCACACCGACAACGATTCAAAGGCCTGGAGATGTTCCCAATTGACAGCCGAGACTTTTTTGACGCAGAGACTTGCCGCGCCGCGCACGCAGTTGCTTTGCGTCGTCTTCGGCTTGCTGGGCCTTCCCGCGGCGCCGACGCGTGCGGCCGGCGCGCCTGAATCCACGAAGCAACTGACCGTGGCCGACGCCCAGATCCAGTCCATCGATCGCCTGCAGGCCGAGCAGGAGCGCCTGCGCGCCAAGCAGGATGCGCAGCCGCCGGCCTACGAGGACAAGGTCATGAGCGAGTCCGAGGCCGGCGCCGCGGCGTCGGTGGACGACGCGCAGGCGGCCGCTGACGCGCCGCAGGGCCTGCGCGCCTGGTCGCTGGAAAGCCGCATCGGCTGGGGCCAGAGCAACGACAGCGACTATCCGAGCCGCCAGGCCACCGAGATGGGCGTGCGCGCCGAATACCGGCAGGAAACACTCAACTGGGGCGACATCCGCCTGCAGATCGATACCCGCCACCTGGAAGGCGACCGCTTCACCGACTTCGGGGGCATCGGCACGCTGGGCTATGCGCGCGAGACCACCAGCGATCGCATCACGCTGCGCAACGTCGGCATGCCGCTGACGCCCGGCCTGTTCGCCGACAACACGCTCGGCGACATGTACAGCGAGGTGACCGACGGCTTGTCGCGCAACTACCGTCTTTCCCTGGGCAGCAGCACCGTTCGCGGCCTGTCGACCCGGGTGTTCGGCGACGGGCTCGACGTGCGCGCCGGCACCGGCCAGCGCGGCTACTGGGCCGGCGGCCCCTATCCTGGCTTCGAAAAGAGCCAGGGCAACCTGAGCTGGCTCGGCGCGACGCGCCGCCTGTCGGACGAGTGGACGGTCTCCGGCCAATTCGACCACGCGCAGGACGTCCCGGCCTACTACTACAGCCTCTACTCGCCGCTGGGCCTGGGTTCCAAGGATGTGTCCAGCTGGGCTGGTTCGGTGGCCTACGCCCCCCGTGCCCTGGCCGAGCAGGACGTACGGGTGCGCACGACGGTGGTCGGCAGCCAGGTCGGCTCGGACACCTTCGGCGTTCCCACCGGCGGAGCCGAGGGCGTGTTCGTCGAGGCCAGCGCCCGCCTGGGCCGCTATGCCCATCAGGTCGGCGCCTATACCGCCGACCCCGACCTGCATTTCGGCGACATGTCGCTGGCCAACGGCACGCGCGGCGCCTACTGGCGGGTGGACCACAACGGCTACCGCCTGTCGTGGGGCGGCGGGCTGGATTACGAGCGCGGCGAATCGGACGCCCTGTTCAGCCCCTATGCCTACGCACGCACCGGCGCCAGCGGCAACTTCCAGTTCACGCTGGACCGGGTCAGCTCGGTGGGCGGCACCTTCAATGTCTATCAGACGCAGTTCGACGACGCGCCCAGCGGCTACCAGCCCGCGGACAACCGCGGCGTGTACGCCAACCTCTACTACCAGACGCAGTTCTTCGATCTCCCGCGCACCCGCCTGAGCGTGACGGCCCTGCGCAACGAACAGATCGTGCTGTTCGGCGACAAGGCCACCGGCCAGGAAGTGCAGTGGGAGCAGGACTGGATCAGCGGCCGCTACGAGGCCCAGCGCCCCGAGCTGACGACCACGCTGGGCTGGGCGAACGACCAGAGCGGCGGCACCACGCGCCAATACCCGACCGCCGGGGTGATCGCGCGCTACTGGTTCGACAGCGACTTCTACGTGGCAGCCAACCTGCGCTGGACCTCGCAGGACAGCGACCTGTACACCAGCCGCGGCCTGTCGGGCGCCATCTCGGCCGAGAAACAGCTCGCGCCCGGCTGGCATGCCGGCGTGTCGGCCAACCTCAACCAGGCGCGCTCCACGGCGTTCCAGGCGCCGCTGAACAGCCCGAACGTCTACCGCAGCGACGACAAGACGGTGTACGTCTACCTGCGCTACGACGGCAGCACCGGCGTGCCGTTCCAGACCGTGGGCGTGCGCAACGGCGGTGCCGGCACCGGCAGCCTGTCGGGTCGCATCTTCCAGGACGCCAACCGCGACGGGCGCCAGCAACCCGGCGAGAACGGCGTTGCCAACGTCGAGGTGGTGCTCGACGGCCGCTACCGAGCGGTGACCGACCGCGACGGCCGCTATGAATTCCCGATGGTGACCACCGGCAGTCACCAGATCACGCTCACGCCCGAAAGCGTTCCGTTGCCCTGGGGCACGAACGCCGACGCCGCGTCGAGCGCCTTCGTTCCGCTGCGTGGCCGAGCCTACGCCGACATCCCCGTGATCAAGGTGGGGGAATGACCATGCAGCAGACAACGGGCCAGGCGCTTTACGCACGCCCCCTCCAAGGGGCGAGCGCAGCCGACCGAGCTCTTTCCAGTCGAGCGCCCGTTGCGGGCTTCTTTCTCATCTCCCGTTCCAACGTTTTCTTCCCTAGGACCTTCAAAATGAAATCGATCTACACCCTCGTGGCCGCGGCCGCCCTGGCCCTTGCAACCGGCACCGCCCTGGCCGAGAGCCAATACGGATACGACGCTGCCGGCAGCGCAACCGTGACCGCGAAGGCGAACGTCAAGCTCAGCGTCGCGGTGCCCAAGCTGGTGCTGCTGCGCATCGGCGATGCCAACGCAACGATCAACACGCTCAGCTGGACGGCCGGCCTGAGCCTGAGCGGCCTGACCGACGGCAGCAACAAGCAGTTCGACTGGAACGGCGCGGCTCCCACGACCGGCACCAGTGCCAACCCCACCGGCCTGCAGGTCTACGCGTGGACCAACGCGGCGGGCGGCGGCAGCCTCTCGTACGCGGCGACGGAGTTCACCGGCACCGGCCCGAAGCTGGCCAACTTCACGGTCCAGAACAATGGCACGCTGAACCACCCCGGCGGCGCCCTGGCCACGGCCAGCGGCTCCGCAACCACGTTCGGCGCCAACGACCTGAAGACGTCGACCTGGACGTACCAGCTGAGCGGCGGCACGCCGTCCAGCTGGCAAGCCGGCACCTACACGACGACGGTGACCTACACCGCCACGACGCTCTGAGCGTCAGCGCCACGACCGACGCCATGGACCTGCAACGCTTTGCTGCAATGCTCCGCCCGGGCCGCATCGGCCCGGGGCGCCGCCTCGCGCATGCGCTGCTGGGCCTGGCGGCGCTGCTGGGCGGCGCGCGCGACGCGGGCGCCGTATTCACCTTCACCAATGCATACGGCTCCTACGGCCTGACCTTGCAGGTGGGCTCGGCGAACGCGATCGACGAGATCGTCTTCAACGTGGCGGGCAACAACGTGGGCCTGACGCCCGCGCCCGTCGCCGGAACCAACAGTTCCACCAACCAGGCCGGCGTCACCGTGCGGGTGACGCCCAGCCGCCCCTTTTTCGGGCTGCAGCCGGACACGGTCACGCTGACCGTGGACTCGTCGCTGGCCTTGAGCTGCCAGACGCCCGCAACCTGCAGCGGCGTGAGCATCCCTTTCACCAGCATCCGCTGGACCTCCACCGACGCCAGCTCGTCGGCCGGCGCGAACATCGACATCCAGAACGGCACCTTCAGCGGCACCGCGGGGCAGCAACTGGCCCGGTTCGACCCGGTTGCCCTGCTGCAGGGCTCGCGCCAGCTGTCGAACACGCTGAACTTCGAATACGCCAACAGCACCGTGTATCCGGCCGGCACCTATCGCGGCACGGTGCGCTTCACGGCGACCATGCTCTGACATGATGCGCCGGATGCAACGCGCCATTCGCGCCGCCGCCGCCGTCGCGGCCCTGCTGCTGGCAGCCGCCCTGCCGGCGCGGGCGCAAGTCGAGCGCCTGGACGACTCGGCCTCGCCACGCGCCCAGGTCCAGGCGACCTTCGACGACGGCGGCATCGCGCGCCCGGGCGTTCCGGTCACGCCATTTGCGCGGGTGTCGTTCGGCCGCATAGAGTACCGGCTGAACACCGCCCGCTACGTGGGCCGCCGTGCGCGCGTCTACTATGTCCTGCCTGCGGGCGTGCCCGGGGTGCGCACCCCCGGCGCCATTACGGTGCAGTGGAACACCCAGGGCCTGTTCGCCAGCGGCCAGGGCCGGCCCGGCCAGCGCATCCCGGTGTGGAACGGCGTCGTGCCGGGCCCGTGGCTGCAGGAGTCGCTGGACCTGTCCTGGCGCGTGGATATGCGCGAGCTGCGCCTGTCGCCCGGCATGCCGCTGGGTTTCGAGGCCTATTTCGAGATCGAACTTTTGCCATGAACTTCCTCTCCCTTTCCCGACGCGCCGCCGCTTGCGCGCTGCTGCCGGTACTACTCGCGGCCGGCCAGGCCTCGGCCGCCCCCTTCGAGGTGGCGGTGACGCCGTCGCGCTTCGAGCTGTCGGCCCAGTCCGGCAAGCGCCTGGGCCAGTCCCTGGAGATCCACAACCTCGGCGGCGAGGCCACCGAGGTGAACGTGCGCACACTCGACTGGACCTACTCGCCCGAAGGCGAGGTCGGCTACTACGACGCGCTGCAACCGGGCAGCTGCCGCCCCTGGGTGACGCTCGAGCGCCGCACCGTGAAGGTCGGCGCGCGCGACAAGGCGAGCTTTCGCTTCCAGCTCGAGCCGCCGGCCGACGCACCGCGCGGCGAGTGCCGCTTCATGATCGCGCTGGAAGGCGCGGAGCCGGCCTATCGCGCCGACATCGCCCGCGGCGGCGCCAGCCTGTCCCTTCCGGTTTCAGGGCGCGTCGCGGTGGCGGTGTATGTGGCGCTCAACGGCGCCGAGCCGAAGATGACGCTCAGCCGGGTTGCCATGAAGGATGTCGGCGGCAAGCGCACGCCGGTGGTCACGGTCAGCAACGCCGGCGATGCGCACGGACGGCTGGACGGCAGCCTGCAGGCCATCGACGCCCGCGGCACCGAGTTCGAGATGGCGCCCGAAGGCACGCCCGTCATGCCCGGCCAGACCCGCGACATCGCGCTGCTGGCGCGTGGCGAGGCGGGCAAGACCGTGCAGCCGGTGTACCCGATCAAGCTCAAGGGCGTGATCGATTGGGACAAGGGCGGCTTCAAGGTCGAGGCCGAACTGCGCTGACCCACGCGATGCCGGTCCGCACCCGCCCATGCCCGCGGCCCGCGCCATTACGCGCGCGGCTGCATGGCGTCGCGCTGGCGCTGCCGATCGCGCTCGCGATTGCGATGGCGGCGGCGCCCGGCAAGGGACGGGCCGACACCGGCGACAGCAACGGGCTGGGCAGCCCGGCCAGCGCATCGCTGCGCTTTGCCATCAACATCGACAAGTTCGTCTACCTGAAGCTGGGCGGCGAAGGCAGCGACGTTCCCACCGTGGCCTACACGCTGGCGCCGGCGGTTCCGGGCGGCCCGGCGCCGAGCAACGGCAACAACCGCACCGGCGCCTGGAGCGGCGCAGCGCCCACCTTCACCGTCTCGGCCAGCGGCAACGCGCTGCCGGTGGAGGTGCGCAGCAACGGCGGCACCGTTTCGCTGCGGGCGACCACGGTCACGCCGCTGGCCAGCGGCAGCGCCACCATCCCGATGTCGCGGATCGGCATCAGCAGCAGCGACAGCGGCCTGCCGGCGCCGCCGCTGGCGGACTCCGGCAACGGCGCCTCGGTCAACGTCGCGGGCACGGCATTCGGCAATCGGGTGACGGTGCGCAATGCCACCTGGACGTTCACCTATGCGCCCACCGGTGCGCAGATGCCGCTGGCCGGCAACTACAGCGGCCAGGTCCGCTTCACCGCAAGCGTTCCCTGAGCGCCGCGAGCCGCGGCCTGCACGAGAAGGCGAGCACCGGCCGCCCGGGCCTCCCTGGCGTCTCTTGACGCCACTCCGAGACTGGCCGGTGCTCAAAAATCAATGCACGGTCATCGCCCGCGCCGAGGTCCTGCCAGGCTGACGCGACGCGACGCGCTCCGGCGTGCTGGCCAGGCAGTACGCGTCCGGCAAGTGGTGCCTGATCAGGTAGCCGTGGCGCCCATCGAGTTCCAGCAGATGCGCCAGCAGTGAAACATTCGAATCGATCAGCCGCGATACTTCGCGGCGCTTTCCGCCCCATGCCAACTTGTAGAGCGTCGCCCTGGACATGGGCATGTCGGGGTTGAGAAACAGCGCCTGCGCCAGCGCGAACTTGCTGCGCGACAGCACGACCAGCCGGCCCGCGAAATGCACCTGCGACACCTGCGGCATGAACAGGTAGTCCCCGCGGATCGATGAACGAAGTGGCCGGTGCTGCTGCTGGCGCCGCAGGAAATCGGCGACGCACATCCGCAATGCATCGTCGGACTGGGGCAGCACCACGATGTCGTTGGCCGGATTGCGCCGCATGAACGCGGGAAGGAAGGACGTGTCGCGGGTACGGGCGAGCAGCAGCGCCGGCCCGGCGGCACCTTGTACGCCCGCCCGCGCCGTGGCCTGCATGAATGCCGATGAACCGACCAGCACGTTCGGCTCGATGCCCTGGCGCTGGTAGCGCACGAGGTCACGCGCCTCCTTGGCGAGCACCACGTCGTGGCCGGCTTCCTTGATCGCCCAGAGCACCAGTTGCCGCACGCGCAACTCTGTCTCCGCCAGGCAGACCTGGAGATGGATGTTCTCGTCGGGGCCGTTGAGTTCGGCCAACGCGTCGCCAGCCTCGGCTTCAAGAGCGATGTTCATTCTTTGCCTCCCTTTTTCGACAGCTTTCACAACGAAGATCACGCGCCGGCGAGCCGGCGGCGATCCCAGATCCACACGTGCGCTTTCAGCACAGACACCGCCCGCTCGAAGCCCGTCCGTGCTTTATGTCACGCCATGAATTAATTGTTGCTGCCAATGGTCGCTGCGCAAACTAGACCTTGGTTTAAGGGTGGTTGCAGCCTCTGTTCAGGACGATGACGCGACATGCGGGTCGTGCCGAGCCTTGCCGCCATGTGCATGAGTTCGGCCACCGTGCGTGCCTGCATCCGCTCCATCACACGCGCACGATGGAACTTGACGGTCTGTTCGACCACGCCCAGATCGGCCGCAATCTGCTTGTTGAGCTTGCCTTCGACGAGCGCGTCGAGGACCTCGCGCTCCCGCGGCGTCAACGTGCCGAAGCGCCGTAGGAGTTCGGTCAACGCCTCGTATTCGCGTTGCGCGAATTCGCAGGTGACCATCGCATCGCGCACGGCCTCGACCAGCTGCGCGCTGCCGACCGGCTTGGTGAGGAAGTCCGCCGCGCCGCCCTTGATGGCGCTGACGGTCATCGGAATGTCGGCATGCCCGCTGAGGAACACGATCGGCAGCGTCACGCCGGTGCTCGACAGTTGCTGCTGCAAAGCCAGGCCGTCGAGACCGGGCATGGAAACGTCCAGCACGATGCAGCCGTACGACGATGGATCCGGGCGCTCGAGGAAGGCTTCGGCGGACGGGTAGGCGTGCACGTCGAAGCCTTCTTCGCGCAGCACGCGCGACAGCGCACTTCGAACGGCTGGGTCGTCGTCGACGAGAAACACGACGGGATTTGCGGTGTTCACTTGCATGGGTTGGTCGCCGGTAGCGGAAGGGAAATGCGAAACGAGGCCCCGCCGTCCAGACGGTTGCCGGCGACGAGCGTGCCGCCGTGCGCCTCGACGACGGCGCGGCTGATTGCCAGCCCCACGCCGACGCCGTTGGGCTTGGTGGTCCAGAACGGGGCGAAGACGCGTTCGAGCGCCTCCGGCCCCATCCCCTTGCCGCGGTCGCAGACGCTGACTTCGATTTGCGCACCCGCCTGCGACGTGCGAATTTCAAGGATGCGATCGGGCGCGGGAATTTCCGCCATGGCGTCCATGGCGTTCATGACGAGGTTGAGCAGCACCTGCTGCAGCTGTATGCGACTGCCTTCGACGGGCGACATGGCGACGCCGAGCGCCAGGCGTGTCGACACCTGACGGCCGGCCACCTCGGCGTGTACCAGCTCGAGCGTCTCGCGCACCAGGCCGTTCATCTGGAAGCTGGCGCGTTCGGCCGGACCCCGCCGGTACAGGGCCGTGAGTTGGCGGATGATGCCCACCGCCCGGCCTTGCTCGGCGATCACGTCGCCAAGGATCTCCTGCAGCGCATCGACAGGCGGAACCGCACGGCCCAGCATCTTCTGCGCGACCTCGGCGTTCGAGAGGATGGATGTCAGGGGTTGGTTGATCTGGTGCGCGATCGCGGCGGACAGCTGGCTCATGGTCGAGACGCGCGCGAGGTGCGCGAGGGCCGCGCGGTCCTGTGCGGCCTGCAGTTCGGCGGCCTTGCGTTCGCTGATGTCCATCACCACGCCGGTGAGCTGGTCGCCCCGGCCGAGGTGGCCCCGCGCGGCGAACCAGCGAACGCCGCCGTCGTCCGCTACGGTCCTGAATTCGGTGTCCAGGTCCTCGCCGTGCTCCAGGGTGCGCTGGGCCGCGACGCGCAAGCGCTCCCGGTCGCCGGGGTGCGCCTGTTCGATCACCGCGTCGAAACCCCTCGCCTCGCCGCGCCCCGGCGGCGCGGGATTGCGCCAGCCGGCGTGGCCCGGCGACGTGCCGGCCATGTCCCAGATGAACATGGACAGGCGTGCCGCCTTGGCCGCGACGCGCATGCGCTCCTGGCTGGCCGCCAAGGCGTTCGCCGTGCGCTGGTGCCGGCGGCGTTCGAACAACAGCGCGACGATCAAGCCGGCCTGGCCGAGCACGACGGGCGCGCCCATCAAGGCCTGGGAACGATAGAGCTCCCAGAACGTGGGCGTGCGGTAGCGCAAGAGCGCATCGGGTGGCACCCGATCCATGGACACATCCCATTTGCGCAACTGCCGCCAGTCGAGTTGCGCCGACGCGGGCAGCGCAGGCAACGCCGCGGCGGGAAAAGCATCGCTTCCTTCGAGAATGTCGTCGATCAGCATCCTCGTGGCGCGGCCCATGTCGATGAACGTGCTCATCCGCCCCCCGACCACGCCTGAGCCGATGTGGCTGGGAACGACCGTATAGATCGGCGCTGCGGAGTTGGCCGCCATGAGCCGCACCGATTCCCGTGGCGCGTAGCTCTGGCCGGCCCCGTCGCGAAAGTAGCCGGGCGTGTAGACGATGGTGCCGGCGTCGAGCGTACGCAGGCGCCGCAACAACACGTCGGTGCTCAGGTGCGACCAGTACTGCACCTGCAGACCGGGCTTGCTCTGCGCCAGCGCGTCGCGCACGTCGGCCAGGCGGTCCTCGGCCCACGGCGCCGCGCCGGTGACGACGACCAGACGGCGAGCGTTCGGATGAAGGCGGCGTGCCAGCTCGATCGTTCCGGCGACGTCGTAGTCCACCGGTATCCCGGTCAGCCCGGCGCGCAGCCCCACGGCCGCATTCAGGAAGTCGCGGTCCACGCCTGCGTGGACGATGCGGACGCCGGGGAACATCTGCTGGCGAAACCGCAGCAGGAACGTCAGCGCGACGTAGCCCACGGCCACGATCAGGCGGGGTTTGCGCGCCGCGTACTTCTGGCCGAGGTACCGGGCCGTGCGCGTCTCGTACGCCAGGCCGGTGAAATCCGGATGGTCCAGAAACTCGGTAAAGAAGCGCAGCCTGGCGTTCGGCCGCCAGCGTTCTGCCGGCGGGTTCAATCCGCGGTCGAACTGCACGCTCGCCGGCAAGAGGCGGTTCTGGGAATAGACGACCAGGACGTCGGCCGATGTGGCGCCGGCAGCGGCCGGTGCACCGAGCAATACGGCGATGGCGCAGGCACACCGCCACCGCCCCTTGACCGCGGGCTTCATTGTTCTGACTGCTCCCTTTCCTTGGCGCTTGCACTGACGCCCACCCGAGACGGTGGATGCGCGCAAGGCCTTCACGAAACATCGAGAAACCTCGATGTCACCCTCTTATTAAAGCAGTCACTTGCGGCGCAGCGGATGCTTCACCCCTGTACTCGGATGTTCTTGCCGCCTTCTGCGCAAATCCGCGCACTTTGTTACTAATATGAGAATGGAATTCAGCCGCACAGACTGAGAAGATGGTTGCATCGACCCGGGCATCGCGACCTTTGGCGCGTGCAGACACCCGGCCTGTTCGGCGCCAAACGCCGGCCCGCTCAAGTTTTCGATCTTTGTGCCGATATCCACAACGCCAGACCCTTGGCAGATGGAATGTCATGTTGAATCGGAACGGGTTGAGCGGCCGCAGTGCGTGTGCCGCGGTGGCAGCGCCCTTGCTGCTGGTGTTGCCATGCATTGCCGGATCCTCTGTAGGGACCGACAGTGCGTCGGTGCGCGTCACGCTGCGCGTGGTGGTGCCGCCCGTGTTCAACATCCTGCGGGTCGAGCGCGTTGCGGGCGGCTATCGCTACCACGTCTGGACCAACATGCCGTCGGCGCATTTCAACGGGCGGCTGGTGCATTTCGACCACGTCGGCGAATCCACGATGGAACTGCCGACGCCGCCCGATGCGCTGTACGTCGCCCCCGGGCTGTAGCAGCCGGAGGCGGCGCCTGGCTGCTCAGCGCTGGTAGACGGCGGTGAGCCTGGCCTCGCCGATCTTGGCAAAGTGGATGTTGAAGCCGACGTAGGCCGCCGTGGCGTCGGCCGGCACGTCCAGCTTGTCGGTGTTGAGCGCGTACAAGGTGAAGATGTAGCGGTGCGGGCCGTGGCCGGGCGGCGGAGCGGCGCCGCCGTATTCGGCAGTGCCGAAATCGGTCCGGCCCAGGCGGGCGCCCTTGGGCAGAGACGCGCCACCGGCCGCGCCGGCGCCTTGCGCAAGGCCGGTCGCATCGGCCGGGATGTCGTACACCACCCAGTGCCACCATCCCGAGCCGGTTGGCGCGTCCGGGTCGTACATGGTGAGCGCGAAGCTCTTGGTGCCTTCGGGTGCGCCTTCCCACACCAGTTCCGGCGAGATGTTGTCGCCACCAGCGCCCATGGCCTGGTGGACGAACTGGCGCGGCAGGCTGTCCTGCTCATTGAAGCTGGGGCTGCGCAAGGTGAATGCCATGTGTCGTGCTCCTGAGAAATGAATGGCATCCGCTGCATGCACGGATGCGGGGTGCCCGCCGCATCGCGGCCGATCGGCCGCGCGTCGGGATGACCGGGCATTTTGAACCAACGGGCGGCCGGAGGAAGGCCGAGGCCATTCGGCGGCGGCGCTTGCGGTGATGGCTGACGGCGCTAGTTCGACATGCCTTCCATGGCCGCGTTGATGCCGCGTTGCAGCAGCGACCAGTCGAAACCGATCACCAAGGCGCGGTAGCCGCGCTCGCGCATGGCGCGACCTTGCTGCGCGTTCAGCGCGACGCCGCCGAGCACGACCTGGCTGCCGCGGACCGCGGTCTCGAAACTCGCGATGGCCGCCTGTACGTCGGGGTGGTCGCTCTGGCCGCGCAGGCCCATGCTCGTGGCCAGGTCGCCGGGACCAATGCACACCATGTCGAGGCCGGGGGTGGCCGCAACCTCGCCGGCAGTGCCGAGCGCATCGACGGACTCGAGGACGCCGACGGCGAGCACCTCTTCATCCGCGCGGTCGAGGTAGTCGCGCATGGTGACGCCCCATCGCAAGGGCGCGAAGAACGGTCCCCAGTAGCGCTCGCCGGCCGGTGGATAGCGCACCGCCCTGACGACCGCCTCTGCATCAGCACGTTCACTCGTCATTGGAAAGCACACGCCCATCGCCCCGATGTCCAGCGGTATCTTTGCATGCCAAGGCTCCTTGCCGCTCACCCGCACCAGGGGCACCAAGGGCGTTCCACCAGTTGCCGCGATCATCGCGTGGGCGCTGAGCGGGTCGATCGGCCCGTGCTCCATGTCGATGATCATGAAGTCGAGCCCGGAGCGCGCCAGGACCTGCACCGTCTGCACGGACGGTATCGTGGCGATGACGCCGTAGGCGCAGCCTCCCTCGGCCCAGAGGTCTCGAAGTCGATTCAGACGCGGGACCCGCTGCGTATCGGACGAGATCATGGGCTGGCTCCTTGTTCAGGCAGGCATTGGCTGTCGATTCGACTCCAGGCGTCCGGGCGCAGTCTGGCATGGTTCCAAGCGGGCGTGAAGCGGCCCGGCGCGGGACACGGCGGATCCGGCCGGGTGCGAGAATCCGCCGGCGCACGAATCGCCCGCCCGGACCGAGACCCGCCAAACGGAGGTGCTTTGCCATGCTGCAACGACTGATCGACGCTGCGAAGTACTTCAAGCGCGCGGTGCCCTTTCGCATCGTGCCCGCGATCATCACCACGCTGGTGCTCGCAGGGCTCCTGCTCGTGCCCACGCCCGACGGCCTGACGCCGAAGGCCTGGGGGCTGGTGGCGATATTCCTGACCACCATCGTGGCCATCATCCTCAAGGTCATGCCGATCGGCGTGATGGCGTTGATGGCCGTGATGATCGTCGCGCTCTCGCAGGTCACGGCCGATTCGTCCAGGCAGGCCATCGCCGACGCGCTGGCCAGCTACGCGAATCCGCTCATCTGGCTCATCGTGGTGTCGGTGATGATCTCGCGCGGCCTCAAGAAGACGGGGCTCGGCCAGCGCATCGGCCTGAGCTTCATCGCCCTGCTGGGGCGCCGCACCATCGGCATCGGCTACGGCCTGGCGGCGTGCGAACTGGTGCTGGCACCGTTCACGCCCAGCAACACGGCGCGCGGCGGCGGCATCGTGCACCCCATCATGCGATCGATCGCAAGTGCCTTCGGCTCCGATCCCGAGCAGAAGACCGAGGCAAAGGTTGGCACGTACCTGGCGCTGGTCAACTACCACGCCAACCCCATCACCTCAGCCATGTTCGTCACGGCCACGGCACCCAACCCGCTGGTGGTGGACTACGTGGCCAAGGTGACGCACCAGGGCTTCCACCTGAGCTGGGGCACCTGGGCGCTGGCCATGCTGCTGCCCGGGTTGGTGTGCATGCTGCTGATGCCGCTGGTGATCTACCTGCTGTCGCCGCCGCAGCTCAAGAAGACGCCGGACGCGGTTCAGTTCGCGCGCAGCGAGCTGGCGGCGATGGGGTCGCTGCAACCGAAGGAGCGCGTCATGATCGGCACCTTCGCGATGCTGCTCCTGCTGTGGGCCGACGTACCTGCCATGCTCTTCGGCCCGGCATTCAGGCTCGATGCCACCGTGGTGGCCATGCTCGGTCTGTTCGTGCTGCTGATCACCGGCACCCTCGACTGGGACGACGTGCTCTCGGAAAAAAGCGCCTGGGACACGCTGATCTGGTTCGGCTCGCTGGTCATGCTGGCCGGCGAGCTCAACAAGGCCGGCGTGATCGCCTGGTTCTCCGGGGGCCTGCAATCGACCATCCAGGCCAGCGGCATGGCCTGGCCCTATGCGGCCGGGGTGCTGGTGCTGGTCTTCGTGTTCTCGCACTACTTCTTCGCCAGCACCACCGCACACATCAGCGCGATGATGCTGGCGTTTCTGACCGTGGGCGCTGCGATGGTGCCGCCCGACTACCTGACGCCATTCCTGCTGATGATGGCCGCGGGCTCGGCGATCATGATGACGCTGACCCACTATGCCACCGGCACGTCGCCGATCATCTTCGGCAGCGGCTACGTGAGCATGGGCAAGTGGTGGTCGGTCGGCTTCGTGATGGCCGTGCTGGAACTGCTGGTATTCGCGACGGTCGGGTTGCTGTGGTGGAAGGTGCTTGGGCATTGGTAGGCACGCCCACCAACCCGCAGCCGGCGCCGCGACGGACCGGCACCGGCCGGGCGCTTCTACCGCCGGCGCTGCGGCGCGCCGTCGTCGATCGACCAGTTGGCCATGACACGCTCGGCATCGCGCGCCCGCTGGTCGTCGATGCGCTTGGCCGTGAGCCGCGCGGACATGCGCAGCTTGTGAAGATCGCGCTCCCTCAGCGTCGGGTTGGGCGCAAAACTGAAGCAGCACAAGGTGCCGTAGATGCGGCCGTCGTTCAGCACGACCGGCGTACTCAGGTGCGCGCCCACGGGAAACGGCGTGGCGGGCAGTTCGCCCGCGGTGGGCAGCGCGGCGACATCGTGCACGAGCTCAGGCAGGCGCCCGTCGACCACGCGCTGGCAGAAGCTCTGCTCCAGCGGAGCGGACTCGCCTTCGTTGATCACGCGCGCATCGGCGGCGGTATCGACGCGGCGGAACACGCGCCGACCGTCGCAGAACTCGGACACGAAGATCACGTCCATCTTCAGGTGCTCGCGCAACTGGCGCAGCACCTGCGGCACAGCGCCGCTGATCAGCGCGTCGCCCTGTTCCGGGGTTGCCACCAGCAACTCGGAGATGCGGACCTCGAATGCGTCGGGGGTGTAGCCGGTATCGTGCAGCGGATTCATCGTCACTCTTGATCGTGGATCGTTGGTCGGCTTCGATGATACGCAGCATGGCGCCGGGACCGCGCGCGGCCGTTGCGTCAGCGTTGCGCCGACGATTTCCAGACACCGACCTCACCGGCCGTCTTGGCGACGCATTCCGGATCGGAAACGAAAACGGCCTCTCGAGGAGGCCGTCTAAGTCCTTGATTGCTCAAGGTTTGAATCTGGTGGCCTGGGGCGGAATCGAACCACCGACACGCGGATTTTCAATCCGCTGCTCTACCAACTGAGCTACCGGGCCTTTTGGGCTCAACGCATATTTGCGTCGAGCCTGCGATTATACAGTGCTTCTGCGGCCTCTCGACAGGTCGACGCCCAGCTGCTTCAACTTTCTGTACAGGTGGGTGCGCTCCAGGCCGGTCTTCTCGGCCACGCGGGTCATGGAGCCGTTCTCCATCGCCAGGTGAAACTCGAAGTAGGCCTTCTCGAAGCCGTCGCGCGCGTCGCGCAGCGGGCGGTCGAGGTCGAAGCTCTGGGTCGATTGCGGACCGGGGTCGGGCAGCGGCGCCAATGCCGCCGACGGCAGCAGCGCACTCTCGCCGGTGGTGGTGACGACCGTGGCGTACGGGCTCGCGGGCGGCACGACGGCGGCGGCGGCGCGGCGGGCGCTTTCGCGGGCCAACCCCTGCTCCACGGCCTTGAGCAGCTTCTGCAGGGTGATCGGCTTTTCCAGGAACGCAAACGCGCCGATGCGCGTGGCCTCGACGGCGGTGTCGATGGTGGCGTGGCCGCTCATCATGATGACCGGCATGCTCAGCAGGTTGGCAGTGGACCACTCCTTGAGCAGCGTGACGCCATCGGTGTCGGGCATCCAGATGTCCAGCAGCACCAGGTCGGGCCGGGCACGCTGGCGCGCGGCCCGCGCCTCGGCGGCGTTTTCGGCCAGTTCGACGTTGTGGCCTTCGTCATTGAGGATTTCGAAGAGCAGGTCGCGAATGCCCAACTCATCATCGACCACGAGAATATTTGCCATGAATGCTTGTTGCGGCGATGCTCAGATGACGGGATGTTCTTGAGAAGAATGCGGCGCCGCAGCAACGGCGGGCCGTTCCGGCGACAGCGCGAATGATAGCGAGACTTGGGCCCCTACCACAGCCCCGTCCTGAACGCGATTGGAAAGTTCGATACGGGCCCCGTGTTCGTCAGCTATTTTCTTGACCACCGCCAGGCCGAGCCCCGTGCCCTTGGCCTTGGTGGTGACGTACGGCTCGAAGGCGCGCTTGAGGATGTTCTCAGCAAATCCGGTGCCAGAGTCCTGCACGGTCATGCGCACGCGCTCGCCCGATTCGCTCAACCGGGTCCGCACCACCACCGGCGGGACGGGGGGCGCGTCGCCCTCGGCCTGGTGACGGGCGGCCTGCGCGGCCTCGGTGGCGTCGAGCGCGTTCTGCAGCAGGTTGTGGATCACCTGGCGCAGTTGCTGGGCGTCGCCGCGGATCGAGCGGCAACGCGGATCCAGCTCTGCCTGCACCCGGTCGTGGTTGCTGTCGCTTTCATACAGGTGCAGGATGTCCAAGACGAGTGCGTTCAGGTCCACCGCCTTCAGGTCGGCGGCCGGCAGGCGGGCATAGTCGCGGAACTCGTTGACCAGCCGCTTCATCGCATCCACCTGGTCGACGATGGTCTTGACCGATTTGGCCAGTATCGCCTGCTCGGCGCTGCCCTGGAGCTTGCCGGCAAGCTTGAGCTCCAGCCGCTCGGCAGACAGCTGGATCGGCGTCAGCGGGTTCTTGATCTCGTGCGCCAGGCGCCGGGCCACCTCGCCCCAGGCCTGGGCCCGCTGCGCCGAGACGATCTCGGAGATGTCGTCGAACACCAGCAGGCGCGCCGGCCCCGGCAGCTCGGCGCCGCGCGCCACCAGGTTGACGGTGTCGTCGGCCATGCCGCCCGAATGCAGCTCGAACGCATGCTGCCAATGGTCCAGGCCATGCTGCGACCGCTCCACCTCGAACTCCTCGAACTGCTGGTGCACGTCCCGGCCGAATTCCTCGAGGCCCGGCACTTCCGCCAGGTTGCGGCCTTCGTAGGCGGCAAGCGGCATGCGCAGCACGCGCGTAGCGCCGGGATTGGTCGACAGCACCGTGCCATCGACCGCCAGCACGATCACGCCCGACGTCAGGTTGTCCAGGATGGTCTGGAGGTTGGCGCGCGCGGCGTCGAGTTCGCCCAGGGTTTTCTCGACGGCGCCGCGCGCGTCAGCCAGTTGCTGGGTCATGAGCGCGAAGGAGCGGGTCAGGCCGCCGAGTTCGTCCTTGCCGGGCAGCACGGTGGTGGGACGCAGATCGCCGCCGGCCACCTGGCGCACGCCATCGGCCAGCACCAGCAGAGGCCGCGCCAGCTGGTTGCCGAACAGCACCGCCAGCAGCACGGCACCGAACACGGCCAGGAACAGGCTCAGGGTGAGGGTGCCGATGTACATGCGCAGCAGTCCGCCACGCGCCAGCGCCCGCTCCTGGTATTCGCGGTTCGCCTCCTGCACCGCCAGCGCATTGGCGACGACGGCCGTTGGCAAGGGAACGGTCAGCTCGAGAAAGCGCGTTTCAGCGCCCAGCTCGAAGCCCGGCCGACGCACCAGCGCAAGCGCACGCACGGTCGCCGTCGGGGGCGTGCCAGCGACGGTGGGCGTGTCGTCCAGGCCTTCGATCTGCGCGACGGCCCCGTTGGCGCGGGCCTGCCGCTGCATCTGCGCCGGCGGGCGCTCGGGGTTGATCTGGAAGCGCGAGGCACCGGCACCGGCGATCAGTTGGCCGTTCGCGGTCCACAGCAGGGCGTCCGTGGCGCCGAACTGCTCGCGTACCCGCTCGAGCGCCAAGCCCGCCGCGGTATCGGGCACGTCGGACAGCAGGGCGCCGCCGGCCCTCGCCTTGTTGGACATGTCCTGCGACAGCGAGTCCAGCGTGGCCCGGCCGAGGTTGAGGCCGGCGTCCAGCGCGCCCTCGACCTTGACGTCGAACCAGCTCTCGATGGAGCGGGAGACGAACTGATAGGACACGACGTAGATCAGCAAGCCCGGCACCACGCCGACCAGCGCGAAGATGGCAGCCAGCCTGATCAGCAGGCGGCTGCCGAACTTGCCCTGGCGCAGGCGCTTGACGAGCCGGAACGCCACCCATGCGAGCACCAGTGCCAGCAGCACGGCCACCACCACGTTGATGCCGAACAGGCGCGCGTAATTGCGCTCGTACAAGGTGCGGTTGTTGGTGGCCTGGGCCAGCAGGAACATCAGCACCAGGCCGATGGCCGTGACCAGCGCGGCGACCACGCCCAGCGTCCAGCGCCGGGCACGCGCCCGGCGTGCCTCGGGCGAGGCCGGAGGCCGGACGGACTTGTCGCTCACGGGCCTTTCTCCATGGGAAGCTTCACGCTGCGTTCGACCGAGATGTTCCAGTCGGACTGGCCGACGGCGCCGATCTGGAACGGCCGGGGCAACTGCGAAGTATCGAGCCGGAAGCGAAACACCACCGCGTGCTCGGGATCGTCGCCGATGGCGGCGGCGTCGGCCAGCCGGAGCCGGCCGATGCGCTTGATCGCCTCCAGCGCCTCCTGCAGCGAATCGAAGTTCTGGGCCACCGAGGCGCCGAAGCCGGCATTGCTGATGGGCACCGGCGAAACGTTGAGCCGCCAGCGCCGGGTCAGCGGCTGATAGGCCAGCCGCATGTGTCGCGCTGCAGAGGCAACCTTTGTGTCCCACCAGTACCAGCGTTCCCGGTAGACCTCGGCTTCGGCGACGAAATAGACGGCGATCCCTTTTTCCAGGACCTCGCCCACGAGTTCGGGCAGATCGAACTGGACGGCCGCGCTCAGGTAGACGCCGTCGTCGATGCGCACCAGCCGCAACTGGGTCAGTTCGGTGTTGGCGTCGTCGGCCCGCACGCCCGTCGACAGCGTCAGAAGCGACAGGCACAGGGCGAGAACCACGAGGATCCCCCCGAAACGAGCCGGGCGGCGAGCTTCAGGCGGGGCGTTTCTCGAGCAGGGCGTAGAAGAAGCCGTCGTGGTCACCCAAGGGATTTTCCGGGAGGCCACCCCCATTCCGCCCGCTTTGGGGCAGCAAATGCCCTGGCGAAGGCATCAATCGGCCGTCGGTGTTGTGCGCAAGGAACGCATCAATCTGGTGCACACCCTCCGCGCGGAATACCGAACAGGTGCAATAGAGCAGCCGCCCGCCCGGCCGGACCAGGGGCCACAGAGCAGCCAGCAGGGTGGCCTGCTGGACCGCCAACTGCTCGACATCGGTCTCGCGGCGCAGCCAGCGCACGTCGGGATGGCGCCGCACGATGCCGGAGGCGGTGCATGGCGCGTCGAGCAATATGGCATCGAAGGGTCGGCCGTCCCACCATTGGTTCGGGCGCCCGGCGTCGGCCACCACGATGCGGGCCTGGCCGACCAGGCCCAGGCGCTCGAGGGTTTCGCCGATGCGCTGGCTTCGCCCGGCATCCACCTCCAGCGCCGTCACCTCGATCGGCCGGTCCTGCGCATGTTCCAGCAGGTGGGCGGTCTTGCCTCCTGGCGCGGCGCAGGCGTCCAGAACGCGCAGCGGCGCCCCGGCTGGCCAGGCCAGCCCGTCCAGCAGCAAGGGGGCGGCGAGTTGGGCTGCGGCATCCTGCACGGAGAACTCGCCCTCGGCGAAGCCGGGCAACTGCCGAACCGGACGCGCCCGGGCCAACTGCAGTCCGCTGCCGGCGACCGGCTGGGCTGCCAGGCCAGCCTCGTGCTGAAGCGCTTCGCGGTAGGGACCGACACCGATGCGCCGAAGGTTCACCCGCAGCGTCATGGGTGCCTGCGTGTTGTCGGCCCGCAGCACCTGTTGCCAGTCGTGCGGATGATCATGCTTGAGCCGTTCGATCCACCAGCGCGGATGGTTCCAGTGGGCAACCGGCTCGCTGTCGGTCGCGGCCACGAGTTCGTCGTGCTCGCGCAGGAAGCGCCGCAGGCAGGCGTTGATGAAGCTGGCCTGCGCGCGCGTGCCGGCATGGCGCTTGGCCGCCTCGACAGCCTGGTCGACCAGCGTGAACGGCTCGAAGGGGGCCACGTCGCGCCGCCAGGCGAGCGCCAGGGCGGTGCAGAGCAGCGCATCGGCAGCCGGAGGCGGCGTGCGGCGCGCCAGGTGGCGCCGCAAGGCCTCGGCCCGGCCCAGCGAGCGCAGGACCTGGAAACCCAAGGCCTGCACGCCGGGGCGCAGGCCCGGCTCGACCGCGTCGAACGCCGCAGTGCCGGACTGGCCGGCACGAATCGCCGCAATGGCCGCGGCGCATGCCTGCAGCTGGCGCCACAGGGCGGGCTGCCCTGGCGGCGCAGCGGGTTCAGGCATCGGGGGAAGTGAAGAATTGGACGGCAAGATTCAGGCGATAGTAAGCCCTGCGCTGGGGCGGCTGAGGCCCGCGGCGTCTACAGCAGGGGCGCGGCCCGCTGCAGGCGGAACGCCCAGGCGACGAGCACGGCTGGAAACTGGCCGATCGCCCGGTTGTACTGAAGCACAAGGAGGTTGAACTGGCCCCGCGTGATCTCCGTCGCCGCGGACGGCTCCGGCCAGGCCAGGGACGATGGCAGGCCGCTCGACTCGGCGCCCGCCGCGTCCACCGATGCAAGCGCCGCGCCACCCAGCGGCGCCGGCCGCGACAGCGAGCCCTCGGCGTCGAACCGGACTGCCTCGCCCGGAAAAAGGCGCTCCCAGGCTTGCAGCAGCACATCGAGCGCGGTGCCCAGCGCCGCGATGCTGACGGGGTCCAGCGGCTTGAGCCGGGCCACGCCCATCATCGCGGAAGTCTGCGCGGCGGCAGCCCAGAGCGAGTTGGCGGCGTCCAGGTCCAGGGCCGCGCCGCCGGCGCCTTCGGGCACTGCGTTGAGGCTGCCGGCCGGCGGCGCATCACCGCCGCCGGACCGGCCTTCGGCCGCGCCATCGCGCGCCTGGCCGACCCGCGCCTTGACGTAGTCGATCTGCCTGTTCAAGGCCGAGTCCAACGCGGTGTATGCCGCCTGCGCCGCCGAGCGCATCCGCACCAGGCGGTTGTACGCACCGACGAACCAGAACACCAGGACGGCGCCCACCACCCACCAGTGGAAGGACGCCGGAATGAGTTGAGTCAATCCGTTCATGAAGAGGCACGGTGAAAAAAAACGCCCCCCTGCCGTGAGGCAGAGAGGCGTTGCGGGCCAGCCGGAAGGCAGGTCATACGGTCATGGCGCGCGAAGGCGCTGGGCCGCGTCGTCCTTACTCGGTCGCAGTGCCTTCGCTGGCAGCAGCCGCGGTGGCGCCACCGGCGTCGGCCTCGGCCTCGGCGGTCGCGGCGAGCGCCGCATCCAGCTCGGCCGCCTCGGACTCGGCGATGGCGCGGCGCTCGGCCTCGTCCATCGCATCCTTGGCCTTGCGTGCCTGGTGGTACGCCATGCCGGTGCCCGCCGGAATCAGGCGGCCGACGATGACGTTTTCCTTCAGGCCGCGCAGCTCGTCGCGCTTGCCCATGATGGCGGCTTCGGTCAGCACGCGCGTGGTCTCCTGGAAGGACGCGGCGCTGATGAAGCTGTCGGTGGACAGCGAGGCCTTGGTGATGCCCAGCAGCAGGTTGGTGTACGTCGCGGGGATCTTGCCAGCCGAGCGCAGTGCGTCGTTGGTGTTGAACATCTCCGAACGCTCGACCTGTTCGCCCACGATGTAGTTCGAATCGCCCGCGCTCTCGACCACGACGCGGCGCAGCATCTGGCGAACGATCACCTCGATGTGCTTGTCGTTGATCTTCACGCCCTGCAGGCGGTACACGTCCTGCACTTCGTCGACGATGTAGCGCGCCAGCTCTTCCGAGCCCAGCAGGCGCAGGATGTCCTGCGGGTCGGCCGGGCCGTCCACCACCACTTCGCCCTTGTTCACCACCTGGCCTTCGTGCACCAGGATGTTCTTTTCCTTGGGCACGAGGTCTTCCCAGACCTTGCCTTCGGGGTCGGTGATCTGCAGGCGGATCTTGCCCTTGGTCTCCTTGCCGAACGACACGGTGCCGGTCATTTCGGCCAGCAGGCCCTTGTCCTTGGGCGAACGGGCTTCGAAGAGCTCGGCCACACGCGGCAGACCGCCGGTGATGTCGCGCGTCTTCTGGCCTTCGACTGGGATGCGGGCCAGCACTTCGCCGGGGCCCACGTCCTGGCCGTCACGCACCTGGATCAGGGCGCCGATCGGGAAGCCGATGGTCACCGAGTGGTCGGTGCCGGGGATCTTCACCTCGCCGCCCGAGGCGTCGACCAGCTTGACCTGCGGACGCACCACCTTGGCGGCGCCGCGGCGCTTGGGATCGATCACCACCAGCGTGGACAGGCCCGTGACCTCGTCCACCTGCTTGGCGACGGTGAGACCTTCCTCGACGTTCTCGAACTTCACCGAACCGGCGAACTCCGTGATGATCGGGCGGGTCAGCGGATCCCAGGTGGCCAGGATCAGGCCGGCCTTGATCTGCTGGTCGGCCTTGACCGACAGGATCGCGCCGTAGGGCACCTTGTGACGCTCGCGCTCGCGGCCGTGCTCGTCGTGGATGATCACTTCGCCGGAGCGCGCGATCACCACCAGCTCGCCCTTGGAGTTGGTCACGTAGCGCATGGTGGCGTTGAAGCCGATCACGCCGTTGCTCTTGGCTTCCACGCTCGAGGCGATGGCGGCACGCGAAGCGGCGCCACCGATGTGGAAGGTACGCATCGTCAGCTGCGTGCCCGGTTCGCCGATCGACTGGGCAGCGATCACGCCGACCGCTTCGCCGATGTTGATCAGGCCGCCGCGGCCGAGGTCGCGGCCATAGCACTTGGCGCAGATGCCGAAGCGGGTCTCGCAGGTCAGCGCGGTGCGCACGCGCACCTCGTCGACGCCGGCGTTCTCCAGCTCTTCGATGTTGTCCTCGTCGAACATGTCGCCGGCCTTGACCAGCACGGCGCGGGTCTCGGGATGCGGCACGTCGTCAGCGGCGCTGCGGCCCAGGATACGGTCGCGCAGCGACTCGATCACCTCGCCGCCCTCGACGATGGCGCGCATCGTCGAGCCGTTGCTGGTTCCGCAATCCTGCTCGGTCACGACCAGATCCTGCGTCACGTCGACCAGGCGGCGGGTCAGGTAGCCCGAGTTCGCGGTCTTCAGTGCCGTGTCGGCCAGGCCCTTGCGGGCGCCGTGGGTGGAGATGAAGTACTCCAGCACGTTCAGGCCTTCACGGAAGTTGGCCGTGATGGGCGTCTCGATGATGGAGCCGTCCGGCTTCGCCATCAGGCCGCGCATGCCGGCCACCTGGCGGATCTGGGCGGCCGAGCCGCGGGCACCGGAGTCGGCCATCATGTAGATGGAGTTGAACGACTCCTGGTCCACTTCCTTGCCGTTGCGGTCGATCACCTTCTGCTTCGACAGCTTGGACATCATCACCTTGGACACGGCGTCGCCCGCCTTGCCCCAGATGTCGACGACCTTGTTGTAGCGCTCGCCGGCGGTCACCAGGCCCGAGACGTACTGCTGCTCGATCTCCTTCACTTCCTTCGAAGCCGTCTCGATGATGTCGTGCTTCTCGGAAGGCACCAGCATGTCGTCGATGGCGATCGAGATGCCGGCCTTGGTCGCCAAGCGGAAGCCGTTCTGCAGCAGCTTGTCCGCGAAGACCACCGTTTCCTTCAGGCCGCACTTGCGGAACGAGGCGTTGATGAGCTTGGAGATTTCCTTCTTCTTGAGCGCCTTGTTGATGTTCGAGAAGGCCAGCCCCTTGGGCAGGATCTCGGACAGGAGTGCGCGGCCGACGGTGGTGTCGACCAGCGAAGTCGATGGGACGAACTCGCCCGTCTCCTTGTTCTTGTTCCACTCGGTGATGCGCACGGCCACCTTGGTGGTCAGGTCGACCACGCCGGCGTCCAGGGCGCGCTGCACTTCGCCGATGTCGGAGAACATCAGGCCCTCGCCCTTGCCGTTGATACGGTCGCGGGTGGTGTAGTACAGGCCCAGCACCACGTCCTGCGACGGCACGATGGACGGTTCGCCCGAGGCCGGGAACAGCACGTTGTTGGACGCGAGCATCAGCGTGCGCGCCTCCATCTGGGCTTCCACCGACAGCGGCACGTGGACGGCCATCTGGTCGCCGTCGAAGTCGGCGTTGAACGCCGCGCACACCAGCGGGTGCAGCTGGATCGCCTTGCCTTCGATCAGGATCGGCTCGAACGCCTGGATGCCCAGGCGGTGCAGCGTCGGCGCGCGGTTGAGCAGGACCGGGTGTTCCTTGATCACTTCCTCGAGGATGTCCCAGACCACCGGCGTGCCGGATTCGACTTCCTTCTTCGCCGCCTTGATGGTGGTGGCGATACCCATCGCCTCCAGGCGCGAGAAGATGAAGGGCTTGAACAGCTCGAGCGCCATCAGCTTGGGCAGGCCGCACTGGTGCAGCTTGAGCGTCGGGCCCACCACGATGACCGAACGGCCCGAATAGTCGACGCGCTTGCCCAGCAGGTTCTGGCGGAAGCGGCCGCTCTTGCCCTTGATCATGTCGGCCAGGGACTTGAGCGCGCGCTTGTTGGCGCCGGTCATGGCCTTGCCGCGGCGGCCGTTGTCCAGCAGGCTGTCGACAGCCTCCTGCAGCATCCGCTTCTCGTTGCGAGCGATGATCTCCGGAGCCTTGAGTTCCAGCAGGCGGCGCAGGCGCGAGTTGCGGTTGATGACGCGGCGGTACAGGTCGTTCAGGTCGGAGGTCGCGAACCGGCCGCCGTCGAGCGGCACCAGCGGACGCAGGTCCGGCGGCAGCACGGGCAGCACGTCCAGCACCATCCACTCCGGCTTGATGCCCGACTTGCGGAAGGCCTCGAGCACCTTCAGGCGCTTGGAGTTCTTCTTGACCTTGACTTCGGAGCCGGTCAGGTCGCCGCGCAGCCGCTCGATCTCGATGTCGAGCTCGATGCCCTGCAGCAGGTCCTTGATGCCCTCGGCGCCCATCTTGGCGATGAACTCATCGCCGTATTCCTTGCGCTTGTTGTCGTAGTCGTCCTCGCTCATGATGCCGAACTTCTTCAGCGGGGTCATGCCGGGGTCGGTCACCACGTAGGCTTCGAAGTAGAGCACGCGCTCGATGTCGCGCAGCGTCATGTCGAGCACGAGGCCCAGGCGCGACGGCAGGCTCTTGAGGAACCAGATGTGCGCGCACGGGGCGGCCAGGTCGATGTGGCCCATGCGCTCGCGGCGCACCTTGGTCTGGGTCACTTCGACGCCGCACTTCTCGCAGATCACGCCGCGGTGCTTCAGGCGCTTGTACTTGCCGCACAGGCACTCGTAGTCCTTGATGGGCCCGAAGATCTTGGCGCAGAACAGGCCGTCGCGCTCGGGCTTGAAGGTACGGTAGTTGATGGTCTCGGGCTTCTTCACCTCGCCGAAGGACCACGAGCGGATCTTCTCGGGCGAAGCCAGGCCGATCTTGATGGCATCGAAATGCTCATCCGGGGTGAACTGCTTGAACAGGTCGAGTAGCGATTTCATTTGACTCTATCCTTTTCTGATCGGTTGGGGCCGGAGCACGAACTGCCTTGCAATTCGCGGCCCGGCCCGCAAAGCCCTTAGGAGCGCTCCAGCTCGATGTCGAGACCCAGCGAACGGATTTCCTTGACCAGCACGTTGAACGACTCCGGCATGCCGGCCTCGATCGCGTGCTCGCCCTTGACGATGTTCTCGTACACCTTGGTACGACCCTGAACGTCGTCTGACTTCACCGTCAGCATCTCCTGCAGCACGTAGGACGCGCCGTAGGCCTCCAGCGCCCACACTTCCATTTCACCGAAGCGCTGGCCACCGAACTGGGCCTTGCCGCCCAGCGGTTGCTGCGTGACCAGCGAGTACGGGCCGGTCGAGCGCGCGTGCATCTTGTCGTCGACAAGGTGGTGCAGCTTCAGGAAGTGCATGTAGCCGACGGTCACCGGACGCTCGAACTGCTCGCCGGTGCGGCCGTCGAACAGGTGGGCCTGGGTACGCGTATCGGTCAGGCCCTTGAGCGCGGCCAGGTCGTCCGGGTACGCCAGCTTGAGCATGGCGCGGATTTCCTCTTCGGAGGCACCGTCGAACACCGGCGTCGCGAACGGAACGCCGGTGGCGAGGTTGCGCGCCATCTCGACCACCTCGGTGTCGCTGAACTGGGCCAGCTCTTCCTTGCGCCCCGACTTGTTGTAGAGCTCGTCGAAGAACTTGCGCAGTTCGGCCACCTGCGACTCGCGCTGCAGCATGTCGCCGATGCGGTGGCCGATGCCCTTGGCAGCCCAGCCCAGGTGGACTTCCAGCACCTGGCCCACGTTCATCCGGGAGGGCACGCCCAGCGGATTCAGGCAGATGTCGCACGGCGTGCCGTCGGCCATGTGGGGCATGTCCTCGACCGGAACGATCTTGGACACCACGCCCTTGTTGCCGTGGCGGCCGGCCATCTTGTCACCCGGTTGCAGGCGGCGCTTGACGGCCAGGTACACCTTGACCATCTTGAGCACGCCCGCGGGCAGCTCGTCGCCCTGCGTGAGCTTCTTGCGCTTTTCCTCGAAGGCGAGGTCGAAGCTGTGGCGCGTCTGCTCGAGCGAGTTCTTGATCGACTCCAGCTGCATGGCGATGTCGTCATCGGCCGGGCGGATGTCGAACCAGTGGAACTTCTCGATCGAGGCCAGGTAGGCCTTGTCCAGCTTCGTGCCCTTGGCCAGCTTGTTCGGCCCGCCGTTGGCAGCCTTGCCCACCAGCAGCTTCTCGATACGGTCGAACGCGTCGGCCTCGACGATGCGCAGCTGGTCGTTCAGGTCAAGGCGGAAGCGCTTGAGCTCGTCGTCGATGATCTGCTGGGCGCGCTTGTCGCGCTGGATGCCCTCGCGGGTGAACACCTGCACGTCGATGACCGTGCCGGAGCTGCCCTGGTCCACGCGCAGCGAGGTGTCCTTCACGTCGGACGCCTTCTCGCCGAAGATGGCGCGCAGCAGCTTCTCTTCCGGCGTCAGGGTGGTCTCGCCCTTCGGCGTGACCTTGCCCACCAGCACGTCGCCCGGCTGCACTTCGGCGCCGACGTAGATGATCCCGGATTCGTCCAGGCGGTTGAGCTGCTGCTCGGCCAGGTTCGGGATGTCGCGGGTGATTTCCTCGGCGCCCAGCTTGGTGTCGCGGGCCATCACCACCAGTTCCTCGATGTGGATCGAGGTGTAGCGGTCGTCGGCAACCACGCGCTCGCTGATCAGGATCGAGTCCTCGAAGTTGTAGCCGTTCCAGGGCATGAACGCGATCAGCATGTTCTGGCCCAGCGCCAGCTCGCCCAGGTCGGTCGAGGCGCCGTCGGCCACCACGTCGCCCTTGGCGATCTTGTCGCCGCGCTTGACGATCGGACGCTGGTGGATGTTGGTGTTCTGGTTCGAACGCTGATACTTGATCAGGTTGTAGATGTCCACACCCACTTCGCCGGCCTGAGCCTCGGCGTCGTTCACGCGCACCACGATGCGCGTCGCGTCGACGTAGTCGACCACGCCGCCACGGGTGGCCGTGACCACCGTGCCAGAGTCGACGGCCGAGACGCGCTCGATGCCGGTGCCGACCAGCGGCTTCTCGGGACGCAGCACCGGCACCGCCTGGCGCTGCATGTTGGCGCCCATCAGTGCGCGGTTGGCGTCATCGTGCTCGAGGAACGGCACCAGCGACGCGGCCACCGACACGATCTGCGCCGGCGACACGTCCATGTACTGGATGCGCTCGGCGCTGACCAGGATGGATTCGCCCTTCTCGCGCGCCGACACCAGGTCGCCGGTCAGGCGGCCTTCGCCGTCCAGGGCCGCATTGGCCTGGGCGATGACGTACTTGCCTTCCTCGATGGCGGACAGGTAGTCGATGTCGTGGGTCACCTTGCCGTCGGCCACGCGGCGGTACGGCGTCTCGATGAAGCCGAACTCGTTCAGGCGGGCATACAGGGCCAGCGAATTGATCAGGCCGATGTTCGGACCTTCCGGCGTCTCGATCGGGCAGACGCGGCCGTAGTGCGTCACGTGCACGTCGCGCACTTCGAAGCCGGCGCGCTCGCGCGTCAGGCCGCCCGGGCCGAGGGCCGAGACGCGCCGCTTGTGCGTGATTTCCGACAGCGGGTTGGTCTGGTCCATGAACTGGGACAGCTGCGAAGCGCCGAAGAATTCCTTCAGTGCCGCCGAAATCGGCTTGCTGTTGATCAGGTCATGCGGCATGAGCGGCTCTTGCTCGGCCTGGCCCAGGCGCTCCTTGACGGCCTTCTCGATGCGAGCCAGGCCGGTGCGGTACTGGTTCTCGGCCAACTCGCCGACGCAGCGCACGCGGCGATTGCCCAGGTGATCGATGTCATCCACCTCGCCGTTGCCGTTGCGCAGGTCGACCAGGATCTTCACGACGGCCAGGATGTCGTCGTTGGTCAGCACCATCGGGCCGGTCGGCTCGTCGCGACCGACACGGGCGTTGAACTTCATGCGGCCCACGCGCGACAGGTCGTACGTGTCCGGGTTGTAGAACAGGCGCTGGAACAGGGCCTGCACCGCGTCCTCGGTCGGCGGCTCGCCGGGGCGCATCATGCGGTAGATCGCGACACGGGCGGCGAACTCGTCGACCGTCTCGTCGATGCGCAGCGTCTGCGAGATGTACGGGCCCTGGTCGAGCTCGTTGGTGTAGATGCACTGGATGTCCAGCACGCCGGCGGCGCGCAGCTTCTTGAGCAGCGCCTCGGTCAGCTCGTCATTGGCCTTGGCAAGGATCTCGCCCGAATCGGGGTCGACGATGTTGCGGGCCAGGACGCGACCGACCAGGAAGTCTTCGGGCACGCTGATGTGCGTGGTGCCGGACTGCTCCAGTTCGCGGGTGTGGCGCGCGGTCACGCGCTTGTCCTTGGCGACGACGACCTTGCCCGACTTGTCGGTGATGTCGAATCGCGCGACTTCGCCGCGCAGGCGATCGGAGACGAGCTCCATCTGCGCGCCGCTGTCCATCAGGCGGAAGTTGTCGTTGACGAAGAAGTTCGCCAGGATGGTCTCCGGCGTCAGGCCGATCGCCTTGAGCAGGATCGTCACCGGCATCTTGCGGCGACGGTCGACGCGGAAGTACAGCATGTCCTTCGGGTCGAACTCGAAGTCCAGCCAGGAGCCGCGGTAGGGGATCACCCGCGCCGAGAACAGCAGCTTGCCCGAGCTGTGCGTCTTGCCCTTGTCGTGCTCGAAGAACACGCCAGGCGAACGGTGCAGCTGCGAGACGATGACACGCTCGGTGCCGTTGATGATGAAGGAACCCTTGTCGGTCATGAGCGGCACTTCGCCCATGTAGACCTCTTGCTCCTTGACTTCCTTGACCACCTTGGACTGCGACGTCGAGGACTCGCGGTCATAGATGATCAGCTGCACCTTGGCGCGGACGGCCGAGGAGAAGGTCAGGCCACGGGTCTGGCACTCGCGCACATCGAAGGCCGGCTTGGCCAGGTTGTACTCGAGGAACTTCATCTCCACGAAACCGTTGTGGGAGACGATGGGGAAGGCGGAGTTGAACGCGGCTTGCAGCCCGTCGAGCGAACGCTTCTGCGGCGGAACCCCAGCTTGCAGGAACGCGGTGTAGGCGTCCTTTTGCATCTGCAGCAGGTAGGGGATCTCGACAACACTGTCGCGGCTGCCGAAACTTTTTCGGATGCGCTTGCGTTCGGTATAACTGTACGTGGACGATTGGGCCATGAGAGCTCCGGACATGAGATCTTGCGCGACTTGTCTCAGCGCTTGCGCGCCGCTTGGCGGCTGGCCACTACCAGCCGATGGCGGACGATGGCGCGTTGCACGCCACCCGAACCAAGGGGTCTTCTGCAGTCGGGGTCAGAAGACACTCAAAAACCGTCTGCCGCGAGGCGATTTTTGAGTGCGCTCTGAAAGCGCAAAAGGCTGGCGTTGAAACCAGCCTGGGTAAATCGAGGATGGAGCGTGGCGAGCGGCGCGAGGTCGGCAGGAGGAGCGCAGCCGTACTTTCGTACGGCGAGCACCGGGGTGCCGAGATCGCGTCGCGCAGTAGCTCCAGACCGATTTACTTGAGTTCGACCTTGGCGCCGGCGTCTTCCAGCTTCTTCTTGGCGGCCTCGGCGTCAGCCTTCGACAGGCCTTCCTTGACGGCCTTCGGAGCGGCTTCCACCAGGTCCTTGGCTTCCTTCAGGCCCAGGCCCGTGATTTCGCGCACGGCCTTGATGGCGCCGACCTTGTTCGAGCCAGCTTCCATCAGCATGACGTTGAACTCGGTCTTCTCTTCGGCGGCCGGAGCGGCGGCACCGCCACCAGCGGCCGGAGCGGCCATTGCAGCGGCGCTCACGCCGAACTTCTCTTCGATGGCCTTGACCAGGTCGTTGAGTTCCAGGACCGTCATGCTGTCCAGCGCGGTCAGAAATGCGTCTTTATCGAATGCCATTTGGGTTTCCTAACAATTGGGTTGAATTTCTAGAAAGCAAGGCTTGGCCGATCAGGCCGCCGCTGCCTCTGCCGGTGCATCTGCTTCCGGTGCGACTTCGCCACCACCACGCTTCTCGGCAAGCGCGGCCAGAACACGGGCCGTGCGCGAGATCGGGGATTGCATCAAGCCCAGCAGCTGGGCCAGCAGCACTTCCTTCGAAGGGATGTTGGCCAGTTGCTTCACGCCGTCGACATCCAGGGCCTTGCCACCGAAAACACCGCCGCGGATGACCAGCTTGTCGTTGGTCTTCGCGAAATCGGCCACCACCTTCGCGGCAGCCACGGCATCCTCGGAGAAGCCATAGATCAGCGGGCCGGTCATCTGGTCGCCGACGACCTCGAACGCGCTGCCAGCCACCGCACGGCGGGCCAGGGTGTTCTTCAGAACACTCAGGCTCACACCCTTTTCACGGGCTTGCACACGCAGACGGGTCATGTCGGCCACCGTGATGCCACGGTATTCCGCCATCACGAGCGTTTGAGCTTTAGCGGCGAGGCCGGTCACTTCTGCGATGACCGCTTCCTTCTCACTGCGATTCAGACTCAAGGTCTACTCCTTTCAATGCACCGCGTCGCCCCGGAGGGCTTCGAAGTGCGCTTCATGCAGCGACCAACTGTTCGGATCCGATAAAACCGTTCCTTGCAGTGGGATCGCCATCTGCGCTGGCTGCCTTGCGGCGATTAAGTGCGTCCCGGAAGGGTGCACGCCAGCGGTCTTGGATGGCCCGTCGCGCGTTGCTTGCCGCGACGGCCCACCACATCACCGCACCGCTCCTGTTGGAAGCGTTGCGGTGCATTTCTTGCATCAGCCCTGTTGCGAGATCGACTGGGTGTCGACGCGAACGCCCACGCCCATGGTCGACGACACAGCCACCTTGCGCAGGTAGACACCCTTGCTCGAGGCCGGCTTGGCCTTGTTCAGCGCCTCGATCAGCGCCACCAGGTTGCCCTGCAGCTTGTCGGTGTCGAACGAGCGACGGCCGATGGTGCCGTGGATGATCCCCGCCTTGTCGACGCGGAACTGCACCTGACCGGCCTTGGCGTTCTTCACGGCCGTGGCGACGTCGGGCGTCACGGTGCCGACCTTCGGGTTCGGCATCAGGCCGCGCGGGCCCAGGATCTGGCCGAGCGTACCGACCACGCGCATCGCGTCAGGTGCGGCGATCACGACGTCGAAAGGCATGTCACCGGCCTTGACCATGGCGGCCAGGTCGTCCATGCCCACGATGTCGGCGCCGGCAGCCTTGGCTTCCTCGGCCTTGGCGCCTTGTGCGAACACCGCCACGCGCTTGGTCTTGCCGGTGCCGTTGGGCATCACGACGGCGCCACGCACCACCTGGTCGGACTTCTTGGCGTCGATGCCCAGCTGCACGGCGACGTCGATGGACTCATCGAACTTGGCCGTGGCGGCTTCCTTGACGATGCCCAGGGCATCGGTCAGGGCGTACAGCTTGTTGCTGTCGACCTTGCCCTCGAGGGCCTTTTGCTTCTTGGTGATCTTGGCCATGTCTTACACCCCTTCCACGGTCACGCCCATCGAGCGGGCAGAGCCGGCGATGGTGCGAACGGCGGCGTCCAGGTCGGCAGCCGTCAGGTCCTTCATCTTGGCCTTGGCGATGTCCTCGAGCTGCGCCCGGGTGATCTTGCCGACCTTGTCGGTGTGCGGCTTGGCCGAGCCCTTGTCCAGCTTGATCGCCTTCTTGATGAGGGTGATCGCCGGGGGCGTCTTGATGATGAAGGTGAAGCTCTTGTCCGCGAACGCGGTGATGACCACCGGCAGCGGCAGACCGGGCTCGACGCCCTGGGTCTGGGCGTTGAACGCCTTGCAGAACTCCATGATGTTCAGACCGCGCTGACCCAGTGCCGGGCCGATCGGCGGCGACGGGTTGGCCTTACCAGCTGGCACTTGCAGCTTGATGAAGCCGACGATTTTCTTCGCCATGCTTTAGTACTCCTTGCGGGTGATAGCGCCGTGGACTCGCCACGGCTCCCCGGGGTTGAGGCTCTCGGGATGACGGGCCCGCGCGCCGAGCCAGAATGCGCGCCGGCCCCGATGAACGGGACGTGGGTTGCTCAGGTCTTCTCGACCTGCGCGAACTCCAGCTCCACGGGCGTGGCACGGCCGAAGATCATGACCGACACACGCACCTTGCTCTTTTCGTAGTTGACTTCCTCGACGGTGCCGTTGAAGTCGGTGAACGGGCCTTCCTTGACGCGCACGAACTCACCCACGGTGAACTCGACCTTGTGGCGCGGCTTCTCGGTGCCCTGCTGCATCTGGCTGACGATGTCCTCGACTTCCTTCTGCGAAATCGGCGCCGGACGGTTCTTGGCGCCGCCGACGAAGCCGGTCACCTTGTTGGTGTGCTTGACCAGGTGCCAGGACTCGTCGTCCATGATCATCTCGACCAGGACGTAGCCCGGGAAGAAGCGACGCTCGGTGGTGCGCTTCTGGCCGTTCTTGATTTCCACCACTTCTTCCGTGGGGACCAGGATGCGGCCGAACTTGTCCTGCATGCCGGCGCGATTGATGCGCTCGATGATGTTGCGCTCCACCGCCTTCTCCATGCCCGAATAGGCATGGACCACGTACCAGCGAAGGTCCGGGTTGGCGGGCGGCGCCAGGATCGGCTCGGGGCTATCGACGTCGTCGGTCATTTACTTTCTCCAGCCCAGGATGAGGTCGAAGAACACCCACTCCAAGGTCTTGTCGGTGAGCCAGAGGAAGATGGACATGATCAGCACGAAGCCGAACACGTACGCCGTCATCTGCATGGCCTCCTTGCGGGACGGCCACACGACCTTCTTGACCTCGCGCCAGGCGTCGCGGCCGAAAGCCCACAGCTGGCGGCCATGCTCGGACGAACCGAACGCGCCCACCGCCGCAGCCAGGCCGACCAGCAGCGCAGCCCACTGCGCCAGGGAACCCTGGCGCGTCAGCAGGTAGAACGCCACGATGGCGCCGACCGCCAACACCACGGCCGCGGCCAGCTTGGCCTTGTCGGCCGTCGTGGTGACGGTTTCTATTTGAGATGTGGCCATCTTGGGCAAATATTCCAAAGGCCTCTCGGCCAGCTATGCATTGCGCCTTTGACAAGACGCGCAAGCCCGTCACGCGTGACGGGCTCGTTTTGCGGGGCCACCGGCATCAGGTGGCAGGGGCAGTAGGAATCGAACCTACAACCTTCGGTTTTGGAGACCGACGCTCTGCCAATTGAGCTATACCCCTACGATCTCTCGATCAGTCGATGATCTTGGCAACCACGCCCGAGCCGACGGTACGGCCGCCTTCGCGGATGGCGAAGCGCAGGCCTTCTTCCATGGCGATCGGGGCAATCAGCTTGACGGTGATCGACACGTTGTCGCCAGGCATGACCATTTCCTTGTCCTTGGGCAGCTCGATCGAGCCGGTGACGTCGGTCGTGCGGAAATAGAACTGCGGACGGTAGTTGTTGAAGAACGGCGTGTGACGGCCACCTTCGTCCTTGCTCAGCACGTACACCTCGGCGGTGAAGTGCGTGTGCGGCTTGATCGAACCGGGCTTGCACAGCACCTGGCCGCGCTCGACGTCTTCGCGCTTGGTGCCGCGCAGCAGCACACCCACGTTGTCGCCCGCCTGGCCCTGGTCCAGCAGCTTGCGGAACATTTCCACGCCCGTGCAGGTCGTCTTTTGCGTCGGCTTCAGGCCAACGATCTCGATTTCTTCGCCGACCTTGATCACGCCGCGCTCGACGGCACCGGTCACCACCGTGCCACGGCCGGAGATCGAGAACACGTCTTCGACGGGCATCAGGAACGTGCCGTCCACCGCGCGGTCAGGCGTGGGGATGTAGCTGTCCAGCGCATCGGCCAGCTTCATGATGGCTTCCTCGCCCAGCTTGCCCTTGTCGCCTTCGAGCGCCAGCTTGGCCGAACCGTGGATGATCGGGGTGTCGTCGCCAGGGAACTCGTACTTGTCCAGCAGCTCGCGAACTTCCATTTCGACCAGCTCGAGCAGCTCGGCGTCGTCGACCATGTCGCACTTGTTCAGGAACACGATGATGTAGCCCACACCCACCTGGCGGGCCAGCAGGATGTGCTCGCGCGTCTGGGGCATCGGGCCGTCAGCGGCCGAGCACACCAGGATGGCGCCGTCCATCTGGGCAGCGCCGGTGATCATGTTCTTGACGTAGTCGGCGTGGCCCGGGCAGTCCACGTGAGCGTAGTGGCGGTTGGCCGTCTCGTATTCGACGTGGGCGGTGTTGATCGTGATGCCGCGCGCCTTTTCTTCGGGCGCAGCGTCGATCTCGTCGTACTTCTTGGCCATGCCGCCGAACTTGGACGACAGCACCGTCGCGATCGCCGCCGTCAGCGTGGTCTTGCCGTGGTCAACGTGACCGATCGTGCCCACGTT
>NZ_DASQBZ010000017.1:0-2171 GCF_035634955.1 Variovorax sp. | reverse complement strand
CTTGACGCTCTCGACGATCTCTTCCATGGTCCGGCCGGCTTCCGCCACCTGGCGGCTGCCCTCCTCGACCTTGCCGACCGAGTCGTCGATCAGCTGCTTGATCTCCTTGGCCGCCGAGGCCGAGCGCTGCGCCAGGCTGCGCACTTCCGAGGCCACCACCGCAAAGCCGCGGCCCTGCTCGCCGGCGCGGGCGGCTTCCACCGCCGCATTGAGCGCCAGGATGTTGGTCTGGAACGCAATGCCGTCGATCACGCCGATGATGTCCACGACCTTGCGCGACGACGTGTTGATGGAACCCATGGTCTCCACCACCTGCCCGACCACGCTGCCGCCGCGCACCGCCACCTCGGACGCCGAAGCCGCCAACTGGTTGGCCTGGCGTGCGTTGTCGGCGTTCTGCTTGACGGTGCTGGTCAGTTCTTCCATGGAAGCGGCGGTCTGCTGCAGAGAGCTGGCCTGCTCCTCGGTGCGCGACGACAGGTCCTGGTTGCCCGAGGCGATCTGCTCCGATGCGGTGGCGATGGTGTCGGTGCCCGAGCGCACCTCGCTCACCACCTTGGAGAGGCTGTCGTTCATCGTGCGCAGCGCATGCATGAGCTGACCGGTCTCGTCGCGGCCGCCGACCTCGATGCGCGAGCTCAGGTCGCCCGCGGCCACCTTCTCGGCGACCTTCACCGCACGGCCCAGCGGACGCACGATGCTGCGCGTGATCAGCACGGCGCACAACGCGCCCAGCAGCACGGTCAGCGCCGTCAGCAAGAGGCGCATCTGCAGGGCGCTCGCGTTCGACGCGGCGATCGCCCGGCTCATGTCGTCGATGGCCTTGCGCTCCATCGCCAACAGCTCGAGCACCGCACTCTCGTACGCCTTGGCCGACGGCTCGAACTGCTGGGCGTATGCCCGCTCCGCCTCGGCGGGATCGCCGGATTCCTTGGCCTTCATGACCGCGACCTTGGCGGCCTGGTACTTGGCGCGCAATTCGTTGATCTTGCTGAACTGCGCCTTCTCCTGCTCGACGACGAGCAGTGGCTCGATCCGGGCAATGGTTTCGCTGCCCTTCTTGACGCTGTCGCTGATGACGTCGGCGAAGGTCACCGGCAGGCTGTTGTCGCTGGTGCGGGCGATCATGGCGGTGCGCGCGATGGCCGAGTAGGTCAGCACGTACCAGTCGGAGATCAGCCGCTCCTTGGCCAGGGGGCTGTCCATCATGCGGCGCGTTGCCTCGGCGGTGCGCTTGGCGACCATCATGGCGTAGCCGCCGGAGACCAGCGTGAGGACCAGCACGAGGCCGAAGCCGATGGCCAGGCGCGTGCCGATGCGAAGGTTGGATAGGGATTTCATGTCAGGACTTCGGGAGTGAATGGGAGGGCGGCGGCGTGTCACGCCGCCGCTTCTGCCGGGGCCACGGGGCCCGACCCGGTCCTGACGCGAGGCGCCTTCCCTTGCCGCGCAACGGCCACTGGGGCGCGCGGCGCGATGGTGTCGATCAGGCCGCCTTGCGCCTGCGCCTGGCTGTGCTCAACCAGCAGGTCGAGGACGCTGTCCAGGCTCGAGATGCCGCGGATGGTCGCCGGACAGGCGCCGATGCGGGGGGTCGACACGTTTTTCATGGGGAGGGCTCGGTAGTAGGGGTGGGCTAGAACTCCGCCCAGTCGCCCTCCGCGCCGGCCATGGCGACGCGCCGGGGCGCGGCCACGCCGGGGCGCGGGGGAGACAGGTCGGGTGGGGATGTGGCCGCGGCGGCAGATGCTGCTGCCGCGGCCGGGGAAACTTGCTGCTTTTGCGACGCCACCGTCGCCGTGGCGCCCGCGGCGCCAAGGGCCTTCACGATGGCCAGGCCGGTCGCGTCCAGGCCATCGAGCCTGAACACGCTGACCGACTGCACCAGACCGCCGGCCTGTTCCTGCAGCGAGGCGGCGGCCGCGGCCGCTTGCTCCACCAGCGCCGCGTTCTGCTGCGCGACCTGGTCCATCTGCGTGATGGCCTGGTTGACCTGCTCGATGCCGGAGGTCTGTTCCTGGGTTGCCGAGGTGATCTCGCCCATGATGTCGGTCACGCGCCTGACGCTCTCGACGATCTCTTCCATGGTCCGGCCGGCCTCCGCCACCTGGCGGCTGCCCTCCTCGACCTTGCCGACCGAGTCGTCGATCAATTGCTTGATCTCCTTGGCC
>NZ_DASQBZ010000016.1:0-312346 GCF_035634955.1 Variovorax sp. | reverse complement strand
GGACCTGCATGTGTACGACTACAGCAAGATGCCGAACGGCCACTACGCGCGTTCGCTGACCGGCGTCGACCGCTATCACCTGATCACGCTCGATCGCACCGCGGACGATCCGCGCGCTCAACTCGTCGCCGGCAATCACCCGGTCATGACGGGGCTGTGGGTGCCGGCCGGCGACCTGGGCCCGGTCCGCTACCCCGGCGTGCACATCGGCAACCTGAAGGAGAGCGTGCGCAGCGACCCCCTGCAGGCGTCGTTCGAACGGTACGCGGCGCGCTCGCCCGGCTGCCACTTCTTCGGCGGGGGCTGGCACCTGGTGCCGGGCGTGGACGAACGCGGGCACGGGCACATCACGCTGCACGAGTCGCAGTCGGTCTACCGCAGCAGCGGCTGCGGGTTCGGGATCATGTACCCGTACCAGCGCCAGCAAGCCCTTTCCGGACGCATGTGGCAAGGCCCGCTCAACGGTTGCCCGATCTACACCGAGGCCCTGCCGCCCGACCTGGCGCTGCCGGGCGTCGTGCGCACCCACGACTACTCGGAAATGCTGCACCTGCCGCCGCCGCTGTCCCACGCCGAGCGCCACGACCTGGTGTCGCGCGCGCAGAAGTACTGGGACCAGGATGCAGCGCGCATCGCCGCCGGGCTCGGCCTGGAATTGCGCCCGGCGCCCACCGGCCGCGTCGCGTCGCTCTACCGCAAGCACGTGGTCGCGCACCACGCGCGCCTGAAGCTGCGGCGCCAACTCAGCCGCGTCAAGCAGGCGCTGATCAGCTGATCGTCACACCCCGCCGATGCTCACCTTCAAGGTCTCGGAGCGCATTCGCGCTCTGCTCAGAAAGACGGCGCTCATCGGCAGCGTGGAGGCGCTGACGATCCTGATTTCCGCCGCCGCCGGCCTGCTGATCGTCAATGTGCTGCCGAAGGAAGACTACGCCTTCTATACCGTCATCATCGCCTGCATGACCATGGCCGCCGGCATCACCGACATGGGGCTGGTCCATTGCACCATGCCGATCGTCGGACAGCGGTCGAACGAGGTGTATTGGGTGCTGGGCGTGTCCAGGCGGGTGTTCCGGCGTCGCTGGGCGCTGCTGGCGGCGGGCAGCGTGTTCATCGTCCCTTACTGGTGGTATTTGGTCCACCAGCACCACTGGCTGGCCATGGACTACATGGCCGCCTCGCTGGTGACGGTGGGCACGTTGATGCTGATCCTGCACGAGAACTTCCTGTCTTCGATGCTGGTCATTCTCAACCGCGTCTCGCAGCTGACGCGGCCGAGGCTGTACGCAGCCATCATCCGCGGCGTCGCCACCTGCCTCGTGCTGGTGCCGTTCGCCACGAAGTCGGTCACGCTGCTGCAGCTGGCCAACTTGCTGCCCATGGTGTTCCTGGTGGTGGTCTACAGCATCTACCTGAAGAACGACATGCGCGGCGGTCAGCCGCTCACGCGGCAGGAGCGTGCGGACGTCGACAGCAGCATCACGAAGATGGCGCGGCCGCTGTACCTGTCGGCCATATTCTTCCAGTTCCAGGGCATCGTCACGATCTTCCTGGTGTCGCTGTTCAGCACCACGACCGTGCTCGCCGAAGTGGGCGCTTCCGGGCGGCTGGCGATGCTGCTGACCATCGTCGACCGCGTCGCGGGCATTCTGTTCTTCCCTGCGCTGGCCAGGCTGCCGGCCGGCTCGCAATTGACCAGCATGGTCCTGCGCGGGCACGCGGCGTATCTGGGTGTGCTGGGCCTGGCATTGCTCAGCGCGGTCTTCCTGCCGCAGTACTGGGTCTTGCTGCTGGGCAGCAAATACGAAAACCTCGAGCCGCTGCTGTGGATGGTCTTCCTGACGGTCTTCTTCATGAATGGCGCGCAGTTCTGCTTTCTCACGATGGCCTCGCGCGGGCATACCAGCCGCCAGACGGCGACCATTCCGGCGGTGGTCTCGGTGCAGATCGCCTACCTCGCGCTGTTCGGCGCGGCCGACCTCAAGGCCGTGCTGGGCTTCAGCGTCGCCACCGCCTTCGTCCACTTCGCCTACCAGTACTCGCTGCTGCTCAGCCGCATGTACAAGGGACGCTACCGGCACGATCCGGATGCCGACGTGCCTGCGCAGGAGCCGCGCCCGGCACTGCCCGATTGAACCGGGTTTTCGCCCGCCTTCAGATAAGCGGCGTCGGCCGCATCGGCCGCTCGAAGTAGTCGCCCAGGGTCTCCAGGGCCTGCGGATCCAGGATCCGCAGCCAGCCACGGTCGATGCGGTGCAGGCCCATGTCGTGCAGGCGGCGCAGCGTCTTGTTGGTGTGCACGAGCGACAGGCCGAGCGCATCGGCGATGTGCTGCTGCTGGAACGGGAATTCCACCCAGCCCTCATGCTCCAGGCCCACGCGCGAGGCACGCCTGTACAGGTGCATCAACAGCATGGCCACGCGCTCGGTGGCGGTGCGGCGGCCGGCGGTCACCAGGTTGTCGTCCACCAGCTTTTCCTCGCGCGCAGCCAGCCAGGTGATGTCGTAGCCCAGCCGCGGCTGCGCCTGGAACATCTCCCACAAGTCGTCGCGGTCGAACACGCACAGGCTCACCTCGCTGGCGGCCTCCACGCCATGAGTGTGGCCATCGGCGAACTCGTCCTGCAGGCCGAGGAAATCGCCTGCCACGAGAAAGGACAGGATCTGCCGGCGCCCGTCGCTCAGGGTCTTGAAGCGAAAGGCCCAGCCGGAGTAGACGGTGAACAGGTGTGGGCTGGGCCTGTGCTCCTGGATGATGGTTTGTCCTGCCTCGATGATGCGGCTGCCCCGACGAAAGGACTGGATGACATCGCGCTGTTGCGCCGTCATGGGCTGGAACGCCGGATGCGTGCGCAGCGCGCATCGTTCACAGGGGCGCGGCCCTTCGGGCGGGCGGTTCGGCGCGGGTAGTTGCAGGGACTTCACCCGCCCAATATACGCAGCCGGCGTGGCCCGCGTGCATGTCTTTTTACATTTGAGGGTTGCGGCCGGCCACCTAGACTGGCCCGGCCCATGACGTCGCATGCCGAACCCCAGCTTTTTCAGTACTTCTATGCCAGCCAGCTTGCAGACGATGCCGGAACAGCCATGGTTCCGGCGATCCTGGCCCAGGTGCGGCGGGGAAATGCGGACCGCGGCATCACTGGCGTGCTGGTCTTCGACGGGCAGAGCTTCGTGCAGTACCTCGAGGGCCCCTCGCTCGCCGTGCAGGCGTTGATGTCGCGCATTGCGGACGATCCGCGCCACACCGCCTTGCGTGTGCTGCACCAGGGCGCCTTGCAACGAAGGCGCTGCATGCGCTACGAACTGGGCTACGCCGAGCCGACCGCCGACGGCGCGCTGCACGAATTGCTGGACGGCGACGAAGGCGAGCAGGCCCTGCTGCGCTTCCTGGCCCTGCGAAGCCGCTTCGACATCGAGGGCTGACGCGGGCGCGGTTGCCTCATGCCCCCGCGCCTGGCATCAGACGGCGTCCCAGGTGTAGGTGGCGCCGCAGCCGTCCCACGGCTCCATCACCATCCTCTGGCCGGCCGCCACCTCGAGCGACTCGCCGGGCCCGATGACGAGGTCTTCGCTGCCCCAGGTCGCGGTGGCGTCCCGCGTGACCCACACCCGGCCCTGGCGCACCTTCAGCACGCTGGCGCTGGAGGCGCGCAGCGTGATGGCCTGGCCGGCGTCGAGCCGCCATGCACCGCGGCGCACGGCAGGCGGGACGGCGCTCGGGCGGGCCAGGGTGGACAGGGGCGATTGGGCAACGGTGGCGGTCATGATGGGCTCCTTGGCGACTCTCCGGCGGCGCAGGAATTGCGCGATTCGGGAATGGATGATCCGGCGGCGACCCTTTCGCGTCCAATGAAAAGGCGCTAGCCTACTGATTCGCTTTCCGCATCAATCACCATGCTGCATTCCCAGACCCACCTGCGCACCCGCCCGATCGGCGCCGGCTACCTGCGCGCCTTCGAGGCCGTAGCGCGGCATCTGAACTTCCGCGCCGCCTCCGAGGAAATGGCCCTGACCCAGTCCGCCGTCAGCCGGCAGATCCAGTCGCTCGAGGAGGAAGTGGGTGTGGCGCTGTTCCTGCGCCACACGCGCGCGGTGGAGTTGACCAGCGCGGGTTCGCAGTTGCTGCTCGCGGTCCAGCAGTCGCTGCCGCGCATCGACGGCGCCGTGCGACAGATCCGGCAGAACGCCGGGCGCAAGAGCGTGGCGCTCACGACCTTTGCGTCTTTCGCATCGATGTGGCTCATTCCGCGGCTCGAGGCCTTCCAGCGCGACAACCCCGAGATCGACATCCGCATCGACGCCAGCGACGCGGCGGTCGACCTGGACGTGGCCGACGTCGACCTGGCCCTGCGCTACGCGCCGCCCTCGAACATGGCGAACGGCGCCATCCGCCTGTTCGGCGAGACGTTGACGCCCGTGGCCAGCCCCTGGCTGCTCAAGAGCAGCCCGCCCATCACCAAGCCGGCGGACATTGCCCACTTCACCCTGATCGAGGCTGGCGACGCCCATCGCACCCATCTGGAGTGGCTGACCTGGCGGCGCTGGTTCGACGACCACGGCCTGGCCCGCACCCAGCCCCGGCGCTGGCTGTATTTCAACTACGCCTACCAGATGGTGCAGGCCGCGCTCACCGGGCAGGGCGTGGTCCTGGCCCGAAGCTCGCTCGTTTCGGAGAGCCTGGCCAACGGCGACCTGGTGGAAGTTCTTCCGCACAAGCGCCTGGATTCGCCGATGGCCTACTGGCTCCTCACCGCACCGCGCGCCACGCTGCGGCCGGAGGTGCAGGCCTTCGCCGAGTGGCTGCAACTGCAGGCCGCCGCCACCCGCCAGACCATCGGCGAGGGGCTGGACCCGGACCTGGCCGACAACATCGACTGACGGCGCGCCTTCGGGAAAGCACCGAGCCGGTGAGCATTCCCCCGGCTGCTAATTCGCATTACCATTTTGATAATACGAATAAGCAAGCACCCAGATGCCCCGCGCGCCGCGCCTGACCCAACAGCACATTGCCCGCCTGGCCGGCGTCAGTCAGGCCACGGTGTCGCTCGTGCTCAACGGGGCAGATCCAGCCCTAGCGCGCATTCCCGCCGAGACGCGCGAACGCATCCAGAAAATCATCCGGGACACCGGCTACGTCCCCGACCCGATCGCCCGGCGCATGGCGCAGGGCGCCAACCGCATCCTGGGCGTGTTCACCTACGAGCCGGCCTTTCCAAGCGCCCAGGCCGACTTTTTCCTGCCATTCCTGTTCGGCATCGAGGAAGAGGCGCAGGCGCGTGGCTACGACCTGCTGCTGCTGACCGGCAGCCGCGGCGCGAACCAAGCCGGCGGCCGCAAGATCTTTGCCGAAGGCAACCGGCTGCGCCTGGCCGACGGCTGCCTCGTGCTGGGGCGGCACTTCGACCATGACGAACTGACCCGCCTCGTCGCGGGCGACTTCCCCTTCATGGCCATCGGCCGGCGCGAAGACGCCGGCGCGCCGGTGCCCTACGTGGGCGCCGACTACGCCAGCGCGACCTCGGCGCTGGTGCAGCAGGCGCGCGAACTGGGCCACCGCAAGCTGGCCTACCTGGGCGCGCTCGGTCCGGCCGAGTCGCCTGCCGATCGCTGGCGCGGCTTCCAGGCCGCCCTGGGCGCCGACCTCGAACTGGTGCTGCAGCAGCAAGACACCCGCGCACCGGATGGCGAGCTGCTCGACGCCGTCCGCGCCCGGGGCGCCACGGCGGTGTTCTGCGTCGAGCTGGCCGACGCGCTTCGGCTGGAGGCCGCCGCACGCGCGCGCGGCCTGGCGCTGCCCGACGACCTTTCCTTGGTGGCACTCGGCTCGCACGAGCGGGTCGAGGCCCATGCCACCCGTTTCGCGTCCTTTCTCATCCCGCGCGAACAGATGGGCCGGGACGCCACCGCCGCGCTGGTGCTGCGCATCGAGCGCGGCGCCGGACAACCCGTCCACCAATCCCTGCTGCCCTGCGATCCCATCCGCGGCGAAACCCTGGGCCCGGCGCCCCGCTGAGCAGCCCGACACGACACAACGAACCCAAGCATGCACAACCAAGAAATCAAGGCCGACATCCTGATCGTCGGCGGTGGCCTGGGCGGCGTGGCCGCGGCGCTGGGCGCGCTCGAAGCCGGCCGCACCGTGGTGATGAGCGAGGAATACGACTGGATCGGCGGCCAGCTCACCAGCCAGGCCGTGCCGCCCGACGAGCACACGTGGGTGGAGCGCTTCGGCGTCACGCGCCGCTACCGCGCCCTGCGCGACGGCATCCGCCAGTACTACCGCGACCACTTCCCGCTCACCGCGGCCAGTCGCGCCTGGGGCGAACTGAACCCGGGCGCAGGCTGGGTCAGCCGACTGTGCGCCGAGCCTCGCGTCGGCCTCGCCGTGCTCGAGGCCATGCTGCTGCCGCATCGCGGCGGCGGCCGGCTGCGCGTGCTCCAGCCGTACCGGCCGGTGTCGGCCGACACCGAGGGCGACCGGGTGCGGGCCGTCACGCTGCGCCATCGCGACAGTGGGCATGAAGTGACGGTCGAGGCGGCCTACGTGATCGACGCCACCGAGACGGGCGACCTGCTGCCGCTCACCGGCACCGAATACGCGGTCGGCTTCGAGAGCCGGGCCGATACCGGCGAGCCGAGCGCGCCGGCGCAGGCCCAGCCGGACAATGTGCAGGCCCTGTCGATCTGCTTCGCCCTGGACCACCTGGCCGGCGAGGACCACACCATCGCCAGGCCGCGCAACTACGACCACTGGCGCAACGTCCAGCCCGACTTCTGGGGCGGGCCGCTACTGGGCTTCAAGGCGCCGCATCCGCGCACGCTCGAGACGGTCGAGCGGTCCTTCACGCCCAATCCGGACGACGACCCGCTCCTGGTGGACGCCGACCAGCGCAAGGGTGGCGGCGACATGAACCTGTGGACCTTCCGCCGCATTGCCGCGCGCCGCAACTTCGTGCCGGGCAGCTACGCGTCCGACATCTGCCTGGTCAACTGGCCGATGATCGACTACCTGGAAGGCTCCATCCTCGATGCCACCGAAGAGGACAAGGCCCGCCACCTCCAGGCCGCGGCCGACCTGTCCTACTCGATGGTCTACTGGCTGCAGACCGAGGCGCCGCGGGCAGACGGCGGCCAGGGCTTCCCGGGCCTGCGCCTGCGCGGCGACGTCACCGGCACCACGCATGGCCTGGCGATGGCCCCCTATATCCGCGAGGGGCGGCGCCTGCTGGGCGTCACGCGCGTGGTCGAGCAGGACATGTCGTACGCCGTGCGCGGCGCGCAGGGCGCGGTGCGCTATCGCGACAGCGTGGGCGTGGGGATGTACCGCATCGACCTGCACCCGTCGACCGGCGGGGACAACTACATCGACGTGCCGTCCTGCCCGTTCGAGATCCCGCTGGGCGCCCTGCTGCCCCGGCGCATGACGAACCTGCTGGCCGGCGGCAAGAACATGGCCACCACCCACATCACCAACGGCTGCTACCGGCTGCACCCGGTGGAATGGAACGTGGGCGAAGTCGCCGGCATGCTCGCCGCCCACTGCCTGGACACCGGCCGCACGCCGCACCAGGTGCAGGCCGACGACGGCCACCTGGGCGAATTCCAGCGCTTGCTCTCGCTGGCCGGCGTCGAGATGCGCTGGCCCGTCGTCGAGGCGTACTGATCGCGCCGCGGAACCAACAAGACACCGAAGGAGACCCACCCATGAGCGCTCGTCCCCGTCAACTCCGCCCGCTCTCGCGCCTGCTGCGCGGCTTCGCCGGCGGCCTTGCCCTGGCATTCGGACTGGCCGGCGCCGCCGCGGCCGCCCCGGTCGAACTGCGCATGACCATCTGGAGCGGCAACGAGGCGCACCTGAAGCTGTTCAACGGCATCGCCGAGGATTTCAAGCGCACCCGGCCCGACGTCAGCGTGCGCTTCGAGACGCTGCCGTTCGACAACTACACCACCGCGCTGACCACGCAGATCGCCGGCGGCAATGCGCCGGACATGGCCTGGATCTTCGAGACCTCGGCCCACGACTTCGTCAACTCCGGTGCACTGTTCCCGCTCGGCAAGACCCTGGCCGCGACACCCGGGTACGCGCTGGGCGAGGTGGCGCCCAGCGCCACCGAGCGCTGGAGCAGGGACGGCATGCTCTACGCCTACCCCTTCTCCACTTCGCCCTTCGCCGTGTTCGTCAACAACGACCTGATCCGCCAGGCCGGCGCGAAGACGCCGGCAGAACTCATCGCCGCCGGCCAATGGACCTGGCCCAACGCCATCGCCTCGGCGCAGGCCGTGGCCGCCAAGGAGGGCAAGGGCGGCCTGGTGGTGCGCGATTTCAACTTCCAGGCGTGGCAGTTCCTGTCGTCGGTGTGGAACGGCTGGGGCGCCGCGCCGTGGAGCGCGGACGGCAAGCGCTGCACCTTCGCCGACAAGCCGATGGTCGACGCCCTCACCTTCGTCCATGACGCGGTCTTCGTGAAGAAGGCCATGCCCGGTCCCGGCCAGAACGTGGACTTCTTCGCCGGCAACGCGGCCATGACCATCACCCAGATCAGCCGCGCCTCGCTGCTGCCGAAGGAGCAGCCGTTCGACTGGGATCTGGTGCCCCTGCCGCGCGGCCCGGTGGGCGACTACGCGCTGGTCGGCCAGGCCGGCATCGGCGTGCTGCGCGCCAGCCGCCATGCCGAGCTCGCGGCGCAGTTCGTCGCCTTCATGACCAACCCGGAAAACTCCGCGCGCCTGGCGCAGTTCTTCCCCTCGGCGCGCAAGTCGCTGCTCAATGCCGAGGTGCTGGCCAAGACCAACGCGCGGCTGACGCCGGCTCAACTGGACAAGGTCGTGGTCACCGGCATTGCGACCGGCGGACTGATGCCCGGCCACGCCGGCTTCGCCCGACTGCAGCAGATGGTGCGCGCCGGGCTCGACCCGGTGTGGCAGCCAAGCGCCGACATCGCGGCCGCAACCAAGGCGATCTGCGCTCAGATCGATCCGCTTCTCGCTCGCTGATGCGCCACCCGGCTGCCCCCCGCATGTCCGACCCTCGCGCCACCGCAGGTCCGACCCGGAACGGCCATCGCGCCGTGCAGCCGCGTCGTCCGTTCTGGACGCTGGCCCGGCGCGAAGCCGTGGCCGGCGGCCTGTTCGCGCTGCCGCAGCTCGCCGGGGTGCTCGTGTTCGTGCTGGTGCCGCTGGCGTTGGTGTTCTGGTATTCGCTGCACGAATGGAACGTGCTGGCCAACACGTTCGAGTACACCGGCGCGGACAACTACCGCGCGCTGGCCCAGGATCCCACGCTGCCGGCCGTGCTGCTGGCCTCGGCAGTCTTCTCCGTCGGCCTGGTGGCGCTCAACCTCAGCCTGGCGCTGCTGCTCGCGGTGCTGCTCAACCAGCGCCTGGCCGGCATTGCCGTGTTTCGCACGCTCTTCTTCTCGCCCGTGGTGGTCTCGCTGGTGGCCTGGACCATCGTGTGGGGCTTCCTGCTGCAGCACAACGGCGGCATCAACGGGCTGCTGCGCCTGGTCGGCGTCGACGGCCCCAACTGGCTGCGCACACCCGTCGGCGCGATGGCCTCGGTCGTCGTGGTGCAGGTGTTCAAGAACGTGGGCCTGAACATGGTGCTGTTCCTGGCCGCGCTGCAAGGCGTGCCGCGCGAGCTGTACGAGGCCGCGCGCATCGACGGCGCCAGCGCCTGGCGACAGTTCCGCCGCATCACGCTGCCGCTCATCAGCCCGACCCTGCTGCTGACGTCCATCATCACCGTGGTCGGCTCGCTCCAGGTGTTCGCGCAGATCGCGGTGCTGACCCAGGGCGGGCCGGGCAATTCGACGACGGTGCTGGTGTACTACCTCTACCAGCAGACCTTCCAGTTCCATCGCTTCGGCTACGGCGCCACGCTGGCCGTGGTGCTGTTCGGCATCGTCGCGCTGCTGACGCTGGCGCAATGGCGCCTGCGGCGGCGATTCGTCTTCCACGAGCAATGATGCACGACCGGATCTCCCCGCGCACCCAGGTGGCCCTGTACGGGCTGCTCTGCCTGCTGCTGGTGCCTTTCGTCTTTCCGACCTGGTGGATGGTCACCTCGTCCGTGAAGCCGATCAGCCAGATCTTCGCCTTTCCGCCGCAGCTATGGCCCACGCATGCGGACTGGAGCAGCTACAGCCAGGTGTTCACGCTCCAGCCGTTCGTGCGTCAGTACTGGAACTCGGCCTGGATCGCTGCGGCGGTCACCCTCGGCACGCTGGGCGTGTCGTCGATGGCCGGCTACGCCTTTGCCCGCATCCGCTTTCCGGGCGCCAACGCGCTGTTCGTGTTGGTGCTGACCGGCTTGCTGATCCCGTCGGAAGTGACCATCGTCCCCCTGTTCCAGATGTTCCGCGCACTCGGCATGGTCAACACGCACTGGCCGCTGGTGCTGATTCCGGTCTTCGGCGCACCGTGCGTGTTCGCCACCTTCGTGATGCGCCAGTTCTTCATCACGCTGCCGGCCGAGCTCGAGGAGGCGGCTCGAGTGGACGGGCTGGGACGCTTCAAGATCTTTCGCACCATCGCGCTGCCGCTCGCGCGGCCGGCGCTGGCCTCCGTCGCCATCTTCACCTTCCTGCACAGCTGGAACCTGTACCTGGAGCCGATCGTGTTCATCTCGTCGCCCGAGTTGTTCACCCTGCCGCAGGCGCTGACCCAGTTCACGGACGCCTATGGCGGCCCGATGTGGAACATCCAGCTGGCGGCCGCCACCCTCACCGCCCTGCCTGTGCTGCTGGTATTCGTCGTCGCGCAGAAGCAGTTCATCGAAGGCCTGGCGCACACCGGGCTCAAGTGAGCCTTCTCATCTTCCTGAACAAGAACAATGGCCGCAGTCGAGTTGTCCCAGATCCACAAGCGCTTCGGCGGCACCCAGGTGCTGCGCGGCATCGACCTGGACATTCGCGACGGCGAGTTCATCGCGCTGGTCGGCCCGTCCGGCTGCGGCAAGTCGACCCTGCTGCGCCTGCTGGCCGGATTGGAGAGCGTTTCGCAAGGGCGCATCGCCATCGGCGGACGCGACGTGACCGAGCTGGATCCGAAGGACCGCGACATCGCGATGGTCTTCCAGAACTACGCGCTCTATCCGCACATGACGGTGGCCGCCAACATGGCGTTCTCGCTGGAGCATCGTGGCGCGCCGCGTGCGCAGATCGACGAACGCGTGGCCTGGGCCGCGCAGATCCTGGGCCTGTCGGCTCTGCTCGAACGCTATCCGCGCCAGCTCTCGGGCGGGCAGCGCCAGCGGGTGGCGATGGGCCGGGCGATCGTGCGCGATCCGCAGGTGTTCCTGTTCGACGAGCCGCTGTCCAATCTGGACGCGGGGCTGCGCATCGTGATGCGCAGCGAGATCAAGGCGCTGCACCGGCGCCTGGGCACCACCATGGTCTACGTGACGCACGACCAGGTCGAGGCGATGACCATGGCCGACCGCATCGTGGTGCTCAACGCGGGGCGCATCGAGCAGGCCGGCGCGCCGCTGGAACTGTTCGACCGGCCCGCCAACCGCTTCGTCGCCGGCTTCATCGGCTCGCCCGCGATGAACTTCCTGCCGGGGCGTTGCGCGGCGCACGGCTTCGAGACCGAAGGCGGGTTGCTGCCGCTGTCGCCCGGCCTGCCTGCGGCGGCCTTCGGCCGTCCTGCCAGCTACGGGGTGCGGCCGGAGCACTTCGAGCGGTGCGGGGCGGGCGAAGGTGTGGGCGCTCAGGTCCGGAGCGTGGAACCGCTGGGCTCTGACACCCAGCTCACCCTGCGTGTCGGCGACACCGACGTGGTGGCGCTGTTCCACGAACGCATGTCGCCCGCGCCGGGCGACATGCTGCACCTGCGGCCCAGGGCGGAGAACGTGCACCTGTTCGACGCGCAAAGCGGACAGCGCCTCTGACCGCGGCGGGTGCCCGCTCTCTCGCGCCCGGTCAAGAGCACTTGAAGCGGAACGCGCCGATGTAGTTGCTGCCGTCGTTGAGCAGGGCGCGATAGGTGCCCACGATCGCATAGGCGCCGGGGCTGTCCTCGGCGATCTGGACGGCGGCTCCGTAGCTTGAGCCCAGGTAGTTGTCGGTGATCGCCACCGTGCCCGGACGATCCCTGACGATCGTGTTGATCGCCAGGCTGCCGCTGCTCGAAGCCGATACGTCGATGCTTCCATTGACGGTGGCGCCATCGGCGCCGAATGACAGCGTCATGTTGCCGGTGGCGCTGCCGTATGCAGCACTTGCGCCGCTGGCGCGCGACGGCGCCGTGAGCGCGCTGGGCGTGCAGGCGAACGTGCCCGAGGCCGGCATCGATGGCAGCACGTTGAACACCAGGTAGTGGAAGGCGCGCCCGTCCTTGCCGTCCAGCTGGTGGATGCCGCTCGAGTTGGTGGCGGCGCCCGAATGCCAGCGGCCCATGGCAAAGTGCTTGTCGCCAGCGATCTCGCGCACGGAGCGGGTGGTGGTCAGCGAGTCGGTCAGGACGTTGCCGTCGATGTCCACCACCGCGCCGTCGTCGAGCTGGTCGAGCGTATCGAGGGCTCCGAACGTCTGCGAGCCGGTGCCCACCACGTGAAAGCGCGGCCAGCTGGCGCGCTCGTACTTGGCCGAGATTTCCCCGGTGTTGTTGTCATCGTCGCCGCCGATGCCCGGAAGGTCGTTGATGCTGGTCGGCACATCGGGCAGCAGGTCGCTCCCATTGCCGCCGCAACCCGCCAGCAGCAGGCCCACGCTCGTGCACACCGCCGCCAGCGCGCTCTTCTCGACGTTCAGTTTCATGGTTGTTCTCCCTCTCGTGTCAAAGAAAAACTGCCCCGTAGGGCAGTCGTGATCGAGGGCCGGAGGCGCATGCCCGGGCAGCCGCCTCGCGGGCCCCAGGGCATTCTTGACGCCCCGGGCGGGGCGGAGAGTCAACAATGGTGAAACGCCGGCGCCGGGCGATGGACGCGCAGCCGTCGCGTGATGGAATGCGCAGAACCGCCGCTCGCAGAGCGAGCCCCCGGGCGGCACGGAAAGGGGTGCGCGCTCAGCCCAGCGGCCAGACCACGCCTTCGTCGTTGAGGATCGCGTCCAGCGGCACGTCGTGCGGCTGCGGCTCCAGGGACTCGACGAAACCGTTGGCGAACCCCAGGCCGACCGTCACCGGCCGGGGCTCGAGCGCCGCCAGGGTGCGGTCGTAGAAGCCGCCGCCGTAGCCGAGCCGGTAGCCGCCCGTGCCGTAGCCCACGCACGGCACGAACAGCAGGGTCGGCACGACGAGCTCGGTGTCCTTCGGCTTGGGAATGTCGTAGGCATCCTCCTCCATCGGGCATCCGGGGTACCAGGCATGAAAGGTCAGGGTCTTGTGCACCCGGTCCATGACCGGCAGGCCGATGCGGCGCCGGGTGGCCTGGCCCTGCAGTTCGCCGTCCTCCTTCCAGCGGTGCAGCGCCGGCAAGGGGTCGAACTCGCCCTTGATGGGCCAGTAGGCGCCGATCACCGTGTCCTCGCGCCCGACCAGCCAGATGCGCATCACGCGCTGCAGCAGGTCCGACCGGGCAAGGCGGTCGCCCATGTTCAGGCGCTGTTCGATCAGTGCGGCGCGCAGCTGATTCCTGAGAAAGGTGGTCGTGCTCGATGGTTCGGCGGCCGGTGTCTTGTCCATAATGCCCCAATGCAGTTGCAAGGCATTTTGGCACCAGGGCGAGCCCGACTTCTGGCGACAGTGGTCTGGGGCGTATTTCTTTGCACGGGCGCGCAGGCGCAGCAGTCGGGCGCCGAAGACGCGCTGCTGCAGATGAAGCAGGCCTACCAGCGCGGCGACAAGGCGACCCTGGCGGCGCTGTTGCCGCAGGTGCAGGGACACCCGCTGGAAGCCTGGGGCGCCTATTGGGAACTCAAGGCGCGGCTGGCGGAGGCCAGCCCGCTGGAGGTGCAGGACTTCTTCGCCCGCTACCGCGGCAGCTACCAGGAAGACCGCCTGCGCAACGACTGGCTGCTGGTGCTGGGCAAGCTGCGCGACTGGGACGGCTTCCTGGCCGCGTACCCCGCCTTCCGCATGCGCGACGACCGCGAGGTCCGTTGCTACGCCACGCTGGCCAGCGCCCTCAAGGGCCAGCCCGTCAGCCGCGAGATGGCGGCCGAGGTCCGCACCGACTGGCTCGCGCAACGCGACGCCGACGACGGCTGCCTGACCGCCGCCGAACTGCTGCTGGCCAACAACCGCCTGTCGCCCGACGACGCCTGGATGAAGGCCCGCCAGGCCATGGAATCCAAGCGCTCGCGCGCGGCACGCGACGCGGTCAACCTGGTGGCGCCCGATGCGCTGCCGATGTTCGACCAGCTCAACGCCAACCCCGCCAGGTTCCTGTCCGGCCGCGCGGTCGTCGCCGCCCGCGCCAGCAAGGAAATGGTGGTGCTGGCGCTCATCAAGACGGCCGTGTCCGACCCCGACGTGGCGGCCCGGCAGCTCGACAGCAAGTGGAGCCCCATGCTCAGCGCCGAGGAGCGCAACTGGCTGTGGGGCGTGATCGGTCGGCAGTCGGCCATGTCGCTGTCGCCGCAGGCGCTGGGCTATTTCGGCAACGTCACCCGGGTGAAAGACCTCAGCGACGACATGCTGGCCTGGAAAGTCCGCAGCGCCCTGCGCATGGGCCAGTGGCGCGACGTGCAGCCGGCCATCGAGGCCATGGACGCCGAGACGCAGCGCGAACCGGTGTGGGTCTACTGGAAGGCCCGCGCGCTCATGCAGCGTGGCGGCGACATGCGCCGCGAGGAAGCGCGCGAGCTCTACCAGTCCATCGCCGGCACCGGCGGCTTCTACGAAATGCTGGCGCTGGAGGAGCTGGGCCAGCGCAGCGCGGTCCCGACCCCGCCGGCGCCGCTGACGGAGCAGGAGCGCCAGGCGGCACGCCAGGACCCTGGCCTGCAGCGTGGCCTGTTGGCGATCAACCTCGGCCTGCGGTCCGAGGGCGTGCGCGAGTGGAACTACACGGTGGCGCTGCACACGCCCGGCGGCATGAGCGACCGCGAACTGCTGGCCGCCGCCGACCTGGCCTGCCAGTACCAGGTATGGGACCGGTGCATCAATACCAGCGAACGCACCAAGGGGACGGTGGACGTCCAGCAGCGCTTTCCCATGCCGTTCCACGACGCGGTCATCGGCCAGAGCCGGGCGATCGGCCTGGAGCCGGCCTACGTCTACGGCCTGATCCGCCAGGAAAGCCGCTTCATCATGAGCGCCCGCTCCGGCGTCGGCGCCTCCGGCCTGATGCAGGTCATGCCGGCCACCGCGCGCTGGACGGCGCGCAAGATCGGCCTGGCCGGCTTCACGCCCGACCAGATCTACGAGCGAGACACCAACATCCTCATCGGCACCAGCTACCTCAAGCTGGCACTGGACGATTTCGAGGACTCCATGCCGCTCGCAGCCGCCGCCTACAACGCCGGCCCGGGGCGGCCGCGCGCATGGCGCAACGGCCCGCCGGTGGAGGCCGCCATCTGGGCCGAGAACGTGCCCTTCAACGAGACGCGCGACTACGTCAAGAAGGTGCTCGCCAACACGACCATGTACGCGGCCATCATCAGCGGCCAGCCGCAGTCGATCAAGGCGCGGCTGGGCACCGTCGGCCCGCGCCCGGCCAGCGACCCCGAACCGAACAAGGACCTGCCATGAGCCGCCGTGCGGAGGTTCCGTCGGGGGCTCGCGCCACGGGCGCGACGGCGGCGCGATGAGCGAAGGCGTCTGGGCGACGGTCACCGCCACCGTGGCGGCGGAGTTCGCCGACGTCGACGACGTCGAGCACTTCACCCGCGTCGCGGTGCGCCTGCTGATGGCCGGCGCGCTCGGCTTCGCACTGGGTTTCGAGCGCGAGACGCAGGGCAAGGCGGCCGGCGCGCGCACCCACATGCTGGTCGCCATGGGCTCGGCGCTGTTCGTGCTGGCACCGCAGTTGTCCGGCACCAGCATCGCCGACATGAGCCGCGTGGTGCAGGGCCTGGTGGCGGGCGTGGGCTTTTTGTGCGCCGGCGCCATTCTCAAGAACAGCAGCCGCGAGCACGAGGTGCGCGGCCTGACCACGGCCGCCGGCATGTGGATGACGGCGGCCATCGGCATGGCCTGCGGCCTGGGCCGCGAGACCACCGCGATCATCGCCACCGTGCTGGCGCTGGTGGTGCTCGGCCTGGTGCCGCACTTCACGCACGGCATCAGCGGCATCATGGGCGAGGCCGACCGGACGCGGCCGGCAGGCGATGACGACGCGGCGGCTCCCCCGCCTGCCCCGCCCGGCGACGATCGACGCTGACCGGCTCACCGGCTCCCCGCGGATGCGCCCGGCGCATCAATGGCGGGCCGAATGCGCATCACCGGGCACGCCGTCTGCGGCTAGCATCTGCCCTCGCGCCAACCGGACGTCCGATCTGTGCGCAACATCCCCGGAAAACACACAGAACCGCCATGCTCAAGCTCTACATCGGCAACAAGAACTACTCGTCATGGTCCATGCGGGCCGGCGTCCTGATGGCACAGGCCGGCATCGCGTTCGACGAGGTGTGGGTGCCCTTCGACGCGTTCGCCGAAGGATCCGAGTTCAAGCGCACGATGGCGCCGCTGTCGCCTACCGCGCAGGTACCGCTGCTGGTCGACGGCGAGCGCCGCATCTGGGATTCGCTGGGCATCGCCGAATACCTGGCCGAGCGGTTTCCCGAACTGCAGTTGTGGCCCGCGGACGCCGGCGCGCGCGCCGTGGCGCGCAGCATCTGCGCCGAGATGCACGGGGGCTTCCACGCCTTGCGCAGCCATTGCCCGATGAACATCGAGGCCGACCTGTCGCTCCAGGGCGGTCTGGTCTGGCGCGACCGGGCCGACGTTCGCGCCAACGTGGAGCGCATCGTCGCCATGTGGAGCGAGCTGCTTGACCGGCACGCGGCCAGGCACGAGCACGGGATGCTGTTCGGGCGCTTCTGCATTGCCGATGCCTACTACGCACCCGTCGTGATGCGCCTGGCCGGCTACGCGCTGCCGGTGCCGGCGGCCATCCGGGAGTACATGGCGCGGGTCCAGGCCCTGCCGGGCGTGAAGGCCTGGATCGAAGGCGCGCTGGCGGAGAAGCAGTTCGTCGCGTTCGACGAGCCCTATCGGCTCGCCCGCTGACGCCCCGCCTCCCGCACCGCCGTCAGAAGCGGTAGGTCAGTGCCACGTAGGGCACGATCGGGTCGAGCTTGAGCTTGGTCTCGCTCGTGGCCAGGGTCCGGCCGGTCACGCTGGTGGTGGTCAGCTTGGCGGTGGTCTTGAGCGGGATGTACGACACCGACACGCTCACGCCCCAGTGCTGGTCGAACTGGTAGCTCGCGCCCAGGTTGAACACCGGCGCGAAGGAACTGTCCAGATCGGCCGAGGTGCTGGCCGCGCCCGGCGGCACGTGCAGCAGGCCATTGACCGCGCCCTGCATGCCCGGCGTGAGATTCACGTCGCTGTACCAGACGTAGGTGACGCCCAGGCCAACGTAGGGGCGGAAGGCGGCATTGCCTTCGTTGAAGTAGTACTTGCCCAGCAGCGTCGGGCTCCATTGGCGGGCGCTGCCGAGTTCGCCGATCGGGCCGAGCGAGCCGGCGCCCTCGAGCTTGAACTTCGGCGGCACGCCGACCACGCCCTCGACTGCCCAATGGCTGTCGACGAAGTAGACGGCGTTCATGCCGAAGGTGTCCGCGTTGCCAACGCTGGCGCCCGAGCCCGGCACCACCTGGTGCACCGGCGAGGTGATCGAGAGCGGGTCGCTCGAATCCTGCGGAGCGAAGTGAAGCCAGCCGGCACCGACGACCCAGTCGCCGGCCTGTTGAGCCATGGCGTGGGCCGAGCCAAGCGCTGCCAGGGTGGCCAGCGCGACATGTCGCATTTTCATCGTGTTGTTTCGTCTTGGATGAGATGGGGAAAGTGCGAACACGCAAAACAGCCACGCCAGGCATTTCATGAAGAGCCATGCGGCGCGAACCGCTGCGGCCCCGGGCGCACTGCAATGGCACGCCCTAAACTCTCCCTATGCAAATCTACCTGGTCGGCGGCGCCGTGCGCGACCGCTTGCTCGGGCTGCCGGGTTCCGACCGCGACTGGGTGGTGGTCGGCGCGACGCCCGAAACAATGACGGCGCAGGGCTTCCTGCCCGTCGGACGCGATTTTCCCGTATTTCTGCATCCCGTAACGCGCGAGGAGCACGCGCTGGCCCGCACCGAGCGCAAGAGCGCCCCGGGCTACCGCGGCTTCGTGGTGCATGCGGCGCCCGACGTGACGCTCGAGCAGGACCTGTCGCGCCGTGACCTGACCATCAACGCCATCGCGCTGCCGGCCGCGGCGGTGCCGCCCGACGGGGCCGCCGCCCTCGACACGGCGCGGCTGATCGATCCCTTCGGCGGCCAGCGCGACCTGGCGGCGCGCGTGCTGCGCCACGTCACCGGCGCGTTCCGCGAAGACCCGGTTCGCATCCTGCGCCTGGCGCGCTTCGCTGCGCGCTTCGCCGATTTCCGTGTCGCGCCGGAGACAATGGCGCTCATGCGCGAGATGGTCGAGGCCGGCGAAGTCGATGCGCTCGTGCCCGAGCGGGTCTGGCAGGAACTGGCGCGCGGCCTGATGGAGCAGCGCCCCTCGCGCATGTTCGAGGTGCTGCGCGAATGCGGCGCACTGCGCAAGCTGCTGCCCGAGGTCGACCGCCTCTGGGGCGTGCCGCAGCCCGAGGCACATCACCCCGAGGTCGATACCGGCGTGCACCTCATGCTCGTGCTCGATCTTGCCGCGCGGCTGCAGGCGTCGCTGCCCGTGCGCTTCGCCTGCCTGATGCATGACCTGGGCAAGGGCACCACGCCGCCCGACGCGCTGCCGCGCCATATCGGCCACGAGCAGCGCAGCGCGAAACTGCTGCAACGGGTGTGCGAGCGCTGGCGCGTGCCGCTGGAACTGCGCGAACTGGCCGACGTGGTGGCGCGCGAGCACGGCAACATCCATCGCAGCGCCGACCTGGACGCCGCCGCGGTGCTGCGCCTGCTCGAGCGCTGCGACGCCATCCGCAAGCCGGGGCGCTTCGCCGAGGCACTGCTCGCCTGCGAATGCGATGCCCGCGGGCGCCTGGGCCTGGAAGGGCGGCCGTACCCGCCGCGCGCGCGGCTGCTCGCAGCGCTCGACGCGGCGCTGGCGGTGCAGACCGAACCCCTGGCGCTCGCGGCGCAGGCGCGCGGCGCCCAGGGCCCTGCCATCGGCGCCGCCATCCGCGAGGCCCGCACCAAGGCCGTGGCAAGGGCGCTCGAAGATGCAGCCCGCGCGCCCTGAACCCCTCGCGCGGGCCCGAACGTCAGCCGTTGGATGACGTGTTGTTACCGGTGAGTCTGCTAAGGTTTACCCGTGATGTCCAAGCAACCGCCTCCCCCCGGCCTGACGCCGGACGACGCCCTCTTCCTCGACTTCGACGGCACGCTGGTGGCCATCGCCGAAACGCCCGAAGCCGTCGAGGTGCCCGGCGGCCTGGTCGCCCTGCTCGGCGACCTGCACGACTGGCTCGGCGGCGCGCTGGCCGTGGTGTCCGGCCGCCAGATCGACACCCTCGACCGCTTTCTCGCTCCCCTGCGGCTGCCGTCCGCCGGAGAGCATGGCGTGCAGCGGCGCGACGCCGAAGGCCACATGCGCGAACAGCCGCCACCAGACCTGGTCCCGATCCTCGAGGTGGCCAACCAGCTGGCCGGCGCACATCCCGACCTGCTGGTCGAACGCAAACACGCGGCCGTCGCCCTGCACTACCGGCGCGCGCCTCATCTGGAAGCGCTGTGCCGCCAAGTGCTGACCGAACTCATCGCATCGCGGCCCCAGCTCGAACTGCTGCACGGCAAGGCCGTGTTCGAAGTCAAGCCGGCCGGCATCCACAAGGGCATCGCCATTGCGGCCTTCATGCAAGAGGCGCCCTTCGCCGGCCGCCGGCCCGTGTTCGCGGGCGACGACACCACCGACGAGCACGCCTTCGCGGTGGTGCAGCCGCTTGGCGGCATCGCGGTGAAGGTCGGCAGCGGGACCACGCTGGCACACCATCGCCTCGAATCGACGAGAGCGGTGTTCGAATGGCTCGCCGCCGCCTCGCCCGCCAGCCTGCGCGGCAGCGGCGCGGCCGGCCCCGCGGCCGATTCCAGCGACTCCAGGACGACCGAATGAACGACAGCACCGCAACGCCCGCGACCGAAACCCCAGGCATTGCCGCATCGTCCGACCCTTCGCCCGAACGTTTCGTGCCACCGGCGGCGCCGTCGCTGTCGGTCGGCGTGATCGGCAACTGCGCGTTCAGCGCCGTGGTGGATGCGCGCGCACGCATCGTCTGGTGCTGCCTGCCGCGCTTCGACGGCGACCCGGTCTTCAATGCGCTGCTCGACCCGCGCGAGAACGCGAGCGCCTGGGCCATCGAGCTGGAGGACTGCGTACGCAGCGAACAGCACTACGAGCCCAACACCGCCGTATTGCGCACGCGCCTGTACGACAGCACCGGCCAGGCCATCGAGGTGTGCGACTTTGCGCCGCGCTTCTTCAGCCGCTCGCGCTATTTCCGGCCGCTGTCGATCGTGCGCCGCGTCAGGCCCATCGCCGGCGCGCCGCGCATCCGGGTCACGCTGCAACCGCGCTTCCAGTGGGGCGAACTGGCGCCGACGCTGACCCGCGGCAGCAACCACATCCGCTACGTCGGCCCCGAATTCACCCTGCGCCTGAACACCGATGCGCCGGTTTCGCACATCCTGTCGCGCCAGCCCTTCGTGGCCGCGCGCGAATACAACTTCCTGCTCGGCGCCGACGAGACCCTGACCGACGGCATCGCCGACACGGCGCGGCACTTCGAGCAGGAAACCATCTCCTACTGGCGCACCTGGAGCAAACGGCTGCACATTCCCTTCGAATGGCAGGACGTGGTGATCCGGGCGGCCATCACGCTCAAGCTCTCGCTGTTCGAGGACACCGGCGCCATCGTCGCGGCCATGACCACCAGCATCCCCGAAGCGCCGGGCAGCCAGCGCAACTGGGACTACCGCTACTGCTGGCTGCGCGACGCCTTCTTCGTCGTGCGCGCGCTCAACTCGCTCAGCGAGGTGGGCACGATGGAAGACTATTTGCGCTGGCTCACCAACGTGGTGGTCGGCTCGCACGGCGAGCACATCCAGCCGCTGTACGGCATCGGCCTGGAGCGCGAACTGCCCGAATCCTTCGTCGAGAACCTGCCCGGCTACCGCGGCATGGGGCCGGTGCGCGTGGGCAACCAGGCGCAGGAACACTTCCAGCACGACGTGTACGGCAACATCGTGCTGGGCGCGGCGCAGGCCTTCCACGACCACCGGCTGCTGCGCCGGGCCGGGCGCGCGGACTTCGCCCACCTGGAGGCGGTCGGCGAGCAGGCTGTGCGCGTGTATGGCACGCCGGACGCCGGCATGTGGGAGCTGCGCACCCGCGCCCGGGTGCACACCAGTTCGGCACTGATGAGCTGGGCCGCCTGCGACCGCCTGGCCAAGATCGCGGTGGCGCTCGAGCTGCCCGAGCGCGCCGCCTACTGGCAGGGTCACGCCGACCGGATGCGCGAGGAAATACTCGACCGGTCCTGGAGCGAGGAGCGCCAGGCCTTCGCCGAGAGCTTCGGGGGCAACGAGCTCGACGCCAGCATCCTGCTGATGGTCGAAGTGGGCATCATCGACGCCCGCGACCCACGCTTCGTGTCCACCGTCGACGCCATGGAAAAGACCCTGTGCGACGGACCCTACATGCGCCGCTACGAGGCGGCCGACGATTTCGGCAAGCCCGAGACCGCCTTCAACATCTGCACCTTCTGGCGCATCGACGCGCTGGCCAAGATCGGCCGCAAGGCGCAGGCCCGCGAGATCTTCGAGACCATGCTGGCGGCGCGCAACCCGCTCGGCCTGCTGTCCGAGGACACGCACCCGGTCACCGGCGAGATGTGGGGCAACTTCCCGCAGACCTACTCGATGGTGGGCATCATCAACGCAGCGGTGCGCCTGTCGGCACCGTGGGAATCGGCCATATGAGTCATCGCACCGCCAACGCCGGGGCGCCCCGCCCCGCCCCCGCACCCACTGACACCGAGGCATTGCAATGAGCCGGCTCGTCGTCGTCTCCAACCGCGTGGCCGACCCGCGCAAGGCCGCCGCCGGCGGCCTTGCGGTGGCCGTGGGCGATTCGCTGCAGCAGACCGGCGGCATGTGGTTCGGCTGGAGCGGCACGGTGGTCGAGGACGGCCCCACCGGCGAAGGCGAGCTGCACCAGCAGCAGGCCGGCCAGGTGCTCCTGGCCACCATCGACCTGTGCCGCGACGACCACGACAGCTACTACCTGGGCTACAGCAACAACGTGCTGTGGCCGGTGTTCCACAACCGGCTCGACCTGGCCTCGTTCAGCGCCGGCTACGTCACCGGCTACCGGCGGGTCAACCAGCTGTTCGCCCGCAAGCTCATGCCGCTGCTGCAGCCCGACGACATCGTCTGGGTGCACGACTACCACCTGATCCCGCTGGCGGCCGAACTGCGCGCCATGGGTTGCCGCAACCGCATCGGCTTCTTCCTGCACATTCCGCTGCCGCCGCAGATCATCTTCGCGTCCATCCCGCAGCACGACTGGCTGATGCGCTCGCTGTTCGCCTACGACCTGGTGGGCTTCCAGGCGCGCCAGGACGTGCAGCATTTCGAGCACTACGTGCGCAACGAAGCCGGCGGCCAGCCGCTGGGCGACGACCTGTTCCAGGCGTACGGCAGCACGCTGCGCTGCGCCGCCTTCCCGATCGGCATCGACGTGGACGAGTTCGAGGCGCTGACGCAGGCGCGCGACGCGCGCGAGATGTTCGAGACCATGCGCCGCGAGTACTCCAACCGGCGCCTGCTGGTGGGCATCGACCGGCTCGACTACTCCAAGGGCATCCCGCAGCGGGTGCAGGCGTTTCGCGAGCTGCTGGCGCACTACCCCGAGAACCGGCGCAGCGCCACGCTCATCCAGATCGCATCGCCCACCCGCGAGTCGGTCGACGCGTACGGCGACATCCGGCGCGAACTCGAAGCGCTGTGCGGCGCCATCAACGGCGACTATGGCGAACTGGACTGGATACCGGTGCGCTACATCCACCGCGTGGTGGCGCGGCGCAGGGTGCCCGGCCTGTGCCGCGCGGCGGCGGTGGGCCTGGTGGCGCCCCTGCGTGACGGCATGAACCTGGTGGCCAAGGAATACGTGGTTGCGCAGGATCCGGAAGACCCCGGCGTGCTGGTGCTGTCGCGCTTTGCCGGTGCCGCCGAGCAGCTGAAGGAAGCCCTGCTGGTCAACCCGTACGACGTGCATGGCACCGCCGAGGTGATACAGCACGCGCTGAGCATGCCGCTCGAGGAGCGGCGCGTTCGGCACCAGCGCCTGCTGGCGCGCATCCGCCAGTACGACGTGCACTGGTGGCGCAACACCTTCCTGGACGCGCTGCGCAAGGCACCGGCCGAGCAGCGGCCGCCCCGCTCCTGATGCAGCCCTGAGGCGCAGGCCTCAGTCGAGCAGCGCGAGCGCCGCGTAGTCGCCCACGCGCTCGCCGAGGCCGGCCGGCACCAGCTCTACGCCGGAGGTCAGCGGCGCCAGGTGGGCATGCAGTTCCTGGTCCAGCCGCGGCAGCAGCAGATCGCGGTTGTGCCAGAACACGCTGCCGCCCAGGCTGATGCGCTGCAGGTCGAGCGTGGCCACCAGGTTGTAGAGCATGCGCCCCATGATGCGGCACAGTGCATCGACGGTCTGCAGCGCCGCCGCGTCGCCGGCATGGGCCGCCGCCATCAGTTGCGCCGCGGGTTGGCCGAAGCGGTGCTCCACCCCGCTGCCGGCCACCAGCGCCTCGACATCGCCGAAATTGCCGCAGCCGCACTGGGCGCCACTGTCGTCGTCCACCACGAAGCTGTGTCCCGCATGGCCGGCGTTGCCGTTCTTGCCGCGCAGGATGCGGCCATCCACGCACAGCCCGACCCCGACGCCGGTGCTCCACGTGACGTAGGCGCAATGCTGCACGCCTTGCAGCGCGCCCCAGCGACGCTCGGCCTCGAGTGCGGCCACGCCGTCGTTCTCGACCCGCAGCCGTGTGAAGCGCCGCCGCAGGGGCGCTTCGAGCTGCGCCGTGCGCCACTGGTTCGGCAAGCCGCGCGACGGACCGGACAAGCCGCCGCAGATGTTCGGTGCGGCCAGTTCGACCATGCCGTCATGCAGCTCGAACGGGCCGCAGGTGGAAACACCCACGCAGGCGATGGCGGCCGGATCGACGCCCTGCTGCGCACAGGCCGCGTCGATCATGCGCAGGATCTGCACCGCCACGGCGTCGTTGTCGCCGGTCTTGGCGGTCGGTTCGGTCCGCCTGGCCAGCAACGGCGCGTCGTCCGCGGGCGAGAGGCTGACGGCCACCTTGGTGCCGCCGATGTCGACGCAGGCTCGCATCGCCGCCATCAGATCCAGCGCGCGATCGCGGCGGCGACCAGGCTCAGCAGCACGGTACTGCCCAGCGGCAGGTCCCATTGGCGCCCGAAGGCGCGAAAGGCGAAGTCGCCCGGCAGGCGGCCGAACCCCAGGTAGCGCCGCAACCAGGCGGCCAGGCCCTGGAACACCAGGAGCGCGATCACGATGACGAGCAGCCAGCGAATCATGGCGCCAGTCTACGCGGCCAGCGCGGCCAGCGCGGCGCGATGCAGTTCGGGCGTCGCGGCGGCGACGACGCGGCCGTCCGATTGCAGGCCCAGCGGCTGGCCCTGCCAGTCGGTGATGACGCCGCCGGCGGCCTCGATCAGGCCAGCCGGCCCAAGGTAGTCGTAGGGCTGCAGGCCCGTCTCCACCACCAGGTCGATGGTGCCGCCGGCCAGCTGCGCATAGCCGTAGCAATCGCCGCCGAAGCGGCGCATGGCGCAGCGCCCGCTCAATGCGTCGAAAGCCTGCCAGTCGGCCGGCGCGAAGATGTCGGGCGAGGTGCAGACGATGCGCGCGTCCTCGATGCGCGTGCAGGCGCTGGCATGCACCGGCTGGCCATTGCGCAGCGCGATGGCACCGCGCCCGCCGGCCTCCGACAGGCCCCACCAGCGCTCGCGCAGCACCGGCATGTCGACCATGCCCAGGCGGACACGGCCGCCCTCGAGCACGCCGATCAGCGTGCCCCACAGCGGCGAGCCGGTGATGAAGCTGCGCGTGCCGTCGATCGGATCGAGCACCCAGACGCGGCCTGCATCCAGGCGCTCGCGGCCATGCTCCTCGCCGAAGATGCCGTCGCCCGGGCTGCGTTCGGCCAGGATCCGGCGCATCGCCGCCTCGGCATCGCGGTCGGCCAGTGTGACCGGGCTGAGGTCGTCCTTGGTGATGATCGGCAGGGGCGTGCGGAAATAGCGCATGGACTGCGCCGCCGCCGCGTCGGCCAGGGCGCAGGCCAGTTCAAGGAGGTTGCGCTCGTTCGAATCGGTCATCCCCGCATTAGACTTGAAACTCGTCCTCCAACACCCACCCCCGCCCCATGTCCCTGCGCTGGTCTTCCGATATCGAGAAGCTCGACTGGCAGGCGCTGGCCGCGCTCTACCGCGCCGCGCCGCTGGGCGACAAACGCCCCGAGGGCCTGCGCACGGCGTTCGGCCACAGCATGTTCCGCTTCATCGTGTACGACGGGGCGGCGCTGGTGGGTGCCGGCCGGGCCCTGGCCGACGGCGTCGACTGCGCCTATATCTGCGACATCGCCGTGATGCCCAGCCACCAGGGAATCGGCCTGGGCCGCCAGCTCGTCGAACGCCTGGTTCAGGCCGCGCGCGGGCACCGCAAGATCATCCTGTACGCGGTGCCGGGCAAGGAGGGCTTCTACGAGAAGCTCGGCTTCGCGCGCATGAACACGGCAATGGCCATCTTCCAGAACCAGGCGCAGGCCACGGCCGACGGCTATCTGCAAGGCCGCCCGGCGGAGTCGGCGGCGTGACGGCGAACTCCGCCGCGGCCCTGCTGGACAACCTCTTCTGGCATGCGCTCGCCGGCGACCAGGCCCGGCTCGGGCTGGGAACCGACGAGGTCCGCCGCTACGCGCCCGGCTTTCCGCCGATCGTGGCCTTTGCCGATCCGCGCCGGCCGCGTCTGGACCAGCTGGCCACGCTGGTCGCCCGCAACGAGCCGGTCTATTGCGACGGCTGGGCCGCGGTGGCGCCGCCCGGCTGGCGCGTGGAGCTCGAGGCCCGAATGATCAAGATGATCTGGCGCGGGCCCATGCCCGACGAGGATCCCGCGCCGCAGGCCGTGCGCCTCGGCCCGGCCCACGTGCCGCAGGCGACTGCACTGGCCGAGCTCACGCGGCCCGGGCCCTTTGGTCCGCGCAACCTGGAGATGGGCGAGTACTTCGGCCTGTTCGACGAGCCGGGCGATCAGGCCGGCGCGCCGGCGCGCCTGCTCGCCATGGCCGGCGAGCGCTGCGCCGCCGGCCCGCTGCGCGAGGTCAGCGCCGTGTGCACCCAGCCGGACATGCAGGGCCGCGGCCTGGCACGGCGGCTGATGCTCAAGCTGGTGGCCCGCCAGATGGCGCGCGGCGAGACGCCGGTGCTGCACGTGATGAGCCACAACGAGGGCGCGCTCGGCCTCTACCGGCGCATGGGGTTCGAAGACCATCTGGAAACGGTGGTCCGGGTCATCGCACGAGATTGAGCGGCCACGGCCGCGGAAGGGCAAGGCATGAAGAGGGAACTGCGTCGCATCCTGACCGCGGCCGGCCTGCTGGCCGGCCTGTGCAGCCCCAGCCATGCATTCATGGAGGGGTTCATCGACCAGGAGGACGGCTACTTCGACATGTCGGACTGGCTGGTCAATCGCAAGGGGTTTCTGCCGGTGCCGATCGTGATCACCGAGCCGGCGGTCGGCTACGGCGGCGGCCTGGCCCTGATGTTCGTGCGCAACTCGATGCGCGAGAGCGCCGAGCGTGCCGCCCAGACCGGCCACATGGTGCCCCCGGACATCTTCGTGGTGGGCGCGGCCGGCACCGAGAACGGCACGCGCGCGGCCTTCGGCGGGGGCATGGTCAGCTTCGACGAAGACCGCTGGCGCTGGCGCGGCGGCGTCGCGCGCACCGACGTCAACCTCGAGTTCTACGGCATCGGCGGCGCACTCGACGGCGTCGACCGCAGCCTGGGCTATTCGCTCGACGGCTGGATCTCCAGCCAGAAGGTGCTGCGCCGGCTGGGCGAGAGCAACTACTGGTTCGGGGCACGTTGGATCTACATCGACTTCGACAGCAAGCTGGCGCTGGACGGGCGGCTGTCCCGCCTGCTGCCGGACGAGATGTCGCAGAAGAGTTCCGGCCTGGGCCTGGCGCTGGAGCACGACTCGCGCGACAACATCTTCACGCCCAGCACGGGCTGGGTCGGCGCCATCGACGCCATGTTCTACGAACCGGACTTCGGCAGCGACACGACCTTCCAGTCGTACCGCGGCCACGTCTTCGCCTACTGGCCGCTGGCCAAGACGCTGGTGCTGGGCGGGCGCGCCGACATGCGCGCGGCGCGCGGCAGGGTGCCCTTCTACCAGATGCCTTTCATCGACCTGCGTGGCGTGCCGGCGCAGCGCTACCAGGACGAGAACACCGCCGTGCTCGAGGCCGAACTGCGCTGGGACTTCACGCCCAGGTGGGCCGCCATCGGCTTCGTCGGCACCGGGCGCGCGTGGGGCCGACGCACCAACTTCAGCGAAGGCGACGACGTGCTGACCAAGGGCGTCGGCTTCCGCTACCTGCTCGCCAAGAAGCTGGGCCTGTGGGCCGGCCTGGACTACGCCAGGGGCCCGGAGGAAGACGTCTTCTACATCCAGGTGGGAAGCGCCTGGCGTTGAGCCTGCGCGCGCCCAGCGCGCCAATGCCGGCGTCGGCGACCGCCGACAAGGTCCCACGCGGCGCGCGCCGCGGACTACATCCGATCGGCCCTGCCACCGATCGGCATGCGCCATCGCCAGCGCGATAAAGGAGGCACTGGGCATTCGACATACGCATGCCGCGCTGACCCAGCAGCTTCGGCTTTGGAGAAACGCGATGACAACCACCACCACCCGCCAGGACGTGATTTCTTCGGATCGCGTCGAGGGAACCGACGTGTACGACGTGCTGGGCGACAAGCTCGGCACCATCGACGACCTGATGATCGACAAGATCTCCGGCCAGGTCCGCTATGCGGTCATGGAGTTCGGCGGTTTCCTCGGAATGGGCACCGACCGCTATCCGATTCCGTGGCCGATGCTCAAGTACGACACCGAGCGTGAAGGCTACGTCGTGAACCTGGACAAGCCCACCATCGAAGGCGCCCCCAAGTACGCCAGCGACCGCGTGCCGGACTACGACGACGCCTACGTGATGGGCGTGAACCGCTACTTCGGCGTCTGACCGCCGGTCAGGCCGCCTTCAGTTCCATGGAGGCGGCCAGCTTGGCGCGAACATAGTCGCCAGCGGTGACCGGGCCGTGGCGCGGAGGGTTGGCCGCGTCATGGCACGTGGGCAGGCAACTGACCACCGCATCCTCGCGCGGCCCGGTGAACGCGACCATCGACAGCCGCTGCGTCGATCCCGTGAGTGCCCGCGGCGGGTTGACCACGCGGTGCAGGGTCGATCGCCAGCGTCCGTTGGTCCAGCGGTGCATCAGGTCGCCCACGTTGATGACGAAGCTGTCGGCGATGGCGGGCATAGGTTGCCACGCGCCGTCGCGGTCGCAGATCTCGAGCCCGCCGGGGGCGTCGTCCTGGCGCAGGATGGTCAGGCCGCCGTAGTCATGATGCGCGCCATAGCGCAATTGGCCGGGTGCCGGCTCGACGTCCTGGTCCGGGTAGTTCACGAAGCGCAAGGTCAGGGAAGGCTCGTCGTACATCGGCGCAAACCAGTCTTCGGGCAGATCGAGCGCGAGGGCGGACATGCGCATGAGCCGGCCGCACAGGCCGTGCACGGCGTCGAACCAGTCGTTGATCGTCCGGTCGAAGCCCGGCGGCGAGTTCGGCCAGAGGTTCGGGCGGCCGGCACCGGCCCGTTCGCGCTGGATGGATGCAAACACCAGCGCCTCGCACAGATCGGGCGGCGTCTCGCCCGACAGCGTGGCTGCCACGCTTTCGACACCCATCGGCACATAGCCACGGCTCTTGACGCGCTCGGGCGGCATCAGCGCGGCCTTGTCCGCCGCCGGCAGCGCGAAGAAGGCCTTCGCCTGCGCATAGGCACGCCCAGCCAGTCCGGCGGGCACGCCATGATTCGTGACGATGGCGAAGCCGATGTGCGCCAGCGCGTCGCCGAACCGCTGCGCGACCTCCGCACGCGCGGGAGCATCGCCGTCGAGGAATCGCGCCATGTCGACGACGGGCACGGCCCCGTCATGACGCGTCGTCATTTCCAGGCGCCTCCCGCGTTGCTGTACTTGAGCGAGTAGGCCGCCTTGTAGTCCAGCGACGCGGCGTAGATGCCTGCGCCCGACATGGTCTCGAAAAAGCGCTTCCAGCGCGCGTCGGACATCGCACCGGCGCCGGCCACGGTCGCGTCGCCCGACTTCACCATGGCGCGCTCGCGAAGTTGCTTCATCTTGTAGTGGAAGAGTGCCTCGTCATGCTTCGGGTCGGCTGCCAGCACCGCCTTGAGCGCCGGAGCGTAGTCGCCGTCGATGCATTGTTCCCACCCGGCGCGCGTGGCCTCGACGAAGGCCGCCACGGCCTTGTCATGCGCGTTGATGTAGCTGCGCATGCCGAACACGGTCGACGCATAGTTGTCGTAGCCGTAGTCGGCCAGCAGGATCGACACCGGCGGCTTCGGCAGGGCCCGGCCGAGCAGGATCGCGTCTTCGGTGATGTAGCCCTGCTGCACCGCCTTGGGGTCGGCGAGGAACGGCGTGGACGAGTAGGCATAGGCGCGCAGCTGGCTGTCGTCGAAGCCGTACTTCTGGCGCAGGAAGGCCCAGAACTCGGCCTGCGAGAACTTGGCGACCATCACCGGCCGTCCTTTCAGGTCCTCCAGCCTGGCGACGCCCTGGTCGGCATGCGCCACCAATGTCTGCGGGTCCTTCTGCAGGAAGGCCGCGATGGTCTGGCCGGGGATGCCGCGCGCCACCATGTTGAGCGTCGTGAAGCTCGAGCCCATGCCCAGGTCGAGTTCGCCGGCGGCCACCAGCAAGGGGATGTTGCGGTCCGGACTGCCGCCGATGAGTTCGACGTCGAGCCCGGCCTTCCGGTACAGGCCATTGGCCTGGGCCTGGAACCATCCGCAGTGCTCGGCCTGCGGGTACCAGTTCAGGCCGAAGCGGATCTTCTCCTGCGCCTGCGCGGGCAGGCACATGGCACCGGCAAGCGCGAGCAGGGGGACGGCCCTGCGCAGGCAGGACGAGAGAGGCTTGAAATTCAATGGACGCTCCAGGCGGTTTACGGACGGACATCTGGAGCAATGTCCCGCCGGTGGTGCACCGGCTGACCGCTTCTACTCCGCCGTGCCGGCAAGCAATCCGTGTGCCACCGAAGGCGCTAAAGCGTGTGGCTGCGGTCGCCCTCGGTGAAGCCGACGGCATCCCAAGGCTCGCCGTTGCAAAAACCGATCACCTTGAACAGCTCGCCCATCTCGTGCTCGTGCACCAGCCGCGCGGCCATTGCGCGCTGCGGGGTGTCGGCTTCCTCCATTTGCGCGAGCAGGCCGCAATTGAGGAGGAAGCGCGCTTGGCTGCAGTAGCCGAGCACGGTCATGCCGGCCTCCTGCCCGGCCAGGGCGACGCCGGTGAAGTTCACGTGCGCCGTGATGTCCTTCAACCCCACGTCCGCCAGAGCATTGCCGTCGGCCTGGTGGCCGCGGTGGCACATGACCGTGCCCATGTGGCGCTGCGGGTGGTAGTACTCCGATTCGGGAAAGCCGTAGTCCAGGAAGAATGCGGCGCCGTTGGCCAGCCGCTCGGCCAGGGTGGCGACGAAGGCCTCGGCGGGCAGGTGGATTTCGGTCAGGTAGTCGTGGTCGCCGGGGACCTCGAGCGGCGGCCGCAGGTCGGTCGGCTGGTCGGCATGGACGAGCGAGCCGTCCGGCGCCCGCGCCACGCCGCGCTCGAACCACTTGCCGCCGACGCGCGCCAGCAGCTTGACCGGCATGGCGTCGAGCACCTCGTTGCCGACCACCACGCCGTCCATGGCGTCGGGCAGTTCGCTGACCCACCGCACCTTGTCGCCCCACGCGGCCAGGGCGCGCTGCTGGCGCTCGCGCAGCGTGCCCGACAGGTCGACGATGGTGTAGCGCGCCACGCGCTCGCCGAGGGCGCCGAGCAGCTGTGCCGCCAGCGCACCGGAGCCGGCGCCGAACTCCCACACTTCCTGCGTGCCCGTGTGCGACAGCGCATCGCCGACGGCCACGGCCAGCGTACGGCCGAACAGCGGTGAGAGTTCCGGCGCGGTGACGAAGTCGCTGCCCGAGCGCGGCATCACGCCGAACTTGGTCAGCGCATTGGCGTAGTAGCCCAGGCCGGGGGTGTAGAGCGCGATGTCCATGAAACGGTCGAACGGCATCCAGCCATCGCCGCGCGCCAGTGCGGCGTCGATAATCGGATCCATCGGCTCGTCGTCTCGCGCGTTCGCGTTCGGCTCATTCATTGCAAGGAATCTATCAGGTGCTCCCATCCGCTCACAGGCAGGTGCTGGTGACCGGCGGCGGACGCCGGCTCGGCGCGGCGATCTGCGAAGCCTTCGCCCAGGCCGGCTGGCGGGTCTGGTGCCAGTATCGCGCCTCGAAGGACGAGGCGCTGGCGCTGTGCGAGCGCCTGCGCGCCGAAGGCGGCACGGCGCGGGCGGTCGAGGCCGACATCACCACCGAGGCCGGGCGCCGCGCGCTCATGGCAGAGGTTACCGCCGTTGCGCCACTGGATGCGGTGGTCAACAACGCATCGGCCTTCGAGCCCGACTCGGCACAGGACTTCGCGGCCGATGCAGCCGGGCGCCAGCTCGGGGTCAACCTGATCGCGCCGCTCGACTTCGCACGCCTGCTGGCCGCGCAGCCGCAGCCGGCCGGCACCGCGCCGGCCGACCGCTGCGCGCTGCACATCCTGGACCAGAAGGTCTACAACCTCAATCCCGACTATTTCACTTACACCGTCTCCAAGCTGGCGCTGGAGCGGGCGGTGGCGCTGCAGGCCCAGGCGCTGGCACCTTCGGCACGGGTGTGCGGGGTGTCTCCGGGCATCCTGTATGCAAGCGGGCCGCAGACCGGGGATAATTTCTCCCTGGCGGCGCGCGCCAACCTGATGCGCCGCCCGATCGACCCGGCCGACGTGGCACGAAGCTGCGTCTTCCTGGCCGAGACCGCCAGCGTCACCGGCAGCACGCTCAGCGTGGACAACGGCCAGCACCTGGTGCCCTTGCCCCGCGACATCATGTTCGTCGTCGACGAACTGCTGGCCGGCACGGCGCCTTCCACCCCTGCACCATGACTCACGCCCCCATCGACCCCCTGCTTGCCACCTGCCGCCGCGTCTTCCTGCGCGACTACGAGGTGTGGATCAACATCGGCGTGCACGAATTCGAGAAGCGCGCCGAGCAGCGCGTGCTGATCAACGTCGACCTGTACGTGCCGCTGGACGTGTCGACCCCCACCGCCGACGAACTCGACGAAGTGCTGGACTACGACTTCATCCGCCGCACCGTGGCCGAGCGGGTGCGGCGCGGCCACGTCCAGTTGCAGGAAACGCTCTGCGACGACATCCTGGCGCGGCTGATGGCGCACCCCAAGGTGCAGGCGGCGCGGGTGTCCACCGCCAAGCCCGACGTCTACCCCGACTGCGACGCCGTGGGCGTCGAGGTCTTCAGGAGCAAGCAATGAGCGCAGTGCTCGACCCGCAACAGCAGCAGGCCTACCAGGACGCCCGCACCAAGGCCGAGCGCGAGGCCCGGAAGCTGGACAAGCGCCTGTGCCGGCTGGTCGGCCAGGCCGTCACCGACTTCAACATGATCGAAGCGGGCGACAAGGTCATGGTGTGCCTGTCCGGAGGCAAGGACAGCTACGGAATGCTCGACATCCTGCTCAAGCTGCAGGCCCGCGCGCCGGTGCCGTTCGAGCTCATCGCGGTCAACCTCGACCAGAAGCAGCCGGGCTTTCCGCAGGACGTGCTTCCGAACTACCTGCGCGGGCTCGGCGTGCCGTTCCACATCGAGGAGCAGGACACCTACTCCATCGTCAAGCGCGTGGTGCCCGAGGGCAAGACGACCTGCGGCCTGTGCAGCCGGCTGCGCCGGGGCATCCTGTACCGCGTGGCCGACGAGCTGGGCGCGACCAAGGTCGCCCTGGGGCACCACCGCGACGACATCCTGCAGACCTTCTTCCTCAACATGTTCTTCGGCGGCAAGCTCAAGAGCATGCCGCCCAAGCTGGTGAGCGACGACGGCCGGCACGTGGTGATCCGGCCGCTGGCCTACGTGCCCGAAAAGGAACTCGTGGCCTGGGCCGCGCACCGCGGCTTTCCCATCATTCCCTGCAACCTGTGCGGCAGCCAGGAGAACCTGCAGCGCCAGGTGGTGGGCGACATGCTGCGCGACTGGGAGCGCAAGCACCCGGGCCGGGTCGAGAACATGTTCAACGCGTTGCAGAACGTGGCCCCCTCGCACCTGCTCGATGGAACGCTGCACGATTTCCGCGGTCTCAAGCCCACGGGCGTGCCCGACGCCGATGGCGACACCGCCTTCGACCCGCCGAGCTTTCCGGCGCCGACGGCCACGGTACGCATCGTGCAGGCCTGACGCGCGGCACCGCCTGCCACCACCGCACCTACCGGGAGACAGACCGATGAATGGCGCCCTTCCCACCCGTTGCCTTGCCCCGGCGGCGCTCGCAGTCCTGTTGTCCGGCTGCGCGACGAGCTGGACGGTCGAGAACCAGGTCACCAGTTTCTCGCGGCCACCCGGCGCCACGACACCGGCCACCTACCGCTTCGACCGCCTGCCGTCGCAACAGGCCCAGGAAGGCCCGCAACTCGAACTCGAAGCGATGGCCGCTATCGCCATGAGCAAGGTGGGCCTGCGCCGCGACGACGTCGCGCCACGCTATGCGGCCCAGATCAACGCCCGCGTCTCGGTCCAGATTTCTCCCTGGGCCGACCCGTGGGGACCCGGATGGTGGGGGCCCGGCTGGGGCGGCTACTACGGCCGGCCCTGGCCCTACTACGGCTATCCGCGCGCCGGCTTCGGCTACGGCTACGGCTGGGGCGGAGGCTGGTACGGCGGCGCCGGCGCGGCCTCGCCCTGGTACACCCGCGAGGTGAGCGTCGTGCTGCGCGAACTGCCGGGCAACCAGGTGGTATACGAGACGCGCGCCGTCAGCGACGGCCCCTACGCCGACAGCGGCCCGGTTCTCGCCGCCATGTTCCAGGCCGCGATGCAAGGCTATCCACGCCCGCTGGACGGCGTGCGGCGGGTCGACGTCACGATTCCGCTGGGCCAGGCGCCTCAGGCCGTGCAGCCGGTGCCGGACGGGCTGGCGGCCCCGGCCGCCGGCGATGCACCGGCGCCGGGCGCCACGGCGGCGCCAGCCGCGCCTGCCGCCGCGCCGGCACGGCCCTGACCGCGACATGGAGTTGCCGACCCGCCTGATCGCCGTGCGCCATGGCGAAACCGCCTGGAATGCGGACGCCCGCCTGCAAGGCCAGCTCGACATCCCGCTCAATGCCAAGGGGCGCTGGCAGGCGGCCAGGGTAGCGCAGGCGCTGGCGCAGGAGCCGGTTGCCGCCGTCTATTCGAGCGACCTGGCTCGCGCCTGGCAGACCGCCGACGCCATCGCCGCGCCGCACACGCTGCAGATCCGGCCCGAAGTTCGCCTGCGCGAGCGGGCCTTCGGCCAGTTCGAAGGACGCACCTTCGCCGACATCGAGCGAGAGCTGCCCGAGCAGGCCGAGCGCTGGCGCCGCCGCGATCCCGATTTCTCGCCGCCCGGCGGCGGCGAGGACCTGCGGACCTTCCAGGCCCGCGTGGTCGAGGCGGTGGGCGACCTCTCGGCCCGCCATGCCGGCGAGCTGGTGGTGCTCGTGGCCCATGGCGGCGTGATGGACGTGCTCTACCGGGCCGCCACCCGCCAGGCGTTGCAGGCCCCGCGCACCTGGCTGCTGGGCAACGCAAGCGTCAACCGCCTGCTCTACACGGCGCAAGGGCTCACTCTGGTGGGCTGGGCGGACGACACGCACCTCGCGGGCGACGCGCTGGACGAAGCCGCCGCCTGAGCCACCGCCGCCTCGGCGCTCCGCGCGCCAAGAAGCGGCCGGTTGCGCGCCGCACACGCGGGAAATCCCCGCAGCCTAGATAAGCCAAAAGCAATACGGACTTGTAACATACCGGCCCGGATTGTTAGCTTTTTGTATTATTTTTCGCCACAATGCCCACGATCCAGGGCTCTGGCGGTGAGGCTTGCGCATTTTTGGAAACAGATTGCGTCACGTCCGGGCGATACGCAAGCGCCCTATGCCGTTCGGGCAGCACCCTTTGGCAAATGGCGGCCCAGGGAGCAAGGACGCACCATTCAGTCCGGCCGCGCACACGATCCACAAGGGCAGAAACGCGCGAAGCCGGATACATGAAGTTTCATGGCGTGGTTGACGGAGGTTTGCGATGGTCCGCAGTGCTGAATTTGCCAAGGCAGGGAGGGAACCCGTTCGGGGACCGGCGCGCGGCCAGGACGTGCAGCCATGATGCGGGCCGGCAACGACGCGCCCGGCCAGCCCGGCGCCAACCTCCTGGAGCTCCTCCCCTCGCGCGGCCGCGAGGCCCGGCCCGGTGCCTCCCGCCATCGGCATCCGTGCGCGCAGCAACGCGCATGGGCCGCTGACGCAGGGCGCGCTGGCTGGGCCGCCGATGCGTGGCATGCCGCTGCCTGGGCCTGGCTGCGATGCGCCTGGCTCGGCCAGGCATCCTGGCTGGAACTCGGCTCCGACGGCGCCGCGGTGCGGCAAGCCGGGCTGGCCCCCACACCGGGCACCAGCAGCGCCGACTGGGTGGCCCAGGTCGACACCGCCCGCCGCGCGGCAGGCAGCAGCCCGGGCGGGGCCGAAGACATCTGCTGGCAGGCGATCGACGTCGCCACCGCCGCGGCATTGGCAAATGCTGGCGCCCATGCATGCATCGGCCTCGAGGCGGACGCGCTGTACCTCGACGACCCGCTGGACCGCATCGACCCCGCGGTGGCCCGATCGTGGCTGGCCGCCCTCGAGGAAGTCGCACAGCAGCTGCACGACATGCCGCAGGCGCCGCTGGCGCAATGCCCCGCGCTGGCGGCAGAGGACCGTGCGCGCCAGCTGGAACAATTCAATGCGCCGCTGCCGGCGCTCGATCGGTCGCTCACGGTAGACGGGACCTTTGCGCGCCGCGTGCAGGACGACCCGGCGGCCATCGCCGTGATCGACGGTCCGCTGCAGTGGAGCTACGCGGTGCTGGACCGCCAGTCGCGCCATGTGGCGGCACGGCTGGCCGCCGAGGGCGTGGTGCCCGGCGACCGCGTCGGCGTGCTGATGGAACGCTCGGCGTCGGCGCTGGCGAGCCTGCTGGGCATCCTCCGTGCCGGCGCCATTTACCTGCCCGTCCAGCCCGACTTTCCGGCCGGGCGCATCGCCTACATGCTGGACGATGCCGGAGTTCGCGTCCTGCTCATTGGCGCCGGCGCCGAGCTGCCCGCCATCCTGCCCCAGGGCATGCGGGTGCTCGCGGCCGACGCGCCGGACGACGCGCCGGGCGGACCACAAGCCGAGCCGACGCACGACGGCAGTGCCGGCGCCTACGTGATGTACACGTCCGGCTCGACCGGCCAGCCCAAGGGCATCGAGATCCAGCACAGTGCAATCCTGCGGCTGGTGACGCGGCCCAACTTCGTGCGCCTCGAGCGCGGCGACCGCGTGCTGCACGCAGCGCCGCTCGGATTCGACGCCGCCACGCTGGAAATCTGGGGGCCGCTGCTCAACGGCGGCTGCTGCGTCGTGCATGACGAGCGGGTGCCCAGCGGTCCCGGCCTGCAGCGCACCATCGCCGCGCACCATGTGCGCACGGCCTGGCTGACCGCGGCGCTGTTCAACGCGGTGGTCGACGACGACCCGGCCCACTTGCAGGGGCTGGAGCAATTGCTGGTCGGCGGCGAAGCGCTATCGGTCCCCCACGTCCGTCGCGCGCAGGCGGCGCTGCCGGGCACGTCGCTCATCAACGGTTACGGGCCGACCGAGTGCACCACCTTCGCCGCGACGCACGCGATCGCGCGCCCGCTGGCCGAGACCGCGCGCTCCATTCCCATCGGCAAGCCGATCAACGCCACCGTGCTGCGGGTGCTGTCGCCGAACCTCGCGATGCTGCCCGAAGGCATGGCGGGCGAGCTGTGCATCGGCGGGCATGGCCTGGCCCGCGGCTACCTGAACCGCCCGGCACTCGACACCGAACGCTTCGTCCCGGACCCGTTCGGTGCCCCGGGCGAGCGCCTGTACCGCACCGGCGACCTGGCACGCTGGCTGCCCGACGGCACGGTGGACTGCCTGGGCCGGATGGACGACCAGGTGAAGATCCGTGGCCACCGGGTCGAGCTGGGCGAGATCGAAGCGGCGCTGATGAGCCACGCCGGCGTGCGCTCGGCCGCCGTGCTGGCGCGTGCCGACGATGGCGAGCAGCTGCGCCTGGTGGCCTACCTGGTGGCGCATGGCGAACCGGTGCCGTGGAGCGCGCTGCGCGAATACCTGGCGCAGCGGCTGCCCGACGCGTTCCTGCCGGCGGCGCAGGTCTGGCTCGAACAGTTGCCGGTGACCGCCAACGGCAAGCTGGACCGCCGGGCGCTGCCCGAGCCGGCGCGCGAGCGGCCGGAACTGGCCCAGGCCTACGAGGAGCCGCGCAACGCCGCCGAGGCCAGCGTGTGCGCGGCGTTCGGCCGGGCGCTAGGGTTCGACCGCGTCGGGCGCCTCGACAACTTCTTCGACCTGGGCGGCGATTCGCTGCGCGTGCAACGCGTGCTCGCCGATCTGAAGAACGACCACCCCGCGTCCGCGCTGTCGGCCAACCTGTTCTTCCGCCAGCCCACGCCGCAAGCCCTGGCGCGGGCGATCGACGCCGGCGGCGATGCGAGTTCTTCGCTGCCCGCGAGCGCGCCGGGCGGCAGCGCGCCGGGCGGCAGCGCGCCGGCCGCGGACCGCGGGCGCGAGGCAGTGGCGCTGATCGCCATGTCGGGCCGCTTCCCGGGTGCCGACGACGTCGAGGCGCTCTGGGAAAACCTGGTGGCGGGCCGCGACACGATCACCATGTTCGACGACGCCACGCTCGACGCCGGCGTCAGCGCGGCTTTGCGTGCCGACCCCGACTACGTCAAGGCACGCGGCGTGATCGACGACGTGGAGAATTTCGACGCGGCCTTCTTCGGCATCAACCCGAAGGAAGCCGAACTGATGGACCCGCAGCAGCGCATCTTCCTCGAGTTGTGCTGGGAATGCATGGAGCGCGGCGGCTATGCGCCCGATCGTTGCGAGCGCCTGGTTGGCGTGTGGGGCGGCATGTACAACGCCACCTACTTCCAGCGCCACCTGAGCACGCGGCCCGACCTGGTCGAGGCAGTCGGCGAATTCCAGGTGATGCTGGGCAACGAGAAGGACTACATCGCCAGCCGGGTGGCGCACCGCCTGAACCTGCATGGTCCGGCGGTGAGCGTCCACACTGCCTGCTCGACCTCGCTGGTGGCCGTGCACCAAGCCTTCCGCGCGCTGCAGAACGGCGACTGCGACATGGCCCTCGCGGGCGGCGTCGCCGTCACCTGCCCCCCGCGCAGCGGCTATCTCTACAACGAGGGCTCGATGCTCTCGCCGGACGGGCACACGCGCAGCTTCGACAGCCGCGCCAGGGGCACCGTCTTCAGCGACGGCGCGGCCGTGGTGCTGCTCAAGCGCCTGTCGGACGCACTGGCCGATGGCGACCCGATCTACGCCGTGCTGCGCGGAACCGCCGTCAACAACGACGGCGGTGCCAAGGCGAGCTTCACCGCGCCCAGCGTGGACGGGCAGGCGCAGGTGATCGGCGCGGCCCTGGCCAACGCCGGGGTCGATCCGCGCAGCATCTCGTACGTGGAGACGCACGGCACGGCCACGCCGATGGGCGACCCCGTCGAGATCGAGGCCCTCACGCAGGCCTGGCGCCAGCACACGACGGACACCGGCTTCTGCCGCATCGGCTCGCTCAAGAGCAACGTCGGCCACATGGTGATCGCCGCAGGCGCTTCGGGACTGATCAAGGCGGCCCTCTCGCTGCACCACGAGAAGCTGCCGGCGTCGCTGCATTTCGAGTCGCCCAACCCGGCCATCGATTTCGACGCCACGCCGTTCCGGGTGAACGACCGGCTGTCCGCCTGGCCGCGCCACGACGCCACGCCGCGGCGGGCCGCCGTCAGCGCGTTCGGCGTCGGTGGCACCAACGCGCATGTGATCGTGCAGGAGGCGCCGCTGCGCGCACCGTCCGAGGCCGGCGAAGGACCGCACCTGCTGCAGCTGTCGGCACGCACACCCACCGCGCTGGCCGCCGCCTGCGCGCGGCTGGCGGAGCATCTCGAGGCGCACCCGGACATCCCGCTGGCGGACGTCGCCCACACGCTGCGCGTCGGCCGCACGCCTTTCGCACAGCGCGCGGTGGTCGTGGCCGATACGCCCGCGCAGGCCGCCGCCGCGCTGCGCACGGCCGACGCGCCGCGCCGAGCACAGGGCGCGACCGGCGCGCGCGTGCCGCAACCCGTTTTCATGTTTCCCGGCCAGGGCGCGCAGTACCCCGGCATGGGACGCACCCTTTATGCCAGCGGCCGCGCACCCCGGGCGGCGTTCGATGATGTCTTGCAATGCTTCGACGGGGTTCTGCCCTTCGATCTGAGCGAGCGCATGTTCTCGCCCGACCCCGCGGCGCTGGCGCCAACTTCGGTCACGCAGCCGGCAACCTTCGCGCTCGAGTACGTGCTGGCCCGGCAACTGCTCGGTCTCGGGCTGCAGCCCGCGGCGCTGATCGGCCACAGCGTGGGCGAATTCGTCGCCGCCGTGCTCGCCGGCGTGATGCGCCTCGAGGACGCGACCCGCCTGGTCGCCCGCCGCGGCGAACTGATGCAGGCGCTGCCGCCCGGCGTGATGCTGTCGGTGCGCTTGCCGGCCGAACAGTTGCAGGCGCGTCTTCCGGAAGGGCTCTCGCTGGCGGCGGACAACGGCCCGCAGGTCAGCGTCGCGGCAGGCCCGGCCGACGCGATCGAGGCGCTGCGCGCCGCGCTGGAAGCCGACGGCGTGGTCGCGCGCGTGCTGCAGACCTCGCATGCCTTCCACTCCGCCATGATGGACCCGGCCGTCGCTCCCTTCGAGCAACTGGTGCGCGGCATCGAACTCCAGGCGCCGCACCTGCCGCTGTATTCCACTCTCACCGGCGCCCTGCTGGCTCCGCACGAAGCGACCGACCCGCGCTACTGGGCACGGCACCTGCGCGAGCCGGTGCGCTTCTCGCCCGCGGTGCGCACGGCGACCGCTGCGCTGCCCGGTGCGGTGTTCGTCGAGCTCGGCCCGCGCAATACGCTGGCGACGCTGGTGCGCCAGCACGGCGGCGCGGCGCCGGCGCTGTCGCTGCTGTCGGACACGCCGGCCGAAGAAGCGCATGCATGGCGACTCGCCGCCGGACGCCTGTGGGCGCTGGGCGCCGGACTCGACCTGGCTGCCCTGGACGCGCGCAACGACAAGCGGCGCCTGTGCCTGCCGACCTACCCGTTCGAACGCAAGCGCTGCTGGGTGGATATCGCGCATGCGCCGGCGGCCGCCGTGACCGCCATCACTTCTGTGTCCATGCCCGTGGCCGAACCGGTCGCGGCCCTCCCTCTTCCAATGCCGACCCCTGCAATTCCGGAGCCGACCATGACCGCCGCCAGCACCGACCGCCGCGCCGACCTCGCCCAGCGCCTGCGCACCCTGTTCGAGGACATTTCCGGCATCGACCTGGCACAGGCCGATGTCTCGTCGCCGTTCGTCGAACTGGGCCTCGATTCGCTCACGCTCACCCAGGCCGCAACGCAGGTGAAGAAGACCTTCAAGGTCAACGTCACGTTCCGCCAGCTGATGGAGAGCTTGCGCAGCTTCGGCGCACTGGCCGAGTACCTCGACGGCAGCCTGCCGCCGGAGCAATCCGCGCCGGCGGCAGCCGCGGCTGGCAATGTTCCGGCGGCCACCGCCGCGGCAGCGCCGGCCATGCTGCCAGTGTCGCCCACCCTGCCGGCGGCAATGGCCGTCCCGATGCAGCCGATGGCCGGACTGCCGATCGGCGAGGGGTCGCTGGTGCAGCAGTTGATCGCACAGCAGATGCAACTGATGCAGCAGCAGCTGGCCTTGCTCTCAGGCGGTGCGAGCATGCAGCAAGGCGTTGCGCCGGCCGCGGTTCAGCCCGTGCCTGCCGCGCCTGCAGCCGCCGAGACATCCGCACAGGCCGCACAGCCCACGCCGGCCGCCGCCGGCCAGCCGGCCGCGCCAGCAGACGATGCGCAGGGCCCGATCAAGTACGACGTGAAGAAGGCCTTCGGCGCCATCGCTCGGATCCACACGCAGAACAAGGAGATCACCGAGCGGCAGAAGGCGCGCCTGTCGGCCTTCGTGCGGCGCTACACCGAGCGCACGGCCCGGAGCAAGGAATTCACCGTCGCCAACCGTCCGCACATGGCCGACCCGCGCGTGGTCAACGGGTTCCGGCCGGTAACCAAGGAGATCACCTACCAGGTCGTCATCGAGCGCACCAAGGGATCGCGCATGTGGGACCTGGACGGCAACGAATACGTGGATGTGCTCAACGGGTTCGGCATGAACCTGTTCGGCTGGCAACCCGACTTCGTGCAGGAGGCCGTGCGCAAGCAGCTGGACCTGGGCTACGAGATCGGGCCGCAGCACCCCCTCGCGGCGGACGTCACCAGGCTGATCTGCGAACTGACCGGATTCGACCGCGCCGCGCTGTGCAACACCGGCTCTGAATCGGTGATGGCGGCGGTGCGCATCGCCCGTACCGTCACCGGGCGCAACACGGTCGTGCTGTTCACCGGCTCCTATCACGGCACCTTCGACGAAGTGCTGGTGCGCGCAGGCCGCAACGCCAAGGGGCTGCCGGCCGCACCGGGCATCATGAGCGGCATGTTCGGCGACGTGCGGGTGCTCGAATACGGCACGCCCGAATCGCTGCAGTTCATCCGCGACAACGCCGACGACCTGGCCGCGGTGCTGGTCGAAGTCGTGCAGAGCCGGCGCCCCGACTTCCAGCCGCGCGAGTTCGTGCACGAGCTGCGCGCCATCACCGAGCAGTCGGGCACCTGCCTGATCTTCGACGAGGTGATCACCGGCTTTCGCGCGCATCTGCGGGGGGTGCAGGCCATCTTCGGCGTACGCGCCGACCTGGCCTGCTACGGCAAGGTGATCGGCGGCGGGTTCCCCGTCGGAGTGATCGCCGGCAAGCGCCAGTTCATGGACGCGCTCGACGGCGGTGCCTGGCAGTACGGCGACGACTCCATTCCCAGCGTGGGCGTGACCTACTTCGCCGGCACCTTCGTGCGCCACCCGCTGGCACTGGCTGCGTGCAAGGCTTCGCTCGAGCACCTCAAGCAGGCCGGCGAAGGCCTCCAGACGCAGCTCAACCTGCACACGGCGGCCATGGCCGACGAACTCACGGCCTTCTGCCGCGAGGTCGGCGCGCCGATCGAGATCCGCTATTTCGCGTCGCTGTGGCGGGTCAGCTGGCAGGAAGACCATCCGCTGCAGGACCTGCTGTTCGCCATGATGCGCAGCCGCGGCGTGCACATCCTCGACAACTTCCCCTGCTTCATGACCACGGCGCACACGCACGAGGACATCGCGCTGATCAAGCAGGCCTTCAAGGAATCCGTGGCGGAGCTGCAGGAGGCGGAGTTCCTGCCGCGCAATGCCACCGCCAGCGCGGGCATGGACGCCTCGCGCCCGCCGCTGCCCAATGCGCGGCTGGGCCGCGACAAGGACGGCCAGCCGGCATGGTTCATTCCCGACCCGGCAGCGGCGGGCAAATTCAAACGCGTGGAAGCGTGACGACGACATGAACACCCTTACTGACGATCAGTCCCTGGCCTTCGACCCGTTCGCCGCCGGCGCGATCGAGCGCGTCTACGACAGCACCGAGGCGCAGCGCGAAATCTGGCTGGCCGACCGGCTGTCGCCCAAGGCTTCGCTGGCCTACAACGAATCGGTCAGCCTGGTGCTGCGTGGCCGGCTGTCGGTCGACGCGCTGCGCAGTGCGCTCGATCAGACCGTGGCGCGCCACGAGTCGCTGCATGCGACGCTGTCCGGCGACGGCATGCAGCTGCTCGTGGGCGAGCCGCCGCGGCACGAACTGATGCTGCACGATCTCAGCGGGCTCGATGCGCATGCACGCGACGCAGCGCTGGCCCGCGCGCGCGCCGCCGCCGTGGAAACGCGGTTCGAGCTCGAGCAGGGGCCGCTGCTGCGCGCCGAACTGCTGCGATGCGGACCCGAACAGCACGAGTTGCTGCTGACGGCGCATCACATCGTTTGCGACGGCTGGTCCTGGGGGCAGATCATCGAGGACGTCGGCCTGTTCTACGCGCAAAGCCTGGGGCGCGGCGACGGCCCGCTCGCCACGCCGGAGCGCTACGAGGACTACGTTCGCTGGGAAATCGCCGAGGCCGCCAGCGCGCAGATGCAGGAACACACGCGCTACTGGATCGAGCGCTTCGCCGGCGGCAGTGCGCCGGTGCTGGATCTGCCCACCGATCGCCCCCGGCCCGCCGTACGCGGCTTCGAGTCGCGCCGCGTCGACGTGACGATCGAGGGCGACCTCCTGCGCCAGGTGCGCAAGCTCGGCGCCGCCTCCGGCGCCAGCCTTTTCGCCACGCTGTTCGGCGCCTTCGCCGGCACCATGCAGCGGCTCACGCAGCAGGCCGACCTGGTGATCGGTGTGGCTGCCGCCGGACAGTCGGCGGCCAGCATGCCCGGCCTGGTCGGCCATTGCGTCAACGTGCTGCCCATCCGCATCGCCGTTGACGACAGCGTGGGCATGGACGCGCTGGTGAGGCAGTCCAGCGGCACCCTGCTCGACGCATTCGAGCACCAGACCCTGACCTACGGCACGCTCCTCAAGAAGCTGCAGCCGGCGCGCGACCCGAGCCGGCCGACGCTGGTGAGCGTGGTGTTCAACCTCGACCAGGAGGCAGCCGTACCGGCCGGCGCGTTCCCGGAACTGGACGTCGAGGTCGTCGCCAACCCGCGGCACTTCGAGAACTTCGAGCTCTTCCTCAACTGCACCCCGAGCGCCGCGGGCCTGCGGCTGGAGTGCCAGTACAACACCGGCCTGTTCGACGAGGCCAGCGTGCGGCGCTGGCTGACGCTGTTTCGCACCGCGCTGACGCGCTTCGCCGCCACCCCCTCGCTGACCGTCGCGCAGGCCTTCGCGCCCGCAGCCGACGAACTCGACCTGCTGGCCACGTTCAACCGCCCAGCGGCCCAGGCGACCCGCGAGGAACTGCTGCATGTCTGCTTCGAGCGGCGGGCCGCCGCTTCGCCGGACGCCACGGCCCTGCGGCTGGGCGAGCGCACGGTGAGCTATGGCGCGCTCAACGCGCAGGCCAATCGCATCGCGCATCGCCTGCTGGCCCTGGGCGTGCGGCCCGACAGTCTCGTGGCCATCTGCGTCGAGCGCAGCGTCGAGATGCTGGCCGGCATCCTGGGCATCCTCAAGGCCGGCGGCGCTTATGTGCCGCTGGACCCGAGCTACCCGCCCGAACGGCTGGCACATGCGCTGCGCGACAGCGCGCCGGCGGCGCTGCTGACCCAGTCGCATCTGGCCGCCCGCCTGGAGCCCGGAGCCGCGCCGGTGATCCTGCTCGACGAGGATGCCCTGCTGGCCGACCAGCCGACGCACGACCCCGATCCGGCGGCGCTGGGACTGACGCCCGCCCACCTGGCCTACGTGATCTACACATCGGGCTCGACCGGGGTTCCCAAGGGCGTGCTGGTGGAGCACCGCCAGGTCAGCCGCCTGTTCGGTTCCACCGAACCCTGGTACGGGTTCGACGAGCGGGACACGTGGACGCTGTTCCATTCCTTCGCCTTCGACTTCTCGGTGTGGGAAATCTGGGGCGCCCTGCTGTACGGCGGGCAACTGGTGATCGTGCCGCAGCTCACCACCCGCGATCCGCAGGCCTTCTACCAGCTTCTGTGCGACCAGGGCGTGACCGTGCTCAACCAGACGCCCAGCGCATTTCGCCAGCTGATGGCGGCGCAGGCCGAAGCCGACCCGGCGGCCCGACACCGCCTGCGCACCGTCATCTTCGGCGGCGAGAAGCTGGAGCCGGCCTTGCTCAAGCCCTGGTTCCAACGCGCAGCCAACGCGGATACCCGCCTGGTGAACATGTACGGCATCACCGAGACCACGGTGCACGTGACCTACCGGCCGCTGAATGCGTCGGATGCCGACCAGATCGGCACCAGCCCCATCGGCGAGCGCATCCCGGACCTGCAGATTCACGTGCTCGATGCGCACCGCCAGCCCGTGCCGATCGGCGTGGTGGGCGAGCTGTACGTCGGGGGTGCCGGCGTCGCCCGTGGCTACCTGAACCGTCCCGAGCTGAATGCCGAACGCTTCATCCCGGACCCCTTCTCCGGCAGGCCGGGTGCCCGCCTCTACAAGACCGGCGACCTGGGCCGGTACCTCGGCGATGGCAGCCTGGAATACCTCGGCCGCAACGACTTCCAGGTCAAGATCCGTGGCTTTCGCATCGAGCTGGGCGAAATCGAGGCACGCCTGGCGGCCTGCGAGGGCGTGAGCGAAGTCGCCGTGATCGCGCGCGAGGACGTGCCCGGCGACGTGCGCCTGGTCGGCTACGTCAGTGCGAAGGCCGGGGCCACGCTCTCGCCGGCAACGCTGCGCAAGACGCTGGGGGCATCGCTGCCCGACTACATGGTGCCGGCCGCCATCCTGCTGCTGCCCAAGCTGCCGCTCAATGCCAGCGGCAAGCTGGACCGCAAGGCGCTGCCCGCGCCGGACCTGCAGGGCATGCTGGGCACCGCCCCGCGTGCACGCATCGAACCCGCCAGCGACCTGGAGCGCCTGGTGCTCGGTCACATGGAGCAGGTTCTCAGCCTGCCCGGCCTGAGCATGGACGACGACTTCTTCGCCCTGGGCGGACACTCCCTGTTGGCGGCGCGCCTGATGGCCGCGCTGGGCCGCGCACTGGATACGAAGCTGCCGCTGGCCATGCTGTTCCAGGCGCCGACCGCGCAGCGCCTGACGCTCGCCATCGAGCAGGGCCGCGCTCAGGGGCAAGAGGCCCCGCGCGTGACCATCGATCACCGCGGCGACCAGCGCAGCGCGCCGCTCACGCCGATGCAGGAGCGCATCCGGTTCATCGAGGAGCTGCACCCCGGTCGGCCGCTCTACAACGCGCCCTCGGGCCACCGCCTGTTCGGCCGGCTCGACCTGCCGGCCCTGGAAGCCACGCTGCGCGAGATGGTGCGAAGGCAGCCCGCGTTGCGCACGCGTATCGGCACCGACGAGACAACCGGAATGCCTGCCGCGCTGGTGCTCGACCGGCTCGCTTTCACGCTCCCGGTAGAAGACTTGCGCGACATGCCGCAGCCAGAGCGTGAAGCCGCGCTGCACGCACGCCTGCAAGTGCTGGCCGGCACTCCGATGGACATCCACCACGCGCCCTTGTGGCGGATGGCGCTGTACCGGGTGGAGGACGAGGAGCACGTGCTGGGCTTCGTGCCGCACCACCTGATCTGGGACGGCTGGTCCTTCGACGTCTTCCAGAGCGAGTTGGCGGCGATCTACAGCGCGTTTGCGCAAGGCAAGCCCAGCCCCCTGCCCGAACTCGCTATCACCCATGGCGACTACGCCGCCTGGTATGCGCAATGGCTCACCCAGCCCGAGGCACAGGCGCAACTGGCCTACTGGAAGGAACGCTTCTCGCAGTTGCCCCCGTCGCCGCCGGCGCGCACCGACATGCCGCGCAGCGCCAGCCAGACCGGCCAGGGACGCAGCTGCTTCCTGAACATCGACCGCCGCACCACCGATCGCCTGTACGAAGTGGCGCGCCGGCACGACGTGACGCTCAACATGCTGACCCTGGGCGTGCTTGCGCTGATGATGGGCAGCGTGATCGGCACCGACTCGATCGTGGTGGCGACGCCGGTGCGCGGACGGGACGTGCCCGAGCTCGAGCCGGTCATGGGCTTCTTCAACAACCTGATGCCTCTTCCATTGGAGACCGGCGGCGCGCAGACGCTTGGCGCCTACCTGCAGGCCGTCAAGCGCGAACTGGTGGCCTCGATGGACCGACAGCAGACGCCTTTCGAGTACCTGGCCACGGAGCCCGAGTTCTCCCGGCGCATGCACGGCGGCTCCTTCTACCAGGTGCTGTTCTCCTACCAGGACGCGCGCGAGCGGTCGCTGTCCATCGGCGCGCTGCGGCACGAACAGCTGCACGTTCCGCAACTCGGCGCCACCGACGACCTGGGCCTGTGGCTGATGGAAAAGGCGCACGGCCTGGCAGGGGCCATCACCTACAACGCCGACATCTACCACGCCCAGACGGGGGAAACCTTCCGGGAGCGCTACCTCGAGTTGCTCGAGCGCGTGATCGAGCGACCCGAGGCCACGCTGGCCGAACTCGCCGAGCCGGGCAACTCCGGCGCCGCGCGGCTGCTGGCCCGCCTGGCCGCAACGCAGGACGCCGCGCCGGCCCCGATCCAGGTTCGAGGAAAGGCGATCGACCTGCTGCCGCCCGAGCAGGCACAGCTGGCGCAGATCTGGGCCAACCTGCTGGGCATCGACGACGACGACATCCGGGCGACGGACAACTTCTTCGACCTGGGCGGGAATTCGTTGCTGGCCATGCGCGCCATCCAGCAGACCGAGCAGTTGCTCGGCCAACGCATCGAGGCGCGCCGCTACGTGTTCGAAAGCCTGGCGCAGCTGGCCGCCAGCCTGGCCGAGCCCCCGGCGCCGCTGCCCGTGGCCGCCCTCAAGGAAGCGCCACCCAGGCGCGGCTTGATGGACCGGATGTTCTCCTCGCTGGGCGGCCGCAAGTGAGCATGGCGGCGCACATCCGGTCGAACGAACGGCTGCGCCGCTTGCCGGACATGCTGGGCTGCCAGCTGTGGGTGCTGTCGCTGGACCTGCCGGTCTCGCCGTCGGACCGTGCGGTGCTGGACGAGGCCGAGCTCGGGCGCGCGGCACGGCTGGTGTTCGAGCGCGACCGCCATCGCTTCGTCGCCGCCCGAGCAGCGCTGCGCCGGGTTCTCGGACAGTGCCTCGGCCAGAAGCCCGAAGCCGTGAAACTGGTCGCCGGGCCGCATGGCAAGCCGGGCCTGAGCGACGCGCCGCAACTTCGCTTCAACCTGAGCCACAGCCTCGATGTGGGCGTGATCGCGCTGGATGCCACGTCGCTCACCGAACAGCGGGAGCCGGTCGGCGTCGACGTGGAATGGCTGCGCCCGATCCCCGACGCGATGGCGCTCGCCGCCGACCTTTTCGAGGCAGCGGAATGCGATCAGCTGGCCAGTCTCGCGGAACCTCAGCGCAGCCATGCGTTCCTGATCGGCTGGACACGCAAGGAGGCGTGCCTGAAGGCGCTTTCCACCGGCTTCTCCGGGTCCGCGCACGTCGCGACGGGGCTGTCGGAGGAAGGCCGCATCGCGCGCTGGCGAGACGGCTCGCCCCGGCACGAGGCGCACGTCCGTTCCTTCGAACTGCCGGCGACAGGCGCCGTCGCGGCGCTCGCCCGCCTGCAGGAAGCGCCTGCCGCCCATGAATCCCACGGCCGCGCAGCCGCGGCCATCGCCCCATGACGCCCATTCGATTCGGCCCGCTATCACGCCGCCTGTTCGGCCTGTTCCACCCCGCCGACGAGCGCACGGCCAACGGCAGCGCCGCGCTGCTGTGCAATCCCTTCGGCCACGAAGCCATGCGCACGCACCGGTTCTACCGCCTGCTGGCCGAACGGTTGTCCAGGCAAGGCGTGGCGGTGCTGCGCTTCGACTACTACGGCACCGGCGACTCGCCCGGCACCGACGAGGACGGCGAACTGCAAGGTTGGGTGCAGGACATCCTGGAAGCCCAGCGCGAGCTTCTGCGCCGCAGCGGCGCGCGCCGGGTCGTGTGCTTCGGCGCCCGCCTGGGCGCTCGACTGGCCATGATGGCCGCCCCGCAGGCCGGCGCCGGCATGCAGCGCCTGGTGGCGTGGGACCCGGTCGTCGATGGTCGCCACTACCTCGAGTCACTTGGCCAGGCGCAACTGGAGGAACTGGAGGCGGGTCACATCATTCCGGATCCGGCCTGGCGCCGGGGCGTGAGCCGCGACCCTTTGTACTTTTCCGGCGAAAGCCTGGGCTTTGCCATCTCCAGCACGTTGCGCGCCCAGTTGCTGGAGCTCCAACCCGACTCGCCGTGCCGGCTGCCGCACGCGGTCGTCGTGCGGGTGATCGCCAGCGAACGGGACGCACGGGTGGCCAGATGGGTCGAGCACGCGAAGGCACAGAACCCGCAGGCGCGCATCGCGTTGTCGCCGTTCGAGCATCAGCTGATCTGGACCTCCAATCCCTTTGCGCAAAACGAGCTGGTTCCGGCCGAGGCGCTGCAGAAGATGGTGGGCGAACTCCATGAACGTTGACGAAAACACCCTTTCCTTCGGGCCGGAGCGCAACCTGATCGGTATTCTCAGCGAGCCCGCGCAGCCCTCCGTGCAGGCGCGCGTCGGCTGCCTGCTGATCAACGTGGGCATCAACCACCGCATCGGACCGCGCCGCATCAACGTCAAGGCCGCGCGCGAACTCGCCCAGGCCGGAATCCCGAGCCTGCGCATCGATCTCTCCGGCGTGGGGGACAGCCGGGCCTCGGCGCAGCCCCACGGCTTCCGGCAACAGTCGCTGCTGGACATGCAGGCGGGCCTGGATCAGTTGCAGGCGAGCACCGGCCTGACGCGCTTTATCGTCCTGGGCATCTGTTCGGGCGCGGCAAACGGCCTGACGCTGGCCGTGAACGACCCGCGCGTGGTCGGACTGCTGATGGTCGACGGCCACATCTTTCTCACGCGCCAGGTGCGCATGGTGCGCAAGCTGCGCATCCTGGCCGCGTTTCCGTTCAACCCGTCCGTGCGGCGTGGCTTCGGCGCCTGGAGCGACTGGATGGGCTGGCTGCGGGCGCCGGGCGACCGGCAGGCACGCGAGCGCTTGCGCACGCGCCTGTTCGGCCGCGTCGGGCCGACCACGACAGAGGAAACGGGCCTTCTCACCGAGGCATCGGCCGAGCGCACCGGCGAGGAATTCACGCGCGACATGAAGCAACTGGTCACGCGCGGCGTCGACGTCTACCTGGTCTACACGGCCTCGCTGCTATCGGCAGACGGCGGCGGCGCCCTGCTGCGCGGTCTGGGCCCGCAGGACTTCCTCTCGCGCGTACGCTACGACCACTTCGCGGACCTGGACCACACGGCGACGCTCCTGAGCGCGCAGCGGCGCCTGCTCGACGCCGCCGGCGCGTGGGCCGCGCGCGTGAATGCGGCGCAACCCGCGCCGGAAGCGGCGCCGAGCCCGCTGGCGGACACCCCCAGGCCGGCCGCCCCGGCATTGGCCCCGCTGGAGCAGCGGCTGGCTTCGCACGGTGCCTGACCGCGCGCCCCGCGGGGTGCCTCAGGCGGCGGAGCGCACCGCCGCCGCAGCCTCGGTCTCGGGCAGGTCGCGCAGCGGCCCGCTCCCGCTGTACCGGTCCAGCGCCAGGTAGATCGCCGGGGTGATGTAGAGCGTCACCACCTGCGAGAAGATCAGCCCGCCGACCACCGCAATGCCCAGCGGCTGGCGCAGCTCTGCGCCGGCGCCGAGGCCCAGCGCGATCGGCAAGGCGCCGGTCATCGCGGCGAGGGTCGTCATCAGGATCGGGCGGAAACGCAGGCGGCAGGCCTCGCGGATGGCCTGTACCGGCGCCATGCCCTCGGCGCGCTGGGCCTCCAGCGCGAAGTCGATCAGCATGATGGCGTTCTTCTTGACGATGCCGATCAGCAGAAGAATGCCGATGGTGGCGATCAGGGTCAGGTCGAGCTTGAACAGCACCAACGCCAGCAGCGCGCCCACCACCGCCGACGGCAGGCCGGCCAGGATGGTGATGGGGTGGATGTAGCTCTCGTAGAGCACGCCCAGCAGCACGTAGATCACCAGCACCGCGATCACCAGCAGCGCCGCCTGGCTGCCCTGCGAGCTCTTGAACACCGCCGCGTCGCCGCCGTAGCTGGTGATGATCGACTGCGGCAGCTTGATCTCGTGCGTATAGCGGTCGATCGCCGCGGTGGCGTCGCCCAGCGGCGCCCCCGGCGCCAGGTTGAACGACACCGTGACCGCCTGCAGCTGCCCCTGGTGGTTCACCGCGGTCGGCCCGACGGTGCGCTTGACGTGGGCGAAGGCCGACAGCGGCACGAGCTGGCCGGCCTTGTTGCGCACCGACAGGCGCGCCATGTCGGACTCGAACTGGCGGTCGTCATCGGCCGCCGAGAGGATCACCTGGTAGGTGTTGCTGGCCCCGTAGATGCTGCCGATCTGCCGGTCGCCGAATGCGTTGTAGAGCGCGGTGCGGATCTGCTCGATGTCCACGCCCACCACGCCGGCCTTGTCGCGGTCGATCTCGAGCGAAGCCTGCAGGCCGCTGTTCTGCGAATCGCTGGTCACGTCGCGGAAGATCGGGTCCGTGCGCATGTGCGACATCAGCTTTTCGGACCAGTCGCCCAGCGCGCCGGAGTTCACGCTCTGCAGCGTGTACTGGAAGCGCGCCTTGCTGGCGCGCCCGCCAAGGCGCAGGTTCTGCACCGGCTGCATGTAGACCGCAATGCCGGGCACCGCGCGCACGCGCTTGCGCAGCGACTCCATCACCTGCGGCATGGCCGGGCGCTCGCCGCGCGCCTTGAGCACCAGGAAAAGCCGGCCGGAATTCTGCGTGGTGGCCGAGCCGCCGACGCCGACGAAGGAGTTGACGTAGTCCACGCTCGGGTCGCTGCGCAGGACCTCGGCCACGCGATCCTGCAGCGCCTGCATGGCCGGGAAGGAAATGTCCTCGGCCGCCTCGGTCACCACCGACACCTGGCCGATGTCGTCCTCGGGAAAGAAGCCCTTGGGGATCACCCAGAACAGCCAGGCGGTGAGTGCGAACGTGCCCACGGCAAGCGCGAGCATGAGCGGCCGGCGCTCGAGCGTCCAGTCGAGCGTGCGCATGTACAGACCATGTACCGCGCGGTAGCCGCGCTCGAAGACGCGGCCGACGACGGTGCCCGGCTCGGGGTGCGATTCCTCGTGGTCGGCGTGCGCGTCCGGTGCCTGCGTGGCGCCTTTCGCCCGGGGCATGCGCGCGGCGAGCATCGGCACCAGCGTGAGCGACACCAGTGCCGACACCATCACCGCCAGCGCCACCACCACCGCGAATTCGTGGAACAGCAGCCCGATCACGCCGGGCATGAAGAACACCGGGATGAACACCGCCACCAGCGACACCGAGATGGAGATGATGGTGAAGCCGACCTCGCGCGCCCCGCGCAGCGCCGCCGCCATCGGGGCCATGCCCTTCTCGATGTAGCGCATGATGTTCTCGAGCACCACGATCGCGTCGTCCACCACCAGGCCGACGGCAAGCGTGATGCCCAGCAGCGAGACGTTGTCCAGGCTGTAGCCCAGGCCCCAGAGCAGGGCTACCGCGCCGATGAGCGAGATCGGAATGGTGGCGGCCGGGATCAGGGTCGCCACCAGCCGGTGCAGGAACAGGAAGATCACCAGCACCACCAGCACGATGGTGCCCAGCAGCGTGAGCTGCACGTCATGCACCGCCTCGCGGATGGAGATCGAGCGGTCGTTGACCACCCGGATCTCGACCGACGACGGCAGTTGCGCCTGGAAGCGCGGCACCAGGCTGCGCACCGCATCCACCACCTGCACGGTGTTGGCGTCGGGCTGGCGGTCCACCGCCAGCGAGATCGAGGCCCGGCCGTTGAAGCTGCTGCCGGTCTTGATCGACTCGTAGCTGTCCTCGATGGTGGCGACCTCGTCCAGCCGCACCGGCGCGCCGTTGCGCTGGGCCACGATGAGCCGGCGGAAATCCTCGGCGCGCAGCAGCTGCTCGTTGGCCTGGATCGTCAACGTCTGGCGGGGCCCGTCGAGCACGCCCACGGGCGTGTTGGCGTTGGCCGAGCGCACCGCCGCGGCGAGTTCGTCGAGCGTGATGTTGCGCGCATTCAGGCGGTCGGTGTCGACCTTCACGCGCACGGCAAAGCGCTTCTGGCCGAACACACGCACCTGCGCCACGCCGGCGATGGTCGACAGCGTCGGGGCGACCAGGTTCTCGGCATAGTCGTTGAGCTCGGCCGGCGACATCGACTCCGACATCAGCGCGATGAACAGCACCGGCGCATCGGCCGGGTTCACCTTGCGGTACGACGGCAGCTCCGTCAGCTCGGCGGGCAGCTGGCGCTGCGCGCGCAGCAGCGCCGCCTGCACGTCGACCGCGGCCGCATCGATGTCGCGGTTGGTGTCGAACTCCAGCGTGATCGACGTGTTGCCCTGCGTGTTGACCGAGCTGATGGTCGACAGCCCCGGGATGGTGGAGAACTGCTTCTCCAGCGGCAGCGCCACCGACGAGGCCATGGTGTCCGGACTGGCGCCTGCCAGCCGCGCCGAGACGTTGATGACCGGCGTGTTGTAGCTGGGCAGCGCCGCCACCGGAATGCGCAGGTAGGCGTAGATGCCCAGCAGCACCACGGCGCAGGACAGCAGCACCGTCATCGCGGGACGGCGGATGCACAGCTCGGAGATGTTCATGTCCGGCTCCGCACCGGCGCTTCGGCCCCGCTCGACGGCACGGCCGAGGCCGCGTTCGGGCCACGCGGCGCGGCCGCCGGCGACGGCGATGCCGGCGACGTTTCAGGCGCCGCGGCGGGTGCCGGCGCGGCGGCGGCCGCATCGACGCGCACCTTGCCGTTCGGGCGCACGTTCTGCTTGCCTTCGACCACCACCTGTTCGCCCGGCTCCACCCCGCGCACGGCCACCTGCGTGCCCATCGACTGGAGCGTCTGCACCTTGCGCGGGCTGGCGGTGCCCGAAGCATCCACGACGTAGACGGTCAGGCCATCGGCCAGCTGCATCACCGCCGCGGCCGGCACCACGGTCGCGCCCACGAAGGTGCTGACGGTGACCCGCGTCTCGACGAACTGGCCGGGCCAGAGGTTCTGGCCGGCGTTGTCGAACACCGCCTTGGCGCGGACCGTGCCGATCTGCGGGTCGACCGCGTTGTCGACGAAGTCCAGCACCCCGCGCACGGGCGCGCGCCCCGGCACCACCGCGTCGACCGGCGCCCGGCGCCGCGCGGCCTCCAGCAGGTCCTGCAGGCGCGCCTCGGGCACCGGGAAGCTGACCGCGATCGGGTCGAGCTGGGTGATCGTCAGCAGCGTGGTCGTCGGCTGGACCAGGCTGCCGGGGTAGATGTTGACCGCGCCGATGCGTCCGGCAATGGGCGCGCGCAGGGTCGAGAAGCTCAACGCCACCTGGGCGGCCTGCACGGCGGCCTTGTCGGCGGCCACGGTGGCCCGCTGCGCGTCGAGTTGCGACTGGGTCGCGTCGGTGGCGCTGCGGGAGATGAAGTTCTGCGCCAGCAGTTCGCGGCTGCGCCGGAATTGCCGCTCCAGGTCGGCCAGCGTGGCCTCGTCCTTGAGCTGTTGCGCCCTGGCCTTGGCCAGGTTGGCCTGGTCGGCCCGCTCGTCCAGGGTGAACAGCAGCTGTCCTTGCTTGACGAACTGGCCTTCCTTGACGTGCACTTCGCGCACGGTGTTGGTGATCTGCGGGCGCAGTTCCACGCTGTTGAGCGACACGACGCTGCCATTGACCTGCACCGTCACCGGCACGTCCTGGCGCACGGCGCGCGCCAGCGTCACCAGGGCGGGGGCGCCCGTCTGAGGGACTGCCGACGAGGCAGCGGGCGTCGCGGCCGGGCGGGCAACGACCCACCACCAGGTGGCACAGCCGAACGCGGCGACGGCCACCAGGGGCAGGATGACTTTCTTCTTCATGGGACGAAATACAACAGCGCGAACCAAGCCGGGACGATAGTGTTAATGATTGCAACGATTGCCGCCCACTGAGCGCGGTTCCCGTCGCCATGGCCGTAAAGATAAGTAAAGGCACGGGCCGGCCGGGCGTGCGCGGGCTCCTTACAATCTCGCCCTCAGCCTCTGGATATACCCCATGAACCGCTGCCTTGCGCATTGTCTTGCTTCCGCCGCGCTGTTGCTGGCCGCCGCCCCCGCGGCGTTCGCCCAGGAGCTGCCGGTCCAGACCCAGAACGAAGCCGCCGTCGGCGGCCGCACTTTCCCGCCCGGCACGCTGCGCGGCGAGGTCGAGTTCCTGGCGCCGCCCATGATCGAGCTCGACGGGCAGGCCACGCGCCTGTCGCCCGGCTCGCGCATCCAGAACGCCCAGCGCATGCTGGTGCCGCCGGCCGCGCTGGCGGGCCAGAGCTTCGTCGTGAACTACACCCGCGACGCCGCCGGCGGCGTACGCGACATCTGGCTGCTGACGCCCGAGGAAGCGAAGACCGATCGCGCCGGCGTCGACAAGCCCTTCTTCAACTTCTGGCCTTTTGCCTCGAACGCGGCGCCGGTGGACAACGGCACGACGCCGTACAACCAGCTGCCGGGCTACGGCGTACCAGGCCGCTGACCCCGGCAGCGCACGGCCGACGCGCGGCGTCACCGCCCGCGCCAGCGGCGCGGCCGCATCGCCCGTGCGACGCCCCATTGAAACGAAAACGGCCCCATGACCACCAAGAAAGTCTTCATCAAAACCTTCGGCTGCCAGATGAACGAGTACGACTCGGACAAGATGGCGGACGTGCTGGGCGCCGCCCAGGGCTATGAGCCCACGCAGGACGTGGAAGAGGCCGACCTGATCCTGTTCAACACCTGCTCGGTACGCGAGAAGGCGCAGGAGAAGGTCTTCTCCGATCTCGGCCGGGTGCGCCACCTCAAGGAGCGCGGCGCGCTCATCGGCGTGGGCGGCTGCGTGGCCAGCCAGGAGGGCGAGGCCATCATCGCGCGCGCGCCGTACGTGGACGTGGTGTTCGGCCCGCAGACGCTGCACCGCCTGCCCGAGATGCTGGAGGCGCGCCGGCGCGAGCGGCTGCCGCAGGTGGACATCAGCTTCCCCGAGATCGAGAAGTTCGACCACCTGCCGCCGGCCCGGGTGGAAGGCGCCACCGCCTTCGTCTCGATCATGGAGGGCTGCTCCAAGTACTGCAGCTATTGCGTGGTGCCCTACACCCGCGGCGAGGAAGTGAGCCGGCCGCTGGACGACGTGCTGATCGAGGTGGCGGGCCTGGCCGCTCAGGGCGTGCGCGAAGTGACGCTGCTCGGCCAGAACGTCAATGCCTACCGCGGCGCAATGGGCGGCACCGCCGAGATCGCCGACTTCGCGCTGCTGGTCGAGTACGTGGCCGAGATCCCCGGCATCGAGCGCATCCGCTTTACCACCAGCCACCCGAACGAATTCACTCCGCGCCTGATCGAGGCCTACGCGAAGGTGCCGCAACTGGTGAATCACCTGCACCTGCCGGTGCAGCACGGCAGCGACCGCATCCTGATGGCCATGAAGCGCGGCTACACCGCCATGGAGTTCAAGAGCACGGTGCGCAAGCTGCGCGCCATCCGGCCCGATCTGGCGCTGTCGAGCGACTTCATCGTCGGCTTTCCCGGCGAGACCGACGAAGACTTCGGCAGGCTGATGAAGCTGATCGACGACGTCGGCTTCGACGCCAGCTTCAGCTTCATCTTCAGCCCCCGTCCCGGCACGCCGGCGGCGCAGCTGCCGGACGACACGCCGCACGCGGTGAAGCTGGCCCGGCTGCAGCAGGTGCAGAAGGCGATCGACGACAACATGCGTCGCATCAGCGAGTCGCGCGTCGACACGCTGCAGCGCGTGCTGGTCGAAGGCGCCTCGCGCAAGGACGCCACCGAACTGATGGGCCGCACCGAGTGCAACCGCGTGGTCAACTTCAAGGGCGATGCGCGCCTGGTCGGCCAGCTGGTCGACCTGCGCATCACGCGGGCGATGTCGCACACCTTGCGCGGCGAAGTGCCCACGCGCGAATCGGAAACCCTGGCGGCAGCCGCCTGATGCTGCGCCTGGGCTCCTTCCGGCAGCTGCTGCTGTTCGCCTTCCTGCTCATCACTGCGCTGCTGGTGGGCGTCGCGCTGCGCTCGGTGCTGCAGTACGACGCGCTCATGACCCAGAGCCGCGACGCCGCGGCCAGCGCGCTGAGCCTGTCGGGCGCGGCGCAGTCGCTGGCCGAGCGCAGCGCCGCAATGGAGCGCGCCGGCCGGCAATCGCTGGTGCTCAACGACGCGGTGCTTCGCCGCCGCTTCGAGGACGCCACGCGCGACGCCTACGGCGTGGTGCAGCGCCTGGTCGACAACGGCCTTGCGCCCGAAGCGGCCGACGACTGGCGCAAGCAGAGCGGCGCCATCGAGGCGCTGATGGTCGGCCCGCAGGAAACCGCGTTGGCGCGCGAGAGCAGCATGGCCATGCAGTTCCGCGACCTGGATGCGCAGAACACCCAGATCGCGCAGCAGGCACAGGTCCTCATCGAGGCCCAGAACAAGGCGCTGGCCGAGCGCATCGAGAGCGCCCGCATCCGGCTCATGCGCGAGGTGCTGGCCGCCAGCGCCCTGGCGCTGGCCCTGGCACTGGCCTTCGGCGTGTGGCTGGCGCGCCCGTTCAAGCGGCTCGAGCGCGCCATCGTCGGGCTGGGCGAAAACCGGCTGGACGAGCCGATCGACATCAGGGGCCCGGCCGACGTGCGGCGCGTGTCCGAGCAGCTCGAATGGCTGCGCCTGCGCCTGACCGAGCTGGACGCCGACAAGGCGCGCTTCCTGCGGCATGTCTCGCACGAGCTCAAGACGCCGTTGGCCGCGCTGCGCGAGGGCGTTTCGCTGCTCGAAGACGGCGTGACCGGCGCACTCAACCCGGCGCAGCGCGAGGTGACCACCATCCTGCAGCAAAGCACGGTCTCGCTGCAGGCGCAGATCGAGGCGCTGCTGCGGTTCAACGCCGCCGCCTTCGAGGCGCGCCAGCTCAAGCGCGAGCGGGTCGACCTGCTGGCGCTGATCGAGGAGCAGGTGCATGCGCAGCGGCTGCAATGGCAGGCGCAGGGGCTGTCGGTCAACATCGACGGCGAGGACGTGCGCCTGTCGGCCGATCCGGTCAAGCTCGGCACGGCGATCGCCAACCTGCTGTCCAACGCGATCCGGTTCTCCGAACGCGGCGGCACCATCCGCTTCGCGGTATCGAGCGCGCCGGGCCTGGTGCGGCTGGACATCTCCGACGCCGGTCCGGGCATCGCCCAGGCCGATCGCGAGCGCGTCTTCGAGCCGTTCTTCCGCGGCGAGCGCCAGCCCGAATACGCCGTGAAGGGCTCGGGTATCGGCCTTTCCATCGTGCAGGAGTACATTGCAGCTCATGGCGGCCGCGTCGTGCTGCTGGACGACGGCCCCGGTGCGCACTTCCGCATCGAGCTGCCGCGCTCGGCCTGATGCGCGCCACCCCGCCTTCCCTCCTTCGATTCCTTCCCGTCTGAATTCATGACGTTCCTGTCCGTTCGCAGCATCGTGTCGTTCGTGGCGCTGTCCGCCGCGCTGATGCTGGCCGGTTGCAGCACGCCGCCCCAGGCGCCGCAGGCGCCCGACGCCTCGGCCCGTACGCCCGTGCCCGCGCCCGCGCCCACGCCTGTGGTGCCGGTCGAGGCCGAGCCGGCCGCGCCCGCCACCCAACCCGCCATCAACTTCATCGCCGCCACCTCGGGCCCGGTCGCCGCCGCGCTGGCCTATGCCGACAAGGTGCGCGCCATGCCGCCGGCCGAGCTGACGTCCGAGATCAACCGTCTGGGCGGACCGAGCGAAGTGCCGCTGGCGCAGGTGCAGCTGGCCCTGGCCCTGGCCCAGACCCGCAACCCGCCGGACCTCGCCCGCGCCCAGGGGCTGATGCAGCGGGTTTCCGGCAGCACCACGCCCGAAGGCCAGGCATTGGCGCCGCTGGCCCGCCTGCTGGCCGCGCGCTACGGCGAGCAACGCCGTGTCGAGGACGAGCGCGACAAGCAGGCCCAGCAGGCGCGCGACAGCCAGCGCCGGATCGACCAGCTCAGCGAGCGGCTGGAGGCACTGCGCGCCATCGAGCGCAGCTTCAGCCGGCCGGGCCACACGGCGCCGGTGCCGGCCCTGCCGGCGAACGGCGGAGCCAAGCCATGACCACCCCCGACGACGCCCTGCCCGCTGTCCAGCACGGCGCGCGCCTGCTGGTGGTCGACGACGACCCCGACATGCTGCGCCTGCTGTCGCTGCGCCTGACCGGCGCCGGCTACCAGGTCACGGCTGTCAGCTCGGCCGAATCGGCGCTCAACCAGCTTGAGGTGGAGCATCCGCAGCTGGTGCTCAGCGACGTCCGCCTGCCCGGCCGGGACGGCCTGCAGCTGTTCGACGAGATCCGCAAGAACCACCCGACGCTGCCGGTGATCCTCCTGACCGCGCACGGCACCATCCCGGACGCGGTGGAGGCCACGTCGCGCGGCGTCTTCACCTACCTGACCAAGCCGTACGACGCGCGCGAGCTGCTCGAGAAGATCGCCCAGGCGCTCGCCTTGGGCGCGCCGGCCTCGGCGCCGGCGAAGGGGACCGACGAGCGCTGGCGCACCGAGATCGTCAGCCGCAGCAACCGCATGGCCGAAATGCTGGCCGAGGCGCGCATGGTGGCCAAGTCCGACGCCAGCGTGCTGCTGCGCGGCGACAGCGGCACCGGCAAGGAACTGCTGGCACGGGCCATCCACCGCGCCAGCGCACGGGCCGCCAAGCCGTTCGTCGCCGTCAACTGCGGCGCCATTCCCGAGGCGCTGCTCGAATCCGAGCTGTTCGGCCACATGAAGGGCGCTTTCACCGACGCGGTGGCCAACCACAAGGGCCTGTTCCAGCAGGCCGACGGCGGCACCCTGCTGCTCGACGAGATCGGCGACATGCCGCCGGCGCTGCAGGTCAAGCTGCTGCGGGTGCTGCAGGAGCATGCGGTGCGCCCGGTGGGCGGCAGCCAGTCGATCCAGGTCGACGTGCGGATCATCTCCGCGACCCACCGCGACCTCGACGCCGCCATGGAGGCCGGGCAGTTCCGCGAGGACCTGTACTACCGTCTCAACGTCGTGACGCTGCACCTGCCGCCGCTGTCCGACCGGCGCGAGGACATCCCGCTGCTGGCCAACCACTTCCTGCAGCGCCTGGCCGGCAAGTACGGCAAGCGCCTGTCGGGCTTCGCGCCGGAGGCGCTCAAGGCCCTGGCGACGGCGCCCTGGCCGGGCAATGTGCGGCAACTGTTCAACGTGGTCGAGCAGGTGTGCGCCCTGTCCACCTCGCCGTTGATTCCGCTGGCGCTGGTGCAGCGCGCGCTGCGCGTGCCGACGGTCGAGGTGCAGACCTATGCCCAGGCCAAGCAGCGCTTCGAGCGCGACTACCTCGTGGGCCTGCTCAAGCTGACCGACGGCAACGTGGCGGACGCGGCTCGCCTGGCGGACCGCAATCGCACCGAGTTCTATCGCCTGCTGCAGAAGCACGAACTCACGCCGGGCACGTTCAAATCCGACGGTCCCGCGGCCTTCGGCGATCCCGTCGCCGATGAGCGACATGGCTAAGTTGTTGATTTAAAAGGAAATCGATCCTATTGCCCGCCACCTTGTCGTGGCTCGGCGACAAAAATCGTGGGTTCGGCGGGAAAAGCGGGCTTCCGGCCCCGTTGCCGACCCGAAAAATGGCACTAAGCCATTGATTTGAAAGTACTTTTCTGCGCTGGCATGGGGATTGCCCTATACCAGCCATGACGACTACTTTCAGTCCCTCCGCCACCCTGCTGCGCTCGCCGCTGCAGGGCCTGCGCCACAAGCATGTTTCGCCCTCGCGCCTGCGCCCCGCGGCGCCGACGGGCCATGGCGCGCCGGCCGACCATGGGATGGCGGCTGACAGCGTGTTCAAGCGATTTCCTGCGATCGGCGACACGCCGGTACGCGACAAACAAGCCTTCTAAGGGGCCCCGACACATCATGAAGCCAAACGACTTTTCCCAGCTTCGTGTGCTGGGCGAACAAGACATTGCCGTGTCCACTCGCCCCGCGCTGCGTGAGGAACGCCACCCCAATTCCGTCACGGCCCCGCCCGTCCATCGCGGCTCGATGGCGCCGCAACCCTGGCGCGGTTTCTGGAACAGCATCGGAGCCGGTCTGATGGCGCGCCTGGGCATGACCAGCCGCCGCGCCGACCCCGGCGTGCCGGCCGGCCCCCAGCAGCCGTGGCAGCGCGCCGCGCGCCAGCGCCGCATGACCTTCATGCTGCTGACGCTGCTGAGCACCGGCCTGGCCGCCTGGCTGTTCGCCGGCATCCAGCCCGAGTACGACAGCGCCTGGCTCGAATACGGCCAGATCGGTCTGTACGCCGTGCTGTCCGGCTGGGTGGTGTCGGGCTTCGTCACCGCGCTGATGGGCTTCTATGTGTCCGTGCGTGGCGACAAGCACGCCCTGTCTGCCAGGCAGGTGGCCCACCATCCGATGAACCGCGACGCCCGCACCGCGATCATCATGCCGATCTGCAACGAGGACGTGGCCACGGTGTTTGCCGGGCTGCGCGCCACGTGCGAATCGGTGGCCGGCACCGGCCATGCCGCGCAGTTCGACGTGTTCGTTCTGTCCGACACCAACAAGCCCGAAGTGGCCGCCGCCGAGCGGGCCGCCTGGGAAGGGCTGCGTGCCGCCCTGGCCGAAAACGGCCAGCAGCCGCAGGTCGAGGTGTACTACCGCCTGCGCACCCGCCGCACGCACCGCAAGGCCGGCAACGTCGCCGACTTCTGCCGCCGCTGGGGCAAGGACTACCGCTACATGGTGGTGCTGGACGCCGACAGCGTGATGAGCGGCGACTGCCTGACCTCCATGGTCAAGCTGATGGAAGCCAACCCGACCGCCGGCATCATCCAGACCGCCACGCAGGCCATCGGCCACGTGACCCTGCACGCCCGTGCGCAGCAGTTCGCCTCGCGCGTCACCGGCCGCCTGTTCACGCTGGGCATGCAGTTCTGGCAGCTGGGCGAGTCCCACTACTGGGGCCACAACGCCATCATCCGCGTCGAGCCGTTCATGAAGCACTGCGCGCTTGCGCCCATCAAGGGCACGGGCGGCATGTCCGGCGGCATCATGTCGCACGACTTCGTCGAGGCTGCGCTGATGCGCCGCGCCGGCTATCACGTGTGGCTGGTGGCCGACCTGGTCGGCAGCTACGAGCAGCAACCGCCGGACCTGCTGGCCGAGCTGCAACGCGACCGCCGCTGGTGCCAGGGCAACCTGCAGAACGCCCGCCTGATGGCCGAGCCGGGCATCCACCCGGTGCACCGCGCCATGTTCGTCACCGGCACGATGGCCTATGTCTCGGCCCCGCTTTGGCTGGCTTTCATGACCCTGGGCACCGCCCTGTGGCTGTCGGGCTCGAGCCTGTTCTCGCTGTGGAACGACGTCCTTCCGATGGAACTGGTCGGCCTGTGGCTGTGGACGCTGTGCCTGCTGTTCCTGCCCCGCGTGCTGGGCGTGGTGGCCGTGCTGATGCGCGGCGAGCAGCGCCACTATGGCGGCGTCGGCGGCCTGCTCAAGAGCTCGGCCATGGAAAGCGTCCTGGCGATCGTGCAGGCGCCCGTGCGGATGCTGGCGCACTCGGTGTTCGTGCTGGTGGCCGTGACCGGCATCAAGCTGGAATGGAAGTCGCCTCCGCGGGAAGCCGCTGCTGTCGGCTGGCGCGATGCCACCGCGGCGCTGGCCCCGATGAGCAGCGCTGTCGCGCTGGCCGCCATCGGCGTGGCGCTGGTCGACTCGGCTGCCCTGATCTGGCTGATGCCCGTCGCGCTGCCCCTGCTGATGGCGATCCCGCTGACGGTGCTGAGCAGCCAGATCGAACTGGGTACCACCCTGCGCGAGAACGGCTTCCTGCTGATTCCCGAGGAAGCGCGTTCCCCGGCGGTGCTGCGCCGCGCCTGGCGCCACGCGCTGCGGCTGTCGCGCCCGGCGGCACTGACCGCCGCCTGAGCCGCCCGACCGGCCCCTTCATGAAAAAAGCCGTCCGCAATCGCGGACGGCTTTTCTTTTGGTGACTGCCCCGGCGGCCGCAGCCAACAGGAGCCGCGCTAGCGCTCAGGCCGCCAGCAGCGTCCTCACGTCGGCCACGATGTCGGGCACCGGGCTGCCGTAGCGCACGTACAGGCGCAGGCGGCCTTGTGGGTCGTACACGTATTGCGCCGCCGAATGGTCCATCGAGTAGCTGGTGGGCGTCTTGCCGTCGACCTTCTTGTAGTAGACCTTGAAGTCCTTCGCCGCGGCGACCAACTGCTCCGGCGTGGGAATCAGGGCGACGAAGGTGGGGTCGAAGGCCGCCATGTAGGCCTTCATCACCTCGGGCGTGTCGCGCTCGGGATCGACGGTGACGAACACCACCTGCAGCTTGTCGCCGTCCGCGCCCAGTTCCTTCTTGACCCGCGCCATCTCGACCATGGTCGTGGGGCACACGTCGGGGCATTGCGCGTAGCCGAAGAACAGCACGACCACCTTGCCCTTGAAGTCGGACAGCTGGCGCTGCCTGCCGTCGGCGTCCTTGAGCGAGAAATCGCGCGCGTACTCGGCGCCGGTGATGTCCACCGCGTGGAAGCTTTTCTTGTCGCCGCCGTCCGTGCAGGCGGCCAGCGCGCCCAGGGCCGGCACGGCCGCGGCGGCCGCGAGCACCTTGAGCAGGGCACGCTTTTCGAGGGATGTGACAGCAGAAAGCATCTTGTCGTTCGATCGTCAGTACACGAGGTAGTGGTCCACCAGCAGCGCAGCGAACAGCACGCTCAGGTGGATCAGCGAGAAGCGGAAGGTCTTGCGCGCCAACGCATCGGAGTAGTTCCGCCACAGTGCGAAGGCGTAGCCCGAGAAGCCCAGGCTCACGGCCACCGCCACCGCCAGGTAGAGCCAGCCGCTCATGCCGTAGATGAACGGCATGAGGCAGGCGGCGAACAGGATGAAGGTGTAGAGCAGCACCTGCAGCCGGGTGAACTCGTTGCCGTGCGTGACCGGCAGCATCGGCAGGCCGGCCTTGCGGTAGTCCTCCACGCGGTACAGCGCCAGCGCCCAGAAGTGCGGCGGCGTCCAGAGGAAGATGATGAGGAAGAGAATCAGCGCCTCGGGCCCGACGTCGCCGCGCATGGCCGCCCAGCCGAGCACCGGCGGCATGGCGCCGGACGCGCCGCCGATCACGATGTTCTGTGGCGTCAGCGGCTTGAGCACGACCGTGTAGATGACGGCGTAGCCCACGAACGTGGCGAAGGTCAGCCACATGGTGAGCGGATTGACCGCGAACCACAGCAGCGCCGAGCCGGCCAGGCACAGCGCCATGGAGAACACGAGCGCCTGCCGGTCGCTCAGCTCCCCGCGCGCGGTGGGCCGCCAGGCGGTGCGCTTCATCTTGGCGTCGATGCGCTTCTCGACCAGGCAGTTGAAGGCGGCCGCGGCCGCGGCGACGAGCCAGATGCCGGCGCTCGCGAGCGCGGCGACGCGCACGTCGGCCCACCCGGGCACACCGGGCACGGCAAGCACCATGCCGATGAACGCGCAGAACACGATGAGCTGCACCACGCGCGGCTTGGTCAGCGCGTAGTACTGGCGCAGCAGGTCGGCGTGCGGCCGGGAGTGCGCGGACAGCGGCGTGCTCATCTGGCGGCCTCCGCACTGCGTACCGATGGCGTGGCCCGCCCGGCAGCGCCGGGCTGCGTGGCCCGGTCGGCAGCCCGGGCGCGCCGGCTTTCGCACAGCGTCCAGGTCAGCACCACGGCGAGCGCGGCTGCGCCGCCGGTGTGCAGCAGCGCGGCCACCAGCGGCCAGCCGAGCAGCACGTTGCCCAGGCCGGTGGCCAGTTGCAGCAGCGCCAGCGCGGCCAGCCAGCGGGACTGGGCGCGCAGCCCGGGTGCGTCGCGATGCAGTCGCCAGGCCAGCCAGCCGATCAACGCGAACACCACGTAGGCCGTCAGCCGGTGCACGTAGTGGATGGCGGTGAGCGCGGCGAACTCGATGGGCACGCCGCTGGCGTCGGTGCCCAGTTCGCGCCAGATCTGGAAGCCCTGGGCGAAGTTCATGGGCGGCCACCAGCTGTCCTGGCAGACCGGGAACTGGGTGCAGGCCAGCACCGCGTAGTTGGTGCTGACCCAGCCGCCGAGTGCGATCTGCAGCAGCAGTGCCCCGGCGGTCCACCAAAGGAGCCCGCGCAAGCCGCCCGACAGCGGCAGCGGCGCCCGCAGCTCGGCCGCCTGGCTGTAGCGGACGGCCTGGATGCACAACAGGGCCAGCAGCACCACGGCGCCCAGCAGGTGCAGGGTGACGATGGCCGGGTACAGACGCCAGGTGACCGTGAGTGCGCCGAAGGCGCCTTGCAGGCAGACCCACACCAGCGTCGCAGCGGGCCACCAGGCGCTGAGAGAGCCCAGGCCGCGTTCGGCGGGTTGCGGCGCCGCCCGCTCGCGGCGCCGGGCCACCCAGGTGGCCACCGCCAGCACCAGGATCAGGAAGCCGACGGTGGTCGCCAGGTAGCGGTGGACCATCTCGACCCAGGCCTTGGAATGGGTGACCGGCCCCGTGGGCTGCGTGGCCTGCGCCATGGCGATCTCGTGGCGCGCGCCCAGCGGGCTGGCGTTGCCGTAGCAGCCGGGCCAGTCGGGGCAGCCCAGGCCGGAGTCGCTCAGCCGGGTGAAGGCGCCGAACAGGGTCAGGTCGAAGGTCAGGAACAGCGTCAGCACCGTCAGCGCCCGCAGCCTGCGGCCGGGCCCGGCGCCGGCATGGCGACGCCACAGGTACAGCAGCGGCCCCAGCGCGAGCAGCACGCCAACGCCCAAGAGCCAGGCGACCGGCGCGAGGTCGTAGAGCGGCACGTCGTTCATCGCGTCGGCTCCTTCAACGTCCGGGCTCGTCCCAGGACGAGGAGGCGCGCAGCACGCGCTCGATGTCGCGCTTGGCACGGGCCGCGCCGGCGGCGTCCATGTTCGGCGGAAAGCGCATCATCCAGTTGCCCATCGGGTCGACCAGGTACATGTGCTCGGACAGCTCGTGGCCGGCAGCCGGCTGCAACCAGGCCGCCAGCTGCGCCTGCGGCACGCGCAGCACGGTGGCGCCTTGCAGGCCGGGGCGGAGCCGCTCGGGCAGCGGCTGCGCGTCGGAGATCAGCCAGACGCGGTCGAGCCGGTCCTTCTCGCGGCCCAGCGTCTCGCGCAGCTGGCGCTGCAGGTACAGCGCCTGTTCGCATCCGGCGTCGCAGGCCGCGCCGCCGACCACCACCAGCAGCCACTGGCCCTTCAGGGAAGCCAGCGCCACGCTGGTGCCGTCGGGGGCGACAGCGTCGATGGCCGGCAGGGGGCGCTGCGGGTCGATCAGTTCGCCGTAGACGCTGCGGCCCTCGGGCCGCACGACGTAATAGGTGAAGTACGAGGCGAGCACGGGCGCGGCGCACACGAGCATCACCAGCAGCATCTTCGCCCGGCCCAGGCGGGTGCGTCGCCCCTGCTCGGCCACCGCCAGCGTCTGCTGCGGCGATGGCATCGAATGCACCGTCAGGCCGAGCGGTTCGTCAGTCATGGAACCTGGACGCGCGGCGGCGGCGGCGGAAGGGGACGATGATTTGGAACCAGACATACAGGATGGCGACCACCGCCGACAGGCTGAACCATTGGAATGCGTAGCCATAGTGCCGCTCGACACCCAGTGCCGGCGCCGGCCAGTCGCGCTGCAGGCCTTCCGACGCGGCGCCGACCTGCTGCAGGCTCAGTTCGGTGCGCAGCGGCAGGCCGGTTTCGCCGCGGAAGGCGGCCAGGTCGAGATTCTGCCGGATGGCGGTGCGGCCCGGCGCGGCCGCCCGTGCCTCGGGTGCCAGGGGTTGCGCCGGCGTGGCCTTGTCCTGGGCCGCCTTTTGCTGCAGCGCCGGCGACGGCACCTGGGTCGTTGCCTCGCTCGTGGCCGGCGCCTCGGACGCGGCCTGCGGCTGCACCGGCAGCGAATGCAGGCGCGGCGCCACCGGCGTGTCGGACAGCGTGCGCTGCGACTCCGGATCGGTGGTGACGGTGGTCGTCGTCGTGGAGGCCTGAGGCGGCGGCGCGCCATCGGCGGGGGGCGCAGTTGTGGCCGCGGGCGCCGAAGCCGCCGGCTCGCCCAGATCAAGCAGGTGCGCGGGCGGCGCGGCGATGACGGCGTCGATCTCGACGATGCCCGGCGGCGTCTGGACCGGCTGCAGCTTGGCGCGGTCCTCGAAATTGCGCTGGATCCAGCCGCGCTGGATCATCAGCGTCTGCTCGGTCCCCTCGAGGGCGAAGGGCGTGAGCACGTAGAACCCCGGCACGCCGTGCATCTGCCGGTTGTCCAGGTAGACGGTCTGCGCGCCCAGCCACAACCCGCGCAGGTGCACGCGCCGGTGCTCCGAGGCGAGTGGCTTGTCCATCGCCAGGAACTCCTCCTGCGACAGCGGCGGCAACTTGCCCTGAGCTTCGATCTGTGCCTGCATCGCCTCTTTCTGGGAGGCGCGGGACAGTTGCCAGCGCCCCAGGGCGATTCCGGTGGCGATCAGGGCAAGGGCGACCAGGGCGATCAGCCAGCGCAGGGCGCGGCGGGGTGCGGAGGACGATGCGGGCGACAGCGCGGCATGCGTTCGCGTCGAGTGGCCAGGGCTCACAGGCAGATAATCCGTGTCATGAAATTCGTGATTGCCGTTGCCCTGCTGGGCATACTGGCCTGTCTGGCGGCCGCGCTGTTCTTCATGCTGAAGGGGGGACGCGACGGCCGCGGCAAATCGGGAGGGATGGCGCGCGCGCTCACCCTTCGGATTGCGTTGTCGGTGATTTTGTTCCTTTGCGTGCTGCTGGCCTGGAAATTCGGGCTCATCCAGCCAGGGGGCCTGCCGGTCGGCAAATAGGTCGGGGCGTTCTTCGTGCCCCCAAGAAAAAAGCGCCTTGCGGCGCTTTCTTCCTGCCTGACGATCAAATTGTCGCATCAGTGGCGCAGTGCGCCGGATGCCCGGCGCAATTCCCCGTCAAGCAAAGAGAAACCCATCGTTGCGGCTCAGAGCCAGTAGACGAGGAAGTACAGACCGAGCCACACCACGTCGACGAAGTGCCAGTACCAGGCAGCGCCCTCGAAGCCGAAGTGGCGCTCCGCGGTGAAGTGTCCGGCACGCAGTCGCAGCGTGATGAAGAACAGCATCAGCATGCCGATGAACACGTGCAGGCCGTGGAACCCGGTCAGCATGAAGAAGGTCGAGCCGTAGGTCCCGGAGCTCAGCTTGAGGTTCAGCTCGGTGTAGAGGTGGTGGTACTCGTAGCCCTGCACGCACAGGAAGATGAAGCCCAGTGCCACCGTCAGCCACATGAAGCGGATCGTCTGGGCCCGGTGGCCTGCGCGCAGCGCATGGTGCGCCAGTGTGATGGTCACGCCCGAGCTCAGCAGCAGCGCCGTGTTGATGGTCGGCAGCCAGAACGGACCGACCGTCTGGAAGGGCTCGACGATGTTGGCCGGCGAACCGGTGGCACCGGCCGCGAGCGTGGGCCACACCGCCTTGAAGTCCGGCCACAAAAGGGCGTTGTCGAGGCTGCCGAGCGTGGGCAGCGCGTGCGTGCGGGCCCACCACAGCGCGGTGAAGAAGGCGCCGAAGAACATCACCTCCGAGAAGATGAACCAGCTCATGCTCCAGCGGTACGACAGGTCGACCTTGTGGCCGTACTGGCCGCTCTCGCTCTCGCGCGCGGCCGAGCGGAACCAGCGGAACAGGGTGCTGAGCCAGATCAGCATGCCCGCCAGCAGAGACCAGGCGCCCCAGGCGTGCCCGTTGATCCACTGGGCCGCGCCCAGAATCACGAAGAACAGGCCAATGGCGCTGAGCACCGGATAGGCCGAGGGGGCCGGCACATAGTAGTAGGGCGTGCTGCCGTGGGCGGTCGAACTCATGAATCGCTCCTGCTTTGTCGTTCTCTATTGCTCGTCTTGCGGTGGCCGCTCACGGCGCCACCACGAATTTCACCAAGGCCACCAGGCCCAGCACCAGCAGCACCACCGCGACCAGGCCGACGGCGACCACGTGCAGCGGCGTCAGGCGCCGGATGTCTTCCTCATAGGCGCTGTTCTTGCGCACGCCGAAGAAACCCCATGCCACGGCCTGCACGGTGCGCAGCAGCGACGGCTTGCGCGCCTCGCCGCCGGCGGCCGGAGCGGCATCCTGCTCGTGGCGCGGATCGCTCGCGGCCATCACGAACGCGGCTCCGCGGTGTTCGCGGCGACCGGGCCGGCCGGCGCCGCGGGAATGGGCGAACCCACCTCGAAGAAGGTGTACGACAGCGTGATCGTCTTGACGTCCTTGGATATCTTCGGATCGATCACGAACGCCACCGGCCAGTGCTTGCTCTCGCCCGGCTGCAGCGTGTACTGGTTGAAGCAGAAGCACTCGACCTTGTTGAAGTACGGTGCCGCCTGCTGTGGCGCGTAGCTGGGAATGGCCTGGGCCGCCATGCGGCGGTTCTGCGTGTTCTGGAACTCGTACATCACGGTGTTGAGTTCGCCCGGGTGCACCTGCATCGAGCGCACTTCCGGATGGAACTCCCACAGCCCGCGCGCATTGGCGTCGAACTCGACCGTGATGGTGCGACTGCGGTCGACCTGGGTGTTGTCGACCCGAACGTCCTTGCCGCCGGCGGCACCGCCGGGCACCTGCAACTCCGACACCGCCAGGATGTTGATGCCGGTGACTTCGCAGATCGCGCGGTACATGGGCACCAGCGCATAGCCGAAGGCGAACATGCCGGCCGTGACCACGGCCAGCTTGCCCACCATGCGCAGGTTGCCGCGTCGGATGCGCTCGGTCTTGGCCATGGCCGGTCGTGCGGTCTCAACCGCGCATGAAGATCATGCGCGCCAGGAAGCCGAAGAAGAACACCAGGGCGATCGAGGCCAGGATCAGGCCCAGACGGCGGTTGTTCTTCTTCTGCTCGGGCGTCATGGCGGCTGGGCTGCTCATTCGGTGCGGCGGGCTCAGCCGACCACGCGGGTGGCGGTGGCGTCGAGCTTGGGCGGCGTCTCGAAGGTATGGAACGGCGCCGGCGACGGCACTTCCCACTCGAGGCCCTCGGCGCCTTCCCACGGATTCTGCGGCGCCGGCTCGCCCTTGCCGCGCATGGTCGGCAGCACGATGAAGAAGAAGAAGTACACCTGCGCCAGGCCGAAGGCGAACGCGCCCACCGAAGCCACCGCGTTGAAGTCGGCGAACTGCATCGGATAGTCGGCGTAGCGGCGCGGCATGCCCGCCAGGCCCAGGAAGTGCATCGGGAAGAAGGTGAGGTTGAAAGAGATCAGCGACCACCAGAAGTGGATCTTGCCGCGCATCTCGTCATACATCACGCCGGTCCACTTGGGCACCCAGTAGTAGAAGCCCGCGAACATGGCGTACAGGGAGCCGGCCACCAGCACATAGTGGAAGTGGGCCACCACGTAGTAGGTGTCCTGCAGCTGGATGTCGATCGGGGCCATGGCCAGGATCAGGCCGGTGAAGCCACCCATCGTGAACACGAAGATGAAGCCCACTGCGAACAGCATCGGCGTCTCGAAGGTCATCGAGCCCTGCCACATGGTGGCGATCCAGTTGAAGATCTTCACCGCCGTGGGCACCGCGATCAGCATGGTCGCATACATGAAGAACAGCTGGCCGGTCACCGGCATGCCGGTGGTGAACATGTGGTGCGCCCACACGATGAACGACAGGATCGCGATGGAGCTGGTGGCATACACCATCGACGCGTAGCCGAACAGCTTCTTGCGGGCGAAGGCCGGAACGATCTGGCTGACGATGCCGAAGGCCGGCAAGATCATGATGTAGACCTCGGGGTGGCCGAAGAACCAGAAGATGTGCTGGTACATCACCGGGTCGCCGCCGCCGGCGGGGTTGAAGAAGCTGGTGCCGAAGTGGCGGTCGGTCAGCGTCATCGTGATGGCACCGGCCAGCACGGGCATGACCGCGATCAGCAGGTAGGCGGTGATCAGCCAGGTCCAGCAGAACATCGGCATCTTCATGAGCGTCATGCCCGGTGCGCGCATGTTCAGGATGGTCACGATGATGTTGATCGAGCCCATGATCGAGCTGGCGCCCATGATGTGCATGGCGAAGATGCCGGCGTCCATCGACGGGCCCATCTGCAGCGTCAGCGGCGCGTAGAGCGTCCAGCCTGCTGCCGGGGCGCCGCCGGGCATGAAGAACGAACCCACCAGCATCAGGGCAGCCGGGATCAGCAGCCAGAAGCTGAGGTTGTTCATCCGCGCGAACGCCATGTCGGAGGCGCCGATCTGCAGCGGGATCATCCAGTTCGCGAAGCCGACGAAGGCCGGCATGATCGCGCCGAACACCATGATCAGGCCGTGCATGGTGGTGAACTGGTTGAACAGCTCGGGGTTGACCAGCTGCAGGCCGGGCTGGAACAGCTCGGCCCGGATGCCCAGCGCCAGGATGCCGCCCACGATCAGCATCGTGAACGAGAACAGCAGGTAGAGCGTCCCGATGTCCTTGTGGTTCGTGGCGAACACCCAGCGGCGCCAGCCGTGCGGATGATGGTGTTGCTCGTCGTCGTGCGCGTGGCCGCCGGCGTGTCCGTGGGGATCGAGGACTGCACTCATTTCGGTATTCCTTGGCTTGTCGCTACTTCGTCGTGGGCGCGCCGGGCGTCACTGGATCTTCTTGCGCTCGGCCAGCACCTCGGCCGGCTGCACGAGCTGGCCGGTCTTGTTGGACCAGCTGTTCTTGGTGAAGCTCACCACCGCCGCGATGTCGGTGTCGCTCAGGTGCTTCCAGGATGGCATGGCACCGTTGTTGCGGCCTTGAAGCACCACGTCGATCTGCTTGGCATGGTCGGCGTCGAGCACGATCGCCGAGGCGTCGAGCGCCTTGATCGGGCCGGCGCCCTTGCCGTTGGCCTGGTGGCAGGCGGCGCAGTTGGCGGCGTAGACCTTCTCGCCGCGGGCCAGGATCTCGGGCAGCGTCCAGACCTTGTTCGGATCGTCCTGCTTGGCCGCCGCTTCCTTGCGCTTGGTGTCGACCCAGGCGGTGTAGTCGTCCGCCGAGACCACCTTCACGTGGATCGGCATGTAGGCGTGTTCCTTGCCGCACAGTTCCTGGCACTGGCCGTAGTAGTCGCCGATCTTCTCGGCGCGGAACCAGGTGTCGCGCACGAAGCCGGGGATGGCGTCCTGCTTGATGCCGAACTGCGGTACCGCGAAGGCGTGGATCACGTCGTTGGCGGTGGTGATGATGCGGATCTTCTGGTTGACCGGCACCACCAGCGGGTTGTCGACTTCCAGCAGGTAGTTGTCGGGCGCGTTCTTGGCGCCGGCATTGGACATGGCGCGCTGCTCGGGCAGCAGCGTGGAGATGAAGCCCAGGCCTTCGCCCTCGCCCTTGATGTAGTCGTAGCCCCACTTCCACTGGTAGCCGGTCGCCTTGATGGTCAGGTCGGCATTGGTGGTGTCCTTCTGCGCGACCAGGAGCTTGGTGGCCGGCAGCGCCATGAGGATGACGATGACGAAGGGGACGATGGTCCAGATGACCTCGACGACGACCGACTCGTGGAAGTTGGCCGCCTTGTGGCCGACCGACTTGCGGTGCTTCCAGATCGAATAGAACATGACCGCGAACACGCCGACGAAGATCACCGTGCACAGGATCAGCATCCAGTTGTGGAGCAAGTGCTGCTCTTCGGCAACCTTGGTGACGCCGACCGGCAGGTTCAACTGGCGAACCGCCGGCCCACCGGCCAGATCGCCCACGGCCCAGGCCGAACCACTGAACGCCGCGCCAGCCGCCAGGAACAGATTCGCTGGCATGTACCACTTGCTCTTCATCGTGTTCACTTCTTCATTTTCCAGTTAACCCATCGGCCAGACCGTCGGCTTGGACTGCGCCGCGCCGCCTTGTCAGGCATCGCGCAGCGCCATGCGGATCTCCCGTGCCAGCGCCGCCCGAAGTTCGGGCCGCACGAAGCGGCCCACCTTGACTGAACGACCCTGGCCCGAGACCGTGATCAGCGAGCGATCGCTGGCCTCCGGCTCGATCCGCACCTGGTGCGGCAAGAACTCCGTGCGCTGCCAATGCCCCCCGTTCTCCAGCTCGACGATCAGCCTTCCGGCCTGCAGCTCGATCGTCTCCCCATCTGCCGCGTGCCTGGCGTAGACCAGCAACGCCACTCCGACCGCCGCCAGCTCTGCCCACGCAAATGGCAGCACCAGCGTCGCGCCGTGCAGCCAGAAACCGGTTCCGATGCACAGCGAGACCAAACACAGCGAAACGTAGAGCCAGCCCAACTGGCTCGGGGTGACCGAGCAGTTGCGTCTGAGCAGCCAGCGGATGCCTTGGCCGGAGACGGTGGCAAAACGGAACACGGAATTCGGCACGGGCGAAGTTCAGTCAATCGAGGCAAATCGGCCGTCAAAACTGTCGTTGCTCGGGCCAGGAAAGCGAGGACGAATGTTCGCGCAACGAGGCATTGTAGCGGGAGGTTTTGCTGGGGTTCACCAGGGTTGACGCGGTGTACAGCCTTGTTGTTGGGCCTATCTGACACCGCCGCCGCGACCCTGTTGCAGCATCGATCGCATGTCCCTCAAGGACACCGCGCTTTGCGGCGACAAGGCCACTTTCGGGGCCGGCTTGAAGGCGTGGCCGTAGACGATTTCGATGGTCATCGACAGGCGTCCGTCGCCTGCCTGCAACGCTCGCCGGGCCAGCGCCCCATGCAGCGCCGCCAGCCACCCCCGCCCGCGCAGGGCGCCGAAGCGCGCCGGATGCAGGTTGCGCCCGATGGTGCGAAGCTCGTCCAGGCAGGCCTGGGGCGAGCTCCATGACAGCTGGATGTGCTCCATGTCCATCACCGGCTCGGCAAATCCGGCGCCGACCAGCATGTCGCCCCAGTCGTGCATGTCGGTGAACTCGTGCCCGGCCGGCGGCCAGCCGGCTTCGCGGTGCAGCTCGCGCAGCTCCCGCAAGGTGTCGGGGCCGAGGCAGGAGAACATGAGGAATCCGTCGACCGCCACCAACCGGTGCCACTGGCCGATCAGCGATTGCGGATCGGCGGCGGCGTGCAGGGCCATGTTGGCCCACAGCAGGCCGACGCCATCGGGCGGCGCGGCGTCGGCGCCGAAGCGCGGCTGCGGCCCGAGCCAGCGCCGCGCGCGCCACCACGGCGCGGCCAGCGCCGCCTCGGTGGCGGCGCGCAACGCCGGTTCCGGCTCGATCACGATGGCCTGCGCCTGCGGGTAGCGGGCGGCCACCAGCGCGTGGGCTTCCAGGCCCCCGCGCAGGGGCGCCCAGTCGGCCCACGTGGCCGGCGCGGCCTTGATCCATTGCAGGCGGTCGGCCATGCGGCGCCCCACTTCTTCGTGCAGCCAGGGCGAGCCCTGCGTCACGGGCAGCCGTGCCCAGCGCGAGGCGGCGGCGGCATCAATGGTCGGGGGACGCCGCGTGGGCTCTGTCTCAGGCATGGGGCGGCAAGTATATTGAGGCATGGTCAGACTCCCTGCCGCCCTGCGCGCATGGCCCTGGCGCCGGGGATGGCACGAACGCCTGTCCGGGCAATGCGCGATCTGCCATGCCTGGCCGGCGCGGACCGTGTGCGATGCCTGCGCGGCCCGCTTCGCCCGCCCGGTGCCGCGCTGCCAGTGTTGCGCCCTGCCCGTGCCCGACGGCGTCACCCGGTGCGGCGCATGCCTGCGCCATCCGCCGCCGCTGGACGCCTGCGCGGCCTGCTGCGACTACGCCTGGCCCTGGCCGGAGCACATCGGCCGCTTCAAGTACCAGGGCGACCCCGGATGGGCGGCGACGATCGCGACCCTGATGCGCAGCGCGCCCTGGGTGGAACCGGTGCTGGACGCCGCGCAGGTCGTCGTGCCCATGCCGCTGGCGCCCGGCAGGCTGCGCCAGCGCGGCTTCAACCAAGCGCTGGAGCTGGCGCGCCGCCTGGTCCCCGCGCAGCGGCTGGAGCCGCGCCTGCTCCTGCGCACGCGCGAGACCACGCCGCAAAGCGGCCTGGACCGCCGCGCGCGGCTGGCCAACCTGCGCGGCGCCTTCGCCGTCGCGCCGGCGCGGGCGCACCGCCTGCAGGGCGCGCAGGTGGCCCTGGTGGACGACGTGATGACCAGCGGCGCGTCGCTCTTCGCCGCCGCGCAGGCCTTGCGCGATGCCGGAGCCGCCGGGGTGTCGGCGGTCGTCTTCGCGCGGACCGAGGCGCCGGCGCCGGACTGACCAGCCGCCGCGCGGACAATCGCGCCATGTTCAACATCGTTCTCGTCGAGCCGGAGATTCCGCCCAACACCGGCAACGTGATCCGCCTGGCGGCCAACACGGGCTGCGCGCTGCACCTGGTCGAGCCGCTCGGTTTCTCGATGGACGACCGGCTGCTGCGGCGCGCCGGGCTCGACTACCACGAGTACGCGCCGGTGCGCCGGCATGCCAGCTGGCAGGCCCTGGTCGACGCGCACCAGCCGCCTGCCGAGCGCATGTTTGCCATGACCACCCGCGGCAGCCGGCCGGTGCACGAGGTGCGGTTTTGCCCCGGCGACTGGCTTGTCTTCGGGGCCGAGAGCCGCGGCCTGGCGCCCGAGCTGCGCGAGTCCTTTCCCGAAGCCCAGCGGCTGCGGCTGCCGATGCGCCCGGGCCAGCGCAGCCTCAACCTCTCGAATGCAGTCGCGGTGACGGTGTTCGAGGCCTGGCGCCAGAACGAATTTGCCTGAACGCGCCCGCCTCGGCCCGTCTCAGGCGTAGCGGCGCGCGACCGATTCGGCCACGCAGGCAGGCTTGGTGGCGCCTTCGAGCTCGATGGTGGTCTCCCACACCATCTGCACGCCGTCGTTGTCGATCGGCTCGCTCGACAGCAGCTTCATGCGGGCGCGCAGGCGGCTGCCCACCGGCACCGGCGACATGAAGCGCACGCGGTTGAGGCCGTAGTTGACGCCCATGCGCGCCTGCACCACCTCGACCGCGTTCTGGAAGAACAGCGGCAGCAGCGACAGGGTCAGGAAGCCGTGGGCGATCGGGGCGCCGAACGGCCCCTTCTTCGCCTTCTCGACGTCGACGTGGATCCACTGGTGATCGCCGGTCGCCTCGGCGAACTGGTTCACCTGTTCCTGGGTGATGGTGATCCAGTCGCTGACGGCGACTTCCTGGCCGACGCATGCGGACAGGTCCTGGAGGGTCTGGAAGGTCTTCTTGGTCATGTGGCGCACTCTATCCGCGGCGGCGCGGGGCGCCTTGTCGGGCAGGCGACAGGCGCTTCAGCCCTCGAGCCAGGCGCAGATCGGGCGCCACTGCTCCAGGTCGCGCTGCACGCGCCAAGGTGCCACGTCGAAGACGCTCAGCCCGCGCGCAGCCAGCTGGACGTAGTTCTGCGTGTCGCGCACCTCGCCGATGACGGGCAGCCCGAGGCCGGCGGTGAACTCTCGCAACCGCTCGGCCGCCAGCGTGCGGCCGTCGACCCGCATCGCCACCAGGCCGATGCGCGTCCTGGCCGCGTTGCGCTGTTCCTTGAGCCGGTCGAGGAAGTCGCGGGTGGCATAGATGTCGAAGATGCTCGGCTGCAGCGGCACGATCACCCGGTCGGACAGGGCCAGCACCTCGCGCAGCCGCTTGCCGTGCAGGCCGGCCGGCGAATCCAGCACCGCATGCGTGGTGCCCTTGGGCGGCCGCACCACGCCTTCGGTGTCGGTCGCCTCCCAGGTGGCGATCGGGGCGGCCGAAGCAGGCCGCAGGCTCAGCCACAGGCGGGACGACTGCTGCCGGTCCACGTCGCCGAGCATGACCGCCCGGCCGCGGCTGGCGAAGTACCCGGCGACCTGCGTCGCGAGCGTTGACTTACCGACGCCACCCTTGGGGTTGGCGACCAGAACCACCGGCATGAGCGTTCCTCCAGTCCGTCCGACGCCCGGAATGTATCAGCCCCGTAACGTGCCGCAGCCGCTCGGGTCCGCAGCGCCGCGCCGACGCATGCCGCACGTTGGACGCCGCCGGCGCCAGTGCGCTATGTTCGCCGCCATGCCATCGAATCACGACGCCCCTGCTGCACCCGTCGCCGCGCGCAGCATCTATCTCATCGCCGCCCACCCGCGATGGCGCGAATCCCATGTCAACCGCCGCCTGCTGGAGGTGGCACGCCAGGCCCCGGGCGTCGACGTCAACGACCTGTACACCACCTATCCCGACTACGTGATCGACGTCGAGGCCGAGCAGGCCCGGCTGGCCCAGGCCGACCTGCTGGTCCTGATGCACCCGATCCAGTGGTACTCGATGCCGCCGCTGCAGAAGCTGTGGCTCGACGAAGTGCTGGCCTACGGCTGGGCCTACGGCGCCGACGGCAGCGCGCTGCGGGGCAAGGACTTCTGGCTGGCCGCCAGCACCGGCGGGCCGGAATCGAGCTACCACCCGCAGGGCTACAACCGCTATTTCTTCGACGCCTTCCTGCCGGCCTACGAGCAGACCGCCGCGCTGTGCGGCATGCGCTTCCTGCCGCCGCTGATGCTGCACGGCGCACGCACGGCCACGCCGGCGCAGGTCGAGGCACATGCCGAGGTGTTCGACCATCGCCTGCGCAGCTACCCGGACTGGCCCGAGATGGACGAGATCGAGCCCTGCCCGCGCTGCATCGTGCCGCAGTCCGACCGGCCGGTCGACCATGACGAGGCCGCCGCCGCGCCCGCCGAAGCCGCGCCGCTGGCGCAGGAGTCCTGAGCATGGAGCACGCACCGGCCTGGCTCATCAATTCGCTGATCTACCTCGGCGCCGCCGTGGCGGTGGTGCCGCTGTCCAAGGCGTTGGGGCTGGGCTCCATCATCGGCTACCTGGCCGCGGGCATCGTCATCGGCCCGTGGGGCCTGAAGCTCGTGGGAAACACTCAGGACGTGCTGCACTTTGCCGAATTCGGCGTCGTACTCATGCTCTTCCTCGTGGGCCTGGAACTGGAACCGCGCCGTCTCTGGAGCCTGCGCCGGCCGATCTTCGGCGCCGGCTCGGCGCAGGTGCTGCTGTGCGCGGCGCTGATCTTCGGCGTTGCCCTGGCCGCCGGCATCGACTGGCACATCGCGACCGTGGCGGCGCTGGGGCTGGCGCTGTCGTCCACCGCCATCGCGCTCCAGGTCATGGGCGAGCGCAACCTGCTGCGCACCGAGAGCGGCCAGGCGTCCTTCTCGATCCTGCTGTTCCAGGACGTGGCGGCCATTCCCATCCTGGCGCTGCTGCCGCTGCTGGCCGTCGGCCCGGAAGCCGCCGGGCAGGCCGGCGGCTGGGAGCGGGCGCTCGAAGGCCTCAAGATCGTCGCGGTGGTCGCCGCCGTCATCCTCGGCGGGCGGCTGCTGCTGCGCCCGGCCCTGCGCTGGATTGCCCGCAGCCGCACGCCGGAGATCTTCACCGCCGCCTCCCTGCTGCTGGTCGTGGCCATTGCCGCGCTGATGCAGCAGCTCGGCCTGTCGATGGCCCTGGGCGCCTTCCTGGCCGGCGTGCTGCTGGCCGACAGCGAATACCGGCGCGAACTGGAAACCGACATCGAGCCGTTCAAGGGGCTGCTGCTCGGCCTGTTCTTCATCGCCGTGGGCATGAGCATCGATTTCGGCGTGCTGCTGGCGCACCCGGGATGGATGGCGCTGGTGGTGGCCGGCTTCATGCTCGTCAAGGCAGCGGCGATCTACAGCCTGGCCAAGGCCATGAAGCTGCCGGTGCAGGAGCGGCCCGTGTTCACGCTGCTGCTGGCGCAGGGTGGCGAGTTCGCCTTCGTGGTCTTCCAGGCGGCCGGACCCAACGTGCTGCCGCACGCCGTGTCGTCCTTTCTCATCGGCGCGGTCGCCCTGTCGATGCTGCTGTCGCCGCTGCTGCTGGTGGCGATCGACCGCTGGCTCATGCCGCACTGGTGCACGCAGGGCAGCCGCACGCTGGAGGAAATCTCGCAGCCGCAGGAGGCCAAGGTGCTGATCTGCGGCTTCGGCCGGTACGGGCAGATCGTCGGCCGCGTGATGAGCGCCCAGGGCCTGAAGGTGACCGTGCTCGACCACGACCCGGACACCGTGGAAGGCCTGCGCCAGTTCGGCTTTCGCGTGTTCTACGGCGACGCCACGCGGCTCGACCTGCTGCGCATCGCCGGCGCGGCCACCGCCAAGGTGCTGGTGGTGGCGGTGGACGACGTGGAGCAGTCGCTGTCCATCATCGACCTGGCACGCGAGCACTTTCCCGAGGCACGCATCGTCGCGCGCGCACGCAACCTCAACCACTGGTACCAGCTGCGCGACCGGGGCGTGCACATGGCCGAGCGCGAGGTATTCGAGTCGTCACTGCGCAGCGCGCGCCAGGTGCTCGAGATCCTGGGCTGGCCGGCGCACGAGGCGCGCGAGAACGTGATGCGCTTCCGGCAGTTGAACATCCGCTTCGCCGAGGAGTCGCATCCGCTCTACCGGGACCGCGCCCAGCTCATCAGCGCCGCCAAGGCGGGGCGCCAACAGCTCGAGGAGCAGATGGCCATGGAGCGCGAGGCGCGGCGCCGCGTGGCGGTCAAGGGCTGGGTCGAGGACGACGAGCAGGCCGGCTGAGCGCAAGCCGCTCAGGCCAGCCCCAGCAGCCGCGCCGCGTTGCCCTTCAGGATCCCGGGCATCACCTCGGGCTTGAACCCGGCGTCCTCGAAGTCCTTCATCCAGCGGTCCGGCGTGATCAGCGGGTAGTCGCTGCCGAACAGGATGCGGTCCTTGAGCAGCGTGTTGGCGTACTGCACCAGCTGCTTCGGAAAGTACTTGGGGCTCCAGCCCGACAGGTCGATCCACACATTGGGCTTGTGCGTGGCCACCGACAGCGCCTCGTCCTGCCACGGGAAGCTCGGGTGCGCCATGATGATCTGCATGTCCGGGAAGTCGATCGCCACGTCGTCCAGGTGCATCGGGTTGCTGTATTCGAGCCGCAGGCCGCCGCCGCAGCGCATGCCCGAGCCGATGCCGCTGTGGCCGGTGTGGAACACCGCCGGCAGCTTGTGCTCGGCGATCACCTCGTAGATCGGCCAGGCCATGCGGTCGTACGGGTGGTAGCCCTGCACCGTGGGGTGGAACTTGAAGCCGCGCACGCCGTGTTCCTCGATGAGCCGGCGCGCCTCGCGCGCGCCCATCTTTCCCTTGTGCGGGTCGACGCTGCCGAATGCGATCATCACGTCCGGGTTCTTCTGCGCCGCCTCGGCGATCTCCTCGTTCGGGATGCGCCGGCGCCCCATGTTCGACTCGGCATCCACGCCGAACATCACGAAGCCGATCTTGCGCTCGCGGTAGTAGTCGATGCTTTCCTGGATGGTCGGCCGGCGGCTGGAGCGGAAGTACTTGTCGGCGGCGCGGTCGTACTCCTCGCCGTAGTTGTCGAACGGGTTCCAGCAGCTGACTTCAGCGTGGGTGTGGGTGTCGATGGCGATGAGGTTGGCGATGTCCATTCGGGATGTCTCCGGGTTGTCAGCAGGATAGGGGTAACTCCCAAGTCTGGATGCCCGTTTTCAGCTTGAATTGATTATTTGTCATAACCATAATCGCGTCAACTTCCGGATGCAATCCATGCCCCAAGCTGACCTTCAACTCGAACTGCAAGGCGAGATCGCCGTCATTCGACTGATGCGCGCCGCCAAGCGCAACGCCCTCAACGACGGGCTCATTCTCGCCCTGCGCGACACCTTCGAACAACTGCCCGACACCGTGCGCGCCGCAGTCATCGACGGCGACGGCCCGCACTTCTGCGCCGGCCTCGACCTGTCCGAACTGAAGGAGCGCGATGCCGCCCAGGGCATGCACCACTCGCGCATGTGGCATGCCGCGCTCGAGCGCATCCAGCACGGCCCGGTGCCGGTGGTGGCGGCGCTGCACGGCGCCGTGGTGGGCGGAGGGCTCGAACTGGCCAGCGCCTGCCACATCCGCGTGGCCGACACGAGCAGCTTCTACGCGCTGCCCGAGGGCTCGCGCGGCATCTTCGTCGGCGGCGGCGGCTCGGTGCGCATCCCGCGCCTGATCGGGGTCGCGCGCATGACCGACATGATGCTCACCGGCCGCGTCTACGACGCCGAGGCCGGCGAGCGCGCCGGCTTCGCCCAGTACCTGGTGCCCGAGGGCACCGCCTTCGACAAGGCAATGGAACTGGCACGCCGCATCGCGCAGAACGCGCCGCTGACCAACTACGCGCTGATGCACGCGCTGCCGCGCATCGCCGACCAGAGCGCGGACCACGGCTTCTTCACCGAATCGCTGATCTGCGCGATCGCCCAGTCCGCGCCGGAGGCGAAGCAGCGGCTCAACGATTTCCTGGAAGGCCGCGCAGCCAAGGTGGCCAAATGAAGGCACCGCGCGCGCTCGCCGTCGTCCTGGCAGGCGTATCCCCATGACGTCTGCCCGCTATCGGCCCCTGGAATTCGGCGTGACGCGCGGCGTGGTCCGCGAGGGCGCGCCGGGGGTGCGCTACCTCGAGGCCGAGGTGCCGCTGGCCCCGTATTGCGAGCGCATCACCGACCGCCTGCTGCACTGGGCGGAGGTGGCGCCCCAGCGCACCATGATCGCCCGGCGCGAACGCCTGCCGGACGGCCGCACCGGCGACTGGATCCACGTGACGTACGCCCAGGCGCTGGACGCCGCTCGCCGGATCGCGCAGGCGCTGCTCGAGCGCGGCCTGTCGCCCGAGCGCCCGGTGGCCATCCTGTCCGAGAACGGCATCGAGCATGCGCTGCTCAAGCTCGGCTGCCTGTACGCCGGGGTGCCGCACTGCTCGGTCTCGCCGCCGTACTCGGTGGTCAGCCAGGACTTCGACAAGCTGCGCCACGTGATGGCCACGCTCACGCCCGGCATGGTCTTCGCGGCCGACGCCGCGCGCTTCGGCCGCGCCATCGCGGCCACGGTCGCGCCGGACGTCGAGGTGGTGCTGGCCGATGGCGAACTGCCCGACCGCGCCACCACGCCCTTCCAGGCGCTGCTGGCGACCGAGCCGACGCCCGCGGCGGATGCCGCGCAGCGCGCCACCGGGCCGGACACCATCACCAAGTTCCTGTTCACCTCGGGCTCGACCAAGATGCCCAAGGCGGTGATCAACACGCACCGCATGTGGTGCGCCAACCAGCAGCAGCTGCGCCACTCCATTCCGGCGCTGGCCGAGGAGCCGCCGGTCCTGATCGACTGGCTGCCCTGGAACCACACCTTCGGCGGCAACCACAACGTCGGCATCGTGCTGAGCAACGGCGGCACGCTGTACATCGACGACGGCCGCCCCACGCCCCCCGGCATGGCCGAGACGCTGCGCAACCTGCGCGAGATCGCGCCGACCATCTACTTCAACGTGCCGACCGGCTTCGAGGCCATCGCCCAGGCAATGGAGACCGACGCGCAGCTGCGCCGCACGCTGCTGTCGCGCGTGCGCATGTTCTTCTATGCCGGCGCCGCCCTGCCGCAGGCGGTGTGGGACAGCCTGCACCGCACGCAGGAGACCGAGATCGGCGAGCGCATCGTGATGGGCACCGGCCTGGGCATGACCGAATCCGGCCCGTTCGCGCTGTACATCTCCGGCCCGGAGGTGACTTCGGGCGACCTCGGCCTGCCCACGCCCGGCCTGTCGCTCAAGCTGGTGGACGTGGACGGCAAGACCGAGGTGCGCTACCGCGGCCCCAACATCACGCCCGGCTACTGGCGCGATCCGCAGGCGACTGCCGAGGCCTTCGACGAGGAAGGCTACTTCCGCACCGGCGACGCCGTCGCGTGGATCGACCCGCAAGACGTGCACCGCGGCCTGCGCTTCGACGGCCGCATCGCCGAGGACTTCAAGCTCGCCACCGGCACCTTCGTCAGCGTCGGGCCGATGCGCGCGAAGATCATCGCCGCCGGCGCGCCGTACATCCAGGACGCGGTGCTCACCGGCCTGAACATGAAGGAAGTCGGCGCGCTGGTCTTTCCGACGCAGGCGGTGCGCCAGCTCGCCGGCCTGCCGGCCGATGCGCCGATGCGGCAAGTGCTCGAAAGCGCGCCGGTGCAGGCGCACTTCCAGAAGGTGCTGGACGAACTGGCCGCCGGCGCCACCGGCAGTGCCAGCCGCGTGGCGCGCATGCACCTGATGCACGAGCCGCCGTCGATCGACAAGGGCGAGGTGACCGACAAGGGTTCGATCAACCAGCGCGCCGTGCTCAAGCACCGCGCGGCACTGGTCGACGCCATGCACGCCGGCACCCTGCCCTTCACGCTGCTGCCCCTTTCTTCCAGGAGAACAACCGAATCATGAAGATCGAATCCCAAGCCGCCGTCGTGACCGGCGGCGCCTCCGGACTGGGCGAAGCCACCGCGCGGGCCCTGGCCGCCAAGGGCGCCAAGGTCGCGGTGCTCGACCGCAACGGCGAACTGGCCCGCAAGGTGGCCGGCGAGATCGGCGGCATCGCGTGCGAATGCGACATCACCGACACCGCCAGCGTCACCGCCGCGCTCGATGCAGCGCAGAAGGCGCACGGGCCGGCACGCATCCTGATGAACATCGCCGGCATCGGCAGCGCGCGGCGCATCGTCGGCAAGGACGGCACCGCCGCGCCGCTGGAAGACTTTCAGCGCGTGGTCAACGTCAACCTGATCGGCGCCTACAACATGAGCCGCCTGTTTGCCGCGGCCTGCGCACAGCAGCCGCCGCAAGAAGGCGGCGAGCGCGGCGTGATCCTGTTCACCGCCTCCGTGGCCGCCTTCGACGGCCAGGTCGGCCAGCAGGCCTACAGCGCGTCCAAGGGCGGGCTGGTCGGCATGACGCTGCCGATGGCGCGCGACCTGGCTCAGCACGGCATTCGCGTGTGCACCATCGCGCCCGGCCTGTTCGCCACGCCGCTGCTCAAGGAGCTCCCCGAGGCGGTGCAGCAGTCGCTGGCCGCCTCCATCCCGTTCCCGCCCCGCCTGGGCGAGCCCTCGGAGTTCGCCGAGCTGGCCTGCCATTTCGTCGTCAACGGCCATCTCAACGGCGAAGTCATCCGCCTCGACGGCGCCCTTCGCATGGCGCCGCGCTAGTCCCGTCAACGCCGGATTCCCTGCTTCATCAACCCGAGGAGACATCATGAAGATCAAGAAGACGATGCTCGCCAGCCTGTTCGCGCTGGCCTTTGCGGGCGCCGCCCATGCCGACCTGACGGTCGGCGTGGTGCAGCCCCTGACCGGACCGGCCTCCGGCCTGGGCATTCCGGTGAAGAACGCCATCATGATCTGGCCCAAGACCGTCGCCGGCCAGAACATCAAGCTGGTGGTGCTGGACGACGCCAGCGACCCGACCGCGGGCGTCAAGGCGGCGCAGCGACTGGTGACCGAGGACAAGGTCGACGTCATCGTCGGTTCGTCCGCCACGCCGGTGGCGATCCCGATGGCCGACGTCACGGCCGAGGCCGGTACGCCGCAGCTCGCCACCTCGCCGGCCGGCCTGCCGCCGGGCAAGGACAAGTGGTTCTTCCGCCTGCCGCAATCGAACAACGTCATGGCCTACGCCATGGTCGAGCACATGAAGAAGCAGGGCATCAAGACCATCGGCTTCCTCGGCTACACCGACGCGTACGGCGAACTGTGGCTCAAGGCCATCACCGAAGAGGCCGGCAAGAACGGCATGAAGATCGTCGGCACCGAGCGGTTCGCGCGCGCCGACACCAGCGTCACCGCGCAGGCGCTCAAGCTCACGTCGGCCAACCCCGACGCGATCCTGATCGTGGCCTCGGGCAGCGGCGCCGGCATGCCGCAGAAGGCGATCATGGAGCGCGGCTACAAGGGCAAGGTCTACCAGACCCATGCCGCGGCCACGCCTGACCTGATGCGCGTGGCCGGCAAGGATGCCGACGGCACCTTCGTCGTCTCCGGCCCGGCCATGCTGGGCCCGCAGCTGCCCGACAGCAACCCGTCGAAGAAGGCGTCGCTGACGTTCCTGGACGAGTACACCAAGGCCTACGGCGCCGCCTCGGCGAACCAGTTCGCCGGCCACGGTGCCGACGCCTACACCATCCTCGACAAGGCGGTGCCGATCGCGCTGAAGAAGGCGCAGCCGGGCACGCCGGAATTCCGCGCCGCGCTGCGCGATGCCTTCGAGACGATGGGCCGCACGGTGATCTCGCACGGCGTTCTCAACTGGACCGCCCAGGACCACTGGGGCTACACCAACGAGACCGGCGTGATGATGCAGGTGGTCGACGGGAAGTTCAAGGTCGTCCAGTAACACCCCCCGCGCCCAGGCTGGGCGCTACGCGCTTGGCCACCCCCTCCCGCCGCGCGGAGGGGGGCGCACCCGGCGGCCTGGCGAGGCCGGTTCAGCGGGTGCCCCCTTCGAATAACTTTCCGACGCACTCTTCTCGTCGCCCACCATGGACTTTTCGATTGCCAGCATCCTGATGCTGGACGGGCTCACCAACGGGGCGATCTATGCCCTGCTGGGCATGTGCATCGTGCTGGTGTTCACCGTGACCCGCGTCATCTTCATTCCGCAGGGCGAGTTCGTCGCCTACGGCGCGCTCACGCTTGCCATCTTCCAGACCGGGCAGGTGCCCGGAACGGTCTGGCTGCTGCTGATCCTCGCCGCGGTGGCGGCGTTGATGGAACTGGCCAGCGTATGGCGCCATCGCGGCCGCTTCGCCCCGGCGCTGGTGGCCGCCCTTCGCACCTTCGTGCCGCCGGCACTGGTGGCGGGCATCTCGGTCTGGGCCGCGCCGCAGGGCTTTCCAATGCTGGTTCAGGCGCTGCTGACGGTGTGCATCGTCACGGCCTTCGGGCCGCTCGTCTACCGCGTTGCCTATCAGTCGCTGGCCGGCGCGAGCACGCTGGTCCTGCTGATCGTCTCGGTCGGCGTGCATTTCGCCATGACCGGCCTGGGCCTGCTGTTCTTCGGTGCCGAGGGCTTTCGCAATCCGCCGTTCTGGGACGTGCGCATGCCGCTCGGCCCGCTCAACGTCAGCGGCCAGGCGCTGGTGATCTTCGGCATGTCGGCGCTGCTGATCGTGGTGCTGTGGCTGTTCTTCGAACGCTCGTTGTACGGCAAGGCGCTTCGGGCCACGGCCGTCAACCGGCTCGGCGCACGCCTGATGGGCATCTCGACCCAGGGCGCCGGCCAGCTCACCTTCGCGCTGGCCGCGCTGATCGGCGCGCTGTCGGGCCTGCTGATCGGCCCGACCACGACCGTGTTCTACGACTCGGGCTTCCTCATCGGCCTCAAGGGCTTCGTCGCGGCGGTGATCGCCGGGCTCGCCAGCTACCCCGGCGCGCTGATCGGCGCGCTGTCGGTCGGCGTGATCGAGGCCTTCGGCTCGTTCTGGGCCAGCGCCTTCAAGGAGGTGATCGTCTTCACCATCATCCTGCCGGTGCTGCTGTGGCGTTCGCTCGCCTCCGGCCATTCCGACGAGGAGCATTGAGCATGCCCACCCACGACTCCCGCGCGCTGGCTGCCGACGCCATCGCGCACGCCTCACCGGCCGGCGCCGACAAGGGCAGCGCCATCCGTCGCTATGGCCCGCTGGCCCTGGTCGCCGTGCTGGCCGCCCTGCCCTTCCTGCCGCTGCCTGAGTTCTGGATCATCCAGCTCAACTACATTGGCCTGTACACGTTGCCGGTGCTTGGGCTGGTCCTGCTGACCGGCGTGGCGGGGCTGACCTCCTTCGGGCAGGCGGCGTTCGTCGGCATCGGCGCGTACACCACGGCTTGGCTGACCGTGCACACGGGCATGTCGCCCTGGCTGACGCTGCTGGTGGGGCTGGCCATCACCGGCGTCAGCGCGCTGGTCATCGGCGCCATCACGCTGCGCATGTCGGGGCACTTCCTGCCGCTGGCGACCATCGCCTGGGCGCTTTCGCTCTACTACCTCATGGGCAACCTGGATGCGCTGGGCAAGTACGACGGCATTCTCGGCGTGGAGGGGCTGTCCCTGTTGGGTTTCGAGATCGGCCAGCGCCGCATCTTCTACGGGCTGGTCTGGCTGTTCGTGCTGGCGGCGTCCTTCGCGCTGCTGCGCCTGCTGGACTCGCGCTCCGGCCGCGCCATCCGCGCGCTGGCGCGCGGCCCGCAGATGGCCGAGGCGATGGGCATCGACACGCTGCGCCACAAGATCGGCATCTTCGTGCTCGCCGCCATGCTGGCGTCGGTCTCGGGCTGGCTGTTCGCGCACTTCCAGCGCACGGTCAATCCATCGCCCTTCGGCCTGAAGATGGGCATCGAGTACCTCTTCATGGCGGTGCTCGGCGGCGCCGCCTACGTCTGGGGCGCCGTTGCCGGCGCCGGCGTGGTCAAGGTGCTGGAAGACCAGCTGCAGGTGCTGCTGCCCAAGCTGATCGGCACGGCCGGCAGCTACGAGGTGATCGTCTTCGGCATCCTGCTGGTGCTGGTGCTCAAGTACCTGCCGGACGGCCTCTGGTCCTTCGTCGACAGGCGGCTGCCGCGCGCGCCGCGCAAGGTCGACTGGCAGGACGCCGCGCCGCTGCCGCTGCGCGCCAAGCCGGCGGGCGGCGACGTGCTGCTCGACGTGCAGGCCGTGCGCAAGACCTTCGGCGGCCTGGTCGCCGTCAACGACATCAGCTTCCAGACGCGGGCCGGCCAGATCGTCGGCCTGATCGGCCCGAACGGGGCCGGCAAGTCCACCACCTTCAACCTTGTCACCGGGGTACTGCGTGCCAGCGGGGGTGCCGTGCATTTCCGCGGCCAGCGCATCGACGGCCTGCCCTCGCGGCGCATCACCCGCCTGGGCCTGTCGCGCACCTTCCAGCACGTCAAGCTGGTGCCCGAGATGACCGTGCTCGAGAACGCTGCCCTGGGCGCGCACCTGCGCGGCCGGCGCGGCCCGCTGGCGGCGATGCTGCGCACCGACCGCGCCGAGGAGCGGCAACTGCTGCGCGAGGCCGAGCGCCAGCTCGTGCGCGTCGGCCTGGGCGACCTGCTGCACGAGCAGGCGGGCAACCTGGCCATGGGGCAGCAGCGCCTGCTCGAGATTGCCCGCGCACTGGCGGCCGACCCGGCGCTGCTGCTGCTGGACGAGCCCGCCGCCGGCCTGCGCCACAAGGAGAAGCAGGCCCTGGCCGACGTCCTGCGCGGCCTGCGCGCCGAGGGCATGGGCATCCTGCTGGTGGAGCACGACATGGGACTCGTGATGGACGTATGCGACCACATCGTCGTGATGGAGTTCGGCACGCACCTGATGGAAGGCACCCCGGCCGAAGTGCAGCGCAGCGAGAAGGTCCGCGCCGCCTACCTGGGAACAGAACATTGACCACGACTTCCCTCCTTTCCATTCGCGATCTGCACGCCGGCTACGGCCGGGCCGAAGTGCTCCACGGCATCGCGCTCGACGCGCCCGAAGGCAGCGTCATCACCGTGATCGGGCCGAACGGCGCCGGCAAGTCCACCTTCCTGAACGCGCTGATGGGCGTGCTGCCCGCGCGCGGCCACATCGCTTTCGACGGCCGCCCCATCGGCGGCATGACGCTGGAGGAGCGCGTGATGCTGGGCATCGCCCTGGTGCCGGAGAAGCGCGAACTGTTCGGCACGATGACGGTGGAGGACAACCTGGTGCTGGGCGCCTTCCGCCAGGTGCGCCTGCGCCGTCGCGACTGGCGCGCGCAGATCGACACCGTCTACCAGCTGTTCCCGCGCCTGCTCGAGCGCCGCACGCAACTGGCCGGAACCCTCTCGGGCGGCGAGCGCCAGATGCTGGCGGTCGGCCGCGCGCTGATGGCCCGGCCGCGCCTGCTGATGCTCGACGAACCCAGCCTGGGGCTGGCGCCGCTGGTGGTGCAGGAGATCTTCCGCACCGTCGACCAGCTGCGCGCCACCGGCGTGACCATCCTGCTGGTGGAACAGAACGCCCGCGCCGCGCTGGAGGTGGCCGACCATGGCTACGTGCTGGAAATGGGCGACATCAGCCTGCAAGGTCCGGCGCGCGAACTGGCCGGCGATGCACGCGTGATCGACACCTACCTCGGCGCGGCGCGCGGCCACTGAAATGGACTACCAACCGCATCCCGACGAACTGCGCTTCCTGCAGCAGGACGTGCTCGGCCTGCCGCAGTCGCTGCAGGCGCTCGCCCCGTTTTCCGATGTCGACGCCGACCTGATGACGCAGGTGCTGGAGCAGGCCGGCCGCTTCGTCGGCCAGGTGATCGCACCGCTCAACCGTGCCGGCGACGAGATCGGATGCCGCTTCGACCCTGCGGACGGCTCGGTGCAGACGCCGCCAGGCTTCGCGGCGGCCTACCGCGCCTTCGTCGAGGCCGGCTGGCCGGCCCTGGCCGCCGCGCCGGAAGACGGCGGCCAGGGACTGCCCGCGGTGCTGGAGGCATCTCTGTACGAATGGCTGGCGGCCGCCAATCATGGCTTCACCATGGCGCCCGGCCTGCTGCATGGCGCTTACGAATGCCTCAAGCGGCACGGCAGCGACACGCTGCGCACGCGCTACTTGCCCGAGATCGCCAGCGGCCGCTGGCTCGCCACCATGTGCCTGACCGAGCCGCAGGCGGGCTCCGACCTCGGCCTGGCGCGCACCCGCGCCACACCGCAGCCCGATGGCAGCCTGCGCGTCGCGGGCGAGAAGATCTTCATCTCCGGCGGCGAGCATGACCTGACCGACAACATCGTGCACCTGGTGCTGGTGCGCCTGCCCGACGCGCCGGCTGGTCCCAAGGGCCTGTCGCTCGCGCTAGTGCCCAGGCAATTGCCCGACGGCAGCCGCAACGCGGTGCACTGCACCCGCATCGAGGAGAAGATGGGCCTGCACGGCAGCCCCACCTGCGCCATGCGCTTCGACGACGCCACCGGCTGGCTCGTGGGGGAACCCGGCCAGGGCCTGGGCGCCATGTTCGTGATGATGAACTCGGCCCGCCTGCATGTCGCGATGCAGGGCATCGGCCTGCTCGACGCCGCCTGGCAGAAGGCCGATGCCTATGCGCGCGAGCGCCGGCAGATGCGTGCGCCGGTGCGGCCCGCATCGCGCGGCCCGCAGGACGCGGCCGACCTGATCGTCGAGCATCCGGCGATGCGGCGCATCCTCGACACCCAGCGTGCCTGGATCGACGGCGCGCGCCTGCTTGCCTACCGCACCGCCTGGCAACTCGACGCCGCCCGGCATGCCGGCGACGACAAGTCCCGCGAACAGGCCCAGCGCTGGTGCGGCTTCGTCACGCCCATCCTCAAGTCGGCCTGCACCCGCCAGGCCTTCGACGGCGCCAGCGAGTGCATGCAGGTATTCGGCGGGCACGGCTACATCCGCGAATGGGGCATCGAACAGGTGCTGCGCGACGCGCGGGTCACCATGATCTACGAAGGCACCAACGAGATCCAGGCGATCGACCTGCTGGTGCGCAAGGTGCTGCCCGATGCCGGTGCGGGCTTCGCCGCCTGCCTGCTGGCGCTGCGCGACGAGCTCGATGCCTCGCGCGACAACGAGGCCGACGTGCAGCGGCGCATGGCCCAGCTGCGCTATCTCGCCACCGCGGTGGCCATGGCGAGCCAGGCCGACCCGCAACTGCCCTACGAGGTGGCCGACGACTTCCTGCGCGTGGCAATGCTCACCCTGCTGGCGTGGGCCTGGGCGCGCATCGAACGCACGGCCCCGCCCGGCGACGCACGCTGGGCCGCGCCGGCGCGCGCGTTCCACCGCTGGGTACTGCCCGAATTCGACCTTCGCCTGGGCCTGGTCAAGCGCGCCTGCGACAACGTCCGGCAGCCTGCCGCCGCGCCCCGTCCAGCAACGAACCTGCCACGTTGACCGCCGTGCAAGACGACATGCCCGAACCCAGGAAGATGACGCGCAACACGCGCCCCCACGCCCCCGGCCCAGCGGACAGGAAGCCGGCTGCCTCGGCCGCCAAAGCCGCCTCTCGCAGCGATCGGCTCGACAGCGGCTTCCTCGAAACCCTGGTCGGCTACAACGCCAGGCGCGCCTGGTCGCAGATCAGCACCGTGTTTTCCGAGCGCATGGCGCCCTACGGCCTCAAGCAGGTCGACTTCTCCGTGCTGTCGCTGCTGGCCCACAACCCGGGCGCCACCTCGCGCCAGCTTTGCGCCACGCTGGACATCCTGCCGCCCAACCTGGTGAACCTGGTGGCGACGCTCGACAGCCGGGGATTGATCGAGCGGCGTCCCCACCCCCGGGACGGGCGCGCCGTGGGCCTGTACCTCACGCCGGCCGGCGAGCGCCTGACTGCCGATGCCGAGCGCGCGGTGACGCAAGCCGAACTCGATGCGAGCGCTCGCCTCGGCGCCAGAGAGCGCGAAACATTGATTCAGCTTCTTCAAAAACTGTATCTTTAGCGAATTAGTTCGCGCCGCATCGCCGCGATGCCACACATGTCCATTGACCCGGCGGGCACTGCATTTCTACAGTGACGGGATGATCCATCACTACCTGTGCGCCGGCGATGCGACTGCGTACGCGCGGGGCTTTGGCATCGAATTCATGCCGACTGCTTCCGGGCAGCGGATCCGCCCTGGCGAGCGCGGCGTCTTCGTCCGTCGGCCGCGCGCGGACCATCCCGGCAGCCTCCGGCCCCCGGCGCCGTTCGAGGTGGTGAGCGGCCGCTGGGGCCTGATTCCCCTGTTTTCGCAGGACGGCGCCGACCCGCTGTTCGAGGCACGCGCCGAGACCGCCTCGTCGGAGCGCAATTTCCATCAGCCGTGGAAACGCGGACATCGCTGCGTGGTGCTGGCCGACGCCCTGTTCGAGGACACCGGCGCGCCCGACCGGCTGCTGTGCCACCGCCGCGCGGATGGCCGCCCGCTGGCCATCGCCGGCCTGTGGAACGGCTGGCGCTCGCCGCAGGAGGAATGCGTCGAAAGCTTCGCCCTGCTGACCATCCGGCTCGACGGCAGCGAGCGCCGGCAGGCCGCGCTGCTGCAGGACGCCTGGCTCGAAGACTGGCTGAGCTGCCCGGTGGAAGAAACCTCCGCGTACCTGCGGCCGTACGCCCAGCGCTCCGACCTCGTCACCCAGGAAGTCGAACGCGCCTGACTGCGGCGGGCATGCCCGTCGCGTCAGTCCCTGACGTCGGCCACCGGCCTGTCACCGAAATCGGCGCGCGCCAGGTAGGCCAGCACGCGCGCCGCCGCGTCCGCAGGCGACGTGAGCTGGCCCTTGGCATGCAGTTGCGCGAAGCGTTCGCGGTCCGGGAACAGCGCCGGGTCGCCGCCGCGCAGTTCGGCCTGCATGTCGGTGTCGATCACCCCCGGCGCCAGCGAGCAGATGCGCGCGCCGTTCGCGCGACCGGCCTCTTCGAGAGCCACCGCGCGCGAGAAGTGGTCCATGCCGGCCTTGGCGGCGCAGTACGGCGCCTGGCTGGCCATGGCATTGCGCCCCAGCCCCGACGAGATGTTGAGCACGCGCCGCGCCACCTGCCACTGACGTGTGGCGCGCAAAAAGGCGGCGCAGAGCAGCATCGGCGCCTCGAGGCCGACGCGCAGGGCATGGGAAACGTCGGCGGCCGATGCTTCGTCCAGCGGCGCCGGCCGCGCGATCACGCCAGCGTTGTTGAGCAGCGTGGCGCTGGCGATGCGGGTCGAGTCCATGGCGTCGAGCCAGGACGCCAGGCGCTGGGCCGCCGACGCGGCGTCGGACAGGTCGTGCGCCCATTGCACCACCTGGCTGCCAGCGCCGTGCGGCGCCTGCTCGAGCGCCGGATCCTGGCGGCGCGAGATGCACAGCAGGCTGTGCGCAGGCTGGGCGAGCAATTGTTCGGCCATGGCGCGGCCCATGCCGCGCGACGCGCCGGTGAGGATGAACAGGTGAGAAGGAGCATCGGTCGTCATGTGTCGGTCCTTGAAGCGAGAAGACATCAGCCGTGAAAGAAGCCATCCCACACCAGCTTGATGCCGGTCAGCAGCATGCCCAGGTAGATGGCGCGGTAGAACAGTTTGGCGTCGATCCGCCGCGCGATGCGCACGCCCAGCCAGACGCCCACCGGCGCCAGCGGCAGCAGCGCCAGCGAGGTCGCCATGTTGCGCCAGTCGATCAGGCCCAGCCAGGCATAGGGAATCCACTTGCTGAGATTGACGACGAAGAAGAAGTAGGCGGTGGTGGCGGTGAATGCCAGCGGCGTCAGGCGCAGCGGAATCAGGTACGCATTGAGCGGCGGACCGCCCGCGTGCGAGATGAAGCTGGTGAAGCCGGAGGTGACCGTCAGCGCCGCGCCGATGCCGCGCCGCGGCGGCGCCGAGTCCGGCCGGGGCGGCAACAGCACGCGCTGCGCCAGGAAAAGCAGCGTGAACACGCCCACGATGCCGGCCACCGTCGACCCCGACAGCGCGCGGAACAGCAACGTGCCCACGACGGTACCGAGCAGGCCGAACGGCACCAGGAACCTGAAGAGCGCCAGGTTCACATCGCGGCGGAAGGCGGCCAGCCCCAGCAGGTCCATGACGAGCAGTAGCGGCATGAGGATCGCGGCGGCGTCCGGCACCGGCACCGCCAGCGCCATCAGCGGCACCGCGAGCGAGCCGAATCCGGCACCGAAGCCGCTCTTGCTGATGCCCAGCAGCAGGACGGCGGGAATGGCCACGGCGTAGAACCAGGGATCGGTGTGAAGGGGCAGGCCGGCAAGCAAGATGGGGCGAAGCGGGATGAAGGGCGCGCCATTGTCTCCCGGCTCGCCAACGCATGCCGGCGGGCGGTCTCTACACTTCGCCCTTGCCTGCCGCGGTCGCGGCGGCGCCCCGCTCCCCTTTCCTTCGCCCATGGACATTCTTTTTCTCGCACTGGCATTGGTCATCGTGCTGCAGTTCTTCAAGCGCCGCGAACAGCAGCAGCGCGTGTCCCTGCTCGGCAGCTACCTCGCGCCCTACCAGATCGAGCAGCAGATGGAGCGGCTGCTCGACGGCTACCTGCGCTGGCTGGGCGAGGACGACGCCGAGCGGCGCGCGCAGATCCGCGGCATGCTCGACGGCGTCGAGCAATCGCTGTCGGGGCAGTTCGCCCGCTTCGCCGCCGACGTGCAGGCCATGCCGGCGCCGCTGGCCCAGGTCAGCAAGCTGGCGTTGTGGATTCCCTTTGCCCAGCCGTTGCTGCCGGGGCGGCTGCTGTTCGACGTGCGCCGCGCGTTCGCCATCCACGCCAGCGGCATCGAGGCCATGGTCCGGCGCGAGGACACCCCGGACGCCAAGGCGCAGGCCTATGCGCTCAGCGCCGAGCTGCTGCTGATGCAGCACACCTGCCATTGGTACTGCCGGGGATGGGCCGTGGCCTCGGCCCGACTGCTGGCGCGCCACAAGACGCCGCACGCCCAGGTGCTGGCCTCGGTCTCCCCGCGCACCCGGGCGGACTACCTGGCCCTGACCGGGCGCCGCTGAGCATGCTGCACCTCGACGCTGCCACCGCGGCCGCTGCGCTGCCTTTCGTGCGGCTGGTGCCGGCACTGCGCGATGCCTTCGCCGCGCCGGCCAGCGTGCCGCCGCGCCACGTGCACACCGTCGCGCATGCCGGCCAGGCGACGGGCACGGTGCTGATCATGCCGGCCTGGAGCGACGCCGGTTTCCTGGGCATCAAGACCATCAACATCTTTCCCGGCAACGGCGTGCGCGGCCTGCCGGGCCTGCATGCCACCTACGTGCTGTACGACGCCACCACCGGCGTGCCGCTCGCGTCGATCGACGGCAACGAGATCACCGCCCGCCGCACCGCCGCCGCCGCCGCGCTCGGCGCCTCGTTCCTGGCACGGCCGGACGCACGCCGGCTGCTGGTGCTGGGCACCGGGCGCGTGGCGAGGCTGCTGCCGGCGGCATTCGCCAGCGTGCGGCCGATCGACCAGGTGCAGGTGTGGAACCATCGGCCGGAAGGCGCACGGACGCTGGCAGCCCAGTGGCGCGCGCAAGGCATCGACGCGCAGGCGGCGCCCGACCTGGAAGCGGCCGTGCGCCAGGCCGACATCGTCAGCTGCGCCACGCTGTCGGGCAAGTCGCTGGTGCAGGCGGGCTGGCTCGCCGATGGCAGCCACCTCGACCTGATCGGCAGCTTCACGCCGGCCATGCGCGAGGCGGCGCCGGGTTGCCTGGCGCGCCCGGCGCGGGTGTTCGTGGACACCGAGGAGGCCCTGCAGAAGTCCGGCGACCTGCTCGACGCCATGGCCGCCGGTACCTTCGACGCCGGGCAGCTGCAGGGCACGCTGGCCCAGCTTTGCGGCGGCGAGCGCCAGGGACGCCGCGGCGCGGGCGAACGCACGGTCTTCAAGGCGGTGGGCAGCGCGCTCGAAGACCTGGCGGCGGCCACGCTGGTGTGGCGGCACGCCGACGGCCAATCACACCGGACAGGTCCACCGCACGCCGGCTGAATGGCACACTGCCGTCTCCTCGTTGCCGCCTGCCGGCCCGCAAAGGAGACTCGATGGCCAAGTCCCGCCTCATGGCACGTCCGAGCGTGGCCGACATCGTGGCCCACGGCCAGAGCGGCGGACATCAGCTCACCCGGACCCTGGGCGCGTTCAGCATCACCGCCATCGGCGTGGGCGCCATCATCGGCGCCGGCATCTTCGTGCTGACCGGCACCGCGGCCGCACGCTACGCGGGCCCGGCGGTGATGCTGTCCTTCGTGCTCGCGGGGCTGGCATGCGCGTTCGTGGCGCTGTGCTACGCCGAACTCGCGGCGGTGATCCCGGCCAGCGGAAGCACCTACACCTACACCTACGCGACGCTGGGCGAACTCGCGGCCTGGATCATCGGATGGGACCTGGTGCTCGAGTACGCCATGGGCGCGGCGGCCGTGGCGGTCGGCTGGTCGGGCTACCTGGTCAGCCTGCTGGGGCACTTCGGCCTGCACATCCCGCCCGAGTTCGCGCATTCGCCCGGCACGCTGCAACTGGCCGACGGCCGCGTGCTGCAGACGCTGTTCAACCTGCCGGCGGCCCTGGTCGTGCTGGCGCTCACGCTGCTGCTGGTGCTGGGTACCCGGGAATCGACGCGCATCAACAACCTGATGGTGCTGGTCAAGCTGCTGGTGGTGGTGGCCTTCATCGGCTTCGGGCTGGCCTACGTCAACCGCGCCAACTGGGAGCCCTTCGTCCCACCGAACGCGGGCGCCTTCGGCGAGTTCGGATGGAGCGGCGTGCTGCGCGGGGCCTCGGTGGTGTTCTTCGCCTACATCGGCTTCGACGCGGTGTCGACCGCCGCGCAGGAGGCGCACCGGCCGCAACGGGACATGCCGCTGGGCATCCTGGCGTCGCTGGTGATCTGCACCGTGCTGTACGTGGCCGTGGCAGCCGTGCTGACCGGCCTGGTGCCCTACCAGCGGCTCAACGTGCCCGATCCGATCGCGCTGGGCATCGACGTGATCGGCCAGCAATGGCTGTCGCTGTGCGTCAAGCTGGGCGCACTGCTCGGCCTGACGACCGTAATCCTCGTGCTGCTGTACGGGCAGAGCCGCATCTTCTACACCATCGCGCGCGACGGCCTGCTGCCGCCCCTGTTCTCGCGGGTACATCCGCGCCTGAAGACGCCGCACGTGAGCCAGCTCTGCGTGGGCGCCGTGGTGGCGCTGTTCGCCGGGCTCGTGCCGATCCACCTTCTGGGCGAGATGGTCAGCATCGGCACGCTGTTCGCCTTTTCGCTGGTGTGCGCCGCCGTGCTGCACCTGCGCCGCGTCGAGCCCACCCTGGCGCGCCCCTTTCGCACCCCGTGCATGCCCTGGGTACCGCTGGCGGGCATCGCGATGTGCGCGCTGCTGATGGTGGGCCTGCCGTGGGACACCTGGCTGCGTCTGGTGGTCTGGCTGGCCGTCGGCCTGGCGATCTACTTCGGATACGGACGGCACCACTCGCGACTGCGCCACCGCAGCCATTGACGCCGTGCGCTGAAGGCCGGCGCGTCCAGCGCTTTCGGCCGAGCGTGCAGAAGTTGCAGCCTGCCGCCCTCGCTGCCCTGGCAGACGCGCCGTTCGGCGCGAACCCTGTGCTAGGGTCGCGCCGCGCGCAAGGGGCTCGATCGGAGATCGCCGAACCGTCCGCGGCGCGCAGATAAAAAATATTCAGGGAGAAGAAATGTCAGGGAGCCAATACCGGGCACGCAAGAGCGTGGCCGACATCGTGGCCGGCAGCGAAGGGGGCGGGCACCAGCTCACCCGGTCGCTCGGCGCCATCAGCATCATCGCCATCGGCGTGGGCGCCGTCATCGGGGCCGGCATCTTCGTGCTCACGGGCACGGCGGCCGCCCGGCACGCCGGGCCCGGCGTGATGCTCTCTTTCATGCTGGCGGGACTTGTGTGCGCCGTCGTGGGCCTTTGCTATGCCGAACTGGCCGCGCTCATCCCGGCCAGTGGCAGCACCTACACCTACACCTATGCCACGCTGGGCGAGCTCGCGGCCTGGATCATCGGATGGGACCTGGTGCTCGAATACGCGATGGGCGCCGCCACGGTGGCGGTCGGCTGGTCGGGCTACCTGGTCAGCCTGTTGCGCCAGTTCGGCGTGGAACTCCCGCCGGAGCTCATCCATTCACCGGGCGCGGTGCAACTGGCCGACGGCAGCACGATCCAGGCGCTGTTCAACCTTCCGGCCGCTGCCATCGTGCTTGCGCTGACCGCCATGCTGGTGGCGGGCACGAAGGAGTCGGCGCGGTTCAACAACCTGATCGTGCTGGTCAAGCTGGTCGTGGTGATCGCCTTCGTCGGCTTCGGCGTGGCTGCGGTCAATGCCGACAACTGGGTGCCGTTCATACCGGAGAACACCGGCGAGTTCGGGCAGTTCGGGGCCTCGGGCGTGCTGCGCGCGGCCTCGGTGGTGTTCTTCGCCTTCATCGGTTTCGACGCGGTATCCACCGCCGCACAGGAAGCCCGCAACCCGCAGCGCGACATGCCGCTGGGCATTCTCGGGTCGCTGCTGCTGTGCACGCTGCTGTACGTGGCGGTGGCCGCCGTGCTGACCGGCCTGGTGCCCTACACGCTGCTGAACGTGCCCGACCCCATCGCACTGGGCGTGGACGTCATCGGCAAGCCGTGGCTCTCGCTGCTGATCAAGTTCGGCGCGCTGGCGGGCCTGACCACGGTGATCCTGGTGCTCCTGTACGCGCAGAGCCGCATCTTCTTCACCGTCTCGCGCGACGGACTGCTGCCGGCCATGTTCTCGAAGGTGCATCCGCGCACCGGCACGCCCTATCTCAGCCAGATCTCGATCGGCATCGTGGTGGCCTTGATCGCCGGCCTGTTCCCGATCCACCTCCTGGGAGAGATGGTCAGCATCGGCACGCTGTTCGCGTTCACGCTGGTGTGCGGCGCGGTGATCCACCTGCGCCGGACCGAGCCGCACGTGCCGCGCCCGTTCCGGGTTCCGGGCGTGCCCGTCGTCCCGGCGATCGGCATCGGCCTGTGCCTGCTGCTCATGGGCGGCCTGCCGCTGGACACATGGCTGCGCCTGGTGATCTGGCTGGCCATCGGCATGGCGATCTACTTCATGTACGGCCGGCATCATTCGGTGCTCGGCCGCCGCCTGCCGCGGGGCTGACCCGCATCGGGCCGCCCGCGCGTGCGGCCCGGCAGGGCGGCTGCGTCAGACCCGCTCGAGGATGACCGCGATGCCCTGCCCGACGCCGATGCACATGGTGCACAGCGCGTAGCGGCCCTTCTGCTTGTGCAACTGGTTGACCGCGGTGAGCGCCAGGCGCGCGCCGCTGGCGCCGAGCGGATGGCCCAGCGCGATGGCGCCACCGTTGATGTTGACGCGAGCGTCGTCGTCCTTCAGGCCGAGCTGGCGCAGCACCGCCAGCCCTTGCGCGGCGAACGCCTCGTTCAGCTCGATCACGTCGATCTGCTCGATCTTGAGCCCGGTCAGGGCCAGCACCTTCTGGGTGGCCGGCGCCGGGCCGATGCCCATCACGCGCGGCGGCACGCCGGCAGTAGCCATGCCGACCACGCGGGCGCGCGGCGTCAGGCCATGCGCGGCGGCGGCCGCCTCGCTCGCCAGCAGCATCGCCACCGCGCCGTCATTGACGCCGCTGGCGTTGCCGGCCGTCACCGTTCCGTCGGGCCGCACCACGCCCTTGAGCCTGGCCAGCGACTCGAGGCTGGTGTCGCGCGGATGCTCGTCCTTGTTCACGACCAGCGGGTCGCCCTTTTTCTGCGGGATCGTGACCGGCACGATCTCGGCGTCGAAGAAGCCGCTCTTCTGCGCCGCCACGGCCTTCTGCTGCGACGCCAGCGCCATGCGGTCCTGCGCCTCGCGCTCGATCTTGTAGTCGGTCGCGACGTTCTCGGCCGTCTCGGGCATGGAGTCGATGCCGTACTGCGCCTTCATCAGCTTGTTGACGAAGCGCCAGCCGATGGTGGTGTCGTAGACGGCGTTGTTGCGCGAGAAGGCGCTTTCGGCCTTGGGCATGACGAAAGGCGCGCGGCTCATACTTTCGACGCCGCCGGCGATCATCAGGCCGGCCTCGCCCGCCTTGATCGCGCGTGCCGCCGAGCCGACCGCGTCCAGCCCGGAGCCGCACAGGCGGTTGATCGTGGCGCCGGGCACCTCCACCGGCAGGCCCGCCAGCAACGCGGACATGCGCGCGACGTTGCGGTTGTCCTCGCCGGCCTGGTTGGCGCAGCCGTACAGCACGTCGGCAACGGCCAGCCAGTCGACCTTGGCATTGCGTTCCATCAGCGCCTTGAGCGGCACCGCGCCGAGATCGTCGGTGCGCACGCTCGACAGGGCGCCGGCGTAGCGGCCGAAGGGGGTGCGCACGCCGTCGCAGATGAAGGCTTCGTTGATCATGTCGGGTCTCCCGTTGGATCGATGAGGGTTGAAGGTTCAGGCCGCGATCGGCAGGCCGACCAGCTTCTCGAGTTCGGCATGGTCGAGCCCGTCGACCAGGTCGATGAGCCTGAGGCCCTGCGGCGTGCATTCGAGCGTGGCCAGGTCGGAGTAGACGCGCTTGACGCAGCCGATGCCGGTGAGCGGATAGCTGCACTTCTCGACCAGCTTGCTCTGGCCCTTCTTGGTCAGCAGGTCCATCATGACCCAGGTCTGCTTGGCGCCGATCGCCAGGTCCATCGCGCCGCCGACGGCGGGAATGGCGTCCGCCTCGCCCGTGTGCCAGTTGGCCAGATCGCCGGTGGCAGAGACCTGGAAGGCGCCGAGCACGCAGATGTCGAGATGCCCGCCGCGCATCATCGCGAAGCTGTCGGCATGGTGGAAGTAGGCGCCGCCGGCCAGCAGCGTGACCGGCTGCTTGCCTGCGTTGATGAGGTCGAAGTCTTCGTCGCCGGCGGCGGGCGCGGGGCCCATGCCGAGGATGCCGTTCTCGCTGTGCAGGATGACCTCGCGGCCAGCCGGCAGGTGGTTGGCGACCAGCGTCGGCTGGCCGATGCCGAGATTGACGACGGCGCCGTCGAAAATGTCCTGGGCGACGCGCTTGGCGAGCTCGTCCTTGGTGCGGCGTGTGTAGGCCATGGTCATGCTGCTTTCTTGAAGCCGCCGGCCTGGGTGGCCACGCGGTCGATCTTGACGACTTGATGCACGAAGATGCCCGGGGTCACGATGGCCTCGGGGTCGAGCGTACCGAGTTCGGCGATCTCGTGCACGGTGGCGACGGTCTTCTTCGACGCCATGGCCATGACCGGGCCGAAGTTGCGTGCCGCCTTGCGGTACGTGAGGTTGCCCCAGCGGTCGCCGCGCTCGGCCTTGATCAGCGCCACGTCGCCGTGGATGGGAAATTCAAGCACGTACTGCTTGCCGCCGATCTCGCGCGTTTCCCGATCGCCCGCCAGCTGGGTGCCGTAGCCGGTCGGGCAGAAGAAGGCGCCGATGCCGGCGCCGGCGGCGCGGATGCGCTCGGCCAGGTTGCCCTGGGGCACCAGTTCCAGCTCGAGCTTCTTGCTGCGGTAGAGCTCGTCGAACACGAAGCTGTCTGCCTGGCGCGGAAAGCTGCAGATGATCTTGCGCACGCGGCCGGCCTTGAGCAGCGCGGCCAGGCCGGTGTCGCCGTTGCCGGCGTTGTTGTTGACCACCGTCAGGTCCTTGGCGCCCTGCGCGATCAGGCCGTCGATGAGTTCGCCCGGAATGCCGGCGGTGCCGAAGCCGCCGATGAGCACGGTGGAACCGTCGCGGACGTCGGCCAGGGCCTCGGCGATCGAGGACGCGATCTTGTCGATCATGTGGAACTGTCTCCGAAATGAGGGAGGTGGGAACAGGAACCTGCAGCCAGAGGCGCCGCAGAATGTTCGTATATCGAACATGTGTTCGTATAATGAATTCTAGACACTCACTCCCGCCATGGCAACCCAGACGACACACAGCGATACACCCCGACCGGGGGATGCCTACGTCCAGTCCTTCGCGCGGGGGCTGGAGGTGATCCGCTCCTTCCACGCTGGCGCGCCGCGCCAGACGCTGTCGGAGGTGGCGGCCGCCACCGGGCTGACGCGCGCCGGCGCACGCCGCATCCTGCTGACGCTGCAGACGCTCGGCTACGTGCGCGCGGACGCCAAGGTGTTCTCGCTCACGCCGCGCATCCTGGACCTGGGCTTCGCCTATCTCTCGTCCATGCCGATCTGGAACCGCGCCGAGCCGGTCATGGAGTCGCTGGTGAGCCAGGTGCAGGAGAGCTGCTCGGCCGCCGTGCTCGACGCCACCGACATCGTCTACGTCATGCGCGTGCCCACCCACAAGATCATGCGCATCAACCTCGGCGTCGGCTCGCGCCTGCCGGCCTGGTGCACCTCGATGGGCCGGCTGCTGCTGGCCGACCTGCCGGACGAGGAAGTGTGCGCGCGTCTGGCCGCGTCGAAGCGCGAGGCATTCACCCGCCACACGCTCACCGATGCTCAGGCCATCCTGGCCAGGGTGCAGCAGGCCCGGCGCCAGGGCTGGTGCCTGGTCAACCAGGAACTGGAGGAAGGCCTGATCTCCATCGCCGCACCGGTGACCGACCGAGCCGGGCGCATGGTGGCGGCGTTGAACATCAGCGGCCAGGCGAACCGGACCAGCGCCAAGGTCATGCAGGAAAGCATGCTGCCGGCGCTGCTGGCGGCGGGGCGCGAGATCTCGCGGCTGATCTAGATGTCTGCCGTTTGCAAATAGTCGCCTTAGAAGCGACAATCGTCGCCAAATGAGCAACGAATCAGGCTTGATGGATCTGCTTTTCCCGGCGGCACGGCAGCGCGCGTTGGCCGTGCTGCTTCTGCAGCCACAAGCGAGTTTTCATCTGCGCGAACTGGCGCGCCTGACCGGCAGCCATGCTGGCACGCTGGCGCGCGAGCTGGACAAGCTGGCGCAGGCCGGGTTGCTGAAACGCGGCAAACAGGGCAACCAAGTGCGCTACCAAGCGAGCGCCGAACACCCGCTGTTCGCTGACCTGGCGGCTTTGTTTCGCAAGACCCATGGCGTCGTTCCGGCGCTTCGTGATGCGCTGAGCCCATTGGGTGACGGCGTGCAGCTGGCCCTGGTGTTCGGGTCTATGGCGCGAGGCAGCCCATCACCCGGAAGCGACGTAGATGTGCTCGTGCTGGGCTCCGTCGGGTTTGTGGAATTGGTGCAGGCGCTGTTTCCGCTGCAGGCGTCACTGGGCCGCGAGATCAATCCGGTGCTCCACACCAAGGCGCAATTTGCCGAGCGCGTGCGAAGCGATGATGCCTTCGCCAGGAATGTCCTGGCCCAACCCAAACTGTTCGTGAAGGGAGATGCGCATGAGCTTGCAGAACTTGCAGGCGATCGGCCGCTTGCAAACTCATCAGCCTGATGCGGCGGGCATCGCCAAGCTCCTGCAGGCTGCCCACCGCAATCTGGCCGACTCCCGCCTCGCGCAGGTGAGTGCCGACAACCGTTTCGACGCGGCCTATAAATGCATCATGCAATGCGCGATGCTGGGGCTCTGGGCGAGCGGCTACCGCACGTCGACCAGTCAGCCCGGCCACCATCAGACTGCCATTCAGAGTCTTGGGTTGACCATCGGCTTGGCGCAGGCCGACATCATTGTGCTCGATGCGCTGCGTCGTCAACGCAACTTGAGTGACTACGAGGGCGATCCTGTCTCAGCACCTGCGTTGGACGCGTGCATAGAACAGGCTGCCCGCCTTCTGGAGCAAACCGGCACATGGCTTCGAGACCATCGCCCCGACCTGCTCACGATGCGTTGAGTCACTCAACAAGATTGCCGACCCATTCGACGTCCCATGCCTCCCCTTTCCTCTTCACCCGTCAGCGCGGCCATCCCCACGCCGCCTGCGCCTCTCGCCCGCCCCTCCTGGCTGCTCGGCGCCAGCCTGATCCTCATCGCCTTCAATCTGCGGCCGGTGTTCGGCAGCATCTCGGTGCTGCTGCCCGAGGTAATGAAGGACACCGGCATGGGGCCGGCGGCCGCCAGCCTGCTGACCACGCTGCCGCTGCTGTGCCTGGGCGTGTTCGCCATCCCGGCGCCGGCCCTGGCGCGGCGCTTCGGGCCTGAGCGGGTGCTGCTGGGCGCGCTGCTGCTCATCTGCATCGGCACCCTGCTGCGCGGCGCCGGCCACTTGCCGGTGCTGTTCGCGTCCACCGCCGTGGCAGGCGCCGGCATCGCCATCGGCAACGTGCTGCTGCCGGGGCTGGTCAAGCGCGATTTTCCGACGCATGCGGCCATGATGACCGGGCTCTATACCGTCTCGGTCTGCGCCGGCGCATCCAGCTCCACTGCCTTCACCGTGCCGCTGGAACGGCATGTGTTCCACGGGCAATGGGCATTGACGCTGGCCGCATGGGCGCTGCCCGCGGCCCTGGTGCTGCTGTTGTGGGCGCCGCGCGCCCTGGCGGCGCGGCCGCTGCCGGCGCACGCCCAGCCACGCGCCTCGAGCCTGTGGCGCGACGCACTGGCGTGGCAGGTGCTGGGCTTCATGGGTCTGCAGTCGGCGCTTGCCTACATCGCGATCGGGTGGCTGGCGCCGCTTCTGCGCGAGCGCGGTCTCGACGGCGCGCAGGCCGGCTACGTCGTGGCGGTCTCCATCCTGGTGCAGTTGCTGACGTGCCTCGTCACGCCCTCGATCGCGACGCGTTGCCGCGACCAGCGCGTGTTCGGCGTGAGCCTGGCGGTGCTGATCTGCGTGTCGATGCTGGCACTGATCTTCGCGCCGCTGTCGGGCCGCTGGCTGTGGGCGGTGGTGCTCGGCTGCGGCCAGGGCGGCGCTTTCGCGCTGGCGCTCACGCTGATCGTGCTGCGCTCGCCGGATGCCGGCACCACGGCGCAACTGTCAGCCATGGCGCAGGGCGGCGGCTATGTCCTGGCGTGCGGCGGCCCCCTGCTGGCCGGCTTGCTGCGCGGCTGGACCGGCAGCTTCGAATCCTCGGCGCCGCTGCTCGTGCTGCTGTCGCTGGCCATGGCGGCCTGTGGCTGGGGCGCCGGCCGACGCCGGCTCGTACGCGCACGCGCCGCCGTCTGACAAGGGGCCGCTACGCGCCGTCCTAGACTGCGCGCATGACCAGCACCCCGTCCGCCCACCCCGCTCCGACACCGGAGGATCTGCTTCGCCATCTCGACTCCGGCGCGCTCTGGCCCGCCGAGCGCAACGATGCCGCCTGGCCAGACCTGCCGACCGCCTACCAGGCGGCGCTCGCAGTGCGCGAGTTGCGCATCGCGCGCGGCGAGCGGCCGGTGGGCTACAAGATCGGCTTCACCAATCGCACGATCTGGGAACGCTACGCGGTGTTTGCGCCGATCTGGGGCACGGTGTGGGACAGCACCGTGTCGCATGCAGACGCCAGCGGCAACGGCACGCTGGACCTGAAGGCGCTGGCCCAGCCGCGCCTGGAGCCCGAAGTGGTGTTCGGCCTGCGCGCCACGCCACCGCGCAGCGCCACGCTGGAGCAGGTGTTCGACTGCGTGGACTGGCTGGCGGCAGGCTTCGAGGTCGTCCAGTCGCATTGCGCGGACTGGAAGTTCAGCGCTGCCGAGACGGTCGCCGACAGCGGCCTGCACGGTCGGCTGCTGGTGGGTCCACCAACTCCCGTGCGCGACCTGGCCGCCACCGGCGAAGCGCTGGACGAACTGCTGGCCGGCCTGGGCCTGCGCCTGTGGAACGGCACGCGCCAGGTCGACGAAGGCGTCGGCCGCAACGTCCTCGACGGCCCGCTGCATGCCCTGCTTCACTTCGTGCAGGAGATCGGGCAGTTGCCCGGCGCACCGGAACTGGCGGCGGGCGACATCGTCACCACCGGCACCTGGACCGACGCCTGGCCGGTGCAGCCCGGCCAACAGTGGCGCTCGGAGTTCGACGCGCCGCTGCAAGGCCTGCAAGTGACCTTCAGCTGACCGCTTCGAGAAGTCGGGCTCGCTCATGGTGGGTGCTGTTGACACGGGCTGCCGCCGCACCGACCATGCGACGCGAGGCGCGAGGCATGCACGCGCGAACAACACGGGCCAACGGCCCAGGGAGAAATGAAATGTGGAGGCGCGAACCGTGGGCTGGCTGCTCGGCTGGGTGATCTTCGGCGTGGCAGCCGCCCTCGATATCGGTGAACTGGCGCGCCAGAACGGCAGTCAGATGACCCAGGTGCGGGCATTGGCGTTCGGACTGGCCAGCCTGCTCGGGCTGGCGATGGTGCTGCGCCTGGCAGTGCGAGACGGACGCACCGGGCTCGCTTTCGCGCTGGCGGTCCTTTCGGCGCTGGTTGCGGGCGGCAGCCTGTGGTGGCTCTACGGGCTCGGCGCCAGCCCGGCGTGGATTTCCACCGCCCTGGCCATGGCCGCCTATTTCCTGATTTGCCTGGTGGCGGGCCTGATCGGCGCATGGGTGGCCGCCCGGCGCCGGCGTGCCAACGCGCAGCACGAGGAAAAGCTTGCGCTCGAGCGCGAGCACCATCGCCGCCTCGAACGCATTCGCGCCGAAGCTGCTACCGCCGCGGGCGGCGGGCATGCAGGCGCCGCCCTGGCGGAGGACGAATTCGGTCTGCCGCAGCGGCCGAAATGGGAAGACTGACGCGGCGCGCATGCGCGCCGCCCGAGGGCGCGGCTGCTAGGGCGCGACGTCGTAGCTGAGCGAGGGGTGCCAGTCCCGGCCACGGCCCTGGGGCGTCTTGTCCAGCAGCGTCCAAAGAGGCATGAGGTCCGGCGCACCGCGCGCGTCCTGCCCCTTGTCGGCGGTCTCCTGGCCCATCTCCTCGCCCCAGAAGTGGCGGATCAGGTTGCCTTCGCGCCGGAACACGTTCAGGCCGGCGACGTCGTCGCCTTCCGGCTCCTCGCCCACGTAGTCCTGGTTGAAAGTGCTGCCGAAGGTCGACAGCAGCGGCAGGTTGCGCCAGCCGCGTTCGATCGCGAAGTTGGCCAGGCGCGCATAGGGTGAGCGCGCCACCACGACGAAGGCCGTGCGCTGCAGCAGATCGGGGGTTTCGCCATCGAGCGCCGACAGCAGCGACGTGCACATGGGACATGGCCGCTCCGAGCGCGGGCCGAACATCCAGTGATAGACGATCAGCGTGTCGTGCATGCCGAACAGTTCGGACATCAGCACGGCGCCCTGCGGACCCATGAACACATAGTCCTGCGGCACCTCGCCGCCGGCGGGCAGCGCACGGCGCTGCGCCGCCACACGCTCGACATGGCGGCGCAACTCGATCTCCTCGGCCAGCAACGCCAGCCGTGCGTCGCGGTAGGCGGGGCTTTCGTTCGGAAAGCGCCGCGTCATGCGGCTGGCCAGCTCGAACGATGTGGGCAATGGCGCCGGGTCGGCGTGCGGAAGGGTCATGCGCGGCTCCTGTCGCTAACCCCGTCCAGACGCGGGGCCGAGCCATGTTGCATGCGCCGGGCCGGGGCGTCTGCGGGAGAAGTCCTACGACCCGCGTGGGCCGGAACGCACAGGCAGCCGCAGAGCCGCCGGCCGGCCCATGGCGCGGCGGTCAGGCGCGCTGGAACAGCAGGGCTGCGTTGGTTCCGCCGAATGCGAAGGAGCCGCTGACCGCCGCATCCAGCGCGGGCGCGTCGGTGGCGTCGGGGTACACCAGCGAAACGGCGCACGCCGGATCCTGCTGGCCGACGTGCATGTTCGGCGGCAGCCGGCGTTGCTGCAGCGCCAGCACGGTCACCAGCGCTTCGAGCGCGCCGGCGGCACCGAGCAGGTGCCCGTGCAGGGCCTTGGTGGAACTCACGCGAAGTTGCGGCAGGTCGTCGCCCCAGACCCGCGCCAGCGCCTCGCATTCGATCGGATCGCCCAGCCGGGTTGCGGTGCCGTGGGCGTTGCAATAGCCGACGTCGCGCGGCGCCAGGGCCGACATGCGCAGCGCGGCGCGCAATGCCCGCGCCTGGCCTTCGGCGTCCGGCTTGGTCAGGTGGGTGGCGTCGCAGCTGATGCCCCAGCCGGCCAGCCGGGCATGCATGGAGGCGCCGCGCGCCCGGGCACGCGGCGCCGGCTCGAGAACGAGGAAGGCGGCACCTTCGCCCAGTGCGAAACCGCTGCGATCGACACCGAAGGGGCGCACCGCGGTCGCCGCCTGCCCGGGTTCGGCGCTGGCCAGGGTCTGCATGGCCTGCCAGGCCTGCACCACGCCCGGCACGATCAGCGACTCGGTGCCGCCGGCGATGGCCAGGTCGACCTCGCCACAACGAACAGCCTTGGCCGCCTCTGCGATGGCCACTGCAGATGACGCGCACGCCACCGAATAGCTGAGCACCGGCCCGGTGATGCGGTGACGCATGGCGATGTGCGCGGCCGGCGCGTTGGGCATGAAGGCCGGCACGGTCAGCGGCGGCACCCGTCCGCTGGCGCCCATGCGATAGGCGGTCTCGAGTGCGGCCGCTCCGCCCATGCCGCAACCCACGTAGATGCCGACACGCTCGCGCGCCAGCGAGGCGTCGTCGAGCGGTGCACCGGCATCGTCCAATGCCATCGAGGCAGCGGCCACGGCGAGCTGGCTGACCCGGTCGACGCCGGCCAGCTGCAACCGGGTGAACCACTCGGCAGGGTCGAAATCCACCGTTGCCCCGATGGCCGGGCGGGCCAGCTCCGGAAAGATCGGCCCGAGCGCGGACTCGCCGCGCACGAGGGCATCGAAAACCTGCTGCGGCTGCCTTCCGTGGGGGGCCACCAGTCCCAGCCCCGTGACTGCCACCGCCGTCGTCGAATCCACACTCATCCTGCCGATCTGCCTTCTGCCGCCGTGCCGGTCGGGTCGATTAGGCCGCCGGGGCGCCGGCGCGCGCGCGGTCGACCAGCTCTGCCAACTCGGCCAGGGTGTCCATCTGCGGGTCGGGCTCGGGCAGCGAGATGCCCAGCCGATCCTCGATCTCGAACAGGAATTCGGCCAGTGCGAGCGAGTCGAAGCCCTTGTCGCGCATGGACATCTGGGGGTCGATCTCATCGGCCGTGAAACCGTACTTCTGGTGGATCAGCTCCTGTATTTCCTTCAGGGAATTCATAGATCTCAGGCTCGCTCTTGGAGTAGTTCGTAAAGCCTTCGGCGCGCGCCTTCATCCTCCACGCGCCGGGCTCACCGCTGGTCGATGATAGCCATCGCCGCGGCCGGCGGCGGCAGCGGGGCCTCTGCAGGACGCCAGCGCAGCGACGCCCAGGCGAAGGCGCCCCCCAGCAGGCCGCCGGCCAGAACGTCCAGCGCCACGTGCTGGCGCGTCGCGACCGTGGAATAGGCGATGGCCAGGAACCAGGCCAGGTTCGCCAGGCGCAGCAGCCACGGCGCACCTGCGCCGCGCAGGATCTTCTCGATCCAGCAGCAGGTGAAGATGGCGATGGCCACGTGCATCGACGGACAGGCATTGCCCGCCGCATCGATGCCCTGCAGCAGGTCGAATCCGGGGAACCCGCCGGCGTCGAAGGTCGCCGGCGGCACCCGCGTGGGCCACAGCATGAATGCGGCCAGCCCCGTCAGGCAGAGCACGCCGGACCAGAAGCCATAGGACAGCAAGGGCAGCAGTCCGCGCTGCAGGCCCGGCGCGATGCCGACGTAGACCCACAGCGAAAGGTATGGCACGAGCCAGCCCGGCTGGAACGGAATCCACTCGTCGACCGCGGTCCAGGGCATCTCGGTGACGGGGCCGAAGGGGTTGCGCAGCAGGTGGAAGTAGCCGATGAAAAACAGCCAGATCCACGCCGTGGTGCCCAGGATCTTGAGCCATTGGCGCTCGCGCAGGCGCGAGCCGATGTCGGTGACCCAGGAGGCGCGGAGAGTGACTTGCATTGGGGGAGGAAGATACTTCAAGACCCGGGGGCGGCCGCGATGCGCGCCGCAACGGAGCGCATCTTGCCCGAGTGCGCCGGCCCGGCGCCGGTGCGGTGCTACGCTCGGGGCCTGCTCCCGACAGTCCCCATGTTCAATCCGTCCCCCGAAGATGTGCGTCGCTTCTTTTGCGACGTCTATGCCAAGAGCCGTCGCGGCGAGCCGCTCGAAGCGCTGGAAAGCCTGGCCGCCGGCTGGATCGACCAGCACCCCGAGTACCACGCCGACCTGCAGGACGCCGATGCGGCCGTGGCGCGCGTCTACGACGGCAAGGACGGCCGCGAGAACCCCTTCCTGCACCTGTCGATGCACCTGTCGATCAGCGAACAATGCTCGATCGACCAGCCGCGCGGCATCCGCCAGGCGGTGGAACTGCTCGCGGCCCGCCGCGACTCCCTGCTGGCGGCCCACCACGAGGCCATGGAGTGCCTGGGCCAGATGATGTGGGAAGCCCAGCGCGCCGGCCGTCCGCCCGACGGCGAGGCCTACATCGCCTGCGTCCAGCGGCGCGCCACGCGCGACTGAGCCGGGTACGGCACCGGCCCGCAAGGCATCTTCGCGCACCGCCCGGCGGTGCGGGCCCTTCGGGGCCGCGGGACGACGGCTCAGTGCTGGCGCCGGGCGGCCTCGCGCAGCAGCCCGATCAGTGCGTCGCGCGCGACGCTGGCCGGCGCCTCGCTGCGCAACAGCAGGCCGACCGGCTCCTCGGTGCCGGAGGTGTCGATCCGCAGCCGCGCCAGGCGCCGGTCGTCCAGCGCCTGGCGTGCGGCGCCCAGCGGCGTGATCCAGACCGTGTCGGACTGCGCGACCAGGGCGCTGGCCAGCGCCACGTCGAGCGTCTGCAGTGCGTCGGCCGGCAGCGCCAGGCCGCGCGCCGACAGGAAGCTCTCGGTATGGTGGCGCGGAATGGTGCCTTCGTCATACACCACCAGCGGATAGGCGAGCGCCCTGCGCGGGCTGTCCTGGCCGCGCCGGCGCGCCGTCGCCAGAGGATGGCCGGGACGCGTGACGAACACCAGCGGCTCGCTGTGCAGCAGCTCGAAGCTCAGGCCGGCCATCAGCCGCGGGTCGCTCATGCGGCCGACCACGAGATCGAGTTCGCCGGCGCGCAGCTCATCCAGCAGCGCGGCGTTGGCACCGCTGCTCACCTGCAGCTGCAGCCCCGGGCGCTGGACGCGCAGGCGCAGCAGGCATTGCGGCAGCAGCGCCGGGGCCACGCTGGGCAGTGCGCCCACGCGCAGCCGCTCGCCGCCGGCCCCGGCGCTCGGCGCAAGCGCCTGGGCGCCGGTCTGCACCGCCTCCAGCACGCGCAGCGCGTGGGTCAGCAGGTCCTCGCCGGCGGCAGTCAGGCCCTGTACGCCGCGCCGGCCGGGCCCGCCGCGCTCGACGAGCCGGGTGCCGGCCAGTTCCTCCAGCTCGGTCAGGGTCTTGGACATCGCCGGCTGGCTCAGCGCCAGCCGCGCGGCGGCGCGCGCCAGGTGGCGCTCCTGCGCCACCGCCACGAAGCAGCGCAGGTGCCGCAACTGCACGTTCCGGGCAAAGGACTGGGCGCTCTGGCGGGTTGGATCGTTCAATTACTACTGCTTATGCAAATCGTTCAAACGTTCAATTTACATCATCAAAACCCGGTCTTACAGTGCGGCAACTCCGGCGCCCAGCGTGACGCCGCGAACCACCCCCACGCCGCATCCTCAAGGAGACGAACCCATGACCGGCCCCACGCTGCCCAAGCTCGACCCGCGCGACTGGTCCAGCCACCCCGCCTACATCTATCCCGGCTACAAGTCGACCGCCAAGCGCGGCCCGACCAAGCCGCTGGTCCCCCTCAAGGCCTCGATGGCCGAGCTGCGCCAGCCGGTCTATGGCCATGACAGCATCGGCGAACTCGACCACGACCTGACGCGCAACGCACGCCGCAACGGCGAGCCGCTGGGCGAGCGCATGATCCTCACCGGCCAGGTGCTCGACGAGCGCAAGCGGCCGGTCGCCAACACGCTGGTCGAGCTGTGGCAGGCCAATGCCGCCGGCCGCTACGTGCACAAGGTCGACCAGCACGACGCGCCGCTGGACCCGAACTTCCTGGGCGCCGGTCGCTGCCTGACCGACAGCGAGGGCCGCTACCGCTTCCTGACCATCAAGCCAGGCGCCTATCCGTGGGGCAACCATCCCAACGCCTGGCGGCCGCAGCACATCCACCTGTCGCTCTTCGGCCAGCACTACGCCAGCCGCCTGGTCACGCAGATGTACTTCCCGGGCGATCCGCTGCTGCAGTACGACCCGATGGTGACCGGCACGCCCGAGAAGTACCGCAACCGCCTGATCGCCGACTTCAGCCTCGACATCACCGAGGAAGGCTACGCGCTGGGCTACCAGTTCGACATCGTCCTGCGCGGGGCCGACGAGACGCCCTTCGAGACCCGCTGAACACGCCAGGAGACACACCATGCTGATGAGCGCACTGCAGACCAATTTCGGCCAGACCCCGTCGCAGACGGTCGGCCCCTACTTCGCCTACGGCCTGACCGCCGCCCAGTACGGCTACGACTTCGACCAGCCCTTCGACGCGCGCGTGGCGCTCGACGGCGCCAAGGGCGAACGCATCCGCCTCGAGGGCCGCGTGATCGACGGCGACGGCACGCCGATCTTCGACGCCATGGTCGAGATCTGCCAGCCGGACGGCACTGGCCACTACCCGGTATCGGTCGAGGACGCGCGCGAGCGCGGCTTCCGCGGCTTCGGCCGCGTCGGCACCGGCACCGACCCGCGCCACCGCTTCATCTTCGACACCGTCAAGCCCGGGGCCAACGCGCCCGGCGAGGCGCCTTTCATCGGCGCCATCGTCACCATGCGCGGCCTGCTGCTGCATGCCTTCACGCGCATCTACTTCGAAGACGAAGCGTCCGCCAACGCCAAGGACGACGTGCTCAACGCCGTGCCGGCCGACCGGCGCGACACCCTGATCGCCAGGCGCAGCGTCGAAGGCGGCCAGGTGACCTACCGCTTCGACATCCACATGCAGGGGCCGAAGGAAACGGTGTTCTTCGACGTCTGACACCGGCCCGGCGCGCAGTGACCCCGCTCGGCGCAGACCAGCCCTGGCAATGCCGCTGCGGGCAGTTGCGCGGCCGCCTGTGCGCCCCGGCCCCGGTGGTGCGCCTGACCTGCTACTGCCGCGATTGCCAGACCGCCGCCCATGCCCTCGGCTGCGCGCCGCAAGCGCTGGACGCGCAGGGCGGCACCGAGGTCGTGTCGACACTGCAGGCGCACCTTCGCATCGACCAGGGCGCCGGCCAACTGGCCTGCCTGTCGCTGCGGCCCGGCGGCTTGCTGCGCTGGTATGCGAGTTGTTGCCGCACGCCCCTGTTCAACACCACGCGGGACGCCCGCCTGTCGTATGTCGGCATGACGCGGCTCGCACTGGGCGCCGGCAGCCATGCGCTCGATGCCGGCTTCGGCCCGGCGCAAGGCCTGGCCGTGAACACCGGTCACGCCAAGGGCACGGTCCGCGTGCGCCGGCTCGCCACCGCATTGCAGGTGGCCGGCATCTTCGCCGCGGTGGCGCGCGCCCGGCTGGGCGGCCGCTGGAAACGCACGCCGCTGTTCCGGCAGGAAGACCGCCGCCCGGTGGCCCAGCCCAGCGTCCTTCGGCCCGACGAACTCGCCCAGGCGCAGCGCGCGGCCGACGCCTGACACGCAAGCGCGCCAGCAAGGCCGACGCGGCTAGGCTCGCCCAGGCGGACGAGCGAAGCCCTGCCTGACGCTCGCGCGGATCTCGTCGATCAACGCGCGGGCGCACGGCGATGCCAGGGCCCCGTCGCGTTGCGCGATGCCGATGGTGCGCTGGGTCGACTCCAGCGCGAAATCCAGCACCACCAGCGTGCCGGCCTCGATCTCGTAGTGCAGTTGGTGCGCCGAGATCGCGGTGAGCATGTCGCTGGCCTGCAGCAGCCCGCGCAGCAGCGCCAGGTCGCCGGTTTCCACGGCCGGCTCCGGCGCGGACTGGCCGGACTGCCCGAACGAGCGTTCGAGCAGTTCGCGCGCCGGCGCGCCACGTCGCGACAGCACCCAGCGCGCGCGCATGAGGTCGGCGAACCCGATGCGCCGGCGGCGCGTCAAGGGATGGCCGGCGCGCGCCACCAGTGCAATGCGATCCTCGAACAGCGGCTCCTGGACCAGATCGCGCACCTGCTGCGGCGGGCGCAGGGCGCCGATGATGAAGTCGACGTCGCCGCTGCGCAGCGCTGCGGCCAGCGCCTCGTAAGGGCTCTCGACCGTGCTCACGTGCACATGCGGGTGATTGCGCAGCAGCGCCGCGATGGCCTCCGGCAGCAGCCGCGTACGCGACAGCGGGAGTGCGCCGACCACCACGCTGCCCTGCACGACGCCGCGGATCGCCGCCAGGTCGGAGCCGATGGCGCGCAGCTCGGCCAGCGCACGGCGGCAGCGGAAGGCCAGTTGCGCACCGGCACGCGTCGGCTGCACGCCCTGCGCCGATCGGACGAACAGTGCACAGCCGGTGCGCGATTCCAGTTCGCGTACCAGCGCGCTCAGCGCGGGCTGCGTCACGCCGAAGCGTTGCGCCACCGTCGGCATGTGGTGGAGTTCCGCCAGCCCGGCGAACAGCGCCAGGCGGCGCGCACTGAACATGGCGCTCTGCAGCGTCCGCGCATCCAGCGGGCGCAGGCCGTCGGCGCCGGCGGGCAGCTCCTGGCATGCGCCGGCGAACTCCTGCGCCACGCGGCGCGCACGTGGCAGCACCGCTTCGCCATAGACGGTCAGCAGCATGCCACGCGCCTTGCGCTCGAACAGTTGCGCACCCAGCGCCGCCTCGAGCTCGGCAAGGGCGCGCGTGACGGCCGAAGCCACCCGGTACAGCGCCTCGGCCGCCTGGGTGACGCTGCCGGCGGCCGCCACCGCCGCGAAGGCCTGAAGGTGGCGCAGGTTGACCTGCGGCACCGCCCGCACGGCGGCATCCGGATCGATAAGTTTTTTTCTGCTGGTGCTCACGCCGTTTTTCATTTGGAAACGTGCGCCGCGGCGCGCTGCATTGTCGAAATCGATAAAAAACAGAGAACGCAGCGCAATTAGAACGCACAACCCGCGGGCACGTCCGGCGCCAGACTCGGCGCATGCGGCAGCCCTGGCCGCCAACGAGTCCTGGAGACAAGCCAAATGCAAAGACGCCCATTCCTGGCCAGCGCGGTTGCGGGTGCGCTCGGCGCGTTCGCCGCCTCGGCCTGGCCGCTGCGTGCCAGCGCGGCCGACTATCCCGACAAGCCGATCCGCCTGGTCGTGCCCTTCGGCGCCGGCGGCGTCGCCGACCTGACCGCGCGGGCCGTCGGACAGGCGCTGTCGACCCGACTCGGCCAGAGCCTGGTGGTGGACAACCGCCCCGGCGCCGGCGGCGTGGTGGCAGGCGACCTGGTTGCCAAGGCCGCGCCGGACGGCTACACGCTCCTGCTGATGAGCAACGGCACGGCGGTCAGCGAAGGCCTGTTCGCCAAGCTGCCGTTCGACGCACGCAAGGACTTCGCACCGATCTCCCTGCTGGGCGATTTCGACCTGGCGCTGGTGGTGCCGGCCAACTCTCGCTTCAAGACATTGCAGCAGATGCTCGCGGAAGCACGCGCCAAGCCCGGCACGCTCAACGTGGGCAGCATCAACGTCGGCAGCACGCAGCACCTGTCGGCCGAGTTGATCCGCATGTCGACCAAGGCGGATTTCCAGGTCGTGCCCTTCAATGGCTCGCCGGCGGTGCTCACCGCCCTGCGAGGCGGCCAGATCGACGGAGCCTGCGAGATCCTGGCGCCGCTGCTGCCGCAGGTGCGCGGCGGCGCGGTGCGCGCACTCGCGGTGCTGGGCAGGCAGCGCTCTCCCTTCCTGCCGGACGTGCCTACGCTGGCCGAAGCCGCCGGAGTGCCTTCGTTCGACGTCGCGTCCTGGAACGCCCTGGCGGCGCCCGCCGGCACGCCGCGCCCGATCATCGAGCGCCTGGCGCGCGAGACGCAGGCGGTGCTGTCCACCGACGCCCTCAAGAAGCAGCTCGCCGACCTGAGCGTGCAGGCGCGCTCGAGCACTCCGCAAGAACTGGCCGCGCTGCTCGACAGCGAGATCAAGCGCTGGGGCGACGTGATCGCGCGCGCCGGCATCCCGCGCCAATGAACGGGAGCCGGCCCATGAACATCGCCTTGCGCGGGATCTCTTCCATGGCCACGCGCGCGCTGCTCGACGCGCTCTCGCGCCTGTACGCCGACACCCGCGGCGTGCAGGTCCGGGTGGAGTCGGTCGGTGGCGTCGACGCCGCGCGCCGCATCGCCGCCGGCGAGCCGTTCGACTTCGCCGTGCTGGCCGCGGACGCCATCGACAAGCTGGCCGCGGCGGGGCACCTGGAAGCCGCCGGCCGGGTGCCGCTGGCGCGCTCGGACGTTGCCGTGGCCGTGCCCGCCGGCGCCAGGCAACCGGACATCGGCAGCGCCGACGCGGTGCGACGCGCGGTGCTCGCGGCGCCGGCCATCGGCTATTCGACCGGTCCGAGCGGAGTCGCGCTCCTCGCGCTGTTCCAGCGCTGGGGCATTGCCGGGCAGGTGCGCGACCGGCTGGTGCAGGCGCCGCCCGGCGTGCCGGTGGGTGCCCTGCTGGCCGACGGCCGCGTGGCTCTGGGCTTCCAGCAGACCAGCGAGCTGCAGGACCTGCCGGGCATCGACCTGCTCGGCCCGCTGCCCGAGGACATCCGCATCACCACCACCTTCACCGCCGCGCCGTGCCGCGGCACGGCGCAGGCCGATGCCGTGCGCGAGTTGCTGGACTGGTTCGCCTCCCCGGCCTGCGACGACATCAGGAGCCGGTCGGGGATGGCGGCCGCGCGCGAAGAACGACAGGAGCCTCCGCAGTGAACACCTTCATCAAGACACCCGGCTGGCTGGACTGGTACGCCACGCCCTCGCGCCCCCGCTTCACGCCGCCGCCCGGCAGCGTGGACGCGCATTGCCACGTGTTCGGCCCCGGGGACGAGTTCCCCTATGCGCCGGAGCGCAAGTACACGCCTTGCGATGCGTCCAAGGCACAGCTGTTCGCGCTGCGCGAACGCCTGGGCTTCGCGCGCAGCGTGATCGTGCAGGCCACCTGCCATGGCGCGGACAACCGGGCGCTCGTGGACGCGCTCGAATCCTCAGCGGGCAGCGCCCGAGGCGTGGCGACGGTGCGGCGCGAGGTGACCGACGACGAACTCGCCCGGCTGCACGCGGCCGGCGTCCGCGGCGTGCGCTTCAACTTCGTCAAGCGCCTCGTGGACTTCACCCCGCGCGAGGAACTGGTGGAGATCGCCGCGCGCGTGGCCGCGCTCGGCTGGCACGTGGTCGTGTACTTCGAGGCGGCCGACCTGCCCGAGCTTTGGGACTTCTTCTCCGGCCTGCCCACCACGGTGGTGGTGGACCACATGGGCCGGCCCGACGTGTCGCTGCCGCTGCAAGGCCCGCAGTTCCAGACCTTCGTGCGCTTCATGCGCGAGCATCCGAACGTCTGGAGCAAGGTCAGCTGTCCCGAACGCCTGTCGGTGTCGGGTCCGCCGGCGCTGGACGGCGAGCCCGAGCCCTACCGCGACGTGGTGCCCTTCGCGCGCCACCTGGTCGAACAGTTCCCGGACCGCGTGCTGTGGGGCACCGACTGGCCCCATCCCAACCTGAAGGACCACATGCCCGACGACGGGCTGCTGGTCGACGTCATTCCCCGCATCGCACCCACTGCCCAGGCGCAGCGCCGCCTGCTGGTGGACAACCCGATGCGCCTGTACTGGCCGGAAGAAGCACCGGCCCCCTGAACACCATTGCCCGGAGAGAACCCATGATCATCGACTGCCACGGCCACTACACCACGGCCCCCAAGGCGCTGGAAGACTGGCGCAACCGCCAGGTCGCCGCACTGGGCAACCCGTCGGCGACGCCCTCGCCGGCCGAGCTCAGGATCGGCGACGACGAGCTGCGCGAATCCATCGAGACCAACCAGCTCGCCAAGATGCGCGAGCGCGGCCACGACCTGACCGTGTTCAGCCCGCGCGCCAGCTTCATGGCGCACCACATCGGCGACTTCGAGACCAGTGCCGCCTGGGCCGGCATCTGCAACGAGCTGATCCACCGCGTCGCCGGCCTGTTCCCGCAGCACTTCATCGGCGCGGCCATGCTGCCGCAGTCGCCCGGCGTCGATCCGAAGACCTGCATTCCCGAGCTCGAGCGCTGCATCAGGGACTACGGCTTCGTCGCCATCAATCTCAATCCCGACCCGTCCGGCGGGCACTGGACCTCGCCGCCCCTGTCGGACCGGCAGTGGTATCCCATCTACGAGAAGATGGTGGAGTGGGACATCCCCGCGATGATCCACGTGAGCACCAGCTGCAATGCGTGCTTCCACACCACCGGCTCGCACTACCTGAACGCCGACACCACGGCCTTCATGCAGTGCCTCACCTCCGACCTGTTCAGGGACTTCCCCACGCTGCGCTTCGTCATCCCGCACGGCGGCGGCGCGGTGCCCTACCACTGGGGCCGCTTCCGCGGCCTGGCGCAGGAGATGAAGAAGCCCACGCTCGACGAGCACCTGCTGAAGAACATCTTCTTCGACACCTGCGTCTATCACCAGCCCGGCATCGATCTGCTCACCGGCGTCATACCGGTGGACAACGTCCTGTTCGCCAGCGAAATGATCGGCGCCGTGCGCGGCATCGACCCGCAGACCGGCCACCCGTACGACCACACGCGCCGCTACATCGACGCCACCCCCAACCTGAGCGACGCGCAGCGCCGCCAGGTGTTCGAAGGCAACGCGCGGCGCGTCTACCCGCGCCTGGACGCCGCGCTCAAGGCCCAGGGCCGCTGATCCCCGCAACCTCAACCGACAAGGAGCACGCACCATGCATGAACTGGGCGTTGTCTATCGCAACATCGAACGCGCCGACCGGCAGACGGCCGACGCACTGGCGCCGTTCGGCGCCGCCACGGTGCACGAGGCCATGGGCCGCGTCGGCCTGCTGCAGCCGTACATCCGCCCGATCTACGCCGGCGCGCAAGTGGCCGGCACGGCCGTGACCGTGCTGCTGCAGCCGGGCGACAACTGGATGCTGCACGTGGCGGCCGAGCAGATCCAGCCCGGCGACTTCGTCGTCGCGGCCGTCACCGCCGAGTGCGGCGACGGCTACTTCGGCGACCTGCTCGCGACCAGCTTCCAGGCCCGCGGCGCACGCGGCCTGGTGATCGACGCCGGCGTGCGCGACGTGAGGACGCTCACCGCCATGAACTTCCCGGTGTGGAGCAAGTGCATCAGCGCCAAGGGCACGATCAAGGCGACGCCGGGCTCGGTCAATATCCCTGTCGTGTGCGCCGGCATGATCGTTCACCCAGGCGACGTGATCGTGGCCGACGACGACGGTGTCGTCTGCGTGCCGCGCCATCTCGCCGCGCAGGCGCTCGACGCCGCGCGCAAGCGCGAGGCCAACGAGGGCATGAAGCGCGAGAAGCTCGCCTCCGGCGTGCTCGGCCTGGACATGTATTCGATGCGCGAGCCGCTGGCCAAGGCCGGGCTGCGCTACATCGACTGAAGGCCCGCACATGGCTCGCATCATCGGCGCGGTGGCCTGCTCGCACACGCCCACCATCGGATTCGCCTTCGACCGGAACAAGCAGCAGGACCCGGCCTGGGCGCCCATCTTCGAGGCTTTCGCGCCGGTGCGCGCCTGGCTCGAGGACAACAAGCCCGACGCGCTGTTCTTCATCTACAACGATCACGTCAGCTCGTTCTTCTTCGACCACTATTCGGCGTTCGCGCTGGGCGTGGGCGAATCGCACGCGGTGGCCGACGAAGGCGGCGGCCCGCGCGACCTGCCGCCGCTGGCCGGCCATCCGGCGCTGGCCCGGCACATCGGCGAGTCGCTGGTGGCCGACGAGTTCGACCTGTCGTTCTTCCAGGAGCGGGCGCTCGACCACGGCGTGTACTCGCCGATGTCCGTGCTGTGCGGGCACGACGGCAACGCATGGCCGGTGCCGGTGGTGCCGCTACAGGTGGGCGTGCTGCAGGCGCCGGTGCCCTCGGCGCGCCGCTGCTGGCGCCTGGGCCAGGCCCTGCGCCGGGCGATCGAGAGCTATCCCGAAGACATCAAGGTGGCCATCGTCGCCACCGGCGGCCTGTCGCACCAGGTGCACGGCGAGCGCGCCGGCTTCAACAACACCGAGTGGGATGCGCGCTTTCTCGACCTGATCGAGAACGACCCGGTGCGCCTGAGCGAAATGACGCAGGCGGAACTGGCGACGCTCGGCGGCTTCGAGGGCGCCGAGGTGATCATGTGGCTGGTGATGCGCGGCGCCCTGTCGGCCAACGTCCGCAAGCTGCACCAGGGCTACTACCTGCCGTCCATGACCGGTATCGCCACGGTGGTGTACGAGAACCTGGCGAGCGCGCCGGTGGCCGGCGAGGTCGAGCGGCACCGCCGCCACATCGCGCAGCAGACGGCTGGCGTCGAGGCGCTCGACGGCACGCATCCGTTCACGCTGGAGACCAGCGTGCGCGCCTACCGGCTCAACAAGTTCCTGCACGGCATGACGCGGCCGGCCCACCGCGCGGCGTTTCTCGCCGACGAGGAAGCCGCATTCGAGGCGGCCGCCCTGTCGCCCCGGGAGCGCGACCTGCTGCGCCGGCGCGACTGGTGCGGACTGATCCACTACGGCGTCATCTTCTTCATGCTCGAGAAGCTCGGCGCGGTGACCGGCGTGTCCAACCTTCACATCTACGCCGCCATGCGCGGGCAGTCGCTGGAGGACTTCCAGAAGACGCGCAATGCGCCCGGCGCGCTCTATTCGGTTGCCGGCAAGGACGCCGCGGCCCAGGCGTGGGACGCGGGACACAAGCCCGCGTGAAGCGCCGCCCTCAAGGCATCTCCCATAAAGGACCCGAACGATGAACATCATTTCCCGACGCCTCATGCTCGCACTGGGCAGCGTGCTGCTCGCCACCGCAGGCAGCGCCCGCGCTGCCGACGACTTTCCATCGCATCCCGTGAAGATCCTGGTCGGCTACAGCGCCGGCGGCGCGGTCGACGCGATCGCCCGCACCGTCGGCCAGCAGATGGCGCAGACGCTCGGGCAGCCGGTCGTGATCGAGAACAAGCCGGGGGCGGCGACCAACATCGCCGTCAAGGCGATGATCGGCAGCACCCCGGATGGCTACACACTGATGCTCGCGGCCAACGCGCTGTCGGTGAACCCTTCGCTGTTCCAGCCCGCGCCCTACGACCTGGCGCGCGACATCACGCCGGTGGCCCAGGTGGGCCGCGTGCCGGTGGTGTTCGCGGTGCGCGCGGAGTCGCCCATCGCCAATCTGCAGGCCATGGTGGCCGCGGCCAAGAGCAAGCCCGGCGGCGTGACCGTGGCCACGCCGGGCAACGGTGCGACGCCGCACCTGGCGATGGAGCTGTTCCAGCGCACCGCCGGCGTGCAGCTGCGCCATGTTCCCTACAAGGGCGGCGCGCAGGCAATCACCGACGTGATCGGCGGCCATGTCGACGTGGTGGCCGTCAACGCGCTCGAGGTGCTGCCGCTGGTCAAGGGCGGCAAGTTGCGCGTGCTGGCGGTGATGAGCCCGGAGCGCACCCCGGTCCTCGAAGGCGTGCCCACCGTGGCCGAATCGGGCTACCCCGGCTTCGAGGCCAGCGTCTGGTACGGCTTCATCGCGCCGGCCGGCACGCCGCAGCCAGTCGTCGACAAGCTGCACGCCGCGGTCCAGAAGGCGCTGGCATCGCACGAGGTGCAGCAACAGCTGGCCAGCGCCGGCGGCATCGCGCTGCCCGGCCCCACTTCGCAGTTCGCCCAGCTTCTCGAAAGCGAAGCCGCGCGCTACGGCAAGTTGATCCGCGAAGCCAACATCCACGCGGACTGACCTGGCCGCTGCACACCAACAACAACTGGAGACCTCATGCCATTCGTTCCCACCCGCCGCCAGGCGCTCGCGGCCGCGGCGGCCGGCGCCTGCGCGCTGCTCGGCCCATCCCGCAGCGCGTGGGCCCAGGCGTACCCGGCGCGCCCGGTGCACATCGTCGCGCCCTTCACGCCCGGCGGGTCCAGCGATCTGCTGGCGCGCGCCATCGGCCAAGCCCTCTCGCAAGCCTGGGGCAGCCAGTCCGCGGTCGTCGAGAACGTGGCCGGCGCCGGCGGCTCGGTCGGGTCCGAGAAGGTGGCCCGCGCGCCGGCCGACGGCTACACGCTGCTGATGGGCCACACCGGCACGCTGGCGGTCAATCCGTCGCTCTACCCCAGGCTCGGCTACGACCCGGTCAAGAGCTTCGCGCCGGTCGCGCTGGTGGCGCGCGTGCCGAACGTGCTGGTGGTGCACCCGTCGGTGCCGGCTCGCAACCTGGCCGAACTGGTCGCGCTGGCCAAGGCCAGGCCCGATACGCTGGCCTACGGCTCCGGCGGCAACGGCAGCGCCGCGCACATCAGTACCGAGTACCTCAAGCTCAAGACCGGCGCGGCGCTCATGCACGTGCCCTATCGCGGCACGGCACCTTCGGTGACCGACCTGCTCGCCGGCCAGGTGCAGGTGCTGTTCACCGGCGCGCCGGCCCTGCTTTCGCACATCAAGGCCGGCAAGATGCGCGCGCTGGCGGTATCGAGCCTGCAACGCCTGCCGCAACTGCCCGACGTGCCCACCGTCTCCGAGAGCGGCGTTCCCGGCACCCAGGGCTTCGAGGCAGACCAGTGGTACGGCCTGGTGGCGCCGGCCGGCACGCCGCAGGCCATCGTGGCGCAACTCAATGCCCAGGTGAATGCCGCGCTCGGCACGCCCGAGGTCAAGTCCCGCCTGAGCGCCGAAGGCGCGCTGCCCGCACCGAAGACCCCGCAGGCGTTCGCCGAGCTGATCGCGCAGGAGATCGAGCGCTGGCGCCAGGTGGTGCAGGCCGCGCATGTCACCGTCGAATAAGCCAAGGAGTACGACACGATGATGTCCGCCGCTTTCGTCCGCCGTTTCCTGGCCGTCCTGGCGCTCGCCCTGGTGGCGCCGCTGGCCCTTGCGCAAGCATCCGCGCCGCAGCAGGCGACCCCCGCGCCCGCCGGCAAGACCGAGGTGCTGTGGCTCGGCCAGTCCGCCTTTCGCATTACCACGCCGGGTGGCAAGGTGATCGTCACCGACCCGTGGCTCAAGAAGAATCCCCTGACCCCTCCTAAGTACAAGAACCTCGAGGCACTCGGCAAGGTCGACGTCCTGCTGGTCACGCACGGGCATGCGGATCACTTCGCCGACGCGCCGGAACTCGCGCAGATGAACCAGGTGCCGATGTACGCGCCGGGTGACATGAACCAGGCCGTGGGCCTGCTGGGCATCCTGCCGGCCGCGCTGGTGCCGCGCTTCAACAAGAGCGGCACGGTGGAGCCGGTGCCAGGCATCAAGGTCACGGCCGTGCATGCCGAACATTCGTCGATCCTGGTATGGCACAACCCCGCCACCGACAAGGATGAGGCGCACTACGCGGGCGAGCCCGTGGGTTACATCATCGAACTGGAGAACGGCTTTCGCATCTACCACATGGGCGACACCGGGCTGTTCACGGACATGAAGTTCATCGCGCAGTACTACAAGCCCGACCTGGTGCTGATGCCGATCGGCGGGCATTTCACGATGGGCCCGAAGGATGCTGCCTACGCCGCCCGCGAATGGCTCAAGCCACGCTACGTGATTCCGATGCACTATGGCGCCAATCCGCTGGGCAAGGGCACGCCGGCGCAGTTCACCGAGGCGCTGGGCAAGACGCGCACGCGCGTGCTGGCGCTCAAGCCGGGCGAGTCGGCGACCTTCTGACGCAAGGACATGGCATGACGATCACACTGGGCATCATCGGCCACGGCGAAGTCGGCGGCATCTTCGGACGCGGCCTGCGGGGCCAGGACGGCGTGGCGGCCGTCCACGCATGGGACCTGCGCTTCGCAGACCCCGCGGCCGGCACGGCCGCGCGCGCCGCGGCCGAGGCGGACGGCCTCATCGCGACAGGCGGCATGCAGGCGCTATGCGCGGCCTGCGACCTCCTGATCTCGGCCGTCACCGCGTCCAGCACGCTGGCGGTGGCCGAGGAGGCGGCCCGCCACGTGCGCCCGGGCACGCGCTTTCTGGACCTGAACTCGGCTTCGCCCGGCACCAAGCAGCGCGCCGCCGCCGCGCTGGAGGCAGCCGGCGCCGACTACGTGGAAGCCGGCGTGATGACCTCGGTGCCGCCCTACGGCATTCGCGTGCCGATGCTGCTCGGGGGCGCCCATGCGGCTGCGCTGGCCGACACCCTGGCCGGATGGGGCATGGATGCCCGCGCCGTGAGCGACCGGCTCGGCGTCGCCTCGGCCATCAAGATGAGCCGCAGCATCATGATCAAGGGCCTGGAGGCGCTGGTGATCGAAAGCTATGCCACCGCGCGCCGCTACGGCGTCGAGGCGCATGTGCTGCCCACGCTGGCCGAGACCTTTCCGCAGATCGACTGGGAGCGCCAGGGCGCCTACTTCTTCAGCCGCGTGGTCCAGCACGGCAAGCGCCGCGCCGAGGAAATGCGCGAGGCCGCGCGCACGGTGCGCGAAGCCGGCTTCGAGCCGTTCATGGCCTCGGCCACGGCGGACAAGCAGGCCTGGATCGCCGCGCTGGCGGCCTCGGGCGTGTTCGCCGACCTGCCGCGCGACGCGCCCTGGCAGGCCTATGCCGACCGATTGCCAGGCCAGGCGGACGGACGCGACGCGGCGGACGAACCAGGCTGACCGGCCGGCCGGCGACGGCCGCCCGCTATTTCATTTCAACGAGCAGAAGCCCACCGTGACCTTGCACGGCTCGGTTGGCAGGTGGGTGTTGCACTGCTGCACGGCCGCCTGCCGGGCCGCCGTTTCGGTCGCGGCGGTCGCGATTCCCCATTCGCCGAAGTTGCCGACGGCCATGGCGCCGCAACTGTGGTCGAACGCGGTCCGCACCTCGCAGGTACCCCGCGCGCTGCCCGGGCGTGACTTGGCCACGGCCTGCTCGCACTGTTCCCGCGCGGCCGTCTCGGCGGCGCCGCGCGTCGAATGCGAGTAGGCATAGCCGAAGCCGTCGCGGGTGGCGGCAATGGCGCCCCAGGCCGGCGCGGTCGCGGCTGCCGCGGACGGCGGCGCCGCCACGGCAAGCAACGCCAGCGTGCAGGAAAGCAGGTGGGCAGCGAAGGTCATGGGCGCGTCGTTCATCATGATCGCATCGGACTGCGCCATGGCGCGTGGGTTCCCGTCGCGGCGCGAACGGCCCACAAATGCATCGCCCTCCGGATCGTCCGTCGCCATGTCGGCGCGGGATCGCGGAGGGCGGGATGACGGGCGGGAGTCAGTCGACGCGGTGGAAGCGCGACTCCGGCACGGTCTTGACGTCGCCCGGCAGCGTGCTGATGAAGCTGGCCAGCGCCTTGATCTCGGCGCTGTCGAACTGCTTGGCCTGGCCGCCCATCACGGCATTGGAGCGGCCCACGTAGCCGTGCCCGCCGCCGCCGACCTGGTAGGCACGCAGCGCCACCGCCAGGTAGTCGGCGTGCTGGCCGGCCAGCTTGGGGACGGTGCCGTCGTTGGGGGTGTTGAAGTTGGCACCGTGGCACTTGGTGCAGGAGTTGTCCTTGTCGCGCGAGACCAGGGCCTGCACCGACTCGGGCACCTGCGCCGTCGCCGGCACCGTCTGGCCTTCCTTCATGCCCAGCTGCGCGTAGTAGGCACCGAGGTCGGCCATGTCCTGCTCGCTGAGCGAATCGGCAATCGCGTGCATGGTCGGATGCTTGCGGTCGCCGGTCTTGTACGCGGTGAGTGCCGACACGATGTAGCTGGCGCTTTGTCCGGCGATCTTGGGGACCTTGTGGATCTCCGGGAAGCTCGCCTGGTAGCCGATGATGCCGTGGCACCCCACGCACATGGCGGTCTTCTTGGCACCGTTTTCAACGCTGCCCGACACCTGCTGGGCCTGGGCGGTCTGCGCGGTCGCAAAAGCGACAGCGAGGACAAACATCGTGGACAACAACTTGTTCATTTTGCGAGCACAATCTCGTGGAGATAACAGGTTTCCCGACAAACAGCGGGCGATTATATGGGGGGCATATCCCACGCCCCGTCGGGCTTTGCCCGGGGTCACGCCCCTTTTGCCCCACGTGTTGTTTTCCGCTCCACACATGTCCACGGACTGCCTTTCATGAAATTCAAGGGTACAGACAACTACGTCGCCACACAGGACCTCATGCTGGCCGTGAATGCGGCCATCACGCTCAAGCGGCCGCTGCTGGTCAAGGGCGAGCCCGGCACCGGCAAGACGATGCTGGCCGAGGAGGTCTCCTCCGCGCTCGGCCTGCCGCTGCTGCAATGGCACATCAAGTCCACCACCAAGGCGCAGCAGGGCCTGTACGAATACGACGCCGTGAATCGCCTGCGCGACTCGCAGCTGGGCGACGCGCGGGTCAAGGACATCCAGAACTACATCGTCAAGGGCGTGCTGTGGCAGGCCTTCATGGCCGACGAGCCGGTGGCGCTGCTGATCGACGAGATCGACAAGGCCGACATCGAATTTCCGAACGACCTGCTGCGCGAACTCGACCGCATGGAGTTCTACTGCTACGAGACGCACGAACTCATCCGCGCCAAGCATCGTCCGGTGGTGTTCATCACCTCGAACAACGAGAAGGAACTGCCCGACGCATTCCTGCGCCGCTGCTTCTTCCACTACATCAAGTTCCCTGACGCCGAGACGATGAAGAGCATCGTCGACGTGCACTTCCCCGACCTCAAGAAGGAGCTGCTCGCGGCGGCGATGAAGACCTTCTACGACGTGCGCAACCTGCCTGGCCTCAAGAAGAAGCCCTCCACCTCCGAGTTGCTCGACTGGCTCAAGCTGCTGGTGGCCGAGGACATCCCGCTCGAGGCCCTGCAGAGCAAGGACGACAAGGTTGCCGTGCCGCCGCTGGTGGGCGCGCTGCTCAAGAACGAACAGGACGTGACGCTGTTCGAGAAGCTCGTCTTCATGCAGCGTCACAACCGCTGACGCCAGCGCGATGCCCGGACCGTCCGCCGACCCCACGCCCTCGACCGGCCGCCTGCTGGTGCAGGGGCTGTCGCAGGCGCTTGGCTTCTTCCTGGGCGCCCTGCTCGGCCGCTACGCCGGCCTGCTGTTCGGCTTCGACGCGTTCGAGCCCGGCACCGGCTATACCGGCCCGGCGATGGCGGGCATTGCGCTGATCGGCCTGGGCGGTGGCGGGGGCGTGCAGGCGGCACGCCTGTGGTATGCCCGCCGCTACGGCGCGCCCCGTCCCTGATCCCGAGGCAGGAGCAAGAACAGAGATGAGCAAGACATTCGTCGAACCGGTGCAGTTGGCCGACCGCGGCGTGCGACTGGTACCGCTGTCGCTGGAACACGAGGCAGGCCTGCGCGAAGCCGCGGCCGACGGCGAGCTGTGGAACCTGCGCGTGACCTCGGTCCCCGAGCCGCAGGAGACGCGCGCCTACATCGAACAGGCGCTGGCAATGCGCGAGGCAGGCAGCCGCTTCGCCTTCGCCGTGACCGACGAGGCCTCCGGCGCCGTCCTGGGCAGCACGAGCTTCCACGACATCCTGCCGGCCGTGAAGCGCGTGGAGATCGGCTACACCTGGTACGCCAGGCGCGCGCAGCGCACGCACGTCAACACCACCTGCAAGCTGCTCATGCTCGCGCATGCCTTCGACGCGCTGGGCTGCCACGTGGTCGGCTGGCGCACCGACAACTTCAACTTCGCATCGCAGGCTGCCATCGAGCGCCTGGGTGCGAAGAAGGACGGCGTGATCCGCGGCCATGCACTGCGCCGCGACGGCACCATCCGAGACACCGTCATGTACAGCCTGCGCGCCGGAGAATGGCCGGAGGTCAAGGCGCAATTGCTGTATCTGCTGGACAAGCCGCGCCCGGCTGCCAGGAGCTGACGGCGCAACGCCCGCCCGGGAGCTGACCCATGCTGATCGATTTCTTCTATTCCCTGCGCGCGGCCAAGCTGCCGGTGTCGGTCAAGGAATACCTCACGCTGCTCGAGGCCCTGCAGGCCGACGTGGTGGGCCCGAACTCCGAGGACGCGCACAGCCTCGACGACTTCTATTTCCTCTCGCGCACCGCGCTGGTCAAGGACGAGAAGCACTACGACAAGTTCGATCGCGCCTTCGCCGCCTACTTCAAGGGCATCGAGCAGATCGCCGACTTCACCAAGGAAGTGCCGCTCGACTGGCTGCGCAAGACCCTCGAGCGCGAGTTCTCGCCCGAGGAAAGGGCCAAGATCGAGAAGATGGGCTGGGACGAGCTCATGGAGACGCTCAAGAAGCGCTTCGAGGAGCAGAAGGAGCGGCACGAGGGCGGCAACAAGTGGATCGGCACCGGCGGGACCTCGCCGTTCGGCCACGGCGGCTACAACCCGCAGGGCATCCGCATCGGCGGCGCGGGCAAGAACAAGAGTGCCGTGAAGGTGTGGGAGCAGCGCGCCTACAAGGACTACGACGACACGCAGGAACTGGGCACGCGCAACATCAAGGTGGCCCTGCGCCGGCTGCGCCGCTTCGCACGCGAGGGCCACGAGGACGAGCTCGACCTGGACGGCACCATCCGCTCGACCGCGGCCAACGCCGGATGGCTCGACATCCGCATGCGGCCGGAGCGGCACAACAACGTCAAGGTGCTGCTGCTCATGGACGTGGGCGGCACCATGGACGAGCACGTGCACCGCGTCGAAGAGCTGTTCTCGGCGGTAAAGACCGAGTTCAAGCACCTGGAGTTCTACTACTTCCACAACTGCGTCTACGACTTCATGTGGAAGAACAACCGCCGGCGCTTCTCGGAAAAGTTCCCCACCTGGGACATCATCCGCAAGTACAACAAGGACTACAAGCTGGTCTTCGTCGGCGACGCGACCATGAGCCCGTACGAGATCCTCCAGCCCGGCGGCAGCGTGGAATACAACAACGAGGAACCCGGTGCCGAGTGGCTGCAACGCCTCACGCATGCCTTTCCGAAGTTCGCATGGATCAACCCGGAGCCGCAAGGCGTGTGGCAGTACCGCCAGAGCATCTCGGTCATCCAGCAGCTGATGTCGCACCGAATGTTTCCGCTGACGCTGAACGGCCTGGAAGGTGCGATGCGCCTGCTGACCCGTTAGGAATTGCCGCAAAACGTAAGGCACCCAGGGGTTTCCCGCGAGCTCTGCCGAAGCCGATGCCAGAATGCACCGATGCCTCGGGTTTTCGCCAGCGCGCCGGTCGCAAGGCCGGCGTTTTTCGTTTGTCTGCTCTTCTGCGTCGCGCTCCTGTCCGGCTGCGGCCTGCTCACGCCCAAGGCTGAGAGCGGCAGCGCTGCAAGCGGCGAAGCCGCGCCCGTCGCCAGCGGCGGCGGCAGGCGGACCGACGGCCGCGACGCCTTCACGCTCGAAGTCAAGTCGCCCAACGCGGACGTCAGCAAGTTCCTCGAGCGCAACCTCGACCTGCAACGCTATCGCCAGCTCAGCGAACTGGAGGCGACCGAAGTCTCGCGCCTGATGGTGGCGGCCGAGGCCAATGCGCGCGAGCTGCTGGGCACGCTCGGCTACTTCGGGCCGACACTCACCCTCGAACTCAAGGACACGCCCGACGACCCCAAGGCGCCGCGGCGCATCCTCATCGACGTCGACCCCGGCCCGCTGACCAAGGTCGACCGCGTGACCATCGATTTCCAGGGGCCGGTCGCGCAGGACCCGAAGGACAAGGCGCAGCGCGACGCCGTTCGCAACACCTGGCGGCTGCCGCCGGGACAGACCTTCACCCAGAGCAACTGGGACGGCGCCAAGAACGCCGGGCTGCGCCGCCTGGCCGCCAAGCGCTACCCGACCGCGAAGCTGGCCAAAAGCCAGGCCGACATCGATGCCGACAACGCCAAGGCCCGCCTGCAGGCGAGCTACGACTCCGGCCCGGCCTACCGCTTCGGCGCATTGAAGATCAACGGCGCCGACCGCTACGACAGCGACGCGGCGCGCCGCATCGCGCGGTTGCCGACCGGCGAGGACTACGACGAGCAGAAGCTGCTCGACGCGCAACTTCGCCTGGCCAGCAGCGGCTACTACGATTCGGTCTTCCTCACGATGGACACCGCCGAAGGCGTCGACCCCGACGCCGCGCCCGTCACGGCGCAGGTGCGCGAAGCACCGCTGCAGAAGGTGGTGCTCGGGCTGGGCTTCACTTCCGACAGCGGGCCACGCGTATCGGTGGACCACATCCACAACAAGATGCCGCTGCTCGGCTGGCGCGCGGTCTCGAAGTTCTCGTTCGACAAGAACACGCAGCTGGTCAACACCGAATGGAATGCCCTGCCCGACGACACCGGCTGGCGCTGGTTCGACCTGGCCGAACTCAAGCGCGACAAGAACGCCGGCACCTACACCGTCGACAGCGCCCGCGTGCGCAGCGGCCGCGCCAAGACCAGCGACCACATCGACCGCAGCCTGTTCCTGCAATACGACTATTCGGTCAGCAAGGGCGTCGAGCCGCCGCCTTCGGCCAGCGCGGTCAGCTTCAACTGGGGCTGGACCGGCCGCTACTTCGACAACGCCACCTTTCCCAGCCGTGGCAACGGGCTGGCGGTGGAGCTGGGCGCCGGCTATACGCTGCTGGGCGAGCGCCTGCCTTTCGTGCGCGCCTATGGCCGCTGGCTGGGCGTGTTCCCGATCGGCTCGGCCGAGGGCGATGCGCGTGCCGCGCGGCGACCACGCCTGGCGCTGCGCGCAGAGGGCGGCGCCGTCACGGCCAAGGACGAGGCGCAGATCCCGCAGACGCAGCTGTTCCTCACCGGCGGCGACACCACCGTGCGCGGCTACAGCTACCGGCAGATCGGCGTCGAGACGGACAACGGCCAGATCCAGGCCGGGCGCTATCTCGCGGTGGCCAGCATCGAATGGCAGCAGCCCATCGTGCACGACGACAAGCTCACCGACTTCGAGGGCGTGGCTTTCATCGATGCGGGTGGCGTCGCCGATCGGCCCGGCAACATCGAACCCAAGGTCGGCGCCGGCTTCGGCGTGCGCTGGCGCAGCCCGGTGGGCCCGGTGCAGGCCGACCTGGCCTACGGCGTCGACGTGAAGGACGTGCGGTTGCATCTGCGATTCGGCTTCACCTTCTGATGGACCTCACGCACGCATGACGGACGACCTCACGCCCGCCGACGGACCCACGCCGGACGATCGTCCGCCCGCACCTTCCCCACGCGTCCGGCGCACCCGCGGCTGGCTGCGCGGCGCGGTCTGGAGCTTCATGGCCCTGCTGCTGCTGGTGGCCGTGCTGGCCGGGGGCGCGTGGATCTGGATGGGCAGCGGCCAGTCGCTGGCCCAGACTTTGGCGCAAGCGGCGCGTCACATGCCCGAGGGCATGACGCTCGAATCCGAGGGCGTGAGCGGATCGCTGCGCAAGGGCGGCCACATCGGGCGGCTGCGCTGGCAAAGCCGGACGCTGTCGGTTGAGGTGCGCGACGCCACGCTCGGCTGGAGCCTTCCCGCACTGCTGCAGCGCAAGGTGCAGGTCGGCGAGGTCAGCATCGCACAGGTGGATATCGCGCCGATCGGCCCCCGCCCTGTGGACGACACGCCGGTCGAGCCGCTGCAGCAACTGGCACTGCCGATCGACATCGAACTGCCCTTCAAGGTCGACCTGCTGCGGTGGGCCGGTCCGCCCGAGCTGGTGGCCACCGGCCTGGCGGGCAGCTACCGCTATCAGGGGGGCGAACACCGGCTGAAGGTCGACGGCGTCGATCTTGCCGACGGCCACTACGTCGCCGACGTGAAGCTCCAGGGCGCCGCCCCGATGGCGCTGGACGCGCATATCGACGCCCGCGTGCGCGCCCCGATGGGCGACGAGCGCAGCCTGGACGTGCTGGCGGCGGCCACCGCCAAGGGCACGCTGGCTGGCGCGCAGGCCCGACTGGACGTGCAGGCGAACGTGGCGCCGGTCGAGCAGGCGCCGGACCAGCCCATGCGTGCCGATGCCCGCGCGCAGGTCGCGCCCTGGCAGAAGCAGCCGCTGGTCGAGGCCGACATCGTCCTCGCCCACTTCGACCTGGCGCGCCTGCTGCCGCAAGCACCTGTCACCGACCTCAGCGGGGAGGTGCACCTGGGTCCGGATGCAGCCGCCGGGCCGCAAGGCTGGCAAGGCAGCGTCGATCTGCGCAACGGGCAGCCCGGCCCCTGGGACAAGGCCCGCCTGCCGCTCGACCAGTTGCAGGCACAGGTGCGCTACGACGGCCAGCAGTGGCTGCTGCCGCAGGTCGTCCTGCGTCGCGGCAAGGGCCGCATCGACGCCAGCGGCAACTGGCGTCCGGGCACCGACCCCTGGGAGGCAAACCTGTCGGTCGATCAGCTGGCCCCGGGCGATCTGCACACGCAGCTGGCCGGCGCGCCCATCGACGGCAACGTGAAGGTGCAGCAGGCAAGCGGTGGACGCATCGACTTCTCCGCCGACCTGCGGGCCAAGGGCGGCGCGGGTGCCAAGGCGCGCAAGGACGACCTCATGGCCGGCCTGCAGCTGCGCCGGCTGGTAGCGCAAGGCCTGTGGCAGGACGAAGTGCTCACGCTCGGCCAACTGCGCGCAGAAGCCGCCGGCGTGCTGCTCGAGGGAAAGGGCCGCGCGACGCCGAAGGCGCAGTCCGGCGACGGGCAGCTCACGCTTCGGCTGCCCGGCCTGCAGGCGGATGTCAAGGCGGACATGGCACCCACCAAGGGCCAGGGCGAGCTCAAGGCGCAGCTGGACGACACCGCCGCACTGCAGCGCTGGATCGAGTCGCTGCCGGGTCTGTCCAAGGCCTTCGGCGGCCTGGCGCTGCAAGGCAACGCCAGGCTCGACGCAAGCTGGACCGGCGGCTGGCAGACGCTCCAGCAGCGCCTGTCGGCACCCGACAAGCCGGCCGAGCCGCGCGGCGCCGAGCCCACGCTGCGCGCGCACCTCGAAGTGCCGCGCCTGGGCACGCGCGGCAGCGCGCCACCAGCGGCCGACGCCTGGGAAGTACGCGACCTGCGCGCCGACCTGTCGGGCAGCCTGGCGGACGCAAAGCTTTCGCTGACGGGCGACGCCAATGCCGGCCCCCGGCGGCTGTCCCTGTCGCTGCAAGGCGGCGGCGGGGTGCGCGGCGCCGGCCAGTGGCAGGCGAGCCTGGCGACGCTCCAGGCCAGGCTGCAGCCCGATTCGCGCCTCAAGGACCGGCCATGGATCGTGCAGTTGCAGCAGTCACTGTCCGCCACAGTGCGCAGCCAGAAGGATTCGCTGCAGGTGGACGTCGAGGGCAGCCGCGCCCAGGTCACCGGTCCGCTGCCCGGCAGCGTCCGGCTGAGCTGGGAGGCCACCCGCCTCGCGAGCAAGGGCCCGACCGGACGCCGTGCGTTGCGCATCCAGTCGACCGGGCAGTTGCGCGGCCTGCCGCTGGGGTGGGCACGGGCATTGGGCTCGGGTTCGCTGCAGGAGCTCGGCGTCGGCGGCGACGTGGTGTTCGACGGCAACTGGGACATCGACGCCGGCGATCGCCTGCGCGCCAAGGTGCAGGTCTCGCGCGCGAGCGGCGACATCCGGGTCCAGGCCGGCGAGGCGGCCATGGTCCGACGCGTTCACAGCACCGGAACCGGCACGCCGTCCGAGATCGAGACCGACGTGGCGAACAGCGGCCCGGGCGACACCGGCAGCATCCCCGCCGGCCTGCGCAAGGCGCAGCTGGACATCGAGGCCGAAGGCGAGCAGTTGCGCGCCAGCCTGGTCTGGGACAGCGAACGTGCCGGGGTGATCAAGGCCGAGGCGTCGACCCGGCTCGCACGCGGCGCGGACGGCTGGGCCTGGCCGGCCGACGCGCCCCTGGCTGGCCAGGTGGACGCCAGCATGCCCAAGCTGGGCGTGTGGTCCATCCTGGCGCCGCCCGGGTGGCGCGTGGGGGGGACGCTCGAGGCCGCCATGACGCTGTCGGGCCGCCGCGACGATCCGCGCTGGACCGGCACGCTGTCCGGCGACGACCTGTCCTTGCGCGCGGCGGTGGAAGGGCTCGACCTGCGCGGCGGCAAGCTGCGCGCCAGGCTCGAGGGTCAACGCCTGGTCCTGGAAGAATTCAGCCTGCGCGGCGGCCCCGGAAGCACGGTGCGCATCCCCGGGCGCAGCGGCAACCTGAGCACCGGGCGCGAGCAGGAAGCAGCGGACGGCGGCAGCCTGCGCCTGTCGGGCAGCGCCGGCTGGGGCGCCGCGGCCGGCGGCGGCAGCAGCAGCGGCATCACCATGGACATGCGCGGGGAGATCCAGCACCTGCGCGTCCTGGTGCGCGCGGACCGGCAGGTCACCCTGTCCGGAGACATGCAGGCGGGGCTGGCGCAAGGCAAGCTCACGCTGCGCAGCAAGCTCACCACCGACCGCGGCGTCATCATCCTGCCCGCCTCCACCGCGCCCCAGCTGGGGGGCGACGTCAAGATCCATTCGGCCGCGCGCGACAAGGCCGCCGCCGAGGCCGCAGCCCGCGAAGCCGACCGCGACGAACGCAAGGAGAAGGCCGCGATCCGGCAGGCGCAGACCGCCAAGGCACCGGACATCCTGATCGTCCTCGACCTGGGCAAGGACTTCGCGGTGCAGGGCCACGGCATTACCACGCGGCTGGAGGGCGAACTGAACATCCGCGCAGACAGCCTGGCGGGCCTGCCCAGCGTGACCGGCGAAGTCCGGACGGTGGCCGGCATCTACCGGGCCTATGGCCAGCAACTGGACGTCGAGACCGGCCTTGCACGCTTCAATGGGCGGGCGGACAACCCGCAGCTGGACATCGTGGCGCTGCGGCCCAACATCGACCAGCGCGCCGGCGTGCGCGTGACCGGCACCGCCAGTTCGCCGCGTGTGAACCTCTATTCCGAGCCGCCGTTGCCGGACGCCGAGACGCTCTCATGGATCATGCTCGGCCGCGCCTCCGCCTCCAACGGCGGCGAAGCGGTCCTGATGCAGCAGGCCGCGCTCGCGTTGCTCGGCACGCTGGGCGCCGGCGGCGCCGGCAGCGGCGGCATCGCGCAGAACCTCGGCCTCGACGAGATCGGCTTCAAGGGGCCGGGCGAGAACGGCGAAGTGGCCGAATCCTCCGTCACGCTGGGCAAGCGGCTGAGCAAGGACTTCTACGTCACCTACGAGCGCAGCCTGGCCAGCACGATGGGCACGCTGTATCTCTTCTACGACCTGACCCAGCGCCTGACGCTGCGCGGCGAGGCCGGCCAGCAATACGGCGCCGACCTGATCTACACGATCAAGTACGACTGAACGGCGTGCCGCGCACGGCGGCACACCTGCGGTGATGCGGCCGTGCCGCCTACGTACGGCGCCGATGCGCGCCGACCCTTGCCCCGGAGCGGCTGCCTAGCATGACCTCTGCCCCGACAGACGCGCCGGGGCGCCACGCAATCGCCGCGAAGGGTCAACATGCTCGGTATCGCCATTCCTGCCCACAACGAAGAACGAAGCATCGGCCATGCCGTGGCGGCCGCCCGGCAGGCGGCCCGGCACGCCGGACTCGCCGGCGAGTCGTTCGAGATCATCGTGGCGCTCGACGCCTGCCGCGACGCCACGGGCGCCGAGGCCGTGGCGGCCGGCGCGCGGACGATCGAACTGTCGGCGCGCAACGTCGGGCACGCACGCGCTGCCGCCGCCCGCGAACTGCTCGGCCTGGGCGCACGCTGGCTGGCCTTCACGGATGCCGATTCGCGCGCCGATCCCGACTGGCTGGTTCACCAGTTGGCGCAGGACGCGCACGCCGTCTGCGGATGCGTCTCGGTGGACGACTGGTCGGCGCATGGCGCGCACGCAGCGAAGGTGAAGGCGCATTTCCTGTCCACCTATCGCGCACGCGAGGGGCATGGCCACATCCATGGCGCCAACCTCGGCGTCTCGGCCCATGCGTATGCCCGCGCGGGCGGTTTCAAGCCCCTGGCGTGCAGCGAGGACGTGGCCCTGGTGCAGGCACTGCAGAGCAGCGGTACGCGCGTGGCGTGGAGCGCCCGTCCGCGCGTTTTCACCAGCGCCCGCCGGCACGGCCGCGTCACCGGCGGATTCGCCGATGCGCTGCGCGAAGGCCCGGCCGCGGCGGCGGAGCGCGATGCCGGCGCGCATGCCAGAGGCGCGTGATGGAGGCGCCCTGGCTCGGCCTGCTGCAATGGCCGGCCTTCGTCGCTTCGCTGGCCGCCGCGTGGCTCGTGGGCGCGAAGACCCGCCCACGGCGCAATGTCGGCTTCTGGATCTTCCTGCTCAGCAACGTGCTGTGGATCGGCTGGGGCCTGCACACCGGCGCCTGGGCATTGATCGCCCTGCAGATCGGCCTGGCACTGCTCAACGTGCGCGGCCTGCGCAACACCGAGACCTGAGGCCGATCGCATGAACCCCCAGGCCCGCGTCATTTCCTACAGCAGCGCATGCGGCACGCTGACGGCCGCCGCCGCAGCAGGCACTTACTCTGATCCGGCCATGCGCACGCTCGACAACTTTCCGGACATACCGCCCCCACCCGCCGATTCGCTCGGGTGGCGGCGCGCGTTCGATGCGCTGGCAGCAAGGCACGGCACGGCGCTGACGCTTGCCGGCCTGGTCGAGGCGGGGCTCGACCGCCTTCCGCTGCCGGGGAGTGGCAACACCTTGCTGCGCTGGCAATGCCTGGCAGAAGTCGCGGCATTGGACCTGTCCCTGGTCAAGCTGTTCGAAGGCCACACCGATGCGCTGGCGATCCAGGCGGAACTGGGCGCCCGGCCGGTGCCGCCGGGCAGCCGCTGGGGCACCTGGTGCGCCGAACCGCCCCAGGCGCGCCTGCGGTTCGAGCGCTCGGACGGCGATGCGCTGCGCCTGCACGGCGTCAAGGCCTGGTGCTCGGGCGCCGCCGTCGTGACGCACGCGGTCGTCAGCGGCTGGAATGCCGCCGGCGAGCCGTGCCTGGCCACCGTGGCGCTCGACGCGCCGGGCGTACGCATCAGCGGCGATGGCTGGCAGGCCGTAGGCATGGCAGCCACCGCCAGCGTCGACGTGCATTTCGACGGCGCGCCGGCGCGCAGCCTTGGCGCCCCGGGCGACTACGTGGCCCGGCCGGGGTTCTGGCACGGCGGTGCCGGCATTGCCGCGTGCTGGTGGGGCGGCGCCGCCGGCCTGGCGCGCCTGGCGTATGCGAATGCGGGGGCCCAGCCCGACGGGCACCGCTGCGCCCACCTGGGCGCGATCGACGTCGCATTGAGCGCCGGCGCCGCCCTCCTGCGCGAGGCCGCCGCCTGGATCGACGCGCATCCGCGGGACGATGCGCACGTACTCGCCTTGCGGGCGCGCCTGGCGGTCGAGCATGCGGCCGAGACCGTCGTGCGCCATGCCGGACGTGCGCTTGGCGCGGCCCCCTTGTGCCGGGACGCGCGGTTCGCCCGCGCCATGGCCGACCTGCCGGTGTTCCTGCGCCAAAGCCATGCCGAACGCGACTTGGCCGCCCTGGGCGGCCGCGTCCTGCAAGACAAGGAGTTGTCCGCATGCCGACTGTGAAACGCCCCATGGACGTCGGCGGCCGGATGATCCGGGCCGAAGGCGGCACGCCCGAATCGCAGTGGCTGGATTCGCATCTGCTGCAGGGCGCGGCCGCGTGCACCGCCGAATCGTTGGTTCCCCCCGAGTGCCGTGCCGTGATCGTCGCCCCGCACCCGGATGACGAAGTGCTGGCGTGCGGCGGCCTGATCGCCGAACTGGCCCGCCTCGGGCGCCCCATGTGCGTGGTGGCTGTCACCGACGGCACCGCCAGCCATCCGGGCTCGACGCTGTGGCCGCGGACGCGCCTGGAGCGCGAACGGCCCCTGGAGTCGGCCCACGCCCTGGCACTGCTCACCGACCAGGCGGAAACAGATGCGCCGGCGCAAGACCCCGCCGCTCGCGGCACGCCGCTGGTGTCCATCGTGCGCCTGGGGGAGCCGGACGGCGCTCTGGCGCATTGCCACGACCGCCTGGCCGAACGCCTGCGGGAACTGCTCGATCCGCAGGACGTGGTGTTCACCACCTGGCGCCTGGACGGCCACCCCGACCACGAAGCCACCGGCCACGCCTGCGCCTGGGCCACCGCGCGCAACGGCGCGCGCCTGTTCGAGACGCCGGTGTGGGGCTGGCATTGGGCTCAGCCGGGCGATGCCCGGATCCCGTGGCAGCGCGCGCACCGGCTTCCGCTGCCGGTGTCCACGCTGAGTCGAAAGCGCGCGGCGTTGCGCGCCTTTCGCAGCCAGCTGACGCCCGACCCGTCGACCGGCAGGGGCCCTACCCTGACGCATGCGGCGCTGGCCCGCGTGGCCCGCCCGTTCGAGATCTTCTTCGGCTGAGGCCGCCATGCCGAACCCGCCCGGGCGACCCGAAGACGCACCGATGCAGGCCTACTTCGAAGGCCTGTATGGTGCGAACGACGACCCTTACGGCCTGGACGACCGCTGGTACGAACAACGCAAGCGGGCTCTGCTGCTGGCTTCGCTGCCGCGGCCGCGCTATCGCAATGCTTACGAACCGGGTTGCGGCGCCGGCGCGCTGACAGCCGAACTGGCGCCACGCTGCCAGGCGCTGCTGGCGGCCGACTTCAGCGCGCGGGCTGTGGAAGTGACGCGCACTCGTACCGCGTCACTGCCCGGGGTCCGCGTCGAGCGGCACCGCCTGCCGGACGACTGGCCCGGCGCGTCCGGTCCGTTCGACCTGATCGTGCTGAGCGAACTGGGGTATTTCCTGGATGCCGATGCGATGGCGGTGCTTGCGCAGCGTTGTGCAGGGTCGCTGGCCGCGGACGGTACGCTGCTGGCCTGCGACTGGCGAATCGATTTTCCTCAGCGGCGCCTTGCCACGCAGAGCGTTCACGCGTTGCTGGAGAACCTTGGCCTGCACCGGCTGGCGCGGCACGAGGAAGACGACTTTCTCTTGCAGGTGTGGAGCGCCGACGCCCGGTCGGTCGCCCAGCGCGAGGCCATTCGCTAGCGGAGGCGCTGGCCCGGCGGACCTAGAAGGTGGCCGTCATGCCGGTGTAGCCGGTCTGGCCGTCGCCTTCGCGCTCCGGCTCGGCCGGTGCGGGGCCGGTCGAGAACCGGAAGGCGCAGGCGAGGACCGCGAACAGCGCCAGCAGAACCCAGGCGCCGAGGAAGTAGACCAGTCCGATCGACAGGAGACCGGAGAGGAGGAGCAGGACCGCCTTGAGCATGCGCCGAGTGTGCGCTGAGTCGGCCGTTTTGGCGCAGTGAAGAAATCCACACTTACCCTGTATATCGCGGCATTTGTCGGCCGGCGGCGCCGTTAGCGGCCGAAGCACGGAACTCCGGCCGGCGCTCGCTCAGCCCAGCGTGCCGTTCACGCCTTCGATCAGCCAATCCATCTTCTCGAGGACCGGGTCGTAGTTGTCATAGCCCTTGTCCAGCACCACCTTGCCGGCGTTGCTCTTGACCGGGCCGGTCCAGATCGGCTTGCCGGCCTTGAGTTCGGCGATGGCGGCCTCGGCGGCGTTGCGCGCCTTGTCGGTCGCGCCGGCGCCGAACGCCGTGCTCGCCACCATGTCCTTGTCGTAGCCGCCGAAGAACTGGTTGGGCAGCTTCTTGCCGGCGGCGAGGTCGGCGGCGAAGGCCTTGTAGACCGTCTCCCACTTGTTCTCGGCACCGGTGATGAAGCCCTTGGGCGCCAGCCGGGCCTGCGAGGCGTTGTGCCCGCACGTCTTCACGCCGGCCTTTTCCGCCGTCTCGATCACCACCTTGGGGCTGTCCACGTGGCAGGCGATGACATCGTTGCCGGCGCTGATCAACGCGTTGGTGGCTTCGGCCTCGCGCACCGGCATCGACCATTCGCCGGTGATGACGAGTTGCACCTGGGCTGTCGGGTTCACCCGGCGCACGCCGAGCGCGAACGAATTGATGTTGCGCAGCACGATCGCGATCGGCTTGGCCGCCACGTAGCCGATCTTGCCGTTCTTGCTCGACAGGCCGGCGGCGATGCCGTTGATGTAGTGGGCCTGGTCCAGATAGCAGAAATAGCCGCCCAGGTTCATCGGGTGCTTGTCGGGCGACCACAGCGACGTCGGATGGCGGAACTCGACCTTCGGGTATTTCCTGGCCATGTCGACCATGAAAGGATCGAAGTAGCCGAAGGAGGTGCCGAACACGAGCGAGGCCCCGTCGCTGCGGATCATGCCTTCCATGGTCTTGCGCACCGCCACGGTCTCAGGAACGTTCTCTTCCTCGACCACCTTGACGCCCGGCACGGCCCGCAGCGCCTGGGCGGCGACCGCGTGGGCCTGGTTCCAGCCGAAGTCGTCGCGCGGACCCACGTAGATCAGGCCGACGGTCAGGTCGGTGCTGGCCCGCGCCGCGGTGGCGCCCAGCAGGGCCGGCGCCGCCAGGCTGCCGCCCACGGCGGAGGCGAGCGTCGTGCCGAGGAAGCGGCGGCGATTCCAGGAGGAGTTGCGTGTCATGGGACTACCTTTTTGCGAGTCGTGGTGAGGAAAGGAGAAGGAACGGAAAAAAATGCGTGGCACCGGCGCGGCGCCCGTCAGCGGCGCGATCGCGTGCGTTCGCGGGGCGCCGCCCCGGAGACGGCTGCGCCGGCGTAGCGGGCCAGGATGCCGCCCAGGTCCTCGCCCAGCGGCTTCTTCTCGGGCATCAGCGCCCGCTCCTGCACGCTGGACAGGTGCGTGGCCATGAGTCGACGGGCGGTGCTTTCGTCGCGGCGACGGAACGCCTCGATCAGGGCCTTGTGCTCGTCGATGCCGCACTGCGAGTGATGCACGTTGCCGTAGATGGCCAGGATCAGCGAGCAGCGGGACACCAGTTCCGACAGGTACCGCTCGATCACCGGGTTGCCGGCCAGCGCCGCCAGCCGGATGTGGAACTCGCCGGCCAGCCGCGCGCATACCGGTGGCAGCTGCGTTCTGGCGGCCTGTTCTTCCGTGCGCACATGCCCCTCGAGAACAGCCCCCATGGCAGGCGTCCAGCGCTCGATGACGCGGCGCACCACCTCCTGTTCGAGGCAGGCCCGCGCCTCGAACACGCTTTGAGCCTCGGCACGCGAGGGCTGCGCCACGGTCGCGGTGCGCTTGCGCCCCGCCTCCACCAAGCCTTCGGCGGCCAGCCGCGCCAGCGCTTCGCGCACCAGCGTGCGGCTGACGCCCAGGTGCGTGGCCAGCACGTCCTCGGGCAGCCGGGTGCCGGGCGTGAGCGCCTGCTCGATGACGGCGTGCTTCAGGGCAAGGTAGGCCAGTTCGGCCTTGCTCGGTTCAATAGTGGCAGCGGCGGGGGATGTCATGAAGCGTCTGTACACAGCGCAGGTATTCCTGCAGTCGACGTCGTGTATGCGAAAAACGCGCCAGGGCCCGTGCCGCCGCGAGCCCCATCGCACGCACCGTATTGGCTACGGACGTCCCGGAATCCCGACCTGTGCGCGCCACGGCGCCCCGTCGACGTGCAGCCGCCGCACCATTCCAGGTACTCCAGCAAGGCGCCATTCAGTGCCGAAGTGGCAGGCATCTTGCATACCTGATTGCACCATCACGTACACCGGAACCCCCGAAGCGCACCCATGCCCGACACGAAACTCCAATTGCGCCTGAACCAGCAGCAACACGAACTCCTGGCCCGCTGCATCGCCGCCGGCGATGCGTCCGACCTGCAGGGGCTCGCCCGCAGAGCCCTGCGCGAATTGAAGGAAGGCGTGCCCTCGGCCCTGCCGCCGGCACCGGCGAGACCCGCTCCGAGCGGCCTGTCGACCGCGCGCGAACTGCTCTGGTCGCACATCATCGAACCGGGCACCGGCAAGGCGGTCGAACTCAAGCAGGGTCAGGTGCTGCGCATCGAACAGGTCGAGGGCGGCCAATGCGCCGACTTCAACTGCTTCAACCTGCACGACTACAAGGAGTTCATGCACGTCGGCCGCACGCGCACGCTGCACGGCTTCAACCCTGGCCCGGGCGACTTCCTGTGGTCGGCGCCGCCGCGCGAGCGCGCCATGATGTACCTGCTGGCCGACACGGTACGCTGCAACGACGTCATGTTCCCGCGCTGCAGCGCCAACCTGTACGAGTCGGCCTATGGGTTCGCACGGCACACCAACTGCCACGACATCCAGTCCGAGGCGCAGCGCGAGTACGGCCTGACGCCCGACGACGTGCACGACTCGTTCAACCTGTTCATGAACACGGTGATCGAGGGCACGCGCGGCCGCATCGAGCGGCAGACCTCCAGGGCCGGCGACCATGTCGAACTGCTGGCGCTGATGGACGTGCTTGCGGTGCCCAACGTCTGCGGCGCCGACGTCATGCGAACGAGCAATTTCGCGCTCAAGCCCTTGAAGATCGAGATTTACCAGGCGTCCGAGCGCGATCTGGCCGAAGTGCCCGCCGTTCCGGAATGGGCCACGCAGCGCACGCCCGCGCAGTTCCGCCAGCCGCAGATCAAGGTCGATCGGGCACTGCGGCGCGACCCCGGCTACCGCGCCGAGTTCGTCAACGTGCCGATCGTGGAGCGGGCGCACGACGTGCTGCTCGACGGGGCCGAATGCGAAGTTCTGTCGTCTTTCGGCCTGCAGCAGTATTACGGCCAGGACCAGGCCCGCCAACTGCGCGACGTGATCTTCAGCTGGTGGGAGAAGCGCTACCTGGGCTGAGCTGGCGCCCGGGACGCGGAGGGCCGCCGCCGCAAGCTGATAAAGTCCCGTACCTGCCGTCCCTGTAGTTCAATGGATAGAACGGGGTCCTCCTAAGACTCAGATACAGGTTCGATTCCTGTCGGGGGCACCAGGCCATCCCACCCGCGCCCCGGGCCGTGCCCGGCCTCAGCCCGGCGTCAAGCCGGCAGTGACGACCGTCGGCGCGCATGGCGCGTCCGCACTGAAGTTGGCGTCGGAAGCCTGCACGCGGAATGCCTCGCGCTGCTGGAAGCGCGCGCTCGTGTCGTAGGTCCGCGCAGCGATGCGGTCGATCATCTCCTCGGCATCGGCGCGCCGTTGCGGCCCGAGCGCGAGGATCACGCAGGACATCAATGCCACTTCGCGCTCGGCCATTGGCGCGGTATGCGCCACCTGCGACAGGTCCAGCGCCAGCACATCCTGCAACGCGCGCGCCATCGACAGCGCCGCGCTGCGCATGTCGGCGTCGCGCCCGTAGCGCTGCGCGATGAAGGCATCCACATCGTCCCGCACGCCATTGCCGTCAGCGTCCCGGCCGCGCAGGTCGGCGGGCTCGCCAGCATCCCTGGCGCGCGCGGCCACGGGCGTCTGCACCGGCCCGGCCTCGGCTTGCCGTCCGGCGACGAGGGCGTGCAGCACGGGGCTCGCCATGGCCAGGAACAGCACAAGGGCGAAGGTGGTCTTGAAGGTCTTTGGCGCAGCAGGCATGACAACGTGAAAAATGCAGTTCGACTCTAGCGGCGCGCGGTGAGGGAGATGTCGGCAGACGGATTCAGGGAATGTCAGTTCAAGCCGACGGACGCGACGGGTCCGGCGCCGCGGCGCCGCCCTGGAGGCGCGCCACGACATGCGCCAGCGTCGCGCCGGCAGGGGCCTGCACCTTCAGTGCAAGCAGGTCATCGGCGCGCGTGCGGCCCATGTTGAGCGCGGCCAGCGGCAAGCCGGCAGCGGCGGCGGCCTGGGCGAACCGAAAGCCGGAATAGACCATCAGCGACGAGCCGACGACGAGCATCGCGTCAGCTTGTGCGAGCGCGGCGCGGGCGTCCGCCACCCGTTGCGGGGGCACGCTTTCGCCGAAGAACACCACGTCGGGCTTGAGCACGCCGCCGCAGCGGGCGCAGGCCGGCACCTCGACGCTGGAGAAGTCCAGCCCGTCCAGGTCGGCATCCCCGTCGGGCGCGGCGTGCGCCTGCAGCGCCGCCCAACGCGGGTTGAGCGCGAGCAGACGCTCCTGCAGCTGGGCCCTCGGCGTGCGCTGGCCGCAGGCGGTGCAGCAGACGGTGTCGATGCGGCCGTGCAGCTCGATCGGGGCGCGGCTGCCGGCGGCGCGGTGCAGGCCGTCCACGTTCTGCGTGAGCAATTGGTGCACGCGGCCCATGGCCTCGAGTTGCGCCAGCGCAAGGTGCGCCGGGCCGGGCCGGGCATTGGCCATCACCGGCCAGCCGATGAGGCTGCGCGCCCAGTAGCGCCGCCGCACGGCCTCGCTGTCCATGAAGGCCTGGTAGCGCACTGGTTCCGGCCGCTTCCAGTCACCCTGCGCATCGCGGTAGTCCGGAATGCCCGACTCGGTGCTCACCCCGGCGCCGGTCAGGACGAACAGGCGGGGATGCTGCCGGATGAAGGTCGCCAGCAGTTCGGCGCCGGATGGGTCATCGGCCACGGGCGCGTGCCGATCATTCATGGCTCGGCCAGGCCGCGCGCCGGCTCGCCCTGCGTGGTGCGGACGCGCAGTGCATCAACTTGCTCGTGCAGCGTCCCCGCCCAGGACCGGCGCTCCCGGCCGTGCGACTCCTGGATGTCGCCGAAGCACAGGTGGGCCGCCAGCGGCGGCGCGCACAGCGTGCGCCAGACCGAGGCAAGCAAGGTGTCGTCGTCGATGTAGCGCGGCGCGAAGCTGGTCTCGCCGGTGGCGCGGTCGGCGAACCGCAGCGCGGCCGGCTGGACCGGCGCGCCGGCCGAGATCGCCGCCTGCAGCAAGTTGGCATGGAAGGGCAGCAGGCCGAGCCCGTCACCCGTGGTGCCTTCGGGAAACACCGCCACGATGTCGCCCGCGCGCAGCGCGTCGGCCATGTGGTGCACCACGCGCATGGCATCGCGGCGCCGCTCGCGCTCGATGTAGAGCGTGCCCGCGCCGCTCGCGAGGGTGCCGATCACCGGCCAGCCCCGGATGTCCGACTTGGCCACGAACCGGACGTGGCGCGCCGAATGAATGACCAGGATGTCCAGCCAGGACAGGTGGTTGACCAGCAGCAGGACCGGGCCGGCGGACGGCGGCGTGCCCTGCACGATCGGCTCGACGCCGAATATCTCGAGCATGCGGCGCGACCAGCGCTCGACCTCGTCGGCGCGCTGGTCGGGCGTCTGCTTCGGGAAGCGGAAGGTGATGATGCGCCAGCCGCGCAGCGCATGGACGACCGCGCGCAGCAGGCGCCACAGGACGATGAACGGACTCAGCATTGCGGCGACGGACAGTGTCCGATGGTTTGCCTGGCGGCCCGGGCGGCACGCCAGGCGCTGGTGGTCATGCCTCGTAGACCACGCGTCCGCCGACGAGCGTCGTGCGTGCGCGCCCGCGCATCGCGTACTCGGCAAAGGGCGTGTGCTTGCCCTGGCTGCGCAGCGCCTGCGGCTGCACCTGCCATTCCGCTTGCGGATCGAAGATGCAGATGTCCGCCGCCTCGCCGGCCGCCAGCCGGCCGGTGCCGGCCTTGCCGGCGAGCAGCCGCGCAGGGGCGGCGCTGATCACCTCGAGCGCGCGGCGCAAGCCGGCGCCGCTTTGCTCGCCCCACTGCAGCGCCAGCGGCAACAGCAGCTCCAGGCCGGTGGCTCCGACCTCGCTTTCGGCGAAGGGCAGTGTCTTGGCGTCGGTTTCCACCGGCGTGTGGTCGGACACGAGGACGTCGATGGTGCCGTCGGCCAGGGCGGCGGACAAGGCATCGCGGTCGCGCTGCTGGCGCAGCGGCGGCGACAGGCGCGCGCGGCTGTCGAAATAGCCGATGTCGACGTCGGTCAGGTGCAGCGAATTGATGCTCACGTCGCAGCTCAGCGGCAGGCCTTCGGCCTTGGCCGCGCGCACCAGCGCCACGCCGGCCGCGCTGGACAGGCGGCAAAGGTGCACCCTGGCCCCGGTGGAGCGCATCAGCTCGATCAGGGTGAAGATGGCAATGGTCTCGGCGGCCACCGGAATGCCCGACAGGCCCAGCCGCGTGGCCAGCGGGCCGCTGGCCACCACGCCCTTGCCCAGGTCGCTGTCCTGCGGACGCAGCCACAGCGTGTAGCCGAAGGTGCTGGCGTACTGCAGCGCGCGCTGCAGCACCAGCGTGCTGGTCAGCGGCACCTCGGCCTGCGCGAAGCCGACGCAGCCGGCCTCGGTCAGCTCGGCCATCTCGGTCAGCACCTCGCCGGCCAGGCCGCGCGTGATGGCTCCGAGCGGGAACAGGCGGGCGAGCCTGAGCTTCTCGGCGCGGTAGGTGAGCATCTCGACCAGGCCCGGCTCGTCGAGCACCGGATCGGTGTCGGGCGGGCACACCAGGCTCGTGACGCCGCCGGCGACCGCCGCGGCCAGTTCGCTGTCGAGCATGCCTTCGTGCTCGTAGCCGGGCTCGCGCAGCCTGGCCTGGAGGTCGACGAAGCCGGGGGCGACGATGCAGCCGGCCGCGTCGAGCGTGCGCTGCGGCTGGAAGTCCGCGGGAATGTCCTTGACGCCGGCGACCAGGCCATCGGCGATGGCGACGTCGGCCTGCGCGTCGAGACCCGAGGCCGGGTCGACGACGCGGCCGTTGCGAATGAGTATGTTCATGCTTCGTTCCCGGCGACGATGCTCATCACCGCCATGCGCACCGCGATGCCGAAGGTGACCTGCGGCAGGATCACGCTCTGGCGGCCGTCGACCACCGCCGAGTCGATCTCGACGCCCCGGTTGATCGGGCCCGGGTGCATGACGATGGCATCGGGCCGGGCCAGTTGCAGCTTCTCGGGCGTGAGGCCGAATGTCTTGAAGAATTCCTGCGACGAGGGCAGCAGCGCGCCGCTCATGCGCTCGTTCTGAAGGCGCAGCATGATCACGACGTCGCAATCCTTGATGCCCTCTTCCAGCGTGTGGCACACCCGCACGCCCATGGGCGCCATGTCGGCCGGCACCAGCGTCTTGGGGCCGACCACGCGCACCTCGGCGCAGCCCAGGGTGGTCAGTGCGTGGATGTCGGAGCGGGCCACGCGCGAGTGCAGCACGTCGCCCACGATCGCCACGGTGAGATTGGAAAAGTCCTTCTTGTAGTGGCGGATGGTGAACATGTCGAGCAGGCCCTGCGTCGGGTGCGAGTGCCGCCCGTCGCCCGCGTTGACCACGTGCACGTGCGGCGCGACGTGCTGCGCGATGAGGTAGGGCGCGCCGGACTCGCTGTGGCGGACCACGAACAGGTCCGCCGCCATCGCGCTCAGGTTGGCGATGGTGTCGAGCAGCGACTCGCCCTTGGCGGTCGAGGAGCGCGCGATGTCCAGGTTGATGACGTCGGCCGACAGCCGCTTGGCCGCGATCTCGAAGGTGGTGCGGGTGCGCGTCGAGTTCTCGAAGAACAGGTTGAACACGCTCTTGCCGCGCAGCAGCGGCACCTTCTTGACCTCGCGGTCGCTCACGCTGGTGAAGCTGGCGGCCGTGTCCAGGATCTGCGTCAGGATGGCCTTGGGCAGGCCTTCGATCGACAGCAGGTGGACCAGTTCGCCGTTCTTGTTGAGCTGGGGGTTGCGCTTGTAGAGCACGGCGTCAGTCTCCCTGCGCGGATTCGATCTTGAGCGCGAAGCCGCCCTGGGCATCGCGGTCGAGGGCCAGCGACTGGCCGGGCGGCAGCGCCAGGTGCGCCGCCGCGTAGTCCGCGGCGATCGGCAGCTGGCGCCCGCCCCGGTCGACCAGCACGCCCAGCCGCACCGCGGCGGGTCGGCCGAAGTCGAACAACTCGTTGAGCACGGCGCGGATGGTACGCCCGGTGTAGAGCACGTCGTCGAGCAGCAGGATGTCGGCGCCGTCGACTTCGAACGGCAGCGCCGTCTGCACGCTGGCGGCCATGCCGCGCCGGGCGAAATCGTCGCGGTGCAAGGCCGACGAGATGATGCCGGGGGCGCCGGCCAGGCCGAGCTCGGGCTGCAGCCGCTCGGCCAGCCAGGCGCCACCCGACGCCACTCCCACCAGGCGGGTGTCGGGGCGCAGCAGCGACTTCACGCCGCGTGCCAGCTCGACATAGAGCGCTTCCGCATCGGGAACCACAGGTTTCACGCCAAACTCCTCAGGAACTGTTCCAGGATGATGCAGGCCGAGGCCGCATCGGGATCGCGCGCGCCGCCGGCCAGCGCCTCGGTGGTGCTGTAGCGCTCGTCCACCTCGTACACCGGCAGGCCGAAGCGGCCGCGCAGTTGCCGCGCGAAGCGTTCAGCCGCGCGCGTGTTGTCGTGGGGCGCCCCGTCCGGATGGCGCGGCACGCCGACGACCAGGGCGTCGGGCTGCCATTCGCGGATGCGCTCGGCCACCCGGGCGAATCGCTCGTCGCTGCCGGCCGCGGCGATCGTGGCCTGCGGCGTGGCATGGGACAGCAGCCGGTTGCCACTGGCCACGCCCGTGCGGCGAGTGCCGAAATCGAAGGCCAGGAAGGATTGCAGCCGCACCGGTACCGCGTTCGGACCGGGGGGCGCCGCGTTCACGCCTTCATGCATGGCCCGCGTCGGGCGACAGCGTCCAGGCTTGCAGGCCAAGCAGCAGCAGCGCCTTGTCGTAGCGCTGCTCCACCGGGGTATCGAAGATGACGGCCGGGTCGGCGTCCACCGTCAGCCAGCTGTTCTCGGCCAGTTCGGATTCGAGCTGGCCCTCGCCCCAGGCGGAATAGCCCAGCGAGACCAGCACCTTGCGCGGGCCGCCGCCGGCTGCCATCGCCTCGAGCACGTCCTTGGAGGTGGTGAGCTCCAGGCCGCCGGGGATGGTCATGGTCGAGGCGTAGACCGGCTCGGTGTTGTCCGGCGGGTCGGCGAACATCGGCTCGTGCAGGACGAAGCCGCGCTCGGTCTTGACCGGGCCGCCCTGGAACACCGGCGAATCGCCGATCTGGGTGCGGTCCGTGGGGAGCTCCACTTTCTCGAACAGGGCACGCAGATTGATGTCGCTGGGCTTGTTGATGACCAGACCGAGCGCGCCGCGTTCGCTGTGCTCGCACAGGTAAACGACGCTGCGGCCGAATGTCTCGTCCCGCATGCCCGGCATCGCAATCAGAAAGTGATGCGTCAGATTGATGGGGGCAGAATCGGTGGACATGCCGCCGATTTTACTGGCCGTCGACAAGACCTACCCGCGCGGGCTCATGTGGTTCCGCCGCGACCTGCGGCTGGCCGACAACGCCGCCCTCTACCACGCCCTGCGCAGCTGCCGTGCGGTGTTCTGCGCCTTCGTGTTCGACGAGGAACTGCTGGACGGCCTGCCGCGCGCCGACCGGCGGGTGGAATTCATCCACGCCAGCCTGGCCGAGCTCGATGCCGTGCTGCGCGAGCGCGGCGGCGGCCTGATCGTCCGGCATGCCGCCGCCCGCGACGAGATCGCGCGGCTGGCCCGGGCGCTGGACGTGCAGGCCGTGTTCGCCAACCGCGACGACGAGCCGCAGGCGGTCGCCCGCGACAACCACGTGCGCGGCGCGCTGGCCGACACCGGCGCAATGCTGCACCTGCACAAGGACCGCGCCATCTTCGAGCGCGACGAGGTCCTGACCCGGGCCGGCCAGCCGTTCGCCGTGTTCACCCCCTACAAGCGCGCCTGGCTGGCCAAGGTGGACGAGTTCTACCTCAAGCCCTACCCGGTCGAGCGCTACCTCGACGCGCTGGCGCCGCCGCCGGCCGACGCCGAGTCGCCCCTGCCTGCGCTGCAGGCGCTGGGCTTCGAGACGACCAACCTCGCGGCGCTCGACCTGCCCACCGGCGCCAGCGGCGGCGGCCGGCTGTTCGAGGAGTTCTTCGACCGGCACATCGACCAGTACGACCAGCTGCGCGACTACCCTGCCCGGCGCGGCCCGAGCTATCTGAGCGTGCACCTGCGCTTCGGCACCGTCTCGATCCGGGAACTGGCCGGCGTGGCGCATCGCCTGGCCCTTGCCGGCAATGCCGGGGCCGCCACGTGGCTGAGCGAGCTGATCTGGCGCGAGTTCTACTTCCAGGTGTTGTGGCACCGGCCCGACGTGGCGGATGGCAAGAGCTTCCGGCCGGAGTACGACAAGATCGCTTGGCACCACGGCAAGCACGCCGACGGCCTGTTCGCCGCCTGGTGCGAAGGCCGCACCGGCTACCCGCTGGTGGACGCGGCCATGGCGCAGATCAACCAGTCCGGCTACATGCACAACCGGTTGCGCATGGTGGTGGCCAGCTTCCTGTGCAAGGACCTGGGCCTCGACTGGCGCCGCGGCGAGGCCTACTTTGCCCAGCACCTGAACGACTACGAGCTGGCGAGCAACAACGGCGGCTGGCAATGGGCCAGTTCCAGCGGCTGCGATGCGCAGCCGTGGTTCCGCATCTTCAACCCCGTCACGCAGAGCCAGCGCTTCGATCCCGAAGGGCGCTTCATCCGCCGCTACCTGCCGCAACTGGCCAGGTTGCCCGACAACGCCATCCATGCGCCGTGGACCGCGCCGCCGGTGGAACTGGAGGCTGCAGGCCTGGTGCTCGGTCGCGACTACCCGGCCCCGATCGTCGACCATGCCCAGGCGCGCGAGCAAACGCTTCGGCGGTATGCCGTGGTGCGCTCGCAGGACAAGCAGAAAGACTGATGGGTCGCCACGGGCGCCGTGCCGCACCCGCGCCGCCAGCATCGCCCCTCGCTTACGCCGGCAGCTCCGCCTCCGCCGCGGCCGTGTAGTTGCGCACCAGCCGCAGCAGTTCCTCTTCCGAGTACGGCTTGCCAAGGTAGTGGTTCACGCCCAGCTGGGTGGCGTGGTCGCGGTGCTTCTCGGCAATGCGCGAGGTGATCATCACGATCGGCAGGTCGGCCAAGGCCTCGTCGGCGCGGATGTTGCGGGCCAGGTCGAAGCCGTCCATGCGCGGCATCTCGATGTCCGACAGGACGAGCGCGGGGCGCTCCTGCTGCAGGCGCTCCAGCGCTTGCAGGCCGTCGGCCGCGAGTGCGACGCGGTAGCCCTCGCGTTGCAGCAGGCGCTGCGTGACGCGGCGCACCGTGATCGAGTCGTCCACCACCAGCACCAGCGGCACCCGTGCCGGCGCACGTTCGGTCAGCGGTGGCGTCGGCACCTGATCGGCCTCGGGCGCACGGGTGTCCTGCGCCTTTTCAGTCGACGGCGCCGCTGCCGGCTGCTGCAAGGCCCGCGCAGCGTCGCCGTGCACGGTCGCCAGCGCCACCGGGTTGTAGATCAGCGCCACCGCGCCGGAGGCCAGCACCGAGATGCCGGCCATGCCGGGCAGCCGCGACAGTTGCGGGCCCAGGTTCTTGACCACCACTTCCTGGTTGCCGAGCACTTCGTCGACGTGCAGTGCCACGCGCTGTGCTGCGCTTCGCACGACCACCACCGAGTTGGCGCGGCCCAGCGCACGCTCGCTGCGCTTGGAAGATTGCAGCAGGGCGCCGGCCCAGTAGAAGGGAACCTCCTCGCCGCCGAAGCCGAACCGGCCGCTGGCATAGGCCTGCTCCAGTTCAGCCATGCCGACGCGCTGCACGAGTTCGACCAGGTTCGACGGGACGCCCACGGACGTCTCGCCGGCGCGCATCATGACCACGTGCGTCACCGCGGTAGTCAGCGGCAGCACGAGGTTGAAGACCGTTCCCTTTCCGGGGGTGGTCATGGTCTCGATGCGGCCGCCCAGCGCGGTCACGTCGGCGCGAACCACGTCCATGCCGATGCCGCGCCCTGCCAGTTCCGACACCTCTTCGGCGGTGGAGAAGCCCGGCTGGAAGATCAGTTCGGCCGCGCGCTCCGGCGTGACCGTCTCGCCCGCCGGCACCAGGCCCAGCGCCTGCGCCCGGCGCGCGATGCGCGCATGGTCCAGGCCGGCGCCGTCGTCGCGGAAGCTCACCGACACGTCGTTGCCGGCGTGGTGCAGGTCGATCACGATCAGGCCGGCCGGATCCTTGCCGGCAGCCTCGCGCACCCTGGCGTCCTCGATGCCGTGGGCGACGCAGTTGCGCAGCAGATGCTCGAACGCGGGCGTCATGCGCTCGAGCACGCCGCGGTCCATCTCGATGGCGCCGCCGGTGATGTCCAGCCGCACCTGCTTGCCAGTGTCCTTGGACGCCTGGCGCACCACGCGGTAGAGCCGGTCGGCGATGCCCTCGAACTCCACCATGCGCGTGCGCAGCAGGCCGCGTTGCAGCTCGCGCGTCTGGCGGGCCTGGGCGCTGAGGTCGTCTTCCGTCGCTTGGACGGTCTTCTGCAGGGCGCGCTGCACGGTGGCGACGTCGTTGACCGACTCGGCCATCATGCGGGTGAGTTCCTGCACGCGCGTGAAGCGGTCGAACTCCAGCGGGTCGAAGGACTGCTGCGAATCCTTGGCTTGCTGCAGGCGCGACTGCATCTGGCTTTCCGCCTGCACCTCGATGTCGCGCAGTTGCTGGCGCAGGCGGTCGAGGTTGCCGGTCAGGTCGGTCAGCGAGGCACGCAGTTGGCCCAGCTCGCCTTCGAGGCGCGAACGGGTGATGATGACCTCGCCGGTCTGGGCCAGCAGCCGGTCGAGCAGGTGGGTGCGAATGCGCACCACCTGGCTGGACGTCGAGCGCAGCGGCGCCAGCGGCGCATGCGCCGGCTGGGCCACCACCGGGCGTGGCGCAGGCTGCGCTTCGGGCTGAGCCGCGGCCGGGGCCGGCGATTCGGCGCCGTCCTGGACGGCGTGCTGCGCCACCTGCCTGGTCTCGGCCGGCTCGGCGGCGTCGTTGGCCGCTACGTCGGCCCCGCCTTCATCGGGGCGCGATGCCTGCACCGGCGTCGTGACGCTCGGCACGGCCGCAGTGGCCGCGGCGGCGCGCTGGGCAATCTCGGCCTGGGCAGCGCCGTCGGCATGGCGCAACTGGTCGAAGTCGGCCTGCAGCACGTCGAAGCGGCCGAACACCTGCTCGATCGCCTCGCGCGGCACCGATTCGACGCCGATCTCCTCGATCGCCGATTCCATCCGGTGCGCGCGCTCGCCCAGGCGCATGGCGCCCGCCAGGCGAGCGCTGCCCTTGAGCGTGTGCAGCGCCCGCAACGTGATGTTGCGCTGCGAGAGATCGCTCGGCGTTTCGGCCCAGGCGCGCAGGGCAGCGGCCAGTTGGGGCAGCAACTCGGCGGCCTCTTCCTCGAAGATGGGGAACAGGTCGGCGTCGACCGCATCGGCCACGTCGACGGCATCGTCGCCGTCTTCGAGCGCCACGTCGGCGCCCGTCGGCGCCACCGCGGCAAGAGGCTGCGGCTGGATGCCCGGGTCGAAAGCCTCGAGCGGCGCCGGCGTCGACACCGGGGCCGGCGCACTGGCCAGTTCCCGCAGGCCGTCCAGCGTTTCGGGTGCCGGCTCCTTGAGCACGCCGGCGGCGAACTGGTGCAGCAGGCGGCGCAGTTCCTCGGCGGCCAGCACCAGCACGGCGCCTTGCTCAGGCGTGCCGCGGCCCTGCATCTGCAGGTGCGCGAGCGCTGCCTCGAACAGGCGCGCCATCTCGGAAAGCCCATGGAAGCCCACGGTGGCCGAGCTGCCGGCCAGCGAATGCGCCATGGCGACGGTCGAGTCAAGGATCCGCGCATCCGGCTCCATGGCCCACTCGCCCACTTCGGTGGCGAGGTGGCGCGACCACTCGTCGGCCTCGTTCAGGTAGACGTTGTACAGCGCGATGCCGATGCGCAGCGGGCCGATGACCTTGACCGTGTCGTCGGCCGGCGTCTCGACGGCGGGTGGCGCCGGCTCTGCGGCAGGCGCGGCCTTGCCCTGCGCATGCGAGACGAAGGCTGCGGGCGCGGCCCAGTGGGGCGGCAATTCGGCCTCGTGCGCCGGCGCGGCCGGCGTGCCCGGCAAGTCGAGCGGGCCGGCGAGCGCCGTCGGGGCGAAGTCCAGGTCTTCGGACGGCGGGACGCTCGCCAGCAGGTCGATCGACACGCCGTCGAGCTCCAGCGACGCCGGCAGCGCGGCAGGCGCCGGCTCGGGCTCGTCGAAAATCAGGAAGTCGGTCGAGGCGAAGCCATGGTCCGGCACGTCGCCGAATGCGTCGTCGTCCTTCGACGCCGCAGGCGTGTCCGGCTGGGCTTCGAACTGCAGCAGTTCGGAAACCGGCGGGACCTCCGGCTCGGCTTCGGGCGCGGACCGGGTGGGCTCGTTGGTTTCGACCGGCTCCAGGCCAAGGTCGAAGTTCAGCGGCTCCAGCAACGCGTCGGGCGCGGATTGTTCGGCGACCGGCGCAGCGGCTGGCGCCGGCGTGTCCAGCTCGAGATCCGGCAGCTCGGGCAGCTCCGGCAGGTCAGGCAATACGGGCGGCTGCGGCGCGTGCGAAACGGCGTCGTGCGGCGCGGCCAGGCTGTCTGCCAATGCGGCCTCGTCGGCGGCGATCTGGCGCGCCGCGGCGGCCAGGACTTCAGGATCGGTGGCGGGCGCCGGCGCCGGAATGGCGATCTGGCCGCTACTCAGCGCGTGCGCCAGGTCGTTGAACGGCGCGGCCTGCCAGGAATGCGGCTCGCCCGAGGCAATGGCCTCCACCCAGGCGCCGAAGTCGCGCAGCGCCGTTCCGGCGCCGCCCAGCAGTTCGGGCGTGGCGGTCCGCTGGTCGGCCAGCCAGGTGTTGAGCACCTGCTCCATGGCCCATGCGGCGTCGCCGAAGTCGGTAAGCCCGACCATGCGCGAACTGCCCTTGAGGGTGTGGAAGGCGCGCCGCAGGATGGTGAGCTCGCCCACGTCGCTCGCGTCATGCTCGAGCTCGCCGACGGCGACCAGCCCGTTCTCGACAACTTCGCGCGCCTCGTCCAGGAAGATGTTCTGCAGGTCGTCTTCGGCCAGCTCGGTGACGAAGGTCTCGGGCAGCGCCTCGAGCGGCGCCGGGCCGGTGATCTTGGCCTTCCAGCTGTCGGCGGCGCGGCCGAAATCGTCGATGGACGAGCCGGCGGCGGCCTTGTCCTTCTTCTTGCCCTTGCCGGCCAGCTCGGCCAGCTCGGCCAGCTTGGCGGCGATCTGCGCGTCCACCTCTTCGGCGCTGAGCGGCTGCGCCGGCGTCGCCTCGACGGCTGGCTCGGCGCGCGCGGGCTCCGCCTCGGCCTGGCGGCCCATCAACGGCTTGAGTTCGCCGGCTTGCGCGTCGAACACGAAAAGGCGCTTGGCCAGGGCCGGCTGGTAGGCCAGCATGTCGATGAGGAAGCCGAGCGCGCCCAGGTTGTTGCCCAGGGTGTCGAAGGCACCGGTCTCGTCCGCCGCATCCGGATTGAGCGCCAGCGCGTCCACGTTGTCGCGCATGCGCTGCACCGCCTGCGAGGCCTGGTCCAGGCCGAGCACCGAGAACACGCCGCGCATCTGCATGAGCTGGGCGGGCACGGTGCGCAAGTGCTCCTTCTCGCCGGGATGGCGGAAGAACTGGTCCATCGATTTCTCGAGCTCGCTCAGGTGCGCGCGCAACTCGTCGACCACGGTTCCCATGGTCTGGCGGTCGCTGACGCGGCGGTACAGGTCCTCCATCCACGGCTCGAGCGGCTCGGAGCGGCCGCCTTCGCGGGCCCGCTCGATGCGGCCTGCCAGTTGCACCGTGCGGGCGGTCAGCTGGCGGTCGTTGGGGTCGAGGTCCTCGAACGCCGCTTCCAGGTACAGCACGGAGGTGGCCACCTCCATCGCCAGCTCGGTGGAAGGGGCGCGGGCGCTGCGCTGCGAGGCCTCGACCGCGTTGTTCAGCGCCTGCGCCATCGGCAGGCTGGCCGGATGGAGCTTCTGCAGCGATTCGGTCAGCTGCGCGAAGCTCTCGGTCGCCTGGCGCAGCCGGCCGATGTCGCCGCCGGACAGTGCCGACCAGCTTTCCTTGGCCGCCTCGATGCGCTTGCGCGCCTGCGCGAGCACCACCGGATCGAACCGGCCGAACTGCACGCTGGTGTAGTCGACCGGACGCTCGGCGGCAATGCCCCAGGCCTCGCGCACGGCGCGCAGCGTGGCCGCCTCGTCGCGCGGGCCGGGCGCGGCCTGTGCCACGAAGAACAGCAGGTCCTGCGCCAGCCTGTCCGACACGGCGTCCTCGCCGCGGGCAAGCGTGGTGTATTGCAGCAGCACGCGGGATGCCGCGCGCTTGACGTAGACGTCGGGCGCGGTCAGCGACAGGCCCAGCGCCTCGAAGAACGCAGCGGCCAGCGCCCAGAAGCTGCGCACGCGCACCGCCACGGCGCCGCCCGACAGGCCCACGCAGATTTCGTGCAGGCGCCGCGCGGCAGCGTCGTCGCCCGTCTTGACCACCTTGAGCAGCTCGCGGTCGAACCGGGCGCGCACGGCCGGGTCGTAGACCAGGGACGGCTTCGTGCTGGCCAGCCTGACGTCGACCCAGCGCCACGGCACCGGCCAGAGGTCGGCCGGGTGGACCCGTTCATTGCCGACCAACTCGAGCACGTCGCGGTATTGGGGAAACAGCGCGACCGGCGACACCGCCTTGCCGCCCAGCAGTGCCTGCAGGAAGCCCGTGACCGCGAAGCTGGCGCGGTCGAGCCTGGCGACGGCCTCCTCGGTGCAGCGCTGCGGATCCTGCACGAAGCTCTGCACCGCGAATTCCATGGCGCCGAGCGCCAGTGCCGGCGCCGGATGTCCCACCATCTGCAGCGCGCCCACCGCCTGGTGAAGCTGCTGGCGCACCAGGCGCAGCGGCCCGGCATCGATGTCGGGCGTGCCGGTGGCCTCTCGGGCGAACCTGCGCAGCGACTTGGACGCCGACTCGAGGGATTTCTGAATCTCTCCGAGCACCCAGGCCAATGGCCCGAGGTCTTCAGCGTCACCCGCGGCGCTCGGCGCGGCCTGGGCAGTGGGGGCGAGGGTCGACACGTTGGGGAGCTCGTCGTTCAGGCGATCTTGAAGCGGGCTACCGACTGGCGAAGCTCGTCGGCCATCTGGGACAGTTCACGCACCTGCTGGGCGGTGGTGCGGGTGCCGTCGCCGGTCTGCTCCGTCACCGCGAAGATGTGCTGGATGTTGGCCGCCACCACGTTGGCCGACTTGGCTTCGCGGGAAGCGGATTGCGAGATCTGCTCGATCAGCTCGGCAAGGCGTCGTGACACGCGGTCGATCTCCGACAGGGCGGTACCCGCATTGTCGGAGAGCTTGGCCCCTTCCACCACCCCTTGCGTGGAGCGCTCCATGGCGCCCACCGCGTCCTGGGTATCGGTCTGAATCGCCTTGACCAGCGCCGCAATCTGGCGCGTGGCGTCGGCCGAGCGTTCGGCCAGTCGCTGCACTTCCTCGGCCACCACCGAGAAGCCGCGGCCGGCTTCACCAGCGGACGCTGCCTGGATGGCGGCGTTGAGTGCCAGCACGTTGGTCTGCTCGGTAATGTCCGAGATCAGTTCGGTGATTTCGCCGATCTCCTGCGACGACTCGCCCAGGCGCTTGATGCGCTTGGAGGTCTCCTGGATCTGGTCGCGGATGGAGTTCATGCCGCCGATGGCGTTCTGCACCGCCTGCAGGCCCGACGAGGCGGCCTGCAGCGACTGGCGCGCCACCGTGGCCGACTCCTGCGCCTGCGCCGACACGCTGTTGATGCGCTCGGCCATGGTCAGCACCGACTGGCCGGTGTCGCGAATCTCGCGCAGCTGCTCGGTCGAGGCGGCCAGCAGTTCGGTCGAGGTGTTTTCAACCTGGGCCGTCGTTGCCGCCACTCGGGTGGCCGTGTTCTGCACGTTGCCCACCAGCAGCCGCAGTTCTTCCACGGTGTAGTTCACCGAGTCCGCAATGGCGCCGGTGATGTCCTCGGTCACGGTGGCTTCCTGCGTCAGGTCGCCCTCGGCCACTGCCTGCAGTTCGTTCATCAGCCGGAGAATGGCCGCCTGGTTGGCCACGTTGACGCGGGTCACTTCCTCGTGTGCGCGGTCGGATTCGACGCGCTCGCGCTCGGCCGAGGAGGCGCGTTCGCGGCCTTCCTTCACCTGCGCATAGGCAATGGCACCGGCCAGGCCGAGCGCGGCCAGCGACAGCAGGAACAGCGCGATCACGGTACCGGCGCCCAGGCCGGCCTGCTCCGAGAGCTTGTCCTGCAGCGCGCCGAGCGACAGGCGCAGCGGCTCGCTGTCGGCCAGGATGGCGGCCTGCGCTTCGCGCGCGGTCACCAGGCCCTGCAGGTTGCCCAGGATGCCGCCGGCTTGCTGGCGGGTCTGTTCATAGGTCTTGAGGATCGCCTCGAGCTGCTGGCGCGTCTGGCGGTCCTGCGTGCCCGGCAGGCGCTGCTGGGCGTTGCCGTCGAGCAGGCCGCGGGCGACGTCCTGGAAGGTGTTGAGGTCCTTGCCCAGCAGGAACACGGCGTCGGGGCTGACGCCTTCGACCGTCAGGAACTCGTTGGCCGACTTGCCGATACGCTGCGTCAGCATGACCAGCTGGCCGGCCGCGGAGATCTCGGCCACCGGCGCGTTCTGCTGCACCTTCAAGGCCGCGACGGTTTCGGTCATCTCGAGCAGGTCCGACGACTGGCGGTTGATGTCGCGCAGCGCGGCGCCCACCTGCGTCAGGATCTTCTGCTGGCCCAGCACCGACTTGGCGCTGGCCTCGGCGCGTTCGACCAGCGGGACGATCTTGCCCATGTCGGCGCCCAGGCTGCCGGACACCGGCTCGAGCTTGAGGGCGGCGTCGCCGCTGGCCAGACCGTGCACGCGCTGCGCCATGTCGGTCGCGCTGTCGCGCACTTCGGCGAAGGCCTTGACGTCGCCCACCAGGGCCTGCGACACCGACTTGGCGAGGCGCTGCGACTGCATCAGCGCCTGGCCGGTGGCACCCACCTGCTGGGCGACGCGGTCGGAGCGGATGATGGCCCAGGCGGCGATCACCAGCAGCACGAACACCACCGCGGCCAGCGCGATGAAAAGATAGCGCTGGCGGCGCTGCAGGTCCGAGCGCGGAGGCAGCGGCGACGGCCCCTCGGCCGGCTGCGGCTGGGCCGCGGGATCGGCATGCTGCAACTCGGCCCCTTCCCCGCCCTGCGGTGCAGGCTCGGCGCCAGCGGCAGCGTGGCCGTCGCGGCGCGTCACCGTGGCGCGGTCATCGAAGTCCTGCAGGGTCGAGGCGTTGTCGAGCGCGATGGCGCCCACACCATTGCCGGCTGCGAGAGTCGCGCCACCCTGTCCGGCGGGCAGTAGTTTCTTGAACTTGTCGGCGATCGAGCTCACGGCCGCTCCTTCAGGTTGAATGTGCAAGCGCGCCGCTGCCGGCGCCGATGCTGAGAAATTGGGGTTGCTGGGAAAGCGCCTGCAGGTTGACTTCCTGCCACTGAACGCCGCTGTCGTCGGTGAATGCGTAGCCCATCCAGGCGGGTGCGTCGGCGGCCGGCGGCCGGGCGTCGACAAAGGCCTCGGCGCCGCGCAGGCCGACCAGCCGGTCGATCAGCAGGGCGCAGTTGACTTCGAGCAACTCGTTGAGCGCCACCAGCCGCGCCTGCCCGCGCCCGGCATCGGGCAGCGCCGAGCCCCGGGCGACACCGGTGAACGCCGACAGCTCGACCACGCCGTACAACTCGCCGCGCAGGTTGGACACGCCGAGAAACCACGGCTCGGTGTAGGGCACGGGCTGCGGCGGCACCCAGGGAAAGATCTCGCCGGCATGCCCCAGGGGAAAGAGGTAGCGGCCCTCGCCGGCCTCTACCGCCAGCCAGGAGGCGGAAACGCCCGCGCTGCGCGCCGCCTGCAGGCGGCTGGCCAGGCGGGCCTGGAAGGCCCGGAGTGCGTCGCGATTGGCCATGGCGTTTGCGCTTGTGGGACAGCCGCGCTCAGTTGAGCGCGCTGATCTTGGCCATCAGCTCGGTCGCGTTGACCGGCTTGACGATGTAGTCGCGCGCGCCCTGGCGCATGCCCCAGACGCGGTCGGTTTCCTGGTTCTTGCTGGTGCACAGGATGATCGGCACGTTCGCGTACTGCGGATCGCGGGCGATCGCGCGGGTCAACTGGAAGCCGTTCTGGCCGGGCATGACCACGTCCATGAGGATCAGGTCGGGACGGTCTTCGCGCAGGCGGCGCATCGCGTCGTCGGCGTTCTCGGCGGTCTGGACCTTGAAGCCGTTCTTCTGGAGCAGATCGCTGAGGAACACCAGTTCCGTCTTCGAATCGTCCACCACGAGGACTTTCTGGATGGGCATTTAGAGAGTTTCCGATTGAGCAACGCCGAACTGCTCCACGGCCTGGAGCAGCTGGTCTTTGGTGAAGGGTTTGGTGAGGTATTGCTGCGAACCGACCATGCGCCCGCGCGCCTTGTCGAACACGCCGTCCTTGGACGACAGCATGACCACCGGCACGCTGGAGAAATGGCTGTTGCGCTTGATGATGGCGCAGGTCTGATAGCCGTCGAGGCGCGGCATCAGGATGTCGCAGAAGATGAGGTCCGGCTTGTGGTCGTTGACCTTGGACAGGGCGTCGAAACCGTCTTCGGCCAGCAGCACCTCATGCCCGCCCTGCTTGAGAAAGATCTCGGCGCTGCGGCGAATGGTGTTGCTGTCGTCGACGACGAGCACCTTGTAGCCGGTTCCGTTGGTGCTCATTGGCACGCTCCTCAAACATTCAGTTCGATGTCAGCGATCTTCAAATGAAGATCGCCGGAAGCGTGGCCCTATGCCATGCTTCAGATTTCGACCATTTCAAAGTCTTCCTTGCGAGCGCCGCACTCAGGACAGGTCCAGTTCATAGGCACGTCGGCCCAGGCGGTGCCGGGCGAAATGCCATCCTCTGGTACCCCGACTGATTCGTCGTAGATCCACCCGCAAATCAGACACATCCAAGTCTTGTTGTTCATCGCAGCTTACGGTCCCTGTTCATAGAATGCAACGATTGTATCGAGACGTCACAGCTAAACCCGTGATATGCGTCTCACATCTGCCACCATCCCGGCAAGCCTCTTCAGGTGCATGAAAACTTCCTTACTACCAACCGGAGAATCGGGCGTCCCGGGCGATCTTAGCGGGGCGCCAGGGCATGACGACCAGCCCGCCGAATCGTCGCAGGCGGTGCCGCCGAGCGTGCTGGTCTTCAACGCCAGCGACCCCAGCGGCGCCGGCGGACTGGCCGGCGATGCGCTGGCCATCGCCTCGGTCGGCGCCCACATGCTGCCCGTGGTGACCGGCGCCTACGTGCGCGACAGCGCCGAGATCTTCGACCACATCCCGTTCGACGAAGAGGCGGTGGCCGAGCAGGCGCGCGCCATCCTGGAGGACGTGCCGGTGCAGCTGATCAAGATCGGGTTCGCCGGCACGCCGGAGAACCTGGCGCAGATCGCGCAGACCACGAGCGACTACCCGGAGCTTCCGGTGGTGGCCTACATGCCCAACCTGTCCTGGTGGGAAGAGGACCGCATCGACGCCTACCTGGACGCCTTCCGCGAGCTCGTGCTGCCGCAGGCCACAGTGCTGGTCGGCAACCACAGCACGCTGCGGCGCTGGCTCCTGCCCGACTGGAATGGCGAGCGCGGGCCGAGCGCGCGCGACATCGCCATGGCCGCCGGCGAGCTGGGCGTGCCCTACACGCTGGTCACCGGCGTGGTGCTGCCCGAGCAGCACATCGACAACGTGCTGGCCTCGCCGCAGGCGGTGCTGGCCAGCGAGAAGTACGAGCGGCTCGAAGCCGTGTTCTCCGGCGCCGGCGACACCCTGTCGGCCGCCCTCGCCGCCCTGCTGGCCTGCGGCACCGACCTGGTGGCCGCCACCAGCGAGGCGCTGAGCTACATGGACCGCTGCCTGGACGCGGGCTTCCGCCCGGGCATGGGCCACGTGCTGCCGGACCGCCTGTTCTGGGCGCAGGCCGAGACGGACGAGGAAGACGCCGGCGAAGGCGTCGCCGAAGGCCCCAGCGATTTCGCGCTGCCGCCCCACGAAACCCGACATTGAACCCATCCATGAGCAGTCAACAAGACCCCAACGACCAGTTGTTCGAGCGCGCCCGCGCCGTCATTCCCGGCGGCGTCAATTCGCCCGTGCGCGCCTTCCGCGCCGTCGGCGGCACCCCGCGCTTCATCCGCCGCGCCCAGGGCGCCTACATGTGGGACGCGGCCGAGCGCCGCTACATCGACTACATCGGCTCGTGGGGCCCGATGATCCTGGGGCACGGCCATCCGGCGGTGACCGAGGCGGTGCAGCGCGCCGTCGGCGAGGGCCTGTCCTTCGGCGCGCCCACCGAGCGCGAGATCGAGCTGGCCGAGGCGATCCTGACGCTGATGCCGTCGATGGAGATGGTGCGGCTGGTGAGCTCGGGCACCGAGGCAGCAATGAGCGCGCTGCGCCTGGCGCGCGGCGCCACCGGGCGCAAGACGATCATCAAGTTCGAGGGCTGCTACCACGGCCACGCAGACGCACTGCTGGTCAAGGCGGGCTCGGGCCTGGCCACCTTCGGCAACCCCACCTCGGCCGGCGTGCCGCCAGAGGTGGTCCAGCACACGCTGGTGCTGCGCTACAACGACATCGCGCAGCTGGAAGAGGCCTTCGCCACCCACGGCGCCGACGTCGCCTGCCTCATGATCGAGGCGATCGCCGGGAACATGAACTTCGTGCGCGCCACGCCCCAGTTCGCCGCGCGCTGCCGCGAGTTGTGCACGCAGCACGGCGCGCTGCTGGTGTTCGACGAGGTGATGACCGGCTTCCGCGTCGGCCTGACCGGCGCGCAGGGCGTGCTGGGCATCACGCCCGACCTGACGGTGCTGGGCAAGGTGATCGGCGGCGGGATGCCGCTGGCAGCCTTCGGCGGCCCGCGCGCCATCATGGAGCAACTGGCGCCGCTGGGCCCCGTCTACCAGGCCGGCACGCTGTCGGGCAACCCGGTCGCCACGGCCTGCGGCCTGGCCACTTTGCGCGAGATCGCCAAGCCGGGCTTCTATGCCGCGCTGGCAGCAAAGACGCGCGCCCTCGCCAACGGCCTCGCGGACGCGGCGCGGGCCGAGGGCGTTCCCTTCTGCGCGGACAGCGAAGGCGGCATGTTCGGCTTCTTCCTGCTCGACGGCCTGCCGCAGGACTACGCCAGCGTCATGAAGAGCGACGGCGCGCGCTTCAACACGCTGTTCCACGGCCTGCTCGAGCGCGGCGTCTACATCGCGCCGGCCCTGTACGAAGCCGGATTCGTCTCGGCCGCGCACAGCGACGCCGACATCGCCGCGACGATCGACGCGGCGCGCGAGGTGTTCAAGGTGCTGGGCCGCGCATGACCGGCGCGGGTTCGCGGCTGCTGGCCGCGTTCGCGCTGCTGGCGCCGCTGGCCTGCCAGGCCCAGCTGCCGCTGTCGCCGCTGTCACAGGTCTGGATCAACCCGGGCTTCTATTCGTACCACTTCGACCGGAACGCGGACCTGGCAGACGCCAACCCCGGCCTGGGCATCGAGTGGCCGCTCAGCCAGACCTGGTCGCTCACCGCCGGGGGCTTTCGCAACAGCAATCGCGAACGCTCCTATTACGTCGGCGCCTACTGGATGCCCATCGAAGTGTGGGGCGTGAAGCTCGGCGCCGCGCTGGGCGCCTTCGACGGCTATCCCAACTACCGCGACGGCGGCTGGTTCCCGGCCGTGATCCCGACCGCTGCCATGGAAGGCCGCCATTTCGGGCTCAACGTCGCGATCCTGCCGGAGCTGAAGAACCGCCTGTACGGCGCCGTTACCTTCCAGCTGAAATACCGCTTCGAAGCCCCGCCGGAGCCCCCTGCACGCTGAAGGCGACCCGCGCTGGCGAATGCCTTCCCGCGCGCGGCAACATCAGTGTCGAAAGTGGCGCACCCCGGTGAAGACCATCGCCACGCCGCGCTCGTCGGCGGCATCGATCACTTCCTGGTCGCGCATCGAGCCGCCCGGCTGGATCACGCAGGTCGCGCCGTGGTCGACCACCACGTCCAGGCCGTCGCGGAATGGGAAGAACGCGTCGCTCGCCACCGCCGAGCCCGCCAGCGACAGCTTGGCATGCTCGGCCTTGATGCTGGCGATGCGGGCCGAGTCAATGCGGCTCATCTGGCCGGCACCCACGCCCAGCGTCATGCCGCCGGCGCAGAAGACGATGGCGTTGCTCTTGACGTACTTGGCCACCTTCCAGGCGAACAGCAGGTCGTCCAGCTGCTGCGGCGTGGGCTGCTTCTTCGTGACCACCTTGAGTGCATCGCGCGCCAGCTCGTGGTTGTCCGCAGTCTGCAGCAGCAGGCCGGAGCCGATGCGCTTGGCGTCCACCGCGTTGAGGCCGCGCTGCCACGCCGTCGCGCCGCCGGGAGGCAGCGCGATTTCCAGAACGCGCACGTTCGCCTTGCTCTTGAACACGGCCAGCGCCTCGGCGCTGAAGCCCGGCGCCATCAGCACTTCGACGAACTGCTTGCTCACGGCCTGCGCCGCCGCCTCGTCCACCGGGCGGTTGAAGGCGATGATGCCGCCGAAGGCCGAGGTCGGGTCGGTCTTGAACGCCTTGGCATAGGATTCGGCCGCGTCTGCGCCCACGGCCACGCCGCACGGGTTGGCATGCTTGACGATGACGCAGGCCGGCACGTCGAAGCTCTTGACGCATTCCCAGGCGGCGTCGGCGTCGGCGATGTTGTTGTACGACAGCTCCTTGCCCTGCAGTTGCCGTGCCGTGACGAGCGAGCCCGGCGCCGGATGGAGGTCGCGGTAGAACGCGGCCTGCTGATGCGGGTTCTCGCCGTAGCGCAGGTCCTGCAGCTTGACGAAGCGGCCGTTGCTCTGCCCGGGGAAGGGCTTGCGCACGGGCGACGCCTGGCCGGCACTGGCCTCGAAGTCGACGGCCGAGAGGTAGTCGCTGATGGCGCCGTCGTAGTCCGAGATGCGGTTGAAGGCGGCCACCGAGAAGGCGAACTTCGTCTTCTCGCTCAGCCGGCCCTGGGCCTTGAGCTCCTCGAGCGCCAGCGGATACTGCGACGCGTCGCTCAGCACCGCCACGTCCTTCCAGTTCTTGGCCGCGCTGCGCACCATGGCCGGGCCGCCGATGTCGATGTTCTCGATCGCGTCTTCGAGCGTGCACCCGGGCCTGGCCACGGTCGCCTCGAACGGATACAGGTTGACCACCAGCAGGTCGATGGTGGCGATGCCGTGGGTATCGAGCGAGGCCATGTGCGCGGGCACGTCGCGCCGCGCCAGCAGCCCGCCGTGGATCTTGGGGTGCAGCGTCTTGACGCGGCCGTCCAGCATCTCCGGGAAGCCGGTGTGCTCGGCCACCTCGGTGACCGGCAGCCCGGCGTCGGACAGCAACTTCGCCGTGCCGCCGGTAGACAGGAGGTTGACGCCCAGCGCGTGCAGCGCCTGTGCGAATTCGAGGACTCCGGTCTTGTCGGATACGGAGATGAGTGCGGTCAGTGCCATGTGCTTGCGTCGCCTGTTGGGTGCTATTTCAAAAGCTTGTGTTCGATCAGTTTCTTGCGCAGGGTGTTGCGGTTGAGCCCCAGCCACTGCGCGGCGCGCGACTGGTTGCCTTCGGCACGGGTCATGACCATGTCCAGCAGCGGCTTCTCCACCACGTTCACCAGCATCGCGTACATGCCGTCCGGCTCGGTGCCGCGCAGGTCACGGAAATAGCCTTCCAGAGAGCTGCGTACGCAGTCCTCGATTTGCTTCTTGCTCATGCTTTTTTCGTTCGCTCTTCTTTGCTTTTCTGATGTGCGGCCTCAGGCCGCCGCCTCTTCTTCCTCGATGTCGCTGGCCGACGACGACGGCGGCTCGGGCATGCGATCGTGCCCGAGCGCGAGTTCGTCGAAATAGGCGGCGACGGCGCGCCATTGCGCGTCGCAATCCTCGATGCGGTTCATTCGGGCACGGAAGTCCTCCGCGCCGGGCAGGCCGCGCACGTACCAGCCGATGTGCTTGCGCGCGGTGCGCACGCCGGAGAATTCGCCGTAGAGCAGGTAATGCTCCTGCAGGTGGTCGAGCAGCAGGCGCCGCACCTCGCCCACGAGCGGCGGCGCGCGGTGCGTGCCCGTGGCCAGGAAGTGCGCAATCTCGCGAAAGATCCAGGGCCTGCCCTGCGCGGCGCGGCCGATCATGAGGGCGTCGGCGCCGGTGGCGCGAAGCACCTCCAGCGCCTTGGCGGGGCTGTCGATGTCGCCGTTGGCCACGACCGGAATGCGCACCGCCGCCTTCACCGCGGCGATGGTGTCGTATTCGGCCCGGCCCTTGTAGCCTTGCTCGCGCGTGCGGCCATGCACCGTGAGCATCTGCACGCCGGCGTCCTCGAAGCGGCGCGCGAGCGTCACCGCGTTGCGATGGTCGACGCTCCAGCCGGTGCGCATCTTGAGCGTGACCGGAACGCCGTGCGGGGCCGCGGCCTGCACCACCGCCTGGGCGATCTCCAGGGCCAGCGGCTCGTCACGCATGAGCGCCGAGCCGGCCCACTTGTTGCAGACCTTCTTGGCCGGGCAGCCCATGTTGATGTCGATGATCTGCGCGCCCCGCTCGATGTTGTACTGCGCGGCCTCGGCCATCATGGCAGCGTCGGTGCCGGCGATCTGCACGGCGATCGGGCCCGGCTCGCCGGTGTGGTCGGCGCGGCGCGACGTCTTGAGCGTGTGCCACAGGTCCTTGCGCGAGGTCACCATCTCGCTGACCGCATAGCCGGCGCCCAGGCGCCGGCACAACATGCGGAACGGCCGGTCCGTCACACCCGCCATGGGGGCGACGAACAGCCGGTTCTCCAGCGCAATGCTGCCGATCTGCAGGGTCATGGAATGGTGCGGCGCAAACATCGGCTGCTGAAAAATGAGGCACGATTGTAGCGACCCGCCCGACCCGGGACTGAAACCATTTGCACTAGGGCCTGCCGGCCAGGCCGATGGCGGCGCCTTCTTATACTGCGCCCGACATGGAATACTGGTTCGACTCCCTTCTGGCGCTGCTGGCGCTGCCGAGGTTCGGACTCAGTTCGCTATTCCTCGTTGCCTTTGTTTCAGCAACCTTGCTTCCGCTGGGATCCGAACCCGCGCTGTTCGGCCTGGTGACGCTCAACCCCGATTTGCTGTGGCCCGGCATCCTCGTGGCGACCGCCGGCAACACGCTCGGCGGCGCGCTCGACTGGTGGATGGGCTACGGCGCGCACAAGGTGGCGGACAAGTACGCCCATTCCAGCCACCACCTGCGCGTGCTCGCGTGGCTGGAGCGGCTCGGCCCGAAGGCCTGCCTGCTGGCGTGGCTGCCGGTGCTGGGCGATCCGCTGTGCGCGGTGGCCGGCTGGCTGCGGCTGTCGTTCTGGCCCTGCGTCATCTACATGGCCATCGGAAAGTTCGCGCGCTACGTGACGATGACCTACGCGCTGCTGCACGTCTGGCCCAGGTAGCCGGACGCTCGCCTACCCCCAGGCGCGGGCCACGATCCTGCCGAACGGCACGGTCGGGTTGAGCGTGCCGAAGGCATGGCCCCAGTCGCCGCCCAGGCGCGAGGCGCAGAACGCATCACTCACGTCCGAAGGACTGTGGCGCAGCAGCAGCGAGGCCTGCAGCGACAGCGCGAGCTTCTCCACGATGCGCCGCGCCATCGGCTCCATCTGCGTGCGATCGGCGGTGGCACTGCGCAGCCAGTCGACGGCACGGTCCAGGTGGGCGTTCTGGCCACGCGCGAGGTCGAGTTCGGCGAATACGGGCTCGAGCACCTCGGGGTCGTGGTCGATGGCGCGCAGCACGTCCAGGCAGATCACGTTGCCGCTGCCCTCCCAGATGCTCTGCACCGGCGCCTCGCGGTAGAAGCGCGGCATGTACGAGTCCTCGATGTAGCCATAGCCGCCGTGGCATTCCAGCGCCTCGAAGGTGCTGGGACTGGCCCGCTTGGCGAGCCAGTACTTGGTGATGGCCGTGACCACGCGCGAGAAGCGCTTCTCGGCGGCGTCGCCCGCGGCGCCGCGATCCACGCTGCCGGCCAGGCGCATGAACAGCTGGGTGGCGGCTTCGGATTCGAGGGCCAGGTCGGCCAGCACGTTGCTCATCAGCGGCTTGTCGACCAGCTTGGCGCCGAAGGCCGAGCGCTGCTGCGCGTGGTGCAGCGCACGGAACAGGGTCTGGCGGATGATGCCGGTGGAGATCGACGCGCAACCCAGGCGCGTGAGGTTGACCATCTCGATGATGGTGCGGATGCCGCGGCCCTCCTCGCCCACCAGCCAGGCCAGCGTGCCGTTGTATTCGATCTCGCTCGACGGATTGGACCGGTTGCCCAGCTTGTCCTTGAGCCGCATGATCGAGAAACGATTGCGCGTGCCGTCGGGCAGCCAGAACGGCACCAGGAAGCAGGAGATGCGGCCCGGCTGGTCGGCCACCTGCGCCACGGTGAGGAAGCAGTCCGACATCGGCGCCGAATAGAACCACTTGTGGCCGGTGATGGCGTACACGCCGGCCTCGGCGGTCGGCTGCGCGATGGTGGTGTTGGCGCGCAGATCGGAGCCACCCTGCTTCTCGGTCATGGCCATGCCGATGAGCGCGGCGCCCTTCTGTGCCGACGGTTGGTAGCGCGGCTCGTAGCCGGTGGAGGTGAGCAGCGGCTCCCAGTGCGCGCTGAGCGCGGGGTTGTTGCGCAGCACAGGCACGCCGGCGTAGGTCATGTGCAGCGGGCAAAGGCTGCCGCTTTCCACCTGCGCCATCAGCATGCTCATGCCGGCGCGCGCCACGTGCGCGCCGGTGCGCGGCTCGCGCCAGGGCAGCGAATGCACTTCGTGGCGGCGGGCCAGGCGCATCAGTTCATGCCACGACGAATGCAGGTGGATCTCGTTGATGCGGTGGCCGAAGTTGTCATGCGTCTGCAGCTCTGGCACGTGGCGGTTGGCCAGGTAGCCATGGCGCAGCATGTCCGGATCGCCCAGTTCCTGCGCGAAGTCCTGCAGCCGCGGCGCGGCCCACCCGGCCTGTTCGCGCGCCAGCGCCTCGCGCAGCACCGTGTCCCGCTCGAAGAAGTTGTAGCCGCCATAGGCGGCGGGCTGGTTGAACACCTCGTGCGTCGCGCCGGCACGGGCTTGCGGTGCCGTCTCCTGCAAGTGGGATGTGGACATGCTCGAACCTCGTTGTCTCTGGTTGGGGGAAGTCCTGATTAAATCACTTGCTTTACGACGTGTAAATCACTTGACTTAGAGTTTTACGGGTTCCAGAATGGCGACGACGGACGCCGCGCAGCTGCGCGGCAAGGCCGTCACGCAAGGCCACGCACGCTAGGAGACACGCGACATGTCCAGCAACCCTGGTGTTCCAGGCAAGCTTCGGCGCCAGAGCGCCGCACCCGCCCAGCCGGCAGCGCCCGACAGCGCCGACGTGCTGCTCGCAACGGCGCAGCGCCTGTTCGCCGAGAAAGGCATCGATGGGGTGTCCATGCGCGAGATCGCCCGCGAGGCCGGCCAGCGCAACAACTCCGCGCTGCACTATCACTTCGGCTCCAAGGAGGCGCTGATCCAGGCCATCCTGCAAAGCGGCATGCGCGAGGTCAACGAGCTGCGCAACGACTACATCGACCAGCTCTTCAGCGGCGGGCGCCATGGCGATCTGCGGGCCCTGGTCGAAGCCATCGTCTGGCCGCTGGCGTCGAAGATGCTCACCGGCAGCGGCAACACCTACAACCGGTTCCTGGCCGCCGCACAGGTCCACCCCGACACCGACCTGGCCGCCTCGACGCGCGAAGAGGAAGACCGCGGCTTTCGCCGCATCTACGAGTTGCTGCAGCGCGCCTTGCCCGACATGCCCGAGCTGCTGCTGCGCCAGCGCTACCTGGCCGGCGTCAGCTTCGTCATGTTCAGCCTGGCCGACTTCGAGCGCATGGGCCCGCGCCGCAGCAAGGCACAGCGAGGGTTCGACCTGCATCGGGCCATCGAGAACCTCATCGACATGGTCAGCGGCGCGCTGGCCGCCCCGATTTCGCCGCAGGTGCGCACGCGCCTGGCCGCCCATGACATGCCGCCGGCCGAGGCCGCGCAAGCGCCGCCCGGTGTCGAAACGGCCAGGCGGCCGGCCGCGGCGGCGCGACGCAGTCGGCGCTGAATCCGCCGGCCACGAAACCCGGCGACACCGACCCAGTAAACCAAGGAGACAAGACATGAAGACTTTGAAGCTGCTCGCCACCGTCCTGGCATCGCTGGCCCTCGTGCCGATGGCGATGGCGCAGGGCGAATTTCCGAGCCGCCCGATCAAGATCGTGGTGCCCTACACGCCGGGCGGTCCGACGGACTCGGTGGCGCGCGTCGTCGGCAAGGGCTTGTCGGCCGAACTCGGCCAGCCGGTTATCGTCGAGAACAAGCCGGGCGCCTCCGCCACCATCGGCACCGGCTACGTGGTGAACCAGCCTGCCGACGGCTATACCCTTGTGCTCGTTGCAGCGCAACTGGTCACCAACAGCGCCACCGGCATCCAGAGCCCGTACGAGCCCCTGCGCGACCTGACGCCCGTGGTCAACCTGACCTGGATGCCCATCCTGGTGGCCGCCAACCCGAAGGTGCCGGCCAAGGACCTGCCCGGGCTGATCGAATGGATCCGCAACCAGAGCAACCCGGTGCTCTATTCCAGCCCGGGCGCCGGCTCGCTCACCCAACTGTGGGGCGAACTGCTGGCCCAGCACTACAAGCTGCGCCTGGCGCACGTGCCCTACAAGGGTTCCGCCGGCGCGGCGCAAGCGGTCATGGCGGGCGAGGTGCCGCTCATGTTCGACGTGGCCGGCATCACCACCACCATGATCCGCGAAGGCAAGCTCACCGGCATCGTCACGCCGGGCGCAACGCGCGCGCCCGGCCTGCCGAACCTGCCGACGGCGCGCGAGTCCGGCGTGAAGGACCTGGACGCCGCCAGCTTCCTCGGCCTGATGGCGCCGGCCCGCACGCCCAAGCCCGTGCTGGACAAGATCAATGCCGCTGCCAACCGCGTGCTCAAGAGCAAGGAAGTGATCGACGCGGTCGGAGGCCTGGGCCTGAGCCCGGCCGGCGGCAGCGCCGACGAATTCGGCACGCTGCTGGCCGGCGAGATGAAGCGCTGGACCGAGGTGGCCCACACCGCCGGCGTGAAGGCGTCGCAATGAGCATGAACGGCACGCCGGCAACTGCGCAGGACGACCGGCCGCTGGCCGGCGTGAAAGTGGTCGAGTTCGGGCAGTTCATCGCCGGGCCCGGTGCCACGCAGACGCTGGCCGACCTGGGCGCCGACGTGGTGAAGATCGAAAGCGCCCATGGCGACAACGGCCGCCACTTCGGCGTAAGCGAGGCCACCGGATGGCGCAGCGGCCTGTTCCTGGCCTACAACCGCGGCAAGCGCTCGCTGGTGCTGGACCTGCGCCGGCCCGAAGGGCTGGCCGTGGCGCGCCGCCTCGCGCTGTCGGCCGACGTGGTCCTGCAGAACGTGCGCGCCGGCGTCATGGAGGCGATCGGCCTCGACGCGGCGAGCCTGCGCGCGGAAAAGCCCGAGCTGATTCACGTCTCGATATCGGGCTTCGGCACCGACGGGCCGTCGCGCACGCGGCCGGGCCTGGATATCGCGGCGCAGGCCGAGAGCGGCATGATGTCCGTCACCGGCGAGCGCGGCGGCGGCCCGCTCAAGGCCGGCTTCCCGGTGGCGGACGCGAGCACCGCGGTGTGCACCGCCAACGCGATCCTGGCGGCTCTGGTGCGGCGCGCCCGCACCGGCCGGGGCGAGACCATCCAGACCTCGCTGCTGGCCTCGGCCATCGTCATGCAGTCGCAACTGCTGGCCGAATACCAGCTCACCGGCCGGCAGCCGCCGCGCACCGGCAACGCCCAGCAGCTGGTGGCGCCCGCAGCGGACGTCATCGGCGTGCTCGACGGCCACATCGTGCTGTCGGCCTATCTGCAGGACCATTGGCGGCGGCTGTGCCAGGCGATCGACCGGCCCCAGCTCGCAACCGATCCGCGCTTCGTCGACAACAACGCCCGCGTCAAGCACCGTACCGAGTTGATCGGCGCGCTGCAGGAGGCGCTGGGTGGCTACACCGGCGCGCAAGCGCAGGCACTCCTGGAGCGCCACCAGGTGGTGGTGGGCGTGGTGCGCGACTATGCGCAGGTCATGGCCAGCGCCGACGTGCAGGCGCTGGGGCTGTTCCAGCCCGTGGGCGACGGCATGGGCGGCGAGGTGACGTTGCCGGGCTTGCCGTTCCGCTTCTCGGACGCCGCGGGTGCGCCCCGCGCGCCGGCCGTGCCGCCGTTGGGCGCGCACACCGAAGATGTGCTGCGCGAAGCCGGTTACGCCGACGACGAGATCAACAGGCTGCGCGCCGACGGCGTCGTCGGTACGCCGCCGCAGAATCAGGCCCGCGCCTGAAAGGAACAATTGCCAATGTCTGCCGTACTCACCCATCTGCACGAAGGCTGGGCCGAACTGGTCCTGAACCGCCCGGAACGCCGCAACGCCATTGAAGGCACGTTGGCCCAGGCCATGGACGAGGCGCTGGAAGCACTCGAGCGCAATGACGACGTGCGCGCGGTCGTCCTGCGCGGGGCGAACGCCGCGTTCTGCTCCGGCCTCGACCTGAAGGCCTTCGGCGAGCAGCCCGCACCCGAGTGGGTGGCGCGCTTTCCGTCTCTGTGGGATTCCGTGCACACCCGCCTGCTGGGCAGCCGCAAGGCCTGGGTGGTGGCGCTGGAGCGCTTCGCGATCAACGGAGGCGCCGCGCTCGCACTGGCCGGCGACGTGATGGTGTGCGGCCAATCGGCCTTCCTGCAGGTCGGCGAGATCGCCATCGGCATGGCGGCGCCGCGCAACGCCGCCTGGCTCGCGCTGCGGCACTGCGAGGCGGTCGCCGCCCGCCTGTGCCTGATGGGCGAGCGGGTGCCCGCATCCGAACTGCTGCGCCTCGGCCTGGCGACCGAGGTGGTGCCCGACGACGACGTCGTCGCCCGTGCGCAGGCCATCGCCCGCACCATCGGTGGCTATCCGGCCAAGGGCGTGGCCGGCATCAAGTCGGCCATGCGCGCGGCAACGATGCAGATGCCGCCCGCGCAATGGCTGGCCGCCTGCGCCCGGCACGACCCGCTGGCCGCGCCGGCGGCCGCGATCCCGCCCGCAGCGGCGTCCGCCGGCAATCGCGGCTGATCAGCTCGCCGGCGTGGATGGCCCGCCACGCGCCTGTGCCTTGGCATAGGCCGGCCGGGCGTGAATGCGCGCCAGCCAGTCCATCAGGCGTGGCCGGGTTTCGTCCAGTCCACCGCGGGCCCGCGCCGCCTCCACCGGAAAGCTCATCTGGATGTCGGCGGCGCTGAACTCGTCGCCGGCGAACCAGGGGCCTTTCGCCAGTTCGCCTTCCATGAAGTCCAGGTGCGTGCGCAACTGCGGGCCGATGAAGCTGCTGCGGGCCTTGCCGGCAATGCCGCGCGCGATGGGCCGCACGAAGAACGGCATGGGGCCTTTTTCCACCCGGTCGAACACCAGCTTGAGCAGCAGCGGCGGCATGGCCGAGCCCTCGGCATAGTGCATCCAGTAGCGGTAGCGCGTGGCCGCGGGCGTTCCCGGCGCCGGCGCCAGCCGGCCAGCCTGGTCGAAGCCCTCGACCAGCGTCTCGAGGATCGCGCCCGATTCGGCCAGCACCCGGCCGTCGTCGAGCACCACCACCGGGGCCTTGCCCAGCGGGTGAACCGCCTTGAGCTCCGGCGGCGCGAGCATGGTGCGGGGATCGCGCTGGTAGCGCACCAGGTCGTACGGCACCTCGAGTTCCTCGAGCAGCCAGAGCACGCGCTGCGAGCGCGAGTTGTTCAGGTGGTGGACGGTGATCATTCGGGCGGTGCTTTCCGGTTGGCCGGACGCCGAAGGACGTCCGTGGCACAGACCGCTTTGTAGGCGAAGCGGCGCATCGCCGTCCGGCCATGCGACGAAATGCGCGCAGCCGGCGCCAGGCGCATGGTGCGGCCGCCAATGGCGCCGCCACCGATGCCCGGCCGCGCCCGTCGGCCAAGCGCTGCCGCCTGCGGACTCAGACGTTGAACAGGAAGTTCATGACGTCGCCGTCCTTGACGACGTATTCCTTGCCTTCGGAGCGCATCTTGCCCGCGTCCTTGGCGCCCTGCTCGCCATTGCAGGCGATGTAGTCGTCGAAGGCGATGGTCTGGGCGCGGATGAAGCCGCGCTCGAAGTCGCCGTGGATGACCCCGGCGGCCTGCGGCCCGGTGTCGCCGATGCGGATGGTCCAGGCACGCACTTCCTTGACGCCGGCGGTGAAGTAGGTCTGCAGGCCCAGCAGCTTGAAGGCGGCGCGCACCAGGCGGTTCAGGCCCGGCTCGTCCTGGCCGATCTCCGCGAGGAACATTTTCTTGTCCTCGTCGTCCATGTCGGCCATCTCGGCCTCGATCTTGGCGCAGATGGCGACCACCGGCGCGCCCTGCTTGCCGGCGAACTCGACCAGGCGGTCCAGCAGCGGGTTGTTCTCGAAGCCGTCTTCGCTCACGTTGCCCACGAACATCGCCGGCTTGGCGGTGATCAGGCCCAGCGGCTTGAGCAGCGCCAGATCGTCCTTCGACAGCCCCAGCGAGCGCACCGGCCGCGCCTCGTCCAGCGCCGCCTGCACCGGCGCCAGCAGCTTGATCATGGCGGCCGCTTCCTTGTCGTTGCCGCTCTTGGCCGCCTTGGTGTAGCGGGTCACGGCCTTCTCGACCGTGCCCAGGTCGGCCAGGCACAGCTCGGTCTGGATCACCTCGATGTCGGCGATGGGGTCGACCTTGCCGGCCACGTGGATCACGTTCGGGTCCTCGAAGCAGCGCACCACGTTGACGATGGCATCCGTCTCGCGGATGTGCGCCAGGAACTGGTTGCCCAGGCCCTCGCCCTGGCTGGCGCCGGCGACCAGGCCGGCGATGTCGACGAATTCGACGATGGCCGGCACGATCCGCTCGGGCTTGACGATTTCGGCCAGCTGCGCCAGCCGCGGGTCGGGCACCTCGACCACGCCCACGTTGGGCTCGATGGTGCAGAAGGGGTAGTTCTCCGCCGCGATGCCGGCCTTGGTCAGGGCGTTGAAGAGGGTGGACTTGCCGACGTTGGGCAGGCCGACGATGCCGCACTGCAGGCTCATGGCGGTTCTTTCAGGTGTTTCTAGGGGAAGCCCGCGATTTTAGGCGCCCTGCCCCGCCCGGCGCCGACTGCGCCTATTCGAAGCGCAGGTTCGCCCCCACCGCCTGGCCGACGGCCAGGCTGCGCTCGACGCCATCGAGCACGATCGCGTTCATGCCGAAGGTGATGGCGCCGTCGACCCGGGCGTCGGCGCGGTAGGTGCGCAGCATGTCGCCGACTTCGGGACTGCGCGTGGCGGTGGCCGGATCGATGTCGGGAATGGGACAGCGCGTGCATGGCTTGACCGGGCGCAGGCGCACCTCACCGTCCGCGTCCTGCAAGCGCAGCTCGTCCACCCGGTCCTCGTCATGCGCCTCGATGCCCGCCAGCACGATGTTGGGCCGGAAGCGCTCGATGCCCACCGCCGCGTGGCCGGCCGCCGCGAGCCGCTGGTTCAGGCCGTCCAGCGACGCCTGGCTGAGCACCAGCAACGGGTAGCCGTCGGCGAACTCGACCGGCGCCTCGGCGTCGCCGGTCCACTTGCGGCTGGCCAGCCGCTTGTGCTCCGGGTCGAAGCGCACCAGCCGCAGGCGCTGCGGCTTGCCCGGCTCCGACAGGAAGTCGCTGAACCACTGGGCCGCGACGTCGCCCATGTCGTAGGCGGCCACCTCGTCCTTCCACACGCGCACGCGCATCGGCGCCTCGACGCGGTCGAATGCGATGTGCAGCGCCAGCATGCCGGGGGCGCGCAGCACCATCTCGCTGTACTTCATGGTCGGGCGGATCAGCGCCATGCGCGGCAGATCCCGCTGCGTGACGAACTCGCCGGCCTCGTCCACCACCATCCAGGCGCGGTCGAATTCGAGACCGGACTCGATCAGCAGGCTCTCTCGCACCTCGACGCCGGCACACGACTTGATGGGATAGACGAAAAGCCGCGCAATCGTGGCCTGGAGATCGAATTCGGCAGCGTTCACGGGAGTCCTCGAGCAAAGGCTGGAGATTGTCCATGATCGCGCCCGGCGCCTGTGGCCGACTCCCTACAATGGGCCGATGGCTCTTCCCCCCGAGGTCTGCATTCGTGGCGCCGGCATCGTCGGCCACGCACTCGCGCTGCAACTGGCCGGCGCCAGGTTGCGTGTCGCCCTGGTCGCACCGCCGCCCGATCCGCAGGCCCGCGCGCGCGAGGACATTCGCGCCTACGCCCTCAACAGTGCCTCGCGCCAGCTGCTCGAATCGCTGCGCGCCTGGCCGGACAGCGCCCACGTCACCCCCGTGCGCGAGATGCAGGTTCACGGCGACGACGACGGCTGCGTGCGCTTCAGCGCGCCGCAGCAGAAAGTGCCCGCGCTGGCCTGGATCGCCGACGTGCCCGCGCTCGAGCAGCGCCTGGCCGACGCCGTGCGCTTCCAGCCGTTGGTCGACGTGGTGGCAGCCCCGGTGCCGGCGCCCCTGACCGTCGTGTGCGAGGGCCGTGCCAGCGCCACCCGCGAGGCGCTGGGCGTGCGCTACCAGGTCACCCGCTACGCGCAGCAGGCCATTGCCGCGCGCTTCGAGGCCGAGCGGCCGCACGAGGAAGTGGCGCGGCAGTGGTTCAACGACCGCGGCGAGGTGCTGGCGCTGCTGCCGCTGGGCGGCATCGGCGGGCGCGGCGTCGCGCTGGTCTGGTCGGTCGAGCAGATGCGCGCGCCGCAACTGCTGGCCCTCGACGGCCCGGCCTTCGCCGCGGCCGTGCGCGAGGCCTGCGGCGACGCGCTGGGCCAGCTCACCCCAGTGGGCGAACGCGCCGCCTGGCCGCTGCAGCGCGCCGTCGCCGACAACTGGACCGGCCAGATGCCCGGCGAGCCGCAAGACAGCTGGGTGCTCGCCGGCGACGCCGCCCACACCGTGCATCCCCTCGCCGGCCAGGGCCTGAACCTCGGACTGGCCGATGCCCGGGCGCTGGCCGACATCCTGGGCCGGCGCGAGCATTGGCGCAGCGTCGCCGACCAGCGCCTGCTGCGCCGCTACGAACGCGCCCGCCGCGGCGACGTGCTCGCCATGAGCCTGGCCACCGACGGGCTGCAGCAACTCTTCGCGCATGACGCCGACCCCCTGCCGCGCCTGCGCAACTGGGGCATGCGCAGCTTCAACCGCACCCGCCTCCTCAAGGCCTGGGTGGCCCGCCAGGCCATGGGCCTGTCGCCGGGCGCCTCCGATTCCGATCAGCAACGCTTTCCCGCCCCCTGAGAGACAAGTCATGAGAACTCCCCGATTGCTGGCCGCCGCGCTGGCCTGCGTCGCCACCTTCGCCGCCATTGCCGCCAACGCCGGCGAAGCCGAGATCCGCAAGAACCTGGGGGCACGCTTTCCGCAGTTCCAGAAGATCGACGAAGTGCGCAAGACGCCCATCGACAGCCTGTACGAGGTGCGCATCAACGGCTCCGACCTGTACTACACCGACGGCGACGGCAACTACCTGCTGCAAGGCGAGCTGATCGACACCAAGGCCAGGCGCAACCTGACACAGGAGCGCATGGACAAGCTCAACGAAGTGGCCTTCGACAAGCTGCCGCTGCAGGACGCGTTCAAGATGGTGCGCGGCAACGGCGAGCGCAAGCTGGCGGTGTTCGCCGACCCGAACTGCGGCTACTGCAAGCGGTTCGAGCAAGACCTGCAGAAGGTCGACAACCTCACCGTCTACCTGTTCCTGTACCCGGTGCTCGGGCCGGACTCGCAGGCCAAGTCGCGCGACATCTGGTGCAGCAAGGACAAGGACAAGACCTGGAACGACTGGATGCTGTCGCAGGTCAAGCCTGGCGCCGCCGCCTCCGGTTGCGACACCGCCGCGCTGGCGCGCAACGTCGCGTTCGGACGCAAGTACAACATCTCCGGCACGCCCACGCTGATCTTTGCCGACGGTTCGCGCGTGCCCGGGGCGGTGCCGGCCGACCAGGTGGAACAGAAGCTCGCCGCCATCAAGAAGTGATGGCCGCCGGCTCCGCCCCGATCGCCTACCGGGTGGCCTGCGCCGACAGGCACGCCCACCTTTTCGAAGTCACCCTGCGCGTCGCCGAACCCGCCGCGCTGCAGCGGCTGTCGCTGCCGGTGTGGATCCCCGGCAGCTACCTGGTGCGCGAGTTCGCCAAGGACCTGCAGCAGCTGCGCGCCCGGCAGGGACGCCGCGCGCTCGTTCCGGTGCAACTGGACAAAGCCACCTGGCAGGTCGGCTGCACGCCGGGCCAGCCGCTGGAGCTGAGCTGGCAAGTCTGCGCGCACGACAACTCCGTGCGCACCGCCTGGCTCGACGACGCCCGCGGCTTCTTCAACGCCACCAGCCTTTGTCTGCGCGTGGAGGGCCAGACCGACGCGCCGCATCTGCTCGAGATCGTGGCACCTGCGGCGCCTGCCGGCGGGCCGCGCTGGTCGTGCGCCACCGCGCTCACGCCCGTCAAGGTGGATCGGCAGGGCTTCGGCAGCTACAACGCGGACGGCTACGACGAATTGGCCGACAGCCCGGTCGAGATGGGCGCTTTCTGGAGCGGCACCTTCGAGGCTTGCGGGGTGCCGCATCGCTTCGTCGTGGCCGGCGCCGCGCCTACTTTCGACGGCGCGCGCCTGCTGGCCGACGCCCGCGCCATCTGCGAAGCGCAGATGCGGATGTGGCACGGCGAGCGCGTGGGCCGGCGCGGCGGGCCCAAGCCGCCGCACGACCGCTACCTGTTCCTGCTCAACGCCGTCGACGACGGCTATGGCGGGCTGGAGCACCGCCACAGCACCGCGCTGATCTGCGCCCGGCGCGACCTGCCGCGCATCGGCGAGTCGCGCACGCCCGAGGGCTACACCACCCTGCTGGGCCTGATCAGCCACGAGTATTTCCACACCTGGAACGTCAAACGCCTGCGACCGGCCGAGTTCGCGCGCTACGACTACGGCGCGGAGAACTACACGCGCCTGCTGTGGTTCTTCGAAGGCTTCACCAGCTACTACGACGACCTGCTGCTGCGCCGCGCCAACCGCATCGACGACGCCACCTACCTGCGCCTGATCGGCAAGACCATCAACCAGGTGCAGCAGACCCCCGGCCGCCACGTTCAGTCGGTGGCGCAGGCCAGCTTCGACGCGTGGGTCAAGTATTACCGCCAGGACGAGCAGACGCCCAACCTCACGGTCAGCTACTACACCAAGGGCGCGCTGGTGGCCCTGTGCCTCGACCTGACGCTCAGGGCCGAAGGCAAGGGCTCGCTCGACGACGTGATGCGCCACCTGTGGACGCAAAGCGGCAACGGCGGCCCGGTGAGCGAGGACGAGATCGCCGCGGCCCTGCGCGAGGTGGCCGGCCGCTCCTTCGCGCCGGAGTTGGCCAGGTGGGTGCACGGCACCGCCGAGCTGCCGCTCGAGAAGATACTGATCGCGCACGGCGTGGCAGCGCTGGACGAGCCGGCGCAGCGGGCCCAGCAGCTGGGTCTGCGCGTGGCAGAGGCCAACGGCATCGTGCAGGTCAAGGTGGTCCTGCGCGGCGGCGCCGCCGAGAAGGCCGGCCTTGCCGCCAACGACGAATGGCTGGGCATCGAGCTGCCGGCCGGCCGTGGGCAGCCACCGCAGGCCTGGCGCATCACGAAGCTGGATGACCTCGCGCTCTACCTCGGCGCGCAGACGAGGAAAATCACCGCGCTCGTGTCGCGCGACCGCCGGCTTCTGCGCCTGCCGCTGCAACTGCCGGCCAACGCCACCACCTGGCGCCTGGCCGTGCACGACGCCAAGCGGCTGTCGCGCTGGCTCGGCGACGCGCATCCCGCCAAGACCTGAGACCCAACCGAGAGACGCTGAAGATGAGCTACGAAACCATTGAAGTACGCACCGAAGCCGGCAAGGTCGGCATCGTCACGCTCAACCGCCCGAAGGCGCTCAACGCGCTCAACGACAAGCTCATGACCGAGCTGGGCCAGGCGCTGCTGGCCTTCGACGCCGACGAGGCCATCGGCTGCATGATCATCACCGGCAGCGAGAAGGCGTTCGCTGCCGGCGCCGACATCTCGGCCATGGCCAAGTACACCTTCCTGGATGCCTACAAGGGCAACTTCATCAGCCGCAACTGGGAAACCATCCGCCAGGTGCGCAAGCCGGTGATCGCCGCCGTGAGCGGCTTTGCGCTGGGCGGCGGCTGCGAGCTGGCGATGATGTGCGACTTCATCATCGCCGCCGACAACGCCAGGTTCGGCCAGCCCGAGATCAAGATCGGCGTGATTCCCGGCGCCGGCGGCACGCAGCGCCTGCCGCTGGCGGTGGGCAAGAGCAAGGCCATGGACATGGTGCTCACCGGCCGCATGATGGATGCGCAGGAGGCCGAGCGCGCCGGCCTGGTCAGCCGTGTGGTGCCGCTGGACAAGCTCGCCGACGAGGCATTGGGCGCGGCGCTGATGATCGCCGGCTATTCGCAGATCTCGGTCATGGCGGCCAAGGAATCGGTCAACCGCGCTTTCGAAAGCGGCCTGTCGGACGGCATTGCGTTCGAGCGGCGCCTGTTCCACGCGCTGTTCGCGACCGCCGACCAGAAGGAAGGCATGGACGCCTTCCTGAACAAGCGCGCACCCGATTTCAAGAACGCCTGAGGCGCGGCGCTACTTGCGCGGCCGCCGCGGCGGCGGCGCCTTGACCGCCTCGCGCAAGGCCACGTGCAGGGCTTCGAGCACCGCCGGCGGCGGGCTGCTCGTGACAGGCGCGCCAGCCCCCTCGGTCCAGCGCAGCTGGCTGCGTCCGACTTCCAGCACGGCCAACATCTCCCCCTTGCCTTCGAGCACCACGCGCCACTGGGGCAGTTCGCGCAGCGGATCGCTGCCCGGCGCCTGTGCCGCCGCCGTGTCGATCAGCCCACCCAGGTCGCCGACGTCCGCGCGGGGCACCACCCGGACCTGGCCGGACACGTTGGCAATGCGAATGGCCGTATAGCGCGACTGCGACGGGTAGCGCGGGGGTGCGGGCGCGGCGGGCGGGCTTCCGGCAGGCGCTGGCGGGCCTGCTGCCGCCGCGGCTGCGGCTGCGGCTGCGGCGGCCGAATCCTTTACGGTGGCCGCCGCAGCGGCGTTTTCGCTCGCCGCCGTGGCCGGCTGGGACGCGGCCGAAGGCGGCGCGGCGATCGGCGCGGGCACCGCCTCGGGCAAGGCCGCAGCGCGCGGTGGCGCCGCCATCGGCGATTGCGCCTGCGCCAGCCGCTGCATCTGCGAGGGACTGAGCGACTGGGCGTCGGACGTCGACTCGGGTGACGGCATCGGCTGAATAGACGGCCCCGGCTCGCCCGAGGGGCGCAGCGGCGATGGCGATGGCGATGGCGATGGCGATGGCGATGCTGGTGCTGGTGCTGGTGCTGGCGCTGGTGCCGGTGCCGGTGCCGGTGCTTGCGGCGACGGATGGATCGGACGCTCGCGCTCGGCGGCCGCGTCCCGCTCCGTCCTCGACCGGTCGGCATCCGGTGCCGGCTGCGGCGCGGCCGCGGGCGGTGCAGTGGCGGGTCCGGGCGGCTCGCGCGAGTCCGCCGGCGTGAACTCCGTGCGCGGCGCCTGCCGCTTGTCCTGCGGCGGGGCGCCGCGCGCTGGCGGCTCGGCGTCGAGGCGTGCGTCCGGCAGCGGCTCGCGGTTCCAAAGCAGCGTCACCAATACGCCGACGACCACCGTGGCCAGCGCCGCGCTCCACGGCATCCGACCGGCGCCCCTGCGCTTGCCGCCGCCGCCACGCCACCACGTGCCGAGCGCTTGCCAGTTGGTGCGCGTACGGCTGGCGGCCAGCAGCGCCTCCGCGTCCGACACGGCCTCGTGCGCATGGTCGAGCACGGCCTGGCGCACACGCCAGTCGGGCAGCAGGTTACGATCGGGCGCCTGGGCGAGGGCCTGCTTGAGCAGCGGGTCATACAGCTGCGGGTCGGGTCCATCGCCGTGCGGCGTGGCGTTCAGGTTCGGATCCTTCGCGGTCATGCGCCCGGCTCCATGACCTGGAGGTAGCGCGCCATGCAGACGCGCAGCTTCTTCAGGCCGTAGCGCAGCCGGCTGCGCACCGTCTCGAAGTTGACCTGCTGCGCCTGCGCGATCGCCTCCACCGGCAGGCCCTCGTCGTTGTGCAGCAGGAACGCCGCGCGCTGGTCGTCGGGCAGTTCGTCCAGGCAATGCAGCAGGCGCCGGCCGGCAGCGCGCCAGAACGCGACGTCTTCCGCGGGTGGATGGGCGGCATCGTTGCCGCGGCCTGGACGTCGAACTCGGCCAAGGCCGTGCGCAGCGCCGTCGGCGTCGTCGTCCCCGTGGCTTGCGGCATTGGCGACCTCGCGCCCGCTCGTGCGCAGCCGGTCCATTGCCAGGTTGTGGGCAATGGTGAAGGCCCAGGTGCGCCAGCGCGCGCCCTGCGGCACAAAGCTCTCGCGCGCGGCGACGATGCGAAACCAGGTCTCCTGGAACACCTCGTCCGCCTCGGCCGAGAAGCGCGCACCCAGCAGCCGCCGCACGAACCGGTAAAGCGCGCCCTCGTTGCGGCCGTACAGGACGTCGAAGGCGCGGCTGTCGCCGTCCGCGAAGGCGCGCATCAACGCCTCGTCCGGCATGGCTTCATGCAGGGCAGCGATGGCGGCGTCGGGTTCGAGCATCGATGGATTCTCACCTCAGCTGATACGGGCCGGGCCCGCGTTCGGGGTTAGTCCGGTCCCGAAAATATGCCACGCGGCGAACCCCGACGGCCCGAACGGCCCGTATCAGGAGGCATCCACAACCCAAGGAAGGCCTTGCCCATGAGAACCCGTCTTTCCCTGCGCGGCGCGCCGCGCCGCGCTGCCGTGGCGCTGCTGTTCGCCCACTGCTTGTTTGCCGTCTGCGGCGCCGCGGAGCCCATCGCGCCGGCCGGCACACGCCGGCCGGCGCCGTCGCGAGACGCTGCAGCGATGCCATGGCCCGCGCCAGGGCCGCGGCAGACAGCGCCGAACTTCGAGGCGCCATCGGCCGGCAACTGCATGCGCCCGGTGCAGGCGGTCGAAGTTCCGGGATGGGCCCCGGGCCAGTCCGCCGGCACGCCCGGCGATGCCATGCGCGACGCCGCACGCGCCGGCGACGCACCAGCCAGCGAAGCCGCCCTCGCCGCTGCCCCGCTGGTCAAGCGCGCAGCGCCGGCCTTCGCGCCCGAGCCACCACGGCCGGCGCCGCGCCAGCGACAGGAGGCAGAACAGGTCACCGCGGGGATGGTGGACGACAACGCCGACTTCTCGGCCTACCTGCAGTTTCTGCGCAAGCACGTCGAGGTGCCGCACCGCGCCCGCGACGTGCGCGAGCGCTACCTGCTGCAGGTGCGCACCCCCGCCGGGGAGGCCGTGCCTGACGCCGAGGTCGCGGTGCGCGGCGCGGGTGGGGCGGCCATGTGGGCCCGCACCGACAGCGCCGGCCGTGCCTGGCTGCATCCGCGCGCGTTCGATCCACACGGCGATGCCCGCTATCGGCTGGCGGTGCGCAAGGACGGCCGGCAGGCCGAGGGTGTTCTCGAGCTCGGCCAGAAAAGCGCGGTGGAAGTGGTGCTCGACGCCGCGCCGCAGCCGGCGCGTGCGCGGCTGGACCTGCTGTTCCTGGTCGACGCCACCGGCTCCATGGACGACGAGATCGCCAAGCTGCGCGCCAGCCTGGGCAGCATCGCCGGCGAGGTGGCGCGCCTGCCGAGCCGCCCGGACCTTTGCCTGGGCCTGGTGGCCTACCGGGACCGCGGCGACGCCTTCCTGCTGCGCCGGTACGACCTGTCGAACGACCTGGTCGGCTTCCAGGCGGCGCTGGATGCGCTTCGGGCCGATGGCGGCGGCGACTATCCCGAGGCAATGAACGAGGCCTTCCACGAAGCGGTGCACGGCATCGACTGGCGCGGCAGCGGCACGACCCGCCTGGTCGTGCTGTTGGCAGACGCGCCGCCGCACCTGGACTACGGCGGCCCGCAATACGACCAGGACATGCTCGCCGCGCTGGGCAAGGGCATAAAGGTGTTCCCCGTCGGCGCCAGTGGGCTGAACCGGCAGGGCGAATACGTGCAGCGCCAGATCGCCCAATACACCGGCGGCAGGTTCGTGTTCCTGACCTACGAGGATGCTGCCGACCCGGCCAGCGGCCCCGGGCGGGAGACGGTGCACGACGTACGCAACTACTCAATCCAGAGCCTCGACAGGCTGATCGTGCGGCTGGTGAGCGACGAGTTGGAGCAGCTGCCGCGCGGCGGCAAGGGCTGACCTGCGAGGGGCTTGCAACACCGGCCGGGCCATGCGCTATAATCTTGGGCTCGGCTCTTTAGCTCAGTCGGTTAGAGCGATGGAATCATAATCCACAGGTCCGCGGTTCGAGTCCGTGAAGAGCCACCAAAATATGAAAAGCCCCGCAGGTCAGCGACTTGCGGGGCTTTTTCTTTGGCCAGGGTTCCATCTTGGGAGTTCCATCTTGGCCGCGAGGCCCGCTCGCCTGATCAAGAACCGCTAGGGCCACCAGGTGGAGGCCGTGTGATGGCAGACCAACGCCCGGATTGACGGCCTCCTATTGAAAAGCCGTTATCATCTAGATGGCGGCCCATCCGGTGTCCGTGCCGTCGGGACACCGCTCATTCGGGCGAAAAGTTGCCGCCGCGGTGTCGCGCAAGCCTATTTCGAGCACAGCCTTGTTGTCCACGCATCGCACCACTTACTCTGCTGTCGCCCGTGCGCTTTTTTGCCTGCTGGCGTTCGCATTGTGCTTTGCATCCTCGCTCGGCCAGCTTCACCGTGCAGTGCATGGTTTGAAGGCAGGACATTCCACCCTCAGGACTGGGGCGAAGAATGACACGGGCGAGGCTCGGGAAGCCGCAAAGAAGGTTCTCCAGCAGTCGACCGGCCTGCTCGGGCACTTGTTCGACGAAGGCCACTCGGCAGGCGACTGCCTGCTTTACGACCAGCTCTCCACAGGCCCTGCAGCCTGCGGGTTTTTTGCCCTGGACTTGCCCATCCTGTTGTCCAGTGCCGCGCTGGTGCGGCGCGAGGGCCAGGCGCTTTCGCGCTGGGTGGCCCTGTTCGATGCGAGAGGTCCTCCCCTGGCTCGATGAATCCCTCCGTGAGCGCCGTGCCTGCCTGGCAGGGCTGCTCTTGTTCGTCGGTTCAAAGAGCTAGAAATGCAACCCACTTTCTCCCGCAGCGCGTTGGGCGCTGCCAAGCTTTCCCTATGGTGCGGCGCGTCCTGGGCACAATCCCAGGTGCAGCCCGTCGAAGCCGCCCCCGCCTTGCGCGAGATCATCGTCACGGGCAATCCGCTGGGCGCCTCCGATCTGATCGTTCCTACCACGTCGCTGTCCAACGACGCCCTGCTACTGCGATCAGAGTCGACGCTCGGCGAAACCTTGAACGGTCTTCCAGGCGTCAGCAGCACCTACTTCGGGCCCAACGCCAGCCGACCGACCATTCGCGGTCAAGATGGCGACCGAATCCGAATCCTCCAAAACGGCGGTGCAGCGCCCGACGCGTCCGCGTTGAGCTATGACCACTCCGTTCCGGTCGATCCACTGGTGATCGACCGCATCGAAGTCCTCCGCGGCCCATCCACACTGCAATACGGCGGAAGCGCCGTGGGTGGCGTCGTCAATCTGCTGGACAACCGCATTCCCACTGAGCCGATCGAGGGCTTCGGCGGGCGCGCGGAGGCGGGTTACGCGACGGGCAACCGCGAAAAGTCCGGCGGTGTCGTACTCGAGGGCGGCAACGGCCGCGTGGCCGTGCACGCCGACGCGTTTCGTCGTGATTCGGATGATGTATCGGTGCCCGTCGACCTTCCGTGCGACAACCCTCAGCGCCCCGGCACGGAACGCAAGATCTGCAACTCGGCCAACCAGGCCGACGGCGGAGCGTTCGGCGGCACGCTCTTCTTCGATCAAGGCTGGATCGGCGCGTCTTCCAGCACCTATCGAAGCACGTACGGCACGGTGGCCGAAGACGACGTGACCATTCGCATGAAGTCGGACCGTTACGCGCTGGAGGGTGAATGGCGTCCCAGCAGCTTGTTCAGCAGCGTGCATGTGAAAGCCAGTCGGACCGACTACGGGCATACCGAGTACGAAGGTCCCGATCAGGGCACCGTTTTCGCCCGGGATAGCAACGACTTCCGCATCGAAGCGAGACATCAGAAGATCGGCAATCTCGACGGACTGATCGGCTTTACCCGGGAGTCGGGCAACTTTTCCGCCGAAGGCGAGGAAGCTTTCATCCCATACAGCCGCACGGCCTCGAACGCGCTGTTCCTGCATGAGGAACTGGGGACGACTTGGGGGCGCTTGAGCTTTGGCGCGCGCACCGAAGAAGTGAAGGTCCGGTCGGACGGCTCCAGTGATCCGGACATCACACGATTCTTCGTGGGCGAACGCGACTTTCACCCGAGCAGCGCCGCGCTTGGGGCGTTGGTGAACCTGAACCCCCAGTGGCAGTTGACCTCGAACCTGGCGTACACCGAGCGGGCACCAAAGGACTATGAGCTCCTGGCCAATGGCCCGCACGTGGCAACAGGCACCTGGGAACTGGGCAACGCCGATCTGCAGAAGGAAAAGTCGACTGGCCTGGACATCGGCACCCAGTGGACGTCCGGCCCGAACAACGCGCGCGTCAATGCGTACATCACGCGGTTCAGCAACTACATCGGTCTGACAGCTACAGGCGATACCCGCGGCGAGGATGGCGAGATCAATCCCGTCGATGCGGACGAAACGTTGCCCGAATATGCGTACACCGGCGTGCGCGCCCGTTTCACCGGCCTGGAGGCGAGCGGCACGCTGCGTCTGCTGGGCAACGAAGGCCTCGGGCGCCCCGATGTTCCTTCAACGCTTGATCTGGAATGGCGGGGCGATCTGATTCGGGCCATGAACATCGATACCGACGAGCCCTTGCCCCGCATCTCGCCTGCGCGTGCGGGGGCGACCTTGGCGTACGGCCTGGGGGCCTGGAAGGCGCGTGTCGGGTTCGACTACTACGCCGCTCAGGACCGTGTGCCCGAAGGCGATCGGGCGACCGATGCCTATACGCTCTGGAACGCCTCTGTGACCTACAAGATGCGGGCGGGGCGGGCCAATCTGACCTGGTACGCGCGCGTCGACAACATCACCGACGAACTGGCCTACAGCGCCACATCGATCCTGACGACCACCGCTTATCCGAAAGCTCCGCTGGCGGGGCGGACATTCAAGGTCGGCTTGCGCGCCACGTTCTAAGGAGGGAGAGCAGCGGGGGCTCGGCGCGTGCCGCAATGCCGAGCTTTCGCCCAACCGGAACTTCACCGGCGCGCCCACGGGCTTGAGGGCTATGTTCGGCCTCGGCCTTGCGCTCCAGGTCTGCCAGAAGGGCCAGCACAGTCAGCACAGAGCCCATAGAGAGTCAGCTCATGGGATTCGACACGAAATCCCGGGGGCGCCAGGGCGTCAAGGTCTCCGGGGCACCCGTGAGTGTCGTACACGCGGCTGCACCCCCGGCATTGGAAATGATGATGATGGCCAAGACGCGCGGATTCGTAGCGCGGAGACTCGCCGGGCAGCTCGACCAAACGGATCTCTGCAGTTTCGGTCATCAGCTTGAGGTTGCGGTAGACCGTCGCGAGGCCGAGCGCGGCGACTTCGCGCCGCGCGAGGTCCAGAATTTCCTGGGGTAACAACGGTCTGCCCGAGGCGTCGATGACCGCCCGAATGGCCGAGCGTTGGCGCGTGCCTCGTTGGCCGACGGGCGGGGACTCGACGACGGCGTGTATAGGCCGAGGTTTCGCAGAGGAAGGCACTGAATGGATCCAGAAGTTCAAGGTTGCTTGTACAGCGCCTCCACTCTAACGGCCTGGGGGCAAGCGGCGTGCTCTTCGGGGCTTCGCTGCCGCTGACCCATGCCGGCTTGCGATGCCAATGGCCCGTGCTGCGGAGGCAACAGGCGTTCTGTCGCAAGTGGTTCTGCCTGCAACCCAGGACGGGACTTCACCGCTGGCAGCGCACAGATCAATACGCCGTGCTCGGCCCGAAGCTGCCGCCCAGCGCCAGATACAGGTTCACCCGCTGCACCAGGCGCTCGGTGCGAACGTGGATCAGCGTGGACTGCACGGCGTAGAGGGCCAGGTTCTGCTGCAGCAGCGCCCGCATGTCGCTCGACCCGACCTGGAAGCGCTTCTCGGCCAGCGTCACGGCGCGTTCGTTCTCCAGCACGCCCTGGCGCAGGATCTGGTTGCGCGCGTCCAACGCGAACACCGCCGACAAGGCGTTCTCCACCTCGCCGAAGGCGCGCGCGCCGATGCGGCCGTACTCGGCCACGGCCTGGCGCTGCTCGGCGGTGCGCAGTTCGACCTGGCCCTGCAGCTGGCCGCCCAGGAACAGCGGCGCCAGCAGCGAAGCGCCTGCGCTCCACACCGGGTTGTCGCGCTCCTTGAGCACGAACAGCTCGCTCGACACGCTGGTCACAGTGGCGCTGAGCGAAATGGCCGGCAGGCGCGCCGCCTTCGCCTGCTCCGTGCGGTACATGGCTGCGGCCACGCGGCGCTCGGCGGCCACCACGTCGGGACGTCGCTCGAGCAGCGAGGACGGCAGCCCGGCAGGGATGGGCGGCGGCTCGCGCAGCAGGTCGGACGGCACCGCCAGGCGCGCGCCGGGGTAGCGTCCGACCAGGATCTCCAGCGAGCGCTGGGACTGCTGCAGCGCCTGGTCCAGGTTCTGCACGTTGTCCTTCAGGGTGCTGAGGTTGGCCTGCGCCACGGCGCTGTCGAACTCGTCGCCCACGCCCACGCGCAGCCGGTCCCTGGCCAGCGAGCCCAGACGTTCGGAGTCGCGCACGGTGCGCTCGGCAAGCTCCTTCTGCATCCGCGCCTCGGTGGCCAGGAACCAGCCCTTGGCAACCTGCGCGACGATGGACTGATAGGCGTATTGCGCGTCCAGCGTGGCGGATGCGTACTGCGCATCGCCGGCCGCCGCGCCGGCTCGCACACGGCCCCACACGTCCAGCTCCCAGTTGACGAAGATGCCCGCGCCCTGCAGGCCGGACGGATCGCCCCCCATCTTGCCGCCGCCGCGTGCCAGCAGGCTCACTTGCGGATAGAGCAGCCCGCCGGCGACGCGCTGCGCGGCGGCCGCCTGCTCGACGCGCGACGCGGCCACCTGCAGGTCGAAGTTGTAGGCCAGCGCCTCCTGCACCAGCTGTGCCAGCTGCGGGTCGTCGAAGGCGCTCAGCCAGCCTTCGGTCACCGCACCGCCGTCTGCGCCCGGCGCCTGCCATTGCGGTGGCGGCTTGAGGTTGGGCGCCGCGGCCGCCGCCAGTTCTTCCCGTGTGGGCGGCGCCTTCAGCGCGCAGCCGCCCAGCAGCATGGTGGCGGCCAGCGCCGCCTGCATCGCGGCCAGCCGCCTGGTGGAGGAGATTCGGGGCACAGCTTCTTTTCAGTGCAGCTTGAGCACCAGGTAGTTGACGTACGAGCCCACGCGCAGGATCACCTTGCGGATGATGTGGATGTGATGGCCGTGAGTGGTGTAGATGGCGGCGTCGCCGGCGGCGCCGGCAGCCAGGAAAAGCTGCCGGTCGTCTTCGGCAATGTCGAACTTGACGGCGAAGCGCCCCGGCGGCATGGCCGCGTAGCTCGACTGCGGAATCGACCCGGACGCCTGCAGCTGCCCTTGGCCCTGGGCCCAGATCACCGAGTCGACCTTGGCCTTGATCACGCGCCCGGGAAGCGTCTTGAGCGTGAACTCGGCCTCGTTGCCCGGCTCCACCTGGTGCAGTTCGTTCTGGTTGTACAGGGCCACCACGTGGCCGTCGGCCTCCACCAGGGTCATGACGGCGTTGAGGGGCAAGCCGGCGACGAAGGCGCCCGGGCGCAACTGCAGGTTGACCACGTAGCAGTCGCACGGCGATCGGGTGGTGGTCTCGGCCAGCTGCCACTTTGCGTTCTCGAGCTGGGCGCGGATCTGCGCCACCTGTGCGTATTCGCCATTGACCTTGGCACCCAGGCGCTGCACTACCTGCTGCTCGCCGGCAGCGGCCGCGGCCTCGGCGCTGCGCGCCTGGGCCTGCAGGCTGCGCGCGGCCTGAAGGCCGCTTTCCTGCGAGCGCAGATCGGTCTCGGCGCGCTCCAGGTCGAACTTGCTGCCCGCGCCTGAGCGCACCAGCTCGCGGTACTGCTGCACGCGCTTCCTGGCCAGTTCGAAGGTGGCGTTGGCCGCGCTCACCTGGCTGGTGGCCTGCGCGATCGCGCTGCGTGCCTCGGCCACCTTGGCGCGCGAAGCCTTGAGCGATTCCTCGGTCTCGCGCTGGCCGGCCTGGGCGTTGGCCAGTTGCGCCTCGAGCACGTTGACGTCGAGCTGGTACGGCGTGGGGTCGATCCTGAACAGCACGTCACCCTTCTTGACCAGGCGATTGCCCTCCTCCACCGGCACCTCGATGACGCGCCCGCGCACTTGCGAGACGATGGGAATGGTGTACTTGTAGACGCGCACGTCCGACGACGAAGGCGCCACCACGTTCAGCGTCAGCAGCAGGATCGCCATGCCCACCACCGGGATGATGACGACGATGACCTGGCTGGTGATGTTCCACGGCAGCCACTTGAGCTTGATGAAGATCAGCCAGACGAAGAAGGAATAGATCCCCAGGATCAGGACGTCCATCAGGCGCCGCCTTTCTGGCCGGCCTGCACGTCCGCCTGTGCCTGCGCCTGGGCTTCGTACCGCAGCTGATTGAGCTCATCCTTGAGGGCGCGCAGCTGCGGCGGCAGTGCCCCCTTGGCCTCCATGGCCTCGAGGTCCTCGCGCAGGTGACGAAGGTCGTCGCGCAGCAGCGTGCCGGCGCGGTGCCGCTCGGCCATGTCCTCGTAGTAGTCCATGTGCTTGTCGGTACCGTAGGCGCTTCGGTAGCCCACCGGCTTGGTGTATGCCCACAGCCAGGCCAGGGGCCACAGGAGGCCGCCGAACACCAGCGACAGCAGGCACAGGGTGGTGATCGCGTCGCGCTGCGGATGGTGGCGCTTGTGGGCGATCTTCTCGGGCAGCACGTGGACCATCCAGAACAGCACGATGACCACGACCGGGACGACGATCAGCACGATGATGGCCATCACGTCGGCGACCTTGTCGACGAAGGAGCTTTCGGCGGCCGCGGCCGGAAACGCAGCGGCCACGCCCAGCAGGCTGGCACAGGCCCGCATGCGGGCGCACGGACGGAGCGCGCTCGAAGTCGTCATGTCCTCTCCTCGTTTGCCGATGCGCGCGAGCATAGCCATTCGCCGCGCTTGTTGCACTTGTTTTCATCGCGGCCGGCCAGGCGCCTCCACAGGACGGATGCCCGGGCAAACCCGCAGGTCGAACGGATCGCCCCGGCCGGCGTCGCCCGCCTTGATTTCCGTCAATTGACAAGCCGGCAATCCAAGCACACTGTTCGAATCTTCATCCCTGAGGAGGGACGCTCAATGGCCAAGGAAAAGAAGGTCGAGCCCGACGACGGCGACGACGCGGCGCCGACGCAGAAGCTTTCCGCCAAGGACTACGAGAAGGCGTTGCACAAGCTGCATGTGGAACTGGTCAAGCTGCAGGCCTGGGTGCAGGCTACCGGTGCCAAGGTCTGCGTCGTCTTCGAGGGCCGCGACGGTGCCGGCAAGGGCGGCACCATCAAGGCACTGACCGAGCGGACCAGCCCGCGGGTATTCCGCGTGGTCGCACTGCCGGCGCCTACCGAGCGCGAGAAGAGCCAGATGTACATGCAGCGCTACCTGCCGCACCTGCCGGCCGGTGGCGAGGTCGTCATCTTCGATCGCAGTTGGTACAACCGCGCCGGCGTCGAGCGGGTCATGGGCTTTTGCTCCGAGGAGCAGTCGCTCGACTTCCTGAACATTGCCGCGCCGCTGGTCGAGCGCGCCATCGTCGCCTCGGGCATCATCCTGCTCAAGTACTGGCTGGAAGTGAGCGAGGAAGAACAGACGCGGCGGCTGCAGGCGCGCATCAAGGACGGGCGCAAGACCTGGAAGCTCTCGCCGATGGACCTGAAAAGCTACAGCCGCTGGTACGACTACTCGCGCGCCCGCGACGACATGTTCAAGTACACCGACACGGAGTTCGCGCCCTGGATGGTGGCCGACTCGAACGACAAGCGGCGCGTGCGCCTGAACATCATCTCCGACCTGCTCAGCCGCATTCCCTACGAGGAAGTGCCGCGCGAGAAGATCGTGCTGCCCAGGCGGCAGAAGCGCGGCAACTACCGCGAGCCGGATTACCCCTACCGCTTCATCCAGACCAGGTATTGACGGGATGAGCGCGTCGCAAGCCCGCAGCATGCCGAGGGCCGGCGCGGGGCCGGCCTGAGCCATGGCCCGGTTCGCGCCCGAATGGGTGAGCGACTACCGCCAGGAGTGGCTGCGGGCCGACATCGTCGCCGGCCTCACCGCCTCGGCCGTGGTGATCCCCAAGGCCCTCGCCTATGCTACCGTCGCCGGGCTGCCGGTGCAGGCGGGGCTGTACACCGCGTTCGCGCCCATGGCCGTCTACGCCGCGCTCGGCAGCTCGCGCGTGTTGAGCGTGAGCACGACGACCACCATCGCGATCCTGACCGGCGCGGCACTCGAGCCGATGGCCGCCGCAGGCGACGCGACGGCGCTCGCGCAGGCCGCCGCCACGCTCGCGCTGCTGGTCGGCGCGATCCTGGTCCTGGCCAGGCTGCTGCGCCTGGGCTTCGTCGCCAACTTCATCTCCGAGCCGGTGCTGGTGGGCTTCAAGGCCGGCATCGGCGCGGTGATCATCCTCGACCAGTTGCCCAAGCTGCTGGGCGTCCACATCGACAAGGGCGGGTTCCTGCATAACCTGCTGGCCACCATCGGGGCCGTGCCGCAAGCCTCCCTGGCCACGGTCGCGGTGAGCGTCGCCACCATGGCCATCCTGCTTGGGCTTGCCCATCTGTCGCCGCGTTCGCCGGCCCCGCTGGTGGCGGTAGGCGTGGCCGTCGCTGCCGTGTGGCTGCTCGACATCGAGCGCTTCGGCATCTCGATCGTGGGCACGGTTCCCACCGGCCTGCCGGCGCCGATACGGCCCGACTGGCCCCTGGTGGCCCAGCTGTGGCCGGCCGCCACGGGCATCGCCTTGATGAGCTTCACCGAGACCATTGCGGCGGGCCGCGCCTTCGCCCGAGGCGATGAACCGGTGCCCGGGGCCAATCGCGAACTGCTCGCCACCGGCATCGCGACCACCGCCGGCGCCTTTCTCGGCGCCTTGCCGGCGGGCGGCGGCACGTCGCAGACGGCCGTCAACCGGGTCGCCGGCGCGCGCTCGCAACTCGCCGGCCTGGTGTGTGCGTCGGTGGCGCTGGGCACCTGCGTCTTCCTCGCCCCGCTGATCGGCCTGATGCCCAACGCCACGCTGGCGGCCGTCGTGATCGTCTATTCGGTGGGCCTGATCAAGCCGGCGGAATTCCTCGCCATCCTGCAGGTGCGCCGCACCGAGTTCATCTGGGCCCTGGTCGCGCTTGTCGGCGTGATGGCGCTCGGCACGCTGCAGGGGATCGTGGTGGCCATCATCGTGTCGCTGGTGGCGTTGGCCTACCAGGTGTCCGACCCTCCCGTGCACGTGCTCGGACGCAAGCCGGGCACCAACGTCTTCAGGCCGCTGTCCGCAGCGCACCCGGAGGACGAAAGCTTTCCGGGCCTGCTGATGCTGCGCCCCGAAGGGCGCATCTTCTTCGCCAACGCCGACCGCATCCGCGAGAAGATCCAGTTGGCGATCGCGCAGTACGAACCGCGCGTCGTCGTGCTCGACCTCAGCCGCGTCTTCGACATGGAGTACACCGCGCTGAAGATGCTGGGCGAGGCCGAGGAGCGGCAGCGCGAGCGCGGCGTCACGCTCTGGCTGGCCGGGCTGAACCCCGGCGTGCTCGATGTGGTGAAGAAGACAAGTCTCTCGCAGACGCTGGGCAACGACCGCATGATGTTCAACCTCGAGCAGGCACTCGACACCTTCAGGAGCCGAACATGAGTCGTCTATGGCTTGTGAATCTCGAACCCGGAACGACCGACGACGAGATCCGGGACTTTCTCGTCAAGTACGGCTTTCCGCCATACGACCAGATCGAGCATGAACAGGGCGACGGATCGCGCCCGGCCGTGATGCTCACGTTCGCGGGAACCGACCCGGCGGCGCTGGGCGACCTTCAGGGCCGCATCAACGGGATCCACTGGAAGAAGCGCAAGATCAGCGCCCACGTGATGCGCGACCGCTTCGCCTGAGCGCCGGCCATTCGCTGAACTTCTCCTACATCGGCCGCTGGCGGTCGAGTCGCAAGATGCGCTGTACGACAGCACGCGCAACTTTCGGCCAACGACATCATGAGCAGCAGCCCCGCCAGCACCGCAGTCCTGTATCGCATGGTGATGCCCGAGCATGTCTGCCCATGGGGCCTGAAGGCCCGTTGGCTCCTGAAGCGCAAGGGTTTCGCGGTCGAGGACCATTGGCTCAGGACGCGGGAGGAAACGGACGCGTTCATGGAGTCCCAGGGTGTCGAGACCACGCCGCAGGTCTTCATCGACGGCCAGCGCGTGGGCGGATACGACGACCTGCGCCGCCGCTTCGGGCTCGAGGTGCGCGATCCGGACGCGCAGAGCTACCGCCCGGTCGTCGCCGTGTTCATGATGGCTGCGTTGCTCGCGGTCGCCGCGGCAATCGGATCGGGTGGCGGCGCCGTGCTCGGCGCGCACACGTTCGCATGGTTCATCGCCATCAGCATGTGCATCCTGGCGTTGCTCAAGCTGCAGGACGTGGAGAGCTTCTCGACGATGTTCCTCAACTACGACCTGCTGGCGCGCAAGGTGGTGCCGTATGCCTACGTCTATCCGTTCGCCGAGGCGTTGGCGGGCCTGCTCATGGTGTCGGGCCGGCTGCCATGGCTGGCCATCGCCGTCGCCGGTTTCATCGGCACCGTCGGGGCGGTGTCGGTCATCAAGGCGGTCTACATCGACAAGCGCGAACTCAAGTGCGCGTGTGTCGGCGGCAGCAGCAAAGTGCCGCTGGGCTTCGTCTCGCTCACCGAGAACCTGATGATGGTCGCCATGGCCGTGTGGATGGCGCTGCGGCAGTTGTGACCGGAAGAGCTACAGGTCGGACGACCCGCGCCGGCATGCCGACAGCACGTCCATCGAGGCATGGTATGTCGGCGTCTTGACATCCATCAGCCCCAGTGCCGTGTGATAGAGGTTGTCGTGGCTGATCGCTTCGTCGCGCTGCGTACCGAGACAGTTCGCCGCGAGCTTTTCGCGCGCACGCATACCGTCGCTCAGCCACATCACCCAGGGCACGTGCTTCTGCACTTCGGGAGCGAAGCTGTAGGGCACGCCGTGCAGGAACAAGCCGTACTCACCGAGCGATTCGCCATGGTCGCTCATGTAGAGCATGGCCGTGTCGTACTCCGCCTGCCTACCCTTGAGCCAGTCGATGCTCCGCCCCAGGAAGTGGTCGGTGGCGACGATGGAGTTGTCATAGGCGTTGACCAGTTCGCCGTGGCTGCAGTCGGCCAGCGCGTTGTTCGTGCACTCGGGCAGGAATCGCTTGGATTCCGATGCCGATCGCTTGTAGTAGGCGGGTCCATGACTGCCCATCTGGTGCATCACCAGCACCAGGCCCTTGGCGCGGCGCTCGGCCGGCAGCGCCGCGATGCGCGCGTCGAGCCCCTGCAGCAGCACGTCGTCGCGGCACTCGTCGCCGTCGCAGAACTTCTTGCGCGTGGCCGCATCGAGATTGGCGAAGGACGATGCGTGCGGAATGCGGTCGCACACGCCCTTGCAGCCGCCGGGCTGGTTGTCGAGCCAGAACACGGCCAGGCCGGCGGCCTGCAGCACGTCCATCAGGTTCTCGTAGTCGTCGTGGCGCGACTCGAATGCCGCCTTGCCCAGCGGCGAGAACATGCAGGGCACCGAGGCCAGCGTGCTGGTGCCGCACGAGCGTGCATTGCGCCAGTTGATCACGCCGCGAGCGGCCAACTCAGGCGTCGTGTCGCGGGTATAGCCATTGAGCGAGAAATGATCGGCACGCGCAGTTTCGCCAACGACCAGCAGAAACAGCGGCGGCTTGGTCTGCGCGGCGTAGCCGGCGCCCAGCGTGGCCCCGCCCGAGACCTTGATGAGCTTCCTGCGGTGCGTCAGCAGCGGCGCCGCCCACACCTTGACGCCCGAATAAAGACTGGCCACCGGATTCATCATGTAGCGCAGGCCGACGTGATTGCGCATCAGCGGCGCCAGGCGATGATTGGCGCCTACGACCACCAGCGCAGCGAGCGCGGCGGTCGCAAGCAGCATCCCGAGATTGCGCAGAACCTGCGCGAGAGGCCGCATCGGCGTGATGCGGACCCGCCGCAGCCACCATGCGGCCGGCAGGAGCACCGCCAGAAGATTGAAGAACAACTGCCAGTTCAGCAGGTCCATCACCTCGTGGGCATCGGTCTGCACGGCGTTGGCCAGCATGGTGGGGTCCATCACGACCCTGTAGCTGAGCATGAAGTGCTGCGCCACCGCCGCCGCGGTCAACACCACCAGCGCAGCCGGCTTGATGGTGCGCGGCCAGGCGAAGAGCATCAGCACGCCGAGATTGGCGCAGAACACCAGCGCACCCATCATCAGGATCGACGGGAGATACACGCTGGGTGCGCCGCCGCCGATGCGTGCGAGCTCATGCCACAGCGGCCAGTTGGCGAACACCAGCAGGTACAGGCTCAGGCCGATGGCCACGCCGCGCGCGGAGCGCGCCTGGAACAGCCATGCGCCCAGGCGCGAGGCGGTGGTGGCTTCTTCGAAGGGTTCTTGCGCGGGGGGCGAAGGAACGGGCAGGACGCGGATCGCAGGCATGCCCCGAGGCTAGAAACCGGGCATGAAATGCGCCTGAACAGGCCGCTCAGCTTTCGTTCAGGCTTGTACCCTGTACGCGCCGCGCGATCGGGGCCGGCCCGTTGCGGCCGCGGCGCGCCGCGACTGCCCGGGCAACGCCGTCCACGGCCCAGCCCACGGTCCAGCAAATCCATGCCGTCCACAACGTGTGGCTCATGTAGTGGGCGCCGCGCATCTGCTGGGCCCAGCCGAAGACAAAGCCCAGCGCCATCGCGCCGGCCAGCCAGGCCAGCGCCGCGCGCGGTGCGGCCCGGCGCAATGCGAAATAGCCTCCCATGTAGGCGAAGGCGGCCGACGCATGGCCGCCCGGGAAGCAGCGACCCGGCCCGCCGTCGCGAACGCCCCAGGCCCAGTGGGAGACATGGTGCGCCACGCCGCCGAAATCCTGCAGGTCCCACGGGCAGCTGGTGTGGCTGGTGGTCTTGATGAGCGATACCACCACGACGCTGACCACCACCGACAGCGCCAGCTGCACACGTTCGGCCAGGCGCAGGCGGCGCAGCGGTCCGACCGGCCAGCGGATGGCCACGAACAGCAGCGCCAGCGCTATCCAGCTGGCCCTCTTGCCGCCCTCATGCACGACCTGAGTCAGGAACCAGTTGTCGTGCAGCGCAAAGCCGGCGGGTGTGCCGAACAGGCGCGCCAGCGGAAGGTCGAGGCCGCTCGCGTCCCAAAGGAGCAGCAGCACCAGGGAGCCCAGGGTCCAGGCAAGAATGCGCGCGGCCGGAAAACGGTCGTCGCGGCGGTCGGCAGGCAGAATCATCCGTCTCGATCATCGCGGTCCAGCCTGAACAGAGGCTGAAGCCCGCGCGGCTGGGATCGCAATAGACTCCCCGTTTGATCTGGACAGCTGGAAGGAACTGTGCCGTGCGCATCTTGCTGGTGGAAGACGACGCCGCCCTGGCGGACGCGGTGTGCAGCTACCTCGTGGCCAAGGCCTTCGTGGTCGACATGGCGTCCGGCCTGGCGCAGGCGCGCGCCGCGCTGGCAACCGCGCAGTACGCCGCGGTGCTGCTCGACCTGCACCTGGGCGACGGCGACGGCCTGAGCCTGCTGCCCACCATCCGCGCGCAGCCGGAACGGCCCATCGTGCTGGTGCTGACCGCCCGCGACCAGGTCAGCGACCGCATCCGCGGGCTCGACGCCGGCGCCGACGACTACATCATCAAGCCCTATGACCCGGCCGAGCTCCTGGCGCGGTTGCGCGCGGTCGAACGCCGGCGCAGCGCCAGCAGCGCCCCGGTGCTCAAGCTGGGTACGCTGGAGATCGACCTGTCGCGCGACATGGTGCGCAAAAGCGGCATTCCGGTGGCGCTGACGCAGAAGGAATGGGCACTGCTGCGCGTGATGGCCAGCCGGCCCGACCGCATCCACACGCGCGAGCTGCTGCAGGACGCGCTGTACGGCTTCGACGACGAGGCCGACAGCAACACGCTGGAGGTCTTCATCAGCCGGCTGCGGCGCAAGCTCGGCCGGGATCACATCGTCACGCTGCGCGGCCTCGGCTACCGGCTGGCCGCATCCAGCGAGCAGGCCTGATGCAGTCGTCGCGCCCGAGCGCCGCGCGGCGGCGCGGCACGCCGCAGTCGCTGGCCGGCCACCTCACGCGCACGCTGGTCATCTGGATCGGCGGCGCCTGGCTGCTGGGCGTGCTGGCGGTCGTCTGGTACGTGGACAGCGAGATCAACCACAACTTCGATTCGGAGCTCGCCGAGGTCTCGCACCGCATGTTCGACATCGCCGCCGGCGACCTCGACGACGCCGAGCGCGCGGGCGCGCCGGCTTATCCGCTGCTGGCCACGCCGCCGCTGTTCAAGGAGGACGCGGTCATCTTCCAGGTGGCCAACGGCCACGGCAAGGTGCTGATGCGCTCGGAGGACGCGCCGCTCAAGTCGTTCGACGTACCGCTGGTGCCCGGCTATGCCAATGCGGGCAAGTGGCGCATCTACACCGTCAAGCACCCCACGCGCGACCTGTACCTTCAACTGGCCGACCCGCTCGACGAAAGGCGCACCACACTCAACCGCACGCTGCTGGGGCTGATCATCCCGCTGGCCGCCGTGCTTCCGCTACTGGGGCTGCTGCTGCGCGGCATCGCACGCAACGAGCTGCGACCGCTGCAATGGCTGGCCGGGCAGATCGCGCAGCGCAGCGGTACCGACCTGCGTCCGATCACGCTGCCGGGCCTGCCGCAGGAACTGGCCACCGTGAGCGATGGCGTCAACAACCTGCTGGCGCGGCTCGAGCATTCATTGGACGTCGAGCGCGCCCTGGCCGCCAACGCCGCCCACGAGCTGCGAACGCCGCTGACGGCGGCCCGCCTGCGCCTGCAAACCGCGCTGGAGCACGACCTCAGGCGCGAGGACGTGCAGGCCGCCCTCGACGCGCTGCAGGTGCTCAGCCACCGCGCCGAGAAGCTGCTGCAGCTCTCGCGCGCCGAGTCGGGTGCCTCGCTCACCCGCGCGCGGGTCGACCTGGTGCAGCTCACCGCCGACGTGGCGCAGGAATTCTGGCGCGGCAGCGACGCGCAGGCGCGGCTGGACCTGCGCGTGCCCGACGAAGGCATCGCCCCGGCCATGGGCGACCTCGACTCGCTGGCCATCGCGCTGCGCAACCTGGTGGAAAACGCCCTGCGCTACAGCCAGGGCACCGTCGTGCTGGAGGCACAGGCGCCCTGCACCCTGGTCGTGCGCGACGCCGGCCCCGGCGTCGGTCCGGAGCAGTTGAAGTCGCTGCAGGCGCGGCACGTGCGCCACAGCTCGGACGTGGCGGGCTACGGCCTGGGCCTGTCGATCGTCAGCACGATCGTCGCCAAGCACGGCGCGACGCTGGAGCTGCTGTCGCCCCCGCCCGGCCGGACCAGCGGCCTGGAAGCACGCATCGTGCTGCGGCCAGCCGACTGATCGCGGCGCGCCGGAATCAGCCCAGCGCGTCCTGGATGCGGCGCGCGGCGGGTTCGAGCCAGCCGCGCAGCGTCGATTCGTCGTGCCGGTCGATGGCCGCGTCGGTACCGACCAGCGCCAGCGCCGCGATCATGTCGCCCTCGCCGTTGAAGACGGGCACCACCGCGGCGCCGACGCCCGGCTCCAGTTCGCCGCTCGAGCGGTAGTAGCCCTGCTTGCGTACGCGCGTCACGTAGGCGCGAAAGGCCTCCCAGGTCTCGCCCATGCCGCTGGCGGCAACCTCGTCGCGGCGCGACTCGTAGAGCTTGAGCAGCGCCGCGCGCGGCAGGCCCGACAGCAGGATCTTGGGCGCGCCCGATCGGAACAGCGGCCGCGGCCGTCCACGTCCGTAGCTCAGGTGAAGCGCAGGCTGCACGCTGGCGCGGTAGGTGTCGATTACCTTCGGGCCGCCGAACAGCACGCTGAGCACGGCGTCGAGCGCGCTGGCCGCCGCCAGCGCGTCCATCTCCGGGCGCGCGGCCAGCAGCACCGGATCGCTCTGGCGCAGCTGGTAGTCGAGCTCGATGATGCGCCCGCCCAGGGCGTACGCGCCGGCGCCGGCCTTCTGCAGGAACCCGGCCTGCACCAGGTCCTTGACGTAGCGGTAGCCGGTGGCGCGCGCATAGCCCAGCGCCTCGTTGATCTGGTCCGGCTGCCACACCGGACGGTCGTGCGTGAAAAGGTCCAGTATGGCCAGCGCGCGGGTCGGGCTCGTCATGTCGTCCTGCTGTCGCCACCGTGCGTGGCGCTCCTCGAAGTGCTGTGGTCGTTCAGGCCAGCCCCATGCGGCGGGCCATCTCAGCGCGCCATTCTGACCGAGGGCGGAAGCCCGGCAGGCTGCGCGCATGGGACTCCAGCTCGGCCATCAGCACGGCTTCGTCGCGATCCAGGTCGAACGGCACGCGCATCGGCTGCGACACGTACCACGGCAGGTCCACATACAGCTCCAGCCGGTTGCCCTCCGGGTCCGGCACGTAGATCGACACCGCATTGCCGTGCGTCACGGGTGCGATGTCCTGCGCGCCTTCGCGGCGCAGCGTGTGCAGCATCGCGCGCAGCGTCGGCAGCGAATCGGCCTTTAGCGATATCTGGTTGATCGGGTTGAAGCCGGCGGTATCGGGCCGCCCGGTGATCAGGACGATCTGGTGGTGCTCGTCCGGGTCGCGGCTGAGGAACACCAGGTCCATGCGCCCGGCAGGCCCGGGCAGCTCGCCCCGGTCGGTGACGGTGAAGTCGAGCACGCGCACGTAGAAGTCCTCCATGCGCGCGATGTCGCGGACGTACATGCCGAAGTGGCTGAAGCGAAAGCCGGGTCTCATGGTTTTCCCTTTGGAGGTTGACGGGACGCAAAAATAGTACTGCAATCTCATCTATTGAGATTTAATAGTAATCGAAAGCGACTCGACATGAAACTCCTGAGTTTTGAACGCAACGGCCAGGCGGGCTTCGGCGCGGTGGCCACAGACGGCGTGATCGACCTCGGTGCCGCCCTGCAAGGGCGCTTCGCCGACCTGAAGGCGCTGCTGGCGGCCGACGCGCTGGGCGAGGCCGCCGCGGCCCTGCGCGGTCGCAAGGCCGACTTCGCGCTCGACGGCCTGCGCCTGCTGCCCGTGATCCCCAACCCGGGCAAGATCTGGTGCTGCGGCCTGAACTACGGCGAGCACGTGCGCGAGACGAACCGCGAAGTGACCGAGCAGCCGACCTTCTTCCTGCGCTTCGCGGATTCGCAGGTCGGCCACGGCGAGGCCATCGTCCGGCCCGCCGAGTCGACGCAGCTCGACTACGAGGCCGAGATCGCGGTGGTGATCGGCAAGCCCGGCCGCCGCATCGCCGAGGCCGACGCGCTGGCGCACATCGCCGGCTACGCCTGCTACAACGATGGCAGCGTGCGCGACTGGCAACGCCATACGTCGCAGTGGGGCCCGGGCAAGAACTTCTGGCGCACGGGTGGCTTCGGCCCCTGGATGGTCACCGCCGACGAGATCCCGCCCGGTACGGTCATGACCCTCTCGGCTCGCCTCAACGGCGTCGAGATGCAGCGCGCCACCACCGAAATGATGATCCACGGCATTGCGCGCCAGATCGCCTACGCGTCCACGGTGGCGCCGCTGGAGGCCGGCGACGTCATCGTCACCGGCACGCCCGGCGGCGTCGGCGCGCGGCGCACGCCGCCGGTGTGGATGAAGGCCGGCGACGTGGTCGAGATCGAGGTCGACCGGATCGGCGTGCTGCGCAATCCCATCGCCGACGAAGCCTGAGCGACCGCGCCGGCGCGCGCCGGCCTTCTCACCCGAAAAAGCAGGAGACGACATGAGCAGCTTGCCCCATGCCGGCGCCGTCGCGCCGGATCTTCCGACGCGCCCCGCGCGGCCTGTGACCGCATCGGACATCGACGACTTCGAGCGCGACGGCGTGATCTGCCTGCGCGGCATGTTCACACCCGCGTGGTGCGAGCTGCTGCGCCAGGCCGCCGAGGAGGCCATGCAGTCCGGCGAAGGCCGCGTGCGCGAGCCGCAACTCGGCGCCGGGCAGGGGCGCTTCTACTCCAGCGTCTACCAGTCGGACCGGGATGCGCGCTTCGCGCGGCTGCGCGATGCATCGCCGGCGCCGGAGATCGCCGCCAGCCTGATGCGCGCCGACACGGTGCGCTTCTTCTACGACCAGCTGTTCATCAAGGCCCCCGGCACGGCGGCGCCCACGCCGTGGCACAACGACCTGCCCTTCTGGCCGTTCCGCGGCAATGACCTGATCTCGCTTTGGATCGCGCTGACGCCCGTGTCCAAGGCCACCAGCGGCGTGCAGTACGTGGCCGGCTCGCATCGCTGGGGCCGCATGTTCCGCGCCGTCACGCCGGACTACGACCCCCGCTTCATGGACGAGACGATGGACGTGTGCCCGGACTACGGCGCCGGCCAGGGCGATCCGGCCGCGCGGGTGCTGAGCTGGGACATGCAGCCCGGCGACGTGCTGTGCCACCACCCGCTGACCGTGCACGGCGCATCGGGCAACGCCTCGGCCACCCAGACGCGCATCGGTGTGTCGATCCGCTACCTCGGCGCGCAGGTCGAATGGGACCCGCGCCCGCACACCATGGCCCTGCGCCGCAACCCCGACGTGGCACCCGGCGCCTTTCCCGCGGACGACGTGGCGCTGCCGGTGGTCTGGCGGCGCGGCGAGGGCCTGCTGCAGGCCTGACGCCCGGCGATGCCAACCGGCGCCCCACCCTAGATCGAAGTAATGCAACAAGCCCGCCATTCCAGGAGACATTCCATGCATTCCAAGAACATCCGCCGGCGCGTCGCGCTGGCCTGCGTCGCGCTCTCGGCGCTGCTCGCCGCGCCGGCCTGGTCGGCCGATCCGGTGAAGCTCAAGTTCACCAGCTTCGAGCCGCCCATGGCCAACATCACGGCCAACGTGCTGACGCCGTTCGCCCGGGCGGCCAGTGCGGGCTCGGGCGGCACGCTGCAGATCGACATGTTTGCCGGCGGCACGCTCGGGCGCAATCCGACCCAGCAGCTCAAGCTGGTGACCGACGGCATCGCCGACATCGGCTGGGTCGTGCTGCCCTACACGCCGGGCCGCTTCGACGACACCGAAGTGGTCGGCCTGCCGTTCGTCACCGCCAACGCGACCGAGGCCAGCGTGGCCCTGCAGCGCCTGTACGCATCCGGCGCGCTGGTCGGGTTCGATGGCCTGAAGCTGCTGGCCATCGGCGCGACGCCGCCGGTGGCAATCCACGCCAACGCGCCGGTGCGCCTGCCCGGCGACCTCAAGGGCAAGCGGGTGCGCGTCTCGGGCGAACACCTCACGCACGTGGTCGAGGCATTGGGCGGCGCGCCGGTGCAACTGGGCGGCGGCCAGATCGCCGAGGCGCTCTCGCGCGGCGTGGTCGACATGACGCTCAACAACTGGGGGTTCGTCGGCGACTTCAAGGTCGACGAAGTCAGCAGGCAGCACCTGGACATCCCGCTCGGTGCGGTGGCCGTCGCCATCGTCATGCGCCAGGACCGCTATGACGCCTTGCCGCCGCAGGCCCGCAGCGCCATCGACAAGGCCAGCGGCGAAGCCCTGGCGCTCAAGCTCGGCCAGGCCTTCGACCGGCAGGAAAAGGAAGTGCGCGAGCGCGTGGCCAAGTCGGGCCGCAACACGGTGGTCGAACCGACCGAGGCGCAGCTTGCCGAATGGAAGCGCCAGATCGAACCGGTCAACCAGTCGTGGCGCCAGGCCAGGCCGCGCAACCAGCGCATCTGGGACGCCTTCTCCGAGCAGCTCAAGCGGGCCCGGGCCACCCAGTGAACGGACTCGGCACCTCCATCGCCGGTAGCGCCGCGCGGGCTGCGCGCGCCATTGCCGTCGCCGCGACACTGGGCCTCCTGCTGCTGGCCGCCGGCACCGCGGCGGACGTTTCGCTGCGCTACCTGTTCGCCACGCCCATCCCCGGCTTCATCGACGTCGCCGCGCTGGCCGGAGCGGTGCTGCTGTCGGCCTGCATGCCCTGGGTGGTGGCCTGCCGCGGCAACATCGCCGTCGAGTTCGTCGGCGACCATTTCGGCGGGGCCACGGCGCGCCACCTGGGCCGCTTCGGCGCGGCGGTCACGGCGGCGTTCTTCGCCGTGATGGCTTGGCAGTTCGCGCGCTATGCGGTCGACATGTGGCAGACACGCGAGGCGATGGCGGTGCTGCGCTGGCCGGTCTGGCCCTGGTGGTCGGCGGTAGCGGTGTTCATCGCGCTGGCCGCGCTCGCGGGATTCGCCACGCTGGTCACGCCCCCGGAGGCCGCGTCATGAACGATCCGGTGATGCTCACCGTCTACGGCCTGCTGGCCACCTTCGCGCTGATCCTGCTGCACGTGCCGGTCGGCATCGCCATGGGCATCTGCGGCGTGGTCGGCTTCGGCCTGCTGGCGGGCTTTCATCCGGCGCTGGCCATGATCGCCTCCGAGGCGTCGAACAACCTCGCGTCGCTCGACCTCGCCACCATTCCGCTGTTCGTCCTGATGGGCTCCTTCGCCAGCCTGGCGGGCCTGTCGGAAGATCTCTACCGGCTCGCCTACGCCGTGGTCGGCCACAAGCGCGGCGGGCTGGCAATGGCCACCATGGGCGGCTGCGCCGGGTTCGGCGCGGTCTGCGGCAGCTCGGTGGCGACGGCGGCGACCTTCGGCAAGGCGTCGCTGCCGTCGATGCTCTCGCGCGGCTATTCGCCCGGCTTCGCCGCCGGTACCGTCGCCTCCGGGGGCACGCTCGGCATCCTGATTCCGCCGTCGTCGATCATGGTCATCTACGCGGTGCTGTCGCAGGAGCTGATCGTCAAGCTCTACATCGCCGCGCTGGTGCCGGCGCTGATCGCCGTGGCGCTGCACCTGCTTGCCATCGCGCTGTACACGCGCTGGCGGCCTCAGGACGCGCCGGTCGGCCCCAGGGCCACGCTGGCCGAACGCTGGCATGCCGTGCGCCAGAGCTGGCAGGTGATCGTGCTGGCCGCGACGGTCATCGGCGGCATGGCAGCGGGCGTGTTCACCGCCACTGAAAGCGCGGCCGTGGGCGCGGTGCTGGCGTGCTTCTTCGCCTGGCTGCGCGGCAGCCTGCGCTGGACCGAGGTGAAGGCGTCGCTTCTCGCCACCGCTTCCACCTCGGCCATGATCTACGTGCTGATCATCGGGGCCTCGCTGTTCGGCTACTTTGCCGCCATCACGCAGGCGCCGCAAGCGCTGGTCGCGTCGGTGCAGGCCTCTGGCGTGCCGGTGTGGATGGCGGTGATCGCGCTGATGGCGATGTTCATCGTCGCCGGCGCGGTATTCGACGAGGTCGCCGCCATGGTGGTCACCATGCCGTTCGTGCTGCCGCTCGTGAAGAGCTGGGGCTTCGATCCGATCTGGTGGGGCGTGATCAACGTCGTGATCATCGAGCTGGGCATGCTGATCCCGCCGCTGGGCATGAACGTCTTCGTGGTCAAGGGCGTGGCGCCGCAGATCCCGCTGGGCGCCATCTACCGCGGCGTGGCGCCGTACGTCACGTCGAACTTCGTGCGGCTGGCCCTGCTGCTGGCCTTTCCCGCGCTCAGCCTGTGGCTGCCGGCGCACCTGAGGGGATGAACCGATGAATGCCTCCACCGACGCCGCGCCGGTGTACGACGTTGCCATCGTCGGCCTCGGCCCGGCCGGCGCGACCCTGGCCAACCTGCTGGCGCTGCGCGGGCTGCGCATCGTGGTGTTCGAGCGCGAGGCCGACATCTACCGGCTGCCGCGCGCAATCCACATCGACGGCGAATGCATGCGCGTGTTCCAGAGCGTCGGCATCGCCGACGAACTGCTGCCGCACCTGTTCGTCTCGCCCGGCATGAAGTTCGTCGATTCCGGCGGCAAGACGCTGATCGACTGGTCGCGGCCGCAGGAGGTCGGGCCCCAGGGCTGGCACCCGAGCTACCGCTTCCACCAGCCACAGGTCGAGGAACTTCTGCGGGCCCGGCTGGCCCGGCACCCGGGCGTGGACGTGCGGCTTCGTCACGACGTGTTCGCGCTGGAGCCGCACGGCGACAGGGTGGAGCTGCGCGTCGAGGAATCGGCCAGCGGTCGCCTGTACCGCTGCGCCGCGCGCTACGTGGTGGGCTGCGACGGCGCGCGGTCGCTGGTGCGCCGTGTCATGGGCACCACGCTGGACGACCTGCAGTCGCACGAGCGCTGGCTGGTGCTCGACGTGCTGCTCAAGCGCGAGCGGCCCGACCTGGGCGACCACAGCATCCAGTTCTGCGACCCCGCGCGCCCGGCCACCTACGTGCGCGGCGTCGGCGTGCGCCGCCGCTGGGAGCTGATGCTGATGCCCGGCGACGACGCGGCGACGATCACCCGGCCCGAGGCGGTCTGGCCGCTGCTGGCCAAGTGGCTGACGCCGGACGACGCCACGCTGGAGCGCCCGGCCGTCTACACCTTCCATTCGGTGGTGGCGCGCGGCTGGCGCAACGGCCGCATGCTCATCGCCGGCGACGCGGCGCACCAGACGCCGCCCTTCATGGGCCAGGGCATGTGCGCCGGCATCCGCGACGCCGCCAACCTGGCGTGGAAGCTGGCCGACGTGCTGGACGGCACGGCGCCGCCGGCGCTGCTCGACACCTACGAATCGGAGCGCTCGCCCCACGTGCGCGAGTTCATCGAGACCGCGGTGCGGCTCGGCGGCGTGATCCAGACCACCGACGTCGAGGCTGCGCGAAGGCGCGACGCCGAGATGGCCGCGCGCCCGCAGGTGTTTTCGACGCCGCAGCCGGCGCTCGGGCCCGGCGCGCACGCGGGCGGCGTCCACGGCGGCCGCATGTCGTCGCAGCCCGTGCTGGCGAACGGCGATCGCCTGGACGACCGCGTCGGCTACCGCCACGCCCTCGTGCTGCTGCCCGCACTGGCGGCGGCTGCACGCGCCGCGCTGGGCGACAGCGTGCGGGTCGTGGCGGCCGACGATGCGGCGCTGCAGGCATGGCTGGCGTCGATGGCGGCCGGCGCCGTGCTGCTGCGGCCCGACCGCTACATCGCCGCCGTCGCCACCGATGCGCAGGGGCTGCGCGCGATGGCCGGGCTGCTCGGCCCCGTGCACGGGCACGAGCACAGGTCGCTGTCCGCGGCGGTCAACCCAGCAGCGGCGTCCCTCGGATCACCCCTTCGCCAATGACGCCCTGGATCGTCGCGGCGTGCCAGAACAGCGCCACGTTGTCCAGGGTGGCGCGGGCCCGCGGGCCCAGCAGGCCGGACCAGGAGCGCGCCAGCAGGTAGGCCGCCAGCACGCCGAGGATGACCAGGTGCAGACCCTGGTAGGCCAGCAGCGTCGCGACGGTGGCGCTCCAGCCGTCGGCCTGCGGCGCCAGCCCGGCCAGCGCGTGGCCGCGCCAGGCCATGGCGAAGGCGCCGGCGGCGCAGGCCAGCGCCAGGCCGACGCGCAGGCGCAGTCCGCGCTGGCCGGCGGCACCGGCCGGCAGCGGCGCGCGAGCCGACCACGCCAGGAGAACGGAGCCCGCCAGCAGCAGCCCCGCGTTCGCCGCGCCGTACCAGCCCGATGGCAGCGCGGCGCCGGGCGGCGGGCACACGTCCAGCAGCATGGCCAGGTGGACGTGCGCGTACACCAGCGAAGCGAGCACCGCGAAATCCACCACCGCCAGCAGCGCGGTCGCCCACCACGAATGCGAGCGGCGACCGGCCGGCCGCACCGGCAGGCTCACGCCGTCGGCAACGGTGGCGCGATCGGCGGGTACCGCGCGATCCGAGCCCCACAGCCAGTGGACGATGGCACCGATCGCAAGCACGCCAAAGGCAAAGGCGGTCGCCACCCAGCCGACGGTCAGCAGCAGGAAGAAGCCCGCGGTGCCCACCGCCGCCAGCAGCGGCGACCAGCCGTCGGCCGGCAACAGCAAGAGCTGCACCGGCCGGGCATCGCGCACGCGGGTCACCAGCGTCTCGCGACCACCGAAGGCGGTGCCGGGCAGCCAGTGGCGGCCCGCCTCCACCTCCTCGGGCAGCGTGGGGCGCTCCCACAGCGGCTCGGTGCCGCGCACCTCGGGGATGCTGCGCACGCCGTACTCGCGCACCGGCAGCCATTCCAGCGAACCGGCCCGCCACGGGTTGTCGTGGTCGCGCGCGGGCCGCAGCAGCACGCGCACCGCGTCCGCCAGCCACAGCAGCACGCCCAGCGCAAAGGCGAACGCGCCGATGGTGGACAGCAAGTTCAGCAGGTTCCAGCCCAAGTCGCCCGGGTAGGTGTAGACGCGGCGCGGCATGCCGAGCAGGCCGGAGATGTGCATCGGGAAGAAGGCCAGGTTGAAACCGACGAACATCAGGCCGAACACCCAGCGGGCCAGCCGCTCGGACAGCTGCCGGCCGTTGAAGAGCGGCAGCCAGTAGTACAGCGCCGCGAACACCGGGAAGACCATCCCGCCGATCAGCACGTAGTGCAGGTGCGCCACGACGAAGTAGCTGTCGTGCGCCTGCCAGTCGAACGGCAGCACGGCCACCATCACGCCGGTCAGGCCGCCGAGCACGAAGATGAAGAAGAAGCCCAGCAGGAACAGCGTTGGCGCCGCCAGCCGCACCTGGCCGCGCCAGAAGGTGGCGATCCAGGCGAACACCTGGAGCACGCTGGGAATGGCCACCGCGAAGCTGGCCAGCGATGTCAGCACCAGCGCGGCGATGCCGACGCCGGTGGCGAACATGTGGTGGATCCACAGCAGGAAGCTCACCAGGCCCACCGCCGCCAGCGCCGCCACCACCGCCCGGTGCCCCACCAGCGGCACGCCCGCCAGGCCGGCGACCATCATCGACACCAGGCCGGCGGCGGGCAGGAAGATGATGTAGACCTCCGGATGGCCGAAAAACCAGAACAGGTGCTGCCACACCAGCGGGTCGCCCCCACGCCCGGGGATGAAGAAGGGCCAGTCGAAGGCACGCTCCAGTTCCAGCAGTGTGGTGGCCGCGATCACCGCCGGGAAGGCGAAGACGATCATTGCCGCCGTGACCAGCACCGCCCAGGCGAAGATCGGCATCTGCGACAGGCGCATGCCCGGCGCCCGCGTGAACAGCACGCCGATGATCAACTCGATCGCGCCGGCGATCGCCGAGATCTCGATGAAGCCGATGCCCAGCAGCCAGAAGTCCGCGCCGATCCCGGGCGAATACTGCTTGCCGGTCAGCGGCGGGTACATGAACCACCCACCGTCGGGCGAGGCCCCGAAGAACAGGGTGCAGAAGAAGGCCAGTCCGCCGATGGCATAGGCCCAGAAGGCGTAGGCCGACAGGCGCGGGAATGGCAGGTCGCGCGCGCCGAGCATTCCCGGCAGCAGGTAGACCGCCAGCGCCTCCACGATCGGCACGGCGAACAGGAACATCATCACCGTGCCGTGCATGGTGAACAGCTGGTTGTAGGTGCCGGCGGGCACCAGGTCGTTGTCCGGCACCGCCAGCTGCGCGCGCATCAGCAGTGCCAGCACGCCGCCGAGCAGGAAGAACAGCATGGCCGTCACGATGTAGTAGGCGCCGACGTGGCTGTTGTTGACCGCGCTCAGCCGGCGCCAGCCGCTCGGCGCGGCCCACGCGCGCTCCAGCGCCGCGCGCTCGCCCGGCGGCCGCGGCAGCGCGTTCGGGAGCCGTTCGGGTTCGCGCTGCGTCATTGCAGACCCGCCAGCCAGGCGGCAATGTCGTCGATCGCCTGAGGCGGCAGCCGCGCCTGCCCGGAGGGCATCTGCGCGCCGGGCTTGAGCGCCTGCGTGTGGGCCACCCAGTCGCGCAGCGCGCCTGCGGAATTGGGCAGGGTGGCCGCGCCGAGCGACAGCCGGCTGCCGGCATGGGTCAGGTCCGGTCCGCGCCCGCCGTCCGCGCCGGCCTGCGTCACGCCGCGCACGGCGTGGCAGGCGTCGCAGCGGTGGCGCAGGAATGCATCGCGGCCGGCCGCGCGGCGGACATCCACAGGTGCCGGCTCGGCGGCGCGTTCCTGGCGGCGCGCCCAGTCCTCGAAGTCCGCCGGCGCCAACGCCACCACGTCCAGCGCCATCCGCGCATGCTGGATGCCGCAGAACTCGGCGCACTGGCCGCGCCAGCGCCCCGGCGCGTCGGCCTGGACCTGCAGGTGCTGCAGCCGGCCGGGCACCATGTCCATCTTGCCGGCCAGCGCCGGGACCCAGAAGCTGTGAATCACGTCGGCGCTGGCCAGGGCCAGGTAGACCGGCCGGCCGGCAGGCAGGCGCAACTCGTTCGCGGTGCGGAAGTGCAGCCCGGCGCGCCGGTCTTCATAGCGCACGTCCCACCACCACATGTGGCCGGTGACGGCGACGACCAGCGCATCCGGCGGCGGCACCGGCCGCCAGGCCGGACGATGGCGCTCGCCGTAGACGAACAGCGCCGCCAGCACGCCGACCGGCAACGCCAGCCCGCCGCCCCACAGCCACCAGCGGGCGCGCACCGGCCGCGCCCTGCGCAACGACAGCGCCAGCAGCAGCATCACGCCGGCCAGCAGCACGGTGCCGCCGCCGAAGAGAACGAGCATGACCTCCCAGGCGCTGTCCGCCGCCGGGCCGGCCGGGTGCAAGGCCGACTGGGGCGGCGGAAGGAGGTCGACTTCGGCGGAACTCATCGAGCCGTTGCGCGCGTTGCGCTGCGCGCGCCCGTTCGAGCGGCCGGGCGGGGGCTCATCGCAGCGCCATCAGGTAGGCCGCCATGTCGCGCGCGTCGGCATCGGACACGCCGAGCGCCGGCATTGCGGTACCGGGCACGAGTGACTGCGGCGCGACGATCCATGCCGCCAGGCGGTCGGGCGTGTTGGCCAGGCGACCGGCGATGTAGCTGCGCCGGCCGAAGGCATCGAGCGTGCCGGCCGAGTCGCCGCGCGCACCCGCGACCCCGGGAATCGCGTGGCAGCTTCCGCACTGGTATTGCGCCAGCAGCGTGCGTCCGCGCTGGACCGCGGCCCGATCGGGCTCGTTCGCACCCTGCCCGGCCGCCGGCGCCGTGCTGCCCAGCAGCCACGCGCCGGCCAGCGCCAGCATGCCGGCGCGGCATGACGTTGGCGAAGATGCAGGCAGTGGCCTCCTCATGCCAGCCATTGTCGGAAGTGCCCCGTCGACTTTGGCCGACAGGATGGCCCGCGGGCACGTAGGACAATTTCTCGCAATGGGAACGCTGCGAACGGTGTGCCTCACGCTGGCCGGTACCGCGCTGGCCGGCGGCCTGGGCGCCGCGGCGCTCGTGTGGGGCGGCTTCTACAACGTGGCGGCGACGCAGGAGCACTGGCAGTCGGTGTACGCCGTGCTCGAGACGGCAATGCACCGTTCGGTGCGCTGGCGCGCGCGCGACGTGGAGGTGCCGCCGCTGAACGACGCGGACCTCATCGCGCATGGAGCGCGCTGCTACCAGGCCAAGTGCGTGCAGTGCCACGGCGGCCCCGGCGTTGCGCAGGGAGACATCGGCAGGAGCATGCAGCCGCTGCCGGGCCCGCTGGTCGACGCGGCGCAGCGCTGGCAGCCGCGCGAGGTGTACTGGATCACGCGCCACGGCATCCGCATGAGCGGGATGCCGGCGTGGCAGCACCGCATGACGGATGCGGACCTGTGGGCCGTGGTGGCCTTCGTCGATCATCTGCCGCAGCTCTCTCCCGCGGACTATGCGGCGATGGCGGGCACCGAATGGAAGGTGTCGTCCTCGGCAGGCGGCCCGGCCGGCGGCACGCCGGCGGCATGCGGCCCCGACATGCGTCCTGCGGCCGGGCCAGCCGACGTGCGGCGCGGCCAGGCCGCGCTGGCGCAGTACGCCTGCAGCGCCTGCCACGCCATTCCGGGGGTGGCCGGCTCGTCGCCGCAGGTCGGCCCCGGCCTGGCCACCATCGGACGGCGCACCCGCATTGCCGGCGTGCTCGACAATACGCCCGACAATATGGCCCTGTGGCTGATGCACACGCAGCGCGTCAAGCCCGGCACCGCGATGCCCGAGATGGGGGTCACGCCGCAGGACGCGCGCGACATCGCCGCCTACCTCCAGACCCTTCGCTAGGGGCCGGGCCGCGAGCCTCGCGCCCCCGCGACACATCAAACATCCGAACACACCGGAGAAAGCAATCCATGGCAGAGAAAGAAGCAACCTCCCAACCGCGCGTCGGCGTGGCCGGACTGGGCGTGATGGGCAGCGCCATCGCCCGGCGCCTGCTCGACTGCGGCAAGGCAGTGACCGTCACCAGCCGGCGCCCCGAGGCCGCGGCCGACCTGCTGGCCGCGGGCGCGCTGTGGGCCGAGTCGCCCGCCGCCCTGGCCGCCGCGTGCGACGTCATCATCGTGAGCGCCAACAACGACGCGCAGGTCGAGGACATCGCCTTTGGTGCCAACGGCATTGCCGGCGGCGGGGCCGCCACCCGCCTGACCCTCGTCGACATGTCCACCATCTCGGCGCAACAGACCGCCCGCCTGGCGGCACGCGCCGCCGGGATGAACATGGGATGGGTCGACGCGCCGCTCTCCGGCGGCGCGCCGGCGGCGCTGCAAGGCCGCATGACGCTGTTCCTCGGCGGCGAAGCGTCCGACGTGGCGACCGCCCGCACCGTGCTGTCCGACCTGTCGAACCGCATGACGCACCTGGGGCCGGCCGGCTCCGGACAAGCGGTGAAAGTGATCAACCAGGTGCTGGTGGGCATCGGCATTTTCGCGCTGTCGGAATCGGCGTCGCTGGCCAATGCCTCGGGCCTCGATCCGAAGCTGGTGGTGCAGGCGCTCACCGGCGGACGCGCGGATTCGGTGATCTTCCAGGAGTTCTTCGCCAAGTTCGCCGACCGCGACTACACGCCGACCGGCCGCATCGGCAACATGCTCAAGGACATGCAGAACGCGCAGGACCTGGGGCGCGGCGCCAACCTGGCGCTGCCGTTCATCAGCCTGAGCCTGGACCTGAACCGCTGGCTCGTCGCGCAGGGGCTGGGCGATGCCGACATCGCCGCCACCATGGAGTTCTACGGCAAGGGCAAGGGCGCCGCTCAGGGCGCCTGAGGCCCGGCCTCGCGCGGCGCACGCCACGGCGCCATGGCCAGCGCCCGCGCCAGCCGCCACGAGATCCAGAGGAACAGCAGCGGCAGCAGCACGGTCTGCAGCACGAAGATGGCGATCAGCCGCACGATGCGGTCGCTCCACTGGCCGGCCTGCTCCAGCAGCCGCTTGTAGCCGGCCTGGATCTCGTCGAACTTGCCCTGCAGCGCGCGCAGGCGGTCCATCACGCCGCCGTCGCCGCCGGGCGGCTGCGACAGGTTGCCCGGCACCTGCGCGGCCGAACTCTGCAGCGCGGCATAGGCAGCGTCGTATTCCTGGTGCAGGAAGGCGCGGTAGATCGCCTCGTTGGCCACGGCGCCGGCCGGAACGGCGAAGCGCACCAGCAGCACCAGCAGCAGCAGCGGCTGGATCCATCGGCCCGCGCGCCCGCCGGGCCCGCGCCAGGCCAGCACCAGCCACGCCAGCAGTGCCACGGTGAGGAAGGCCGACACCGCCATGTGGCCGCCGATCTGAAGCACCAGCAACTGCACGCCGAAGGCCACGCTCGCCACGAGCATGACGTCGGCGAACTTGTCGACCAGCTCGTTGATGGGCCGCAGCGCCTGCCCCGGCGCCAGCGTGACGCCGATGCCCAGCGGCTCCAGGCTCAGTTCGGTGCCTTCGGCCACGGAAAGGGCCGCGCCCAGCGCCCGCGCGCCGGCGAAGGTGGTCAGTGCGCGGCCGAGGCCGGCCTGCGTCTCGGCGCGCGCCTCGGTGTCGAGCCAGGGGGTCCAGGCGGCGACCAGGAGCGCGGCGGCCAGCAGCACCAGCGCCGCGCGGCGAAGACCGGATGGGGCTTGCATGCCGCGAGCATAGCGAAACCCGCCGCCCGCGCCACGCGTTCCCGCAGATGCCGGCGCCGGCGCGCTAGAGAATCTGCGCGCGATGCCGCGCCAGCGCCTCGGCCGCCATCGGCGTCAGGCCTTCGCCGCTTTCGTCGACGTGCGCCATGAGCTGCCGGCGCATGCGCGGCTCCCAGAACTTGCGGATGTGCTGCGCCATCTCGTCCAGCGCCGATGCGCGGTCGGGCATGGCCTCGAAGAAGGTGCCGATCTGGTTGGCCATCCGGACCAGGGATTCAGTGTGCATGGGGCATTTCCAGGGAAGGCTCGAGCGTGAGTCGGCCGCTGTCGCAATAGACGACCAGGTCGTGCTGGCGCGCAAAACCCACCAGCGTCATGCGGGCACGCTGGGCCGTGGCGACCGCGAACGAGGTCGGGGCCGACACGGCCGCCAGCAGCGGCACGCCGGCCATGGCGGTCTTCTGGACCATCTCGAAGCTGGCGCGGCTGGTCACCGCGATGAAGCCGCTGGCGGCGTCCACGTCCTGACCGGCCAGCGCGCCGATGAGCTTGTCCAGCGCGTTGTGGCGGCCGACGTCCTCACGCAGCCACATCACCTCGCCCTGGGCCGAGCACCAGGCGGCCGCATGCACCGCGCCGGTGGCCTGCTGCAGCGTCTGCAGGTCGAAGAACTGCGCCATCGCACGGCTGATGGCTTCGCGCGCAAGCGGGCGGCCCTCGCCCAGCACCGGCAGGTCGCGCGCCACGTGCGCCAGGCTTTCGGTGCCGCACAGGCCGCAGCCGGTGCGCCCGGTCATCGACCGGCGCCGCTCCTTGAGCCGGGCGAAGGCGCTCGACGCCACCTGCAGCCGCAGCGTGATGCCCTGCGGCGACGGCTCCTCCTCCACCGCATAGAGCTCGTGCGCGGCGTCGAGGATGCCCTCGCTCAGCGAGAAGCCCAGCGCGAAATCCTCCAGGTCCAGCGGCGTGGCCAACATCACGGCATGCGAGATGCCGTTGTACTCCAGCGCCACCGGCACCTCGTCGGCGACCCAGTCGTGCACGGAGAAGGAGCGGCCGGCACGCACGCCGCGCACCGGCAGCGAGCGCGCGCCCTCGCAGAAGCCGACGGCGTCGGCGATGAGCTTCGAGGCAGCGGATTGCATCGGGGTCCTACTTGGCCGGCACGGCTTCGGCGGCAACGGCGCGTTCGTCCAGCAACTGCTGCTGCACCTTGGTGAAGCGGCTGTACTCGCGCTGCCAGGCCGACGGCTGCATGACCGGCAGTACCTGCACCGCCGTCACCTTGTACTCGGGGCAGTTGGTGGCCCAGTCGGAGTTGTCGGTGGTGATCACGTTGGCGCCCGACTCCGGGAAGTGGAAGGTGGTATAGACCACGCCCGGCTGCATGCGCTCGGACACCAGCGCGCGCAGCACGGTCTCGCCGGCGCGGCTCTGGATGCCGACCCAGTCGCCATCGTCGATGCCGCGCTCTTCCGCGTCCGCGGGATGGATCTCCAGCCGGTCTTCGCTGTGCCACTGGTTGTTGTCCGTGCGCCGGGTCTGGGCGCCCACGTTGTACTGCGACAGGATGCGGCCGGTGGTCAGCAGCAGCGGGAAGCGCTTCGTGACCTTCTCGTCCGTGGCGACGAACTGGGTGATGATGAAGCGCCCCTTGCCGCGCACGAACGCGTCGATGTGCATGGTGGGCGTGCCCTCGGGCGCGCTGTCGTTGCAGGGCCACTGGACGCTGCCGAGTTCGTCCAGCTTGCGGTAGCTGACGCCGGTGAAGGAGGGTGTGAGCATGGCGATCTCGTCCATGATCTGCTCGGGGTTGTCGTAGTGCATCGGGTAGCCCAGCGCCTGCGCCAGCTTCACCGTCACCTCCCAGTCGGCATAGCCGGCCTTGGGCGGCATCACCTTGCGAACGCGCGAGATGCGGCGCTCGGCATTGGTGAAGGTGCCGTCCTTCTCCAGGAAGGACGAGCCGGGCAGGAATACGTGGGCGTACTTGGCGGTCTCGTTGAGGAACAGGTCCTGCACCACCACGCATTCCATCGCCGACAGCGCGGCGGCCACGTGCTGCGTGTTGGGGTCCGACTGGACGATGTCCTCGCCCTCGCAATAGATGCCCTTGAAGCTGCCGCCGAGCGCGGCGTCGAACATGTTGGGAATGCGCAGGCCCGGCTCGGGATTGATCTCGACGTTCCAGGCCGCCTCGAACTGGCCGCGCGTGGTGCTGTCCGAGACGTGGCGGTAGCCGGGCAGCTCGTGCGGGAACGAACCCATGTCGCACGAGCCCTGCACGTTGTTCTGGCCGCGCAGCGGGTTCACGCCCACGCCCTCGCGGCCGACGTTGCCGGTGGCCATCGCCAGGTTGGCGATGCCCATGACGGTGGTCGAGCCCTGGCTGTGCTCGGTCACGCCCAGGCCGTAGTAGATGGCGGCATTGCCGCCGGTGGCGAACAGCCGGGCGGCGGCGCGCATTTCGGCGGCCGGCACGCCGGTCAGTGCCTCGGTGGCCTCCGGCGCGTTCTCGGGGCGGGCGACGAACTCGCGCCACTGCGCGAAGGAAACGGTGTCGCAGCGCTCGGCGACGAACTGCTCGGCCACCAGCCCTTCAGTGACGATGACGTGCGCCAGCGCGTTGACCACCGCCACGTTGGTGCCGGGGCGCATCTGCAGGTGGTGCGCCGCCTTGATGTGCGGCGACTTCACCAGGTCGATGCGGCGCGGGTCGACCACGATCAGCCTGGCGCCCTGGCGCAGGCGCTTCTTCATGCGCGAGGCGAACACCGGGTGGCCATCGGTCGGGTTGGCGCCGATCACCATGATCACGTCTGCCTTTTCCACCGACTTGAAGGTCTGCGTGCCGGCCGACTCGCCGAGCGTCTGCTTCAGCCCGTAGCCGGTGGGCGAATGGCACACGCGGGCGCATGTATCGACGTTGTTGTTGCCGAATGCCGCCCGCACCAGCTTCTGCACGAGGTAGGCCTCTTCGTTGGTGCAGCGCGAAGAGGTGATGCCGCCGACGGAGTCGCGGCCGTACTTGGCCTGAAGGCGCTTGAACTCGCTGGCGGCGTGGTTGAGCGCGGTCTCCCAGCTCACTTCCTGCCACGGGTCGGTGATCTTCGCGCGGATCATCGGCTTGAGGATGCGGTCCTGGTGGGTGGCGTAGCCCCAGGCGAAGCGGCCCTTCACGCAGGAATGGCCGTCGTTGGCCTTGCCGTCCTTCCACGGCGTCATGCGCACCACCTCGTTGCCCTTCATCTCGGCCTTGAAGGCGCAGCCGACGCCGCAGTACGCGCAGGTGGTGATCACGCTGTGCTCGGGCTGTCCCAGCCAGATGACCGACTTCTCCTGCAGCGTGGCGGTCGGGCAGGCCTCGACGCAGGCGCCGCAGCTGACGCATTCCGATTCCATGAAAGGCTGGTCCTGGCCCGGCGAGACGCGCGACTCGAAGCCCCGCCCGCTGATCGTCAGGGCGAAGGTGCCCTGCGTTTCCTCGCAGGCGCGCACGCAGCGGTTGCAGACGATGCACTTGGAAGGGTCGTAGCTGAAGTACGGGTTGGACTCGTCCTTCTCGCTCTTGAGGTGGTTGGCCCCGTCGAAACCGTAGCGCACGTTGCGCAGGCCGGTCACGCCGGCCATGTCCTGCAGCTCGCAGTTGCCGTTGGCCGAGCAGGTCAGGCAGTCCAGCGGGTGGTCGGAGATGTACAACTCCATGACGCCCTTGCGCAGGTCCTGCAACGCCGGCGACTGGGTGCGCACCTTCATGCCGGGCTCGGCCGGCGTCGTGCAGGAGGCCGGATAGCCACGCCGTCCCTCGATCTCCACCAGGCACAGGCGGCACGAGCCGAACGGCTCCAGGCTGTCGGTGGCGCACAGCTTGGGCACCTGGATGCCGGCGTCCACGGCGGCGCGCATCAGCGAGGTGCCGGCCGGCACGGTGACCTCCTGGCCGTCTATCTCGAGCGTGACTTCGCGCGCGGACTCGCGCGCCGGGGTGCCGTAGTCGATTTCCTTGAGGTGATTGAGCATCGCGGTTCCTTTGTTCCTGGCGTGGGCGTGGATCAGGCGGCCTTCTTGTCGGGCACCGACACGCCGAAGTCCTGCGGGAAGTGGTTGAGCGCCGACAGCACGGGGAACGGCGTCATGCCGCCCATGGCGCACAGCGAGCCGTTGACCATCGTGTTGCACAGGTCGCGCAGAAGCGCCACCTGCTGCACCCGGTCGCGGTCGGCGCGGATGCGATCGATCACCTCGACGCCGCGGGTCGAGCCGATGCGGCACGGCGTGCACTTGCCGCAGGATTCGATGGCGCAGAACTCCATCGCGTAGCGCGCCATCTTCGACAGGTCCGCCGTGTCGTCGTGCACCACCAGGCCGCCGTGGCCGACCGTGGCGCCGACCGCGGCAAAGGCCTCGTAGTCCACCGGCAGGTCGAACTGGCTCTCGGGCATGTAGGCGCCGAGGGGGCCGCCGAACTGCACCGCCTTGACCGGGCGGCCGCTTGCCGTGCCGCCGCCAAAGTCCTCCAGCAGCTCGCGCAGTGTGACGCCGAAGGCCTTCTCGACCAGCCCGCCGTAGCGGATGTTGCCGGCCAGCTGCATCGGCAGGGTGCCGCGCGAGCGGCCGACGCCGAAGTCGCGGTAGAAGGCGCTGCCGCGCGCCAGGATGATGGGCACGCTGGCCAGCGTGATCACGTTGTTGATCAGCGTCGGCTTGCCGAACAGGCCCTCGATCGCCGGCAGCGGCGGCTTGGCGCGCACGATGCCGCGCTTGCCCTCGATGCTCTCGAGCAGGGCCGTCTCTTCGCCGCACACGTACGAACCAGCGCCCTTTCGCACTTCCAGGCGGAAGGCGTGGCCGGAATCGAGCACGCTGTCGCCCAGGTAGCCGGCCGCCTCGGCGCGGGCGATGGCGTCCTCCAGCGCGGCGATGGCATGCGGGTATTCCGACCGCACGTAGATGTAGCCGCGCGTGGCGCCCGTGGCGATGCCGGCGATGGTCATGCCCTCGATCAGCACGAAGGGGTCGCCTTCCATGGTCATGCGGTCGGAGAAGGTGCCCGAATCGCCTTCGTCGGCATTGCACACGACGTACTTCTGCGCAGCCGCCGTGCCGGCCACCGTCTTCCACTTGATGCCCGCGGGAAAGGCCGCCCCGCCGCGCCCGCGCAGTCCGGAGTCGAGTACTTCCTGCACCACCTGCTCGGGCGCGAGCCTGAGCGCGCGGCGCAGGCCGGCGAAGCCCTCATGCGTCTCGTAATCCTCGATCGACAGCGGGTCGGTGATGCCCATGCGCGCGAAGACCAGGCGCTCCTGCTTCTTCAGGTACGCAATCTCCTCGGTCGGGCCGAGCGCCAGTCGGTGCGCGCCGCCGAGGTGGAACCCCGCGTCGAACAGCCCCGGCACGTCCTCGGGCGCGACCGGTCCGTAGGCGATGCGCCCGCCGGCCGTCTGCACCTCGACCAGCGGCTCGAGCCAGAACATGCCGCGCGATCCGTTGCGCACGATGCGCATCCGGATGCCGCGCGCGCCGGCCTCCTCGGAAATGCGGCGGGCGACGCGCTCGGCGCCGGCGGCCAGTGCCGCGGAATCGCGGGGAACGTAGACGGTGACGCTCATTGCCCGCTCCGCAGTTCGGCCATCAGCGCGTCGAACCGGCGCGGCGTGACGCGGGCATGGACTTCGCCGTCCACCGTCAGGGCCGGCGAGGATGCGCAAAGGCCCAGGCAGAACACGGGCTCGAGCGTCACCTCGCCGTCGGCGGTGGTGCCGTGGCTGGGGCAGCCCAGGCGAAGTTCGGCATGGGCCATGAGCGCATCGGCGCCCATCGACTGGCAGGCCTCGGCGCGGCAGATCTGCACCACATGCCTGCCAGCCGGCCGGTCGCGGAAGTGGTGGTAGTAGGTGACGACGCCGTGCACCTCGGCACGCGAGAGGTTCAGCGCCTGGGCGATGTCCTGGACGGCCTGGGCCGGCACGTGGCCGATGCGGTCCTGCAGCTCGTGCAGGATGGGCAGCAGCGCGCCGTCATCCGCGGCGCGGCGCGCCAGCACGTCCTGCACCACCCCGGCCATGTCGGGGGTGAAGGCGGGCGGCGCGTCCGCGCGTTGTTCGTGGTGGGCCGGGGCCATGCAAGTCTCCTTTTGTCTGGTGCGCACCCGTGGGGAGGGGTGTGCGCCGGAGTCTGCGCAAGGCGTGGCGGCCGGTCCAATTTATTCGGGGAATGGGTCGATGCGCTTCGCAAATGATGCGGTGCGCACCGCGCCGTCAGCCCATGTCGCCGAGGGCGCCGGCGTGCCCGGCCACCTCGCGCAGCCAGGCCGGGTCTTCGGCAAAGGCCAGCGCCGCCTCCAGGGTGCGCGAGGGGCGGTTGGTGTCGTGCACCATGAAGGCGATGCGGATCGCCACGCCGGGCTCGACCAGCGGCAGCGCCTCGATGTCGTTGTAGCCCTGCACGTCGTCGACCAGGGCGCCGGGCATGATGCTGCACACGTTGCCGGCCCGCACGCTCAAGGCCAGCGTCAGGATGGAGTTGGTCTCGATCGCCGGCTGCGGCTGCACGCCCGCCTCGGCAAAGGCGCGATCGATGATGGTGCGGTTGTGCATCTCCTGGCTGAGCAGGCACAGCGGCAGCCGGCCGGCGTCGGCCCAACGCATGGAAGGGCCGATGCGCAGGCCGTGGTGCTCGGCGGGCGGGGCCTTGCGCAGCAGGAAGTAGTGCTCGGTGTACTGCGGAATCACGCGCACGGCCGACTGGCTCTTGTCCATGCGCTCGGTGTAGCCCAGGCCCATGTCGAGCGACAGGCTCTCCAGGCCGGTCTCGACCTCCACCGAGCTCATCGAGCGCAGCGCCGGCGTGATGCCCGGATGACGCTGCTGGAGCAGGGCCACGAAGCGAGACGCGATCGGCATGGCCGTCGGCACGGCGCCGATGAGCAGGTTGCCGCGAGGTGCCTCGTGGCTGCTGTGCAGGTCCTGCTGCAGGAGTTCGTACTCGCGCAGGATCTTGCGGCCGCTGGCCAGGATGCGCTCGCCCTCGACGGTGAAGCCGGCGAAATTGCGCCCGCGCTTGACGATCGTGGTGCCGAAGCTGACCTCGAGCGCGCGGATGGCATTGGACAGCGCCGGCTGCGTGACGCTGCAGGCGAGCGCGGCGCGGCCGAAGTGGCGATGGTCGTCCAGCGCGACCAGGTACTTGAGCGATACGAAAAGATTCATCGTGATGCGGCCTTGGAACGGCCGGGCCGGCCGTGGTTCAGGTCGCTGCAGGGTTGTCGTTGTTGTGGCGTTCCTTGGCCAGCAGGCGCCCGATCATCGAGCGCGGCGGCGCCGGTGCCGGCGCAGCCTGGGCGGCGCCAGCCTGCCGCCGCTCGGCGTAGGCCAGCCGCTCCTGCGCCAGCACTTCGGCCAGCAGTTGCGCATTGTCGGTGTTGTAGTGCCAGGCGGCGCTGACGACGAAGTGCGCGGCATGCCGCGGGTGCGGCCTGGGCGTCATCCGGATCTCGCTCGCGCCCACGCTTTGCAGCATCTGCGTGCGTGCCTCGGCCAGGCGGGCGGCCGCGCCCGCGGTGGCCTGCAGCGCATCGATGTCGGCACTGAGGGAAATGCCGAAAGTGCTGATCGAGGGAAAGCGATAGACGAAGAAGCTCAGTATTTCCACCACGACCAGGCGCGCCGTGCGCCAGGTGCCCATGCGCGAGAGGTCGGTGGTGCGGAAGTCGTCCAGCAGCAGTTCGCCGCCGGGGCTCAGGCTGACCGAGTTCAGGCGGCCCAGGTGCAGGTCCCCGTCGAGGACGTCGAGCGGCTGGCCCAGGACATAGGGGCCGGCATCGGGACCGGTGATGCGAAGGCCGGAGAAGGTCATGCAGCGGCTCGTCTGTGTCGACAAAGTCTAAGGGGACCGGCTCCGGACGGGGGATGAACCGTGCAGGCGCGGTTCAATCACCAAAAAGGTCACTGTTGTCCCGTTGCGGGGGCGCCACGCCCAGGTGGCGGTAGGCGGCCAGGGTGGCGATGCGTCCGCGCGGCGTGCGCTGGAGGTACCCCTGCTGGATCAGGTAGGGCTCGATCACGTCCTCGATGGTGCCCGACTCCTCGCCGATGCTCGCGCCGATGTTGTCCAGGCCGACCGGGCCCCCGTCGAAGCGGTGGATCACGGCCTCGAGCAGCTTGCGGTCCATGAGGTCGAAGCCCTGCGGGTCGACGTCGAGCATGGCCAGCGCCTTGTGCGCAATGGCCTCGGTGATGCGGCCGGCGCCCTTGACCTCGGCATAGTCGCGCACCCGGCGCAACAGCCGGTTGGCGATGCGTGGCGTGCCGCGCGAGCGCCGCGCGATCTCGAAGGCGCCCTCCGGATCGGCCGGCACGTTGAGCAGGCCGGCGCTGCGGGTGACGATACGGGCCAGTTCCTCGGCCGTGTAGAACTCCAGCCGTGCCACGATGCCGAAGCGGTCGCGCAGCGGGTTGGTCAGCATGCCGGCGCGGGTGGTGGCGCCGACCAGGGTGAACGGCTGCAGGTCGAGCTTGATGCTGCGCGCCGCCGGGCCCTCGCCGATCATGATGTCGATCTGGTAGTCCTCCAGCGCCGGGTAGAGGATCTCCTCGACCACCGGCGACAGGCGGTGGATCTCGTCGATGAAGAGCACGTCGTTCTTCTCGAGGTTGGTCAGCAGCGCCGCCAGGTCCTTGGGCTTTTCCAGCACCGGGCCGCTGGTCTGGCGCAGGTTCACGCCGAGCTCGGCCGCCACGATGTGCGACAGCGTGGTCTTGCCCAGTCCGGGCGGCCCGAACAGCAGGACATGGTCGAGGGCCTCGCCGCGCTTTCGCGCCGCGCCGATGAAGATCTCGAGCTGTTCGCGTACCTTGGCCTGGCCGACGTACTCGTCCAGCAGCTTCGGCCGAAGCGCGCGCTCGATCACCTCCTCGTTGGGCGAGGCCGGCGCGGCGGAAACCACCCGTGGCGCGGGGGCGAAATCGTCAGTCTGGATGCTCATGGATGGTTACTTGGCCAGCGCCTTGAGCGCCAGCTTGATGCCCTCGCTCACCGCCACGTCCTTGGGCAGGGCCTTGAGGGCGGCGGCGGCTTCCTTGTCGCTGTAGCCCAGGGCCAGCAGCGCCTGCAGGATATCCGCCTGGTCGTCGCTGGCGGCGTGGGCGGGCAGGCCGATGTCGGCACCGAGCTTGCCCTTGAGCTCCAGCAGCAGCCGCTCGGCGGTCTTCTTGCCGATGCCCGGGATCTTGACCAGGCGCCCAGCCTCCTGCGCGGTAATGGCCTGCGCCAGCTCGCCCACGCTCATGCCCGAGAGCACCCCCAGCGCGGTGCGCGGCCCGACCCCCGCGATCTTGATCAACTGGCGGAACGCCGCCCGCTCCTGCGCCGTGCCGAAGCCGAACAGCACCTGTGCGTCCTCGCGCACGATGAAGTGCGTCAGCAGCGAAACCCGCTCGCCGGCGGGCGGCAGGTTGTAGAAGGTGCTCATGGGCACATCGACCTCGTAGCCGACGCCGTTGCAGTCCACCACCACCTGCGGCGGATTGCGTTCGGCCAGCAGGCCGGTCAGTTTGCCTATCATTGGCTCCCCCCCAGCCTCGCCCACCGCATGTGGTTCGGGCACCCCCTCGAGGGGGCGACGCCTGCGGCCCGGCGCAGCCGGTTCCGCGGTGTTTCCCCACCTGGGGTGCTTCGGTTCTGGCGTCGCTGGGTTTGCATTGGGGGCCGACTGATGAAATGGATAACCGCGTGATTTTGCGTCACACCTTCTCCCCGCCCAACAACACCCGCCTGGGACACCTGTGCGGACCGCTGGACGCGCACCTGCGCCGCATCGAGGAAGCCCTGGGCGTCAAGATCGCGCACCGCCACGAGCAGTTCAAGGTCGATGGCCCCAAGCCGAAGGCCGAGCGCGCCATCGAGGTGCTGCAGGCGCTGTACGAACTGGCCAAGCGACCCATCGACGCGGCCGTCGTGCAGCTGACCCTGGCCGGCGACGCTTCGCTGGACGAGGCCGAGGACGGCGCCGTCACCCTGGCCACGCGACGCGCCGACCTGCGCGCGCGCACCCCCAACCAGGGCGTGTACCTGGACAACATCGCCAACCACGACATCACCTTCGGCATCGGCCCGGCCGGCACCGGCAAGACCTACCTGGCCGTGGCCAGCGCGGTCGACGCCCTGGAGCGCAGCAGCGTCCAGCGCATCGTGCTGACCCGCCCGGCGGTCGAGGCCGGCGAGCGCCTGGGCTTCCTGCCGGGCGACCTGTCGCAGAAGGTCGACCCCTACCTGCGTCCGCTCTACGATGCCCTGTACGACCTGATGGGGTTCGACCGCGTCACCAAGGCATTCGAGCGCAACACGCTCGAGATCGCCCCGCTGGCCTTCATGCGCGGGCGCACGCTCAACAACGCCTTCGTGATCCTGGACGAGGCGCAGAACACCACGCCCGAGCAGATGAAGATGTTCCTCACCCGCATCGGCTTCGGCGCCAAGGCGGTGGTGACCGGCGACGTCAGCCAGATCGACCTGCCCAAGGGCCAGCTGAGCGGCCTGATCGACGCCGAGCGGGTGCTGCGCCGGGTCAACGGCATTGCCATCACCCGTTTCGACAGTTCCGACGTGGTGCGCCACCCCCTGGTGGCGCGCATCGTCGATGCCTATGACGGCGCGCGCAAGCGCGAGGCCCGGGGCGCCGCTTGAGCACGACACGCCGCATGCCGATGCCCGCCCTGTCCCTGTCGCTGCAGTTCGGGCGGATCGAGCAGCTGGCGCGCCACCGCGCCGCCCTGCCGCGCCACCGCGTGGCGCGCAGCATTCGCCATGCGCTGGCGCACGACGCCGAGATCACCGTGCGCATCGTCGACGCGGCCGAAGGCCAGCAGCTCAACCGCGAGTTCCGCGGCAAGGACTACGCCACCAACGTGCTGACGTTCGACTATGCCCAGGCGCCCCTCGTGATGGCCGACCTGGTGCTGTGCGCGCCGGTGGTGGCGCGCGAGGCGCGCGAGCTGGGCAAGACGCTGGCCGCCCACTACACCCACCTGCTGGTGCACGGCACGCTGCACGCCCAGGGCTGGGACCACGAAACCGGCGAAGCGGACGCGCAGGCCATGGAGGCGCGCGAGATCGAGATCCTGGCCGGCCTGGGCGTGCGCAATCCGTATGCCTGACCGGCACCGCCGTCTTCAGCGCATGTCGATCGGAATGGTCACCGGCCCGTCGTTGACCAGGTGCACCTGCATGTCCGCGGCGAACACGCCGGTGGCCACCACCGGGTGCGCGGCCCGCGCACGTGCCACGAAGTAGTCGTACAGGCGGCGGCCGTCCTCCGGGCCCGCCGCGCCGGTGAAGCTCGGGCGGTTGCCGCCGCCCACATCGGCCGCGAGCGTGAACTGGCTGACCAGCAGCAGGCCGCCGCCCACGTCCTGGACGCTGCGGTTCATCTTGCCGGCCTCGTCCGAAAAGATGCGCAGCTTGAGCACCTTGGCCAGCAGCCGATCGGCCTGTGCCTCGGTGTCGCCGCGCTCGGCGCACACCAGCACCAGCAGGCCGGGGCCGATGGCGCCCACCACCTCCTGCGCGATTTCCACGCGCGCCTCGCGCACGCGCTGCAGCACGGCTTTCATGGCTGCTCCTCCTGCAGGCCCACGCGCGGCTCGACGTCCAGCGGCAGCAACTGGATGCTCACGCGCAGGCCGGGCACCGCCGCCACCAGCGCGCTTTCCACGTCGTCGCGCACGACGGCCGAGCGCTGCAGCGTCCAGTCGCCGGGTACGTGCATGTGCAGGTCGGCAAAGCGGCGGCGACCGGCGCTGCGGGTGACGATGTCGTCGAAGCGCAGCTTCGCGCCGTCGGGGGCCTCGGCCTGGAAGCGCGCCAGGGCCGCCTGCAACGCCGCCTGCGCGCTGGGGTCGATGGCCGCGTCCATGAGCCCCTGGGACGAGCGCCAGACCAGCCTTGCGCCCTCTCGCAGGATGTTCAGTCCGACCGCGGCCGCGATCAGCGCATCCAGCCACAGCCAGCCCGTCAGGGCGACCGCACCCACGCCGACCACCACCCCCGCGGTGGTCCACACATCGGCCATCAGGTGGCGCGCGTCGGCCTCCAGCGCGATCGATGCATGCGCACGCGAGGCACGCAGCAGCAGCCAGGCCAGGCCACCGTTGAGAACCGAGCTGAGCACGGCCAGCAGCGTGCCCCAGCCCAGTTGCGCCAGCGGCTCGGGCCGCACCAGGCGCAGCAAGGCGAACACGACGATGGCGCAGCCGGCGCCGATGATCAGGATGCCCTCGAACCCGGACGAGAAATATTCCGCCTTGTGGTGGCCGTAAGGATGCCCCGCGTCCGCAGGACGCGCCGCGATCGTGACCATGGCGAGCGCAAAACTCGCGCTCGCCAGATTCACAAAAGATTCCATCGCATCCGATATCAGGCCCATCGAATTGGTTACATATCCGGCAAAGCTTTTTAGAACGATGGTTAAAACGGCGATAGCAATGGAAAGCCGCAACAACGTCGTCGGGCTCGATATCCTGGATGCGGGCGAATCGAATTCGGTGGACACGATGAGGAATTCACCAATACTGGGTTAAAGGACTATTGTCACCACGATGAAACGCTGCACACTGTTGCTTTACTGTTTAGCATCTCGCCGTCTGAATCGAAATAGTCAAGGAGGGCGATAATGAAAAGAATGTTAATTGCATTTGTGGCGGCCGGCGGTCTCTGTGGCCACGTCCTGGCGCAAAACATTGCCGCAATGCCCGCGCCGTCCACGGTTGCAGCCGGCGCGCCCAAGGCCTCGCCCGGCGAGGAACGGGCCGGATTCGTCAAGTCGGTGGAGGGCACGGTACGCATCATCGGCAGCGCAAACAGGTCGCGAACGGCCGAGCCGGGCGATGCACTCGCGCCCAGCGACCGGCTGGAGACCGGCGAGAAAGGGGGCGCCAGCGTAGTCCTGCGCGACGGCACCTTGATGATGGTGGGACCGTCGTCGCAACTTGATTTGAAGCAGTTCAGCTTCGACTCCACGACGCACGAAGGCAATATCTTCGTTGAATTGCTACGCGGTTCCCTCCGCATGGTGACCGGGCTGATCGGCAAGAAGAATCCCGAGGCCGTTCGCGTGGACACGCAAACCGCCACCATCGGGATTCGCGGCACCGATTTCATCGTGACCGCCGATCCCGCGCCATGAACGGCCGCGACGGACTGAACCGGATCGTCGGCGTCTGCGCGCTGCTCCTCGCCGCCGGATGCAGCACGCCAGGCACGCGCGTGATCCTGCTGCCGCAGGAGGACGGCTCGGACTCGGCCGTGGTCGTGCACGCCAAGGGCGGTGACCAGCTGGTGTCGAAGCCCTTTCAGCGCGCGAGCGTGGGCGAACGTTCTGACAAGGCGCCGACGCTGGACCAGGTCGACCCCGAAAAGGTGCACCGCGACAACAAGGCGCTTTTCGATCTCGTGCCGCCCAAGCCACAGACCTTCATTCTCTATTTCAAGGTCGGGGGAACGGTGCTCACCGCGGACTCCCGCCGGGAACTCGACACCGTGGTTGCGGCGGCGCTGGCCCGATCCGGCGCAGACATCACCGTGACCGGCCACACGGACACGCCCGGCTCGACCGCGCTCAACGACGAGCTGTCGATGGCCCGCGCCACCGAGATCAAGGCACTGCTGGTCTCGCGCGGGTTCCCGGCCAACCGCATCGAGGCCATCGGCCGGGGTGAACGCGACCTGCGGGTGCCGACGGGCGGCAACGTCTACAGGCAGGACAACCGCCGGGTCGTGGTGGTCGTGCGCTGAGGCCGCCGGCGGCTCAGGCCGCCAGCGTCACCCGCGCGAACTTGCGCTTGCCGACCTGCAGCACGTAGGTGCCGGCGGCAAGCTTGAGCCCCTTGTCGCTGATCACGGACTGGTCCACCCGCACGCCGCCGCCGTCGATCAGGCGGTTGCCCTCCGACGTCGAAGCGGCCAGCCCCGCCTGCTTGAGCAGGTGGGCGATGCCGAGCGGGGCGCCCGATACGTTGACTTCGGGAATCTGGTCCGGCACGCCCCCGCGGCTACGGTTGATGAAATCCTGCTCGGCCGCCTCGGCCGCCGCCGCGCCATGGAAACGCGCGGTGATCTCCTTGGCCAGCGCCACCTTGGCGTCCTTGGGGTTGCGCCCACCCTCGACCTCGGCGCGCAGCGCCGCGATGTCCGCCTCCGTGCGGAAGCTCAGCAGCGTGTACCAGCGCCACATCAACACGTCCGAGATCGACAGGACCTTGGCGAACATCGTGTTGGCGTCTTCGCTGATGCCGATGTAGTTGTTCTTGCTCTTGGACATCTTCTCGACGCCGTCGAGCCCTTCGAGCAGGGGCATGGTCAGGATGCATTGCGCCTCCTGCCCGTATTCCTGCTGCAGGTGGCGCCCCATGAGCAGGTTGAACTTCTGGTCGGTGCCGCCGAGTTCGAGGTCCGCCTTCAGGGCCACCGAGTCGTAGCCCTGCATGAGCGGGTACAGGAATTCGTGGACCGAGATCGATTGCCCCGCCTTGAAGCGCTTGTTGAAATCGTCGCGCTCCATCATGCGGGCGACCGTGTACTTGGCCGCCAGCTGGATCATCCCGCGCGCGCCCAGCGGATCGCTCCATTCGGAGTTGTAGCGGATCTCGGTGCGGGCCGGGTCGAGCACGAGGCTGGCCTGGCGGTAGTAGGTCTGGGCGTTCGCCTCGATCTGCTCCTTGGTCAGCGGCGGCCGGGTTGAATTTCGCCCGGACGGATCACCGATGGTGCTCGTGAAATCCCCGATCAGGAAGATCACGTTGTGGCCCAGGTCTTGCAACTGCCGCATCTTGTTGAGCACCACCGTGTGGCCGATGTGGATGTCCGGCGCCGTCGGATCCAGGCCGAGCTTGATGCGCAGCGGCGTGCCGGTCGCTTCCGAGCGGGTGAGCTTGCGCACCCATTCGTCCTGCGGGAGCAGCTCGTCCGCACCGCGCAGCGACACCTGCAGGGCGTGGGTCACGTTGTCGGATGTAACAGGAGTGTTGTCGGAAGTTGCCATGCGTTGTTACCAAATGCCTTAGCCGTTTTCACTATGGCCAAAGCTATACTTGTCAGTTACCTTCGGGGCCGCCGAATTCTAGTCGGTGCCCCCTGCCAAGCCCGTCGCACGGGCATGTCGGCAGAGCCCGCCAAGCTTCGCACCGGAACGTGGTTCCGGCCGGTTTCTTCAATCTGGACAATCTCATCTTGATCAACGGTATCCTTGCCGCCGAAGAGATGCTCGCCTCTCGTGTCGCGGGCATCGTTCGGGCCTATCCGCGGCAGATCACCGCAGCCATCACCGCTGCGCTGCTGTGCGCCGGGGGCGGCGCGTTCGCCGTCGCCACGCTGCCGGGCGACAACCAGCTTCCGATTCGCCAAGTGCTGGAAGTCGTCACCCCCGACCCGATCGCCGTGCAGACCGAGGCGCTCGAATCGCACGACTTCACCCTGTTCCGCAGCGACCAGACGCGCTCGAGCGATACCGCCGAGTCGCTGCTGCGCCGCCTGGGCATCGAGGACGAAGCGGCCGAGGCATATGTGCGCTCCAACGACGTCGCCCGCGCCGCCCTGCTCGGCCAGCCCGGACGTGTCGTCACCGCCGAGGCCTCCGAGCAAAACCGCTTCGAACGCCTGAGCGCGCGCTGGATCCCGGACGGCAAGGACGGCTTCAAGCGCATCTCGATCGAGCGCGACGGCGCTGGCTTTCGCGTCGACTCCCAGTCGGAGGAACTGACCACCTCCAGCCGGATCGGCAGCGGCGTGATCCGCACGTCCTTCTTCGCCGCCACCGACGCGTCGGGCATCCCCGACGCGGTGGCCAGCCAGATGGCCGACATCTTCTCCGGCGACGTCGACTTCCGCGCGCTGCGCAAGGGCGATCGCTTCGCCGTGGTGTACGAGACCTTCGAGGCGGACGGCCAGTCGCTGCGCACCGGCCGCGTACTGTCGGCCGAGTTCGAATCCGGCGGCGAGGTACACCAGGCCCTGTGGTTCCAGGAACCGGGCCAGAAGGGCGGCTACTACCGCCCGGACGGCAACAGCCTGCGCCGCGCCTACCTGCAGTCGCCGGTGGAATACTCGCGCATCTCCAGCGGCTTCGCGATGCGCATGCATCCCATCGCCCACGCCTGGCGCCAGCACAAGGGCATCGACTTCGCAGCCGCCCGCGGCACGCCGGTGCGCACGGTCGGCGACGGCGTGGTCGACTTCGCCGGGCGCCAGTCCGGCTACGGCAACATCGTCATCGTCGAGCACCGCAACGGCCAGAGCACCGCCTACGCGCACCTCAGCCGCATCGACGTCAAGGCCGGCCAGTCGGTCAACCAGGGGCAGTTCATCGGCGCCGTGGGCGCGACGGGCTGGGCCACCGGCCCGCACCTGCACTTCGAGTTCCGGGTCAATGGCGAATACCGCGACCCGTCCACCATCGCGCAGCAGGACGGCGGCGTGCCGATCACTGCGGCATCGCGCGCGGCCTTTGCGCGCGTGGCGGACGCCTCGCGCAGAGACCTGAACGCCGCGTTCGACGTGCTGCAGGCCAGCGCCAATTGAGCAAGCGGTCTGCTGTCGTCTGATGGACCGCTGACTGCCGGGGTCCAACGCATGGCGGAGCTCTACGTCGGCCTGATGTCCGGCACCTCGCTCGACGGGGTCGACGCCGTTCTTGTCGACTTCGCCGGCGCCGGCATCAGCGTTCGGGCGCATGCCGATGCGCCGATCCAACCCGGGCTGCGCGAGCAACTTCTCGCGCTCAACACCCCGGGCGGCCAGGACGAGCTGCATCACGCCGCGCTGGCGGCCAACGCCCTGGCACGGCTCTATGCAGACGTGACACGGGACCTCCTGGCAGGCGCCGGCGTCGGGCGCGCGGCCGTGACCGCCATCGGCGCCCACGGCCAGACGGTGCGGCACCGCCCACAGGAATTCGACGGCACGGGCTACACCCTGCAACTGAACAACCCGGCCTTGCTGGCCGAACTCGGCGGTATCGACGTGGTGGCCGACTTCCGCACCCGCGACCTGGCGGCAGGCGGACAAGGCGCGCCGCTTGTTCCCGCCTTCCATCGCGCCATCTTCGGGCGGACGGACCGGGCGGTGGCGGTGCTCAACCTGGGCGGCATTTCCAACCTGAGCCTTCTGCCCGCGGGCACCGACGCGCAAGGCCGCGTGCTGGGGTTCGACTGCGGACCGGCGAACGCCTTGATGGACCACTGGGCAAGGCAGCATCTGGGCCGGCCCTTCGACGAAGGTGGCCGCTGGGCCGCGACCGGACGCGTTTTGCCCGCGCTGCTGGCCGCCATGAAGGCAGACCCTTACTTCGGGCGCCTGCCGCCAAAGAGCACGGGGCGCGACCTGTTCCATCCGGCCTGGCTTTCGGCGCATCTGACGGGCCTTCCGTCCACCCCGGCGCCCGCGAACGTGCAGGCCACCCTGGCCGAGCTCAGCGCCGGCGCCGTCGCCGACGATCTGCTGCGGCATGGCCCCGGCATCGACGAGCTGATCGTGTGCGGAGGAGGTGCGTTCAACGAGCACCTGCTCGCAAGGTTGCGCGCGCTGCTGCCTGGCGTGTCAGTACTTACTTCGTCGGAACGTGGTTTGCTACCGAACCAGGTTGAAGCCACGGCCTTCGCCTGGCTGGCCCGGGCCACGATGCGGCGCGAGCCGGGCAACCTCGCGACGGTGACCGGTGCGCAAGGCCCGCGCGTCCTGGGCGCAATCTACCCGGCGTGACGGCGCTCAGCGGTGCCGGACAATGAAAAAGCCGCCCCGTGAGCGGCTTTTTCAAGCGATACGCGGAACCGTCAGGCCGAGAAACTCGAGCCGCAGCCGCAGGTGCTGGTGGCGTTGGGGTTCTTGATCACGAACTGGGCGCCCTGCAGGTCTTCCTTGTAGTCGATTTCGGCGCCCACCAGGTACTGGTAGCTCATCGCGTCGATCAACAGGGAAACGCCGTTCTTGGTCATGGTGGTGTCGTCGTCGTTCACCACTTCATCGAAGGTAAAGCCGTACTGGAAGCCCGAGCAGCCGCCGCCCTGCACGAACACGCGCAGCTTGAGATCGGGGTTGCCTTCCTCGGCGATCAGGTCGGCCACCTTGGCGGCCGCGCTGTCCGTGAAGACGATCGGTTCGGGCATCTGGGTCTGGACGTTTTCGGCAACAGCGCTCATGAAAGAGGACTCCTGGTAAGAGGGGGACGCAACCGCTATCCGGGCGACCCATCGGTAGATGCTAGCGCAATCAACAAAAAACCGCCCGAAGGCGGTCTTTTGCGAAGCGGCTGGAATATCAGCGCTTGGAGAACTGCTTGCGGCGGCGTGCGGAGTGCAGGCCGACCTTCTTGCGTTCCACTTCGCGCGCGTCGCGGGTGACGAAACCAGCCTGGCTCAGCACCGGCTTGAGGGTCGCGTCGTAGTCGATCAGCGCACGGGTGATGCCGTGGCGGGCGGCGCCGGCCTGGCCGGATTCACCGCCGCCGTGCACGTTGACCTGAATGTCGAAAGCCTCGACGTTCTCGGTCAGCACGAGCGGCTGCTTGGCGATCATGATCGAGGTCTGGCGGCCGAAGTATTCTTCGATCGGCTTGCCGTTGACCGTGATCTTGCCGCTGCCCTTCTTCAGAAACACGCGGGCGACGCTGGACTTGCGACGGCCGGTGCCATTGTTCCATTCACCAATCATTCTCAAGGCTCCTTAGATTTCCAGCACCTTGGGCTGTTGGGCGGTGTGCGGGTGCTCCGCGCCACCATAGACCTTGAGCTTCTTGATCATGGCGTAGCCCAGGGGACCCTTGGGCAGCATGCCCTTGACCGCCTTTTCGAGGGCACGGCCGGGATGCTTGGACTGCATGTCGCGGAAGCTGGTGGCGGTGATGCCGCCCGGGTAACCCGAGTGGCGGTAGTAGATCTTGTCGGTGTTCTTGGTACCGGTCACACGCAGCTGGGCTGCGTTGATGATCACGATGAAATCACCGGTGTCGACGTGAGGCGTGTAAATGGCCTTGTGCTTGCCGCGCAGACGGAGGGCAACTTCGCTGGCTACCCGTCCGAGGACCTTGTCGGTCGCGTCAATCACAAACCACTCGTGCTTCACGTCAGCGGGCTTGGCGCTGAACGTAGACATGAGTTTCCTTCGGAAAAGCTCTGGATGAGCTGGTTTGGCGGGCCCTTTTCCACGGTCGGTGTTCCTCTAAAGGGAATCTCTTAGGTGGGGTCTGGGCTTCGCCGCGGGGCCCAAAAATCGCTGCGAAGCCCGCCATTATAGCCCGCGGGTTCATTTTGGCCAAGGCGCGTCCCGCCAGGGCCGCCGATGGCGGACAATGCGCCCCTATGTTCAGCTACCGCCACGCCTTCCATGCCGGCAACCACGCCGATGTGCTCAAGCACATCGTCCTGATCGCCGCGCTCGACCATCTCCTCGAGAAGGAGACGGCGCTGACGGTGATCGACACCCATGCCGGCGCCGGCCTCTACCGGCTGGACGGCGACTACGCCGGCAAGAGCGGCGAAGCCGCCGACGGCGTGCTGCGCCTGCTGGCGGCCAAGCCCGCTGGCGGCGAGCACGCGCCCGCCATCGCTCGGTACCTGGCGCTCCTGCGCGAGTTCAACCCGAAGGCCAAGGGACCGGACTACCGCGTCTACCCGGGCTCGCCCTTCATCGCCCAGCATCTGCTGCGCGAGCAGGACAAGTTGCGCCTGTTCGAACTGCACCCGACCGATGCCCGCACGCTCGATGCCAACATCGGGCAACTCGACGCCGGGCGGCGCGTTTCGGTGGTGCGCGACGACGGGTTCGGCTGCGTGCAGAGCCTGCTGCCACCGCCCTCGCGCCGCGCGCTGCTGCTGTGCGACCCGAGCTACGAGATCAAGACCGACTACGCGCGCGTCGCCTCCCTGATGGAACAGGCGCTCAAGCGGTTTGCCACCGGCAGCTATGCGATCTGGTACCCCATCATCCCGCGGCCGGAGGCGCATGGCCTGCCGCGCCGGCTGAAGAGCCTTGCGACCCGGGCCGGCAAGCCCTGGCTCAACGCGACCCTGACGGTGAAATCCGGTCGCGTCGAGACCTCGGACGCGGCGCTCGGCGCCGACCGCCGCCCCGGCCTGCCGGCCAGCGGCATGTTCCTGGTCAATCCGCCCTGGACGCTCAAGGAGCGGCTCGCCGCGGCGCTGCCTCAGCTGGTCGCGACGCTGGGCCAGGACAAGAGCGCCGGCTTCACGCTCGAAGCCGGCGATTGAGCAGACCGCGCACCGGCGGCATGCCGGCGCGCAGCCCTCGCCCGCCCGCTCAGAAGCGGTGGCGGATGCCGACGCCGAAGCTGTTGCCGTCGTTCAGGTCGGTAACCTCGTCGTGCATGAACATGGCATACACGTCGGTGCGCTTGGACAGGTAGTAGTCGTAGCCCACGGTCGCGGTCGTGCGGGTGCCGTTGTAGCTGCCTTCCACCTTGGTCTGGGCCACGGCGCCGCTGAGGGTGCCGGCGCCGATCGGCACGCCCACGCCGAGCGAGCCGGTCTTGGCGTCGTAGTCGGCCACGTCGGCCTTCGACTGGCCGTAGGTGCCGAACAACTTGAGCCACTTGAAGTCCCAGGCGCCGCCGACCATCCAGTCGGTGCGGGTCTCGGGCACCGACACGCCACCGACCGGGGTCGTGAGCAGGCCCGGGAACGGGTTGCCGATCTCGTCGTGCTCGTAATAGCCCACCAGCGAGAGCGGCCCGCCGAAGTACAGGAAGTTGACGCCGACGTTGCCGGCGCCCGAGTTTCCAGTGCCGCTGCTCTGCTCGCCCAGCTGGTAGTGCAGGTTGGCGCTGAAGCCGCCGAAGTTCGGCGTCGAATAGATCACCTCGTTCGACCATCCGGTATCCGCCGGCGTGGTACGCCGCGGCCAGCCGGCGGTATTGATGTTCGAGTGCAGCACCAGCGGCGCGAAGGTGAACGAGTCACCCAGCGGGTTGGCCAGGATGGTGGGCAGGAAGTTCGGCGCCAGCCCGCGGCCGAGCGTGACCTTGCCGTAGCCGCCCGACAGGTAGACGTTGGCGTCGCGCGAGTAGATCGGGTCCCCGTCGAAACGGCCGTACGAGCCGCCGTCGACGCGCAGGAAAGAAGTCAGGGCAAAGCCGGCCTGGAGTCCGCCGCCCAGGTCTTCCGTGCCTTTGAAGCCGATCCACGAGGTGGTCATGCCGCCGCTGCCCAGCACGGCGGTGCGGCCGGGGTCGCCGGCGTTCTTCATGGAGCCGACGTAGGCGTCGATCGTGCCGGAAACGGTCACGGAGGATTGGGCGAAGGCGCCGAGAGACAGGCCGGCCAGGGCCAGGCCCGCGGCCACGGACTTGAGCTTGAAGGTCATAGGGAAATCGAGGGACGTGAGTGGTTGCTATGCACCCGCGGTCGCGCTCTTGTTGTTGTGCATTCGCGCGGGCTGCGTATTCTCGCAACCTGCGTGCCAGTATTTACCGAATGTCACAAGTATTTGTACGCATGCTGCTGCGGGCTTGCGCACAAAAATGACCCATCAATGCACACAGAACGTTTGTGCACCTCGATTCCGCACCGCCGGGGGGCGCGGCGTCTTGTCGGCGCCTCTAGCGGCGCCGCTTGGATGCGGCCTGGCGCTTGGCGGCCGGTCCGTCCGGCCTGGGTGCCGCCGTCGGGGCGGGGTCGTCCGCGGCCTGCACGGTGTCCGTGGCGGTGTCCGGACCGGCCGGCTTGCCGCCGCAACGCATGCCGTCCTGGTCGATCACGGTCAGGGCCACCTGCTTGATGCCCGTGCCGATCATGTCCAGCTCTTCGGCGGCCCCCCGGCTCAGGTCGATGATGCGGCCGGGCGCGAACGGCCCCCGGTCGTTGACGCGCACCAGCACCTCGCGGCCGTTGACCAGGCTGCGCACGCACACGCGCGTGTTGAAGGGCAGCGTGCGGTGCGCCGCCGTCATGTCGTACATGTCGAAGCGCTCGCCGTTGGCCGTCTTGCGCTGGTGGAACTGGATGCCATACCAGGACGCGCCGCCGCGCTGGAATACCTCGCCAGGCACGCCGTCCTGCGGGCCTTCCTCGCCGGTGCCCGGCGTGAAGATGTCGTAGTTCACGCCAGGCACGCGCGAGCGCGGCGCCCCGGCGGGCGTTGCCGGTTGCACGACGAGCGGGCGCAGGCCGCCGCCCTCGCCGCCGCGCTGATCCTGCAGCGCGCATCCGGCCAGGACTGCGATGGTGATCAGGGTCGCTGCCGCGCGCAGCGCGCAGCGACCGCTCTTCATCGTGCCTGCCAACCCAGTTGCTGCAGCACGCCCAGCGTGGCGGCTGCCTGGTTCATCGTGTAGAAGTGCAGCGCCCTGGCGCCACCGGCCACCAGGCGTTCGCACAGCGCGGTGACAACGTCCAGTCCGAAGGCCCGGATCGACGCGGTGTCGTCGCCGAAACTCGTCAGGCGCAGCCGGATCCAGCGCGGAATCTCGGCACCGCAGGCATCCGAGAAGCGCATCAGCTGCATCGAGCTGGTGATGGGCATGATGCCGGGCACGATCGGCAGGTCGAGCCCCGCCTTGCGCGCGTCATCGACGAAGCGGAAATACGCCTCGGGGCTGAAGAAGTACTGCGTGATGGCCGAGTCGGCACCGGCGTTGACCTTGGCGGCGAAGGCCTGCAGGTCCGCCTCGGGCGAACGCGCCTGCGGGTGCACCTCGGGGTAGCAGGCCACCTCCAGATGGAAGTCGCGGTCCATCTCCTCGCGGATGAAGCGCACGAGGTCGCTCGCGTACAGGAACTCGCCGCCGATGCCGTAGCCGCTGGGCAGGTCGCCGCGCAGGGCCACGAGCCGCTTGACGCCCATCGCCTTGAGCTCGGCCAACTGCGCGCGCACGGTGTCGCGCGTGGCGCCGATGCACGAGAAATGACAGGCCGCGTCGACGCCCTCGGCGAGGATCTCCCGCACGGCGCCGAACGTGCCCTCATGCGTGGAGCCGCCGGCGCCATAGGTCACCGAGCAGAACTCGGGCCGCATCGCGTAGAGCTGCTGGCGCACGCCACGCAGCTTGACCGCGCCCTCGGGCGTCTTGGGCGGGAAGAACTCGAAGCTCAATGGAACTTGCACAAATCACCTTGTTTCGTTGCGTCCGTCCTCTCGGACGGCATGGACGAAGAATTCCCGGTTGCCGTCGCCGCCGGCAATCGGGCTGTCGAACCAACCCGCCAGCGCCAGGCCCAGGCCGGCGCAGGCATCGCGAAGCCTGGCCTCCACCTCGCGGTAGAACGCCGGGTCGCGCACGATACCGCCTTTGCCGATCTGCCCGGGTTGCAGCTCGAACTGCGGCTTGACCAGCATGAGCAGGTCGCCCTGCGGCGCCAGCCAGGGCACCAGCGCCGGCAACACCAGCGTGAGCGAGATGAAGGACAGGTCGCCCACGATCAGGCCGAACGGCCCGGCGTCGTCCCCCGCGGCCAGCAGGTCGTCCCGGCACAGCGCCCGCGCGTTGACTTTCTCGACCGGCCGCACCCTGGCGTCGGCGCGCAGCCGGGCATGCAGCTGGCCGTGGCCGACGTCGATGCCCACCACCTGCGCTGCCCCGTGCTGCAGCAGGCAGTCGGTGAAGCCGCCCGTCGACTGGCCGACGTCCAGGCAGCGCCGGCCGGCGGGGTCGACACCGCTGGCGCGCAATGCGCCCTCGAGCTTGAGGCCGCCGCGCGACACGTAGCGGGCCTCGGCCGCATCGATCAGTTCGATCTCGGCCCCAGGCGGAAGGTCTTCCCCGCTCTTGCCGACCGTGCGCCACGGCGCGTCCGCCGGGCTGCCGCCGGCGCGCCAGCGCATGCCGGCGGCCAGCAGCCTTGCCGCCTGCGAGCGGGAGGCGGCAAGGCCGCGTTCGACGAGCAGCTGATCAGCGCGCATGGCAGCCGGGACCGGTCGGGGCGCAACGGCGCACGGCGCGCGCGCACCAGCCCCTGGGCCGGGCTCAGTACCGATAAGTGTCCGGCTTGTACGGACCGTTCTTGTCGACGCCGATGTAGGCGGCCTGCTCGTCGGTCAGCACCGACAGCTGGGCGCCGAGCTTCGACAGCTGCAGGCGCGCCACCTTCTCGTCGAGCAGCTTGGGCAGCACGTACACCTTGCCGGCCTCGTAGGCGTCGGGGCGGGTGAACAGCTCGATCTGCGCGATCGTCTGGTTGGCGAACGACGAGCTCATCACGTAGCTCGGGTGGCCGGTGGCGCAGCCCAGGTTCACCAGGCGGCCCTTGGCCAGCAGGATGATGCGCTTGCCGTCCGGGAAGATGACGTGGTCGACCTGCGGCTTGATCTCTTCCCACTGGTACTTCTCGAGCGAGGCGACCTCGATCTCGTTGTCGAAGTGCCCGATGTTGCACACGATGGCCTGGTCCTTCATGGCGGCCATGTGCTCGTGGCGGATGACGTCCTTGTTGCCTGTGGTGGTCACGAAGATGTCGGCCTTGTCGGCCGCATATTCCATGGTGACCACGCGGTAGCCTTCCATGCAGGCCTGCAGGGCGTTGATCGGATCGATCTCGGTCACCCACACCTGGGCCGACAGCGCGCGCAGCGCCTGGGCCGAGCCCTTGCCGACGTCGCCGTAGCCCGCCACGACCGCCACCTTGCCGGCGATCATCACGTCGGTGGCGCGCTTGATGCCGTCCACCAGCGACTCGCGGCAGCCGTACAGGTTGTCGAACTTGCTCTTGGTGACCGAGTCGTTCACGTTGATGGCGCGGAACAGCAGCGTGCCCTTGGCCGACATCTCGTTGAGGCGGTGCACGCCGGTCGTGGTCTCTTCGGTCACGCCGATGATCTGCGCGCTCTTGCGGGTGTACCAGGTGGCGTCCTCGGCCAGCTTGGCCTTGATCGCGGCGAACAGCACGCGCTCTTCCTCGCTGGTCGCGTTGGCGATCACGCCGATGTCCTTTTCCGCCTTCTGGCCCAGGTGCATCAGCAGCGTTGCATCGCCACCGTCGTCCAGGATCATGTTCGGGCCTTCGTTCTCGCTGCCCTTGGGCGCGAAGTCGAAGATGCGGTGGGTGTAGTCCCAGTAGTCGGCCAGCGACTCGCCCTTGATGGCATACACCGGCGTGCCGGCCGCGGCGATGGCGGCCGCTGCGTGGTCCTGCGTGGAGAAGATGTTGCACGAGGCCCAGCGCACCTGCGCGCCCAGCGCCTGCAGCGTCTCGATGAGCACCGCGGTCTGGATGGTCATGTGCAGCGAGCCGGTGATGCGCGCGCCCTTGAGCGGCTGGCTCTGCGCGAATTCCTTGCGGATGGCCATCAGGCCGGGCATCTCGGTCTCGGCGATGCGGATTTCCTTGCGGCCCCAATCGGCCAGGGAAAGGTCCGCAATGGCGCTGTCGGTGGCGGAAGAAGACTTGAGTACGGCGCTCATGTGTGGCTCCTCAACGGGTTGCAGTCGATAGACACCGTCGGTTCAGGCGAGAGGAAAGGGCTCACCGCAAAACAGGCGGGCGAGCGTGGTTGCGATTGTTCAGGCGTCCGAGCCTCACGCCAGTCATGGCGCTGCAACGCTCCTCGGACAAGGTGGCGATTTTACGCAACCCGCCGTGGCGCGCCAGTTGCCTACGCTTACATGCATGCGCGGCCCGGCCGGAGCGCGGCATCCGCGCCACCTGCCTGGGCCGACCCACCTTGTCTTGCGCCCAAGAAGCCCGGCGCCGCCGGACCTTCGCCAACATCTCCCACCCCTGGCGCATCCTGCGCGACAAGGAGCCGCTTCCTTTGGATCGGACTCGATGGCGGCCAGTGCCTCGTCGCGCGCCATGGCGTAGTCGGTAGAAACCACGTCGATATCGACGGAGAGGCGCGGCATGTCCTGTACAAAGAGGTTCAGGGCCGTGCCGCCCTTCATCGCCAAGCGTGGCGACTTGAAATATCGTCGGGGCAATGTCGATCAGCAGCCGGACCGTGTCGATGTATTCCTGCTTCATGCTTTGAGGTCCAGTCGCTCGCCGTCTTTGGACACGGCGATCCACCGCGCAGCGCCGCCCTTCTTATCGCTGTAGGTTTTCGCGACCGCTGCCCAGGGCAGATCAAGCTCTTCGGCAAGGGTGCGCGCCAGGCGCACGACCTTGATGCGCGTTGTATGGGCTAGCAGGGTTTCAAGGACCGGCAGGCGAAGGCTGCGCACGCCCTCCACGAGGTCGCGCGTATCCTGCAGCGACTCCGTCTTTCCAACATCGCTCAAGTGTTCCAGCAGCGCACGCTCGGGCGTTGAGACAAGAACGTCGGGACTTCCGCCGGGTAAAGACTGGAGGGCGAAGCCCTTCGGCAGTTCGGAGTCGAACAGGCGTGTCGTCTGATATGTGCATTCGAAGCGGCTCGTCAACCATGCAGGAAGACGCACCTGTTGCTCGCCCCACAACGCGATGGTTTCCCGGAAACTCATGTGATGCCGTATGCCGCGCCAGGAAAGCGCGGTCTTGCCGCCGACATGCAGGCCTTCATGACGGCGCATGAGGTAGGCCAGGCATGCGTCTCGCGTGAGGGTGTCGCCGGGCAGCATGTATACGCCGCGCCCCAGATGTTCGAGCCAGCCCGCCTTGGCGAGGTGTGAGGCGTGGTCGGCACTGAGACCATGCTCCTTGAGGAAAGCCACGTCCAAGGGAGCCCCGCGCGGGAGAACCGCAAGAAGTTTCTTGAATGAAAATGCCTCCACAGTTGACTTCATAGATCAACTATTTCATATTTTTCATTCGACATCAAGCGAGAGATTTGAAAAATACGCCGTAACCGGTCGAGATGACCAACTAATGCATAAGATTCATTCAACGCCGCGGCCTTGTCCCCCGTCGCCGGATGCACAGGGCCGGGACACCGGAGCACCAGCCCGTAAGCGAAAATACACCCATCACCAGCGCGCTACGGTCCTCGAAGCATCGACCCGGTCTGCGTACATAGCTGCGTACATATCCAAGAAACTCTCCCAATGCAGAACGGCTCCTTCCTAGCAGAGACGCGGCGCAGACGCACTTTTGCCATCATCTCCCACCCGGACGCGGGCAAGACCACGCTGACGGAAAAGCTGCTGCTCTTCTCCGGCGCGATCCAGATCGCCGGCTCGGTCAAGGCGCGCAAGGCCTCGCGCCATGCCACCTCGGACTGGATGGAGATCGAGAAGCAGCGCGGCATCTCGGTGGCGTCGTCGGTCATGCAGATGGCCTATCGCGATCACGTCATCAACCTGCTCGACACCCCCGGCCACAAGGACTTCTCGGAAGACACGTACCGGGTGCTGACGGCCGTCGACTCGGCCCTGATGGTGATCGACGCGGCCAACGGCGTGGAAGCGCAGACGCGGCGCCTGATCGAAGTCTGCCGCCAGCGCGACACGCCGATCATCACCTTCGTCAACAAGATGGACCGCGAGGTGCGCGAGCCGCTCGAACTGCTCGACGAGATCGAGCGCGAACTGGGCATGCCCTGCGTGCCCATGACCTGGCCGGTCGGCCAGGGCAAGCGCTTCGGCGGCATCATCAACCTGCGCACCCAGGCCATGACGGTGTTCGACGCCGGCAGCGAGCGCCGGCCGCAGGACTTCGAATCGATGCCGCTGACCGACCAGGACGCGCTGCAGAAGCGCTTCGGCAGCGAGTTCGACGCCGCGCTGGAGAGCATGGAGCTGGCCGAGGGCGCCTCGCCGGCCTGGGACCATGCCGCCTTCCTGGCCGGCAAGCAGACGCCGGTGTTCTTCGGCTCCGGGGTCAACAACTTCGGCGTGATGGAAGTGCTGGACGCACTGGTCGACCTGGCGCCATCGCCGCAGCCACGCGTGAGCACCACGCTGGTCAACCGCCAGCCGGTGGTCAAGGAGATCCGCCCCGAGGACAAGGACTTCGCCGGCGTCGTGTTCAAGGTGCAGGCCAACATGGACGCGAACCACCGCGACCGCATCGCCTTCGTGCGCATGGCCTCGGGCAAGTACACGCCGGGCATGCGGCTGAAGGTGCAGCGCACCGCCAAGGAACTGCGCCCGACCAGTGTCGTGACCTTCATGAGCCAGCGCCGCGAGGCGGTGGAAGAGGCGTTCGCCGGCGACATCGTCGGCTTCACCACGCACGGCGGCGTGCAGCTGGGCGACACCATCACCGACGGCGCCAGCCTGCAGTTCACCGGCCTGCCATTCTTCGCGCCAGAGCTGTTCATGACCGTGGTGCTGAAGAACCCGCTGCGCACCAAGCAACTGCAGCAGGGCCTGGCGCAGCTGGGCGAGGAAGGCGCGATCCAGGTGTTCCGCCCCGAGATCGGCGGCCCGATGCTGCTGGGCGCCGTGGGCCAGCTGCAGTTCGAGGTGGTGCAGCACCGCCTGAAGGCCGAATACGACTGCGACGTGCGCCTGGAAAGCTGCCAGTACACGGGCGCGCGCTGGATCACCGCCGACACGCCGGCCGAGTTGCGCGCATTCACCGATGCCTATCCGCAGCGCATGGCGCTGGACGCGGCCGATACGCTGGCCTACCTCTGCACCTCGCCGTACGACGTGCGGCTGGCGCAGGAGCGCTTTCCGAAGATCCACTTCCACCCCCTGCGCGAGCATGCGGGGCTGAGCCTGCAGGCGTCCTGACGCGTCCTGCGAAGCAGACTCAGAACCCGCAACGATGCTTTCCAAGCTGTCCCTTGCGCTGGTGAACTATGCAGCGCTGGGGGTCGTGCTCGCCGCCTGCTGGGGCGCCGGCCGCCTGATGCTGCGTGCGGCCGGGGCCCGGCACGCCGCAAGCCTGCTGCACCCATTGGCCATCGCCCTGGGCCTCGGCGCCGGCATCTGCGTGCTGCAATGGCTGGCGATCGCCGGCCTGCTGACCCGCCCTGCGGTTCTGGCGGCCATCGGCGCCGGACTCGTGCTTGCGGCGCTGCAGGCACGCCATGGGGCCGGGGGCGCCAGCGAAGACGCGCCTCCGCAGCCGTGGACCGCCCCGGCGCGCTGCGCCGCGCTGATCGGGGCGCTGGTGCTCCTGAGCACGCTGCCGATGCCGCTGCGCCCGCCCATGGAGTGGGACGAGCTGGCCTATCACCTGCCGCATGCGCAGCAGTGGGCCCAGGCGCATCGGCTGCAGGTCACGGACTGGCTGCGCTACCCCTGGTTTCCGTACAACTTCGACCTGCTGTATGCCGGCGCGCTGCTGTTCGGCAACGACATCCTGCCCCACCTGCTGCACGCCGGCGCCGGCTGGCTCGTCGCCTGGATGGTCCTGCGGCTGGGGCTGCGCCACTTCGACCCGCTGACCGCCTGCGTGGCGGCCACCATCTGGCTCGTGCTGTCGCGTAGCGACTATGGGCGCGCCTACATCGACATGGGCGTCACGCTGTTCGTCCTGGCCGCGTGCGTCGCATTCGACGTCTGGCGCCGCACGTCGAGCCGGACCTGGCTCGCCCTCGCCGCCTTCGCGATCGGTGTCGCTGCCGGCTCCAAGTACCAGGTGCTGCCCTACCTGCCCCTGTTCGCGGTCGCCATCGTCTGGCTCGACCGCCGGCCGGCCACCTGGCTGGTGGCAGTGCTCGCCCTGCTGGTTCCGTGCATCTACTGGTATGCGCGCAACGCGCTGCAGACCGGCGATCCGTTCAACCCGGTGGGCGGCAAGCTGTTCGGTTTCTCGGACTGGAACCTCGGCGACTACCAGGGCCAGTTCGAAGACCTGCGCTACCACGCCGGCCTGCCGCACTGGCTGCTCTGGGCGGCGCCCCTGGCCTGGCTGCTGCCAGCCCATCGCCGCCAGCCGGCAGTGCGCGCGGCCACGCTGTTCAGCGCCTGGGTGCTGCTGGTCTGGGTCGTGACCTCGCGCTACCCGCGCTACCTGATGCCGGCCTATCCGCTGCTGGCCCTGCTGGCTGCCGCCGGATGGGTGCAGCTTGCCAGGTGGATTCCGTGGCCGGCCGGCGCGTGGCGCGCCCGCGCCGCCCGGTGGGCGCCCAGGGCGCTTGCCGCCGCGCTGCTCGTGCCGGCCTTGGTCATCGTCGGGCGCGGCGCCCGGGACATCGCGCCGACGCCCGCCGCGCGAGACGCGGTCCTGAGCCACCGCATCCCCGGCTACGGCCTGCTCGCCCAGCTGCAGCGCGAGCCGGTCGGCCGCATCTACCAACTCGGGCTCGAAGGCGCCATCTACTACGCGCCCCAGCCGATCTGGGGCGACTGGTTCGGCCCGTGGCGCTACCGCGACGTCATGAACCTCGAGCCCGCGGCGTTGCGCGAAGTGCTCGCCCACCAGCACTTCGATGCGCTCCTCATCGATACTGCGCGCTTTCCGGACATCGCCGCGCGACCTGATTTCGAACGCCATTTCAGCCTCGCCCGGACGGATGGAACGGTCCGCCTGTATCGCCTGCAACTTCACTGAATGATGATGAACGAATCGTCTGCCGCGTTACCCGTCCGGGTCGCCTTCGTGATCCCCTGCTACAACGAGGCGGCGGCCATCCCGCAGGTGATCGAGGCGTGCCGCAACGCCGTGCCCGGCGCCAGCGTCCACGTGTTCGACAACCGGTCCACGGACGACACCGCGGCCGTCGCCCGCGCCCATGGCGCGCAGGTGAGCACCGTGTCGCTGCGCGGCAAGGGCAACGTGGTGCGCCGCATGTTCGCCGACGTCGAGGCCGACGTGTACGTCATGCTCGACGGCGACGCCACCTACGACGTGTGCGAGGCCGGACAGATGATCGAGCGCCTGATCCGCGAACGTCTCGACATGGTGGTCGGCGCCCGCATCGACAAGCATGCCGACGCGGCAACCTACCGGCGCGGCCACCGCTTCGGCAACCTGATGCTCACGTCCGCCGTGCGCAGCGTCTTCGGTGGCGCGTTCACCGACATGCTCTCGGGCTACCGCGTCTTCTCGCGCCGCTACGTCAAGTCCTTCCCGGCGCTGGCCAGCGGCTTCGAGATCGAGACGGAACTGACGGTGCATGCCCTCGAGCAGCGCATGGAGTACGCGGAAGAACCGGCGCACTACCTCGAGCGCCCGGAAGGCACCGCCAGCAAGCTGTCGACCTATCGGGACGGCTGGCGCATCCTGATGACCATCGCTCGCCTGCTGCTGAGCGAGCGGCCCCTGCAGTCGTTCCTTCTCCTTGCGGCCATCCTCGCGCTGGCATCGCTGGGCATGGCCGCGCCGGTCGTGGTCGACTACCTCGAAACCGGCCTGGTGCCGCGCCTGCCCACCGCCATCCTGGCGGTCGGCGTCATGCTCGCAGCCATGCTGTCGCTGGTCTGCGGCGCGGTGCTGCACACCGTCACGCTCGGGCGCAAGGAAGCCAAGCGGCTGCTCTACCTGTCGATTCCCGCGCTGCCGCCCGAGGCACGGCTTTGAAGGACACGGCGCGCCAGCTGATCCGCTTCGCGCTGGTCGGCGTGGCGGGGCTGCTGGTCGACGTGGCCGTGCTCTACCTGCTGGCGCCGTTGTGCGGCTGGTATGCCGGCCGCGTCCTCTCGTTCATCGCCGCGGCCACCTGCACGTGGCTGCTCAATCGGACGTTCACCTTCGAGCCGACGGGCCACGCGCCGGTCTGGCGCGAATACCTGCATTACCTCGTCTCGATGCTCGGCGGCGCCGCGGTGAATTACCTCACCTACGTGCTGACGCTGCACTGGCTCGACATCGCGGCGGCACCCGCCGTGGGCGTCGCGCTGGGCAGCCTGGCGGGCATGACCGTCAACTTCACCGCGGCGCGATACTTCGTCTTTCGGCCGCGCAAGGGTTCCTGAATGATTGCGCTTCCTCCTCCTGCCCCTCCCTTCCGCCCATGCGCCGGGTACGCGCCCGCCGCGGAGGTCCGCCGGTGAGGCCCGGCGACCCGGCCCGCGCCATGGCGCCGCTGGCCGACTGGCCGGCGCCGGACCGACGCGCCCTCGTGGGCGTGTTCACCGACATCGACGACACCCTCAGCACCGATGGCGAGGTGCCTGCGCCGGTGGTCGAGGCGCTCGGCGCGCTCAAGGCGGCGGGCCTGCACGTGGTGGCCATCACCGGCCGCCCGGTGGGCTGGAGCGAGCCGTTCGCCGCGCGCTGGCCGATCGACGCGATCGTGCCGGAGAACGGTGCCATGGCGCTGGTGGCCGGCGATCCGCCGGACGCGCAGGGCCTGCGGCCGCTGCGCCGCCTGTACCAGCAGGACGCGGCCACGCGGGCGCGCAACCACGCGCGCATGCAGGAAGTGCTGTCCGATATCGAACGCGACATCGCCGGTGCCCGCCGCGCCCAGGACTCGGCCGGCCGCGAATGCGACATCGCCGTCGACCACAGCGAGTTCACCCGGCTGTCGGACGCGCAGATCGACAAGGTGGTGCTGGCGATGCGCCAGGCCGGGATGCACGCCACGGTCAGCAGCATCCACGTCAACGGGTGGTTCGGCGAGCACAACAAGCTCGAAGGCGCGCGCTGGATCGTGCACCAGCTGTGGCAGCGCGATCTCGACGCCGAGATGGACCGCTGGGCCTACGTGGGCGATTCCACCAACGACGCGCTGATGTTCCAGGCCTTTGCGCACAGCATCGGCGTGGCCAACATCGAACGCTTCGTGCCGCACCTGAGCCAGCTGCCGCGCTACGTGACCGCGAGCGAGCGCGGCGCCGGCTTCGTCGAGGTCGCCCAGGCCATTCTCGCGGCGCGCCCGGCGGAATAGCGAGTCACGGGCGGCGCGCCTATCATTGCGCTGCCATGGCCCGTCCCGCCCAGGAGATCCGCTTCTGCACCACGCAGGACGGCCTTCGCCTGGCCTACGCCAGCCTCGGGCAAGGCCGCCCGCTGGTGCGAACCGCGCACTTCCTGACGCACCTCGAATTCGACCTCGACAGCCCCGTCTGGGCGCCCTGGATCGACGACCTGCGGCGCGACCGCCGCCTGCTGCGCTACGACGCCCGCGGCTGCGGCCTGTCAGACCGCACCGAGGCGCCGCTGACGCTCGACGCCTGGGTGTCCGACCTCGAAGCCGTGGTCAGCGCCGCCGGCCTCGATCGCTTTGCGCTGCTGGGTTGCTCGCAAGGCGCCGCCGTCTCGGTGGCCTATGCGGTGCGGCATCCGCAGCGGGTGACGGCGCTGGTGCTGCTGGGTGGCTACGCGCGCGGAGCGATGCGCCGCAACCCCACGCCCGAGCAGCGGCGCGAGGCCGCCCTGCTCCTGGAGATGGTCGAACTCGGCTGGGGGCGCGACAACCCGGCCTTCCGGCAGGCCTTCACCTCGCTGTACCTGCCCGGTGGCCGGCCCGAACAGGTCGCCTGGTTCAATGAGCTGGAGCGGCTGTCGGCGAGCCCGGCGCACGCGGCCCGCACCATGGCCGCCTTTGCCCAGATCGACGTGTGCGAGCTGGCCACGCAGGTGCGCTGCCCGACGATCGTGCTGCATGCGCGCGGCGACGCCCGCGTGCCCTTCGACGAAGGCCGGCACCTGGCCGGGTTGATTCCGGGTGCCCGCTTCGTGCCGCTCGAAAGCGCCAATCACGTGCTGCTGGGCCATGAACCGGCCTTCGGCCATTGCTTCGGCGAGATCCGTGACTTCCTGGCGGCGCATGACCCCAACCCGGCGCAGGACGACGCGCGCGTGTTCGCCACCCTGACGCCGCGCGAGCGAGAACTGCTCGAATGGCTCGCGCGCGGACTGGACAACTCGCAGATCGCCGCCCACCTGGCGCTCAGCGAGAAGACCGTGCGCAACAAGGTGTCGGCCGTGTTCGACAAGCTGGAAGTCGGCACCCGCGCGCAGGCCATCGTGCGCGCGCGAAGCCGGCTTCGGCCGGGCCGCCTGAGCCGGCGCGGGACACGCGCCCCGCCGCCTGCACTCGCGCGCCACGCGATCCGGGACTTCTGCCTCGTGCGGCAAGCAGCCTCGCGCGGTGCAATGGCGCATCGGCCCCTCGGGCCCTCGGAGAAGCGCCATGACCAGCATCCTCTTTGCGCCAGCCACCCGCCGCCCGCATACGTTGCCCGACAAGGCTGCGGACAAGCCGATGCGGCGTCAGCCTGGAGACCTTCGCAGCGGCGTGCAGCGCTGGTGGCTGGCCCGTTGCGCCCGGGCCGAACAGCCCGGACGGCGCGTACCCTACTACTGAGCCGGGCGCCGCCTCAAACCGCGTCACGGGCCGCCGCGCGCCGCGGCTTCGGTGGCGGCAGGTCGCCCGGGTTGGCGCGGCCCCCACCGGGCCAGACATCCGACGGCAGCCGGGCGCCGCCGTCGGGCAGCACCGCGCAGTCGAAGGTGGGTTGGTTCACGCCGCGTTTCATCTGCCCGTGGAAGTCGCGCCAGGCGGCCACCGCGTGGCGGCGCAGCAGGAAGATGGCGCCGAGGTTGATCAACGCCATGAAGCCCATGCTGACGTCCGCCATGTCCCACACCAGCGGCACGCTGGCCACGCTGCCGAACATCACCATGACGAGCACCAGCACGCGGAAGACGTGGACCAGCGTCCGGTTGCGGCGGATGAACTCGACGTTGCCCTCGGCGTACGCGTAGTTCCCGATGATCGAGCTGAAGGCGAAGAAGAACACCGCGAACGACATGAATGTCGTGCCCGCCCGGCCGATGTGCGCGGTGACTGCCGCCTGCGTCAGGGCCGCGCCCTTCATCTCGGTGCCCGGCACCAGCACGCCCGAGAGCAGGATGATGAACGCAGTGCACGAGCAGATGACGATGGTGTCGATGAACACGCCGAGCATCTGCAGCAGGCCCTGCGACACCGGATGCGGCGTCGTCGCGGTGGCGGCCGCGTTGGGCGCGCTGCCCATGCCGGCCTCGTTGGAGAACAACCCGCGCTTGACGCCCAGTTGCAGCGCCTGCATCACGCTGTAGCCGATCACGCCGCCCACTGCCGGCTCCAGGCCGAAGGCGCTGCGCAAGATCAGCGCGAACAGGCGCGGCACCTGCTCGACGTGGGCGACGATGGCGTACACCGCCACGCACAGGTAGGCGAGCGCCATCAGCGGCACCATCCACTCGGCCACGGTGCCGATCCGGCGCAGGCCACCGAAGATGACGCCGCCGGACAGCACCACCAGCACCGCGCCGATGGCCATCTTGTCCCAGCCGTAGGCCACGTGCAGCGTGTCGCTGATCGCGTTGGCCTGGACCGCGTTGAACACCAGGCCGAAGGTGAGGATCAGCGACAGCGCGAAGGCGATGCCCCAGCCGCGCGAGCCCAGCCCGCGCTGGATGTAATAGGCCGGCCCGCCGCGGAACGTGCCGTCCGGATGCCGTTCCTTGTAGATCTGGGCCAGCGTCGATTCGGTGAAGGCGGATGCCATGCCGACCAGGGCCGTGACCCACATCCAGAACACCGCGCCCGGCCCGCCGAGCGCGATGGCCGTCGCCACGCCGGCGATGTTGCCGGTGCCCACGCGGCTGGCCAGGCCGGTGGCGAACGCCTGCATCGGCGAGATGCCGGCGTCATCGATGCGGCGGAACGAACGAAAGCTGTAGCGAAAACCGACGAACTGCACGAACCCGGTGGCGAGCGTGAGGATCAGGCCGATGCCGATCAGCACGTAGATGAGCACGTGGCTCCACAGCAGAGTGTTCAGCGGATCGACGATCACGCGGATCAAGGCTTCCATACGGCACCACCTTCCCTGGTTGTTGGTTGTGGCCGGATTCTGCCGCGCGCTAGTTGCCTTTGGCCAGCCCCAGCTTGTCGATCAGAGCCTTCTCGCGCTCGACCGTCTTTTTCGCAAACGCGGTGTAGTCGGTCGAGCTCATGTAGATCGGCACCATGTCGTAGCGGTCGAGCGCGGCGACGTAGCTCGGTTCCTCCATGGCCTTCTTGAACGCGTCGTGCAGTTTCCTGACCACCGCCGGCGGCGTGCCCTTGGGCGCCCCGATGCCGAATGGCGAGTTCTGCACGATGTCGTAGCCCAGTTCCTTGAGCGTGGGCGCGTCGGGGAACTTGTCCAGGCGCTTGTCGCCCCAGGTGTTGATCACGCGCAGCTTGCCCGACTGCACGTGCGGCGCCCAGCCGGTGCTGTCCGATGCCGCCATCAGGTGGCCGCCCAGCAGTGCCTGCATCAGGTCGGCATTGCCCTTGTAGGGCACGTGCTGCAGCTGGATGCCGGCCTGCTGCGCCAGCAGCTCGGTGGTCAGGTGCGGGCTGGTGAGGTTGCCGGTGGAGCCGTAGCTGAGCTTGCCCGGGTTGGCCTTGGCATAGGCCATGAAGTCGCTCCAGTTCTTCAGCGGGCTGTCCGCCGGCACCACCATGCCGAAGGCGTAGCCGGTCACGTTGATGATGTAGCTGATGTCCTGGATCGGGTCCCAGTTGATCTTGGTCGTGTAGCCGATGCGGAACACGCCCAGCGGGATCTGCGCGACGGTATAGCCGTCGGGCTGCGCGATCTGCAGCGCCTGCGCCGGCAGCGTGCCGCCGGCGCCGGGTTTGTTCTCGACCACGACCGGCTGGCCGAGGATCTTGCCGGCGTTGTCGGCAAGCTGGCGCATGGTGACGTCGGTCGGCCCGCCGGCCGGGAAGGCGATCACCAGCTTGATCGGCTTTTCGGGAAAGCTGGCCTGGGCCAGTGCGGCGGCAGGCAGCACGGCGGCCAGGAGGGCCGTGGCCACGGCGCTTGTGAGGGTGCGGCGAAACATCGGGTCGTCTCCGTTGGATGCGTTGAAAGGCAACTGAAAGGTGCCGGCCATTGGAGCCGCATTGGCCGGCGACGGCAATCAGGACGAGCCCGCAGCCTGTCGCCCAGGCGCCAGGGGGTCGTGGCGGCTGCGCCCGGCGCCCGACGGCGCCTCAGGCGGCGATCTGCGCGAACCCGTCGAGCACGTTGGCGACGTTCACGCCCAGCTGCGCCACCGCGTAGCCGCCTTCGAACACGAACACGGTCGGCAGGCCGGCAGCGGCGATCTCCTCGCCGGCGCGCAGGAAATCCTCGGCCACGAGCGAGAAGCCGGCCACCGGGTCCGCCTCGAAGGTGTCGACGCCCAGCGAAACCACCAGCGCTTCGGCCCTCGCGGCGGCGATGCCGGCCAGCGCCTCGCGCAATGCCGCGCGCCAGGCCTCGAAGGCGGTACCGCGCGCCAGCGGCAGGTTGTGGTTGAAGCCCAGCCCGGCCCCTTCGCCGCGCTCGTCGGCATGGCCGAGGTAGTAGGGATAGTCGGTCAGCGGGTTGCCATGCAGGCTGGCCACGTGCACGTCGGAGCGCGCGTAGAAGATGGCCTGCGTACCGTTGCCGTGGTGGTAGTCCACGTCGAGCACCGCCACGCGGGCCGCACCCGCATCGCGCAGCGTCTGCGCGGCCAGGGCCGCGTTGTTGAGGAAGCAGTAGCCGCCGTAGAAGTCGGCGCCGGCATGGTGCCCCGGCGGGCGCGTCAGCGCGAAGGCGGTGCGCTCGCCGGCAGCCACGCGCCGGGCGGCCGTCCATGCGCAGGCGGCGCCGTGTCGCGCCGCTTCCCAGGTGCCGGCCATCAGCGGCGAGCCGGCATCGAAGGCGTACAGCCCCACGCGCGCGGGGAAGCTGAGCGGCATCACGTCGCGCCGCATGCCGGGCGCGGGCCAGTACGAGGGCAGCACGTCGCGCGTCGCGTTGGCAGGATCGAGCGCCACCCAGGCGTCCCAGGCGCCGGCCAGGAACTCGAGGTAGTGCGGCGCATGGATCGCGCGCAGCAGCGCCTGGTCGAAACCGGCGTCCGGGCCGGCCAGCGCGTGGCAGCCGCGCCGCCTCAGCTCGGCCAGCACGAGCTCGACGCGCTCGGGCTTTTCAAAGCTGGGGACCAGCTCGCCGCGGAACATTTCCATGCGGCCGCGGTGCAGTGCGTGCTGCTCGTTGCAAATGATCTGCATGGCCACACTGTAGTGGCCGCGCAGCGGGTGCGCCGTCAGGACGTCATCGGCTCCCTGCTCAGGCTGCGCGCCAGCACCGGCGCCAGCGCCACGCCGGTATGCGTGCCCAGGCGCACGACGTCCTCCGGCGTCGCCGAGGCCACCACGCGGCCGCCGCCGTCGCCGCCTTCGGGGCCCAGGTCGACGATCCAGTCGGCCTCGGCGATCAGGTCCAGGTCGTGCTCGATCACCAGTACGCTGTGGCCGCCGGCCACCAGCCGGTGCAGCACGTGGATGAGCTTCTCGACGTCGGCCATGTGCAGGCCGACCGTCGGCTCGTCCAGCACGTACAGCGTGTGCGGCGCCTTGTTGCCGCGGCGGGTGACGTCGTCGCGCACCTTGCTCAGCTCGGTCACCAGCTTGATGCGCTGCGCCTCGCCGCCCGACAGCGTGGGCGAAGGCTGGCCCAGTGTCAGGTAGCCCAGCCCGACGTCCTGCAGCAGCTTGAGCGGATGGCTGATGTTGGGCATGCTGGCGAAGAACGCCACCGCCTCGTCCACCTCCATCTGCAGCACGTCGCCGATGCTCTTGCCGCGCCAGCTCACGGCCAGCGTCTCGGGGTTGAAGCGCGCGCCGTGGCAGGTTTCGCACGGCACCTTCACGTCCGGCAGGAAGTTCATCTCGATGGTGCGCACGCCCGCCCCGTCGCAGCCGGGGCAGCGGCCCTCGCCCGTGTTGAACGAGAAGCGGCCCGGGCCGTAGCCGCGCGCCTTGGCCTCGAGCGTGTCGGCGAACAGGCGCCGGATGGTGTCCCAGAAGCCGATGTACGTCGCCGGGCAACTGCGCGGCGTCTTACCGATGGGCGTCTGGTCGACCTCCAGCACGCGGTCGATGACCTCGTAGCCCTCGACCGCCTTGCAGCCGGACCAGGCCGGCCGCTTGCCGGCGGCGTCCTGGTCGCGCCCGGCCTTGGTGGTGCGCTGCTGCACGATCGCCGCCACGTTGGCCAGCAGCACGTCGCGCGCCAGCGTCGACTTGCCGGAGCCGCTGACGCCGGTCACTGCCACCAGCCGGTGCAGCGGCACCGCCACGTCGACCGACTTCAGGTTGTGCAGGTTGGCGCCGCGCACCGTGAGCCAGCTGCCCTCGGCCGGCACGCCCGGCCCTTCCGGCGCCGGCACCTCGCGCCGCGCATGCAGCGGGTGGCGCATGGCGTCGCGCAGGTAGCGGCCAGTGAGCGAATCGTCCGCGGCCTGGATGTCGGCCAGCTTGCCCTCGGCCACCACGCGGCCGCCGCGCTTGCCGGCGCCTGGGCCGATGTCGATCACGTGGTCGGCGCGGCGGATGGTGTCCTCGTCATGCTCGACCACCACCAGCGTGTTGCCCTTGTCGCCGAGCTTGTGCAGGGCGCCCAGCAGGATGCGGTTGTCGCGCGCATGCAGGCCGATGGTCGGCTCGTCCAGCACGTAGCACACGCCCTGCAGGTTGCTGCCCAGCTGCGCCGCCAGGCGGATGCGCTGCGCCTCGCCGCCGGACAAGGTGGGGGCGCCGCGATCGAGCGTGAGGTAGCCCAGGCCAACCTCTTCCAGGAACTCGAGGCGGCTCCTGATCTCGGGCACCAGGTCGCGCGCGATCTCCGCCTCGCGCCCGACCAGCTGCAGGCTGTCGAACCAGGCGCGGATCTCGGCCACGCTCATGCGCGCGATCTCGGTGATGGCGATGCCGCCGGTGCCGTCGACCGCCTCGCCCAGCTGCACGGCGCGCGCGGTGGCGTTCAGGCGCGTGCCTTCACATGTCGGGCAGACGGTGTCGCCCACGTCGTCGACCTCGGGCTCGGCAAAGGTCTGCTCGCGGCCGCGCTTGTCGTCGGCCGGCAGCGAATCGTCGTATACCTTGCGCTGCTCGCGCGTGAGCTTGACGCCGGTGCCCACGCAGTCGGGGCACCAGCCGTGCTTGCTGTTGTAGCTGAACAGGCGCGGATCGAGTTCGGCGTAGCTGGTGCTGCACACCGGACAGGCGCGCAGCGTGGAATAGACCTGCACGCGCCCGATGCCGGTGGTGGGCGCGCCGGCCATCATCGCGCCGCGCAGCCCCTCCAGCTCGCTCAGCACGTGGACCACGCCCTTGCCATGCTCCAGCGCCGTGGTCAGCGCCTCGCGCAGCCTGGCCTCGTTGGCCGGCAGCACGTCGAGGCTGGCCACCGGCAGCTCGATGCTGTGCTCCTTGAAGCGGTCCAGCCGCGGGAAACCGGCCGTCGGAAGAAAGGCGCCGTCCACCCGCAGGTGCGTGTAGCCGCGCGGCCGCGCCCAGTCTGCCAGCTCGGTATAGACGCCCTTGCGGTTGCTGACCAGGGGCGCCAGCAGGCCGACGTGCTGGCCGCGGAAGTTGCGCATCAGCTGCGCCGCGATGCTGTCCGGCGTCTGCGGCTGCACCGGCGTGCCGTCGAGCACGCAATGCTGCAGGCCGAGCTTGACGTACAGGAGGCGCAGGAAATGCCAGATCTCGGTGGTGGTGCCGACCGTGCTCTTGCGCCCGCCGCGCGACAGGCGTTGCTCGATCGCCACCGTCGGCGGAATGCCGTAGACCGCGTCCACCTCCGGCCGTCCGGCCGGCTGCACGATGGAGCGCGCGTAGGCGTTGAGCGATTCGAGGTAGCGCCGCTGCCCCTCGTTGAACAGGATGTCGAAGGCCAGCGTCGACTTGCCCGAGCCGCTGACGCCGGTCACCACGCTGAACTTGCCGCGCGGGATGTTGACCGACAGGTTCTTCAGGTTGTGCTCGCGCGCATGCACGATCTCGATGGCGTCGGCGCCCGGCGCCGCCACCGCGTGCGCGGCGTACTGGCGCAGGGTCTTCTCGGCCGCCTTGTAGGCGCCCGGGCCGATGGTCGATTCGTAGTCTGCCAACGCCGCGCCGGTGAGCGAATCGCGGTGCTCGCGCACATGCTCGGGCGTGCCCTCGGCCACGATGCGGCCGCCGCCGTCGCCGCCCTCGGGCCCGAGGTCGATCAGCCAGTCGCTGGCGCGGATCACGTCCAGGTTGTGCTCGATCACCACCAGCGAATGGCCGGCGTCGAGCAGCTTGCGCAGCGCGCGCATCAGCCGCGCGATGTCGTCGAAGTGCAGGCCGGTGGTCGGCTCGTCGAACAGGAACAGCTGGCCCTTGCGCGCCACCGGCTGGCGGCTGGCGCTGGCGCTCTTGCCGGATTCGGCCAGGAAGCCGGCGAGCTTGAGGCGCTGTGCCTCGCCGCCGCTGAGCGTCGGCACCGGCTGGCCCAGCTTCACGTAGTCCAGGCCGACGTCGACGATCGGCTGCAGCACGCGCTGCACCTCGCGGTCGGACGTAAAGGCGGCCAGCGCCTCGGCCACTGTCAGCTCCAGCACGTCGGACACGTTGAGCGTGCGCCCGCCCCGCTCCACCGTCACCTCCAGGATCTCGGGCCGGTAGCGCTTGCCGTCGCAGTCCGGGCACCGCAGGTACACATCCGACAGGAACTGCATCTCGACGTGCTCGAAGCCCGAGCCGCCGCAGTTGGGGCAGCGCCCGTCGCCGCTGTTGAAGCTGAACTTGGCGGCGGTGTAGCCACGCTGCTTCGACAGCGGCGCGGTGGCGAAGATCTCGCGGATGGCGTCCCACGCGCCGACGTAGCTGGCCGGGTTGGACCGCGCCGTCTTGCCGATCGGCGACTGGTCGACGAACACCACGCCGCTGAGGTGGTCCGCGCCGAGCAGGCGGTCGTGCGCGCCGGGCGCTTCGGTGGACTGGCCGAAGTGGCGCATCAGCGCCGGCGACAGCACGTCCTGGATGAGCGTGGACTTGCCCGAGCCGCTGACGCCGGTGACGCACACCAGCCGCTGCAGCGGAATCTCCACCGTGATGTCCTTGAGGTTGTGCTCGCGCGCGCCTTCGAGGATCAGGCGCGGCGTGGCGTCGCCGACCGGCCGCTTGAAGCCCATGCCGATGGTCTTGCGCCCGCCCAGGTAGGCCCCGGTGAGCGTGTCGGCGCTGCGCAGCGACTGCGTGTCGCCGTCGAACACGATCTGCCCGCCGCGCGCGCCCGGCCCCGGGCCCATGTCGATGATGCGGTCGGCCGCCAGCATGACGGCCGGGTCGTGCTCCACCACCACCAGCGTGTTGCCGGCGTCGCGCAGGCGCAGCATGGCCTGCGTGATCCGGTTCATGTCGCGCGGATGCAGCCCGATGCTGGGCTCGTCCAGCACGAACAGGGTGTTGACGAGCGAGGTGCCGAGCGCGGTGGTGAGGTTGATGCGCTGCACCTCGCCGCCGCTGAGCGTGCGGCTCTGCCGATCCAGCGTCAGGTAGCCGATGCCGACGTCGTGCAGGTAGCGCAGCCGGGTGGTGATCTCCTCGTGCAGCAGCTTGAGCGCCTGTGCTTCGCCGCCGCCCGCGCTGCCACCTGGCGCATGCTGCCGGTCGAAGAAGCGGCGCAGCCGCTCGATCGGCAGCAGCATCAGGTCGTGCAGGTTCAGGCCCGGCAGCGCCTCCAACTGCTCGCGCGACCACTTGGCGCCCACCGGCAGGAAACGCTGTTCGGGCGGCAGCACCGCGTCGGCGTCCTGCTTGCTGCCGATGCGCCACAGCAGGCTGTCGAGCTTGAGCCGCGCGCCGCCGCAGGCCGGGCACGGCGTGTAGCTGCGGTACTTGGACAAGAGCACGCGGATGTGCATCTTGTAGGCCTTGCTCTCCAGGTAGCCGAAGAAGCGGCGCACGCCGTACCACTGCTGGTTCCACTTGCCCTTCCAGTGCGGCGAGCCTTCGATCACCCATTCCTTCTGCTCGGCGGTGAGCTTGAACCACGGCGTGTCGCGCGGAATGCCGGCGGACTCGGCGTGGCGCATCAGGTCGTCCTGGCATTCCTTCCAGGCCGGCGTCTGGATCGGGCGGATGGCGCCGGCGCGCAGCGTGAGCTTGTCGTTCGGGATGACCAGGCCCATGTCGACGCCGATCACCCGGCCGAAGCCGCGGCAGGTCTCGCAGGCGCCAACCGCCGAGTTGAACGAGAACATCGACGGCAGCGGCTCGGCGTAGCGGATGTCGCTTTCCGGGCAGTGCAGGCCGGTGGAGAACTTCCACATCTGCCCGGCCGCGCCTCCCTCGGCCGGCAGCACATACACCGTCAGGCGCCCGCTGCCGCGCTTGAGCGCCACCTCGATCGCCTCGACCGCGCGCGCCCGATCGACGCTGCCCATGCGGAAGCGGTCCGCCACCACATCCAGGACCTTGCGCGGGCCGGAAGGCGTAGCCACCTCGCGCTCGGCCTGCACCCGCGTGAAGCCGCTGGCCGACAGCCACTGCTGGACCTCGTCGGCGCTGGTGCCTGATGGCAGCTCGACCGGGAAAGTGAGCGCCAACCGTGGGTCATCTGCACTGCTGGCCCGCGCGCGCAGCGCGTCAAAGATGCTGTCCGGCGAATCGTGGCGTACCTGCAACGCCGTCTCGCGGTCGAACAGTTGGCCGGCGCGCGCGAACAAGAGCTTGAGGTGGTCGTTCAGCTCGGTCATCGTGCCGACCGTGGAGCGCGACGACCGCACCGGGTTGGTCTGGTCGATGGCGATGGCCGGTGGCACCCCCTCGACCTTGTCCACCGCCGGCTTGTCCATGCGGTCCAGGAACTGGCGCGCATAGGCCGAGAAGGTCTCGACATAGCGCCGCTGCCCCTCGGCAAAGAGCGTGTCGAACACCAGGCTCGACTTGCCCGAGCCGCTCGGGCCGGTGACGACCGTCAGTTCACCCGTGTGGATGTCCAGGTCGAGGTTGCGAAGGTTGTGCTGGCGTGCACCGCGAATCCGGATGGAGCCCTGTGTCATGGGTGCCTTGTGGGGTGGGGCAAGCATTCTAGGGACGGCGCCGGCGCCCCGGTTGCGCAATCGATCACATGGCACACGGCCGCGCAAGGGCTTTCCCGGATGTCCAAGACGTTGCAATGGGTAACAAATGTCCTGTTTTTGTATTTGAATCCGGGACATCCCATGACCGACCTGCGCTCCCTCTGCATCGTGGCCGCCCTGGCCACCGCCTCGCTCGGCGCCTCCGCGCAACTGCTCATCGGCCAGACTGCCGGCATTTCCGGCCCGGTGGCCGACAGCGTCAACGAGACCATCGGCGGCGCCAAGCTCGTGATCGATTCGGTGAACGCGCAAGGCGGCATCTACGGCGAGCAGATCGAGGTCATCCGCATGGACGACGGCTTCGACGTCAAGCGCGCCGCCGACAACGCCCGCGTGCTGATCGAGGACCGCAAGGTGCTGGCCTTCTTCATGAGCCGGGGCACGCCACACACCCAGGCCATCATCCCGCTGCTGGACAAGAACGGCGTGGCCCTCATCGGCCCGTCCACCGGCGCCATGGTGCTGCACAAGCCGCTGCAGAAATACGTGTTCAACGTGCGGCCCACCTACCAGCGCGAGGCCGAGAAGGCCGTGCAACACCTGACCACCGTCGGCATCGACCGCATTGCCGTGGTGCACGTGACCGACTCCTTCGGCCTGGATGCGCTCGAAGGCGCGATGAACGGCTTCAAGAAAGCCAAGACCCAGCCCGCCGTAGTGGTGCCGTCGGACCGCAGCAAGCCCAACTACGCCGAGATCGTGCCGAAGCTCACCGCAGTCAACGCGCAGGCCGTCATCTGGCTCGGCTCCGGCACCGCCGTGACCGACGGCATCAAGGCGCTGCGCAAGGCCGGCTCGGCCGCGCAGGTGGTGACGCTGTCGAACAACGCGTCGGGCGGCTTCATCAAGGAACTGGGCACGGACGGCCGCGGCGTGATCGTGACCCAGGTGTTCCCGAGCGCGCGCTCCATCGCCCACCCGATGGTGGCCGAGGCGCTGGCCCTGGCCCGCGCCAAGGGCATCACCGAGATGTCACCCGTTGCGCTGGAAGGCTTCGCCTCGGCCAAAGTGCTGGTCGAGGCGCTCAAGCGCGCCGGCCCCAAGCCCACCCGCGCACGCGTGGTAGCGGCGCTGGAGAGCATCAACGGCCTCGATCTCGGCGGCGGCATGGACGTCAGCTACTCGCCGCAGGACCACTCGGGGCTGGAGTTTGCTGATCTGTCGATCATCAGTGACGGGAAGTTTCGGCGGTGAGGGCCACCCCCTCGCATGGCGTTCACAGGCCCCGGCGCAGCGCAAGCAGTTAGCGGCGGCGGCCTGAACCTCGCTGACATCGCCTCGGATTGACGACGGCGAGCGCGGCATTGCATCTTCGCAGGTTCGCGTTCATATTGCGCGTTCGCCGCATGCCCTGGTCGGACGCGTCACGGCTGCGGGATAGCCAAGTCATCCATTTCCGAGCGCCGCGCATCTGCCGTAGCGCACTTTCAGTGGCCACGCCCTCTGCGGGCGATCGACGACAAGGAGCGACAGCATGGCGAAAAGCAAGAAGCCGAACATCCTGGTGATGTGGGGCGACGACATCGGGCAATCGAACCTGAGCTGCTATACCAAAGGGATGATGGGTTACCGAACGCCCAACATCGACCGGATCGCGAAGGAGGGCATGATCTTCACCGACTGCTACGCCGAGCAAAGCTGCACGGCGGGGCGCTCGTCCTTCATTACCGGCCAGTGCGGCCTGCGCACGGGGCTGACCAAGGTGGGGCTGCCGGGCGCCGACCTGGGCCTGAAGGCCGAGGACATCACCATCGCCGAAGCGCTCAAGCCGCTGGGCTACCGCACCGGCCAGTTCGGCAAGAACCACCTGGGCGACCGCGACGAGCACCTGCCGACGATGCATGGCTTCGACGAGTTCTTCGGCAACCTGTACCACCTGAACGCCGAGGAAGAGCCCGAAGAGGTCGACTACCCGAACGAGAAGGACTTTCCCAACTTCAAGAAGAAGTTCGGCCCGCGCGGAGTGCTGCATTGCTGGGCGGACGGCAAGGGCGGCCAGAAGATCGAGAACACCGGCCCGCTAACCAAGAAGCGCATGGAAACCTGCGACGACGAATTCCTGGCAGCGGCCAAGAAGTTCATCCAGGCCGCCCACGATGCCGGCGAGCCCTTCTTCGTCTGGTTCAACACCTCGCACATGCACGCCTGGACGCACGTGAAGCCGGAGAGCCGGGGCCAGTCCGGCCGCTGGCAGTCCGAGTACCACGACGTGATGATCGACCACGACAAGAGCATCGGCGAGATGCTCGACTTCCTGGACGAACTCGGAATCGCCGACAACACTTTCGTGAAGTACAGCACCGACAACGGCCCGCACATGAACACCTGGCCGGATGCGGGCACGACACCGTTCCGCAACGAGAAGAACTCGAGCTGGGAGGGCGCGTACCGCGTGCCCTGCATGGTCCGGTTCCCCGGCCGGATCGAGGCCGGCTCGGAGTCGAACGAGATCGTCAGCCACCTGGACTGGTTCCCCACCATCCTCGCCGTCGCCGGCGAGTCCGACATCAAGGGGAAGCTGAAGAAGGGCCACAAGATCGGCAGCAAGACCTACAAGGTCCACCTCGACGGCTACAACCTGGCGCCGTACCTGACCGGCAAGGAGGCCAAGAGCCCGCGCCCCGGCTTCATCTACTTCACCGACGAAGGTGACGTCGCTGCGCTGCGATTCGACAATTGGAAGATGCTGTTCATGGAGCAGCGCGTGACCGGCACACTCAAGATCTGGCAGGAGCCCTTCGTGGTGCTGCGCACGCCCTACATCTTCAACCTGCGCATGGACCCGTACGAGCGGGCGCAGATCACGTCGAACACCTTCTACGACTGGATGTTCCGGCACATCTACCTGCTGGTGCCGGCGCAGGCGGTGGTGGCGGAATTCCTGGGCACCTTCAAGGAATTCCCGCCACGCCAGGAGGCGGCCAGCTTCAGCCTGGACCAGGTGCTCGACAAGATGGCCGAAGCGTCCGGAGGCTCCGGCCACTGAGGCCATGCTCGCGCAGGACCGCCAAGCATCCGTCGATCCGCCCCGGATGCGGCCGTAGGCTCCGTGCGGCAAGCCCTGCCGGCTCCGGAAAGCCGGCAGGGTTTCCTTCTGTCGTTCCGAAGGAAACTTAACGCCCGTCTTGCGCACGCAACATGCCAATAGCCTCAGAAATCGAAGGAGTCGTAGATGAGTCGGAGTGACGGCGAGGAGAACCGCTCGGTCGCGTTGTATTGGGATTTCGAGAACCTCCATGCCGGATTGGCGGAAGCAAAGTTTGGCGAAGGGTTCTACGGCCGCGGCGATTCGCGCTTCAAACCACAAGAGCCGCTCATCGATATTCAGGCCGTCGTGGAGTTGGCCGCGTCCTTCGGGCCGGTAGCGATCAACCGTGCGTATTGCAACTGGCAGTTCTTCGGGCGTTACCGGGACGCGCTGCTCCAGGGCGGCGTGGAACTCATCCAGCTTTTCTCCCCAGGCGCGTCCGCCAAGAATGGTGCTGATATCAAACTATGCCTCGATGCCACCGAGGACATGAGTCGATTCGACCATCTCGGGACGGTCATCATCGTGGGCGGCGACAGCGACTTCATGCCCGTCGCCCAGAAGATCAAGGCTGCAGGGCGCACGCTGGTCGGCATAGGCACAAGAAAGAACACCAACCGCCATTGGGCCAAGAGCTGCCATGAGTTCCGTTACTACGAGAACCTTGTCGAGGAAGTCGTGGAAATTCCGGCGACGTCGGCGGAGGGCGAGGCTCAACGGCCCGTTCAACCACCACCCGCACCGGTCGACCCTGCTGCCGACATACTGAAGCGCGCAGTGCGCCTGCTCGCAGAGACGAAAGGCGAGGCCTGGGTCAACAAGGCAGCCACCTGGCACATGATCAAGCGCCTCGACCCAACCTTCGACACCAAGGACCACGGCCACGGCAGCTTTGCAGAGATGGTCAAAGCACTGGACGAGATCGTCGAAACGCGAAAGGGCGAGTCCGACCATCAACTGCGGCTGCGCTAACCCTTCAAATTCTCGAAGGGTCGATGCAGGCGCGCAAAGCTGCGCAGACACAAGAAACTGAAAAGCTCCTTTGCGCAAGCAGCGCCCCCGGCGCGGGCCATAGTCGGAATACTGCGCACAGCTTTCGAGTGACGCGCCGTGAAAACATCTTCGCCCGAACCTACCGCGCTGATCACGGGCGCCGCGTCAGGCATTGGCCGCGCCACCGCGCTGCGGCTGAGCAGATCGGGCTGGCGCTGTGTCCTGGTCGATGCCGATGCGGCAGCCCTGGCTCGCCTGCAAGACGGGTGGGCAGCGACCTAAGCGCCGCCACCGCTGCCTCTCATCGCAGACCTGACAGACGCCGGACAAATCGAGCGCCTTGCGGACTCGATTCCACTACTCGACGCGTTGATCAACAACGCAGGCATGTCGGCCGGCGGCATCGATGCTCTGTCCGACAGCACAACAGGCGCGGCTGCATTCCGCTGGGCCGCATGGCCGAACCCGAGGACATGGCCGCCGCGCTGTGCTTCCTTGCCGGCTCGGGAGCCCGCATCTTGTCCGGACGGTTGCCGGTGCTCGACGATGGCTCCTCCGTATATGGCGGCAGCGAAGCCCTGCCGCCTGCGCGATATGCCGTACAGCCCTCGACCTGGCGCTGGGCCTGCATTGCATCGAGATCCATTGCGCCGCCTGGCGCACCTCGTTGGACGCCTGGGAATCATCCCGCGCGACACGCACTCGCGCGCCCAGCACGGCATACCCCGGCACGGTCGACGGGTCGGCCCTGGTCGCAACCCGCGGTCGCACGCTCGAAGCCGTACTGGAAGCGGCGCGGCGCTTTCGCGACCGACATGATGCCAATGCCAGCCATCGGCGAGCGACAGGTCCAGAGCCGACGTGTCGGGGTGCATCCCGAGGAGATCGGCAATCTCCGCAAGGACGGGCTCATGGGACGTGAATGACGAGGTCCGAACGTTCCGATCTCCGCCCGGAGCAAGGGCGTCTGATCGGCGGGTTTCAGGTGCCCACCCGGCTCCGAATGATCCGTCTACGCGGTACACCCGATGGCGAAGCGTGCCGCCGTTTCAGCGTGGCCGGCTTTGCGCCTACGCAATTACCCCGGCAACGCCCACACCGGACGTCCGTGTTTCGGTGCACATTGGGTCGTGCCAGCGCATGCTGGTTTCTTCGGAGCAGACATGAATGATTCCAACGAGCGCCTGGAGCAAGTCGCCGACGACTTGAAGCGGGTTGGTCAGAGAGCGGCCGACCACGCCAAGGACGCGGCTTTGGGCCTGAGTGGCATGGCGGACGCTGCTGGGAAGAAACTGGACAGCACCAAGGTCCAGGTCGATCAGCTTGCCAACTACCTCACCCTGTCGATCAACGCGGATCCGATCAAGGCGGTGCTTGTCACCGCGGGGGCGAGTGCTTTGCTGACGGCGCTCCTGGTGGCTGCCATGGGTGGCGGCCGCCGCCGCTGAGCGCCGAAACTGGCTTGTCAGCCTTGATGCGCGCGCTTGCCGACGTTCTTCTTGCTGCGCGTCGCCGGGCCGCGCTCGAGGCTGCGGCGCTGGCCGGTTCCGTGCCGCACCGCCGGGTAGCCTTCCAGCGGCTTCGGCTGCTTGGTGGCCTTGCGGTCTGCTTCGGTGACGATCTTGTTGCCCATTGAGTTTCCTTGGTGATGTCTATTGGAGACGCGAATTCTATCGACGCGCCTTCAGATATCGCCGCACGGCGTCCGCGGACCGCCCCACTTCCTTCACCGCCAGGCGCAATTGCTCCGGTGTGCAGCCAATGCTCCTTGACCAGGAACTGACGCTGTTAACCTGATCCACCGCGATCAGCTGCCGACTGTCCAGTGCCGCTCTGTTCGGATCTTCTTTCATGAAACTCTCCTGAAGTGCTTGCGATGTTGCGTCTGCGCCCGCGTTGCGGATGCAAGCAAAGCGCGCTTTCGCTCGCAGTCCTTCACGCCGTTCGCTTTGCGAAGGACGGCGACTCCCTTACTTGCCAGCCCCCGTCGCCGCCGGCGCATGCACATCCCCGCTGTGCTTTTCCCCGGCCATGTCGATCTTGTCGCCGGCCTTCGCAATGACGAAAAGGCACAGCGCGACGAAGGCAATGAATCCGAGTCCGATCTTCCACATATCCGGTGTTCCTTGCAAAAAGAAAGGGCCTCGCGCATGACGGCACGAGGCCCCGGGGGGAGCGGACGGCCCCAGCCGTCCGCCCGGCCGACCCGCCTGTATGGGTGGCGGATCAGTCGTTCGCGTAGATGTTGACGTCCTTGGTCTCGCGAATGAACAGCGTACCCACCACCAGCGTGATGGCAGCGATGATGATCGGATACCACAGGCCGTTGTACATGTTGCCGGTGCTGGCCACGATGGCGAAGGCGGTGGTCGGCAGCAGACCGCCGAACCAGCCGTTGCCGATGTGGTACGGCAGGCTCATCGAGGTATAGCGGATGCGGGTCGGGAACATCTCCACCAGCATCGCGGCGATGGGGCCGTAGACCATGGTCACCAGAAGCACCAGGTACGCCAGGATGACCACCATCAGCACCTTGTTCATCTTGGCGGGGTCGGCCTTGGACGGGTAGCCGGCGGACTTCAGGTCGTCGCCCACTTCCTTCTTGAAGGCGGCGATGGCCTTGACGGACGGCTCGTCGAACTTGCTGCGTGCCACCACGCCTTCGGGTGCCGTGACCTGCTTGTCGCCGATCTTCACGATCGCCTTGGAGCCAGCCGGGCCGACCACGTTGTCATAGCTCACCGAGTTCTGCACCAGGTAGCGCTTGGCAATGTCGCAGGAGCTCTTGAAGTCGATCTCGCGCGCCACCGGGTTGCCCTGGAACGAGCAGGTGGCCGGGTCGGCGGTGACGGTCACGGCGGCATTGGCCTGGGCGTGGGCCAGGTCGGGGTTGGACGCTTCGGTCAGCATCTTGAAGACCGGGAAGTACGTCACCACCGCCAGCAGGCAGCCGGCCATGATGATGGGCTTGCGGCCGATCTTGTCCGACAGGGTGCCGAAGATCACGAAGAAGGGCGTGCCGATGGCCAGGGCCGCCGCGATCAGCAAGTTGGCGGTGATCGGGTCCACCTTGAGCTGCGCGGTCAGGAAGAACAGCGCGTAGAACTGCCCGGTGTACCAGACCACGGCCTGGCCGGCGGTCAGGCCGACCAGCGCCAGGATGACGATCTTCAGGTTCTTCCACTGGCCGAACGATTCGGACAGCGGCGCCTTCGAGGTCTTGCCCTCGGCCTTCATCTTCTGGAAGGCGGGCGATTCATTGAGCGACAGGCGGATCCACACCGACACGCCCAGCAGCGCGATCGACACCAGGAATGGAATGCGCCATGCCCAGTCGGCAAAGGCCTGCTCGCCGGTGACGGTGCGCACGCCCAGGATCACCAGCAGGCTGAGGAACAGGCCCAGCGTGGCGGTGGTCTGGATCCACGAGGTGTAGGCGCCGCGCTTGCCGTGCGGCGCATGCTCGGCCACGTAGGTCGCGGCACCGCCGTACTCGCCGCCCAGCGCCAGGCCTTGCAGCATGCGCAGTGCGATCAGGATTACCGGGGCGGCCACGCCGATGGTGGCGTAGGTGGGCAGCAGGCCGACGATGAAGGTCGACAGGCCCATGATCAGGATGGTGACCAGGAAGGTGTACTTGCGGCCGATCATGTCGCCCAGGCGGCCGAACACGATGGCGCCAAACGGACGCACCAGGAAGCCGGCGGCGAAGGCCAGCAGCGCGAAGATGAAGGCGGCGCCGGCGTCCAGCCCGCTGAAGAACTGCTTGGCGATGATGGCCGCCAGCGAACCGTACAAGTAAAAGTCGTACCACTCGAATACGGTGCCGAGGGAAGAGGCGAAGATCACCTTCCTCTCCTCGGCGGACATCGGGCGTGGTGCGGTGGGCACCCCTCGGCTATCCAGTGCGGCTGTCATACGTCTCGTCTCCAGTTGAAATGCTTGGGCGCCCAATAAGGCGTACTGGCATTCTTGGAGCGGTGGCTGACCGCGACCTTGCGTGAAACTGAATGCAACCTGACGAACTCAGGTCAAACCCAAGCTTTCGATTTCAGGATGCGAAAATAAGCCTCCCCAGCGGGAGGCAGGCGCCCTAGGACTTTCCCGGGGGCTTCCATGCCGGGCGGTCGCCGGCTGTGCGCCAGGCGCTGGTGTCGAACCACCGATCGGCCTCCAGCCAGGCGCGCAACGCGGGCAGCGCGTCGAAGCCCCAGAAGTGCTGGCCATCCACTTCCAGCGTCGGCGTGCCGAAGATGCCGGCCGCGACCGCGGCGGCGGTGTTGGCGCGCAGCTGGGACTTCGCCGAGTCGCTGCCCGGCTCGCGCACCAGTGGCAGCCGGGTCGCCAGGTCGGCCAGGCGTGCCGGGTCCGAGGGATCGGCGCCGCCGCGCCAGATGTCGCGAAAGATGGTCTCGGTGACGAATCGATTGGTCTCCCCGCCTTCGGTGGTGGCCAGCGCCAGGCGCAGGTGCGCCAGCGGGTTGAAGGGATGCATCGACGGCAGGTCGAACGGCACCTGGTGCGCATGCCCCAGCCACAGCGCGTGGCGGTAGGTCGCCTCGCGCTTGTGCGGCACTTCGGCCGGACCGAGCAGGCCGTGCGCGCGCAGCAAGGCGCCCAGCAGCACCGGCCGGTAGCGCACGTGAAAGCTCAAGCCGGCCAGCGCCTGCGGCAGGTGCTCGAAGGCCAGGTAGGCAAAGGGCGAGAGAAAGTCGTAGTGGAAGGTGATGGTCTTCATGGCTTGGCCTCGGACGGCGGTGGTTCGCCAATGCCGGCCTCGCGCAGGCGCCGCGCGATGCGCACCCACACGTCGCGCCGCCCTTCATCGGTCAGCCCACTCCAGTCGGCGATCTCGTCGAGCGAGCGCAGGCAACCCTGGCACAACCCGCTGCCCGGGTCCATCAGGCACACCGAGACGCAGGGCGAGGTCACCGGGCGGCCGGCCGGCTGCGCCAGCACCGCGTCGGCCCGGCGCGCCAAGGTCGACGCGTCCACCACCGCGGCCATCATGACGCGGCCGCCTTCGGGCCGCCATGACATCCGCGCGGCCCTGCCATGCGCGGCCCGCTCACGCCGCGGACTGCACCACGTCCACGACCGGCGCGCCGGTCAGGCGCTCCAGGTCCTGCGGCCGCAACTGCACCACCGAGTGCGGATGGCCGGCGGCCGCCCACACCGTGTCGAAGCGGAACAGCTCGCGGTCGATCAGCATCACCGGCGCGTTCGCATGCCCGAACGGCGACACACCGCCGATCGAGAAGCCGGTGGACGCCTTGACGAAGTCGGCGTCCGCGCGGCCGGTCTTGCCAACCAGCGCGTCGACCTTCTTCTCGTCCACGCGGCGGTCGCCCGAGGCGACCACCAGCACCGCCACGCCGTCGGCCTTGCGCCGGAACACGATGCTCTTGGCGATCTGCCCGACGTCGATGCCCAGCGCATCGGCCGCCTGCTGCGCGGTGCGCGCAGCGTCGTCGAGCATCACCGGCGCATGCGGGTGGCCGGCGTCTTGCAGCAAGCGCGCGACGCGCTGCACGGATTCGGGAAGAGCGGTGAGTTCGGCGCCACACATGGCTGCGAGTCTCCTGTAGACAAGGGAAAGCCACGCAGTGTAGGCGCAGCAAAAATCACTTGCGCCGCCCGCGGCGCGCACCTATAGTTAGCCACATGGCTAACCATTCGCTCTCCCTCTCGCTGAGCCAGATGTTCCTGGCGCTGGGCGACCCGACCCGACGCGCCATCGTCGATCGGCTGGCCGGCGGCTCGGCATCGGTGAAGGAGCTGGCCGCGCCGTTCCGCATGGCACTGCCCTCCTTCATGAAGCACCTGGGCGTGCTCGAGCGGTGTGGCCTGGTGCGCTCACGCAAGGAGGGTCGGGTGCGCCTGTGCGAGTTGGCGCCTGAACCGATGCGCCTGGCCGAAGACTGGCTCGAACAGCAGCGACAGGTCTGGGAGGCCCGCACCGATCGTCTCGCCCGCTATGTCGAAACCCTCTATGCAAAGGAAGCACTTGCCATGTCCGACAACGCATTGAACCCGAAGCTCGACCTGGAAATCAGCCGCCTGCTGCGCGCACCGCGCGCCCTGGTCTGGAAAGCCTGGAGCGACCCCGCCCATCTCAAGGAATGGTGGTGCCCCAAGCCCTGGACCACGGAGGTGCGCACCTTCGACTTCCGCACCGGGGGCGACTTCCATACCTTCATGCGCGGCCCGGCCGGCAACGAGACCGAGGAAAGCGACAACCCGGCCGTGTTCCTCGAGGTGACGCCGATGTCGCGCATCGTCTTGACCACCTCGCTCGGCTCGGGCTGGCGCCCGCAGGAGACATGGCTGCCGATGACCGCCTTCATCACCATGTCGGACGAAGGCAGCGGCACGCGCTACGTGGCCCGTGCTCTGCACCGCGACGAGGCCATGCGCAAGCAGCACGAGGAAATGGGCTTCTTCGACGGCTGGGGCACCGTCATGACCCAGCTCGATGAATACGCCCTGAGCCTGAAGTAGCCCGCGCGTCAGCTCACAGCAGGTCGGCCAGCTGCGCGCGCAGGCGGCTGATGGCCTGGCTGTGCAGCTGGCACACCCGGCTCTGGCTCACCTCGAGCACGGCGCCGATCTCGCGCAGGTTCAGTTCTTCCTCGTAGTAGAGGTTCAGCAGCAGCTGGTCGCGCTCGGGCAGGCCCGAGATCGCCTCCACCACCTGCTGGCGCAGGCCGCTTTCCATCAGCTGCGCCAGCGGGTCGTCGCTGCGCCGTTCCCCGCCTGCGGCCGTCGCATGCTGGTCGATGAAGGAGTTCTCGGCGTCGCCGCGCGCGAAGTCCTCCACGTACAGCAGCTGGCAGCCCTGGATCTCCTGCAAGAGCGCCTGGTAGTCCTCCAGGTCCATCTTCAGCTCGCGCGCGATCTCGCCTTCGCTGGGCGGGCGGCCCAGCCGGTGCTCCAGCGCCTGGATCGCCTGCTCCACGCCGCGCGCCGACTTGCGCAGCCCGCGCGAGCCCCAGTCGCTGGCACGCAGCTCGTCGAGCATCGCCCCGCGGATGCGCTGGCTGGCGAAGGTCTCGAACTGCGCACCCTTGTTGTCCTGGTAGCGGCCCGAGGCATCCATCAGGCCGATCATCCCGGCCTGGATCAGGTCGTCCAGTTCCACGCTGGCCGGCAGTCTGGCCATCATCTGCAAGGCGATGCGGCGCACCAACGGCAGGTGCTGCTCGAGCAGGTGGCGCTTGGCGATGGTTCCCTGTGCGGTGTACACGTCCCGTCTTCCTCTCAGGCTCTCAGGCGGCCAGGCCGTACGCGGCATGCCGGGCCGGCAGCGGCGCCGCGCCGGGGCGGCGCGCCGGCGCGGGCGAACGCGACGGCCAGCGCAGCACGTCGGCCGCCAGGCGTCGCAGGTCGAGCGCGGCGGGGCTGGCCGGAAAGGCCTCGACCACCGTGCGGCCGAGGCGGCGGGCATCGTCCAGGTGCGCATCGGCGCGCACCCAGCCGGCCGCCTGCAGCGACACCGCCAGGTAGCGGCTGCCGGTGGCGGCCAGGTTGTCCATGATGGGCTGCGCCTCCCCGGCGCCGGCGACGCCGTTGACCAGGAAGCGCAGTTGCCGCAGCCCGTGCGCGTAGTGCAGCCGCTTGATGCCTGCATAAGCGGCGGTGATCGACGCCGGCTGCGGGCGCAGCACCAGCAGCAGCTCGTCGGCCTGCTGCGCCAGCGGCGACAGGCGGCCATCGGCATCGAGCGCCGCATCGACCAGCACCACGCCGCCCGGGCAATGCGCGCGCGGCGCGAACGGCTCGGCGCCGTCCGCATCCTGCCGGCCGGGCGCAAGCGCCACCACGTCGACCCCGCAGCCGGCACGCGCCGGCACCGGATCGCCAGGCGCGCCCAGGCCTTCGAGGGCCCACACCGCGCCGGCCGAGCCGGAACGCGCCGGCTGCTCGTCCACCAGCAGCACGTCCCTGCCCTGCAGCACCAGCGCCGCCGCCAGCCCCATCGCCGCGGTCGTCACGCCCTCGCCGCAGCCGACGGCCGCCAGCGCGACGACGCGCGTGGGCGCCGGCGACAGCAATCGGCGCAAACCTTCCGCCTGGTCGATCACGCGCAGCGTCATCGTCGTTCCTCCTCAGGCGTCCTGCGCGGTGGCCGCGAGTTGCTGGCGCGCCGCCGGCGGCGCCGATTCGGTGTCCAGCGCCTCGAGCAGCAGGAACAGCTTGCTCACGCCGAGGTACAGCGCATTGCCGCTCACCGGGCGCGTGCCGCGCGTGGTGCGGCCGGTCAGCTGGCCGAGCAGCGCGCGGGCGCGGTCGGCCCATTCGCCGCTGGCCTGCATCAGGCGCCACACGGTGGTGCCGGCCTGGCCGGCCACCAGCAGGCGCTTGACCATGGCGGCATCGCCCGGCTCGCCGAGTCCGCCGGCCAGCTGCACACCCTGGCGCAGCAGGCGCAGGCAGCCTTCGGCGTCGGCAGCCCAGGCGTGCCATTGCGCCAGCTGGCGCGCCTCGACCTCGCCGCCGGTGTTCGACAACAGGTAGTGCTGGGCCACGATCCTGTGGCTGCGCGGGTCCATCAGCCGCACTGCCACGCAGCGCAGCGGCTGCAGCGCTGCAGCCTCCGGGCCGGCGCGCAGCAGCACTTCGGCATGCGCCAGGCGGCGCAGCGCCGGCTTGCCGCGCCAGGTGACCGCCTGCGCTTCGCCGTAGTCGAATGCCACCCGCGCAAGCGCGCTCGACACGCCGCTCGCCGCATCGATCACGCCGGTGGTGGCGGCCCCGCGCGCCAGCCAGCGCAGGCCCTGCGCCTGCCACTGCTGCAGCACGTCGAGCGCCGGCAGGGCGGACAGCAGATGCACCATGGGCTTGCCCGGCGCCTGCGCATCCAGCCACTGGACCTGGCGCGCCTGGGCACGCCGCCGCGCCTCACTCATGCCGCGCGTGGCCACCGTCGACAGCCATTGGTTGGGCGCGGCCAGTGGCGCGCCGTTGCGGTCGGACAGCAGCAGGCTGCTGTGGCAGGCGTAGGCGTCGCCGCCTTCGCTCACGCGCAGGCCGACCCGGCCGTACACCGCCAGCACGTGGCTGCCGCATGCACCGGCCACTTCGCCGCGCGCATGGGCCGACACCGCGTCCAGTACCGCCTGCTGCGCCACCTGCGGGTCGCCCGCCTGGCGCCACAGGCGGCGCGCGACGTCGAAGCCGATGCCGGCATCCGACAGCGCGCGGGCCGTCGCGGCCAGCTCCTGTGCGTCATGCGCCATGGCGCGGATCAGGTTCTGGTAGCGCGTGCGCAGGCGGCCGGCCTCGGCCTGGGCCTGCAGCTCCGCTGCGGAAGGGCCCTCGGCCGGCGCCTGCAACTCCGGCGGCACGAACAGCGCATGGTGGCGGCGCGGCTGGAAGACGGCGTCGACCAGTTGCGCGCGGTCGGCCAGCATCAGGTTCTCCGGCACCTTCTGGCCGCTGGAAACATAGTGCACCGGCAGGCGGTGGCGGATCACCGTGTCGATCAGCGCGCCCGGGTGCGTGGCCTCGTCGACCTTCGTGAAGATGCAGCCGGCCAACTCGCCGCGGCCGCCGTGGCGGTAGGCATGCACCACCTCGTTGAGGGTGTCGCCGTGGCTGGTGCCGTTGAGCAGCAGCAGGCGCTTGACCGGCCGCTGCGCGCTGCCGAGCATGGCGATCTGGTCGGACACGGCGCGGTCGCGCTGGCTCATGCCGACGGTGTCGATCAGCACCATGTGCTTGCCCTGCAGGTCCTGCAGCACGACGTGCAGGTCGGCCGCGTCCTTGACCGCGTACACCGGCACGTTGAGGATCTGGCCGTAGATGCGCAGCTGCTCGTACGCGCCGATGCGGAAGCTGTCGGTCGTGACGAGCGCCAGCTTGTCGGCGCCGAAGCGCATCACGCAGCGCGCCGCCAGCTTGGCGGTGGTGGTGGTCTTGCCCACGCCGGTCGGGCCCATCAGGGCATAGACGCCGCCTTGCGACAGCAGCGCATCCTCGTCCGGCAGCACCGGCAAGGCACGCATCAACTCGGCGCGCGCGAAGGCCATGCCCTGCGCGTAGGTCTGGCCCGTCGGCAGCTTCTCGAGCATGGCGCGCGACAGCCCGGCGCTGAAGCCGGCGCCCAGCAGGGTGCGCAGCAGCCGGCCGCGCGCCGGGTCCTGGCGCTCCTTCTCGTTCCACTGCGCGTTGGCGAGCTGCTCCTCGAGCATGCCGCGCATCGAATGCAGTTCGTTGAGCACCGCGTCGGGCTGCGCGGCCGGCGCCACCGGCGCCGCGGCCGGGGCCGGGGCCGTCATGACGGTGGCCGCGGGCGGAACCGGCATGGCGGGCAGGCGGTCCGCCGCCTGCAGCGCGATCGGCCGGCGCATCTCGGGCAGCGCCGGCGCAGCGGGCGCGACGGGCGCCGCCGAGATCGACGGCGCGGGCGGGGCGGCCGGAGCCGCCACCTCGACAGCCTGCAGGGCCGCGCCCTCGGCCATGGCGACGATCTCGACGCCTTCGGGCAGGGCCCGGTTGCTCAACACGATGGCATCGGTGCCCAGCGCCTCGCGCACCAGGCGCAGCGCCTCGCGGCTGGTGGGGGCAAGGAATCTGCGGGCTGCGGCCCGCACGTCGGTGCTCGGGTTCAAACACGTCCTCCAAGAGTGGCGGTGACTTTGATGTGGCACGAATCAGGGATCTCCGCGTGGGAGAGCACCTTGAGCCGTGGAATGCTGCGGCGCAGGAACCGCGAGAGCAGCACGCGCAATGCGTGCTGCACGACCAGCACGGGCGCCAGGCCCAGCTGCTCCTGCCGTTCGACGGCCGCCTGCGCCTCGCGCAGCAGGTTGTCGGCCAGGCCCGGCTCGATGCCGCTGCTGCTGGTCAGCGCCTGCTGCAGCACGCGGTCGAGCGAGCCGTCCAGGCCGATCACCTGCAGTTGCGCGTCGCCCGGGAACAGGTGCTGCACGATGGCCCGGCCCAGCGCCAGGCGCGTCAGCGACGTCAACTCGGTGGCGTCCTTGACCGTCGGCGCATGCTCGGCCATCACGTCGAGGATGGTGCGCATGTCGCGGATCGAGACTTCCTCGCTCAGCAGGTTCTGCAGCACCTTGTGCAGCGTGCTCAGCGACAGCACCTTGGGCACCAGCTCCTCGGTCAGCTTCGGCGCCGTCTTGGCGATCTGGTCGAGCAGCTGCTGCACTTCCTGGCGGCCGAGCAGGTCGGCCGCATGCGTCTGGATGAGGTGATTCAGGTGCGTCGCCATCACGGTGCACGCATCCACCACGGTGTAGCCCTGGATCTGCGCCTGCTGGCGCAGGCCGCCGTCGATCCAGACGGCCGGCAGCCCGAAGGCCGGGTCCTGCGTGGGCGTGCCCGGCAGCGTGCCGCTGACCTGGCCGGGGTTGATCGCCATCCACATGTTGGGGAAGGCCTCGCCGCGGCCGATCTCCACGCCCTTGAGGCTGATCACGTAGGTGTTGGGCTTGAGCTCCAGGTTGTCGCGGATGTGCACCACCGGCACCAGGAAGCCGATCTCCTGCGCGATGCGCTTGCGGATGCTCTTGATGCGCCCGAGCAGTTCGCCCTGCTGCGACTGGTCGACCAGCGGAATGAGCCGGTAGCCGACCTCCATGCCCAGCGGATCGATGAGCGAGACGTCGTCCCAGGTGGCCTCGGCCGTGTCGGCCGACGGCGCCTGCGCCGCCTGCGCGGCCGAGGCCGCCTCGGCGGCCGCCTGCTGCGGCTTGCGCTGCGCCAGCCGCCAGCCCAGCCAGCCCAGGCCGCCGGCGATGATCAGGAACGCCAGGTTGGGCATGCCCGGGATCAGGCCCATCAGGCCGACGATGCCGGCGGTGAGGAACAGCACCTGCGGGTTGGAGAACAATTGTCCGGTCAACTGCCCGCCGACGTCCTCGTCAGTGGTGACGCGCGAGACGATCACGCCGGCGGCGGTCGAGATCACCAGCGCCGGGATCTGCGCCACCAGGCCGTCGCCGATGGCCAGCAGCGTGTAAGTGGTGCCGGCGGTGGAGAAGTCCAGCCCGTGCTGCACCATGCCCACCACCAGCCCGCCGATGATGTTGATGACCAGGATCAGCAGGCCGGCCACGGCGTCGCCGCGCACGAACTTGCTGGCACCGTCCATGGAGCCGTAGAAATCCGCCTCCTGCGCCACCTCGGTGCGGCGCTTGCGTGCCACGTCCTCGCCGATCAGGCCGGCATTGAGGTCGGCGTCGATCGCCATCTGCTTGCCCGGCATGGCGTCGAGCATGAAGCGCGCCCCCACCTCGGCGATGCGGCCCGCGCCCTTGGTGATCACCATGAAGTTGATGATCACCAGGATGATGAACACCATCACGCCGACCGCGAAGTTGCCGCCGACCAGGAAGTGGCCGAACGCCTCGATCACCTTGCCGGCCGCGTCCGGCCCGGTGTGGCCGTGCATCAGCACCACGCGGGTCGAGGCCACGTTGAGCGACAGGCGCAGCAGCGTGGTGAACAGCAGCACCGAGGGGAAGGCGGCGAAGTCCAGCGCCTTCATGGTGTACATGCTGACCAGCAGCACCATGATCGACAGCGCGATGTTGAAGGTGAACAGCAGGTCCAGCAGGAAGGCCGGCAGCGGCAGCACCATCATGCTGAGGATCAGCACTATCAGCACCGGGCCGGCCATGCCCTTGAACTGGCCTCCGCCGAAGAACTGCGCCGGGTTGCGCATCATCTGAGCCATTGCGCTCATTGGAAGCCCTCCGTGCTGCGCACTGCGGTGCGAGCGCCTTCAGGCGGCCGGGCGGCGCTCATGCCACCCCCGCCGGGTTGAAGGCCAGCGCTTCGGGTACGTGCAGCGTGGTCGGCGTGCGCGGGGCCTGGCCGCCCTCCTCGCGCCAGCGCTTGAGCTGGTAGACCCAGGCCAGCACCTCGGCCACCGCCGTGTACAGGCCGGCCGGAATCTCGTCGCCCAGGCGCGTGTGCTTGTACAGCGCCCGGGTCAGCGGCGGCGCCTCGAGCACCGCCACCTTGTGCTCGGCGGCCAGTTCGCGGATGCGCTGGGCCACCAGGTCGGTGCCCTTGGCCACCACGCGCGGCGCGCGCATCTCGCTGTCGACGTACTTGAGCGCCACCGCGAAATGGGTCGGGTTGGTCACGACGATGTCGGCTTTGGGCACCTCGGACATCATCCGGCGCCGGGCCACCGCCTGCTGCTGCCGGCGGATCGCCGCCTTGATGTGCGGATCGCCCTCGCTTTCCTTGTGTTCCTGGCGCAGGTCCTCGCGTGACATGCGCAGCTTGCGGAAGTGGCTCCACAGCTGCCAGGGCACGTCCACCAGCGCCACCAGCACCAGCGTGGCGGCAATCAGGGCGCAGTCGCGCGCGACCAGCGCCACCGCCTGCGACAGCGCCGCTTCCGGCGGCAGCGTCATCAGCTGCATCATCGCGTCGAGGTTGTGCGAGATCACCCACCAGGCCACGCCGCCGATCAGCAGCGACTTGGCCAGCGCCTTGATCAGCTCGGCCAGCGACTGGCTGGAGAACATGCGGGCGATGCCCGCCAGCGGATCGAGCTTGCTGAACTTGGGCGCGACGGCCTTGCCGGAGAAGAGCCATCCGCCCAGCAGCATCGGCGCCACCAGCGCGGCCACCGCCATCATCAGGAACAGGGGGGCGACCGCCGCCGCGACCTGGACCAGCGCCACGCCGGCCTGGGTCATCATCTGCGCGGGATCGAACGCGGCGCTGCGGTCGAAGTGCAGGCCATGGCGCAGTGCCCGGTCCATCGCGCCGCCGAGCGAGCCGGCCATGAACCACAGGCCGCCGATGGCGGTGCCCAGCATCACCAGCGTGCTCAGCTCGCGCGAGCGGGCCACGTTGCCTTCCTCGCGCGCCTTCTCAAGGCGCCGCTCGGAGGCGGGTTCCGTCTTTTCGAGATCGCTTTCCTCAGCCATTCGTGCTCCATCGAGCACGGTGGGGAATCGCCTGCTCGTGACCGATTATTCGATCCGGGGCGCCCGGCCAATCGGCCGATCAAGCAGCACTTCGCCCCTCTTTTCCGGACGCAGCGGGCTCAGAAGCCCAGGCTCTCGAGCAGGTCGTCGACCTGCGACTGGTCGGTCACCGCGTCCGCGCTGCCGGGGGCGGTCTGCGGCCCGTTGAGCAGGCTGTTGGCCGCCGGCGGCTCCGGCCGGCGGTCGACCGGAGAGTTGTCGATCAGCACCTGCAGCAGCTGCGACTCGACCTCGTTGACCACGTCCATCATCTTCTTGATGACCTGTCCGGTCAGGTCCTGGAAGTCCTGCGCCATCAGGATTTCCATGAGCTGCGCGTTGATGTCGCCGGCCCGGCCGGGTACGCCCTGCAGGTAGGCGCGCGTGTCGAGCACCAGCTCGCGCGCCTGGTTCAGCTCGATCGGGTCGGCGAACCAGGCGTCCCAGCGCCCGCTCAGGCCCTTGGCGTCGGCGGCGAGCGCGTCCTGCAGCGGCTGCGCCACGTCGATCGCGTTGAGCGTGCGGTGCGCGGCGCGCTCGGTCATCTCGGCCACGTAGTTCAGGCGCTCGCGGGTCGAGGGAATGACCTGCGCTGCGCGCTCGAACTGCTTGTCCAGGCCGAGCTCGCGCATGCCCTCGCGCAACTGGCGCGTGACCTGGGCGATGCGGCCCAGCAACTGATCGGCGCTGATGGCCTGGTCGGTGTTCATCGGGGACTCCATTTCAGTTCCTCCTTCACGCGTGCGCGCGGCCGCGGCGCAAGCGCCGGCGCCGGCCAGGCGTGGCCGGGTTCATTTCAGTCTCTCGAAGATCTTGGTGATCTTCTCTTCCAGCGTGGCGGCCGTGAACGGCTTGACCACGTAGCCGTTGGCGCCGGCCTGCGCCGCGGCGACGATGTTTTCCTTCTTGGCCTCGGCCGTCACCATGAGCACCGGCAGGCGCGCAAGGTCCGGGTCGGCGCGGATGGTCTGCAGCATCGTCAGGCCGTCCATGTTGGGCATGTTCCAGTCCGACACGACGAAGCCGAAGCTGCCGCCGCGCAGCTTTTCCAGTGCCGCGACGCCGTCCTCGGCCTCGTCCACGTTCAGGAATTCCAGTTCCTTGAGCAGGTTGCGCACGATGCGGCGCATGGTCGGGAAGTCGTCCACGACCAGGATCTTGATGCTCTTGTCCATTTCGCTCTATCTCTCCATTGCAGGGTTCTGTGTCATACGCGGTTGGCGCGCGCGCCGAAGGTGCGCAGGTGGGCCAGCACGCGCTTGCTCATTTCGGACAGGGGCGCCACCTCGTCGGCGGCGCCGAGCGCGATCGCCTCGCGGGGCATGCCGAACACCACGCAGCTGGCCTCGTCCTGCGCCAGCGTGTAGGCGCCGGCGCGCTTCATGCGCAGCAGGCCCTCGGCGCCGTCGCGGCCCATGCCGGTCAGGATGACGCCGATGGCGTTGCGGCCGGCATGCCGCGCGGCCGAGTCGAACAGCACGTCGATCGACGGGCGGTGCCGGTTCACCGGCGGCTCCTCGTCGAGGTGCGCCACGTAGTTGGCGCCGCTGCGGCCGAGCGACAGGTGGAAGGCGCCCGGGGCGATGTAGGCATGGCCCGGCAGCACGCGCTCGCCGTGCTCGGCTTCCTTGACGGTGATGCGGCACAGCCCGTCCAGCCGCTGCGCGAACGAGCGCGTGAAACCCGCCGGCATGTGCTGCGCGATGAGCACCGCCGGGCTGTCCGGCGGCAGCGGCTGCAGCACTTCGCGGATCGCCTCGGTGCCGCCGGTGGAGGCGCCGATGATGATGAGCTTCTCGGTGCTCAGCAGCGGGCTGCGCAGCAGCGCCTCCTGCGGCGCGTCGGCCGCCGGCACGGCGCCGGCGCGGCGCGCCGGCTGCAGCCGCGCGCAATGCGCCGCGCGGACTTTGCCGGCGATGAGTTCGGTGTAGTTGAGCAGGCCGTCGCGCACGCCCAGGCGCGGCTTGGTGACGAAATCGACCGCGCCCAGCTCCAGCGCACGCAGCGCGATCTCGGATCCGCGCTCGGTGAGCGACGAGACCATCACCACCGGCATCGGCCGCAGGCGCATGATCTTCTCGAGGAACTCCAGGCCGTCCATGCGCGGCATCTCGACGTCCAGCGTCAGCACGTCCGGGTTGGTCGCCTTGATCAGGTCGCGCGCCACCAGCGGGTCGGCCGCGGTGCCGACGACCGTCATGTCGGGCTGGCTGTTGATGATCTCCGTCATCACGCTGCGGATCAGCGCCGAATCGTCGACGCAAAGCACCTTGATCTTCTGGCTCACGAAATGGCTCCTGTTGCGGCCAGCGGCATGAGGCGGCGCAGCAGGGCGCCCTCCTCGCGGTGCACGTGCCCGATCTCGGCCTGGCCGCGCAGGCGGCGCACGATGGCCTTGCCGCTGTCGGGCAGGAAGCACACGCGGCGCGCGTGCGGCCCGCGCAGGTCCTGGGCGGTGACGGTGATGCGCTGCGCGCTCAGGTAGCGCAGCACGAAGTCGGCATTGCGGTCGCCGATGTTGAGCGTGGTCATGTTGGCCAGCACGGCGCCGCCGCCGAACACCTTGGCGCGCAGGCGGTCGCGCCGCGCGCCGGCGCGCAGCACCTCGCGCAGCAGCACGTCCATGGCGTAGGCGCCATAGCGCATCGACTCGGCGGCCTCGCGTACATGCCCTTCGCCGTCCTCGGCGAGCATGAAGTGGTTCATGCCGGCCACGCCGCTGTCGATGTCGATCAGGCAGGCGGCCACGCACGAGCCCAGCACCGTGGTCAGCACGGTGTCGTTGGTGGTGACGTAGTACTGCGACGGCAGCAGCTTGACCGCCATGCGCTCGAGCTCGCGGTCGTAGTAGTGGTGCCGCGCCAGCGCCTCGGCGTCCGGCATGGCCAGCGGAACGCGAACGCTCATCGGGCAACCTCGTACACGGTGTGGCCCAGCGGCTTGAACACCGGGTTGACCAGCGAGGCGTTCTCCGAATGGCCGGCGAACAGCAGGCCGTCCGCATGCAGCAGCGGCACGAAGCGGTCGAGCACGCGGCGCTGGGTCGGCTTGTCGAAGTAGATCATCACGTTGCGACAGAAGATCGCGTCCATCGGCTCCTTGACGGGCCAGGACGGGTCGAGCAGGTTCAGCCGCGCGAACCGCACCATCGACGCGACTTCCGGGCGGATGCGCACCTTGCCGGCATAGGCGCCGGTGCCCTTGTTGAAGAAGCGGCGCAGCCGCTCCGTTCCCAGGCGTGCGACCTGGTCGGCCGCGAAGACGCCCGCGGCGGCCTTCGCCAGCACGGCGGTGTCGATGTCGGTGGCGATCACCTTGGCCGAGCCGGCGCGCTCGCCCAATGCCTCGATCAGGGTGATGGCGATCGAGTAGGGCTCCTCGCCGGTGGATGCGGCCGCGCACCAGACGGTGACCGGATGCCGCGCCTTGCGCACGTGCTCGGCCAGCACCGGGAAGTGGTGCGCCTCGCGGAAGAACGACGTCAGGTTGGTGGTCAGCGCGTTGATGAACGACTGCCACTCGTCGCCCTCGGGGCGCGCCTCCAGGCTGTCGAGGTAGTCGCCGAACTGCGGCAGCCGCAATTCGCGCAGGCGGCGCGACAGGCGGCTGTAGACCATCTGCCGCTTCTGCTCTCCCAATGCGATGCCGGCACGCCGGTGGATGAGGGACCGGACTCTCGAGAAGTCGCTGTCGGTCAGGATGAATTCGGTGTTCACGGCATGCTTGTGGTGTCGCTGGTCAATGTACAGGCGGGCCCTGCCGGTCAATGGCTCGAGCAGGAGGCGAATTGCCGCGCTGCTCGCGTCCTGCCCGGCGTGGCCGCCCGTGTTTGCGCGCTAGCAGGCCCCGCTGACTTCCTGCGACCAGGCCAGCGCGTGCAGGTGCGCCGCGTTGACCTCGTCCGCGCCGACGAACAGCGCCTCGGCCAGCGCCCCGGCCTGCCGGTCGCCGTGCTCGCAGGCTTCCACCAGCGCGATGAAGGGCCCGTAGACGCCCTGGCGCGAGACGATCGCCTTCTGCACCATGTCGCTCAACTGGAGCTTGTCCATCACTTCCGCCATCGGCAGGCCGAGCAGCTGGTCGATCAGCGAGAACATGCCGGCCACGAACAGGCCGTCGGAATCGGTGTCGGGCAGCAGCCCGCGCCCCAGCAGCTCGGCGAAGCGCCCGCGCAGGATGGAGCGGCGCATCATGTACGGCGCACTGGCGCCGTTGCTGGTCGCCAGCAGCAGCGCCAGCCAGCGCAGCAGCGGCGTGTAGCCCAGCATGGTCACGGCGTGCCGCATCGAGGTGATCTGCACGCCGGCACCGACGGCCGGCGAGTTCATGTGGCGCAGCAGGCGGTACGTGATCGCGGCGTCGTGCTTGAGCGCGGTCTCGATCGCGGCCATGCGCTCGTCGCGCTTGACCATCTGCATCAGGTGCACGATCTGCGCCGCCTCCGGTTGCAGCTCGCCGTTCTTCACCTGGACCGGCGGGGCGCCATGCGCGCCGTCGGCGAACACATCGACCTGCTGCGACGCAAGCCGCGCGAAGTCGTCCCAGCCGGCCAGGCGGCTGGCCACGAACTGCGGGCCCGGGGCGCCCTCGGGCAGCTTCTCGCGCAGGGCGTCGAGCAGCGCCTGGTCGGCGGCGCCCACATCCAGGTGCGTGGCCACGCGCAGCAGTTCGCCGTCGTCCTGCAGCACCGCGGCGGCGCCGAGCATGACGCCGAAGCCCTGCTCGCGCAGGAAGCCCAGCATGGCGCGCGTGCCCTCGTCGATGGCGGGCTCCTGCGCCAGGTCCACCACGAAGCCTTGCGAAGGCAGCGTCAGCAGTTCGGGCAGGAACAGCGCCTCGACCGTCATCCCGAGGTGGACCGGCAGGCCATCGGGCTGCCAGCCGCCGGGCGCGGATTCGAACTGCCGCGCCAGGCATGCGAGCAGCGCGCGCGCGTTCGCGGCCCCCGTGGCCGCGCCGCCGGCGGCGCTCCAGCGCATGCGGTAACCGCGCACGCGCTTGTGCGCGTCGATCTGAAGTGTGCAGGCCAGCATGGTGGGTGGCTCAGGCGGTCGCCGCCGCGGCCCGCGCGGCACCCGCCAGCGCCGACGCGCTGGCTGCCTGCGCGCGCTGGATGCGCGGCATCGCGCCCACGTCGATGATGAACGCCACGCTGCCGTCGCCCAGGATGGTGGCGGCCGAGATGCCGGGCACCTTGCGGTAGTTGGTCTCGAGGTTCTTGACCACCACCTGGTGCTGGCCCAGCAGCTCGTCCACCAGCAGGGCGAAGCGGGCGTCGTCGGCCTGCACGATGACCAGGATGCCCTGCGCCGGATCGGTCTGCGCGCCGGCCACGTCGAACACGCGGTGCAGCGCGATCAGCGGCAGGTACTCGCCGCGCACCTTGATGACCTGGCCGTCGCCGGTGACCGAGTGCAGGTGCTCGGCGGACGGCTGCTGCGACTCGATCACGTAGCTCAGCGGCAGGATGTAGGCCTCGTCGCCGACCTTGACCGACATGCCGTTGAGGATGGCCAGCGTCAGCGGCAGCACGATGCGGGTGGTGGTGCCCTGCCCGCCGCGCGACTGGATCTCCACGTGCCCGCCCATCTCCTGGATGTTGCGCTTGACCACGTCCATGCCCACGCCGCGGCCCGAGATGTCGGTGACCTGCTCGGCGGTGGAGAAGCCCGGCGCGAAGATCAGCTGCCACACCTCCTCGTCGGGCATGGTCTCGCTCACCGGCAGGCCCTGCTGCATGGCCTTGGCCAGGATCTTCTCGCGGTTCAGGCCGGCGCCGTCGTCGCTGACCTCGATCACGATGTTGCCGCCGTGGTGCTGCGCCGACAGCAGCAACTGCCCGGTGGCGTCCTTGCCCTTGGCGCGGCGCACGTCGGGCGTCTCGACGCCGTGGTCGAGACTGTTGCGCACCAGGTGCGTGAGCGGATCGATGATGCGCTCGATCAGCCCCTTGTCCAGCTCGGTCTCCTTGCCGAAGGTGTCCAGCCGGACCTGCTTGCCCAGCTTGGCGCTGACGTCGCGGATTACCCGCGGGAACCGGCTGAACACGTAGTCCATCGGCATCATGCGGATCGACATGACCGATTCCTGCAGGTCGCGTGCGTTGCGCTCGAGGTGCGACAGGCCGCTGAGGAAGCGTTCGTAGACCACCGGGTCGAGGCGCGTGGCGGCCTGGGTCAGCATCGACTGCGTGATGACCAGTTCGCCCACCAGGTTGATCAGCTGGTCGACCTTCTCGACGTCCACGCGGATCGAGCTGGACTCCTTGCCGTTCGCCGCGGCGGCAGCAGCAGCGGCCGGCGCCGGCGCGGCGGCCGGGGCCGACGCTGCGGGCGCTGGCGCGGCGACGGGCGCAGGCGCAGGTGCGGGTGCGGGTGCGGCGGCTGCATGCGCGCGGGTGATGACGATCTGCGATTCGTCGATGACGAAGCAGCACACGGCGACGATGTCGTCCGGCGCGCAGGTGGTCTCGAGCGTGACGCTGAGCTGGTCGCCGCTGCCGCTGCGCGCGACCACGCGGCCGAGGTTGGCCAGCTCCTCGGCGAGCAGGTCGCCCTCGCCCTGGCCGAGTCCGCTCAGGCGGATCTCCAGCGCGCCGTCGGCAGCGGGGGTCGCCGCTGGTGCCGGGGCAGCGGGGGCCGCGGCCGGAGCCGGGGCCGCCACGGGGGCGGCAGCCGCCCCGTCCGGATCGGTCTCCAGTGCGAGTTGTTGCAACACGGCGCAGATGTGCGCCACCCGGTCAGGTTCGGGCTCCTTGCCCGCCTGGTAAGCCGCGAGTTGTTCTTGCAAGGCGTCCTTCGTTTCAAGAAAGGTGTCGATCATCGAGGCGGTCATGCGCAACTGGGCGTGGCGCGCCCGGTCCAGCAGGGTCTCGAGCAGGTGCGTGGTTTCGGTCAGGGCGACGAAGCCGAAAGTGGCGGCGCCGCCCTTGATCGAATGGGCGGCGCGGAAGATCGCGTTGAGCTGCTCGTTGTCGGGCGCGTCGACGTCGAGCTCCAGGAGCAATTGCTCCATCTGCGCCAGAAGCTCGACGGCTTCGACGAAGAATGCTTGGGAAAACTGACTGAGGTCCATCGTCTTTATCTGAGGTCGAAGCGGTCTACGGGCGGACGCCGGGAGGCGTGAAGGCGGTCGGTGTCAGCACCCGGCCGCCGGTGGCCGGGGCGGCTGCCGCAGGCAGGGTCGGCGCGGGCACGGCGGGCGCGGCAAGAGCCGGGGCGGAAGGCGCCGGCACCGGAACCGCCACCGCCGTGGGCACGGCGGTGGCGCGATCGGCCGGCAGCGCGGCGAAGCCGCTGCTGTTCTCGCGCTCGATCTGCTCCTGCGTGCGGCGGTTCAGCAGGATGATGCTGATGCGCCGGTTGATCGGGTTGCGCGGGTTGGCCTTGTCCAGGTGCATGCTGTCGGCCAGGCCGACCACGCGCATGACCTTGTTCTCGCTCATGCCGCCCATGACCAGTTCGCGGCGCGAGGCGTTGGCGCGGTCGGCCGACAGCTCCCAGTTGCCGTAGGAGCGGTCGCCGTTGGTGTAGACGATCGAATCGGTGTGGCCCGACAGCGTGATCTTGTTGGGCAGCTCCTCCAGCGTCGGCGCGATCGCCCGCAGGATGGCGCGCATGTGCGGCACCAGGCGCGCGCTGGCCAGGTCGAACATCGGGCGCTTCTCGCTGTCCACGATCTGCAGGCGCAGGCCCTCGGTGGTGATGTCGATCAGGATCTGCGACTTGAACTGGCGGAACACCGGGTTGTCCTGGATCAGGTCCTCGATGTGCTTCTTGACCGCGTCCAGCCGCGCCGCCTCGGCCTCGGCCTCGCGCTCCTGCTCGGACATCTGCTGCTCGCCTTCCACGTGCATCGGGTCGGGCCCGCCGCCGGGGATCACGCTCGAACTCAGGCTGGCCTTGTCGCCGCCGTGCATGGCCACCTTCAGCGGCATGCGGAAGTGCTCGGCAATGCCCTCGCGCTGCTTGTCGGACGAGATCGACAGCAGCCACATGACCAGGAAGAAGGCCATCATGGCCGTCATGAAGTCGGCGTAGGCGATCTTCCAGCCGCCGCCGTGATGGCCGCCCTGGCCCTTGACGACGCGCTTGACGACGATGTGCTTTCCCTCGCTCATGTCGTCGCTCCGGCTCGCATGTGTTCGCGCATGGCCTTGTTCATGTGTGTCGCGTGCCGGCGCCTCAGCGCGCCTTGACCTCGCGCACGTGGTCGTCGAGTTCGGAGAACGACGGCCGCTCGGTCGAGAACAGCACCTTGCGGCCGAACTCCACCGCCAGTTGCGGCGCGTAGCCGTTGAGGCTGGCCAGCAGCGTGACCTTGGCACACTGGTAGAGCTTCATGCCCTCTTCCACCTTGTGGTCGATCAGCGTCGCCAGCGGCGTGACGAAGCCATAGGCCAGCAGCACGCCCAGGAAGGTGCCGACCATCGCATGCGCGATCAGCGCGCCCATCTCGGACGGCGGCAGGTCGGCCGAGGCCAGCGCGTGCACCACGCCCAGCACCGCGGCCACGATGCCCAGCGCCGGCAGCGCATCGCCCACGCGCGAGAGGCAGTGCGAAGGCACCTCCGCCTCGTGCCGGATCGTTTCGAGCTCGTGGTCCATCAACGCCTCGATCTCGAAGGCGTCGGTGTTGCCGCTGATGACCAGGCGCAGGTAGTCGCGCAGGAAATCCATGATGCCCGTGTCGGCGGTGATCGCCGGATAGCGATTGAAGATCTCGCTGTCCTGCGGGTTCTCGACGTCGTTCTCGAGCTTCATCATTCCGTCGCGGCGGGCCTTGGCGAGCAATTCGTACAGCAGCGCCAGCAGGTCCATGTACAGCTGCCGGTTGTGCTTGGACGAGCGCAGCAGCCGGGGCAGTTCCTTGAGCGTCGCCTTGATCGCCTTGCCGTTGTTGCCGGCAATGAAGGCGCCCAGCGCGGAGCCGCCGATCATCAGCAGCTCGATCGGCTGGAAAAGCACGCCGAAGTGGCCGCCCATCAACCCGTAGCCGCCGAACACGGCTCCGAGGACCACCACATATCCCAACAGTACGAGCACACGAATCCCCTTCGCCCTCAGGCTTGACTCCCGGACGAATTGCGCACCGCCGACTCGTCGCCGACGCGCCAGCCGATCCCCTGTCCGGGCGCCGGCGCGCTCGTCGCACCGGCAGGATCAGCCGCTCATTGCCTTGCTTGTCTCTTCGCTATGCGGCCACGCACTCCACCTGTCGCGCCGGGCGCGCCTTGCCGGCCCGCGACGGCGGACGGCACAGCACGCACACGTAGCCGCGCTTGTTGTCGTGCGCATGCGCCACGAAATGCCCGCCGCACCGGCTGCACGGCGTCAGCTGCAGCATGTCGCTGTCGAAGAAGCGGACCATGGTGTGCGCGCGCGTGAAGTCGAGCACCAGCTCGCTGCCGCTGGCCTCGACCTGCTCCCGGTAAAGGCGGAAGCTCTTGATCAGCGCCTGCAGGGAATGCTCGTCGGCCTCCACCCGCATGAAGCGGTAGATGTTGTAGAACATCGACGAATGGATGTTGGCCCGCCACGTCATGTACCAGTCGGTGGAAAACGGCAGCAGTCCCTTGGGCGGCGACACGCCCTTGAGTTCCTTGTAGAGCTGGATCAGCCGCTCCCGGCTGAGATTCACTTCCATCTCGAGGAATTGCAGGCGTGCGCCCAGGTCGATCAATTCGATCGCCAACTGGATTTCCCTGACCTCGCCGAGAACGCTTTTCTTGCTCATTGCATTTCGCCGGATTCACGGACCTGCAATTGCCGTGCAGCCATCAGAATAGACATATGAGCCTGCTGCAATAGCGATTCCTTTTCTTCGCCGAACACCGAAAAAACCGGATGATCGTGCAAACGAAAACTGCACAGCAGGAAATTGGAAGCCGCCAGTTTCATTATTTGAGCCAGCGACATATTGGCCAGAAGATCAGCCAGTTCTCGGCTGATTCCCAGGCGGTACATCGCAGCGCCACGGTCCATTTTCACCAGCTTCTGAGCCAGCAGCATATAAGCCAGATTGAGGTCGCCGATCTCCTTGGAGATCTCCACGCCGCCCTCGTTGCCATCCCTATCGAATTCCGTTTCCACAACGCACTCCATACAGACTTGATGTCTCGGAATCCAGTATATCTGCTGGTTGTTACCAAGTGTTTTTTAGGCTGTTAACAATTACCGATCTTTGCCAACGTTATGTGTACTACCAACTTCTACAGGGTGGAACTATTTCGCATTTCCACTGTGTACTGGATTTAGTCCGTGAAGAAGAAAGTAGTAATCGCATTGATTTCTTCATCAATGAGATTTCATATAGTTTCAACATAAAGTATCAATTCGGCGTTTTGGCGTGAAGTTCTTCACGGGATTTGCGCCGGATTGCGCTGATCGTTGTTTTCGATGCCATGAACCCACGCCATGACCTCTGCAACCGCCCTGTAGAGCTGCGGCGGGATCTGCCGATCGAGCTCGACCTGCATCAGCAACCTGACCAGGTCGGGCGACGAATGGACGAACAGGCCGTGCGCGCGCGCCTCGCGCACGATCGACTCGGCCGCCACTCCATAGCCCTTGGCGACGACCCGCGGGGCGGACGCCGGGTCGGCATGCGACAGCGCCACCGCCCCGCCGCGCGTGGCGGCAGCATCCTGCGAACGTTCGGTCATGCCCGCTCCTGTGCGCGCACCTGGAACTCGCGCAGGCGCAGGCCGGCCGCCTCGAAGCGCCGCGCCAGCGCCGCGCCGTCGCTCGCCAGCCGGCCGGCGGCCTGCGCGTCGCGCGCGATCAGGCTGGCCTGCACGCCGCCCCCATCCAGCCCCAGGCGCACGTCCAGCGTGCCCAGGCTGGGCAGCGTCATCGACACGTGCGTGGTCCAGCGCCGCTCGGCGGCCGGCTCCGGCTGTTGCGCGGCGCCGCCGTCGTCCTGCCGCGCGTCGTCTTCCTGGATGGACCATTCCATCGGCACGCCGGGCCAGGCCTGCCCGCTCCAGCGGAACACCGATGTGGCCAGCAGGTCCAGTTGCTGATGCACCAGTTGCATCGATTGCGGGAGGATGGCGGTGGCCTGCGCAGCGGCACCCGCCGCCTGCGCGCCGGCCGATGGCGCGGGCGCGGCGGCTGCGCTGTCGGCCGCGCTGGACGCGGGCAACATGCCTTCGCCCAGTCGGTACGCCGCCTGCACCCGCGTGGCATCGGTACGGCCGGGCGAGTCCGCGTCAGCGGCTGACCGCGAATCGGGCGCGGCGTCCGGCTGCGCGGGCGTCGTGCCGTCGGCAGGGGCCTGCGCGGTCGACGCGACAGCCGTGCCCGCCGCACCGGGCGCCGGCGACGACGCATGCCCGAGGGCCGGTGCGGCCGAATCGGCAGGCGTCGCGCCGGCCGGTGCATTCGGCAACCCGCCGGACGCCGGGGCGGCCACATCCGTGCCGCGCGCCGGTGCCCACTGCGCCTGCGGCTCGGCATTCATCTGCGCCAGCGACCGCGCGCCGGCGGCGAACTGCGCCAGGTGCGATTCGTAGAACAGCCCGCTGGCATCCACCGTGGCGGCCAATGCGCCGGCAAACGCCGGCACCGGCGTGCCCGACGCGGACGCCCACACAGGCGCCTGGCCGCGCACCGGCCCCGCGTCGCCGCGCACCTGTCCCAGCACCGCGCTGATGATGCGTGCCGCCGCCGACAGGTCGGTCGTGGCCGAGGCCTGCGGCGCAGGCGCGCCGGCGCGCGGCTGCTGCTGCGGCGCATCGGCAGCCGCCGACGGCGCCATCCGCTCCAGCGCCGCCCTGGACGGCAGCCGCACCTCGTTCGCCACCCGCTCGGCCAGCGGCACCGCACCGGGCGCGCCGACCCGTGTCTCTGGCTTGATCGACGCGACGTCCGGCCGCGGGCCATTGGCCGCGAGCAGCGAATCGATCAGGGTGGACAGGGCGATCACGATTGCGTCCGTTCAGGCGCCGGGGCTCAGTGCGTGCCGCCGTAGGCGTCGCTGAGGTTCTTCTGCGCGTTGAGCGTTCCCATGTTCGACAGCAGCGACTGCAACTGCGGCCGCACCAGCTGCACCACGGTTTCCTGGTCGGCGCGGATGCGCTGGATCAGCACCCGCGCTTCGTCGCGCAATTGCTCTGGCAGCGTCTCGGGCGCGGGCAGGCCCTTGAGCCGCTCGATCATCACCGCGCAGTTGAGTTCCAGCTCGGGGAGCCGGCCCCAGTCCCTGGCGACGGCCAGCGCAGCCATGCTCGACGCGTACTGCGCCAGCCGGCTGTAGCAATGGAGGACTTCGCTGCCACGTGCCATTTCATCTTCCTCGTTCATCTTCGGTTCCGGGGGGAGGGTCAGGCGCCGGCGGCGCCCGGTTCGATCTCGCGCCACGCCGAGGCAATGCTCTCGAGCAGGCGCTGCGCCTCGTCGAGCGCATCGACGTCGTCGCGCAGGTTGGCCTGCAGCAGGCGTCGCACGATGTAGTCGTACAGCGCGCCCAGGTTGGCGACCAGCTGCGTGCCCGCCGGTCCGGCCGCGTCGGCATCCAGGCTGGCCTTGAGCCCGTTGGCCACGATGTCGATCGCCTTCGAGATGGCCTGGCCCTTGGCCGGCACGTCGCCGCGCTCCATGTGATGGCGCGCCATGCCGAGCGTCGTGCGCGCGCCGTCGAACAGCATGCAGATGAGCTGGTGCGGCGAGGCACTCATGGCGCTCGATTCGACGCCCACGCGCGCGTAGGCGTTGGCACCGGTCCTGAAGTGGTGGGGTGTGTACATGGTCGGCGCTTCCCGGGTCTCAGTTGCTGCTGTTGGTGGCGTTCATCGCCTCGAACTGCTGGGTGAGGTAGGTCATCGTGTTGTTCATGCTGCTGATCAACACGTCGAGCTGGGTGAACTGGGTGCGGTAGCGCTCCATCGTCGCGTCGATGCGCGCCTGCATCGCGTCGTACTGCTCGTCCAGGTCCTTGATGGTCGACGTCACGCCCTCGGAAGCCACCGTCAGGCTGCCGCCCGACTTGGTCAGGTCCTCGACCAGCGCGTCGATCTGCTTGCCGTAGCCGGCGGTGCTGCCCGTGGCGCTGGCGAACAGGCCGGACACGCCGGCCAGGTCGGTGTCCAGCGCCTTGGACAGCTTGGTCGAATCCACCGCCAGCGTGCCGTCCTTCTGGAAGGACACGCCGATCTCCGACAGCACCTTCATGTCGGTGGTGTCGCCGGCCTGCGGCGCCGTCAGCGCCTGGCGCAGCCGGGTCTGGATACTGCGCAGGGTCGAGTCGCCGACCAGCGCGGCGGCGGTGTTGGTGTCGGCGTCGTAGGTGGTCAGCGACTTGGCCGTGCTCTGCAGGCTGTTGTAGGCCTTGACGAAATCGTTGATGGCCGAGGTCACCGCGGTGGTGTTCGCCTTCATCGACAGGCCGGTGGTGCCGGTCTGCACCAGCGTCAGCGTGGTGCCCTGGATCGCCTCCTTGACCGTGTTGCTGGCGCTGGTGATGGCGATGCCGTTGACATCGAGCTTGGCGTTCTGCGCGGCGATCGTCTGCTTGAGGTTCTGCGTGCCGGCCGGGTCGTTGCCCAGCAGGTTCTGCAGCGCGGCGTCGCCGTCGACCGAGATGCGCATGCTCGACGCCTCGCCGGTCGTGGTGGAGGTCAGCACCAGGCGGTTGGGCGTGCCGCTGCCGTCGTTGACGATGCTGGCCGTGACGCCGGCACCGGCGGCGTTGATCGCGTCCCGGATGCCCGCCAGCGTGTTGTTGCCGTCGGTGATCGTGATGGTCTTGGCCTCGCGCGAGGCGTCCGCCGTGAAGCTGGCGCCGCTGTACTTGCCGGTGGCGCCGTCGAGCGTGCCGCCGGAGATGGTGCCGAAGTCGATGGTGACGGTGCCGTTGCCGATCGCCGTCGTCGTGCTGGCCTGCCCGGCCGCGATCACCGACTGCGCCTGCGCCAGCTGCGACACCGTGATGTTGTAGGTGCCGGCCGAGCTGGGGTCGGTCGACGAGGCGGCCAGGATGCCGCTGACCGTCGGCGTGCCGGTGACGGCCTGGAACAGCGCCGGGTCGCCCAGCTTCTGCGCCGCGCTCTGCAGCGACTCCAGCGCGCTCTGCACCGTGCCGTAGGCCGACAGCTTGCTGGTGTAGCTCTTGGCCTTGGTCTCCAGCGCGGTCAACGGCTGGCTCTCGGCCGTCTCGAGCTGGGTGAGCAGGCTGCTCAGGTCGAGATTGGAGCCCACGCCCACGCTGCTGATTGTTGCCATGTCGTCGATATCCTCGAATGCGTTGAGAAGGGCGGCGCCAGGCGGCCCTTGGGCCGGCCGGCGCGCACCTTGCGGGTTCGCTGTCCGCTGCGGCCGCGCCGGGTGGCATGGCCGCAGGGGACAGCGCAGGCACTCGCGGGGTCGCCGCAGGCCTGCACCATCCATCCACCGGCCCCTCCCTCGCGGAAGGGGCCGTTGCTTTCCCTAACCGATCAACGCAGCAGCGACAGGACGCCTTGCGTGGTCTGGTTGGCCTGCGCCAGCACCGAGGTACCGGCTTGCTGCAGGATCTGCGCGCGGGTCATGTTGGACACTTCCACCGCGTAGTCGGCGTCTTCGATGCGCGAGCGCGAGGACGACAGATTGGTGATGGTGGTGCCCAGGTTGGCGATCGTCGAGTCGAACCGGTTTTGCACGGCGCCCAGCGAGCTGCGCAGGTCGTCAACGATGGACAGCGCCTTGTCGATGGCGGCCAGCGGATCGGCCGTCGAGGTGTCGCCGCTACGCTCGTTGAACGTCAGCGCGGTCGTGTTCGAGGCGTCGGAATCCTTGTAGTACACGTTGCCGGCGTTGTCGCTTACGCTGCCATCGGTGTGGACGAAGACGTCCTTGGGCGCAGGCGTGTAGGTCGCGGTGGTGTTCAGGTCCGTTGCCGAAGCCGTCGAACCGTCGAGGTAGACGTCAAGTCCACCTGTCTTGACCGAGCCGTCCGCGGCGACGTCGTATGCAGCCGTGCCGCCCGCACCGTCGATGTCGATCGTGCTGGCACCGGCCTGCGCGCGGCTTGCCACGGTGGCGCTGCTCAGCGTTTCGTCCTTGTCCCAAGCGTCGACGTCGTCCGCGCCGGCCGCCACCGTGAAGGTCAGCGTGTCATCGCCGTTCTTCACGGTGATCGAGCCACCCGTACCGGTGGTTGCAGCACCGCCGGTATCGGACATGCTGGCTGTGACGTTGGCCACGGTCGCCGCGGTGGACCCGGTAGCGTTCGTCTTGGACAGGTTGCCCACGCTATCCAGGTACAGGGTGCTGCCGTCGTCGGCGGCGGTGATGTTGCCCGTGCTGTCAATCAGGACGTCCTGGCTTTCGGTCCCGATCTTGATCGTCGCCGCGGTCTGGCCGCCTCCCGCAGGAACGAGAGCCGACTGCACGCTCGTGCCGGTCTGCCCTGTCAGTTGCGCTGCCGCGAAGTTCTCGTCCGTGGCGTTGTAGGTGTAGGTCTGGCCGCCGGTGCCGACGGTGCCGCCGTTGGCCATCAGCGCGAACACATCCGAAGCCTTGGCCGCCACGTTGCTGACCGGGGCTTGATTTTGCCGCCACGTCTGGGTGCCCGTTGCAGGGTCAGTCGACTGCAGGGTGTATGCGGTCGACGCGGTCTTCAGATCATCCAGCGTGGCCTTTGCGTTGGGCGTGCCGGAATTGTTGACGTTGAAGCCGTCCAGACCCAGGGTCTTGGCGCTGATTTCCTTCAGGTCGATGTCGATGGTTTCGCCATCATTGGCGCCGACTTGCACCGTCAGCTTGCCGGCGTCGGCCGACAGCACCTTCACGCCGTTGAACTGGGTCTGCTCCGAGACGCGGTTGATTTCGTCGAGGCGTTGGGTGATTTCAGCCTGGATCGAATCCAGATCACTGGCCGAGTTCGTGCCGTTGGCGGCCTGCACCGACAGTTCGCGAACGCGCTGCAGGTTGTTGTTGACTTCCGTCAGTGCGCCTTCGGTCGTCTGGGCGATCGAGATGCCGTCGTTGGCGTTGCGGCTGGCTTGCGTCAGGCCCTTGATGTTGGCCGTGAAGCGGTTGGCGATGGCCTGACCGGCGGCGTCGTCCTTGGCGCTGTTGATGCGCATGCCGGACGACAGTCGTTCGATCGCGGTGTTCAGCGCCGATTGCGACTTGTTCAGGTTGTTCTGGGCAACCAGGGAAAGACTGTTGGTGTTGATGACTTGCGCCATTCTCGACTCCTAACTAAGAGAGGGTTGAAGCACTTGGACCGTAACGCTGGACCCGGTCTTGATAAGGGGTTTCGAATCCACCGTTGGATGGGTTATCGACAGGTGCCGTCAAACCTTTAGGGCGCGAATCAAAAAAATCCGGAACGACGCGGCGGCGGCTCAGGCCGGCAGGCTCATCACTTCCTGGTAGGCGGCCACCAGCCGGTTGCGCACCTGCAACCCGGTCTGGAAGGCGACGTTGGCTTTCTGCAGGTCGACCATCACGTCGTTCAGGGCGACGCCGGGCTTGCCCATCTCGAAGGCCTCGGCCTGTCCGTAGGCGCGGGTCTGGGCGCCGCTGATCTCGTCGAGCGAGCGGCGCAGTTCGCCGGCGAAGCCGCCGGCGGGGGCGGCGTCGGTGGTGGCTGCGGCGGGCTGGAAGCCGGCGCGCACGGCGGTGGTCCGCATCTGCTGCAGGACCGATTCGATGGCGGCAATGGACATGGATGGTTCTCCGTTCGTGTGTCTGCGGGTGGCGAAAAAAGCGCGCATGGCGCCGTCATCTTTTCAGCGTACCAAGGGAAAGCACCCATTCAAGGCGCCAACAGACGGCAAAACCCCCTCCTGTTCGGCGCTTCGATCGCACCCCCCCTGCCGAACAATCGATCGCGACACGACAAGCCCGTTGACTGGCGTCAGCGGACCTCCGGCATGAACTCTGAACAACACCAACTCGGCCGCGACACGGCCGCGACGCAGGAATGACCACGGCAGCCCCCACGGCAACGGCAACCCCGCCCGCCGCGCCCGCGGCCGGCGCGCTGGCGCCGCTGATCGAGCGCCTGCGCGCGCAGCCGCGCCTGCCGCTGATGATCGGCGCCGCCGCGCTGGCCGCGGCCGTGGCCGGCTTCGCGCTGTGGGGACAGGGCCCCGACTACAAGGTGCTCTATTCCAACGTGACCGACCGCGACGGCGGCGCGATCATCGCCTCGCTGCAGCAGATGAACGTGCCCTACAAGTTCGCCGAGGGCGGCAACGCGATCCTGGTGGCCGGGGACCGCGTGCCCGAGGTGCGCCTGCGCCTGGCGGCGCAGGGCCTGCCCAAGGCGGGCGGCGTCGGCTTCGAGCTGATGGACAACCAGAAGTTCGGCACCAGCCAGTTCGCCGAGCAGGTCAATTACCAGCGCGCGCTCGAGGGCGAGCTGGCCCGCTCGATCGAGACGATGGGCACGGTGGGGTCGGCCCGGGTGCACCTGGCGATTCCCAAGCCCACGCTGTTCGTGCGCGAGCAGAAGAAGCCGTCCGCCTCGGTCGTGCTGACGCTCGAGCATGGCCGCTCGATCGACGAAGGCCAGGTCAGCGCCATCGTGCACATGGTCTCGAGCAGCGTGCCCGAGCTCGACGCCAAGAGCGTCACGGTGGTCGACCAGCGCGGCAACCTGCTGTCGAGCGCGAGGAACGGCGCACGCGGGCTGGACGTGAGCCAGCTGCGCTACGCGCAGGAGATCGAGCAGGGCTACATCCGGCGCATCGAGGCGATCCTCCAGCCGATCCTGGGCGCGAGCAACGTGCGCGCGCAGGTGGCCGCGGACATCGACTTCTCGGTCGTCGAGCAGACCGACGAGAGCTACAAGCCCAACCAGCAGCCCGGCAGCGCCGCCGTGCGCAGCCAGCAGAGCAGCGAGTCGAGCCAGCACGGCGGGACCCCGCCCGGCGGCGTGCCCGGCGCGCTGTCGAACCAGCCGCCGGTGGCGCCGAGCGCGCCGATCACCACGCCGGCCGCGCCGGCCAGGCCGGCCAAGCCGGCGCCCGCCGGCGCCAAGGGCGCGCAGCCCAATGCGGCAGAAGCCGCCAGCAGCACGACCACCACGTCGGTCCCCACCGGCCCGGGCAGCGCCCGCAAGGACGTCACCACCAACTACGAGCTCGACCGCTCGATCCGCCACGTCCAGCAAGGCGCCGGCGCCGTGCGCCGCCTGTCGGTCGCGGTGGTGGTCAACAACAAGGACACCGCCGCCGGCGGCAAGCCCGCCATGCGCGCGCTGACGCCGGACGAACTCGACCAGGTGCGAAACCTGGTCAAGGAGGCGATGGGCTTCAACGCCGAGCGCGGCGATTCGCTCAACGTGGTCAACAGCCCGTTCGCGGACGACGGCAGCGACGCCGCCGGACCCGACCTGCCGTTCTGGCGCGACCCCGGCAACCTGCCGCTGGCATTCATGCTGGGACGCTACCTGCTGATCGCCCTGGCCGCGCTGTTCGCCTGGTTCGCGGTGCTGCGGCCCCTGCTGCGCAAGCACCTGGGTCCGCCGCCGGCAGCCGCCGCGGCGGCACCGGGGCCCGATGCGGCCGCGCCGTCCGACACCGGCCCGGCGCAGGACGAGCCGCGCGTCTCGCCCGAGGAAGCGCTGCGCCAGCGCGAAGCCGAGCGCCAGCGCGTCGACCTGGCCTATGCGCATGACACCGCCACGCGCGATCCGAAGCTGGTCGCGACCCTGATCCAACACTGGATGAACGCGCAATGATGAACGAAGCCGGAATCCGCAAGAGCGCCATCCTGCTGATGGCACTGGGCGAGGACCATGCGGCCGCCGCGCTGCGGCACCTGACCACGCCCGAGGTGCAGAACCTCGGCGCGGCCATGGCCCGGCTCAACGCGGTCTCGCGCGAGGAACTCGCCGAGGTGCTGGCCGAGTTCCGCCACGAGACCGAGCAGCTGTCGGCTCTGCACGTCGGCTCCAGCGCCTACATCCGCGCCGTGCTGAAGAAGGCGCTGGGCGACGACCGCGCCAGCAACCTGCTCGAGGACATCCTGCAGTCGGAAGAGCCGCACAGCGGCATCGAGCGCCTGAACCAGCTCGACGCGGGCGACGTGGCCGAGCTGATCCGCGACGAGCACCCGCAGATCCTGGCGACGGTGCTGATCCACCTGGACCGCCTGAAGGCGTCCGAGGTGCTCGAGAAGCTGCCGGCCCGCCTGCGCCACGACGTGATCATGCGCATTGCCACCTTCGGCGGCGTGCAGCCCTCGGCGCTCAACGAGCTGACCGAAGTGCTCACCGAGATGCTGTCCGGCCAGGGCCTCAAGCGCAGCCGCCTGGGCGGCGTGCGCACCGCCGCCGAGATCGTCAACCTGCTGGCCAGCGCGCAGGAGGAAGAAGCCATCGCCCACGTGCGCGAGGTGGACGAGGCACTGGCCCAGCGCATCGTCGACGAGATGTTCGTCTTCGAGAACCTGCTGGGCCTGGAAGACCGCAGCATCCAGCGCCTGCTCAAGGACATCGAGGCCGAGTCGCTCATCGTCGCGCTCAAGGGCGCGCCGCCGGAGCTGCGCGACAAGTTCCTCAACAACATGTCGCAGCGCGCCGCCGAGGCCCTGCGCGAGGACATGGACCTGCGTCCGCCGGTTCGCGTGTCGCAGGTCGAGACCGAGCAGAAGGCCATCCTGCAGATCGCGCGCCGCCTGGCCGAGGCCGGCGAGATCGTGATCGCCACCCCGGGCACCGATGACTTCATCTGACCACCTGTTCGCTCCAGGCGCGCATGCGCGCCTGGCCTCGGCCTACGCGCCACCCGCCCGCGCCGCAGCCACGGCAGCACCGGCCGCGCCGGCGCGGCTGGCCATGTCGGCCTGGGAGCGCTGGGAGATGGACGCCATCGATCCGGCCGCCGGCGGCGGCGCCGCCGCACAGGCGCGGCATGCCGGCCAGGCCGCATCCGCCGCGCCGCGCGCCCCCGAGCCGCCGCCGTCGCCCGCGCTCCAGCACGCCGCCGAGCTGGCCAGGCTGCGCCGCGAGGCGCGCGCCGCCGGCGAGGCCGAGGGCCGCCGCGAAGGTCATGCGCAGGGGCTCGCGCAGGGCCGGGCCGAAGGCCACGCGGAAGGCCTGGCCGCCGGGCTGGCCGGCGCCAGCGCGCACGCCGAACAGCTGCGCGCGCTTGCCGCCAGCCTGCCGGCTGCCCTGCGCCGTGCCGAAGGCGAACTGGCCGATGCGCTGGTCGCCCTGGCGCTGGACATCGCCCGCCAGGTGGTGCACCGGACGCTGCAGGCCGAGCCGGCATGGATGCTCACGCTGGTGCGCGACCTGCTGCAGGCCGAGCCGGCGCTGCAGGGCGAGCCGCGCCTGGTGCTGCACCCGGAAGACGCGGCGCTGGTGCGCCAGAGCCTGGGCGGCGAGCTCGAGGCGGCCGGCTGGCAGGTGCGCACCGACGAACACATCGGCCGCGGCGGCTGCCGCGTGCTGACCGCCAGCGGCGAGGTCGACGCGACGCTCGAATCGCGCTGGCAACGCGTTGCGACTGCGCTGCAGCGCGACGCCGACACCGACGCGGCGCAGGACTGATCCGATGGGCGCCGCACCCAATCCACACCTGCAGTCCTGGCTGCGGACGCTGTCCCAGGCCCGCGCCGACGTGGCGCACTGCCCCGCCACCGTGCAATCCGGGCGCCTGACGCGCGCCGTCGGGCTGGTGCTGGAGGCCGTCGGCCTGCAGCTGCCGGTGGGCAGCGACTGCCTGGTCGAGCTGCCACCGGGCCAGGCCCAGCGCCATGCCGAGGCCGAAGTGGTCGGCTTCGCCGGCGACCGCCTTTTCCTCATGCCGCAAAGCGAGGTCTCCGGCCTGCTGCCGGGCGCGCGCGTGACGCCGCGCGACGCCGGCGCGCCCGGCGGCGGGCAGGCCAAGCGCCTGCCGGTCGGCGAAGGAATGCTCGGGCGGGTGGTCGATGCCGTCGGGCGTCCGCTCGACGGGCTGGGGCCGCTGGATGTCAGCCGCAAGGTGCCGCTGTCGTCGCCGCCGATCAACCCGCTCACGCGCGCGCCCATCGACTCGGTGCTCGACGTCGGCGTGCGCGCCATCAACGCCATGCTCACCGTCGGCCGTGGCCAGCGAATGGGCCTGTTCGCCGGCTCGGGCGTCGGCAAGAGCGTGCTGCTGGGCATGATGGCCCGCTATACCAGCGCCGAGGTGATCGTGGTCGGCCTGATCGGCGAGCGCGGCCGCGAGGTCAAGGAATTCATCGAGCACACGTTGGGCGAGGAAGGCCTGGCGCGCTCGGTCGTGGTGGCCGCGCCGGCCGACAACTCGCCGCTGCTGCGGCTGCAGGGCGCCGCCTATGCCACCTGCCTGGCCGAGTACTTCCGCGACCAGGGCAAGGACGTGCTGCTGATCATGGATTCGCTCACCCGCTACGCCATGGCGCAGCGCGAGATCGCGCTGGCCGTGGGCGAGCCGCCGGCCACCAAGGGCTACCCGCCGTCGGTGTTCGCCAAGCTGCCGGCGCTGGTGGAGCGCGCCGGCAACGGCGCGCGCGATGCCAGCGGGCGCGGCGGCTCGATCACCGCCTTCTACACCGTGCTGTCGGAAGGCGACGACCAGCAGGACCCGATCGCCGACTCGGCGCGCGCCATCCTGGACGGCCACGTGGTGCTGTCGCGCACGCTGGCCGAGGCCGGGCACTACCCGGCGATCGACATCGAGGCGTCCATCAGCCGGGCCATGACGTCGCTCATCACGCCAGCCCAGTTCGCGCACGTGCGCCGCTTCAAGCAGATGCTGTCGCGCTACCAGCGCAACCGCGACCTGATCAGCGTCGGCGCGTACGCGCCCGGGCACGACGCGCAACTGGACCAGGCGATCGCGATGTACCCACGCATCGAGGCCTTCCTGCAGCAGGCCATGCAGGAGCGCACCGACTACGCCACCTCCATCGCCCGCATGAGCGCCCTCTTCGAGCAGGCCTGAGCGCCCGCCCGCACCCCCGACACAGGAACACCCCATGCCCGCACGACTGCCGCTCGACACCCTGGCCGACCTGGCCCGCACCAAGACCGACGACGCCGCCCGCCGCCTCGGCGAACTGCAGAACGCGCAGCTGAGCGCCAGCCAGAAGCTGGACATGCTCGTGCGCTACCGCGACGACTACTACGCGCAGCTGCAGGCGCTGACCGCCAAGGGCCTGCCCAGCGCCAAGTGGCACAACTACCAGGCCTTCCTGGCCACGCTCGACGGCGCCATCGAGCAGCAGCGCGCGATCGTGGCGCAGGCCGACGGCCGCGTCGATCGCGGCCGCGACGACTGGCGCCAGCACAAGCGCCGGCTCAACTCGTTCGACACGCTGGTCGATCGGGTGCGCCGCCAGGAACAGCTGGCGCAGGCCAAGCGCGAGCAGCGCGACAGCGACGAACGCGCCGCGCGCGGCTTCCTTGCCCGCGCCGCCAACCCCACGTTCTGACAAGGAGGAGAGATCGCCATGTCCATGCCCACCCTCGCCCTGGCCGCCGCCAACGCCGCCGCCAGCACCCGCGCCCCGGCCCAGCCCGGCGCGCGCAATGCCGACAGCCCGGATGGCCGCAGTTTCGAATCGGCCTTCGACGAGATGCGCAGCGCCCGCGCGCGGCGCGCCGAAGAGCCCTCCGCCAGTGCCGGAGCCGGCGAGCGCAGCGAAGCTGCCCGGCCCGGCACCCGCAAGGCCGGCCGCGACGACGAGCGCGAGCGCACGCTCACGCCGGCCGACGTGATGGCCATGCTGGCTCCGCTGGCGCCCTCCGCCGCGCCGGCCGCTTCCGATCCGCACCTCGCCGCCGGCGCCGCCGCCACCACCGCGGCGCTCGCCGCCCAAGGCGCGGCCGCCCTGCCGGCCACGGCCGACGGCGCGGCGCCGACCGCCGACACACCGCCCGCAGATGGCGCCGACGCCGACCGCGCGGGCCACGGCGCCAAGGCCACCGCGAAGGACGCAGCGACCCCGGCCGCGGCGGACGACACGGCCGACACGGCCGACACGCCCACGCTCGCCGGCGCGGCAGCCGCTTTCGCCGAAGCCACGGGCACGCCGGCCCTGCCAGGCAGCAACGCACCGGCGGTCCGCGCGGCGTCGCCGCGCACGGTGGCCAGGACAGGCGCAGCCGACCCGACGACACCCGCGTCAGGCGCAGCCGCCGCCGGCGATGCCGATGCCACCGCTGCGGCCAACGCCGCCCCGCGCGACGCCACCGTCGACTTCCAGGCCGCGATGGCCACAGCCAGCGCCGGCCTGGCAGGCGGGCGCGACGGCGCGGGCGAGCGCGAAGCCGGCGACGGCGACACCGCGCTGCCGGTGCAGTTCCAGCCGGCCGCCGCCGCGCCGGCGGACCGTGCCGGCGCCACGACCGGCGCGTCGTCGCCCCTGCTGACGCTCGCGCCGAAGGTGGGCGACGACGCCTGGGGCCCCGCGCTGGCCCAGCAGATGCTGCGCATGAGCGCCAGCGGCCAGCACGTGGCCCGCCTCAACCTCAACCCGTCCGAGCTCGGGCCGCTGCAGGTCACCCTGACCATGAGCGACCAGCAGACCCAGGCGATGTTCACGTCGGCGCACGAGAGCGTGCGCAAGGCGCTGGAGGCCGCCCTGCCGCAGCTGCGCACGACGCTGGCGGCGCAGGGCATCCAGCTCGGCGATGCCTCGGTGGGGTCGCAATCGCAGCAGCCTTCCGGCCAGGGCGGCGGCTTCGCCAACCAGGACGCGGCGCCGCGGCGCGGCACGCCCGACTACCCGGGCACGGCCCGTGTGCAGCCGCAGGCGGCCGCGCCCGCAGCCGCCCCCGCCAGCCGCACGCGCGCCAGCAGCAGCCTCGACACGTTCGCGTGAAATCCGCCCACCAATGAGCGGAGTTGAGCCCCTTTTCCCCGCTTGATCGAACCTTCGGCGCCATTGCCGTTGGCGAAGAATCGACCGCAACAGCGAAACAACGACCTCATGGCCACATCGACCCCCGCCGCCGGCACCGCGCCGAGCGGATCCTCCGCCTCGAAACTGCTGCTCGGCCTGATCGCCGGCATCGTCCTGGTGGCCGCCGCCGGCGGTGCCGCCTGGTTCTTCCTGGGCCGCCATGCCGAGCCCGTCGAGGCCGCCGCACCCGTTCCCGAGAAGCCCATCTTCGTCAACATCGAGCCGATCACCGTCAACCTGCAGTCCGAGGGCCGCGCCCGGTTCCTGCACCTGGGCATGACGCTGAAGGTGCGCGACGAGAAGTCGCGCGCGCAGATCGCCGAGTTCATGCCCGTGCTGCGCAGCCGCGCGCTGCTGCTGCTGTCCAACCGCAAGGGCGAGGACCTGATGACGACCGACGACAAGAGCAGGCTGGCCGACGAGATCCGCACCGAGCTCAACCGCCCGCTGGCCGAGAACCTGCCCCAGCAGGGCATCACCGGCATCGCCTTCACCACGTTCGTGGTGCAGTAAGCCAAGGCAGCCGGTCACCCATGGCCTACGAACAGGTCCTCTCGCAAGACGAGGTCGACGCGCTGCTGCAGGGCGTGACCGGCGGCGGCGCCGACCAGGCCCGCACGCCGGCGATGCCGGCGGACGGCCTGCCGGCCTACGACCTCGGCGCGCCCGACCGCGTGGTGCGCAACCGCATGCACACGCTGGAGGTCATCAACGACCGCTTCGCGCGTGCACTGCGCGGCGCGCTGCTGAACTTCATGCGGCGCAGCCCCGACATCACCGTCGGGCCGATGCAGATCCAGAAGTACAGCGAGTTCGTGCGGCACCTGCCGGTGCCCGCGAACATCAACATGCTGCACATGAAGCCGCTGCGCGGCACCGCCATCTTCGTGTTCGACCCGAAGCTGGTGTTCCTGGTGGTGGACAACCTCTTCGGCAGCGACGGCCGCTACCACGTGCGCGTGGAAGGCCGCGATTTCACGCGCACCGAGCAGCGCATCATCCGCCGCCTGCTGGACCTGTCGCTGCAGTGCTATGGCGACGCCTGGAAGCCGGTCTACCCGCTGGAATTCGACTACGTGCGCGCCGAGATGCACGGCAAGCTGGCCAACATCGTGGCGCCCAACGAGGTGGTGATCAACACCACCTTGCAGATCGAGTTCGGGCCGATCGGCGGCTTCCTGCACGTGTGCCTGCCCTACTCGATGATCGAGCCGATCCGCGACCTGCTGTCCAACCCGATCCAGGACGAGATCGAGGTGGACAAGCGCTGGGTGCGCCAGATGTCGCACCAGATGCAGGCGGCCGACGTCGAGCTGACGGCCGACTTCGTGACGATTCCCTCGACCATCGGCCAGGTGCTGCAGCTCAAGGTGGGCGACGTGCTGCCGATCGAGCTGCCGCAGCAGGCGCTGGCCAAGGTCGACGGCGTGCCGGTGATGGAGTGCGGCTACGGCACCTCCAACGGCCGCTACGCGCTGCGGGTCAACAAGATGATCAACCACGACTCCGATTCGAAGTACGAGCATGACTGACGAAACCAATTCATCCGGCGCCGAGGCGGACGACTGGGCGGCCGCGCTGGCCGAGCAGACCGCCGCGTCCGCGCCCGCGACGGCGGCGGCGCCGCCTGCCGCCGCGCCGGCCACGACGCAGGTGTTCCAGCAGATCCAGGAGACCGCGTCCGAGGCCGCCGGCGTATCGCCGGCCGACATCGCCCGCGTGATGGAAGTGCCGGTGCAGCTGACGGCCGAGATCGGCCGCACGCGCATCACCATCAAGAACCTGCTGCAGCTGTCGCAAGGCTCGGTGGTCGAGCTCGACGGCCTGGCCGGCCAGCCGCTGGACGTGCTGATCAACGGCTACCTCATCGCGCAAGGCGAAGTGGTGGTGGTCAACGACAAGTACGGCATCCGCCTGACCGACATCATCACCCCCTCCGAGCGCATGCAGAAGCTCGCCAGATCATGAACAAGCGACTCGTCTACCAGCGGCTGCGTGCCGCGCGCGTGCCGGCGGCACTGGGTGCGCTGGGCGCACTGCCGGTCCACGCCACCTTGCAGACCGTCGCGCCCGGCGCGGTGCCGCCCGCGGCCGGCGGCGGCCTGGGCCAGGCCTTCCTGGGCATGGCGGCGGTGCTGGCGCTGATCTTCGCCTGCGCCTGGGCGGCGCGCCGCCTCGGGCTGCAGCGGCTCGGCGGCGCCAGCATGGTCAAGGTGGTGTCCAGCACCGCCGTGGGCCGGCGCGAACGGGTGGTGGTGATCGAGGTGGCCGACACCTGGGTCGTGCTCGGCGTCACGGCCAGCCAGGTGCAGGCGCTGCACACCCTGCCGGCGCACGCGGGCGCGCCCGGCAGCGCGGCCGCGGTGAGCACCCCGGTGCTCGACGCGGTGGCCGAGGCCCAGGCGTCGGTGCAGGCGCCGGCCGCCTTCGCCTGTCCGGCGGTATCCGTGCCCGCGGCGCCCCCGGCACCGCCCGCGTCGTCGCCGATGGCCGACCCGGTGATCCTGTTCGCGCGCAAGCTCAACGAATCGCTGTTGCGCAACGGCCAGCTCAGCACGCAATGAACCGCCCCGCCGTGCAGCGCGGCCTGCGCTGCGCATTCCTGCTGCTGATCGCGGTGGCGCCGGCCGTGGCCTGGACGCAGGGCCTGCCCGGCATCGTCAGCACCCCGGGCCCGCGCGGCAGCCAGACCTGGTCGCTCAGCGTGCAGACGCTGGTGCTGCTGACCTCGCTGTCGTTCCTGCCGGCGCTCCTGCTGTGCATGACCAGCTTCACCCGCATCCTGATCGTGCTGGGGCTGCTGCGCACGGCCATCGGCACGCAGTCGGCGCCGCCCAACCAGATCCTGGTGGGCCTGTCGCTGTTCCTGACCTTCTTCGTGATGGCGCCGGTGTTCGACAAGGTCTACGACGAGGCCTACAAGCCCTTTTCCGAGAACAAGATCAGTCCCGAGCAGGCAATGGAACGCGGCATCGCGCCGTTCAAGACCTTCATGCTGCGCCAGACGCGCGAGACCGACCTGGCGCTGTTCGCCCGCCTGGCCAACGTGCCGCAGATGCAGGGGCCGGAGGAAGTCCCGCTGCGCATCCTGCTGCCGTCCTTCGTCATCAGCGAGCTGAAGACGGCCTTCCAGATCGGCTTCACCATCTTCATTCCGTTCCTCGTGATCGACCTGGTCGTCGCCAGCGTGCTCATGTCGATGGGGATGATGATGGTGCCGCCGGCCGGCATCGCCCTGCCGTTCAAGCTGATGCTGTTCGTGCTGGCCGATGGCTGGCAGCTGCTCATCGGCGCGCTGGCGCAGAGCTTCTACACCTAGCCCACCCACTCCCATGACACCCGAAACCATCATGACGATGGGCAGCCGCGCGATGGAAGTCTCCCTCGTGCTCGGCGCGCCGCTGCTGCTGGTGGCGCTGGTCGTCGGCCTGCTGGTCAGCATCTTCCAGGCAGCCACCCAGATCAACGAGGCCACGCTGTCCTTCATCCCCAAGCTGCTGGCGGTGTTCGTCACGCTGGTCGTCGCCGGGCCGTGGATGCTGTCGTCCGTGGTCGACTACATCCGCACCCTGTTCACCGGCATCCCGCAGCTGGTGGGCTGATGCCGCCGGTCTTCTCGGTCACTTCCGACCAGCTGATGGGCTGGCTGGTGGCATTCCTGTGGCCGTTCGTGCGCATCCTGGCGCTGCTGAGTACGGCGCCGATCACCAGCGAGTCGACCGTGCCGCGCCAGGTGCGCGTCGCGCTGGCCGTGCTGCTGGCGGTGGTGATCTCGCCCACCCTGGGGCCGATGCCGGACGTGCCGGTGGTCTCGGCCGGCGGCGTGTGGATCATCCTCAAGCAGGTGCTCGCCGGCGTCGCCATGGGCTTCGCCATGCGGCTGGTGTTCGCGGCCGTGCTGGCGGCGGGCGAGTACATCTCGCTGCAGATGGGCCTGTCGTTCGCCGCGTTCTTCGACCCGAGCAGCGGCGGCCAGACCATGGTGGTCGGGCGGCTCCTGAACATGCTCGCCATGCTGCTGTTCCTGGCCGTGGACGGCCACCTGCTCATGCTCGCCGCGCTGGCCGACAGCTTTCAGGCCCTGCCGATCTCGGACGCGCCGCTGGCGTCGCAGGGCTGGCTGGCGCTGGCGCTCCAGGGCAGCCACATCTTCACCAGCGGACTGATGCTGGCGCTGCCGCTGGTGACCGCGCTGCTGACGCTGAACCTGGCCATGGGCATCCTCAACCGCGCGTCGCCGCAGTTCAGCATCTTCGCGGTCGGCTTCCCGCTGACGCTGCTGGCCGGCATCGCGCTGATGGCCCTGCAGGTGCCGCACCTGCTGCAGATGCTCGAGCCCCGGTTCACGGCCGGGCTGGAGGCAATGGCCGGCGTGGTGCAGGCGCTGCGGCCCTGAGCCGGGCTTCCGGCTGGGCCTGGCCCATCACGCCGATGCCTATGCAGCAAGCGGCGGGCGGTTCTTCCGGTAGGAGTCCTTCAGCGCGATCCTGCCCGCCCGGAAGGTGAACAGGTCGCAGCCGTGGACCTCGACCCGGCTGCCGTCGCGCCGCGTGCCGGTGAAGGTCCATTGCGAAACGCCGCGGTCCCCGCACACGAAGTGCCTCGCGTCACCCCAGTTCGCGTCGGGGAAGTTGGTCCAGACGTCCACGAAAGCCGCGCGCACGGCCTGCGCGCCTTGGGCGCGTTCGCCGCACACATCGGCGCCGGCGGACGCATCGAAGACGCAGTCATCGGTCATGAAGGACATCAGGGCATCTGCGTCATGCGCATTCCAGGCGTCGGCGAACGCCTGCAGGAAAGCGACCGAAACCTCGACGCGGGAATCCGTCATGGGGTGCTCCTTTCGGGGAGGATCGACGCCGCAGCATGGCACTTTGCCTCGGGGCTGGCAATCGGCCTGGGCATGCGTCCTGACTGGCATCTGCGGCAGCGACCTGGTGTCGCAGGCCGGCGCATCCTTCACGCCCATTGGCAGGACAAATGCATTTCGGTGTCCGTGTCAACACCAGATTGCGTCTGGCCAGGGCGGCGCCCGCGAGAGACCCTCGCATGGCACCAATCCAGTCTCGATCGCCCGTCGGTCATCGAGGCGGCAACCGCCAGCGAGGAAAGCCAAGATGATCCATCTGCTCCGATGCCTTTGCATTTGCCTGACCGCCGCGTGCCTGGGTACCCTGGCGCGCGCACAGGCCACCCTCCCCACCACGTACGTCGGCCACGTGGCTGGCGCCCAGGATCCGACAAAGACCCGCTGGCTGGGATACTGGCACGGCCAGATCGGCGCGCTCCACGACGTCGACATGAAGATCGTCGTGCAGGAGATCTCGGAGGCCGGCCGCGCAACGCTGGCCTATTCGTGGGCGACGACGACGGACGGCCTTGTCACCAGATTGGTGGGAACCATCGAGGGCGATGCGATCAATGTCGACATGCCTTACAACAAGGAGAAGCTTCGCCTGACCATGGACCCAACGGGTCGGACGGTCAAGGTCGAGTTTGTTGGCGCGGACGGCGGGGCCACCAGGACCAGCAACTACTGGGTCAAGGGCGATCTGGCCAAGCAGCCACCACCCACCGCCGAAGAGGTGGACCGGGTCAGAAATGCCGTCATCCAGGGAAACGCCGCCCATGAGGCGACGCTCGCGCCCTCCCAGCCGCCCACGGCGGCAGAGCAAGCCCCAAAGGAGCTCGCACAGTGGGTTGGGTTGTGGCATGGCTGGACCGGCCTTCACAAGTGGGCCGACATAAAGCTGTCGATCGATCGCATCGGCGACGGAGTGCTCGACGGCAGCGATGTGGTGTTCGCCCAGTACGCCTACGCAGACAGAAAGACCGCCAAGACCTCCGAGATCAGGCTGCATCTGGTCGACGGCGCATTGGTGCGCGAACTGCGGACGGGCCAGATGACTTTTCGGATGCGCCCCTCGGGCGATGCAATCGAGCTGACCAGCGCCTACATGGACCACGGCGTGGAGTCGGGGCGGTACGGGGTGCTCTATCGCGTGCCGACTACGCAAGCCGATCCCGCGAGGCCGTAGGGCGGGCGGCCGGGCTATCCCTGCGCGAAGAACTGGCTCGGCGTCTGGCCGAACTGCTTGCGGAACATCGTCCCGAATGCGCTGGGGCTGTCGTAGCCGAGTTCGAGCGCCACGTCGATGACCTTCTCGCCGGTCGCCAGCAGTTCGAGCGCGCGCAGCAGCCGCGCCTGCTGGCGCCACTGGCCGAAGGTCATTCCGGTCTCCTTCGCGAACAGCCGCTGGATGGTCTTCACGTCGACCGCGAGCCGATGCGCCCACTCGGTCAGGGTGGTGGCGTCGTCCAGCTGGCGCTGCAGCTGTCCGCAGATGCGGCGCAGCCGCGGGTCCGCCGGCATCTGCAGGTGCAGCGGCAGGACGGGCAGCGCACGCAGCTCGTCCAGGATCAGGCGCATCAGGCGTCCGTCGCGCGACTGGGGCGAGTACGGCTGCGGCACCTCCACCGCCGCGCGGACGAGCTCGCGCAGCAGCGGCGACACGCCGACCGCCTGCGTCTGGTCCAGCAGGCGCGGCGCGGCGTCCGGCGCGACCAGCAGGCTGCGCATGTGCACTTCGCCGATGCAGCGGATCTCGTGGGTCATGCCGGCCAGCATCCAGATGGCGCGCGTGGGCGGCACCACCCAGCGGCCCGCGTCGGCCTGCACCACCATCACGCCCTGCACGGCATAGATCAGCTGGTGCTTGTTGTGCGCATGCGGCTCGATGTGCCAGCTGGCCGGATAGTCGGTGGCGCGCCCGGTGACGGGAGAAGAAGCCCCGTCGATTTCCTCGAGGGCGCGCGACAGCGGCGGCGGCGGGTGACGGGAGCGCATGTCCTTTTCGCGAGGGTTGTTGGTGAGTTGGCGCGAGACAGGGGAACGGCGGGCCGGGACAATTCTGTCACGCCGGGCATGCCGGGCGCGCCGTCAAGGCAGCGCGGGACGCTGCCTCGCGTGCAGCGCAGCCGCCCCGGCGCCTCAGTTCAACCGATCCAAGATGACTCTATCCACCGCCACCTTGCAAGGCGCCGGCGCACCTGACGGTGCCGCCGGCGCGACACCGACCGCGACCGCGCACGCGGCGAAGCCCGCCTTCGGCATCCTCGCCGCCATCAGCGGCTCGCACATGATCAACGACATGATGCAGTCGCTGATCCTGGCGATGTACCCGATCCTCAAGGGCGAGTTCGCGCTGAGCTTTGCCCAGATCGGGCTGATCACGCTGACCTACCAGCTCACGGCGTCGCTGCTCCAGCCGCTGATCGGGCTGTTCACCGATCGCCGGCCGCAGCCGTATTCGCTGCCGTTCGGGATGGCGTCCACCCTCGTCGGGTTGATGATGCTGGCGTTTGCGCCGACCTTCGGCATCGTGCTGGTGGCCGCCGCGTTCGTGGGCATCGGCTCGGCCGTGTTCCACCCGGAGTCGTCGCGCATCGCGCGGCTGGCGTCGGGCGGCAAGCATGGCCTGGCGCAGTCGGTCTTCCAGGTGGGCGGCAACACCGGCACGGCGATCGGGCCGTTGCTGGCCGCCGCGGTCATCGCGCCCTTCGGGCAGCACAGCATGGCCTGGTTCGGCCTGGCCGTGGTGGTCGGCATCGGCCTGCTGTTCCAGGTCAGCCGCTGGTACGCCGCCCACCAGGTGGCCAACGGCGGGCGCAGGAACGCGGCGGTCGCGGCGCCGTATCCGCGCAAGGTGGTGATCGGGGCGATCGCGGTGCTGCTGGTGCTGATCTTCTCCAAGTACTTCTACGTGGCCGGCATCAGCAGCTTCTACACGTTCTACCTGATCGAACGGTTCGGCCTGTCGGTGCAGAGCGCCCAGGTCCACCTGTTCATCTTCCTGTTCGCATCGGCCATCGGCACCGTGGCCGGCGGCCCGATCGGCGACCGCATCGGGCGCAAGCCGGTGATCTGGTTCTCCATTCTCGGCGTGGCCCCCTTCGCGCTGCTGCTGCCCCACGCCAACCTGTTCTGGACGACCACGCTGACCATCGTCATCGGGCTGGTGCTGTCGTCGGCGTTCTCGGCGATCCTGGTCTATGCCCAGGAACTGATGCCGGGCAAGGTCGGCATGGTGTCGGGCCTGTTCTTCGGCTTCGCCTTCGGCATGGGCGGGCTCGGCGGCGCGCTGCTCGGGCTGCTCGCGGACCACACCAGCATCACCTTCGTGTACGACGCCATCGCCTACCTGCCGCTGCTGGGCGTGGTGACCGTGCTGCTGCCGAGAAGCCCTCGGCGGCGCTGACGGCGCAGCGCCGTGGCGAGGCAGGCGGGGCGGGCGACAATGGGCCCTCACCCCGAACGAGATCGCCCATGCCTGCCGCCCAGTACCTGTTCCTTTCCCCTGCGGGCCAACAGCCGGCGCCGCGCGAGGCGCCAGACCAGGGCGGCGCGCCGGGCAGCCACGTCCGCTGCCTGAACAGCGCGGGCCGCTGGGCCGTCCGCGGCTCGCCGGCGGCGCCGCTGCTGGCCTGGCGCCCGGACCAGGCGGGCGCCGCCGATGCGGCGGCCGAACGCGCGGCCGAGGCCCGCGGCCATCCGGTGGTCGTTGTCACGCGGAGCGATCCGGCCTGGGAAGAAGGGCGCGAGATCCGGTTGTTCACCGAGGCATCCGACGCCGCCCTTCTCGGCCACGCGCCGCCGAGCGCGGCGAAGGCCAGGCGCCTGCGCAACGAGGCGGACAAGCTCGAGGCCTTCTGCGTCATCGTGCGGGCGGCTTCCGCGGCGGCGGATCATGCGGCGTTCACCGCCGTCAGCCGTGCCGCCGCCAAAGCCATGCGCACCAGGTTCGGCGGCGGCTCCATCACCTCCGCGTTCGCCTGGCTGGCCGGCCCGTCCGGGCAGCAGGCGCTGGACAGCGTGCTGGCGGGCGAGGTCGAGCTGACCGGGCCGCTCTCCCTGCAGGAGGTCGTCGAGGCGGCCGAGCTGGCGCAGCATTCGGAGCGCCTGCGCGAAGAGCTTTAGGCGCCGCGGTGCCGCTTTCCGTGCGTTTTTGCGCGCAGCCCGACCCAGGCGGGCACCACGCGGCGACCGTCGCGCCGCCAAGCTAGTAACAATGTGCTAACTATTTGACGGACCATCAGGCATGAGCAGCAAACGCATCACCGGAGTTCGCATCGCTGGATACGCCGCCCTGGGCGCGGCAATGCTGTCCTTCGGCCTCGCGCTGGTCCTGCACGAAGCGCATGACACCTGGGCGGCCGCCTGTGCCGTGGCCGGGCTGCTGCTGGTCTGGTTCGCGCATCGCGTGATCGATGGGCCCGGCCTGCGCGCCAAGCCGGCCGTCGCCGGGGCGGCCGCGGAGCCGGCGCGCTTCACGCCGTTCAACTTCGCCACCGCGCAGGACGAGGACGAGGAAGACGGCGCCCCGGACGAGGACGACGAAGCGGATGAAGCCCGCCCGGCGGCGATGCCTCCGGCCGCCGTCAAGGCCGCGGCCGCGCCGGTCGCGCCGGACCAGGCCGCCCCCGACGTGCCGCCGCCAGCAACACCGGCCGAGGAAGCTCCCGCCGCCGAGCCGCCGAACCGGCTGCGCACGCTGGAAGAGGTGCGCGCGGACATGGCGCTGCTGCGCCAGCAGGTGCGGGCGTCGCGGCCGGTGGCTGCGCAGCCGCCCGCCGTCGTTCAGCCGACACGGCCACCGGTCGCGGTGGCCGACCTCTTCGCCCGCACCGAAGTGGCGGGGCTGGAAGTGAGCTACGACGCCGAGCCGGATGCCGACGCGCCGGCCGCATCGGACGCATTCGCGCGCACCGAGGCCGCGGCGCTGGCCGGACACCCGGACAACGATTTCCCGAAGACGCGGTTCGAACGCCCGCAGTGAGCGCCCTCTACCGGACGCCTACAGGTAGTTGAACAGCGCGATCGAATTCAGCTTGGCGAAAGTCATCTGCGTCGCCTGCAGCGACGTCTGGCGCTGGTAGAACTCGGCGATCGCCGCGACGGGGTCGAGGTCGCGGATCTCCGACAGGTAGCCTTCGTCCATCAGCGTGCGCGCCGAGCCGGCGCTGTCGAGCGACTCCAGCTCGTTCATACGCGAGCCCACCGATGAAATCACCGTCAGCACGTTGTCGTGCGCATTGGTGACCTTGACGTTGGCGGTGCTCAGGGCGTTCTGCAGGCGCGCCTGCGCGGCCTCGCCGCCGCCGGCCACGGGCGTGCGCAGCGCGCTCACCAGTTCGCCGATGGCCGCGAAGATGTCGGTGCCCGCGTTCTTCGCGGTGGTCACGTCGAAGCTGTCGCCGTCGGCTGGCTGGCCGGCGATGCTGATCTGCAGCCCGCCGAAGCTGATCGGCACGCCCGCCGTGAAGGCGCCGCTGGCCGCCACCACCGGCGGCGTGTCGCCGGTGGTGACCGTGTAGTTGCCGCCTGCGAAGGCGATCTGGAAATCCTTGCCGAAGTCGGCGGCAGTGGCGTCGACCACGGTGGCCGAGCCGAACACGCCGGTGCCGGTGTTGGCCGCGCCGGCGGTGGTGACGTAGCCGGCACCGCCCTGCACCGACATGAACACGCTGCGGCCGTCGTCGGAGGTGGACATCTGGCGCGCCACGTCGACCTGCATCAGCCGCTGGCCCTGGTCGCCCACGTACTTGATGCCGCCGCCGGCCTGCGCCGCGAAGGGCGCGCTGGCGCTCTTGTAGCCGGCGAACAGGAACTGGCCGTTGCCGTCGTCCGCGTTGGCGATGCCCACCAGCTGGTCCAGGTTGCTCTGGATGGTGGTGGCGAGCGACTGGCGGTCGGCGTCCGACAGCGTGCCGTTGCCGGCCTGCACGGTCAGCGTCTTGATGTTCTGCAGCACGGTGGTGGCGCTGTCGAGCGCGGTCTCCTCGCGCGAGAGCGACAGCATGGCGCGCTGGCGGCTGGTGGCGTACTGGGACGAAAGAGACAGCGACTCGCTCACCCCGAGCGCGCGCGCGGCGCCCACTGGATCGTCGGCCGGGCTGAGGAACTTCGTGCCCGCCGACAGCTGCTGCTGCACCCGGAACAGCTTCTGCTGCTGCAGGCCCATGGCGGTGACGTTCTGCTCGTAAAAGGAACTGGTGCTGATGCGCATCATTTCTCCAAATCAGGTGGCGGTCATCACGAACGGATGCCCAGGATCGCGTCGAAGATGGTCGAGGCGGTCTGGATCACCTTGGCGTTGGCCTGGTACATCTGCTGGTACATCAGCAGGTTGGCGGTCTCTTCGTCCTGGTTGACGCCGGAGATCGACTGCTGGCTGGCCTTGATCTGCCCGGTCACGCTCTCCTGCGTGGTCAGCGCGACGTTGATCTCCATGGCGCGGTTGCCCACTTCGCTCACCAGTTGCGAGTAGGCCCCGCCGAAGGTGGTGGCGCCGCCGCCGACGATGGCCTTGCGTTGCAGCGCGCCGAGCGCCAGTGCGTTGCTGCCGTCCGAGACGCCGCCGGCGTTGCGGTCGATGCTGAAGGTGTCGCCATCGGCCGGTGCGCCGCTCAGGGTGACGGATATGCCGCCGAAGCTCACCTGGGCACCCGCGGTGAACGGCACCGGCGTGCCGCCGGCGTAGGTGGCGGTGGAGCCGTCGGGCAGCGTCACGCGGACCGGCGAGCCGGCCGGAAAACCCGACAACTCGCCGCTGGCTGCGTCGTAGCTGAGCGTGACGTTGGCGGCCAGGGGCGTGGCGAGGTAGTCCGCGTCGACGGTTGCCGCGCTGATCGCGCCGCTGCCCTGGTTGGCGGCGGCGGTGCCGGTGACGATCGGCGACGCCGCGGCCACCTTGGCCGGGTCCTTGACCAGCACGTCCATGTCGCGCGCGCCGTAGCGGGTGGGCTGCACCAGGAAGGTGTCGCCGTTCTGGGCGGCGCCGCTGGCCACGTCGAGCGTCACGCCGTCGAAGGTGATCGGCATGTCGGTGAAGCTGCCGACGCTGCTGTTGTCGGAAAGCCGGGTGACGGTGTAGCTGAGCGCACCGCCGCCGGCGTCCTTGACCTGCACCGAATAGTCGCTGGTGGTCAGCTGGCCGGCGTCGCTCACGCTGCCGGTCAGCACCATGTCGCCGTTGTTGCGGGCGTTCGAGAAGATGCCCGGGCCGGTGTTGCCGAAGAAGTCGCCGCCGAGGGCGCCGTTGAGGTCCACGCCCAGGTTGTGCTGGGCGTTGAAGGCATCGGCGATGGTCAGAGAAAGGCGGCCGATGGCGTTCTGCGTCGGGATCAGCGTCTGCGTGCGAAAGGCCATCAGGCCGCCCAGCGTGCCGCCGGTGATGGCGCTGTCCTTGAGCTCGGTGACGTTGCCGGAGATGCCGACCAGCGCCACCGCGGTGCGCGTGGGATCGGCCGCGGACGGCACCGCCTGCATCTTCGCGGCCTGGTCGCCCACGACGAGCGACTGGCCGGTGCCGATGAACACGTTGTACTTGCCGTTGTCCTGCTGCAGCACCTTGACGTCGACGATCTGGCTGAGCTCGCTGACCAGCTGGTCACGCTGGTCGAGCAGGTCGTTGGGCGGCTGGCCGCCGGCCATCGCCGTCATCATGCTGATCTGCTGGTTCAGGCCGGCGATCTTGCTGGCATAGGTGTTGACCTGCTCGACGCCGCCGCTGATCTGCTCGTTGACCGAGTCGTTGAGGTCCGACAGGTACTGGTCGGTCGAGCGGAACTTGTTGGACAGCGACTGCGCCGAGCTGATCAGCTGCTGGCGCGCGGCGGAGTCGGCCGGGGTGTTGGCCACGCCCTGCACCGCGGTGAAGAAGCTCTGCATCAGCGGGCTCAGGCCCGAGGTGGTGTCGGCCAGCAGCGAGTCGATGCGGTCGATCTGCGTGCTGTAGGCGCCCAGGGCGGCCGAGTTCGACTGCGCCGAGGCGAGCTGCGCGGTCAGGTAGCGGTCGTAGCTGCGCGTGACGGTGGTGACGCGCGCGCCGCTGCCGATGTAGCCCGAGCCGGAAGACACGGCGCCGTTGGTCGACACCTGCGCCACCTGGCGGCTGTAGCCGTCGGTGTAGACGTTGGCCGTGTTGTTGGCCGTGGTCATCAGCGCGCTGCGCGCCACCGACAGGCCGCTCAGGCCGGTGAAGAACAAGCTTCCAGACATGGGTGGGGACCTGCTTTCGGATGTGGATGGTTGTAAACGTTGGCACCGCTGTCCGGTGCCTTGCTCTTCTTATCGGCACGGCGGCTGCAAAGCTGAAGTCCGCCGAAAGTTCACTTCGACCTTCAGAACTCCGTCCAGTCGCCCCAGGCCTCGGCCGGTGCGGCCTTGCCGGCTTGCCCTGCGGCGGTGCGCCGGGCCGGCGGGGCGGCAGGCAGGTCGCCGGCGTCGGCAGCGGTGGATGCCGTGCCCCGCGGCACCTTGGCGGCCTTGGCGCCGGCCTTCGGCTTGGCCGGTGCGGCGTGCTGCGGCGCCGATTGCGGCCGGCCGGCGCTGCGTGCCTGCGCGATCACGCGCCCGGCCTCGTCGTCGCTGCCGATCCTGAACACGCTGACCGACTGCACCAGTCCGCCGGCCTGCTCCTGCAGCGAGGCGGCGGCCGCCGCGGCCTCCTCCACCAGCGCCGCGTTCTGCTGCGTGACCTGGTCCATTTGAGTGATGGCCTGGTTGATCTGCTCGATGCCGGAGGTCTGCTCCTGGCTGGCCGCCGTGATCTCGCCCATGATGTCGGTCACGCGCCTGACGCTCTCGACGATCTCTTCCATGGTCCGGCCGGCCTCCGCCACCTGGCGGCTGCCCTCCTCGACCTTGCCGACCGAGTCGTCGATCAATTGCTTGATCTCCTTGGCC
>NZ_DASQBZ010000015.1:0-551158 GCF_035634955.1 Variovorax sp. | reverse complement strand
CTGCACGTGCGCGCCCTGCTGCCCGGGGCCCGGGCCGTGACGGTGCTGCAGGCGGCCGCCGGCTGGCCCCTGGCCCAGCTGGAGCGCCAGGGCGACAGCGCACTGTTCGCCGCCCTCGTGCCGGCTGCCGAGGCCCGGCTGGGCTACCGCTTCCAGGTCGACTGGGGCAGCCATGTCTCGCAGTTGGACGATCCCTACCGCTTTCCGCCGGTGCTGGGCGAGGCCGATATCTGGCTGCTGGCCGAAGGCACCCACCTGCGCCCGTTCGAGCAACTGGGCGCGCACCTGCACGAGATGCAGGGGGTGCGCGGCGTGCGATTCGCGGTCTGGGCGCCCCATGCGCGGCGCGTCTCCGTCGTGGGCGACTTCAACCAGTGGGACGGGCGGCGCCACATGATGCGCCTGCGCCCGGAATGCGGCGTGTGGGAGATCTTCGCGCCCCACGTCACCGCCGGCGACGCCTACGAATTCGAGATCCTCGCGGCCGACGGCCAGGTGCTGCGCAAGGCCGACCCGTACGGCTTCGCGGCCCGCCTGCGGCCAGACACGGCCAGCGTGGTGCATCCGCTGACGGCGCCGGTGCCACTGCCGCCCGGGCGCGCCGCGGCCAACGGCCGGGAGGCGCCGATCAGCATCTACGAGGTGCACGCGGGCTCCTGGCGGCGCGGCAACGGCCACGAATGGCTGGGCTGGCGCGAACTGGCCCGGACCCTGGTGCCGTACGTGCGCGACCTCGGGTTCACCCACATCGAACTGCTGCCGGTGAGCGAGCACCCGTTCGACGGCTCCTGGGGCTACCAGCCCATCGGCCTGTACGCGCCGACGTCGCGCTTCGGCACGCCGGCGGACTTCCGGCACTTCGTCGAAAGCGCTCATGCCGCCGGGCTGGGCGTCATCCTCGACTGGGTGCCGGCGCACTTCCCGGCCGATGTGCATGGCCTGGCACGCTTCGACGGCACGCCCCTGTACGAGTACGCCGACCCGCGCGAGGGCTTCCACAACGACTGGAACACGCTGATCTTCAACTACGCCCGCATCGAGGTACGCAACTACCTGGTGGGCAACGCGCTGTACTGGCTGGAGCGCTACGGGGTGGACGGCCTGCGCGTGGACGCGGTCGCCTCCATGCTCTATCGCGACTACAGCCGGGCGCCGGGGCAATGGCTGCCCAACGCCGAGTGCGGCCGGGAGAACCTGGAGGCGATCGACTTCCTGCGCCGGGCCAACCGCGTGGTCGGCATGGAGCGTCCCGGCGCCATCACCGTCGCCGAGGAATCGACCAGCTTTCCCGGGGTCACCCGCCCGCCGGAGCACGGCGGCCTGGGGTTCCATTTCAAGTGGAACATGGGCTGGATGAACGACACCCTGGCCTACACCGGCATCGATCCGGTCCACCGGGCCCACCACCATCAGCAGGTCACCTTCGGCCTGATGTACGCCCACAGCGAGAACTTCGTGCTTCCTCTCTCGCACGACGAGGTGGTGCACGGCAAGGGCTCCATGATCGGCCGCATGCCGGGCGACATGTGGCAGAAGTTCGCCGGGCTGCGCAACCTTTATGGCTACCTGTGGGCCTATCCGGGCAAGAAACTGCTGTTCATGGGCGGCGAGTTCGCCCAGTGGGCCGAGTGGAACCACGACCGCGGCCTGGACTGGCACCTGCTCGAGCAGCAGGCCGCGCACCAGGGCATCCACCGGCTGGTGCGCGACCTGAACAACGTCTACCGCCATTTCCCGGCCCTGCACGAGCTCGACTGCGAGCCGGAGGGCTTCTCGTGGGTCAGCCATGACGACCACGACCACTCGGTATTCGCCTTCGAGCGGCGCGCCCGCGATGGCCGGGCGGTGCTGGTGGTGTGCAACTTCACGCCGGTGGTGCGCCACGGCTGGCGCATCGGCGCTCCCGCGGCGGGCGCGTGGCGCGAGGTCATCAACACCGACCAGGCCGTCTACGGCGGCAGCGGGTTGGGCAACGGCATCCGGCCCACCGAGCAGATCGCCTGGCACGGGCGCGGCCAGTCGCTGGTGATGACACTGCCGCCGCTGGCCACGCTGATGTGGGTGCCACACCAGCCGGGCGCCGCCGGCGACGACGCGACGGCTTCCGACAGCGCGGCCGGCGCCGCCGCGCCATGATGACGGCACGTTCGACGTCTTCTGCATGCTGAGCCCCGGAACCCCCTACCCGCTCGGCGCCACGCCGTCACCTCAAGGCGGTATCAACTTCGCCCTGGCGGCGCCCGGCGCCAGCGCGGTCCACCTGTGCCTGTTCGACAGCCAGGGCGAACACGAGCAGCAGCGCCTGCCGCTGCCCGCGTGCACGGACGGCGTCTGGCACGGCCGGCTGCCGGGCGCACGCGCCGGCCTCGTGTACGGCTATCGCGTCGACGGCCCCTGGGCGCCGCGCCAGGGGCTGCGCTTCAATCCGGCCAAGCTGCTGCTCGACCCCTATGCGCAGGAAGTGGTGGGCCGCTACGGCGGCGAGGACATCTTCCTCGACCACGAGCCGGACGCACCGGACCGGCGCGACCCGCGTGACAGTGCGCCCGTCGCCCTCAAGGCCCGCGTGAGCGCGCCGTCGGCCCTGCCTGCGGTGGCGCGCCCGCACATCGATGCCGGCGCACGCGTCCTCTACGAACTGCATGTCGGCAGCCAGACCCGGCTCCACCCGGACGTGCCGGAGCCGCTGCGCGGCACCTTCGCCGGCCTGGCCCAGCCGGCCGTGCTGGACCACCTGCAGCGCCTGGGCGTCACCACCTTGAGCCTGATGCCGGTGCAGCACCGCGCCGACGAGCAGCGCCTGCTGAAATTGGGCCTGACCAACCACTGGGGCTACAGCCCGATCGCCTGGTTCGCGCCGGAGATGCGCTACTGGAGCGGCCGGCCCGGCACCACGCCGGCCCAGGAGTTCCGTTCGCTGGCCGATGCCGTGCATGCGCGCGGCATGGAGCTGGTGGTCGACGTGGTGTTCAACCACAGCGCCGAAACCGACGAGGCCGGCCCCATGCTGAGCCTGCGCGGCATCGACAACGCGCTCTACTACCACCTGCGCGCCGAAGACCCGTCCCTCTACGAGAACTGGACCGGCTGCGGCAACTGCCTGAACCTGTCGCATCCGCGCGTCGTGCAACTGGTGATGGACAGCCTTCGCCATTGGGTGACGCAGCTGGGCGTGGACGGCTTCCGCTTCGACCTGGCACCGGTGCTGGCGCGGCGGGCCGGAGACGGCGCGTTCGACCCGGGGGCGCCCTTCCTGGCCGCCGTCGCGCAGGACCCGGTGCTGGCCCGGTGCCTGCTCATCGCCGAACCCTGGGACATCGGCCCCGACGGCTATCGGCTGGGGCAGTTCCCGCCCGGCTGGCTGGAATGGAACGACCGCTTCCGCGACACCCAGCGGGCCTTCTGGCTGCACCGGGCTGCCGGCCGCGGCGAATTCGCGCGCCGCCTGTGCGGCTCCAGCGATGCCTTCGAACACGACGGCCGCGGCCCCGTCGCCAGCGTCAACTTCGTGACCGCGCACGACGGCTTCACGCTGCGCGACCTGCTGAGCTACGACCAACGCCACAACGAGGCCAACGGCGAGCACAACCGCGACGGGCATGCCCACAACCTCAGCCGCAACTGCGGCGTCGAGGGCGACACGGACGATCCGGTGGTGCTTGCCGAGCGCGCCCGCCTGACGCGAACGCTGCTCGCGTCATTGCTGCTGTCGCAGGGCACGCCGATGCTCCTGGCCGGCGACGAAATCGGCCACAGCCAGCGCGGCAACAACAACGCCTACTGCCAGGACAACGCCATCACCTGGCTCGACTGGGCCTCCGCCGACACGCGCCTGGCCGCCTACGTGGCGCGCCTGCTGGCCCTGCGGCGCGAGGCGGCGCCGCTGCGCCGCGCGCAGTGGTGGCCGGCCACGCCCGCCCCGGGCGAGGCGGCGCTGCACTGGCTCGGCACGGATGGCCAGCCGCTGGCGCCGGCCGACTGGAACGACGCCGGCTGCCATGCCCTGGCCGTGCTGTTCGACCCGCCCGCCGGCGCGCCGCGCTGGCTGCTGCTGGCCAATGCCCAGGCGCAGCCGGCCTGCTTCGTGCTTCCTCCGGGGAGCTGGCAGTGCCGGCTGGCCAGCGACGCCGAGCCCGACGCGCCAGCCGACGCCGCACAGTTGCCGCCCACCGTCACGGTGCCGGCCGGCAGCCTGTGGCTGGCATGCGGCATTCCAGGCATCGAATCCAACCAGACGGAGACATGAGAATGGCTCGAGACAACGCACCCCGGCACCTGCAGGCCCATCAACTGGTACGCCGCACCATCGCCCTGGTACTGGCCGGCGGCCGTGGGTCACGGCTCAAGCAGCTGACCGATCGCCGCGCCAAGCCGGCGGTCTACTTCGGCGGCAAGTTCCGCATCATCGACTTCGCCCTGTCGAACTGCCTGAACTCCGGCATCCGGCGCATGGCGGTGGTCACGCAGTACAAGTCGCACTCGCTCATGCGCCACCTGCAGCGCGGCTGGAGCTTCCTGCGCGCCGAACTCAACGAAATGGTGGACGTGCTGCCGGCCCAGCAGCGCATGGGCGACGAACGCTGGTACCGCGGCACGGCCGACGCGGTGTTCCAGAACCTAGACATCATCGCCTCGAAGTCCACGCCGCACGACTACGTGGTGGTGCTGGCGGGCGACCACATCTACAAGATGGACTACTCCATCATGCTGCTGGACCACGTGGCGCACGGCCGCGGCTGCACGGTGGGCTGCATCGAGGTGCCACGCACCGAAGCGACCGCCTTCGGCGTGATGGCGGTGGACGACAAGCGCCGCATCGTCGACTTTCTGGAGAAGCCGGCCGACCCGCCGTCGATGCCGGGCAAGCCGGACGTGGCCCTGGCCAGCATGGGCATCTACATCTTCGACTCGAAGTACCTCTACCAGCTGCTGGAACAGGACAACGCCAACCCCGACTCCAGCCACGACTTCGGCAAGGACATCATCCCGCGCGCCGTGGCCGAGGGCCGGGCCGCTGCGCACCCGTTCGGCATGTCCTGCGTCACCCGCGCCCGGCGCGGCGGCGATGCACCGGCGTACTGGCGCGACGTCGGCACGATTGATGCATTCTGGGCGGCCAACCTCGACCTGGCCTCGATCACGCCCGAGCTCGACATCTATGACACCGACTGGCCCATCTGGACGTACCAGCGGCAACTGCCGCCGGCGAAGTTCGTGCTCGACCGCGACGGCAAGCATGGCATGACCGTCAACACCATCGTCTCGGGCGGTTGCATCGTCTCGGGCTCCAAGGTCAGCAGCTCGGTGCTGTTCTCGGGCGTGCGCGTGCACTCCTATTGCGACATCCACGAGGCGGTGCTGATGCCGGACGTGGAAGTGGGCCGCGGCTGCCGGCTGAACCGGGTGGTGATCGACCGCGCCTGCGTCCTGCCCGACGGCATGGTGATCGGCGAGGACCCGGCCGCGGACGCCGCGCGCTTCGAGCGCACCGAAGGCGGCGTGGTGCTGGTCACACGCGAGATGCTGGCGCGGCTGGGCGATGCCGCACCGGCGGCGCCGGCCGGGGCATGAGGCCGATGCGCGTCCTGCAGGTCAGTGCCGAGCTGTTCCCGCTGCTCAAGACCGGCGGCCTGGCCGACGTGACCGGCGCCTTGCCCGCAGCGCTGCAGGCGGCCGGCCAGGACGTGCGCGCGCTGCTGCCGGGATTCCCCGCCATCGTCGCCGGGCTGCGCGGATCGGCGCCGGCGGCCGAGTTCGACGCGCCCTGGGGCGAGCCGGTGCGCCTGCATCTCGCGCACCTGCCCGCCGCCACGCATGGCGCGCCGGCGCTGGCGGTCTACTGGATCGAAGCGCCTGACCTGTACGACCGGCCCGGCAATCCCTACGAGGACGCCGCCCACCAGGCCTACGACGACAACCACCGGCGCTTCGCCCTGCTCGGCTGGGCCGGCGCGCAACTGGCGCAGGGGCTGGACCCCGCCTGGCAGCCCGACATCGTGCATGCGCACGACTGGCACGCCGCGCTCGCTCCCGCATATCTCGCCTTCGCGCCGCGGCAGCCCCGCGCCCCGCGGGTCGGCAGCGTGTTCACCGTGCACAACCTGGCCTACCAGGGCTTGTTCGCGCCATGGCACCTGCACGAACTGGGCCTGCCGCCGGCTGCCTTCCAGATGAACGGCCTGGAATTCCACGGGCAGTTGTCGTTCATGAAAGGCGGGCTGTGCTTCGCCGATCGCCTGACCACGGTGAGCCCGACCTACGCGCGCGAGATCCAGACGCCCGAGCAGGGCCGCGGCCTGGATGGCCTGCTGCGCAGCCGTGCCGAGGTGCTATCGGGCATCCTCAACGGCGTCGACGACCGGGTCTGGAATCCGGCCGACGACAGGCACCTGCCCGAGGGCTTCGCGCCCCGTCGCACCGCGGGCAAGACCCGTTGCAAGGCTGCGCTGCAGGCCGAGCTCGGCCTGGCCGCGCAGGCCGAGGCGCCACTGTTCATCGTGGTCAGCCGGCTCACGGAGCAGAAGGGGCTGCACCTGGTGCTCGCAGGGCTGGACGACCTGCTGGCCCAGGGCGGCCAGCTGGCATTGCTCGGCAGCGGCGACGCGTGGCTGGAGGCCGCCTTCCGCGAGCGCGCCACGGCGGCGCCGCGGCAGATCAGCGTCACCCTCGGCTACGACGAGCCCCTGGCCCATCGACTGTTCGGCGCGGGCGATGTGACCCTGGTTCCCTCGGCGTTCGAGCCCTGCGGTTTGACGCAGATGTACGGGCTGCGCTACGGTAGCCTGCCGCTGGTGCATCGCGTCGGCGGCCTGGCGGACACGGTGACCGATTGCACACTCGAGGACATGGCGGCCGGCACTGCCACCGGCTTCGTCTTCGACCACTTCGAACAACCCGCGTACGCGCGCGCCGTGCGCCGCGCGTTCGCGCTGTTCCGCCGGCCGGCCGACTGGCGCGCGGTGCGTGCCGCGGCCATGCGCCGCCCGGCCGACTGGGGGCAGGCCGCCGCCCGGTACGTCGCGCTCTACCAGCAGGTGCTGGCCGCCTGACCCCTCTTCGACACTCTTCCCCGCCCCACCATGACCATCGAAGAATTCCAATACGACCATCCCGACCGCGACGTGGCCGCCTTCAAGCGCGCCGTGGCCAACAAGCTGATCTACGCGGTCGGCAAGGACCCGGTCGCCGCAAGCCAGGACGACTGGCTGCATGCCACTGCGCTGGCCGTGCGCGACCAGCTGGTGGAACGCTGGATGAGCACCACGCGCGCGCAGTACGCGCAGCGCGTCAAGCGCGTGTACTACCTGTCGATGGAGTTCCTGATCGGCCGGACCTTCACCAACGCCCTGCTGGCGCTGGAACTGCACGACACGGTCCGCCATGCACTGGCCGACTTCGGCGTCGACATCGAGCAGCTGGCCGAGCACGAGCCCGACGCCGCGCTCGGCAACGGCGGCCTGGGGCGGCTGGCCGCCTGCTTCCTCGATTCGATGGCGACGCTGGGCGTGCCCGGCCTGGGCTACGGCATCCGCTACGAATACGGCATGTTCCGCCAGCGCATCGTCGATGGCCAGCAGGTGGAGACGCCGGACTACTGGCTCACCCACGGCAACCCCTGGGAGTTCGCGCGGCCCGAGGTGCGCTTCCGGGTGCGCTTCGGCGGCCATGTGCAAAAGCGCGAAGGAAAGGGCGCACCCTACGGCACCGGGCGGTGGGTCGATACGCACGACGTCCTGGCCGTGGCCTACGACACCATCATCCCCGGCTACGGCACGCAGGCCACCAACACGCTGCGCCTGTGGTCGGCGCGCGCCACCGAGGAGATCGACCTGTCGGCCTTCAACCGCGGCAACTACATGGAAGCGGTGGAGAGCAAGAACCATTCGGAGAACGTCTCGCGCGTGCTGTATCCGGACGACTCCACGCCGTCCGGACGCGAGCTGCGCCTGCACCAGGAGTACTTCTTCGTCAGCGCCAGCGTGCAGGACATGCTGCACCGCTACCTGCGCAATCACGAGGACTTCGACGCGCTGCCCGACCAGATCAGCATTCACCTCAACGACACGCACCCGGTGCTGGCCGTGCCCGAGCTGATGCGCCTGCTGATCGACGAGCACAACCTGCCCTGGGACACCGCCTGGTCGTACACCCAGCGCATCTTCAGCTACACCAACCACACGCTCATGCACGAGGCGCTGGAGACCTGGCCGGTGGAAATGTTCGGCCGCATCCTGCCGCGCCACCTGCAGATCATCTTCGACATCAACGCGCGCTTCCTGGCCGGCGTGGGGCAGAAGCACGGACACGACGTGGAACTGCTGCGACGCCTGTCGCTGATCGACGAGCAGGGCGAGCGCCGCGTGCGCATGGCGTACGTCGCGGTGCTCGCCAGCCACTCGGTCAACGGCGTGTCGGAACTGCACTCGGAGCTGATGAAGCAGTCCATCTTCGCCGACTTCGCCAGGCTCCTGCCGGACCGCTTCAACAACAAGACCAACGGCGTGACACCGCGCCGCTGGCTGGCACAGGCCAATCCGCCATTGGCCAAGCTGCTCGATTCGCGCATCGGCCGCGGCTGGCGGCGCGATCTCGACCAGCTGGCGGCACTGCGCCCGATGGCGCAGCAGCCGGCGTTCGTGCGGGCCTTCCGCCACGCCAAGCGCGAGAACAAGCTGCGCCTGTGCAACTGGATCGAGCACAACATGGGCCTGACGGTGGACACCGACGCCATGTTCGACGTGCAGGTCAAGCGCATCCACGAATACAAGCGGCAGTTGCTCAACGTGCTGCACGTGATCACGCGCTACCTGCGCATCCTGGACGACCCGGAAGGCAGCCACGTCGCGCGGGTCGTCGTGTTCGCGGGCAAGGCGGCCTCGGCCTACCAGATGGCCAAGCTGGTGATCCGGCTCGTCAACGACGTGGCGGCGGTGGTCAACAACGACGCGCGCGCGCAGAAGCTGCTCAAGGTCGTGTTCGTGCCCAACTACAGCGTGAGCCTGGCCGAGCTGATCATCCCGGCAGCCGACCTGTCGGAGCAGATCTCCACCGCGGGCACCGAGGCGTCGGGCACCGGCAACATGAAGCTCGCGCTCAACGGCGCATTGACGATCGGCACGCTCGATGGCGCCAACGTGGAGATGCGCGACGCGGTGGGCGCCGAAAACTTCTTCATCTTCGGCAACACCGCTGCCGAGGTGGCGAACATCCGCGCCGGCGGCTACCAGCCTGCCGAGATCTACGAGTCGAACCTCGAACTGCAGCGGGCGCTGGATGCCATCCGCGACGGCATGTTCTCGCACGGCGAGCAGGCGCGCTACCACGCCATCTTCGACGCGCTGGTGAACTGGGGCGACCACTACCAGCTGCTGGCCGACTACGCGAGCTACGTCCAGACGCAGGAGCGCGTCGATGCGCTGTACCGCGATCCGGACGCATGGACGCGCACGGCCATCCTGAACGTGGCCGGCATGGGCCGCTTCTCGTCGGACCGCACCATTGCGCAGTACTCGCACGAGATTTGGAAGACGAAGCCGGTCAAGCTCGAGCCCGGGCAATGAAACCCGGCAGCGCCCCTCGGACGCGTCGACCGGCAAGACCATTTACCCGGCACGAAGTTGTATCGCAAGTTACAATGTGAGCCCCTCGCAGGCACGTGCGCCCCGTGTGCGTCGTGCCGGCTCCGGTCCCATTGCAGGGGCCCGAGTCTCCCCTCCACCTGTGGCCCGGCGCATCCCGCCGGCCGCCCCAAGATAGGGAAGAAACGGTTGCAGCTGACCGCCTCGCACACTCCCCGCCGCAATGGCATGTCCCGCTTCACGCGCGGGGGCGTGCTGGCCACGCTCCCCATGTGGCTGCGTGGTTCGCTCAATTGCGGGCTGCTGCGATCGCGCAATGCGCTCACGCCCTTGCTGAGCCAGCCCGTTCCGTTCCCCCTGTTCATCACAGAGCAGACCGCTCGCGCTCCAGGCGGCTGATCGCCGCACGCGCCCCCGTCCGGTAGCGCCAGCCTCGCACGGCTCGGCAGCACCGGCCCGCCCTTCGTCTGCCTCTTTGCGCGACGCCGATCCGGCGTTCCTCGCGCATGCGCAGGCACGACCGCACAAATCGAACGTGAGGAGTCTCGCCATGGCACGGATCGCCCGTCCTTCTTCCCTTTCATCGTCCACTTCCCCGCGCCCCGCGACGTGTGCCGCGCCGCTGCAGCGCATCGCCGTCATCGGCGGTGGCGCCTGGGGCACGGCGCTGGCCATCAGCGCGGCGCGCGCCGGACGCGCCGTGGCGCTGTGGCTGCGCGAGGCGGATCTCGCCGCCCGCATGCAGCAGGGCCGCGAGAACACCGTCTACCTGCCCGGGCATCGCCTGCCCGCCGGGGTCACCGTGCATGCCCGCATGGAAGATGCCCTGCGCGACGCGCACGCCGCCCTGCTGGTGGTGCCGTCGCAGCATCTGCGCGTCACCTGCAACGCCATGGCCGGCGCCCTGCCGTCGGGCCTGCCGCTGGTCGTGTGCGCCAAGGGCATCGAGCACGCAAGTGGCCTGCTGATGGCCCAGGTGGTCGAAGAAGCCCTGCCCGGCCATCCGCTGGCCGTGCTGTCCGGCCCTACCTTTGCCAGCGAAGTGGCACAAGGCATGCCCAGCGCCGTGACGCTGGCCTCGGAGGATGCGGCGTCCGCCGCGGCGCACTCGCTCGCCGCGCGCCTGGCCGCAGCGCTAGGCACGCCGGCGTTCCGTCCCTACGTCACCGACGACCTGCGCGGCGTGGAAGTCGGCGGCGCGGTCAAGAACGTGCTGGCGATCGCCAGCGGCATCGCGCAGGGCATGGGCTTTGGCGCCAACGCGCGCGCAGCGCTGATCACGCGCGGACTGGAGGAGATCCGCCAGCTGGCGCTGGCCCTGGGCGGACGCAGCGACACGGTGTACGGGCTGGCAGGTTTGGGCGACTTGTCGCTCACCTGCTCGAGCGAGCAATCGCGCAACATGCGCTTCGGCATCGGGCTGGCCACCGGCCGCAGCCCGCTCGACATGTTCGACGGACGCCCGGTGGTGGTCGAAGGCCGCGACAACGCGGTGCCGGTGACCGACCTGGCGCGCCGGCTCGAGGTGCACATGCCCATCTGCGAGGCGGTTCGCGCGGTGGTTGCCGACGGCGTGCCGATCGCCGCCGCCATGCGGCAGCTGCTGGCCCGGCCCTTCCGTGCCGAGACATCCGCCATCGCGCTGCAGATCGCCCAGCCACCGGCCGGACGCGCCCACGCGGAGCAGCGCCTGTGAGCCGCACCACGCCCCCGATGCCGCCGGCCCCGCGGCGCCCGCTGGTGCTGGCCACCGACCTGGACGGCACCTTCCTCGGCGGCAGCGACGCGCAGCGGCTCGCGCTGTACCGCTGGATCGAGGCACACCGCGAACGGGTGACTCTGGTCTTCGTCACCGGCCGCGACCTGCCGTTCATCCGCACGCTGGTGCGCGACACGCCGGTGCCTCGGCCCGACTATGTCATCGGCGACGTCGGCACCACCATCGCCGGCGGCCCAGGCATCGAGCCCATGGAGGAACTGGAGCAGCCCATCGCCCAGGCCTGGGGGGACGCCGGCGCGCGCATGCGCGCGCTGCTCGCGCACGAGCCGGGCCTGCGCCTGCAGGAGACGCCCTTCCGCTACCGGCTGAGCTACTACTACGAGCCGGCCGCGCTTTCGCCGGCCACGGTGCAGAAAGTGCGCGATGCCGGCTTCGACTGCCTGCTCTCGGCCGACCTGTACCTGGACGTGCTTCCGCCGGGCATCTCGAAGGGGCCGACGCTGCTGCGCCTGGCCGGGCACCTTGGCTGGCCGCACGAATCGCTGCTGGTGGCGGGCGACACCCTCAATGACCTGTCGCTGTTCCGCACCGGCCTGGCCGGCGTGGCCGTCGGCAATTCCGAACCGGCCCTGCTGCCGCACCTGGCGCAGTGGCCGCGCGTGTACCGCAGCCCCGCTCCGGGCGCGGCCGGCATCGCCGACGCACTGCATCACCACGGCTTCGTGGCCGACCACTTGAACCCTCGTCTCCCGTCATGAACAACAACACCGTGAAGAAATCCAGCCTGGTGATCGTCTATCACCGCCAACCCTACGAGGAAGTCGTCGAGGACGGCGCCACCGTCTATCGCGAGCACAAGAGTCCGAACGGCATCGTGCCCACGCTCAAGAGCTTCTTCGGGGCGGTGGACCAGGGCGCCTGGGTGGCCTGGAAGCAGGTCGACCCCAAGCACAAGGACAAGGACTTCCAGCAGGTGGTCCGCATGAGCGACTCGTACGGCGAGTACAACGTCTCGCGCCTGCCGCTCAGCGCCGCGCAGGTGCGCAGCTTCTACCACGTCACCTCCAAGGAGGCACTGTGGCCGATCCTGCACTCCTTCCCGGAGCGCTACAACTACGACGCCGTGGACTGGCCCGTGTTCCGCGAGGTCAACCGGCTTTTCGCCGAGGCCGCCGTGGAGCAGGCAGAGCACGGCGCCACCGTCTGGGTGCACGACTACAACCTGTGGCTTGTGCCCGGCTACGTGCGCGCGCTGCGGCCCGACGTGCGGCTGGCTTTCTTCCACCACACGCCGTTCCCGTCGTCGAGCATCTTCAACATCCTGCCGTGGCGCGAGGAGATCATCGACAGCCTGCTCGCGTGCGACGAGGTCGGGTTCCACATCCCGCGGTATGCCTCGGGCTTCGTCGCGGCGGCGCGCAACCTCAAGGGCGTCGAGATCGTCGAGGAGGTGGACGTGGAGCCCACGCTGTCGCCGGTCGGCCTGGCGTTGTCGGAAGCGTCGGTCGCCACGCGCATTCGCCACAAGGGGCGCGAGATCCGCGTCGACTCGATTCCCGTGGGCACCAACGTGCGCTACATCGGCGAGGTCGCGGCCAGTGCCGCCACCGCACGGCGCGAGGAGACGATCCGCCAGGACCTGGGCGGCCGGCGCCTGATCATCTCGGTGGGCCGCAGCGACTACACGAAGGGAACGCGCGACATGCTGCTGGCCTTCGAGCGGCTGCTGGAGCGCCGCCCCGAGGTGGCCACGCAGGTTCAGTTGCTGGTGACCTCGGTCGCCGCCGCCAACGGCATGGCCGTCTACCGCAAGGTGCAGCACGAGATCGAGCAGATCGCCGGGCGCATCAACGGCCGCTACGGCACGCTGGCGGCGCAGCCGCTGCTGCTGATGACGTCCGCCATCCCCTTCGAGGAACTGATCGCGTACTACCGCTGCGCCGACATCTGCTGGATCACGCCGCTGCGCGACGGGCTGAACCTCGTGGCCAAGGAATACGTGGCCGCGCGGCGCGGCATGGACGGCGTGCTGGTGCTGTCGGAATTCACGGGCGCCTCGGTCGAACTGGCGGACGCGGTGCTGGTCAACCCGTATTCGTCCCAGCTGATGGACGACGCCATCGAGCGCGCGCTGGCGATGCCGCAGGACGAGCAGCGCGAGCGCATGCGCAGCATGGCCGCGAGCGTCGAGAAATACGACGCCACCCATTGGGCGCGCCACACGCTCGAGAGCTTCCGCAGCCTCTGACGCCCGGGCCGGGCGCGGCCGTCAGTGCGCGTCCTGCAGCGCGGTGCCGTCGGCGTCGAACAGGTGGCAGCGCCGCGCCGGCAGGTACATCCGGCCCGGCTCGCCTTCGGCAAGCGGAACCTCGGCACCCCAGCGGGCGCACAACAAGGTGCCGTCGGGCGCGCGCAGGTAGGCCAGGCGGTCCTCGCCGAGCTCCTCGACCACTTCGATCGGTCCGTCGATGGCCGCGCCGCCCACGTCGTGCGTGATGTGCTCGGGGCGGATGCCCAGCGTCAGCGGCTGGCCAGGCGCCAGTTCGGCGGCCGGCGCCGGCAGTGCCTGCACCGCCCCGCCGGGCAGCCGCACGCGCACCTGGCCTTCGGCCAATGCCTCGACCTGCACCGGCAGGAAGTTCATCCGCGCGCTGCCGATGAAGCCGGCCACGAACAGGTTGCGCGGGTTGCGATAGAGCTCGGTCGGCGAGCCGACCTGCTCGATGCGCCCGCCGTTGAGGACGACGATGCGGTCGGCCAGCGTCATGGCCTCGACCTGGTCATGCGTCACGTAGACCATGGTGGTCCTGAGCGCCTGATGCAGTCGCGCGATCTCCAGCCGCGTCTGGCCGCGCAATTGCGCATCGAGGTTGGACAGCGGCTCGTCGAACAGGAACACGCTCGGTTCGCGCACGATGGCGCGGCCGATGGCCACGCGCTGGCGCTGGCCGCCAGAGAGCTGGCGCGGCAGGCGCTGCAGCAGCGGCGTGAGTTCCAGACGCTCGGCCGCCTCGCGCACCCGGGCATCGATCTGCGCGCGGCCCAGGCGCCGCCCGGCCTCGAGGCCGAAGGCGATGTTCTGGTGCACCGTCATGTGCGGGTACAGCGCATAGCTCTGGAACACCATGGCCACGCCGCGCTCGCGCGGGGCGAGATCGGTCACGTCGCGCTCGCCGATCAGCACCTGCCCGTCGCTGGCCTGCTCGAGGCCGGCGACCAGGCGCAGCAGTGTCGACTTGCCGCAGCCCGACGGGCCGACGAAGACGCAGAACTCGCCCGGCTCGATGCGCAGGTCGACGCCGCGGATCACGGCATGGCCATCGAAGTCCTTGCGCACGCCGCGCAGCTCGACGGCCTGGGCCTGGATCGGCGGCCTGCTGTCGGGAGCGTTCATGGACTTTCCTCCTGCTCTTCGTCGCGCTGCGCAAAAAAGGCGTCGAAGCCCGGCAGCATCAGCGTGGCGCCCTGCATCTGCCCGCCGAAGCCATGCCCATCCAGCGGCGTGAACGTCAGCGCGTCAGGCAACGCCAGGCTCATCGGGAAGGGCCCCAGGTTGAACACCGCGCGCAGCGTCCGGCCAGGCAGCAGCCGCTCCAGGCACAGCAGCGGCGCCGCGACCCGGTCGACGAACCGGATGCCGCCCAGTTGCAGCGCCGGCTGGGTCTTGCGCCAATGGATGAAGCGTTGCACCCGCGACAGGACCGACGCGGCGTCGGCCGACTGCAGCGACACCGCCCTTTGCACGTGCGCCAGCGGCACCGGCAGCCAGGGCGTGGCCACGCTGAAGCCCGCATGCAGCGCCTCGGCCACCCAGGGCATCGGCGTGCGGCAGCCGTCGCGGCCGGGAAACTCGGGCCAGAACTGGCGGCCATAGGGGTCCTGCAGGAGCTCGAAGGGAATCTCCGCCTCGGGCAGGCCCAGCTCCTCGCCCTGGTAGATGCAGGGCGTGCCGCGCAGCGACATCAGCAGCGCCAGCAGCAGCGGCGCGGCGCGTTCTCCATGCTCCTGCAGTCGCCAGCGGGAGATGACCCGCGCCACGTCGTGATTGGACATGGCCCAGCTGGGCCAGCCGTCGCCGATGGCTTGGTCGAACTCCTCGACGACGCGCCGGATGTGGCCCGCCGAGAAGGTCTCGCCCAGCAGGTTGAACGTGTAGGCCATGTGCAGGCGCTTGCCGCGCGCGGTGTAGGCCGCGGTGGTGCCGGCCGGATCGCGGTCGGGCCCGATCTCGCCCACCATCGCGGTGCCGGGGTGCGTGTCCACCAGCCGGCGCAGGCGCTCCAGGAAGGCGAGGTTCTCGGGCCGGGACTTGTCGTAGACGTGGTCCTGGTAGCTGTAGGGGTTGCTCTCGGGCACCCCGACCGTCTGCCCGCCCTCGCCCAGCGCCGGGTTGTCGCGCAGCGCCTTGTCGTGGAAGTAGAAGTTGGCCGTGTCCAGGCGAAAGCCATCCACCCCGCGCTCGAGCCAGAAGCGCACGACGTCGAGCACGGCCTGCTGGACCGCCTCGTTGTGGAAGTTCAGGTCGGGCTGGCTCGCCAGGAAGTTGTGCAGGTAGTACTGGCGCCGCCGCGTGTCCCAGGTCCAGGAGCTGCCGCCGAAGAGCGACAGCCAGTTGTTGGGCGGCCCGCCGTCGGGCCGGGCGTCGGCCCACACGTACCAGTCGGCCTTCGGGTTGGTGCGGTCGGCGCGGCTTTCGGCGAACCAGGAGTGGCGCTCGGAGGTGTGCGAGATGACCAGGTCGATCAGCACGCGCAGGCCGCGCTCGTGCGCCTGTGCCAGCACGGCGTCGAAGTCGGCCATGGTGCCGAACATGGGCGCCACCTGGCAGTGGTCGGCCACGTCGTAGCCGAAGTCGGCCATGGGCGAGACGAAGAACGGCGCGATCCAGACGGCGTCGGCGCCCAGTGCGGCCACGTGGTCCAGCCGCGCGGCAATGCCCGCGAGATCGCCGACGCCGTCGCCGTTGGTGTCGAGGTAGGAGCGCGGGTAGATCTGGTAGATCACGCCGCGCTGCCACCAGTCGGTTGCCGCCGAAGCGTCGTTGTCTGTCGTCATCTCATCATCCTTTGACCGCGCCGGCCGTCAGGCCTGCGACGATGCGCCGCTGGAACACGAGCACCAGCAGCATCAGCGGTACCGTGACCACTACGGATGCCGCCATGATCGGACCCCACGGCAGCTCCTGGCTGCTGCCGCCGGACAGCAGCGCGATGGCCACCGGCACCGTGCGCGCGTCGGGCGACAGCGCGAAGGTCAGCGCGAACAGGAACTCGTTCCAGGCCACGATGAACGCCAGCAGCCCGGCCGGCACCATGGCCGGCCACAGCAGCGGCAGGAACACGCGGCGCAGAAGCAGTGCGGGCGAGGCGCCGTCCACGTAGGCGGCCTCCTCCAGTTCACGCGGCAGCTCGCGCATGAAGGTGGTCAGCACCCACACGGTGAAGGGCAGCGTGAGCACCAGGTTGGCCAGCCCCAGCCCGGGCAGGCGGTCGTACAGGCCGAGCGCGCTGATCAGCTCGAACATGCCCGACAGCACCGCCACCTGCGGGAACATGGACACGCCGAGGATCGTCATGAGCAGCAGCCCCCGGCCGCGGAACGGCACGCGCCCCAGCGCCCAGGCGGCGCCAAGCCCCAGCAGCAGCGACGCGCCCACGACGCCGAGCGCCACGGCCAGCGAATTGAGGATGCTGCGGCCGAAGTTCTGCTGCACGAAGATCTGCGCGTAGTTGCGCAGATCGAAGTGGTCCGGCCACAGCGACGGCACGAACAGCTCGGAGCCGGTGCGCAGCGAGGACACCAGCGCGTAGTAGAAGGGAAAGACGGACACCAGGAAGATGATCGCCAGCAGCAGCGCGAAGCCGGCGCGGCGCGCCAGTGCGGCGCCGCTCATGCGCCGAGTGCGGCGGGTCTGGCCGGCGCTCATTGCGCATCCCCCTGCGGCTGCACCCGGCCGACCACCAGCGCGGTCCAGGTCAGCAGGACGATCACCAGGAACAGCAGGGTGGAGGCGGCCGAGCCGTAGCCGACCTCCTGGAAATCCACCAGCCACTGGCGCGCATACACCGACATCGATTGGGTGTCGCGCGAGTTGGCGGTGAGCACGTAGATCAGATCGAACACCCGCAGCGCGTCCAGCGCGCGGAAGATCACCGCCACCATCAGCGCCGGGCGGATCAGCGGCAACGTGACGCGGAAGAAGACGCGCACCGGGTGGATGCCGTCCACCCGTGCCGCCTCGTAGCAGTCGCCCGGCAGCATCTGCAGCGCCGCGAGCGTCAGCAGCGCCATGAAGGGCGTGGCCTTCCACACGTCGACCATCACCACCGCCCACATGGCCAGTTGCGCGTCGGCGGTCCAGGCGACGGGCTGCGAGATGATGCCCAGGCCCATCAGCACATGGTTGAGGATGCCGAACTGGTCGTTGAGCATCCAGCCCCACATGCGGGCCGACACGACGGTGGGAATGGCCCACGGAATGAGGATTGCCGCGCGCACCACGCCGCGCAGCGGAAAGCGCACGTTCAACGCCAGCGCCACCACCAGGCCCAGCACGGTCTCGATCGACACCGAAACCGCCGCGAACCAGACGGTGCGCCAGACCGCGCGCCACCACACCGGATCGGCCAGCACGCCATACCATTCGCCGCCGTCGCGCGACAGGTAGTTGTCCAGGCCGACGAAGCGCGCCGCGCCCAGTTCGTCGAGGTGCGCGTCGGTGAAGCCGAACCACAGCGTGCGCGCCAGCGGCCATCCGGCCACCAGCACCAGCGCCACCAGGGTTGGCGCGAGGAACATCCACGCCGCACGCACGCGCTGGCGCGCAAGGCCGCCGGGGCGGCGCGTCGGGGGCACGCTACCAGCCACGGCGGCTCATCCTGCGCAGTTCATGCGAGAGTTCGTGCAGCGCGGCCTCGGGCGTGCTGCTGCCGGACAGCGCCCCGTGCACCTCGTTGGCGACGGCGCTGGAGACGCGGTTGTACTTGCGGCCCGTGACCCGCGACGGCCGCGCCACGGCCGATTCGAAGCTGGGATACAGCGTGCGGAAGAACGGATTGGCGGCGATCACCTGGGCGTCCTGGTAGAGCGCCGGCCGGGTCGGGTTGTAGGCGGCTTTCACGGCGCGCCGCTTCTGCTCGTCGCTGCCGGTGAGATAGCGCACCAGGTCCGCCGCCTCGGCGACGTGGCGCGAGTGGCGCGAGACGGCGAGGTTCCAGCCGCCCAGCACGCCGCTGTGACGCGCCGCGCCGCGCGCCGGATCCCCGCTGGGCAGTGCGGCCACGCCCACCTTGCCGCGCACGGGGCTGTCCGCACCTTGCGCCAGCGCCCAGGCATACGGCCAGTTGCGCATGAACACCGCATGCCCGGACTGGAACAGGCCGCGCGCCTCTTCCTCCGAATAGTTGAGCACGCCAGGCGGCGCGATCGACCCGATCCAGCCTGCGGCCATGGACAAGGCCTCGCGCGCAGCAGGACTGTCCACCACGACCCGGCCCTGCGCGTCGACCAGCGCGCCGCCGCGGCTGTCGATCCATTCCAGCGCGTTGACGGTCAGGCCCTCGTAGGCGCGGCCCTGGAACACGTAGCCCCACAGGCCGCCATTGCCCGCCTGGCGCTCGGCCTGCTGGATGCGCCCTGCCGTGCGCGTCATTTCGTCCCAGGTCTGGGGAACCGGCAAGCCGTACTTGCGCAACAGGTCGGCGCGGTAGAACAGGACGCCGGCGTCGGTATAGAAAGGCAGCGCCACCAGGCGGCCGTCGACCGTGTTGTTGCGGATGATGGCCGGGAAGTGCTCTGCCGGCGCGTTGCCGGCCATCGGCCCGAGGTCCACCAGGTTGCGCGCCAGGATGCCGGGCCACACCACGTCGATCTGGTAGATGTCGATCGCGGTGCTGCCGCCGGCCAGCAGTTGCTGATAGAGCGCCAGCCGCTCGCTCGCCGAATTGGGCGTGGACACCACCCGCACCGAGTTGCCGGTGCGCTCGGCCCACGCCTGGGCACCTTCGCGGCACAACTGCAGTTCCTGCCCCACCGCGCCGCAGGAGATCGAGATCTCCACGGCCATCGCCCACCGCGGCGTCAGCGCCAGCCACAGCAGGCTCGACAACACCATGGCCGCAAGCCGGCCGAGGCATGGGCGGGGGACGCGTTCAATCAATAGTGCAGTCCAATCGCGGTGGAACGCGAGATCCGGTCGTCAGGGCTGGCGCAGGCCCAGCACATCGAACATGTCGAACAGGCCGCTGCGTCGGCCGGCCAGGAAGCGCACGGCACGCAGGCTGCCCTGCGCGTAGCCGGCCCGGTTGGACGACTTGTGCGAGATCTCGATGCGCTCGCCGATGCCGGCGAACAGCACGGTATGGTCGCCCACGATGTCGCCGCCGCGAATGGTGGCGAATCCGATGCTGGAGGGATCGCGCTCGCCGGTGACGCCTTCGCGCGCATAGACGGCGCAATCGTTCAGGTCGCGGCCCAGCGCCTGGGCGATCACCTCGCCCATCTTCAAGGCGGTGCCCGACGGCGCATCCACCTTGTGGCGATGATGGGCCTCGACGATCTCGATGTCGTAGCCGGTGGACAGGGCCTTGGCCGCCATCTCGAGCAGCTTGAGCGTCACGTTCACGCCCACGCTCATGTTGGGTGCGAACACCACGGCAGTGCCTTGCGCAATGTCGGCGATCTGCGCCTTTTGCGCGTCCGAGAAGCCGGTGGTGCCGATCACCGCCTGCACGCCGAGTTCGCGGCATATCTGCAGATGCGCCAGAGTGCCTTCCGGCCGGGTGAAATCGATCAGGACCTCGGCGTTGGCCAGGCCCTGGCGGAGGTCGGCGACGATCGGGACGCCGGTGGCGACGCCCAGCGCGGCCCCGGCATCCTGGCCCAGCGCCGGGCTGCCGGCGACGTCCAGCGCACCGGCAAGGATGCAGTCATCGGAAGCCAGCAGGGCTTCGATCAGCATGCGGCCCATGCGGCCGGACGCGCCGGCGACGGCGACCCGCCGCTTGCCGGCGTGGGCAGCGGCAGAAGCGGAGGCGGAGGACGAATTGGTCAAGACAGGTTCCTCGGACGGACGGATCGGGTGCGCACGCAGCTGGCCGTGCCCCGGCTGGCCCGCCAACGGCGATTGGAAGTGGCGAAATCAGCGGCCGGTGCCCAGCGGCGGATAGCTCGCTGGCAGCGGCGGCTGCGGCTCGGCCGCGCCGGCTCCCGGCTCGGCGGCGTCCTTCGGCTTGGGCGCGTATTTCTTGAGCTCGTCCTCGCTGGCCTCGAGCTTCGGGATCTTGGGCTCGGACTTGCCGCGCGGATCGAGCGTGGCGACGAATTCCTCTTCGCTGGGCATCGGGTCGCCCTCGTGGCGAACCATGCGCTCGCCGTCGAAGTAGACGGTCAGGCGACGCTGCTGCGCCGCAACGCCCTGGCGGCGGATGGTGAAGACGTAGTCCCAGCGGTTGCTGTGAAAGACGTCGTTGAGCAGCGGCGTTCCCAGGATCTCGCGCACCTGCTGGCGCGTCATGCCGGGTTGAAGCGCATCGACCTGCTGCTTGGAGACGAAGTTGCCCTGGACCACCTCGACCTTGTAGGGGGTGATGGCATAGAGCGCGCCGCGGGTACTGTCGCCGATGCTGCTGCACGCGCCCAGCACGGCACTGCCAGCGATCGCCGCCAGGAGCGCCCAGGATCGGCGTGGGTGATTGGCAGTCATGGAAAGAAGGGCAAGCGATATGATCGGCTCATTGTAGCGGCACCCTCTTTGCCGCTCGCAGGCCACAAAAGCGGCACGCATCATGGACAAGATCGACGAACTCAAAAGCACGGGCCTGAAGGCCACCCTGCCCCGACTGAAGATTCTGGAGATCTTCCACAGCGGCAACCAACGCCACATGACGGCCGAGGACGTCTATCGCGTGCTCCTCAACGATCACTCCGACATCGGCCTGGCCACCGTCTACCGGGTGCTGACCCAGTTCGAGCAGGCCGGCATTCTCGAGCGCAGCCATTTCGAAAGCGGCAAGGCAGTCTACGAGCTCAACGAAGGCTCCCATCACGACCACCTGGTGTGCACCAGCTGCGGCCGGGTCGAGGAATTCTTCGACGCGGAAATCGAGTCGCGCCAGCAGATGGTCGCCAAGGACAAGGGCTGGCAGCTGCAGGATCACGCCATGTCGCTCTACGGCGTGTGCGCCGACTGCCTCAGTAAGCGATAGACCCGGCAAGCCCGGGCGGGGCGCCGGGCGTCAGTCGTCGTCCCTGGCGCCTTCCATTGCCTTGTGGTGGCGCGCCACGAAATCGGCATAGGTGTCGATGCCGCGCAGTTGCAGGATCGAATTGCGCACCGCGGCCTCGACCAGCACGGCGATGTTGCGGCCGGCGACCACCTGGATGATCACCTTGCGCACCGGCACGCCCAGCACGTCCTGCGTCAGCGGTGCCGAGGGCATGCGCTCGTAGTCGCGCTCGAAGCTGTCGCGGCGCACCAGGTGGACGATGAGCTTGAGCCGCATCTTCCGTCGCACCGCCGTCTCGCCGAAGATGGCGCGGATGTCCAGCAGGCCGATGCCGCGCACCTCCAGCAGGTTCTGCAGCAGGTCCGGGCAGCGCCCCTCGATCGTGGTCTGGTTGATGCGGTACAGGTCGACCGCGTCATCGGCCACCAGGCCGTTGCCGCGCGAGATCAGCTCCAGGCCGAGCTCGCTCTTGCCCAGGCCCGACTCGCCCGTGATCATCACGCCGAGCCCCAGGATGTCCATGAACACCCCGTGCATCGAGGTGCGCTCGGCGAAGTGCTTGGACAGGTAGGCGCGCAGCAGGTCGATGACGAAGGCCGACGATTCGCGCGTGGAGAACAGCGGCAGCTGGGCGCGCTCGCAGATCGTCAGCAGCTGGTCCGGTGGCGCCTGGCCGTCGGCCAGCACCAGCATCGGCGGCTCCAGCGTGACGATGCGCGCAATGCGGCGTGCGCAGTCGTCGGGCGAGCCGGTGGTGAGGTAGGCCACCTCGCGGGCGCCGAGGATCTGCACCCGGTAGGGATGGATGTAGTTGAGGTAGCCGACCAGGTCAGCGGCCGACTGGGCGCGACTGATGACTTCCGGGTCGAACTGGCGCTCCGAGGCACCCAGGCCGGCCAGCCACTCCCAGCGCAGCGAGCCGCGGAATTCCTCGAACATCGCATCGGCGCTGATGGCGTTCGGCTTCATGAGAAATACAGGTGCCCCGCTTGGGGCATGGAAGCAGGAAGGAAGGCAGCCGGGCGGCTCACGCGACCTGCGCCGGCTGCCAGCCCGCGATCAGGGCGTGCAGCTGCGCCGCATCGGCGCTCGACTTGATCAGCTCGCGCAGGCCGGAGTCGCTCAGCAGCTCGGCAATCTCGGACAGGATCTCGAGGTGCTTCTGCGTGGCCGCCTCGGGCACCAGCAGGAAGATCAGCAGCTTGACGGGTTGCTCGTCCGGCGCATCGAAGCCGATGGCATTGGCCAGCTGGAACACGGCCGCCATGGGCGACTTCAGGCCCTTGATACGGCCATGCGGAATGGCCACGCCGTGGCCGAGGCCGGTGGAGCCCAGGCGCTCCCTGGCAAACAGGCTGTCGGTGATGAGTGCCCGCCCCAAGCCGTGCAGATTCTCGAACAAAAGGCCCGCCTCTTCGAAGGCACGCTTCTTGCTGGTGACATCGACGCTCACGAGGACTTGGGCGGGCGGCAGAATGGACGCGAGACGATTCATGGTGTGTGGGACGGGGCCGATTATGCACCCATGCCACGAAATGCAAAGGGCCGCCTTTCGGCGGCCCGCAATAGGATTTGCCCGAACGGCTCGGACTGCCTTCTAGAACCTTAGTTCACCACTCGCTTGACGGTCTCGTGATGGTGGTCCTGCAGGCACTCCTTGTGGCGAACCACCTGCCGGTCGAGCTTGTCGACCAGTTCATCGACGGCGGCATAGAGATCGTGATGACTCGACTCGGCGAACATGTCATTTCCCTTGACGTGGATGTTGCACTCGGCTCGTTGGCGCTTTTCCTTCTCCTTCTGCTTTTCCACCGTCAGGATCACCTTGACGTCTACGACCTGGTCGAAATGGCGCGTGATGCGGTCCAGCTTGCTGGTGACGTAGGTGCGAAGGGCGGGTGTGACGTCGAGGTGATGTCCGCTGATCGTCAAATTCATGTGTGACCTCCTGGAAGCGACGGTTGAAGAGACCATGAGCCGCGGATGCGGCCAGGTCGGCGGGAAAGTGGGGGAAGCGGATAGCAGGTGGGAGAGGAGCGGCGTGCGCTGGAGCAGAACTGGTCCGATTCACTATGCCCGCGAGGGTGGTGAAAAGCAATGCAAGACCCAGCCTGCAATACCGGATACCTGTTACAGGCGTTTTGCGTCAAACTGGGGGGCTTGCAAGGGTGCGCAGCGATGGCGCCCCGAGCCGCCGGGACACACGCTAGGACCGCCAGGCCGCGCGCAGGCGGTTGCGCAGGTCGATGGTGGCCGCGGGCGGCGGCACGGCTGGCGGCTCCGCGGGCGGCGGCGGCCACACCACCTGCAGATACCCCTTCGCATCGGCGGCCGGAATGAAGCGCGTGCGCCCCGCATACAGGTGGCGGTCGCCGCGCGCCGACTGCCGCGTCACATAGAAGCGCTGCGGCACCAGCAGATGCAGGTGGTCCCGGGCCCGCGTCATGGCGACGTACAGCAGGCGCCGCTCCTCCTCGATCTCCTCGGCGCTGCCGGTGGCCATGTCCGAGGGAATGCAGCCATCCACCACATTGAGCACGTGCACGGAGGTCCACTCCTGCCCCTTGGCCGAATGGATGGTCGACAGGATCAGGTAGTCCTCGTCCAGCAGGGGCGGGCCCGCCCGGTCGCTGGTGGCGTCGGGCGGGTCGAGCGTCAGTTCCGTCAGGAAGCGTTCGCGCGAGGCATAGCCGGCCGCCAGCTGCACCAGCTGGCCGACGTCCGCCAGGCGCAGCCCCGCGTCCTCGTGCAGCCGCTCGAGTTGCGGCTGGTACCAGCGTTGCGCCACTTCCAGGTCGGCCGGCCAGGTGCCTGGGCCGGCTGAGCGCAGCGCGCCGTAGGTCGCGGCGAATTCCGCCCACGCGTCGCGCGCCGCCGCGGGCACGGGCAGATCCCGCACGGTGGCGGCCGGATCGGCGGACGTCTCCAGCGCGTCCATCAGCCGCGTGGCGGTCGCCGGGCCGATGCCGGGGATGAGTTGGACCACCCGGAAACCGGCCAGACGGCCTTTCGGGTTCTGCGCAAAGCGCAGCAGCGCCAGCATGTCCTTGACGTGCGAGGCCTCGAGAAACTTGAGTCCGCCGAATTTCACGAAGGGGATGTTGCGCCGCGCCAGCTCCAGCTCGAGCGCCGCGCTGTGGCTGGCGGCCCGGAACAGCACGGCCTGCGACTTCAGCCGCAACCCGCCTTCGCGGTGCGCCAGCACCTGGTCGGCCACCCAGCGCGCCTGGTGGACTTCGTCGGGAACCAGCACCAGCTGGGCCGGGCCTGCGGACGGCCGGTCGCTCCACAGCCGCTTGGCGAAGCGCTCTCCGGCCCCGGCGATGACGGCGTTGGAAACGTCGAGGATCGGCGAGGTGGACCGGTAGTTGCGCTCGAGCGTGACGACGCGTGCCGGCCGCCCGGGGGAGGCGAACTGGCTCGGAAAGTCGAGGATGTTGCGTACCGTGGCACCGCGGAACGAATAGATGGATTGCGCATCGTCGCCCACGGCCGTCAGCCCGCGTCCGTCCGGCCTGAGCCGCTGCAGGATGGCCGACTGGAGCCGGTTGGTGTCCTGGTACTCGTCGACCAGGACATGGTCGAAGCGTTTGCTCACTTGTGTTGCAAGCGCAGGCTCGCCCATCATCTCGTGCCAGGCCAGCAACAGGTCGTCATAGTCGAGCACGTTCTGCGCGGCCTTGGCATCGACGTAGGCGCCGAACAGCCGCCCGAGTTCGGCCTCCCATTCGGCGCACCACGGGAAGGCGCGCGCCAGCACGGCCGACAGGCTGTCCTGGGTGTTGACCACGCGCGAATAGATCGACAGGCAGGTGCCCTTGCCGGGAAAGCGCCGGCCGCTGCCGGCGAGGTTCAACTCGTGCCGGACCAGGCCCATCTGGTCTTCGGCATCGCCGCGGTCGTGAATGGTGAATTGCGGGTCCAGCCCCAGCGATGCCGAATGGTCGCGCAGCAGACGCGCGCCGATGGCGTGAAAGGTGCCGGCCCAGGGCAGTTCGGGCGGCGACTGCGTTCCCAGGCCCAGTGCCCGCGCCAGCACGTGGCCGGCGCGCTGCGACATCTCCTGCGCCGCGCGGCGCGAGAACGTCAGCAGCAGCAGGCGCTGCGGATCGGCACCATGGGCGATCAGGCTGGCCACGCGGTGCGCGAGCGTGCTCGTCTTGCCCGAACCGGCGCCCGCCACCACCAGCAATGCGCCGGCGTCGGCGCCGTCGGCGCCGTGCAGCACCGCCTCGCGCTGCGGCGGGTTCAGCCGCTCCAGGGCTTCATGCAGGCGGCTGAGAGGGTGTTCGATCGTGTTCATGGCGGCGCAGGCGCAACTGTACATTCATCCAGCGGATCACGCGGTCGGGCAGGCGCAAGAAGGCGCCGCCCGATCCATGCACAGATGACATAATTGCGCCCGTCGCAACAAGCACGCTTTTAGGAGCACCGCCTTGGAAAACTGCCCTCCTCGGCAGCTTTCAACTCCCAGCTGACGCCCGTCATTCGCGAATGGGTGCCGGATCGGGGTTGAAAGCGCCCCGCACTCTTGCCCATTCGTCGAACGTCATCTCAGGGAGTGAGCCCATGCTCAACATCTTCACGCTCGCCAACGGCCGTCTCGTCCAGGAAGAGATCGAGTCGCTGGAAGAACTGTCCAAGTTCCGCCCCATCTGGGTGGACCTGGAATCGCCCACGCTGGAGGAAAAGCGTTGGGTCAAGCAGTACTACGACCTGTCCATTCCGGAAGACGCGATGGACGAGGACATCGAGGAATCCGCCCGCTTCTACGAGGAAGACAACGGCGAACTGCACATCCGCAGCGACTTCCTGATCGACGACGAGGACCCGCGCTCGGTGCGCGTGGCCTTCATCCTCAATCGCCACAACGACGTCTCCCGGCGCAGTTCGGGCGTGCTGTTTTCCATCCACGAGGAGGACATCCCGGTGTTTCGCCTGTTGCGCCTGCGCGCGCGGCGGGCACCCGGCTTCATCGAGGATGCCAAGGAGGTGCTGCTCAAGCTGTTCGACACCGACGCCGAGTACTCGGCCGACACGCTCGAGGACATCTATGACGAGCTTGAGGTGGTCAGCAAGAAGGTGCTGGCCGGGAACGTGAGCGACGAACTCGCCGGCGAGGCGCTGGGCGCCATTGCCCGCCAGGAAGACTTGAACGGGCGCATCCGCCGCAATGTGATGGACACGCGCCGCGCGGTGAGCTTCATGATGCGCAGCCGCATGCTCAACGCCGAGCAGTTCGAGGAGGCGCGGCAGTTGCTGCGCGACATCGAGTCGCTCGACAACCACACGGCGTTCCTGTTCGACAAGATCAACTTCCTGATGGATGCGACCGTCGGTTTCATCAACATCAACCAGAACAAGACCATCAAGATCTTCTCGGTGGCCAGCGTGGCGCTGCTGCCGCCGACGCTGATCGCCAGCATCTACGGCATGAACCTGGCCTTCCCGGATCTCAGGGCGTTGGGCGAGGCCGCCTTTCCGTACGTGCTGGCGCTGATGGCCGCCAGCGCGCTCGGGCCGATGTGGTACTTCCGGCGGCGCGGCTGGTTGAAATAGCTCCCCCCAGGCTACCCTGCTTCGCAGGTCCGCCAACCCCCTCGAGGGGGCACACCCTCCGGCCCGGCGGAGCCGGTTCCGTGGTTGTTCCCGAAGGGGCTTCGCTGCGCTTGCCGCGCGCCTGCCTGGGGGCGCGACGCGGCGGATCAGGCCGCAGCGGCGGGGCGCACCCGCTCAACCGGCATTCAGCAGCCGCCAGAGCCTGTCCGGCGTCAGCGGCATCTGCAGCCGCGCCGCCTTGTCGGCATGGCCGGCGCGGGACAGGGCGTCGGCCACGGCATTGACGACCGCCGGCGTCGCGCCGATGGTGCCCAGCTCGCCGACGCCCTTGACGCCCAGCGGGTTGTTCAGGCACGGGGTGCCGGTGTCCATCTCGGTGGTGAACTCGGGCGAACCGGACGAGGTGGGCAGCGCGTAGTCCATCAGGCTGCCGGTGACGAGCTGGCCGGAGGCGGCGTCGTAGACCACCTCCTCGAGCAAGGCCTGGCCGATGCCCTGCACGGCGCCGCCGTCGAGCTGGCCGCGCACGATCATCGGGTTGATGACGCGGCCGACGTCGTTGACCGAGGCATAGCGCTGCACCGCGACTTCGCCGGTGGCCGGGTCGAGCTCCACCTCGCAGATGTGGCAGCCGTTGGGCCAGCTCGGGCCGGCCACGGCGCTGGTCGAGTCCATGAAGATGCGCGCGTCCGGCTGGCGCCCGGCCAGCTCGAACAGGCCGATGGCCAGGTCGGTGCCGGCGACGCTGAATTGGCCGGCGTCGTAGCGCACGTCCTGCTCGCTGGCCTCGAATTCCTTGGCGGCCAGGCCGCGCGCGACGTCAATGGTGCGCTGCGACCCGACCTGCATGGCCGAGCCGCCGGTGAAGATGGAGCGCGAGCCGGCGCTTCCGAACCCGTTGCCGCGGTCGGTGTCGCCGAGCACCACGCGCACCTTCTCGATCGGCACGCCGAAGGCATCGACCACCAGTTGCGCCAGCGACGTGGCGATGCCCTGGCCCATTGCGTTGACGGCGGAGTAGACCTCGATCACGCCCTCCGCCTGCACCGAGACGGTCACGCGTTCCTCGAACACGTTGCCGCCCGTCCATTCGAGGAAGGTGGCAATGCCCAGCCCGCGCTGCAGGCCCCGCTCGGCCGATTGGGCCGCGCGCGCGTCGAACCCGCTCCATTCGGCCAGCGCCAGCGCCTGGTCCATGACATGCTCGAAACGGCCGCTGTCGTACACCTGCTGCATCGGGTTGGTGTAGGGCATCTGCTCGGGCCGGATGAAGTTGCGGCGGCGCAGCGCGAGGCGGTCAATGCCGGTCTGGCGCGCGGCCTCGTCCATCAGGCGCTCGATGTTGAAGATGGCCTCGGGCCGGCCGGCGCCGCGGTACGCGCCGGTGGGCGCGGTGTGGGTCATCACCGCCTTGAAATGGAAGTCGATGGTCTGGATGTCGTAGACGCTCGTCTGCACCCACGGGCCGATCAGCAACTGGATGGCGACGCCCGCGCCGGTGGGGTAGGCACCGACATTGGCCACCGAATGCACGCGCAGCGCCAGGATGCGGCCGTCGGCTGCCAGCGCCAGTGCGCAGTGCGCCTCGATGTCGCGCCCGTGTGTGGAGGAGATGAACTCCTCGCTGCGATCGGCGATCCACTTGACCGGCCGGTGCAGCATGCGCGCGGCAATCGCTACCACCGCGTCTTCCGGGTAGAGACCGGTCTTCATGCCGAAGCCGCCGCCCACGTCGCCGACGACCACGCGCACGTCGTCGGCGGGAATCCCGAGCATGTCGGTGGCGATGGTGTTGCGCGCTCCGGTCGGCATCTGGGTGCTCATGCGCACAGTGGTGCGCCCGGTGGCGGCGTCGAAATCGGCCTGGACCGAGCGCGGCTCCAGCGTCACGGCGGCCAGCCGTTGATGCCGCAAGGTCAGCTCGACGACGTGCGCCGCCCGGGCGAAGGCGGCATCTGCCGCGACGGCGTCGCCGTGCCGCATCTCGGCCGAAATGTTGTCCGGCGCCTCGTCGCAGACCACCGGCGCCCCCGGGGCCAAGGCCTGCCGGGGGTCGACCACCATTGGCAGATCCTCGTAGTCGACCATCACGGCCTCTGCCGCGTCGCGCGCCTGCTGCACGCTGTCGGCCAGCACGGCGGCCACCGCCTCGCCCAGGAAGCGCACGCGCTCGTGGGCCAGCGCACGGCGCGGCGGCGTGGCGCCCGGGCTGCCGTCGGCGCGCGCGAAGCCGGCGACACCCGGGATCGGCTTGACGCCGGCGTCGACCAGTTCGGCCCCCGTCAGCACCCGGGCCACGCCGGGCATGCCGCTCGCGGCGGCGGTGTCGATCGACAGGATGCGGGCATGCGGATAGGGCGACCGCACGAAAGCCACGTGCAGTTGCCCTTCGGCGCGAACGTCGTCGGTGTACTGGCCGCGTCCGCTCAGCAGGGCCTCGTCTTCCAGCCGGCGCACGGCCTGGCCGCTGCCGAAGCGGGCGACGACGGGCGGGGAAGGGCTCTGGTCAACGGTCACGGCGGGCCTCGTTCATGCATGGATGGGTGAATCGGGCGCGCCGGCTGGATGCGGCGGCGCGTCATCTCGGTGCCGCGCATCATGCCGCAGAAGCGGGAAATCCACAGGCGCTGCGCGCATGGGCCGTGGGCGTACGACCCGGCCACGCCGGGCCGGACCGGTCAGGGCGCCGGGAGCCGATCGAGCAGCGCGGTGATCAGGCCGCGCGCCTGGCAGGCCGCCACCTGCGCCAGGTAGGCCGGGAAATCGACGTGCGCCTCGTCGTCCGCGCGGTCCGAGACGTGGCGCGCGGCGGCAAACGGCACGCCGTGGTCGTGGCACACCTGGGCCACGGCGGCCGCCTCCATGTCGACCGCCAGAGCGTCCGGCAACTGCTCGCGCAGGGCCTGTGCCTCGTGCGCACGCGAGACGAAGCGGTCGCCACTGACGATCAGTCCGCGGTGCAGGCGCGAAGCCCGGCCGAGGCCGAACCGCTGCCGCACCTCCGGTTCGAGCCCGCCGCCTTCCGGCGCGGCCTGAGCCGCCGCCAGCAGAAGCGCCACCGAGGACGCATCGGCCGCGAAGCGCGCGCGCCCGTAGAGCGGAACCTCGTGGCGAGCGAACAGCGGCGAGGCATCCATGTCATGCTGGAGAAATTCGCCGCCGATCACCGTGTCGCCGACCCGCACGTCCGGGTGCAGGCCGCCGGCTAGGCCAGTGAAGAACAGCCGCGTCGCGCCGAAGCGCTCGATCGCCGCGGCGGCGGTCGTCGCCGCCGCCACCTTGCCGATGCGCGACAGGACGAACACGACCTCCCGGCCCTGCCACCGGCCCACATGGAACTCCCGGCCCGCATACACCTGGGTGCGCAGGCCGTCCAGCCGCTGCGCCAGGCCGGCCTGCTCTTCGGGCAAGGCGCTGAGGATGGCGGTGGTCATCGGCGCCGCCGTTCGGCCGTGCCTGCACCGTGACGCCGTGCCGCAGTCCGGGCGTGCATGGGGTCGCCGCCGGTCAGCGTGGGTCGCGCAGTTCGCGGCGCAGCACCTTGCCGACCGGCGTCTTCGGCAGCTCGGTGCGGAACTCGATCAACCTGGGGCGCTTGTAGCCGGTGAGGTTGTCGCGGCAGAACTCGCGAATCTGCTCCTCGGTCAGTTCGTCGCCCTTGCGCACGACCACCAGCTTGATGCCCTCGCCGGTCTTCTCGTCGGGCACGCCCACCACGGCGCACTCGAGCACGCCGGGCAGCTGCGACACCACGTCCTCGACCTCGTTCGGATAGACGTTGAACCCGCTGACGATGATCATGTCCTTCTTGCGGTCCACGATCCGGAAGTAGCCACGCTCGTCCGTCACGCCGATGTCGCCGGTCTTGAAATAGCCGTCGGCGGTCATGGCCTTGGCCGTCTCGTCCGGGCGCTGCCAGTAGCCCGCCATGACCTGCGGGCCCTTGATCGCGATCTCGCCGGCCTGGCCCAGGGGAACCTCGTTGCCCTGGTCGTCCAGCAGCTTCATCCGGGTGCTCGGCAGCGGCACGCCGATGGTGCCGCTGTATTCCGTGCTCGTGACCGGGTTGCAGCTGGCCGACGGCGAGGTCTCCGAAAGGCCGTAGCCTTCGCAGATGGGGCAGCCCGTCTTGCTCAGCCACAGCTTGGCCACGCCGCTCTGGACCGCGGTGCCGCCGCCCACCGACACCTTCAGGTTCTTCCAGTTGACGGTGTTGAAGTCCGGATGGTTGGCCAGGCCGGCAAACAGCGTGTTGACCGCCGGAAAGCTGTGGAAGGTGTGGCGCGACAGCTCCTTGAGCGTGGCCGCCAGGTCGCGCGGGTTGGGAATCAGGATGGATTTCCCGCCGGTGCGCATGCACAGCATCATGTTCACCGTGAAGGCGAAGATGTGATAGAGCGGCAGCGCGCACACGCTGGTGGGCTGCTCGCCTTGCGGCACCTTGCTCATGGCGGGCGCGTTCCAGGCTTCGGATTGCAGCACGTTGGCGATGATGTTCCGATGCAGCAGCACCGCGCCCTTCGACACGCCGGTCGTGCCGCCGGTGTATTGCAGGAGGGCGACGTCGTCCGGCCCGATCTGCGGCGCTTCGAACTTGCGCGAGCCGCCGCGGCCGAGCGCATCGTTGAAACGCACTGCGCCGGGCAACTGGAAGGGAGGCACCAGCTTCTTGATGTCGCGGACCACGAAGTTCACCAGCAGGCCCTTGAGACCCAGCCGGTCGCCCATGGCTGCCAGCACCACATGCTTGACCGGCGTGGCGGCGATGCATTTCTGCAGCGTGGCGCCGAAGTTCTCGATGATGATGATCGCCTTGGCGCCGGAATCCTTGAGCTGGTGCTCGAGCTCGCGCGGCGTGTAGAGCGGATTGACGTTCACGACCACCAGCCCCGCACGCAGCACCGCCGCCACCGCGATCGGGTACTGCGGCGTGTTCGGCATCATCAGCGCGACGCGGTCGCCCTTGACCAGGCCCAGGCCCTGCAGGTAGGCCGCCAGCTTGCGGCTAGCCTTGTCGACCTCGGCGTAGGTGATGTCCTTGCCCATGAAGCTGAAGGCAATCCTGTCGGCGTAGCGGCCGAAGCTCTCCTCCATCAGCTCGACCAGCGAGGCGTACTGGGTCGCGTCGATATCGGCGGGCACGCCTGCGGGATAGCTGGACAGCCAGGGGCGATCGGTCATCGGTGTCGTCTCCAGATAGAAAAAGGGCGCGGCCGCCCGTGGCGCCACGCCCCTCTATGGTAAGTGCAATAAAAAGTTACTCGACAGCTTTCACCATGTCCTCGACCACCTTCTTGGCGTCACCGAACACCATCATGGTCTTGTCCATGTAGAAAAGCTCGTTGTCGAGCCCCGCGTAGCCCGCCGCCATCGACCGCTTGTTGACGATCACGGTCTTGGCCTTGTAGGCCTCCAGGATCGGCATGCCGTAGATGGGGCTGCCCTTTTGCAGCGCCGCCGGGTTCACCACGTCGTTGGCGCCCAGGATGATGGCCACGTCGGCCTGGCCGAACTCGCCGTTGATGTCTTCCATCTCGAAGACCTGGTCGTAGGGCACCTCGGCCTCGGCCAGCAGCACGTTCATGTGTCCCGGCATGCGCCCGGCCACCGGGTGGATGGCGTACTTCACGGTCACGCCCTTCTCGGTGAGCTTCTGCGCCAGTTCCTTGACCGCGTGCTGCGCGCGGGCCACGGCCAGGCCGTAGCCGGGCACGATGACCACCGTCTCGGCGTTGCCCAGCACGAACGCGGCGTCGTCCGCGCTGCCGCTCTTGACCGGCCGCTGCTCCTTGGCGCCGCCGACCGCCGCGGTGGCCTCGCCGCCGAAGCCGCCCAGGATCACGCTGAAGAACGAGCGGTTCATCGCCTTGCACATGATGTAGCTCAGGATCGCGCCCGAGGAGCCCACCAGCGAACCGGCCACGATCAGCATCGCGTTGTTCAGCGAGAACCCGATGCCGGCAGCAGCCCAGCCCGAGTAGCTGTTGAGCATGGACACCACCACCGGCATGTCGGCGCCGCCGATCGGGATGATGATCAGCACGCCCATCAGGAAGGACAGCGCCAGCATCGCGAAGAACGCGGCCCAGCTCTCGGTGAACACGAACACCAGGCCGAGCGCGACGGTCAGCAGGCCCAGCACCAGGTTCAGCACGTGCTGCCCCTTGAACTGCACCGGCGCGCCCTGGAACAGGCGGAACTTGTACTTGCCCGACAGCTTGCCGAAGGCGATCACCGAGCCGCTGAAGGTGATCGCGCCGATGGCCGCGCCCAGGAAGAGCTCAAGCCGGTTGCCCGCCGGGATCGCATAGCGCAGGAAGCCGTCGATGATGTAGGCACCGTCGGGCGTGTTCACCCCCACCGCCGCGGCCACCGGCGCGGCCGTGATGCCGAACGCCCATGGCTCGAGCACGGCGGCGATGGCGATGAACACCGCCGCCAGGCCGATCATGCTGTGGAAGAAGGCCACCAGCTCGGGCATCTGGGTCATCTCGACCGTCTTGGCGCGCCAGGCCCCGTAGCCGCCGCCGACCACCAGACCCAGCAGCACCCATGCCATGCCGCTGGCCTTGCCGCCGGCCAGCTGCACGATCAACGCCGCCGTGGTCAGCACGGCGATGGTCATGCCGGCCATGCCGAACAGGTTGCCGCGAATCGACGTGGTCGGGTGCGACAGGCCCTTGAGTGCCTGGATGAAGCACACGCTGGCCACGAGGTACAGCAGCGTGACGACGTTCATGCTCATTTCGAGGCTCCCTCGGCGCGCGCAGGCGCTTTCTTCTCTTTCTTCCTGAACATCTCGAGCATGCGCCGCGTGACAAGGAAGCCACCGAACACATTGACCGCGGCCAGCGCGACGGCCAACACGCCCATGCCCTTGCCGACCCAGGTCTCGGTGAGCGCCGCCGCCAGCATGGCCCCGACGATGACGATGGCCGAGATGGCATTGGTCACCGCCATCAGCGGCGTGTGCAGCGCGGGCGTGACGGTCCACACCACGTGGTAGCCCACGTAGATGGCCAGCACGAAGATGATCAGGTTGATGACGGTATGGCTGACGGGATCCATGGCTGTTCTCCGCTGTGTCTTCGTGCTTGACTAGGCTTTCGCCCGCGTGACCTGGCCGGCCTGCGCCACCAGGCAGGCGGCAACGATGTCGTCCTCGAGGTCGACCTTGAAGCCGCCCTCCTTGGGCAGCACCAGCTTGAGGAAGTCCAGCACGTTGCGCGCATACAGCGACGACGCATCGGCCGCCACCAGGGCCGGCAGGTTGGTCTCGCCGACGATCGTCACGCCGTGCCTGGTCACCGTCTTGTCGGCCTCGGAGAGCGGGCAGTTGCCGCCCACGCCGCCGGGCCCCTTCCCGGCCGCGATGTCGACGATCACCGAGCCCGGCTTCATCGACTTGACCATTTCCTCGCTGATCAGCGTCGGCGCAGCCCGGCCCGGGATCAGCGCCGTGCTGATGACCACGTCGGCAAGCGCCACGCGCTTGGCCACCTCGACCTGCTGGCGCGCGAGCCACGACGGCGGCATGGGCCGGGCATAGCCGCCCACGCCCTCTGCGGCCTCTTTTTCCTCAGCCGTCTCGTACGGCACGTCGATGAACTTGCCGCCCAGCGACTCGACCTGCTCCTTGACGCTCGGACGCACGTCCGACGCCTCGATCACCGCGCCCAGGCGCTTGGCCGTGGCAATGGCCTGCAGCCCGGCCACGCCCACGCCGAGGATGACCACGCGCGCGGCCTTGACCGTGCCGGCGGCCGTCATCAGCATCGGGAAGAAGCGCTGGTACTTGTCGGCAGCCATCATCACCGCCTTGTAGCCGGCGATATTGGCCTGCGACGACAGCACGTCCATGCTCTGCGCCCGGGTGGTCCGCGGCGCGGCCTCCAGGGCGAACGCGGTCAGCCCCGCCGTCGCCAGGCGCTGCAGGCCCTCGGCATCGAACGGGTTGAGCATGCCCACCACGACCGCGCCGGGTTTCATGCGGGAAGCCTCTTCCTGCGAGGGCGCGCGGACCTTGAGCACGATTTCCGCGCCCAGGGCCGCAGCTGCGTCCACGATCTGGGCACCTGCAGCCTGATAAGCCTCGTCCGTGACGGACGCGGCCAGGCCGGCACCGGATTGAACCTGCACGACATGGCCGGACGCGACCAGCTTCCTGGTCGTCTCGGGCGTTGCGGCCACGCGGGTTTCGCCCGCCACTGTCTCGGCGGGCACGCCAATCAACATAGCAACCTCCTCCGGGCTGGGGACTCAACCCAATCGGCCGGGAGCTTACCTGAAGACCGCGAAGGGTTTCTTGACCTGAGACAAGTGTGTAAATGTGGCCGCTAACGCCGCTTCCGCAAAGGGTGTCCGACGTTTCTCACAGCCCGTGGACAATGATCGTAGCCATCGTGACATTTGGCGCAAGAGTTGACAATCGCAACTGGATCGCTGGAACATGGCCGGCTTCGCAGATTTAGACTGCGTAGCACAACTAGCAAAAAAGGGACGGAAAAACAATGCGCATAGCCACATTGGATGACGAGGTGTCGCAGATCGAACTGATCCGCCACACCATGAACGGCATCGACCATGAATGCCACGCCTACACGGAAGGAAAGGCGCTGATGCGCGACCTGCGCGTCCAGTCCTTCGACCTTCTGATCCTCGACTGGACCCTGCCTGACATCCAGGGTCCGTCCATCGTGAAATGGGTCCGTGAGGACCTGGCCAGCCGGATGCCGATTCTCTTCGTCACCAACCGCCGCGACGAAGCGGACCTGGTCGAAGGACTGGCCGCCGGCGCCGACGACTTCATGGTCAAGCCGATCCGCGCCGCCGAACTGCAGGCACGGGTGCGCGCCCTCCTGCGGCGCGCCTACCCGAGCCAGCACGAAGTCGAACTGCAGTTCGGCACCTACCACTTCTTCCCGCAATCGCGCACGCTGCATGTCGATGGCGCGCCGGTCGACCTGAAGCACCGCGAGTACGAGTTGGCCCTGTTCCTGTTCCAGAACATGGGACGACTGCTGTCGCGCGAGCATCTGCGCGAAGCCGTCTGGGGCCGCGGGCCGGACGAGCCCTCTCGCTCGCTCGACACACACATCTCGCGCCTGCGCACCAAGCTTTCGCTGCGGCCGGCCAACGGCTTCCTGCTGTCCGCCGTGTATGGCCTGGGCTACAGGCTGGAGACCGTCGACACCGGAATGTCGCCGTACGGCGCCGACGAAGCCGACGCAGAGGCCGGCATCAGGAGCACCTGATGAACACCGCGTTCCGGCGGTGTTGCACCGGCCTGGGCGGCCTGCTTCTCTCGTGCGCCTGCAGCGCCGCCGCGCTGCACAGCCAGCCGGATGCCGGGCCGCCGGCGGCCGAGGCCGCCGGCAACAGCGTGAAGGTCGACCTGATGGACGGCAGTGTGCTCGACGTGCCGACCGATGACGACTCGCCGGCCCCGAGGCCAGCACAGCCGCTGGTGGGCAACGGTGCGGACGCACCCGGTGCAGCGCCGCGCACGCTGATGCGCAGACGCGGCCAGATCTTCGACCCGGCAACGCCAGGCGTCGTCGCCAGCATCCGCGGCTGATTCGTTCGGCCGACGCCGGCTGCCGGCCGTGCAGCGCGGACTGACCGCGTTCGCGCGGCGTACCGCCCGTCCCACCACCTGCGCGCCCCATCTGCCACCCACATGCCACTCTCCGTTCCATCGCCCCCGGTGACTCGCCCGACGCCCGCGCAGCGCCTGGTCGGCCTGGCGCGACGACGCCTGGGCTGGCTGGTGCTGGCCGTCGGCCTGCTCGGGCTGGTTGCGACGCTGACCGCCTCGAACAGCCTGCCTCGGGCCGACCGCCTGTTGCGCGAGAGCGCGCTCAACCTGGTGCGGCCGGACGCCAGCGACAACATCGTCATCGTCGCGATCGACGAACGGAGCATGGACGCCATCGGCCGCTGGCCCTGGCGCCGCGCGCTCCATGCCGAGGTGCTGCGCCGCATTGCCCGGGGAGGGCCGCGCTGCATCGGCCTCGACCTGCTGCTCGGCGGCGAGGACGATGCCCCTGACGATGACGACGCGCTGCTGGCCCACCGCATCCGGGACGCCGGCTGCGTCATCCTGCCGATGGCGGTGCAGGTGAGTGGTCGCCATGGCGAGACGCAGAAGGAAATGCTGCCGGCCCCGGCCTTCGCGGCGGCTGCGGCCGGCCTGGGCCACGCGCACCTTTCGCTCGACGCCGACGGCACCGTCCAGGGGGTCTACCAGCGCGAGGGCTTTCCCGGGCGCGAGTGGCCCAGCTTCGCGTTGGCGCTGGCGCAGGCCGGCAGCGGCCAGCCGGTCGCACCGCAGCCCGAAACCGCGGCCGGCGGGGCCACGTCGCCCCCGGCCGCACGCTGGGCACGCACCGCGCATGACGCCATCGTCTTCCATGCCCCGTCGTCTTCGCACCGGACCGTGTCGTACATCGACGTGCTGCGCGGCAACGTGCCGCCGGAAGTCTTCAAGAACCGCTACGTGCTGATCGGCGCGACCGACGCGAGCCTTGCGGACGTGTTCGCCAGCCCGGCGCCCAGGCAGTACGGCCTGGTTCCGGGTGTCGAGATCTTCGCCACCGAACTGCAGGCGCTGCTGGCGGGCCAGCACATCGCCTCGGCGTCGACCTGGCAGAACCTGGCATTCAACCTGGTGCCGCTGGCCATCGTCCTCCTGGGCCTGCTCTGGCTGGGGCCGCTGGGCGTGTTCGTGCTGCTGTTGACGGTCCTGGTCGCGCGCACGGGCGTGCAGGTGGCCCAGCCGTGGATCGGTCTGCGCTTCACGTCCGCTGCCGGGCTCGGCGGCCTGCTGCTCGTCTATCCCCTGTGGAGCCTGATGCGCCTGACGGCGGCGCACCGCTTTCTGCAGCGCGGCACCCGAGAGCTGAACACAGTGCTGGCGGGCCTGTCCCTGCCGCGCGACGAACAGGCCGATGGCGACTTCCTCGATCGCGACTTCGACGCCTCCGCGCTGGCCATGCGGCGCGTGCGTGACCTGCATCGCTTCGTCCGCGATGGCGTCGACCGCCTGCCCGATGCCACCCTGATCCTGAACCGGCGCGGCAAGGTGTTCATGGCCAACCGGGCCGCGGCGGCACATTGGGGGCGCACTGCCGAAGCCCTCAAGGGCGAGGATGCCCAGGATCTGCTGGCCGACATCCGCTCGCGCGACAACGGCGCCCGCATGCTGGCGCCCGAGGCCCTGCGCCAGGACGCGCCCGCGCCGATCGCCGGAGAAGGGGAAGACGCCCGCGGGCGCATCCTCCTGCTGCGCTGCGCGCCGACCTTCACCGCCGAGAGCATCCATTCCGGCTGGATGATCTCGCTGGTGGACATCACCCGCATGCGCCGCGCGCAGAGCCAGCGCGACGAGGCGTTGCGCTTCATCTCGCACGACATCCGGGAGCCCAGCGCGTCCATCCTCACGGTGATCGAACTGGCGCGCGCCCGCCCCGCCATGCTGCCGCGCGAGCTGCTGCTGCAGCGCATCGAGCGCCATGCCCAGACTGGCCTCGAGCTGGCCGACGGCTTCGTCAACCTGGCGCGCGCCGAGGCGCAGCCTTTCAAGGCCGAGGTGCTCGACCTGAACGAGTCGCTGATGCAGGCCATCGACAACGCCTGGGACGAGGCGCGCCGGCGCGAGGTGCGCATCGTGCTCGGCGCCGGCCCGGACGAAGCCCCCTGCGCCGGCGATCGCGGTTTGCTCGCCCGCGCCCTGACCAACGTGCTGGGCAACGCATTGAAGTATTCGCCGGCCGGTGCCGAGATCGCCTGCGGCATTGCCGATCGCGGCGACAGGTGGGCGATTTCCGTGCGCGACCAGGGCCCGGGCATCGCGGCCGAACAGCAGAGCCAACTGTTCCAGCCTTTCCATCGGTTGCACCGCGAGTCGCACCCGGGCGTGCACGGTGTGGGCCTGGGCCTGCTGCTGGTGCGTACGGTGGCGCAGCGCCACGGAGGCAGCGTGGAGATCGACAGCGCCGAGAATGCCGGCTGCACCGTCATACTGCTGCTGCCCAAGCTCAACTGCAGCACCATGAAGCATCTCAGCCAGCAACAGCAAGAGGACGCATGACCGCGCCGCGATGGAAGCCCAACGTCACCGTGGCGGCGGTCATCGAGCGGGACGGACGCTTCCTCCTGGTCGAGGAGGACACGCCCGCGGGCCGCATGCTCAACAACCCGGCAGGGCATCTCGAGGCCGGCGAGACGCCCGTCCAGGCGTGCGCGCGCGAGGCATTGGAGGAAACGGCCCACCTGTTCCGCCCCACCGGCCTGGTCGGCATCTACATGGCACGGGCGCGCCAGCGCGACGGGCACGACACCACCTACCTGCGCATGGCCTTCTGCGGCGAGCTCGGCGAGCGAGTGCCCGGCCGCGAGCTCGACACCGGCATCCTCGGCACGCTCTGGTTGACGCCAGAGGAGATCCGCGCCAGCCGGGCGCGTCACCGCAGCCCGCTGCTGCTGCGCTGCGTCGAGGACCATCTCGCCGGCGCACGCCACCCCTTGTCGCTGATCCACGTCGACCCGTCGGTGCTGGCCGCGGACTGAACCGCGGCCGGGCGCACCGCGGCATGTCCCGCCCCAGGCATGGAGCGGCCGGCGCAGGGACAATATCGCCCATGAGCACGCAAGCGAAGCAACGGGTGGTCGTCGGCCTGTCCGGCGGTGTCGACTCGGCCGTCACGGCGTACCTGCTCAAGAAGCAGGGCCACGAGGTGGTCGCCATCTTCATGAAGAACTGGGAGGACGATGACGACAGCGAGTACTGCTCGTCGAACATCGACTTCGTGGACGCCGCCAGCGTGGCGGACGTGCTGGGCATCGAGATCGAGCATGTCAATTTCGCGGCCGACTACAAGGACCGCGTCTTCGCCGAGTTCCTGCGCGAATACCAGGCGGGCCGCACGCCCAACCCGGACGTGCTGTGCAACGCCGAGATCAAGTTCAAGGCCTTCCTGGACCACGCCATGCGCCTGGGCGCGCAGCGGATCGCCACCGGCCACTACGCGCGCGTGCGGTTCAACGAGGCCACGCGACGCCACGAATTGCTCAAAGGGCTCGATCCCGCCAAGGACCAGAGCTACTTCCTGCACCGCCTCAACCAGCAGCAGCTGGCGCGCACCCTTTTCCCGGTGGGCGAGCTGCGCAAGACCGAGGTGCGGCGCATCGCCGACGAGATCGGGCTGCCGAACGCAAAGAAGAAGGACTCGACCGGCATCTGCTTCATCGGCGAGCGGCCGTTCCGCGAGTTCCTCAACCGCTACATCAGCAAGGCGCCCGGGCCGATCCGCGACGACCGCGGACGCGTGCTCGGACAGCACCAGGGACTGTCCTTCTACACCCTGGGCCAGCGCCAGGGCCTGGGCATCGGCGGCATCAAGGAAAAAGGCGCCGCCCGCGGCGGCGGCGAACATGCTCCGTGGTTCGTCGCGCGCAAGGACATGGACAGCAACACGCTGTGGGTGGTGCAGGGACACGACCACCCCTGGCTGCTCTCGCGCTCGCTGGCCGCCGACGACCTGAGCTGGGTGGCGGGCGAACCGCCGGCGCCGGGCCGCTACGGCGCCAAGTCCCGCTACCGCCAGGCCGATGCCGCGTGCCAGATGCCGGCGGGGCCGGCGGACGGCACGGCGCCGCTGCAGCTGGATTTCGACGAGGCGCAGTGGGCCGTCACGCCCGGCCAGTCGGCCGTGCTGTACGACGGCGACGTGTGCCTGGGCGGCGGCGTGATCGCGTCCGCGCTGCCCTGGGCGCACACGCCCTGACACATCGGCGACGCGGCCCGGCGCGCACAGAAGCGCTCACTCACGATAATCTCGCCCGGCCGCCGCGCGATGCGGCGGCGCTGTCGCGCTCCGCCTAACAACATTTCGACAAGGAGAATCCGCCATGCCTTGGCAGCAGATCTACGACCCCCTGGGCAACATGTTCATCTCCACCGCCCTCGCGGCCATCCCGGTGGTGGTGATGCTGGCCGCGCTCGGCTTCTTCCACATCAAGGCGCACATCGCCGCCGGCATGGGCCTGGTCGCCGCGCTGCTGGTGGCGATCTTCGCCTACGGCATGCCCGCGGACATGGCCGGCCGCGCCGCGATGCTCGGCGGCCTGACCGGCCTGCTGCCGATCGGCTGGATCGTTCTGAACATCATCTTCCTGCACCAGTTGACCGAACAGAACGGCAGCTTCAAGGTGCTGCAGGATTCGCTGTCGGGCATCACGCAGGACCGGCGCATCCAGCTGCTGCTGATCGCCTTCTGCTTCGGCGCCTTCTTCGAGGGCGCAGCCGGCTTCGGCACCCCGGTGGCGGTGACCGCGGCCATCTTGATCGGCCTGGGCTTCTCGCCGCTGGCGGCGTCGGGCCTGTCGCTCATCGCCAACACGGCGCCGGTGGCCTTCGGCGCGCTGGGCACGCCGGTGATCACGCTGGCCAAGGTGCACGGCTACGACCTGATGGAAGTCACGGCAATGATCGGCCGCCAGCTGCCCTTCTTCTCGCTGCTCGTGCCCTTCTGGCTGATCTGGGCGTTCGCCGGGCGCAAGGGCATGGCCGAGATCTGGCCGGCGATCCTGGTTGCGGGCCTGTCGTTCGCGATCCCGCAGTACCTGGTGTCGAACTTCATCGGACCCGAGCTGGTGGACATCATCGCGGCCATCGTCTCGATGGTCTGCCTGGTCGCCTTCCTCAAGGTGTGGCAGCCGCGCACCATCTGGACGTCGGCCTCGCTGCGCGGCAAGGACATAAGCGCCGGCGAGACCAAACCCCCGGCGCCGGTGACGCGCCACGGCACCGCCGAGCTGGTCCGTGCCTGGATGCCGTGGGTCATCCTGTCGGTGTTCGTGTTCATCTGGGGCCTGCCGTCGGTCAAGGGCTGGCTCAACGGCCTGTACTCGCCGAACTTCCCGATCGCCGGGCTGCACAACATGGTGGAGAAGGTGCCGCCGGTGGTGACCGCGCCGACCAAGGAAAGTGCCGTCTACACGCTCAACCTGCTGTCGGCGACCGGCACCGCCATCCTGCTGGCGGCCATCGTCGGCGGGGTGCTCATGAAGTACAACCCGCTGCAGATCGTGCGCACCTTCGGCCGCACGATCTGGCTGGTGCGCTATTCGCTGCTGACCATCATGCTGATGCTGGCGCTGGGCACGCTCACGCGCTACTCGGGCACGGACACCACGCTCGGCCTGGCCTTCGCCAACACCGGCGTCTTCTATCCGTTCTTCGGCACCCTGATGGGCTGGCTCGGCGTGGCGCTGACCGGCTCGGACACGGCGTCGAACGTCCTGTTCGGCGGCATGCAGAAGGTGGCGGCCGAGCAGTTGGGCCTGTCGGCCAACCTGATGGGCGCGGCCAACAGCTCGGGCGGCGTGATGGGCAAGATGATCGACGCCCAGTCGATCGTGGTCGCCTCCACTGCCACGCGCTGGTTCAACCACGAGGGCGACATCCTGCGCTTCGTGTTCTTCCACTCGATCGCGCTGGCGTCGCTGGTCGGCATCCTGGTGACGCTGCAGGCCTACGTCTGGCCCTTCACCCTGCTCGTGCACTGAACATGGCCGCCGCGGGGCCGGCGGCGCGAGCGGCCGGGCCTGCTCAGGCTTTCATGCACTGCTGGGCCAGCAGTTCGTAGGAGCGCAGCCGCGCCGCCGGCTCGAAGATCTGCGACGTCACCATCAGCTCGTCGGCCCCGGTGCGCGCCACGAAGGCCTCGACGGCGGCGCGCACCGTCTGTGGCGAACCGACCGCGGCGCATGACAGTACGGTGTCGAGCAGCATGTTCTCCGCCGGCCCGACCCGCTGCCGGTACCCCGGCACCGGCGGCGGCAGGCGTCCGGGCCGGCCGCTGCGCAGGTTGACGAAGGCCTGCTGCCATGAGCTGGCCAGCAGTTCGGCCGCCTCGTCGGTCTCGGCCGCGAATACATTGAAGCCGAGCATCACGTACGGCTTGGCCAGCTGCGCCGAGGGGCGGAATGTGCTGCGGTAGATCTCGATGGCCTGCATCATCTGCTGCGGCGCGAAGTGCGATGCAAAGGCGTACGGCAGGCCCAGGTGCGCCGCCAGCTGCGCGCCGAAGGTGCTCGACCCGAGGATCCAGATCGGAACCTCCAGCCCCCGGCCCGGCACCGCCAGCACCGGCTGCCGCGGCTCCTTGGACAGGAAGTCCATCAACTCGAGCACGTCCTGCGGGAACTGTTCGGAATTGCTGTCGAGATCACGGCGCAGGGCGCGCGCGGTGCGCTGGTCCGAGCCCGGCGCGCGGCCCAGGCCCAGGTCGACGCGGCCGGGATAGAGCGATTCGAGGGTGCCGAACTGTTCGGCGATGACCAGCGGCGAATGGTTCGGCAGCATCACCCCGCCGGCGCCGATGCGGATGGTCGAGGTGCCCGCGCCCACGTGGGCCAGCAGCACGGCCGTGGCCGCGCTGGCGATCCCGGGCATGCCATGGTGCTCGGCCATCCAGTAGCGCCTGTAGCCCAGGCGCTCGCCGTGCTGCGCCAGCGCGAGCGAGTTGCGGAACGACTGGGCGGCGTCCCCGCCTTCGCAGATCGGAGACAGGTCGAGGATGGAAAGCGGTGGCATGGCGGCAGACATGGCCGCCATCATGGCGCCAAGCGCCAAAGCCTGCCGGCGTGTTGTTTTTCTCCCTCGTGCCGCGGCGTCTCGCCACGCGCTTCGCGCCAATTCCCGCCCATCGTTGCTGACATTCCACAAAAAATGGAATGCGAATGGCTATCATTTTTGGTTCCGCACAAGAAACTCGAGGAGAAACGACTCATGAAGGCTGCCTGGGCCCCTCACAAGCACCCGATGACCCTGCTCGCCAGCCTGCTGGCCGCCGCCGCCCCGGCTTGGGCCCAGTCGCAGGTGCAGGCCACGCCGGCCGGCACCTTGCCCGAAGTGCGCGTGAATGCCGACGCGGTGCCGGAAACCGCGGCCACACCGGTGATCGGCTACCGCGCGAAGAACGCCATCAGCGCCACCAAGACCGACACCCCGCTGTCGGAGACGCCGCAATCGGTGACCATCGTGCCGCGCGACGAACTGGTGGACCGCGGCGTCACCAACATGCAGGACGCCCTGAACTACTCGGCCGGCGTGCGTTCCGACGCGTATGGCCTGGACGCGCGCACCGATTCGGTCCGCATCCGCGGCAGCTACCCGGACGTCTATCTGGACGGCCTGCGCCAGAACTACGGCTACTACACCAGCACCACGCGCACCGAGCCCTATACGCTCGAGCGTGTCGAAGTGCTGCGAGGGCCCTCCGGCATGCTGTTCGGCTCGGGCACCGCTGCCGGCATCGTGAACATGGTCAGCAAGCGCCCCCAGGTGGAGACGCAACGTGAAGTGGGCGTCGAACTGGGCAACTATGGCCGCAAGCAGATCCAGACCGACCTCACCGGCGCCCTGAGCGCCGACGGCGACTGGTCGTACCGGCTGGTGGCCCTGGCGCGCAAGTCCGACACCCAGGTCGACTACGTGCCGGACGACCGGACGGTGCTGATGCCGTCGCTGACCTGGCGCCCCAGCGGCGCCACCTCGCTGACGCTGCAGGCGCTCTACCAGAAGGACAGCAGCGGCAGCAGCTCCCAGTTCTTCCCCTGGGAGGGCACGCTGCTGGGCAACCCCAACGGCCAGCTGCCGCGCAGCCGCTTCATCGGCGAACCGGGCGACTACTACGACAGCGAGCGCGCCACTTTCGGCTGGCAGTTCGAGCACCGCTTCGACGATGCCTGGTCGTTCCGCCAGAACTTCCGCTGGGCAAAGAACGAGAACGACAACCGCTACCACTGGGGCGACTCCTTCACCATCCCCGGCGGCTGGGGGTCCGATCCGATCAACAAGCGCATCCTCGGCCGCTACCTGGACTACCAGCTGACCAAGAACGAGATGTACGTGATGGACAACAACGTCACGGGGCGCTTTGCCACCGGCGCGCTGCAGCACACGCTGCTGATCGGCGCCGACTTCTCGCGCCAGCGCGAGAACGTGTACGGCGGCACGGTCGGCTACAGCGAGATCGACGCCTATGCGCCGGTCTACGGCAACCTGCAGCTGCCGGCCACGCGCGACCCGCTGCCGCGCACCCGGCAGGACAGCCAGGGCTACTACGTCCAGGACCAGATGAAATGGAACAACTGGGTGTTCCTGGCCGGTCTGCGATACGACCAGACCACGTCCGGTGCAGAGGATTCGATCGAGCAGGACGACGACGCGACCACCAAGCGCTTTGCGCTGCTGTATGCGCATCCCGCCGGCTGGTCGCCCTATGTGAGCTATGCCGAGTCGTTCACGCCGCAATCGCCCCAGAACGGGCAGTTGCTCAAGCCGCTGCGCGGCGAGCAATGGGAACTGGGCGTCAAGTACGAGCCGAAGCAGCAGGCGCTGGCCTTCAACGCCGCCGTCTATGACCTGCGCGAGAAGGAACGCACGACCTCGCCCATGCCGGAGGTGATCGAGCAGCTCGACGACACCCGTGCACGCGGGGTCGAACTCGAAGCACGCGGACGTATCGGCAGCGCGATGGACCTGATCGCCAACTATACGTACACGGACGTGGACGACATCATCGAAGGCCTGCCCGAGCATCAGGCAAGCGTCTGGGCAAAGTACCGTTTCGCCGTTGGCGACACCGGCGGCTTCTCGGTCGGCGCCGGGGTGCGCTACCTGAGCTCGTTCCGCGACCTGTCGTACGGCGTTGGCCCGCGCGTGCCGAGCGCCACGCTGCTCGACGCCATGATCGCGTGGGAAAATCCGCGCTGGCGCCTGGCCCTGAACGTCAACAACCTGACGGACAAGAACTACTTCAGCACCTGCCTGTCGCGCGGCGACTGCTGGTGGGGCGCCGGCCGCACGGCGGTCGCCAGCGCCACCTACCGCTTCTGACGTACCGACGCAGCCCCGCCGCGCCTCGCAGCCCATGAAAGACCACGCAGCATGAAAGCCAAAGCCATCAAGTCCTGGAGCTGGATCCACAAGTGGAGCAGCCTGGTGTGCACCGCCTTCATGCTGCTTCTTTGCGTCACCGGACTGCCACTGATCTTTCATCACGAGATCGGGCATCTGCTGGGCACCGAGGTGGAGGCGCCGCCGATGACCGGCGAGGCGGACCGTCAGCGCGTCAGCCTCGACGAGGTGATCCGCAACGCCCACGCGCTGCATCCCGACCGGGTGGTGCAGTTCGTCTCGCCCGACGAGGACGACGACCGCGTCTGGTTCGTCACCCTGACGCCGACGCCGGCGCCGACGGACGACTTCAAGTCGGTCGCCGTGGACGCCCGCAATGGCCAGGTGCTGGCGCAGCCGAAGTTCGACGAGGGCTTCATGTGGGTCATGTTCAAGCTCCATGTCGACCTGTTCGCCGGCCTGCCGGGCAAGCTCTTTTTGGGGCTGATGGGCCTGCTGCTGCTGGTGGCCATCGTCAGCGGCGTGGTGCTGTATTCGCCTTTCATGCGCAAGCTCGAGTTCGGCACGGTGCGCCGCGAGCGCCGCACGCGCCTGAAATGGCTGGACCTGCACAACCTGCTGGGCATCGTGACGCTGGTGTGGGCCTTCGTGGTCGGCGCCACCGGCATGATCAACACCTGGGCCGACCTGCTCATCAAGTACTGGCAGTACGACCAGCTCAGCCACATCCTGCAGCCCTACCAGGGCCAGCCGCTGGTGCCGGCGGCCGAGCGCGCATCGGTGCAGAAGTCGCTGGACGTGGCCCTGGCCACGGCGCCGCATACCAAGCCGTCGTTCATCGCCTTTCCCGGCACCGCGTTTTCCAGCCCGCACCACAACACCGTGTTCCTGCGCGGCAACGAACCGCTGACCTCGAAGCTGCTGCATCCCGTGCTGGTCGACGCGAAGACCAATGCCGTCACCGCCAGCCCGGCGCTGCCCTGGTACCTGACCGCGCTGCTGGTGTCGCAGCCGCTGCACTTCGGCGACTACGGCGGCATGCCGATGCAGATCATCTGGGCGGTGCTCGACATCGCCACCATCATCGTGCTGGGCAGCGGCCTGTACCTGTGGCTCAAGCGGGGCGACCCGACGCATGTGCATGCACCCAAGGAGGCGCGCGCCGGGCCATCGCCCGGCGCCGTGCCGCCGCTGGGCGAGCCGGGACTGGCCGGCCACGCGGCCCGCAGCCGCGCTGAAGCGGGGCAGGCTTCATCGCTGGGGACCAGCGCATGAGCCATCGCCACACGACGCTCCAGCACGACAGGCCGTCCATGCCGTTCTGGCGCCTCTGGGGCTGGCCGATCGTGCTCGGGCTCCTGACCGCGGTGGGCCTGGTCTCCGCATTGTTCAGCGACGGCGGCGCAGGCGACGTGCTGGCCTGGATCGCGCTGGGCATTCCCGTGCTGGTCGGTGCCTGGTACGGCTGGGGGCGGCGGGCAAGCCGGTAGCGCTTCCGGCCGCGCCTTCGAGGCGCTCAACCGTCCGTGCGCTCGAAACGCGGGTCGCCACGCACGTGCGCCTGCAGGAAGTCGAGCACCACCCGCACCCGGGCCGGCAGGCGTCCGGGCCGCCCCAGATAGACCGCGTGAATCGGCTCGAGCTCGCGCGGGTTGAAGTCTTCGAGCACCCGCACCAGGCGGCCCGCTTCGCAGTCGTCATGCGTCTGGTAGTTGGACAGGCGCGCCAGGCCGGCATCCGCCAGCGCCAGCATGCGCAGGGTTTCTCCGTCGCCGGCGCGCAGGCTGGCCTGCGTCGGCATGGTCACTGCCTCGCCCTGCACCACGAACGGCCAGTCCGGCACCCGGCGCCGGTAGCTGAAGTCGAGCCGCCGATGCGCGCCCAGATCCTCGGGCCGGCGCGGCGTGCCGCAGCGCGCGAGGTAGCCCGGGGAAGCCACGACCGACTGCGCCGTGGCACCGAGCGGCCTCGCCACGAGGTCCGACGCCGGCAGCGGCCCCCAGCGCACGGCGATGTCGGCCCGCGCCTCCAGCAGGTCCACCACGCGGTCGGTGACCGCCATGTCGATGGCCAGTTCCGGATACAGCGCAGCCAGGCGCGGCAGCAGGGGCGCAATGACAAGGTGCCCGAAGGCGCTGCTGGCGTTGATCGCCACGCGTCCGCGCGGCGCGCTGGCCGCGCCAAGGCTGCGCTCGGCCTCGTCGATGTCGGCCAGCACGCGCACGCTGCGCTCGTAGAACTGCTCGCCCTCCTGTGTCAGCTGCAAGGCGCGAGTGGAACGGCGCACCAGCTGCGCGCCCAGACGTGCCTCCATCCGGGCGACCAGCTTGCTGACGGCCGATGGGGTCATGCCCAGCACGCGGCCGGCGGCGGAAAAGCCGCCGCGATCGCACACCTGCACGAAGACTTCCATTTCGCCGGAGCGGTTGACGTCGATGCGGGGCATGGCGGGATTCTTGTGAATTGATTTCACATATCCTAATCTTCAGGGCCGTCTATTCAAAAGCGCGGCCGCCCCGCAAAGTAGCGGCATCATGCCAATCTCACTTCTTGCACTGGCTGCGGGCGCCTTCGGCATCGGCAGCACCGAATTCGTCATCATGGGCCTGCTGCTGCAGGTCAGCGCCGACCTGCACGTCGGGCTGACCACCGCCGGCCTGCTCATCTCCGGTTATGCGCTGGGGGTTGCCGCTGGCGCGCCGCTGCTCACGCTGGCCATGCGCAGGTTGCCGCGCAAGCGGGTGCTGCTGGCGCTGATGGCCATCTTCACGCTCGGCAACATCGCCTGCGCGGTGGCGCCCAGTTACGGCTGGCTGATGGCGGCGCGCGTACTCACGGCGCTGGCCCACGGCACGTTCTTCGGCGTCGGCTCGGTGGTCGCCACCGGGCTCGTGGCGCCGGACCGACGCGCCTCGGCCATCGCGATCATGTTCACCGGCCTGACAGCCGCCACCCTGCTGGGCGTGCCCGCCGGCGCATGGATCGGCCTGCATTTCGGCTGGCGGGCCACGTTCTGGGCGGTCAGCCTGATCGGCGTGGTGGCGTTCGCCGCCATTGCATGGTGGGTGCCGGCGATCCGCGAAGACCGGGCCGTGCCCGCGCTGCGCGAAGAACTGGCGGTACTGGCGCGCCCGGGCGTCCTTCGCGGCCTGGCACTCACGGTGCTCGGGTTCGCCGGGGTCTTTGCCGTGGTGACCTACATCCAGCCCTTGCTGACCCAGGTGACGGGCATGCCGCAGGCTGCCGTCTCGGCGGTGCTGCTGGTGTTCGGTGGCGGCTTCGCCGTGGGCAACCTGCTCGGTGGGCGGCTGGCGGACCGCGGCGCCCTGCCGGCCGTGCTGGGCACGCTGGCGGCATTGGCCATCGTGCTGGCTGGCATGCAGTGGGCGATCGGGTCGGCATGGACGGCGGTGCCGTACTTCGCGCTACTCGGCGCCGCCGCCTTCGCCACGGCCGCGCCGATGCAGATGCGCGTGCTGGACCAGGCGGCCGGCGCCGGGCAGAACCTGGCGTCCAGCCTCAACATCGCCGCCTTCAATCTGGGCAACGCGCTGGGCGCATGGGCCGGCGGGATGACGGTCGACCATGGCCCCGGGCTGCCCGCCCTCGGCTGGGTGGCCGCACTTCTCACGCTGTCGGGCCTGGCGATCGCGCTGTGGAGCCGCGGCGCGGATCGCAGCGCTGAACCGGGGGCCCTGCAGCGGGCGTGCCCTAGAACAGGCGCCGCTGGTTGATCAGCGATGCCAGGCGCGCCACGCCGCCGGACCCGCTGGCCGCGCGCCCGATGAACGCGCCCGCCAGAGCGCCAATCAATGCACGCGAGAGAAATGACCGGTCGCCGCGACCGGCGGTGACCATCAACGCGATGCCGACGCCCAGCACGAGCAAATGCTCGCCCGGAAAGTCGGCACGGCTGTTGTCGGCCTCGCGAACCGATCGGATCCAGTCTTGGGTGGTGCTCATTCAGCCTCCTTGGCAAAAGTCCATTGAAAGCGACCGGGGATTCGCCCCGACGCACTGTACGACCGAACGCCAAGCGCATGGTGTTCACTCGCTTCAAGACACCGCGCATCGTCTTCGTCACTCGGTTTGCCGACACTGTGGGACGCGCGAGCCGCGGCGCCTGTGAGACGCGGACGGGCGCGGATGTCGCCGAATGCCGATCGCACGAATGGTCGTGCCGCACGCCTGTTCGTGAACCGTTCCTACATTCCACGGGCGCCGTCGCGCTCATCCTGTCGGCGTCGAAGCAGATTCAGGAGATCACCATGCCGGACGATCCGAGCAAGACCGGGAGCGATCGAAAGCTGATCGCGCTGGAACAGGAGCATGAAGTGCGCACGTGGACCGCCAGCCTCGGCTGCTCCGAGGAGAAATTGCGCGAGGCGGTCAAGGCAGTCGGCAACTCTGCCGATGCGGTGCGCGCCTATCTCGCGCGACAGCGGTAGGCGGAGCGGGCGCGCCCAGTCAGCGCGCGCTGCCTGCGTTGTGGGCGCCCGGCAGCGGCGGCGCCGCTTGCGATCGCGATGCGCCACGAAGCCACCAGACCTGATAGGCCGAGCCGACCAGGAATATGAGGAACAACACGCCGACCACCATTTGGAGGTCCGGGTCGTCCGGCCCCGTGAAGAATGGTCTGCCTACGGGCAGGCGGGTGAATGTCTCGGTCACCCCTGGAATCATGTGAAAGAACAGGGTCAGGGAAAAGGCCACGGTCTGCACAGAAGGCCAAGTCCCGCCGAACAAGCGGCTGCCGGCTGGCCACAGCGCCAGGCCCAATACCAGCAACGTCACGATGGCCAGCGCATGCGGCACGCCGAAGCCGCCGCGCTGGAAAATTCCCAGTGCGGTAAGGCAGGTCAGCGCGGTTGCCCAGGTGTAGACCTTGCCTAGCGAATTGCCAGGATCGATGCGGCCGTCCCGTAGCAAGGCACCGAATCCGGCCGCCAGGGCGACCAGGGAGACGAGGGTATGAACCGTTCCCAGCGTGGTGAGTCCGAGCATGGCGTTCTCCTTGGCAAGGCAACCATGATGGACGCAGGCCACGGCTGCGGCATGCCCAGAATGAAGTATTTGCGGCTCGGCCAAAGGGGATAGATCGCGGCCAGACGCACCACTACAGCGCAAAAGAAAGGAGGGGATCGCCCCCCTCCTTCTTCATCGTAGCGTCGGTCTGGAGACGACTACTTCGGCGTGACGGTATAGCGGATGGTCGCGGGTGCGCCGGCCGTGAGGTCGCCCTCCTTGACGCCGCGGAACGCATTCTCGGCATCCGCGCCGGCCTTTGCCGCCGCCGTGACCTGCGCGACCAGCCCCTCGTACGCCGTGGGGTCGGCTGCCGTCAGTGCCACCTCGTAGTGGCCGTCCGACGCGATGCTGTTGACCGAGTTGCCGCCTTGCAGGGCGGAGACCGTATAGCTGCCGGGCGGCAAGCCGGCCTTCTGCAGCAGGATCAGCGAGCGACCGGCAGCATGCAGCGCGCTCGTGCGCCCGTAATTGCCATTGCTGTGGCCTCCCGGCCCTTGAAACTCGACCACGAGGCCGCCGCTTGTCTGGGCAAGAGCCGGGGCGCCGATGGCACCCAGAACGGCAACGCACAGAAACGAACCAATCGTCTTCTTCATCATGAACTCCTTGCTCACTGGACTTGTGCCGTACGCGGACCGATGGGACCGGCCAATGGCGGCACGACGGTGCCGTCGGCGGCGTGGAAGCCGGCGCTGATGAGCGCCGCAGTCATCGCGCGCTGGATGCGCAGGGCTTCCATGTCTGGATTGCCGCGCGTGCTCCACTCCCAGAATGCGTGGGTGCCACCACTGCCCGCCGTCGACGCCAGGTTCCAGTTGTAGGTCGGCACGCCGATCGCCGCGGGCACGTTGTCGTTCAGGCTTCCCGCGCCGGTGTCCAGCTGGGTCTGCTTGTCCACGCCCACGGTCTGCGCGGCCTGCCAGCCGGCCTGGATGGCGATGTCGCTCTTGTCCTGGTTGACGTGCGCGGGACGCAGGCCGAACCACACAAGCTCCTTCGTCACGGCCTGGGCGCTGCCCTCGGCCGCGCCGTAGCGCGCGTTCTCATCGCTCACGCCGGCCTGGAACAAAGGCTCGATCGCGGCGCGCACCTCGTCCAGTGTCTCGGTGAGCGGAGAACGCATGTCGACCAGGATCGTGCAGCTCGGCACCACCGTACTGCCGGAGGCCGGCGCCTCGCAGCTGGCCTGCCCCACGGTGTAGGTGGTCCTGGGGGCGCCTTCGCGCAACTCGGACGGCGTTCTCACGTCGGCGATCTTCGCCACCGTCGCGGCCATCGCCTCGAGTGCGCTCGGCTGGTTCGGCCCCGGGGTCGCGGGCGCCTTGTACTTCATCTCGAAGCGGTAGCTGCCGAGGAAGTTGATGGAGCCGCCGCCCTCGTTGCCGAAGTTGGTCACGAAGTTCAGCGGGTTGGTGCCGGTCCCGCGATCCTGGTCATAGCCGTACAGCTGCTTCATGCCGGCCAGGTTGCCCTTGCCTTCCTCGCCCGCGGTGCCGCAGATCCAGATGTCGTAGACCGGCTTGATGTTGTGCTTCTTCATCATCTGCGCCAGCGTCATCACACCAGTGGTATTGCCCATGGCATCGCCGATGCCCGGCACATACCTGCGCACGCCGCCGCCGTCTCGCGCAGCATTGGCGTCCTTGAACCAGCGGCTTGCCTGGGCATAGTTGGAGTCCTCGACGATGCGGCCCCCGGCATCGAATGCGAGCTGGTCCGCGATCATGTCCAGCTCCGAAGGCAGCGTGACGATCGGCTGGCTGATGGGCTGCAGCCGGATCGGTTGGTACGGATTGCTGTCGGGCGGCAGCACTTCGGGATTCACCACGTCGATGTGCGACTCGACCAGGACCTTCGGAAACTGCCCGTTGTAGGACTGGGCGCCCGGCGTGCTGGAGTAGGACCCCTTGATCTCCACGCAGGCGTTGTAGACCGGCATGCCGTCGACGATCTGCACGTCGGAACCCGGCAGGTTGCCGTCGGCACTCGTCTTCACTTCGTCGGGCGAGAAGCCCCACTCGCCGGCCATCCTGCGGTGGATCTCGGCCGCCATGCGGTACTCGTAGCGAGAGGGCGAGGCGATGCGCACCAGTTCCATGTGCTGGTTGAAACGTCCCTTCGCGTTCTCGGGCGTGAGCAAGTCCTGGACGACCGCGGCGACCTGCGCGTCCGACGTGATCTTCTCGGCAGCGGCCACCACCTCGGGGGAGATCGTGGGAACGTTCGAGCTGCTCGGCGGCGGTGCCGGCGGAGGAGGCGGCGGTGGAGGTGCGGGTGGTTCGACCTCGCCGCCAGGCGGGGGTGCCGGCGGCGGGTCGTTGTCGCTTCCGCCGCAAGCCGTCAGGACCAGGGCCGATGCCAGGAACAGCAGGCGCAGGTTACTCAGTCTTTCTGCCATGAACTTCACTCCTCGTTGGGTCGTCGAATCGGGGGCATCCGAAAGATCGGCCGGCAGTCCCGGCCGTTCGATTTCGCCAGTCGTGCCAGCACACGATGACGCCTCTCCTATTGCAATGCATGTGCCACGCCGAACACGCGCCGCACCGCGCGAGAAATCCAATCAAATCAACGGCATCGAGGAACCCGTTCGCCGACGGGGAACGGAAAGCCGCACCCGGGGGCGCGAGCGCAGACGGAATTCCGTCGCGCCGCCGCGCGCTCAGGACAGGCCGTACTTGCGCACCTTGTCCGCCAGTGTGGTCTTTGGTATGCGCAATGCCCGCGCGCTATGCGCGACGTTGCCCTGGTTGCGGCTGAGCTCTGCGGCGATCAGGTCGCGCTCGTAGCCGTCGACCATCTCGGTGAGCGAGGGCGCGGCCACATCGGCGCCGCCGTTCGCCTGGGCGCCGAGCACGCCGCTCGGAATACCCAGCACGAGGCAGTCGGCCACGTTGCGCAACTCGCGCACGTTGCCGGGCCAGTCATGCGCCATGAGCCGGCGCATCTGGTCCTGCGTGACGCCCGGGTGCGGCCGGCCATAGCGGCTGGCGGCCAGCAGCATGAAATGCTCGGTCAGCAGCGGGATGTCCTCGCGGCGCTCGCGCAGCGCCGGCAGCTCGATGGTGACCACATTGAGCCGGTAGTACAGGTCCGCCCGGAAGGTGCCGTCCTTGGCCCGCTGCAGCAGGTTTTCCTTGGTCGCGGCCACCACGCGCACGTCCACCTGCATGCCTTCGTTGGACCCCAGCCGCTCCACGCGCCGCTCCTGCAGCACGCGAAGCAGCTTGATCTGCATGCCGGTGGGCATGGATTCGAGCTCGTCCAGGAACAGCGTGCCCTGGTGCGCGTGCTCGATCTTCCCGATGCGCCGCTTCTGCGCGCCCGTGAACGCGCCGGACTCGTGGCCGAAGAGTTCGCTGTCGAGCAGCGCGTCGGGCATGCCGCCGCAGTTGAGGGCGACGAATGGGCTGCTTCTTCGCATCGAATGCGTATGCAGTGCCTGCGCCACGACCTCCTTGCCGGTGCCGGTCTCGCCGTGCACCAGCACGTCGACCGGCGAGTCGGCCACCTCGCCGATGAGATGCCGCATGCGCTGCATCTGCGGCGAGTTGCCGATCAGCTGGCTCTCCAGGCCCGCGCGGCTGGCGAGTGACTTGCGCAGCGCCGCAACCTCAAGCGTCAGGGCGCGCTTTTCCAGCGCGCGCCGCACCACCTCGACGAGCACGTCGGGCGAGAACGGCTTGGGGATGAAGTCGTAGGCGCCACTGCGCATGGCCTCGACGGCCAGACCCACGTCGCCGTGGCCGGTGATCATGATCAAGGGCAGGTCGGCATCGCGCTGGCGGCACCACCGGATGAGCTCCAGGCCGTCCTGCCCGGGCAACTGCATGTCGGTCACCACCACGCCGGCGAAGCCCGGCGCAACCAGGCCGTGCGCCTCCTCGGCCGAGGTGACGGCGCGCACGACGATGCCCGCCAGCTGCATGGCCTGCACGCAGCCGAGCTGCAAGTGGGGATCGTCCTCCACGATCAGGACACTGAGGTCGGAGAGCTTCATGGTGTCGATGGGGCCTCGGCCGGTATCTGCAGCCGGAAGCAGGTGCCGCTGCCATGGCGGTCGAGCGCCAGGATATCGCCGCCGAATCCGCGGACGATGTCGCGCGAGATCACCAGTCCCAGGCCCAGGCCGGCGCCGGGCGCCTTGGTCGTGAAGAACGGCTCGAACAGCTGCTCGCGCGCCTCGGGCGACAGGCCGGCGCCATTGTCCTCGATGTCGATCCAGGTCCAGCGCCCGCCGCCGTTCATGCGCAGGTGCGTGCCGGCACGCAGCGACAGGCAGGGCTGCGGCGTGTCGGCCATGGCGTCCAGGGCGTTTCCGATCAGGTTGATCAGCACCTGCTCCAGCCGGTTGGCGTCGCACCAGGCGAACACCGTTCCGGGGGCGCAGGCATTGATCACCTCGACCTTCATCTTGCGCTGGCGCGGGCCGTACAGGAACAGGGCGTTGCTGAGGGTCTGCCCGATGTCGGTGGCACCATGCACGGCGTCGGACTTGCGCGCGAAGGCCTTGAGAGGCTGGATGATGTTGCCCATCTGGTCGGTCAGCCGCCCGATGATCTGCAGGTTGCCGGCCAGCGGGTCGAGCTGGCCGCGGCGCAGGAACTCCTCCGCGTTGCCCGACAGCGTGCGGACCGCGCCCAGAGGCTGCGTCAGTTCATGCGTGATGCCGGCCGCCAGCTGGCCCAGCACGGCCATCTTGGCGGTCTGCACCAGCTCATCCTGCGCCGCGCGCAGCGACTGCTCTGCCTGCTCGCGGTCGCGCACCTCGCGCTTTAGCAGCGCGTTGGCCTCGGTCAGGTCCTGCGTGCGGGCCTCGACTTTCGACTCCAGCTCGACGTTGGCGCTTTCCAGCAGCCGCCGTGCCTCGTGCCGCTGCCGCTGGATGCGCCGCGCCTGCACCAGCACGAGCACCAGCAGCACGACGAAGGCCGCGGCCACGGCCGACATCACGCCCTGCATGAGCGCTGCGTGATGCACCTCCTTGAGGTCCAGGAACAGCATGACGCGCCAGTCCATGCCGTCGAGCGGGCGCGTCAGCACGAGCTGCTCGCCGATCTGCTGGCTCTCGGCCTGCTCGTCCAGGCGCGGCGACATGGGGAACTGACGGATCTGCAGGTCGGCATACATCCGCGTCAGCTGCATGTCCACGCGCTGCTCGAGCGTCACGGGCGCGAGCGCGGTGTAGCGCCAGGGCAGGTACGAGCTGTGGATCACCACCCGATTGGCGTCCGCCAGCAGCGCCGGCACGCCCACCATGCTCCAGGTCTGGTCGATCGGATCCAGGCTGATCTTGATGGCGGCCACGCCGACCACCTGCGCGCCGTCGCGGATCGGGTGGGAGACGAAGTAGCCCGGGATGCGCCCGTCCACGCCGATGGCGAAATGACGGCCGACGCGACCCGACAAGGCCTCCAGGAAATACGGGCGGAACGACACGTCCGTGCCGAGCATGCTGTCGTCCGGATGGCTGTCGTTGCTCGACGCCACCACGACACCACGCACGTCCAGCGTGAACGCCGCCAGGCTGCCCACGTGCGCATTGAGCCGGCGCAGGTAGGAATTGGCCGCGGCCACGCGCTCGGGCGACACCGGTCCGCGCAGCAGCGCCAGGATCTCCGGGTTCAGCTGGATCGTGGCGGGCACGTGCTCGAGCCGCTTGGCCATGCCTTCCACCGCCGAGGCGAACAGGTCAAGCCGATGGTTCGCCTCGCTCTGCAGTTGTTGTGTTCCGGCCTGCTCCCCTTGCCGGTACGACAGCACCCCGCTGACGCCCATCAGCGCCAGGGCCGCGACGCTGGCCAGCAGGCGCCTGGCGGCGCGGGTGCGGAAGAAATTTCTCTGGCCGCGCACGCGCTCAATCGATCGGCAGGTCGTTCGGCTTGCGATACAACTCCACCAGATCCGGCGACGCCGGCCAGTTCAGGTTCAGTCCGCGCGGCGGGATCGGCTGCTCGAACCACTTGGCGTAGATGCGCATGGCTTCGCCGGACTGCATCTGCTGCGTCAACGCAGCATCGACGATGCGCTTGAACTCGCGGTCGCCGCTGCGCATCATGCAGCCGTAGACCTCCGAAGACATGGGCGAGCCGACGACCACCCAGCGGTCCGGGTCGTGAGCCTTGGCGCGCTCGCCGTACAGCAGGGCGTCGTCCATCATGAAGGCATCGACCCGTCCCGCCTCCAGCAGCGCGAACGACTCGTCGTGGTCCTTGGCGACCACGATGCTGAACTTGCGGCCGATGCCCTCGTTGAACAGTCGAAGCAGGCGCTCCGAGGTGGTGGCGGCAGTGACGACCACGCGCTTGCGGGCGAGGTCGGGAAAGTCGTAGATGCCGGAGTCGCGCGCCGTCATCAGGCGCGTGCCGATCTTGAAGATCGACACCGAGAACGCCACCTGGCGAGCGCGCTCGCGGTTGTGCGTGGTGGAACCGCATTCGATGTCGACCGCGCCGTTCTGCACCAGCGCCATCCGGTTCTGCGGCGTGACCGGCACGAGCTTGATCGTCAGCGCCGGCAACTTCAGCTCGGTCTTGATCGCGTCCAGCACGCGCAGCATGAGTTCGTGCGAGTAGCCGACCACCTGGCGCCGGTTGTCGTAGTACGAAAACGGTACAGAGGATTCGCGGTGGCCAAGATTGATGGTGCCCGTGTCGGCAATGCGCTTGAGGGTGTCGATGGGCTGCGCAACCACGGTGCTGACGCAGCAGAACAGGGAGACGGAAACGAGCAGGAGACGCAGCATGGGCGGGCGCGCGGGAGACGAATGTCAGACACCGTTTCCCAGCACGCATTGTGCCAGCGGCGCCGACGTGTCGCCGGTACAGGGGCGGGCGGGTCGGGGCCCTGTCGATGCGGACGGTTTTCCGGCTGGCCCGCTCGGGGCGGCACGGAAATCCGTCCTTCGCGCGCCGGCGTGGCATCCTTGAGTCATTCCAACATGAAGACTCAGGAGATACGCATGAACTTCCGCCGGCTCACCGTTCTTGCCTGCGCGGGCGCTGCCGCACTCGGCATGGCCCTGCCCGCCGCCGCCCAGGCCCAACCCTGGCCGACCAAACCGATCCGCTTCGTCGTGCCCTTCTCGGCCGGCGGTGCCAACGATCTCATGGCGCGCGCTGCCGCCGAAGGGGCCTCCAAAGTCCTCGGCCAACCGATCGTCATCGAGAACAAGCCCGGCGCCGGCGCCATGCTCGGCACCGACGTCGTGGCCAAGAGCGCGCCCGACGGCTACACCTTCCTGGTCAGCGCCGCCGGCGTGGTGTCCAACAGCATGATCCGCAAGAGCGTGCCGTACAAGGACAGCGACCTGGTGCCGGTGGCCATGATCGGCCTTGCGCCATCGGTCATCGTGGCGCCGGCCGACGCGCCCTACAAGGACCTGAAGGAATTCGTTGCCGCCTCGAAGAAGGGCCAGGGGCTCCACTTCGCGACGGCCGGCACCGGCAGCACGCCCCACTTCGTGGAAGGCCTGCTGGAGAAGGACCACGGCGCCAAGCTCGACGTGGTGCCCTACAAGAGCGGGTCCGAGTCGATCACCGCCGTGCTCGGCAACCAGGTGGACGCCACCTCCGAGGCCAGCATCGTGGTGCTGCCTTACATTCGCAGCGGCAAGCTCAAGGCCCTGGCGACCACGTGGACGCAGCGCATCTCGGCCTACCCGCAGCTGTCGACTGCGATGGAGCAGGGCTTCGACGACATCCGCATCGCGCACTGGGCCGGCGTGCATGCGCCGGCCGGCACGCCGCCGGCGATTCTCGACAAGATGGCCGACGCCGTCGACAAGGCCATGAAGGACCCGGCAACCGTGAAGCGGCTCAAGGAAATGGGCATCGAACCCGTCGGCGGCGACCGCGCCGCCTTCGTCAAGTTCGTGGACGAGGAAAGGGCCCGCCTCGGCGCAGTCGTCAAGGCGACTGGCATGAAGGAAGACTGAGGGCCTGCAGTTTTCCGGGGGACCGAAGTCCCCGCGCTAAGGCGCCGTGCACCTGTAGCTGCCCGCCTCCCTGGCGTCCCCCGCGACATAGCGTGGGTAGGCGGGATAGCGGCACATGGGACGCGTCGCATTCACGGCGAAGGGCGGCAATGGCGCCATGGCGCTGACGATCGGCGCATCCGGCGGCTCGATCCCTTTTTCCACCCAATCGGTCGACATCCTGACGAGATCGACGTACTGCGGCTGCGCCGTGCCGGCCGGCAGGCTCTGCACCCCGCCGTTGTGGTCACCATTGGGCAGCATGTAGAAGCGCACGTGCTGGTCGACCGCCTCCTTCCCGAACCGCGCCACCAGCTGGTCGAAGTACCGCATCACCGTGTGCGGGTTCGACGAGTAGTCCGAGCCCTGTGCCTTGATGATGAGCCGCCCGCCACGCGCGAAGAACCGGCTCAGGTCGGTGTTGGTCGAGTCGATGATGGCGGAGGCTTCGATGATCCGGTCCTTGTATGCGGCGATCGAGAAGTTCACCAGGTTGAAGGCCGGGTCCTTGATGATCCCGTAGCTGAGCGTCGCCCCCGGCTGCCCCAATGCGGGCTGGGTGGCCTGCGATGGCTGCGGATTCGTGTTGAGCCAGCCGCCGGCCGACTCACGCCCCACCTCATAGCCCGGAAACTCCGACCACCCGTTGGCAAGGTCGAAGCCGAACCTGGTCGGCGCATGCATCTGGTCGAGGGTCGCGATCTGGCGATCGGACACGCAGTCGTTGCCGGTGTCCGCACCGTCCTGGCAACGGATCGCCGCATAGGGCTGCGCGACGTGCAGCGGATCGAAGCGCGCCGCGCAGCCCCGATAGTTGCCGATGACGCCGTCGATCAGTCCGTCCAGGCCGTCGCATTGCCGGAGCACCTCGGCGCCGATGGCGGCCTGCTTGGCCGGCGGTATCCATCCGTCGCCGGTCTGCACGGTGGCCAGCAATGTCTTGTGGACAACGTGGGCGGTGTAGCCGATGAGAGGTGACGTCGCCACGACGCCGTCGTAGTCATCCGGATAGCGCTGGGCAACTTCCATTGCCTCCCGGCCACCTTGCGACTGTCCCATGAAGTAGCTCGTTCGCGGACTCGATCCATAGAAGTCGCGGATGACCGCGAAGGCTGCGTCGTGCGTCTTCTTCAGCGCGGCATGGCCAAAGTTGACCCAGGCTTCCTGATTGAGGGCCCAGGTGGCCACGGTGCCCGACTCCTGGTGCCCCGAATCGCCGCCGAACATGGCGTAGCCGCTGGACAGCGGGTAGGGCGCATCAGGCGGAAACGCGCCGCTGATGGGCGAGCCACCGCTTCCGATCGCCGCCAGATTCGCCGGAATGGACCCGTTGAGTCCGCCACCGCCCACCTGGATGGTCTTCTCGTTCCATCGGGTCGGGATGTTGATCTGGAACTTGATCGGTCCGGCCGCCGGATCGACCGGAAGGATGGCGCCCTGGATCTTGCAGTACTCCGGCAGTGCTCGGGTGACGCTGGTCGCGCCCACGGACTCGGGCGCCGCTGCGATCAGGTCCGCCGAGGTGATCGTCGCGCCCGACGTCGGCAGGCCGATCGACGATGGCGGCACGCTCTTGCCCGCCAGCGCCGCGCACGCGATCAGCGGCGACTTCGCACCGTCGGCGGGCGTACCAGGATCGTCCGCTGCGCCCGCGTTCGTCCCAGGGTCGGCCGCCTGGCCGTCGCCGCCACCGCACGCCGCGGCGCTGATGCAGATCAATGCAACGGCCAGAAGCCGAAGCAATGGGGTGGGCATGCGGCCGGGGGCACTGCCGCGGACCGTGGGGCGCATCGATGACATGGGGTCTCCTTTTCGTTGGCTTGAATCGAGCGCCGAATCTAGGTCGGTGGCTCGGCCGCAGCCAGCAGCCATTCGTCAACGCTGCTTTGCAAGGCGCTCGCCAAACCTGGTAGCGCGGGTTTGCGGGTTTGCGCATAGCAGCGTTGTCGTCCGCCCGGCCACGGCGGCGGGGCCCCTGCCTATGATCGATGCATCACGCCGGCCGTCGGGTCGGCCCACATCGAGAACCAGCCATGCCTCGCATCTCACTTCCTTCCCCCGCCACCATGGACACCGCGCAGCGCGCGGTGTACGACAAGATCGTTTCGGGCCCGCGCGGGAAGATCCAGGGCCCGTTGCGGGCCGTCCTGCACAACGCCGAGCTCGCGGACCGCTGGCAGGCGCTGGGTGCATTGCTGCGCTACGACACATCCCTTCCGCCGCGGCTGTCCGAGATCGCGATCCTGGTGACGGGACGCGCATGCCGCTCTCCCTTCGAGTGGTATGCGCATCGCATCGAGGGCGAGAAGGCCGGCATCGAGCCCTCCATCATCGAGGCGTTGCTGGCACAGGCCGAGCCGCCCGGCATGTCGCAGGACGATGCGCTGATCTGGCGCTACGCGGTGGAGCTGAACCGTGACAAGTCGGTCTCGGATGCCACCTATGCGGCAGTGCTGGCGCGATTCGGAGAGCGCACGGTGGTCGAGCTCACCGCCCTGGTCGGCTACTACACCATGGTCGCCATGACGCTCAACTGCCACGAGATCCCGCTGCCCGATGGCGTGCAACCGGCCTTTGCGCTGCCGCAGCACGAGGATCTGGGATGAAGACGGACGGCGCGCCCGGCAGCTGGGACTGCCATGCCCACCTGTTCGGGCCGTACGAGCGCTTCCCGCTGGCGGCCGAGCGCAGCTACACGCCACCAGAGGCCATCGAGCCGCAGTACATCGCGCTGCTGCGCCGCCTGGGCCTGACCAACGGCGTGCTGGTGCATCCCAGCGCCTATGGCGACGACCACGCGCTGCTGCTGCACGCGCTGGCGGCGCAGCCTTCGCTGCGCGGGGTGATCGTGGTGCGGCCCGGCAGTCCCCTGGCATGGTCCGGCCTGCGGGCGCGGGGCGTGCGCGGTGCCCGCTTCAGCCATCGCAGCGGCGCCGGTTCCAACTTCGCGGGCAGCGCTTCGCTGGACGACCTGTTCTCGCTGGCGCCGCAGCTCGCCGATGCCGGGCTCCATGCGGAGCTGTGGACCGACTGCGCCGCGATCGAGGCCATTGCCCCTCGGCTGCGCGCGCTGCCCGTGCCTGTCGTGATCGACCACATGGGCGGCTTCGATGCGAAGGCGGGTGTCGACGACCCCGGCTTCCGGGCGCTGCTCGCGCTGCTCGAAACCGGCAAGGTGTGGATCAAGCTGTGCGCCTATCGCAACCTGCTGAACGAAAGCGACTGGGGCGTCGGGCGGGCGTTCCAGGAGAAGATGGTTGACGTCAATCCGGAGCGTCTGGTCTGGGGCAGCGATTGGCCGCACCTGCGGGTGACGCCGGCACCAGACCCGGTGCAGTTGCTCGACATGTTCATGGAATGGGCCGACAGCGAGGCGCTGGTGCGCCAGGTCCTGAGCACCAACGCGGAGCACCTCTACCGCTGAGGCGCCGCGCGTCAGCCGTCGGCAGGCTCCGTCGCCCTGAACGACGGGCGCTCGCACAGGCCGGCGAACCACCGTGCCAGGGCGGGCGCCTGCGTCCGCCAGCCGAAGGCGTCGAAGCGGTAGTCGAGGTAGCCGAGCGCGCAACCGACGGTGATCTGGCCGATCGAGAGCGGCGCCGCCTCGAGTGCAGGTGCCTGCGCGTCCAGCCATTGCAGCGAGGCTCGCGTCTTGAGTTCGAATGCATCGACCAGCGGCTGCAGTGGCATCTGGCGCTCGCGCTCGTTGCGCCACAGGATGAGCGCGTCGAGCAGGCCGTCGCCGAGTGCGTGCCAGTGCAGCGCCTGCCAGCGCGCCTCGCCCTCGGCGGGAAACAGCGGTCCGCCGGCCATGGCGTTCAGGTATTCGCAGATCACCACCGAGTCGGACAATGCCGAGCCATCCTCGCGCACCAGTGTCGGGATCTTGGACAGCGGATTGACGGCCATGATCGCGGGGTTCGGCTTGAGCATGGCGGCCACCGAGCGCACCAGGTTCAGCCTGGGGACGAGACCGAGTTCATGCGCGCAGACCATCACCTTGCGCACGTACGGCGACTTGGGCGACCAATGCAGGGTCAGGGAGCCGGACATCAGATCACCTCAGCCTTGCGCAGCGCCTCGACGTCTGCGCTCGCGTAGCCCAGCTCGGCCAGGATCGCGTCGCTGTGCTGGCCCAGCAGCGGGGGCGCGCTGCCCGCTGGCAGCGCCTGGCCGCCGAAGCGCATCGGACTGGCGACCTGCGGCGCATCCACGCCGTTCGGGTGCGGCACGTGGCGAAGCAGCTCGCGCGCCTTCACCTGCGGGTCCTTGAAGACGTCGGCCACCGAGTTGATCGGCCCGCAGGGAACGCCGGCCGCGTCGAGCGCCGCGATGAGCTTGTCGCGCTCCCATTCCAGAAACTGGTCGCGCAGCAGCGCCGACAGTTCGCCGATGTTGCGCACGCGCTGGGCGTTGGTCGCGAATCGCGGATCGGTCGCCCATCCGGGCTGGTCGAAGACCTCGCACAGCTTCGTGAACTGGCCGTCGTTGCCCACCACCAGGATCACGTCGCCATCGGCGCAGGCGTACACGTCCTGCGGCTGGATGTTGGGATGGGCGTTGCCGTTGCGGCGCGGCACCTTGCCCGAGACCAGGTAATTCATGGCCTGGTTGGCCAGCGTGGAAACCTGCACGTCGAGCATCGCAATGTCGATCGAGTCGCCCACTCCGCTGTGCTCGCGCCGCGCCAGCGCGGCCAGGACGGATACGGCGGCATACATGCCGGTCATGAGATCGACGATGGGCACGCCCACCTTCTGCGGTCCGCCGCCGGGCTTGCCGTCCTTCTCGCCGGTCACGCTCATCAGGCCGCCCATGGCCTGGATCAGGAAGTCGTAGGCGGGTTGGTCGCGGCGCGGGCCGGTCTGGCCGAAGCCGGTGACGGAGCAATAGATCAGCCGTGGGTTGACCTTGCGCAGCGAGGCCTCGTCGAGGCCGTAGCGCGCCAGCGTTCCGGCCTTGTAGTTCTCCAGCACGATGTCGGCGCGCAACGCCAGTTCCCTGACGATCTTCTGGCCCTCGGGCTTGTCCAGGCTGACCGTGATGGAGCGCTTGCCGCGGTTGACGGCCAGGTAGTAGCCCGCCTCTTTCGTGTCGCGCCCCTGCGCGTCCTTCAGGAAGGGCGGGCCCCAGCCGCGCGTGTCGTCGCCGGCCCCCGGCCGCTCGACTTTGATGACTTCGGCGCCCAGGTCGGCCAGGATCTGGCCGGCCCAAGGCGCAGCGAGGATGCGGCTGAGGTCGAGTACCTTGACATGGGACAGCGGGCCGGTGGCGGTGCTCATTCTGGCGAATCTCCTTGATGCCCTGCATTCTCGGAATCGCCGCGCCGCCCGGCTAGCGGGCGGCCGACAACACTGCCATGCGCCCGCGCGCATAGCACCGCTGCTCAGCGGCCTTTGGCGAGCTCCAGCTTGGCGATGGCGTTGCGGTGCACTTCGTCCGGGCCGTCGACCAGGCGCACGGTGCGCTGGTGGGCGTACGCCTCGGCCAGCCAGAAGTCCTGGCTGACGCCGCCGCCGCCGTGGGCCTGGATCGCCCAGTCCACGACCTTGCACGACATGTTGGGCGCAACCACCTTGATCATCGCGATCTCCGCGCGGGCCACCTTGTTGCCCACCGTGTCCATCTTCCAGGCCGCGTTGAGCGTCAGGAGTCGGGCCTGGTCGATCATGCAGCGCGACTCGGCGATGCGTTCGTGCCAGATGGACTGTTCCGCCAGCGGCTTGCCGAAGGCGATGCGCTTGCGCAGCCGGTCGCACATGAGCTCCAGCGCCCGCTCGGCGGCGCCGATAGAGCGCATGCAGTGGTGGATGCGCCCGGGGCCGAGGCGGCCCTGTGCGATCTCGAAGCCCCGGCCTTCGCCGAGCAGGATGTTCTCCACCGGCACCCGGACGTTCTCCAGCACCACCTCCATGTGGCCGTGCGGGGCATCGTCATAGCCGAACACCGACAAGTGCCGCTCGACCGTGACCCCCGGGGTGTCGCGCGGCACCAGCACCATGGACTGCTGCGCGTGGCGCGGCGCATCCGGGTCGGTCTTGCCCATCACGATGAAGATCTTGCAGCGCGGGCTGCCGGCGCCGGACGAGAACCACTTGCGGCCGTTGATGACGTAATGGTCGCCGTCGCGCCGGATCGAGCACTGGATGTTGGTCGCATCCGACGAGGCCACGGCGGGCTCGGTCATCAGGAAGGCGGAGCGGATCTCGCCGGCCAGCAGGGGCTTGAGCCACTGCTGCTTGTGCGCATCGGTGCCATAGCGCTCCAGCGTCTCCATGTTGCCGGTGTCGGGCGCCGAGCAGTTGAAGACTTCGCCGGACCACGAGACGCGGCCCATCACCTCGCACAGCGGCGCGTAATCGAGGTTGGAGATGCCGCCATGTCCCTCATAAGGGTGGGGGAGGAACATGTTCCACAACCCGGCCTCACGCGCCTTCGGCTTGAGCTCCTCGATCACGGGCACGACCTGCCAGGGATTTCCCTGCCGGCGGAAGGCTTCCATCTCGCGGTGGTAGCGCTCCTCGTTGGGATAGATGTGCTGGTCGAAGAAGGCGCTCAGGCGCTGCAGCAACTCGGCGGACTTCGGGGATGGTTCGGCGAACATGGGAACTCCTGGGGACGAAAGCGCGATTGGACTCGGGCCGGCGCCACCTGTCGATCACCGTCGCGACAGTTCAGCGGCCGGTGAACACCGGCGCGCGCTTCTCCGCGAACGCGCGCTGCGCTTCCCGGGCGTCATCGGTCCGGCCGATCTGGGCCGTCATGTCCTGCTCGTAGCGGTACCCGTCGCGCAGGCTCATGTCCTCGATGACGTTGAGGGTGTGCTTGCCCATGCGCGTCGACACGGGGCTCTTGGCGGCGATCGTCCGGGCGATCTCCAGCGCCCTGGGCATCAGCTCATCGGGGGGCACGCAAGCCTCGACCACGCCCAGCCGGTACAGCTCGGCGCCATCCACCCGCATGCCGGTGAGCGCCATGCGGCGCAAGCGCGAATGACTGAACAGGCGCATCGCATGGCGGCAGCCGCCCAGCAGGCCGACGTCGACTTCCGGCAGGCCGAGCGAGGCCTTCTCGGACGCCACCAGGACGTCGCTCGAGGCCACCATGGCCAGGCCCGATCCGAGCGCCGCCCCGTTGATGGCGACCACCACCGGTTTGGCGCATTCGCGGATCGCGTGGAAGCATTCGCGGGTACGGCGCGAATGTGCGGGCAGGTCGCCCGGCCCCTTGATCACGGAAGCCCGCCCCTTGAGGTCGGCGCCGGCGCAGAACACCTTGCCCGCGCCTGTCAGGACGACCGCGCGCACTTCGTCCATCTCGCTGATGCGGTCAAGCGCCAGCGTCAGTTCGTCATTGAGCGTGCGTGTCAGCGCGTTGACCGGCGGCGCATTCATGGTGAGCGTGGCGACGAAATCATCGATGCGCACTTCGAGCTGAGTCAGGTCATTCATGGTTCTTGCTTCCTTGTTCGTATTCCACGGCAGCCACGCTGGCGCCAGTGGCTTTCATGACGCATAGCGCACCCCGCAACCGGGCCCCTGCGGCAGCCGCAAGCGGCCGTCATGAACCGGCAGTGGCGTGAAAGGATCGTCCCGCAGGTGCAGGTGCTCCGACAACTCGCAGGCATACGGCAGGCGCCGCACCACGCTCGCCGCCTGCAGGCTCATGGCCTGCAGCAGCGCGGGCCCGAAGGCGGCGCCCACGCGGCAGCCTACCTCGCCGGCCTCGCAGATCCGCAGCGCCTGCATGAAGCGCCGGATGCCGCCCAGGTTGGTGACCTTCAGGTTGATGACGTCCACGACGCGCTCGGACACCAGCCGGAACACGTCGCGCACGCTCTGCGCGCTTTCGTCGGCCTCGATCGCCACCGGCAGCGTGCGGGTCAGCAAGGCCAGGCCGGCGATGTCGGCCGCGGGGAAGGGCTGTTCGATCAGTGCGATGCCGTAGCGCTCCATGCGGCCGAAAGCGGCGATCAGCTGCTTGGCGTGGTAGGACTGGTTGGGGTCCAGCGTCAGCGTCACGCCCTCGCCCGCGGCGGCGCGCACCGCTGCGATGCGCTGCACGTCGAGGTCGGTGTCGCCGGAGAGCTTGAGCTTGAGTTGGCGGTACCCCTCGGCGACCAGCCTTTCGGCCATGGCCGCCATCTCGTCCGGCGCCTTGATCGGCAGGATGCGCGACAGCGCCACCGCGTCGCGCATCCGGCCGCCAAGCAGCACGTTGACCGGCACGCCGAGGCGGCGCGCTAGCAGGTCGTGCAGCGCCATGTCGATGGCCGCCTTGACGGTGGGGTGGTAGGCCAGCGTGGCATCCACCTCCTCCATCGTGCCGGCAAGGTCGTCCAGCGGCCGTCCGACAAGGCCCTGCGCCAGGAAGGCCAGTCCGGCCTCGGCGCCGGCGCCGTGGGTGGAGATGGCAGGAATGGCGTGGCAGTAGCCGAGCCCCTCGTGCCCGTCATCGTCGGCCAGGCGCAGCACCCACCCTTCGAGGCGAGGCACCTGGGCGCGCGCGAACTTCCACTGCGGGTCGGCGAGCGCCTGGACGCAGGGCCGCAAGTCGGCAGAGGCGATCTTCATGTGCGTCTTGCGATTGCGGACGGGCGCGCCTTCACTGCAGCGTGATCCCGGCCTTGTCGATGATGCCCTTCCACTTGGAAGCCTCCGCCCGCATCAGCTGCTGGTACTGCTCGGCGCTGGAAGTCATGGGCAGCGCGCCTTGCTGCAGGAACTTCTGCTTCATGTCGGGCGACTCGACCGCGGCGACGAACGCGTCGCGCATTCGCGCGGAGATGGCTGCCGGCACGCCCTTGGGCGCAATGATTCCGTAGGTGGTTTCCATCGTCACGTTGGGCAGCCCCTTCTCCGCGGTGGTGGGCACGTCGGGCAGCTGCGGCACCCGCGAGGTGGCGGCCACCGCAAGCGCCTTGAGCGAGCCGCTGTTGACGTGCGCCATCACCGGCAGCAGGTCGACCATGGCAACCTGCACTTCGCCACCGAGCAGCCCGGTGATGGCGGGCGCGGCACCCTTGTACGGGACATGCAGGATGTCGATGCCCGCCTGGTCCTTCAAGATCTCCATGCCGATGTGCGGCGTGGTGCCGGGGCCGGCCGAGCTGTAGCTGAGCTTGCCGGGTTCGGCCTTGGCCTTCCTGACCAGTGCCTCGAGCGAATCGATGCCGGACTTGCTGTTGACGACCACCACGCTGGGGATCTTCGCGACCAGCGTCAGGTACTGCATGTCGTCGAGCGTGTAGGGCGTCTTCATCAGGTTGGGCATGCCCGCCAGCGGCCCCGGCGCGATCAGGGCGAAGGTGTAGCCGTCCGCCTGCGCCTTGACGGCCGCATCGACGCCGATGGTGCCGCCCGCGCCGGCGCGGTTGTCGACCACCACCGGCTTGCCCAGCGTGGCGCCCACCTTGGTTGCCAGCAGGCGCGCGATGGCATCGGTCGGCCCGCCAGCCGCATAGGGCACGATGAGCTTGATGGGCTTGGCGGGCCAGTCCTCGGCCCGCGCGGACGTGGCCGTCGTGACGAAGATGCCACCGCCGACGAGCGTCAGGGCGAGGGCGGCGGAAAGCGATCGGCGAGTCAGTGCCATGGTGTTGTCTCTCGTGGCGGTTCGACGCGGTCTTCGACCGGTCTTGATCTTGATGGTGCGGCCAGTCTAGGAGCGGCACCGCCGCCGAGCCATGCATCGTTTGCGCAAGGCTGCTATGCAGGCGCCGGGTTGGGCGAACCTGCAAGGCAGCCATGCCGGCGCATGCATGGGCAGGCCCGGTCCGAACGCCTAGAGTCGGCGCGAAACGCTCGGAGACAAGACCATGCCCAGTCCGATTCGCCGCCGTGCCCTGTTGGCCGGCATCGCCCTTGCCGCAAGCCCGCTGGCAGCATGGTCGAGCTTCGCGCAGCGGCCGCTTCGCGTGGTGGTGCCGTTCCCGGCCGGGGGCGCGGCCGACCTGATGGCGCGCACCCTGGCACAGCACCTGGGCGAGGCACTCGGGCAGCAGGTCGTGATCGACAACCGGGGCGGCGCGGGCGGCACGATGGCGTGCGAGATCGTGGCACGCGCGCCGGCCGACGGCTACACGCTGCTGTTCGGCACCATGGGCACGCAGGCCATCAACCCGGCCCTCTATCCGAAGCTTCGCTACGACCCCCTGAAGGACTTCGCCCCGGTCGCGCTCACGCACATCACGCCGCGCGTGCTCGTGGTGGGCCCATCGGTCGACGCGCGGACAGTCGCCCAGTTGGTGGCGCTGGCGCGGACCAGGCCGGGCCAGCTCACCTACGGGTCGGCCGGCAACGGCAGTTCGAGCCACCTTTCGGGCGCGCTGTTCGAAAGGCTTGCCGATGTCGACCTCCTGCATGTTCCCTACAAGGGCAGCGCACCACTGCTGACCGACCTGCTGGCCGGGCGCGTCGACATGACCTTCGATTCGTTCACCGTGTACGAGGAGCAGATCAAGGCCGGCCGCGTGCACGCCCTGGGGGTGACCTCGCGCACGCGCATGGCGGCGCTGCCGCAGGTTCCCACGCTGGCTGAAGCGGGACTGCCCGGCTACGAGGTCTCCAACTGGCTGGGTGTGCTGGCGCCCGCGGGCACGCCGCGCGACGTGGTGGCCGAACTGAATACGGCCGTGAACCGCGCCATGGGAGACGCCGGCATGAGGCGGCAGCTCACGGCGCTGGGCATCGAGCCCGCGACGTCCTCGCCGGACGAGTTCGCGGCGCTCATCCGCAGCGAGATACCGAAGTGGGCGCAGATCGTCAAGACTTCCGGCGCGACGCTCGAATGAACCGGCGGCGCGAACTGCTGCAACTGGGTCCGGCGCACATCGACGTGATCATCGAGGGCGCCGGGCCGGCGGTGGTGCTGCTTCCTTCCTCCCTGCGTGATTCGGAGGACTTCGACCTGCTGGCCGAGCTGCTGGCAGACCGGGGCTTGCGGGTGCTGCGTCCGCAGCCGCGCGGCATGGGCCGAAGCAGCGACCCGCCCGAAGGCATGACGCTTGAAACGCTGGCGGCGGATGTTGCCGGAGTCATCGAGAAGCTGGGCGCCGCCCCGGCGATCGTGGTGGGCCATGCCTATGGGCACTGGGTCGCCCGGGTCACCGACCTGCGCCACCCGGAGTGCGTGCGCGGGGTGGTGGTGCTAGGCGCGGCCGCCCGGCAATTCCCGGCCGGCATGCCGCAGGCTCTGGCGATCGCCTCGGACCCCACCTGCGCCGAGCCGGCACGTCTCGAGGCGCTGCGCCTTTGCATGTTCGCCCCTGGCAACGACCCGCGCTCCTGGCTCCAGGGTTGGCACCCGCAATGGCGGGCCGCCTACCGCCGGGCGGCGCAGCACCCGCCCCGGGACGACTGGTTCGGCCGCAGCCACGCGCCCGTGCTGGACCTCCAGGGGGAGCAGGACGCCTGGCGTCCGCCGCCGACACGCCGGGAACTGGCCGACGTGCTGGGCCACCACCGGGTGTCGGTGCGGGTGATCGCCAACGCCGGCCATGCGCTGGTGCCCGAGCAGCCGCAGGCGGTGGCGCAGGCCATCGCCGAATGGGCACGCCAAGTCGATAATCCGGCCTGATGCACAAGTCAAAGGCCACGGACTTCGAACTGGGTCTCGCTTCGGATCTCCAGAAATGGCGGTCGTTCGTCGCGATAGGGGAACTGGGAAGCCTGACGCGTGCGGCCCTCTTCCTGGACAGCAACCAGTCCTTCCTCAGCCGCCAGGTCAACGCGCTCGAACGCGAATGCGGTTCACGCCTGTTCAACCGCACCGGCCGGGGCGTGGAGCTGTCCGAGACCGGGCAGCGGCTGTTCCCGCAGGTCAAGGCGCTGCTGGAGCGGGCCCAGGCGCTGGAGCAGGACATCCGGGCCGACCTGCGCGAGCCGGCTGGCACGGTCACGCTGGGCAGCCTGCCCTCGATCGGCACCATCCTGATCGGCCGGCTGTTCGCCGAATTGCGCAGCCGCTACCCCGGCGTCAGCCTCAGGGTGCTGGAAGGATCCAGCGGCCAGGTCGAGGAATGGCTGACCGACGCGCGCATCGACATTGCCATCCTCTACCGCTACGGGCCCACGCTGCCGGAGCACGAGGAATCGCTGGCCACCGTAGACAGCTACCTCATCGGCCCGGCCGACGACCCGCTGACCGCCGCGGGCGCGGTGCCCTTCGCCAGCCTCAACGGGCTGCCGTTCATACTGCCCGGCGCTCCGAACGGGCTGCGCACCGCGCTCGACGCCGGGGCACGGCAGGCGCGCATTGCGCTGGCGCCGGTGATCGAGGCCGATTCGCTGCCGCTTCAGAAGCAGCTCACGGCGCAGGAGCGCCTCTACACGGTGCTGCCGCTGCATGCCGTCTGGCAGGAGGTCCAGGAAGGCAAGCTGCAGGCCGCGCGCATCGAGGAGCCGCCGTTCCAGCGCACGGTCGCCATGGCCTTCGCCAAGGCCAAGGGGCCATCGCGCGCCGTGACCGCGGTGGCCGGGCATCTCGTGCACATCGTCCGCGAGATGGCGCGACAGGGAATGTGGCGCACCTGAGCTTGCCGACACTCCGGCCCCTGGGCCACGGCGCCAGTCAACGCGTTGGCGCACGCACGAGCAGCGCGGGGTCGTAGCCCTGGCTGGCGACGAAGGCGCTCAAGCGGCGAAGCGATTCTTCCGAGATGCGAGGCGTGCGCGCCATGATCCAGACATAGTCGCGCTTCTCGCGTGCGACCACCGTTTGCGTGTAGTCGTCGGATACGTAGGCGATCCGGTAGTCGGCCTTCACCGGCCAGACGTATTGCTGGCCCCAGATGGCATTGGACCGCTCGTCGATCACGAACCCTCGCGACTCGTAAGTGCGCAAGGGTCCGTCGAAGGCCCCCGCATTGAAGGTGAAGGTCGTGGCGATGGTGCCGTCGGCCTCCAGCCTGTAATGCTCCCGCGCGTTGTACGCCCCTTTTTCCAGGAACGTCGGGATGCTTGCGATCACATACCAGTCGCCCATGAAGCGAGGAAGGTCCACATGGTCCGCGAGAGCCAGGGGCGCCAGCTTGCGGTCGGGCGAACTGGCACAGCCGACCAATGCCACGCTCGCCGCCAGAAGCAACAGCCCCAGGCAGGCATTGCCTGCCGGCAACCCTGTCCGTCGGCGCCCACGCGCACGCGGATGAATCATTTCGCGCCGCGCCATGACCTACGCCGGCAGAAGCACCCGGTCGATGACATGCACCACCCCGTTGCTTGCAAACACGTCGGTCGCCAAGAATCCGCTGGTGCGGTTGCGCTGATCCACGACACGCAGATCGGCGTTGACCCGGATGGTCTGCCCCTGGAGCGTGGTGATGGGCGCATCGACGCGGATGTCGGCCTTGAGCGTGCGGCCCGCAACCACGTGATAGGTCAGCACCTTCGTCAGCAGTGCGGTGTCGGCCAGCAAGGCGTCCTTGGTCATGCCGAGTTCCGCCAGCAGCGCGGCAAAGGCGTCGTCGGTCGGCGCGAACACCGTCAGCGGACCGGGCGCCTTCAATGCATCCACCAGTCCCGCGGCAATGACCGCTTCGACCAGGATACTCAGATCCGGCGTCGCCTGCGCCGTCTGGACAATGTCCTTGTCGGCGGGAAGCAGTACGCGATTGACCACGTGCAGGACGCCGTTGGCAGCCACCGAGTCGGTGCTCGTGATCGCGCTGATGCGATTGCGTCCGTCGGTGACCTGGTAGTCATTGCCCTGCCGTTCGATCTTGAAGAACCCTCCGCCGATGGGCTCGATCGCCTTGCCAAGCGGGATGGCGTCCTTGGGCACCACGCTCGAAAGCACGTGGTACTTGAGCACCGAGCCCAGCAGTGACGTGTCTGCAAACAGCGCGTCCTTCGTGGTGCCCAGCTCTGCCAACAGCGCGGCAAAGGCATTGTTGTCAGGTGCAAATACGGTGTAGCTTCCGCCGGACAATGTCTCGCGCAGGCCCGCCGCGTCGACCGCCTCGACGAAGAGACTCAGCTCGGGCTTGCTCTGAGCCAGCGTGACGAGGTTCTTTCTGTCGGACGGGTCGCTGCCGCCGCCTCCGCATCCGGCGAGCAAAGTCGGCACGGCAATCACTGCGGCCGCTCCTGCGATCCAATGGCGGCGACTCACATTCGGCTTCATGGTCATCGGCGTCTCCTTGGGTTGTCTCATGCCAGGCGGGTGCGGGGCACCACAACGATCCGGCATGCGCGAACCTGTACGCACTGGCCTGTGCCGCGGATGACCCACGCCGCGAGATTTACGTCTCGTTGCGCGTCGCGCCGCGAGCGGATTCGCCCGCAGATCCAAGAACGCCGTGGCTGCGTACAAGAGCAAGCTCAACACGCAAGCCGCCGCCGATGCTTTCCGACGCCACCACCATCCGATGGGTAGAACAAGGGCTCGTGCCCGATTGCATCGTTCGCCTGGGAATCCGCAACCTCCTGCGGCAGCGTCTGGTCGAGGTCGGCGGCAATGCCGCGTCGACCCTGGCGAAGACCCGGCACTTCGCGAACAGCATGTTCGGCGCCCCCCTGGCGCCCCTGGCGCACAAGGCCAACGAGCAGCATTACGAATTGCCGGCAGCCTTCTTCGAGCAGGTGCTGGGGCCGAGACTGAAGTACAGCTGCTGCCTCTGGCCGGACGAGGCCATCGACCACAGCCTCGCGCAGGCGGAGACGGCGGCATTGGAAGCCACGTGCGCGCACGCCCGCCTGGCCGATGAGCAGGACGTGCTCGAGCTCGGTTGCGGCTGGGGGTCGCTGAGTCTGTGGATGGCGCAGAACTACCCGGCCAGCCGCATCACCGCGGTCTCCAACTCCAGATCGCAGCGCCTCTACATCGAATCACGTGCCCGGAGCCTCGGCCTGGAGAACCTGCGCGTCGTCACCTGCGACATGAACGCCTTCGACGCGGGGCCATATCGCTACGACCGCGTCGTTTCGGTCGAGATGTTCGAGCACTTGCGCAACTGGCCAACGGCATTTGCGCGCGTTGCCAGCTGGATACGGCCTGGCGGCTTCTTCTTCATGCACGTGTTCGCGCATCGCGAGGCGCCGTACGCCTTCGACGTCCGCGATGACAGCGACTGGATGGCCCGCCACTTCTTCAGCGGCGGCATGATGCCCAGCGACGATCTGCCGCTGTACTTCCAGGACCACCTTCGCCTGGCCGACCGGTGGCGGTGGGACGGGCGCCACTACGCCCGCACCGCTCGCGCCTGGCTCGACAACATGGACGCACGTCGCGACGCACTGCTGCCGATCGTGCAGGCAGCCCACCAGGACACGCAGGCCATCTGGTGGATGCGCTGGCGGCTGTTCTTCATGGCGGTCGAAGAGCTGTTCGGATGGAACGGCGGGCAGCAATGGTGGGTGAGCCACTACCTGATGGAGCGCCGGCCATGAACCCTTTGCCGCGCGCCCGGCCACTGAACCCGCGCCCGGTGGCCCAGCCGCCGGGAAGCGACGTGTCCGCCCCCGGAACGGCACTGCGCATCGCCAACTTCGCTCTGTGCCAGCTGGCCTGGTTTGCCGCCGTACTGGGCGCCGCCAATGGATTCGAAGTGGCTGGTTGTGCGGTCGTGCTGGCAGTGCTGGCGTGGCACCTCGGCACCGCTGCGCACCCTGCGCGTGAGGCTGCGCTGCTGCTCAGCGTCACCGTCGTCGGCCTGCTTGCGGAGGCGGCGCAGGCGCAGCTGGACGCCTTTCACTACGTGGGCACGGCCGTGCCTGGCGCGCCCGCGCCGCTGTGGCTGCTACTGCTGTGGCCTTTGCTGGGCTGCATGCTCAACGTCAGCCTGCGTTGGCTGCACGGCCGCCATCTCCTGGCGGCCGTTTGTGGTGCCTTCGCAGGGCCGCTCGCGTTCTTCGGCGGTGCGCGACTGGGTGCGGCGCAGGTGTACGACGCCTCCACGCTGTGGCCGGCACAGGCGATCGGCTGGGCAGCCCTGATGCCATTGTTCGTGGCGCTGGCAGGTCGGCTAGACGGCATCGTGCGGCGCGCGGCTGCAGGCGAGGCATCGTGACCTTGCTGCTGCATTGCGCCCTGCCCGGACTGGCCGCCTGCCTGGCGATCGCATTGGCGGTGTGGGTGCTCAGCCTGATGCGCCAGGACGCCAGCATCGTCGATCCGTTCTGGCCCATCATGATCCTGGCCGCGGGCGTGACCTACGCGGTTTGCCTGCAACGCGCCGGGCCGCGCGGCTGGATTGCGCTGAGCCTGGCCGGCGCATGGGCCGTTCGCCTTTCGCTCCACCTGGGAGTGCGCAAATGGCATGACCGCACGGAAGACCGGCGCTACGCGGCGATTCGCGCCCGCAACTCGCCCGGCTTCGGATTCAGGAGCCTCTACCTGGTTTTCGGCCTGCAGGCGGTCCTGGCATGGATCGTCTCCGCGCCGCTCGGAGCGGCCATCGCATCGGCGGGCGCGCTCAACGTGCTGGATCTGGTCGGCGCGCTGGTTGCCCTGTTCGGCCTGGCCTTCGAGGCCACGGCGGATTGGCAACTGGCCCGCTTCAGGGTCGATCCGGCTTCGCGCGGCACCGTGATGGATCGCGGCCTGTGGCGCTACAGCCGCCACCCCAACTATTTCGGCGAATGCTGCTTCTGGTGGGGCCTCGGGCTGATCGCGCTCGCAGCCGGGCCGCATGGCGCCTGGGCGCTGGCCTCGCCGCTGCTGGTCACCGTGCTGCTGCTCAAGGTCTCGGGCGTCGGGCCGCTCGAGGCCGATCTGGTCGAGCACCGCCAACCCTATCGCGACTACATCGCCCGCACGCCAGCATTCTTTCCCGGCCGGCCCCGCACGCCGGCGACGAAGACATGAAGCCGCGCCGCGTCCTCTGGTTCGGCCTTGCGTTGCTGGCCATGGCGCGAGGCGTCGCCGCCCAGACCTGGACTTTCACTGTGCTGCTCGACGGCGAGCCGATCGGCGAACACCGCTTCGTCGTGGCGACGAAGGCCGACGGGTCCCGGCAGGTGATCAGCGAGGCCCGCTTCCAGGTCCGCCTGCTGGGCGTGCCCGTTTATCGCTATGAGCACCGGGCCGAAGAGACGTGGCAAGGCGACTGCCTGCAGTCGCTGCAGGCTTCGACGCTCGATGGCGGGGAGTCGACACGGGTCGACGTCCGCACGGCGCAAGGCAAGCTCGACATACGGACCGCGCAGGGGCAGGAGCAGATCGATGGCTGCCTGATGACCTTCGCCTACTGGAATCCGGCCATGCAGCGACAGAATCAGTTGCTCAACGTGCAGACCGGGCGCGTCGAGCGGGTGCAGCTCACCCGCGCCGCCACCGCGCAGATCGACGTGCAGGGCCGGATGCTTTCGGCGCAACGATGGAGGCTGAGCGGCGTCGAGCGACCGCTCGACATCTGGTGGACCACCGATGGCCAATGGGTGGGCCTGGATGCCACGGTGAGCGGCGGGCGCAAGCTCGCCTATCGCCTGCGCTGACTCACCGCGCCCGCGCAACCCCATTTGAGACAAGGAATGTTCATGCGAACCACCGCACTGGCCTGGATCCTGGCCGCATTTTTCTTCCTGGCTTTGGATGCCGTGTGGCTCACGCTGATGACGCCGCGCCTGTACCAGCCGCTGATCGGCGCGCTGCTGCGCCAACCCTTCGACATGGTGGCTGCGGCCGTCTTCTATGTCGTCTACGTCAGCGGCATGGTCGGACTGGCCATCGCGCCGGCACTCGCGGCGAGAAGCGTCCGCCTGGCCGCCGCTCGCGGGGCGATGCTGGGCTTCGTGGCGTATGCCACCTACGACCTGACCAACCAGGCCACGCTGCAGGGCTGGTCATGGACCGTGACGCTGGCCGACCTGGCATGGGGTGCGTGCGCCACGGCCGCGGCGTCCGCCCTGACCGTGCTGGCGATGTCCAGGCTCGGGGCCGGCCGCCCTCGCCGCTGAATTACATGCCGATCGACGCGCCCATGAGGCGGGCGAGCCAACCGTCGAAACGCAGGGTCCCTTCGACCGACGCCAGGCAGATGCAGTCGCCGCCGGCCTGAACAGTCGGCTGATGCCGCACCGTGCCGTCCGTCTCGTCGAAGTCACCCGCCCGAAACTCGCTGCGGCCGTCGTCGAAAGCGCCCCACAGCACCTGCGTGAGCTCGCTCTGGCTATGCGTGTGCTGCGGCAGCATGCGGCCGGCGCCAATGCGCAGCATAAAGACCTTGGCCTGCGGCGCATCCGGAAGGATCACCCGGTTCCAGTACATGCCCGGGCCCATCCAGCGCCAGGGCCCGACGTCGCATGCGGCCATGGCAGCCGGCCAGGGCACCGGGAGCCAGGGCTTGCCGCGCACGCCATTCGATGGGCCCGGCACGTCTTCCGCGGCTGCGGGGCCGGCGTTGTCGATGCGAGCCAAGACCCGCTCCAAGGCATGCGGCGACAGCTCCGCCGGCGCCAGCTCTTCGAGCAACATGCCCCCCACGGCATTCAGCCGGGCCAGGTGTTGGCGGCACACTGCGCAGCCTTCGAGGTGCACGTCCAGCAGAAGGCGATGGCCGGCACCCAGCGTTCCGGCCGCGTAGGCAAGCATCAGCGCATCGTCGGGATGATGTCGAATCATCATGATTGCATTCCATCCAGCCGGCGTCGCAGCTGGTTCAGGGCCAGGCGCACGCGGGACTTGACCGTGCCCAGCGGCAGCCCGAGCTCGGTGGCAATTCGCGCGTGCGGATGCTCCTCGTAAAACGAAAGCCGCAGCACCAGTTGCTGCTCCGGCGGCAGCGCGGCCATGGCCGAGCGCACGGCGCGCTCGCATTCCAGGCCGAAGAGTTGCTGCTCCGGCGTGGGGGCGGGATCGGCGCCGTCGGCCAGGGTTTCGTCATGGGGATCGCAGGCCAGCTGCTCCATTCGGTTGCCCAGCCGCCGGAAGTGATCGATGCGCAGATTCCGGGCGATGGCGAAGATCCAGGTCGAAGCGGCCGCCTCCGCAGGGTCGAAGCCCGCGGCCTTCTTCCACACGCTGACCATCGCCTCTTGCGCGAACTCCTCGGCCTGGCTTTCCGAGCTGCCCGAGCGCATCAGATAGCTCTTGATACGCGGCGCAAAATGCTTGAACAGGGCGGCGAAGGCCTGTCGATCGGCGTTGGCGCCCACGCTTGCCAGCAGCTGGCTCAGCAGTTCGGGGCTCGGCGCATGCTCCGGAATATCAGGCAACATGGCAACGGACAGGTAGGGCGCACGGGCTCGATGCCTGGCGGGGTCGATGTCCGAGGATTGCCGTAGGCCGGTCATGGAGCGTTGTACGCATGATCGGCGCGATTGGATCACAGCGCTCCTCTACACTGCCGCGGGATTGATCCGCCGCGGCGCTCGCTGCGTACAAGAAGGCAATTCCACGACGCGGACCGCGCCATGCCTGCCATTCCAGCCAATCCTGCAGATCCGGTGCTCGGCCCGAGCCGTGGCGCCAACCCCCTTCAAGAGGGCTTGCGGGGCCGGCAGAGGCTCGCCGTGATCGGCAGCGGCATCTCGGGCCTGTCCGCCGCATGGCTGCTTTCCCGTGCCCACGACGTCACGCTGTTCGAATCGCACCAGCGGCTGGGCGGCCACGCCCACACGGTGGACGTGAATGTGGACGGAACCCCGCTGGCAGTCGACACGGGTTTCATCGTCTACAACGAGCCGGCCTATCCCAACCTGACGGCGATGCTCCGGCACCTGGGCGTGCGCACGCACGCGAGCGACATGTCCTTTTCGGTGAGCCTCGACGACGGCCGGCTCGAATATTCGAGCGACGGCCTGGCCGGACTGCTGGCGCAGCCGCTCAATGCGGTTCGCCCGCGCTTCTGGCGCATGCTGGCCGAACTGCGGCGCTTCTACCGCGATGCGCCGGCCGATGCGCGCCATTTCGGGCTCGTGGCGCTGGACGACTACCTCGATGCGCGCGGCTATGGCGACGCTTTCCGCACGGACCACCTGTATCCGATGGCCGCGGCCATCTGGTCGGCCCCGGCCGAGCGTATCGGCCGCTATCCCACGGAGGCGTTCGTCCGCTTCTGCGAAAACCACCGGCTGCTCGACCTGGGCCAGCGCCCCGCGTGGCGCAGCGTGCTCGGCGGCAGCCGCCAGTACGTCGATGCGCTGGCGGCCGACCTCGACGCACAGCGCGTACGAAGGGGCCAGGCGGTTCTCGCGCTGGCGCGCGACCGCGAGGGCGTTCACGTGCGCGTCTCGGACGGTTGGCATCCGCAACGCTTCGACGCGGTGGTGGTCGCCACTCACGCCGACGAAGCCCTGGGCATGCTCGATGCACCCAGCGCGGACGAGCAGCACCTGCTCGGGTCGTTCTCGTACAGCCGGAACCTGGCCGTTCTCCACACCGATAGCCGGCTCATGCCCAGGCGCCGCCGAGCCTGGTCGAGCTGGAACTACCTCGGGCACAGGCGGGACGCCCACACCCTGTGCGCGAGCTATTGGATGAACCGGTTGCAGCCCCTGGCCACGCAGACGCCGGTCCTGCTGACGCTCAATCCCGCGATGGCGCCCGCGCCGGGCCGGCTGCTTCACACCCAGACCTACGAACATCCGCTCTTCGACGCGCGAGCGTTGCGGGCGCAGTCCGAGCTGTGGCGGCTTCAAGGGCAACGCCGCACCTGGTTCTGCGGGGCCTACTTCGGGGCCGGCTTTCACGAGGACGGTTTGCAGGCCGGCCTGGCCGTGGCCGAGGCACTGGGCGGGGTGCGGCGTCCCTGGGCAGTGGAAAACGAATCCGGACGCATTCCGGCGCTGCATTCGGCGACGACTGCGGCGGCACGGGTGCCTGCAGCATGAGCGCGCCTGCCAGCAGGCTGCTTGCGGCCACCGTCGTGCACCAGCGCATGCGGCCGATGCGGCATCGCCTGCGCTACCGCGTGGTGTTCCTGCTGCTCGACCTCGACGAACTCGGCTCGCTGGCCGCGCGCCTGCGCCTCTTCAGTCTCGATCGGCCCAACCTGTTCAGCCTGTACCAGTCGGACCATGGCGCCTCGCCCGGCACGGGCCTGCGCGAGCACATCGATGCGCAACTACGGGCCGCCGGCATTCCGGCCGGAGGGCGCGTTCGCCTTCTGACCATGCCGCGCATCCTTGGCCATGCGTTCAACCCGCTGTCGATCTTCCTGTGCGAGCACGAGGACGGTGGTATGGCGGCCGTCATCTACGAGGTGAGAAACACCTTTGGCGAGCGGCACCGCTATCTCGTCGAGGTGGCGCCCGCGCAGCGCCACGAGGCCACGTTGCGCCACGCCTGCGGCAAGCGCCTGCACGTATCGCCCTTCATGGACATGAACCTGAACTACGAATTCACGCTTTGCCTGCCGGCCGACGAGTCGGACCGGCTTGGGGTGCGCATCGACACCTGCGACGCTCAGGGCGCGGTCGTCCTCGGTGCCGGCCTGTCCGCGCCACAGGCCCCGCTGACCGATTCGAACCTGCTGGCCGTGTTCGCGCGGCATCCGCTGCTGGGCCTGAAGGTACTCGGCGCCATCCACTGGGAGGCCTTGCGCATGCTGCTCAAGGGCGCGCCGTTTCGCCGCCACCCCGGCGCCGCGGACAAGCCGCTGACCGTCGTCCGAAGCCAGGAAGCGACTTTGCCGTGAATCGACTGACCTTCAACCCAGCAAGCGCCGCGGATGCGGATGCCGACGCCGCCCCCGACCGTCCGTGGACATGGCGCGGCCAGATCCAGCGGGCACTGGCCCCTTTGCACCGGGGCAGCCTCGACCTGACGCTGCCCAACGGCGAGCGCGTCAGCCTGCGCGGGCGCCTGGACGGTGCGCACGCCACAGTGCATGTTCATCGCTGGCGCGCCCTGCGCCGCCTGCTTGCGCAGGGCGACCTGGGCTGGGCCGAAAGCTACTGCGATGGCGACTGGTCCACCCCCGACCTGTTCGGCGTGCTCGAATTCGGCCTTGGCAACGAGGGGGCGCTCAACCGCACCCTGCCCGGCAGCTGGCTGGCCCGTGGATGGACCCGGTTGCGGCACCTTCTCAACGCCAATACGCCGGCGGGCAGCCGCCGCAACATCAGCGCCCACTACGACCTGGGCAACGCCTTCTACCGGGCCTGGCTCGACCCGCGGATGATCTACTCCAGCGCGATCTACGCGCCGGGCGACCTCAGCCTGGAAGAGGCGCAGCAGCGCAAGCTCTCGCGCATCGAATCGCTGCTGCAGCTGCAAGGCGGCGATCGGGTCCTGGAGATCGGGTGCGGCTGGGGCGCGCTGGCCATGGCAATGGCGCAGCACGAGGACGTGCACGTGACAGGCGTCACGCTGTCGCGCGAGCAACTCGCGCATGCCAACGCCCAGGTGGATGCGGCCGGGCTCGGGCAACGCGTGGAGCTTCGGCTCCAGGACTATCGCGATGTCGAGGGAAGCTACGACCGGATCGTCTCCATCGAGATGCTCGAAGCCGTGGGCCAGGCCTACTGGCCTCGCTACTTCCAGACGTTGCGCGAGCGCCTGAAGCCCGGCGGCCTGGCCGTCGTCCAGGTCATCCTGATCGACGACGCCCACTTCGACTCCTACAGCCGAAACCCGGACTTCATCCAGCGCCACGTGTTCCCCGGCGGCATGCTGCCCTGCGACGCCGCGTTGCGAGCGCAAGCGAAGCAGGCGGGTCTGCAACTCGAATGCACCGACCGCTTCGGCGCCAGCTACGCGCAGACCGTGCATGAATGGCGGCAGCGTTTCGAGGCGGCCTGGCCGCAAGTGCGGCCGCTGGGCTTCGACGAGCGATTCCGGCGCATGTGGCGCTACTACCTGAGCTACTGCGAGGTGGGCTTTCGCAGCGAGCGCATCGACGTGGCGCTCTACAGGATCACGCATTCGCCGCAGGGCGAGACGGATTGAGTCGCCTTCTCGCGCCGGGACGTGCGGCTGGACTTCGACGCCGGGGCGATCACCGGCCGACAAGAATGCACAAAGCCGCCTCCGGAGAGGGCGGCTTTCAGTGAAGCGGCGGAAAAACGGCGTTCAGAACGGAATGTCGTCGTCCATGTCGTCGAACCCCGACGACGACTTGGCAGGTGCCTGGCGCGGCGCCGGTGCGGCGGCCCGGGGCGCGGGCGCCGGCGCACGGGAATAGCCACCACCGCCACCGCCACCGCCACCGCCACCGCCACCCCCGTAACCGCCACCGCCACCACCGCCGTAGCCGTCGTCGTCCCCACCCGACGGGCCGCCCTGGCCCTGGCGGCCGCCCAGCAACTGCATGTTGGTGGCGCGGATTTCAGTGGTGTAGCGCTCGTTGCCGTCCTTGTCGGTCCACTTGCGCGTGCGCAGCGAACCCTCCACGTAGACCGGGGCGCCCTTGCGCAGATACTGGCCGGCGATCTCGGCGAGGCGGTCGTTGAAGACGACGTTGTGCCATTCGGTCACTTCCTTGGGCTCGCCGCTCTGGCGGTCCTTCCACCGGTCGGTGGTGGCAATGCGGACATTGCACACCTGGCCGCCGCTGGGAAAGCTGCGCACTTCGGGATCGACCCCGAGATTGCCGACGAGGATGACTTTGTTGACCGATGCCATGAAACTGCCCCTGGGAAATACGAAGAAAACGAAAAGTGCTGATCTGACGCATTGTGCCCCACCTGCCGGCTCAGGCGTCCCGACGGCGACCCCTCGCCGGAAGCAGCGGCTGTCACAATAAACATCTTGACGATGCACCACGAGCCAGACTTCCTGCAGAACCTGCGCGCCGAGCTTTCGGGCTGGCGCATATGGATCGACCGGGCAATCGTGCTGGCCTACGCCGTGGTCGCCGGGCTGCTCGTCGTCGGATTCACCTTTGCCGCCGACTGGGCTTTCGCCGGTTTCGAGTCGCTCTACCAGCACACGCCCTGGGCGGTGCTTCTCTGGACGCCCGCCCTTACCGCCGTCATCGCCTGGATCACCGGGCGCTGGTTTCCCGGCGCGGCCGGCTCGGGCATCCCGCAGATCAAGGCCGCCCTGCACCCGGCGCTGCCGCCCGAGCGCGTGGGGCTGTTCGTTTCCCTGCGCCTGACGTTCGTCAAGATCGTGCTGGGGGTGGGCGGCTTTGCCGCCGGCCTGTCGGTCGGCCGGGAAGGCCCCTCGGTGCAGGTGGCGGCCGGCGTCATGCAGCATGCCCGGCGCTGGCTGTCGCCGGGCACCAGCATCGACGCCCGTGCGCTGCTGACCGCCGGCGGCGCGGCGGGCATCGCCGCCGCCTTCAACGCTCCGCTGGCAGGGGTGGTGTTCGCCATCGAGGAACTGACCGGCCGGCTCGAGGCGCGTTCCTCGGGGCTGATCATCACCGCCATCGTGCTGGCCGGCCTGGTGGCCGTGTCGGCCTTCGGCAACCTGACCTATTTCGGCGTGATCCGGGTGCCGGCCCTGGGCTGGGATCTGCTCGGGCCCGGCCTGCTGGTGGCGCTGGTCAGCGGCGCCGCCGGCGGCCTGTTCTCGCGGCTCATGGCGGCGTCGCTCACCGGCGTGCCGGACCGCTTCAACCTGTGGCGGGCGCGCTGGCCGGTGTGGTTCGCCGCCTGCGGCGGCCTGGTCATTGCGGTCATCGGGCTGGTCACCGACGGGGCCACCTTCGGCGCCGGCTCGGAGACGGTCAAGCGGACGCTGGCCGGCGAGGTGGAACTGTCGCCGCTGTACGCGCTGCTCAAGGGCGTGGCCACCTGGATCACGGCCTGGTGCGGGGTGCCGGGCGGCATCTTCGCGCCTTCGCTGTCGATCGGGGCAGGCCTGGGCGACGTCATCTCGCGGCTGGCCGACCCGCGCCTGGCCACCGCCCTGATCGCCATGGGCATGGCCGGCTTCCTGGCGGCCGTGACGCAGGCGCCGCTCACCGCCTTCATCATCGTGATGGAGATGGTCGACGGGCACTCGATGGTGCTGAGCCTGATGGCGGCGGCCATGCTGGCGAGCATCGTCTCGCGCATGATCAGCCGGCCGCTCTACGAGGCGCTGGCCGACCACATGGTGGCCAAGGCTGTCAGCAGTTCCGGTCCGGCCGAACCCGGCGACGTGCGCTGATCGCCACGGGGCCCTATCATGGCCGGTTGCCCTGCAGCCGCCGCCAGATCCGCTTCGAAGCCCGCCCGTGAACGCCTCCGCCCCCAAAGAAGTCGCCGACCAGGCCACCCGCCCCCCCGAAGATGCCGCCTACCTGGGCGCCGCCCTTGCCCTGGCCCGCATCAGCATCCGGGGGGCGCGCACGCACAACCTCAAGAACATCGACCTGGACATCCCGCGCAACAAGCTGGTGGTGATCACCGGCCTGTCCGGCTCGGGCAAGTCCAGCCTGGCCTTCGACACGCTGTACGCCGAGGGGCAGCGGCGGTATGTGGAAAGCCTGTCGGCCTATGCGCGGCAGTTCCTGCAACTGATGGACAAGCCCGACGTCGACATGATCGAAGGCCTGTCGCCGGCCATCAGCATCGAACAGAAGGCCACCAGCCACAACCCGCGCTCCACCGTGGGCACGGTTACGGAAATCCACGACTACCTGCGCCTGCTGCTGGCCCGCGCCGGCACGCCATACTGCCCCGAGCACCAGCTGGCGCTGCAGGCCCAGACGGTCAGCCAGATGGTGGACGCGGTGCTCTCGCTGGAGGGCGAGCCGCGCCTGATGATCCTGGCGCCGGTGGCGCGCGAGAAGAAAGGCGAGTTCGCCGAACTGTTCACGGAGATGCAGGCGGCCGGCTACGTACGCTTCCGGGTCGATGGCCGGACCCACGAATACAGCGACCTGCCCCAGCTCAAGAAGACCGAGAAGCACGACATCGACGTCGTGATCGACCGCCTGCGGGCGCGGCCCGACATGCAGCAGCGCCTGGCCGAAAGCTTCGAGGCGGCCCTGCGGCTGGCCGGCGGGCGGGCGATCGCGCTGGAGCTGGGCAGCGAGGGTGCACCCGACAAGGAGCACCTGTTCAACGCCAAGTTCGCGTGCCCGATCTGCCACTACTCCCTGGCCGAGCTGGAGCCGCGCCTGTTCTCGTTCAACTCGCCGATCGGCGCCTGCCCGGCCTGCGACGGGCTGGGCCACCGCGAGTTCTTCGATCCAACCCGGGTGGTGGCTTTCCCGTCGCTGAGCCTGGCCAGCGGCGCCATCAAGGGCTGGGACCGGCGCAACGGCTACTACTTCAGCCTGCTCGAGAGCGTGGCCAAGCATTACAAGTTCGACATCGACGCGCCCTTCGAGTCGCTGCCCGCGTCGGTCCAGCAGGTGCTGCTGAACGGCTCAGGCGGCGAGGAGATCAAGTTCAGCTACACCATGGAGTCGGGCGCGCAGGCCGGCAAGAAGCTCACGCGCAGGCATCCGTTCGAGGGAATCATCCCGAACATGGTGCGGCGCTACCGCGAGACGGACTCGGCGATGGTGCGCGAGGAGCTGGCCCGCTACCGCAGCGTCCAGCCCTGCCCGGACTGCGGCGGCTCGCGCCTGCGCATCGAGTCGCGCAACGTCTTCCTGGTGGGCGAGCCGGCACAGGCCGGCGAGGCGCCGGGCCGCATGGCCATCTACGAGATCAGCCGGCTCACGCTGCGCGAATGCCTGGCCTACTTCCAGGGCCTGCACCTGCGTGGCGCCAAGGCCGAGATCGCCGACAAGGTGGTGCGCGAGATCGGCCTGCGCCTGAAATTCCTCAACGACGTCGGCCTGAACTACCTGAGCCTCGACCGCAGCGCCGACACCCTCTCTGGCGGCGAGGCGCAGCGCATCCGGCTGGCATCGCAGATCGGCTCGGGCCTGACCGGGGTGATGTACGTGCTGGACGAGCCGAGCATCGGCCTGCACCAGCGCGACAACGACCGGCTCATCGGCACGCTCAAGCACCTGCGCGACATCGGCAACAGCGTGATCGTGGTCGAGCACGACGAGGACATGATCCAGGCCGCCGACCATGTCATCGACATGGGGCCCGGCGCCGGCGTGCACGGTGGCCGCGTGATGGCGCAGGGCAGCTACCAGGAAGTGGCCGACACCCCCGATTCGCTCACAGGCCAGTACCTGTCGGGGCGCCGCAGCATCGCCGTGCCCGCACGGCGCACGCCGCGCCTGCCGGTGGTGAGCCCGCAGCCGGCCGCCGGCAAGGCACAGGCGGCCGAGACCGCCAAGCGCTCCCGCTTTCCGATGAGCCCTGCGGCCGAACGGCGCGCCGCAGCCCAGGCGCAGGCCGCCGCCCAGCCCGTGGACGCCCATGCCCTGCAGCTCATTCGCGTGCTTGGCGCCAGCGGCAACAACCTGAAGAACGTCAGCGTCGACTTCCCGGTGGGCCTGTTCACCTGCGTGACCGGCGTCTCCGGCTCGGGCAAGTCGACCCTGGTCAACGACACGCTGTATGCGGCCGCGGCGCGCCAGATCTACCGCGCGCATGACGAGCCGGCGCCGTACGACGCCATCGAAGGGCTGGAGAACTTCGACAAGGTCATCAACGTCGACCAGTCGCCGATCGGCCGCACGCCGCGAAGCAACCCGGCCACCTACACCGGGCTGTTCACGCCGATCCGCGAGTTGATGGCAGAAACCAACACGGCGAAGGAGCGCGGCTACGGTCCGGGGCGCTTCTCGTTCAACGTGGCCGGCGGACGATGCGAGGCCTGCCAGGGGGACGGCATGGTCAAGGTGGAGATGCACTTCCTGCCCGACGTGTACGTGCCCTGCGAGGTCTGCCACGGCCAGCGCTACAACCGCGAGACGCTCGAGGTCCAGTACAAGGGCCGCAACATCGCGCAGATTCTCGACATGACGGTCGAGACCGCGCACGAATTCCTGAAGGCGGTGCCGGCCATCGAGCGCAAGCTCAGGACGCTGCTGGACGTCGGGCTGAGCTACATCAAGCTGGGCCAGAGTGCGACCACGCTGTCGGGCGGCGAGGCCCAGCGCGTCAAGCTGGCGCTGGAACTATCCAAGCGCGACACCGGTCGCACGCTCTATATCCTCGACGAGCCGACCACCGGGCTGCACTTCGCCGACATCGAGCTGCTGCTGAAGGTGCTGCACCAACTGCGCGACGCGGGCAACACCATCGTGGTGATCGAGCACAACCTAGACGTGATCAAGACCGCCGACTGGCTCATCGACATGGGCCCGGAAGGCGGCGCCGGTGGCGGGACCGTGGTGGGCGAGGGCACGCCCGAGCAATTGGCGGGCAACGAAGCCAGCCACACGGGGCGGTATCTCAAGCGATTGCTGGGGCGGTAGGCGCCGCCACCACGTCGACTTGGTCGACTTCCGGGGCTGCGAGGCATGACCCGACAGGTCATGGACGCCCCGCTCTATCCGCGCGAAAGTGCCATCAACCGGCGCCAGCAAGGCACCGGCTGCCAAGCGCCCGGGCATGCAGGGCCTCGCAAGGAAGAGAGAAAGTCCATCATGAACGGCACCGACCTGCTTCCCCTGGCCGTGGGCCTGCTCATCGGCATTGCCGCGCTCGGCTCCTGCCTGGGCATCGGAAACCTCGGCGGAAAGCTGCTGGAGGCAGCCGCACGCCAGCCCGAACTCAAGGACCAGCTGCAAGGCACCTTCTTCCTGGCCGCGGGCGTGACCGACGGCGCCTTCATCATCGCGACCGGCATCGCGCTGTGGTTCGCCACGGCGAATCCGTTCGCTGGCTGAGACGCGTCGCGCTTGGCGTGCGCTGCGGCGCCAATCCCATGTAGCGCCGGCGCGCGGAAGTTGACACCCGCTGTCCGGATGCATCTAATCTGCCCGTCATCGCATCGAGAACAAGGCCCACGATGAAAGACGACATCGCGATTGATGAGCGCCAGCGCAAGAAGGAAGAGTTCCGCAGCTTCATCTTCCTCACGGCCGTGATGGTGCCTGTGCTGTCGGTCATCGTCGTCGCGGGCTACGGCTTTCTGGTCTGGATGACCCAGATGGTGAGCGGTCCACCCACCAGCTGAACAGTTTCCGACGGACAGGCTGCCCGCGTAAAGGCGCGCGGACGACATCTTCTTGCTGTCTCAACGGTGAGGGAGGGTGCCTGCGCGCCCTCCGGAGGAGTTGGCCGATGCTCGAAACGAATGCCTGCATCACGCACGCACAGGATGAGCCGGATGAATGGCACATCGCGGGTGTCGTCGTGCATGCCCATCCGGCGCACCTGCAGGAAGTCCGGCGCCACGTGGCAGGGCTGGCGGGCGCCGAGATCCACGCCGTCGGCGACGACGGCAAGCTGATCATCACGCTCGAGGCAGCGAGCTTCCGGGCGATCGCGTCGCAACTCGACGCGCTGCACGCCGTCCACGGCGTGCTGTCCGCGGCGCTGGTCTACCAGCACGGCGAGGACGCCGCGTCCATGGACGAGGAGATCGCACCATGAGCCACTGCCCGGCCGATCCGACGATGGCTCGCACCGCGGCGCGTTGCGCGGAGGTCGCCTTATGAGCACCCGTCGGGATTTCATCAAGCGCAGCGCAGTGGCGGCCACCGCCTCCGTCGCAGGCGTCCACCTGCCGGCCGAGTCCGCCAATTTCGTCACCGAAAGTGACATGACGAAGCTGAAGTGGTCGAAGGCGCCCTGCCGCTTCTGCGGCACCGGCTGCGGCGTCACGGTCGCCGTCAAGGACAACCATGTCGTGGCCACGCAGGGCGACCCGGAAGCGGCCGTCAACCGCGGGCTCAACTGCGTCAAGGGCTACTTCCTGTCCAAGATCATGTATGGCAGCGACCGCCTCACGCGGCCGCTGCTGCGCGTGAAAGATGGCAAGTACGACAAGAACGGCGAGTTCGCGCCGGTCAGCTGGCAGCAGGCCTTCGACGTCATGGAGCAGCAGTTCAAGCGCGTGCTCAAGGACAAGGGCCCCGAGGCGGTGGGCATGTTCGGCTCCGGCCAGTGGACGGTGTTCGAGGGCTATGCCGCGGTCAAGCTGATGAAGGCGGGTTTCCGCTCGAACCACATCGACCCGAACGCGCGGCACTGCATGGCCTCGGCCGTCACCGGCTTCATGCGCACCTTCGGCATGGACGAGCCGATGGGCTGCTACGACGACTTCGAGAACGCCGACGCCTTCGTGCTGTGGGGCTCGAACATGGCGGAGATGCACCCGATCCTGTGGACGCGCATCACCGACCGGCGACTGAGCCATCCCAAGTGCAAGGTTGCCGTGCTGTCGACCTTCGGGCACCGCTGTTTCGACCTGGCGGACATGCCGATCATCTTCACGCCGCAGACCGACCTGGCCATCCTCAACTACATCGCGCACCACATCATCAGCAGCGGCAAGGTCAACAAGGACTTCGTCGAGAAGCACACCGTATTCAAGAAGGGCGTGACCGACATCGGCTATGGCCTGCGCGCGGACAACCCGCTGGAGACGGCAGCCAAGAATGCGGCCAACCCGAATGCGGCGTCGCCGATGACGTTCGACGAGTTCGCCAGCTTCGTCTCCAAATACGACGCCAACTACGTGAGCAAGCTGTCCGGCGTGTCGAAGGAGCACCTGCTGAGGCTGGCCGAGCTCTATGCCGACCCGAACATCAAGGTCATGTCGCTGTGGACCATGGGCTTCAACCAGCACACGCGGGGGACCTGGGCCAACAACATGATCTACAACGTGCACCTGCTGACGGGAAAGATCTCGCAGCCGGGCAACGGCCCCATGTCGCTGACCGGCCAGCCGTCGGCCTGCGGGACCGCACGCGAAGTGGGCACGTTCTCGCACCGGCTGCCGGCCGACATGGTGGTGACCAACCCCGAGCACCGCGCGCATGCCGAGAAGACCTGGCGCGTGCCGCCCGGCACGGTGCCGGCCAAGCCGGGTTACCACGCGGTGGAACAGAACCGCGCACTCAAGGACGGCAAGCTCAACGCCTACTGGGTGATGTGCAACAACAACATGCAGGCGGCCGCGAACATGGTGCAGGAGACCCTGCCCGGCTACCGCAACCCCGACAACTTCGTGGTCGTCACCGACGCCTATCCCACCGTCACTGCGCTCGCCGCCGACCTCGTGCTGCCCGCCGCGATGTGGGTAGAAAAGGAAGGCGCCTACGGCAACGCCGAGCGACGAACCCAGTTCTGGCACCAGCTGGTCGATGCCCCGGGCGAGGCGCGCTCGGACCTGTGGCAGCTGGTGGAGTTCTCGAAGCGCTTCAAGGTCGAGGAAGTGTGGCCCGCCGACCTGGTGGCGGCCCAGCCGGAGTTGCGCGGCAAGACGCTGTACGACGTGCTCTATCGCAACGGAAATGTCGACAAGTTCCCGCTCAGCGAAGTCTCGTCGGACTACGCCAACTATGAGTCGAAGGAGTTCGGCTTCTACATCCAGAAGGGTCTGTTCGAGGAATATGCCAGCTTCGGCCGCGGCCACGGGCACGATCTGGCGCCGTTCGACACCTACCACGAGGTACGCGGCCTGCGCTGGCCGGTGGTGGACGGCAAGGAGACGCTGTGGCGCTACCGCGAAGGCAGCGACCCGTACGTCAAGGCCGGCAAGGGTTTCGACTTCTATGGGCATCCCGACGGCAAGGCGGTGATCTTCGCGCTGCCCTACGAGCCGCCGCCCGAGGTGCCGGACAAGGAGTATCCGTACTGGCTCGCCACCGGGCGCGTGCTCGAGCACTGGCACTCCGGCTCGATGACGCGGCGCGTGCCCGAACTGTACCGCGCCTTTCCGAACGCGCTGTGCTTCATGCACCCGCAGGACGCGCGCGACATGGGCCTGCGGCGCGGCGTCGAGGTCGAGGTGGTGTCGCGGCGCGGCAAGATGCGCACCCGCATAGAGACGCGGGGACGCGACACGCCGCCGCGCGGGCTGGTGTTCGTGCCGTGGTTCGACGCCAGCCAATTGATCAACAAGGTCACGCTGGACGCGACCTGCCCGATCTCGCACCAGACCGACTACAAGAAGTGCGCGGTCAAGATCGTGAAGGTGTAGACCATGCTCGCGCCCATGCTCCGCGCAGCCCCTGCGCGCCCTTCCTGCCCCGCCGCGGGTGTGGCCGATCCGGCCGGGTCCCTCGTGCGGCTGCTGTGCAGTGGCCTGTTGCTGCTGTGCCTCATGATGCTGGCTGCGCCGGCGCCGGCGCAGCAGAACCGGGCTGCGGCGGCGCCCGAACAGGGGCTGGTCGACTCGATGCGCGGCCACACCGACCTCGACAAGCAGGCCACGCCGCCGTTGATCTTCCCGACCGAGAACAAGGACGTGAGACGCACGCGCAACTACACGATGCAGCCGCCGACCATTCCGCACTCGATCGACGGCTACCAGGTCGACAAGGACTTCAACCGCTGCATGTTCTGCCACGCGCGCACAGCGGCGGAGGCGGCCAAGTCGATCCCGGTGAGCATCACCCACTACATGGACCGCGACGGCCACGTGCTGGCCGACGTCTCGCCGCGCCGCTACTTCTGCACGCAGTGCCACGTGCCGCAGGCCGACGCCAAGCCGCTGGTGAGCAATGACTTCGTCGACGTGGAGAAGCTGCTCAAGCGCACGCCGGGCGTGCTCGGCAGCAAGTAGGTCCGCATGCAAGCCCTCGTCCAACTGGTCAAGCGCTACTGGCGGACCGTCACCCGCCCCAGCGTGCACTACAGCCTGGGCTTCCTCACGCTCGGGGGATTCATCGCCGGCGTGGTGTTCTGGGGCGCCTTCAACACGGCCATGGAGCTGACCAATACCGAGACCTTCTGCACCGGCTGCCACGAGATGCGCGACAACGTCTACCAGGAGCTGCAGACCACCATCCACTTCACCAATCGCAGCGGCGTGCGCGCGGTCTGCTCCAACTGCCACGTGCCGCACGACTGGACCGACAAGATCGCCCGCAAGATGCAGGCGTCCAAGGAGGTCTGGGGCAAGATCTTCGGCACTATCAGCACGCGCGAGAAGTTCCTCGACAAGCGCCTCGAACTGGCCCAGCACGAATGGGCGCGCATGAAGGCCAACGATTCGCTCGAGTGCCGAAACTGCCACGACTACGCCTCGATGGATTTCACCCGGCAGAGCCCGCGTGCGCAACAGATGCATTCCACCTACCTGGCCAACAAGGAAAAGACCTGCATCGACTGCCACAAGGGCATCGCGCACCACCTTCCGGACGTGGCCAAAGCCAAGGAGCAATGACGCGTGGCCATCGCGGCGGCCGTACCGAGCGAAGCCGCGGACACCTGCTTGGGCGCGCACGCCATGGGCGTGAGCCGCGGCGGCCGGATGCTGCTGGCGTCGGTCGACTTCGAATTGCGCGCGGGCGAGCTGCTGCAGCTGCATGGCCCCAACGGCAGCGGCAAGTCCAGCCTGCTGCGCGTACTGTGCGGCCTCCTGCCTCCGGCGTCGGGCGAAGTCCGTTGGAACGCGCAGCCCGTGCGCGCGGGCGACCCGCACTTCCTGCCCACAGTCGCCTACCTGGGTCATTCCGACGGGATCGATGCGGACCTCAGCGCCGCAGAGAACCTTCGCTTCGCGGCGCAACTGGCCGGCAAGACGGCGCACGACGCGCAGATCGACGCGTGCCTCGATGCGCTGGGCATGGGGTGGGCGGCGCACTCGCCGGTGCGTGCCTTGTCGCAAGGGCAGCGCCGTCGCGTCGCGCTGGCGCGCCTGGCGCTGCTGCCGTGCGCGCTGTGGTTGCTCGACGAGCCACTGAGCGGCCTGGACGAGGAGGCGGCGGCTCGCTTCGACATCCTGCTGCAGGCGCACCTGCGACGCGGCGGCATGGCGGTGGTGGCCACCCACCAGCCTCTTTCGCCGCCGGGCCGCATCCTGCGGCTGGACGCATGACGCTGGCGCGCGACCTGCGGCGCTCGTTCGCCGCCATTGTCCGGCAGGACGTGCTGCGCGCCTGGCGTCGGCGCGGACAGGTGTTCGCCGGCCTGCTGTTCTTCGTCATTGCCTGCAGCCTCTATCCGCTCGCGATCGGGCCCGAAGCCCGGCAGCTGCGGCTGCTGGCCCCGGGCATGCTCTGGGTGACGGCGCTGCTGGCGTCCATGCTGTCGCTCTCGCGGCTTTTCTCGCGCGAGTTCGCCGACGGCAGCCTGGACCAGTTGCTGCTCTCCCCGCAACCGCTGGCCTGGCTGGTACTGGCCAAGATCTGTGCGCACTGGCTGACCAGCGGCCTGCCGCTGATGCTGCTCACGCCGCTGCTGGCGCAGCAGTACGGGATGCCGTTTGCCGCGGCCATGGGGCTGGCCGCCTCGCTGATGGTCGGCACGCCGGTGCTCAGCCTGATCGGCGCCGTCGGCGCGGCGCTCACCCTGGGCGTGCGCGGCGGCGCGGTGCTGCTTTGCATCCTCGTGCTGCCGCTGTGTGCGCCGGTGCTGGTGTTCGGCGCGGCGGCCGGTGCGGCGGCCGACGCCGGCCTGCCCATGACGGCCGAACTCTCGCTGCTGGGCGCGTGCCTGGCGCTGTCGTTGCTGCTGTGCCCGCTGGCGGCAGCCGCCGGCCTGCGCATTGCCGCCGAATAGGAAGAAACGCAATGCCGCCGACTTCTTCCACCGACACCACCCTGGCGCATCGCCCCAACAGCCGCGCCCGGCCCTCGGGCTGGCTGGCCTACGCATCCGCCGTGCGCTTCGATCCGCTGGCGGGGCGGCTGGCGCCATGGTGTTTCGCGGCGGCGGCGATCCTGGCTCTGGCCGGGCTGTACGTGGGCTTCGGCGTGGCGCCCACCGACGCCCAGCAGGGCGAGGTCTACCGCATCATCTTCATCCACGTCCCGGCGGCGTGGATGTCGATGTTCATCTACCTGCTCATGGCGATCTACGGCGGCCTGGCCCTGTGGCTGGGCACCCGGCTGTCGTCGATGATGGCGTCGGCGCTGGCACCGACCGGCGCACTGTTCACCGCCATTGCGCTCGTCACCGGAGCGCTGTGGGGCCAGCCGACCTGGGGCACCTGGTGGGTCTGGGATGCGCGCCTGACGTCCGAGCTGCTGCTGCTTTTCCTCTATCTCGGCTTCATGGCGCTGGAAGGCGCGATCGACGAGCCGCGCCGGGCCGAGCGCGCCTGCGCGGTGCTGGCGCTGGTCGGCTCGCTCAACCTGCCGGTCATCTACTTCTCGGTGCAGTGGTGGAACACGCTGCACCAGGGCGCCTCGGTGAGCCTGACGGCCGCGCCGACCATGGCCCGCACCATGCTCGCCGGCATGCTGCTGATGGCGCTGGCGTGCTGGCTCTACACCATCGCCGTGGCGCTGGTGCGGGTGCGCCTGCTGCTGCGCGAACGCGGCCTGCTGCCGGGCGGAAAGCGGTCGGAGGGCGCGGCATGACCGAGCTGCTGCAGCGCGTCCTGGCCGGCGGCCACGAAAGCTTCATCGCGGCGGCCTACGGCATCAGCCTGGCGCTGATCGTGGTCGAACTCGTGCTGCTGCGGCGCCGTGCGCGCCGCGCGAGGACCAGGACGTGACGCGCCGCCAGCGCCGGCTCGCGCTCCTGCTGGCCGCCCTGCTGTGCGGCGGCGCGGCCACCGCCCTGGTGCTCAACGCCTTTCGCTCCAACCTGGTGTTCTTCTACACGCCCAGCCAGGTGGCCGCGCACGAGGCGCCGCTGGCGCGCAGCTTCCGCATCGGCGGGCTGGTGGAGGCCGGATCGGTACGGCGCGAAGGCGACGGCATGACCGTCCACTTCACGGTGACCGATACCGCGCGTACCGTGCCGGTGGTCTACCGGGGCCTGCTGCCCGACCTTTTCCGCGAAGGCAAGGGCGTGGTGGCGCGCGGCCGGCTGGGCGCCGACGGCGCCTTTCTTGCGAGCGAGGTGCTGGCCAAGCATGACGAGAACTACATGCCGCCCGAAGCGGCCGACGCCGTGGCGCGTGCCCGGCCGAAGCCGCCGGCGGCCATGGATCCGCGATGATTGCCGAGCTGGGCCACTTCTGCCTGATCGTCGCGCTGCTGGTCGCCCTGGCGCAGGCGGCGCTTCCGCTGGCCGGCGCAGTGCGCCGCCAGGCGCGCTGGACTGCACTGGCCTTTCCCGCGGCGCGCGTGCAGTGCGCGCTGGTCGCGCTGTCATTCGCCAGCCTCGCCTGGGCCTTTGCCGACAACGACTTCAGCGTGCGCTACGTCGCGGCCAACTCCAACACCGCATTGCCGCTGCCCTACCGCCTGGCGGCGGTGTGGGGCTCGCACGAGGGCTCGATGCTCCTGTGGGCCCTGATGCTGGCCGGCTGGTCCTGCGCCGTATCGTTCTTCTCGCGCCAACTGCCGCCGGCGCAGGTGGCACGCGTGCTCGGGGTCATGGGTGCCATCAGCGCAGGGTTCCTGGCCTTCCTGCTGTTCGCCTCCAACCCCTTCGTCCGCCTGATGCCGCCGCCCATGGAGGGGCGCGACCTCAATCCGCTGCTGCAGGACCCGGGCATGGTGTTCCATCCGCCGCTGCTGTACATGGGCTATGTCGGCTTCTCGGTCAGCTTCGCCTTCGCGGTGACCGCACTGTTCGCCGGCCGGCTCGACGCCGCGTGGGCGCGTTGGTCGCGGCCGTGGACCACGGCGGCCTGGTGCTTCCTGACGCTGGGCATCATGCTCGGCAGCGCATGGGCCTACTACGAACTGGGCTGGGGCGGCTGGTGGTTCTGGGACCCGGTGGAGAACGCCTCGTTCATGCCGTGGCTGTGCGGCACCGCGCTGATCCATTCGCTGGCCGTGACCGAGAAGCGCGGCGCCCTGCGCGGCTGGACCACATTGCTGGCGGTCATCACGTTCTCGCTGAGCCTGCTGGGCACCTTCCTGGTCCGCTCCGGCATCCTGACCTCGGTGCACGCCTTCGCGGTCGACCCGGCGCGCGGCGCCTTCATCCTGGCGCTGCTGGCGCTGTTCGCCGGCGGTGCGCTGCTGCTGTTCGGGCTGCGCGCATCCAGCCTGGCGCGGCATGCGGACTTCGGACTGGTCTCGCGCGAGAGCTTCCTGCTGGCCAACAACGTGCTGCTCGCGGTGGCGGCGGCCACCGTGCTGCTGGGCACGCTCTATCCGCTGCTGCTGGACTTGCTGGGGCTGGGCAAGATCTCCGTCGGCCCGGCGTATTTCGAGCAAGTGTTCGTGCCGCTGATGGTGCCGGCCGTACTGCTGATGGGCGTGGCACCCATGGCGCGCTGGCGCGACAGTCCGGCCGCCGGGCTGCTGCCGCGGCTGCGCTGGGCCGGCGCGGCCAGCCTGGCCCTGGCATTGGGGCTGACCGCCCTGCTGCCCCGGCCCTCCGCACCGACCGGCCTGGGCCTTCTGCTGGCGCTGTGGTGCGTGGCCAGTGCCCTGGCCAGCCTGGCCGACCGCCTGCGGCAGGCGCGGGGGAGGCGCCTGGCCGCTCTGCGGCAACTGCCGGCCGCGTACGCGGGCATGCTGGTGGCGCACGCGGGCGTTGGCGTGTTCATTGCAGGCGTCACCCTGTCGCTCGGCCAGGCGCAGGAACGCGAACTGCCGATGCGCGCCGGCGACATGGTCGAACTCGCGGGCCTTCAGTTCCGCTTCGACGGCGTGGCGCCGGCCCAGGGCCCCAACTACGATGCCTTGCGCGGGCAGGTCGAGGTGCTGCGCGAGGGCCGTCCGGTGGCACGGCTGACGCCGGAGCGGCGCCTCTACCGCAGTCAGCAGATGCCGACCACCGAGGCATCGATCGACACCTCGCTCAGGCGCGACCTGTACGTTGCGATGGGAGAATCGCTGCCCGGCGAGCGCTGGGCGGTGCGGCTGCACGTCAAGCCCTTCATCGCCTGGATCTGGATCGGCTGCCTGCTCATGGCCTGCGGAGGCGCGCTGGCTGCGGCAGATCGCCGTTACCGGCTGGCACGCCAGACGCGCCCGGCGGTGCATCCCGGCGGCGCGGAACTGCACACATGAAGGCACGCCACCTCGGCCCGCTGCTGCTGTTCGTCGGTCTGGGCGTGGCCCTGCTCGCCGGACTGCAGCGCGACCCGCGCGAGTTGCCCTCTGCGCTGCTGGGCAAGCCCCTGCCCGTGCTCGAGCTGCCCGCGCTCGACGACGGCGCCGCGCCCTTTGCCAGCGCCGGCATGCGGGGCCGGCCCTGGCTGCTCAACGTCTGGGCCTCCTGGTGCACGCCCTGCCAGCTGGAGCATCCGCTGCTGGTGCGGCTGGCGCGCGACCAGGGCGCACCGCTCGTCGGCCTGAACTACAAGGATTCGCCCGAGGCGGCACGGGCCTGGCTGCGCCGGCTGGGCAACCCTTTCGTCGCCAACGCGGCCGATGCCGATGGCCGCGCCGGCATCGACCTGGGCGTGTACGGCGTTCCCGAGACCTTCGTCATCGACCGCGCCGGTCGTGTCCGATTGCGCCATGCCGGCCCTCTGACGGAACAGGTGCTGCGCGACCAGCTCATGCCGCTGCTGCGCCGTCTCGAGCAGGAGGGCCCCGGCGATGCCTAGGGCGCCGATGGTCCGCCTGCCGTCGGCGGTGCTGGCCGCGCTGGCGGCGCTGTCGGTTGCGCAGGCGGCGGCCACGCTCGACGACGCCGCGCTGGATGCGCGCGCACACGCGCTCGAGCAGCAGCTTCGCTGCGTGGTCTGCCAGAACCAGAGCCTGGCCGAATCCAACGCGCCGCTGGCGCAGGACTTGCGCCAGCGCGTGCGCGAGCAGTTGCGTAACGGTGCCGACGAAGAAGCCATCAAGCGCTACATGGTCGAACGCTATGGCGACTTCGTGCTCTACGCGCCGCCCGTCAGGCCCGTGACCTGGATGCTCTGGTTCGGGCCGCCGATCCTGTTGGCGGCCATTGCCGCGCTCCTGCTGCGGCGGTCGCGCCGCCGGCGCGGCGGCGGCGCGCCGCTGAGCGCGGACGAGCGGGCGAAGCTGCAGCGCCTGCTGCAGCACGACGGCGTCGCCGCGCGGGAGCGCGTGCGATGAATCACCGCCCGTCTGCCGCGACACCGGCTTGCGCAGCAGCGCGAGACCTCGAGGTGCCGCGATGATGAGCCTGTTCTGGGTCCTTTGCGCATGCATCGTCGGCGTGGCCGTGCTGTGCCTGCTGGTGCCGCTGCTGCGCCGGACGCCGCCCGGCACCGGCGTGCAGCCTGTCTCGCGCACCGCGGTGTATCGCGCGCAGGTCGACGAGCTCGGGCGCGACTTCGACGCCGGTGCGCTCGATCCGGCACAGCGCGCGCAGGAGCTCGACCATCTGGGCCGGCGCCTGCTCGACGATGCAGCGCATGCGACAGCGCCGCAGGCGGCGTCCGCCGCACCGCCGCGCGCCACGTTGCTGGCCAGCGTGCTGCTCGCCCTGTTGCCCAGCGCCGCGATCGTCCTGTACCTGCAGCTGGGCAACCCGATGGTCCTTTGGCAGGACGACGATCACGCCGACGCGCCCCAGCATCTGGCCAGCGGCGCCCAGGTGGAGGCCATGGTGACCCAGCTGGCGCAACGGCTGCGCGCCCAACCCGACGACGCCGAAGGATGGGAGTTGCTCGCGCGCTCCTACACCGTGCTGGAGCGGCCTGCGGATGCGAGCGCGGCCTACGCGCGCGCCGTGGCATTGCAGCCCGGCGATGCCCGCCTGCGCGCTGACTATGCCGACGTGCTTGCCAGCGCCGACGGCGGCTCGCTGCAAGGCCCCGCGCGCGCGCAGATCGAAGCCGCGCTGGCGCTCGATCCACGCCAGCCCAAGGCCTTGGCGCTGGCCGGCAGCGCAGCCTTGCAGCGCGGCGACAAGCTCGAAGCGATTGCCCGGTGGGAGCAACTGGTGGCGCAGCTGCCCCCCGATTCGCAGACCGCGCAGCGCATCGCCGCCGATCTGGCGCTGGTGCGCGCCGAAGTCCGCGCCGGAGACGCCCCGGCCACCAAGGCCGCTGCGCCCGCCATGGCCACCGGCCCCGGCTCGGGCGCCACGGGGCCAGATCGCACTGCCGCCGACACCACCGCCGCGCTGTCAGCCTCGCAAGTAGCCGGCCGCGTCACGCTCGGCGGCGTAGCCGGCCGCAAGCCCGGGCCGGACGAGGTGCTCTTCGTCTATGCCCGGCCGATCGACGGCAGCCGCATGCCGTTGGCCGTTCTGCGGCGCAAGGCAAGCGACCTGCCGTTGGATTTCACGCTGGACGACAGCCTGGCGATGCGCCCGGACCTGCGCCTTTCGGGGCATGCGCAGGTGATGCTGCAGGCCCGCATCTCCGCCAGCGGCCAGGCCATGCCGCAGCCGGGCGACCTGGTCGGCAGCGCCGGCCCGGTGGCCGTGGGCAGCCGCCAGGTGCAGCTGGTCATCGACGGCGAGGTGCCGCCCGGCGACCGACGTTGACTCGCCGCCCTACCTGACCGGCAGCGGCAGCGCGCGGTCCACCGGCACCGCGGTCACGGCGTTCTCGGGCGAGCCGTCGACCAGCTTCTCGGAATAGGTGAGGTAGACCAGCGTGTGGCGCGGCACGTCGACCATGCGCACCACGCGCAAGCGCTTGAAGAGCACCGACTGCCGCTGGCTGAACACCTCTTCCTGGCGCGGCAGCGGCTCGCTGATCTGGATCTGGCCGACCTGGCGGCAGGCGATGGACGCCTCGGCCTTGTCCTCGGCCAGCCCCAGCGCGCCGGAGACGCCGCCGGTGACGGCGCGCGAGACGTAGCAGGCCACGCCCTTGACCTTCGGATCGTCGTAGGCCTCGACCACGACCTTGTGGTCCGGGCCGATCAGCTTGAAGGCGGTGTCCACCTCGCCGACCCGCTCGGCGTGCGCAGCGCCCAACGCAACCAACAGCAGCAGCGGCGGCGACGCGGCAAGCCGCCATGCAGTGATCTTCTTCATGCTCTTTCTCTCCCTTCGGCTTGCGCCTTGTCGCCTGCTACGGCCTGATCCGGATCATGCCCTCCTGCGCCGTCGACGCGACCAGGCGGCCGTCGCGCGTGAAGATACTTCCGCGGCACAAGGCGCGGGCGCCGCCGGCATTGGGCGAATCGATGACGTACAGCAGCCACTCGTCCATGCGGAAGTCGCGATGGAACCACATGGCATGGTCGAGGCTCGCCACGCGCATGCGCCCGCGCAGGAAAGTCAGCCCGTGCGGGTTCATCGCGGCGCGCAGCAGGCCGTTGTCGGAAGCGTAGGCCAGCACGGCACGGTGCACGATCGGGTCGTCCGGCAGCGGCGCGACGGCGCGCATCCAGATCATGGAGCGCGGCGCCACCCGCTCGGGCGCGAGCAGGTCGGGCGCATCGACCACGCGAAACTCGAGGCCCTGCGACACCAGCCCGCGCAGGCGCAGGTCGTCCGGCACCTTGTCGCCCAGCGCCAGGCGCCGCTCGTACTCGGTCGGCTGGGCGAGCGGGTCCGGCGCCGGCGGCATGTCGTCCTGGTGGTCGATGCCGTCGTCGCGCGTCTGGAACGACGCGGCCATCTCGAAGATCTCGCGGCCGTCCTGGCGCGCGATCACGTGGCGGGTGCTGAAGCTGCGCCCATCACGCGGACGGTGCACGGTGTAGTCGATCGGCGCGTGCTCGCCCGGCAGCAGGAAGTAGGCGTGCAGCGAATGCACGGCGCGCTCGGCCGGGACGGTGCGCTGGGCCGCCAGCAATGCCTGGCCCAGGACCTGGCCGCCATAGACGGCGGGCGTGCCGATGTCGTCGCTGCGGCCCCGGAACCGGTCCTCGCCGGTCGGCTCGAGTTGCATCAGGGCGACCAGTGCCGCCACAAGGGATGCCGCCGTGGCGGGATCGGGGGGATTGGAATTCGTGGAAGTCATGGCAGGCGGATCGCAAAGGCGAGACCTTAGCAAATCCCGCGCCCTGCGCCTGTCGCGCGGGGGCGCAGCGCCTGGGCTCAGTACTTCACGCGGGCGAGGGCGCGCAGCCGCTCGGGGGTCGTGACAGGCAGCCCGAAGAATTCCAGGTAGGCCGGAATCATCTCGAACAGCATGTCGGTGCCGACCTGCACGCGGCAGCCGCGCGCCTGGGCGGCTGCCAGCAAGGCCGTGGTTTCCGTGCGCATCACCACTTCGCCGACCAGGGTGCCGGACTGCAGCCGGTCGACGTCGAACGGCAGCGGATCGCCCTCGGCCATGCCCAGCGGCGTGGCATTGACCACCAGGCCGAAGCCTTGCGGATCGGCGCTGCCAGTGTGCACCGGCAGGTGCGGATGGTGCTCGCGCAGCCGCGCCGCCAACGCCAGCGCCACGCCGGCGTTCACGTCGAACAGCGCCAGTTCGCCCACGCCCGCCTGGGCCAGCGAGGCGGCGATGGCGCTGCCCACGCCGCCGGCGCCGACCACCAGCGCGCGCGTGTCCGGCAGGCGAACGCCCTTGCGCTGCACCCCGCGCACGAAGCCGGCTCCGTCGAACTGGTCGCCCTGCAGGCGGCCGTCAGGCAGGCGCCGCACCGCATTGCAGGCGCCGGCCACCCGCACCGTCGGCGTGACTTCGTCGAGCAGGTCGACCACGCTCACCTTGTGCGGCATGGTGATCAGCGCCCCACGCACGTTGTCCATGCGAAACAGGCTGCGCAGGGCATGCGCGAAATCTTCGGGCCTGCAGGCGAAGGGCACCACCACCGCGTTGATCCCGTCCGCCTCGAAGTACGGGTTGTAGATCATCGGCGCCTTGAAGGCGTGGGTGGGATAGCCCAGGTGGGCGATCACCTCTGTCCGGCCGTCGATGTTCACGTGCGTGCGCTGCCTGTTCGCGGAGTTGCCCCGAGCGCTACTTGCGTGCCTTGTCCAGTTCGGCCATGACGGCGTTGACGGTGTCCTGGCCCACCGTGGCGGTGTGCTTGGCGATCACCGGCTTCATCTTCTCGCGCAGCTTGGCCACCTCTGCCGGCGGCAGTTCCGTCACTTCCATGCCGCTCTTCTTGAGTTCCGCCAGGATGCTGGCGGCCTGCGCGCGCGACTGCTCGCGCTCGTACACGGCCGACTCCGTCGCAGCCTCCTGCAGGATCTTCTGGTCGCCGGCGGACAGCGAATCCCAGAACTTCTTGCTGATCACCACCGACTGCGGGTTGTATTGGTGGTTGGTCAGCGTCATGTACTTCTGCACTTCGTACAGCTTGGCGCCGCGGATGGTGGCCACCGGGTTCTCCTGGCCGTCGACCGCCTTCTGCTCCAGCGCCGCGTACAGCTCGGGGAACGGCAGCGGCGTGGGGTTGGCGCCCAGCGCGCTCACCCAGTCGATGTTGATCGGGTTGGGAATCACGCGCAGCTTCAGCCCTGCGATGTCCTCGACCTTGGCCACCGGACGGCGGCTGTTGGTCAGCTGGCGAAAGCCCAGCTCGTAGTACGCCAGCCCGACCAGGCCCTTGTCTTCCAGCTTCTTGTGCAGACCGGTGCCGAACGGCCCGTCGACCACCGCGTCGGCTTCCTTCGGCGTGCCGAACAGGAAGGGGAAGTCGTAGATGGCGAATTCCTTGACGATGCTGGCGAAGATGCCCGAGTTCATCGAGGCCATCTCCAGCGTGCCGCCCTGCAGGGCCGACAGGTTGGCCTGGTCGCTGCCCAGCGCGCCTCCCGGGTACACGTTGACCTTGAGCTTGCCGCCCGACTTGGCCTCGACGAGTTGCCCGAACTTCTCCATGCCCAGCACGATCGGGTGGCCGGCAGCGTTCTGGTTGGCGAACTTGATGGTCCGCGTCTGGGCCTGCACCTGCCCGAGCCCGATGGCGGCGAGCGCGCTGGCGGCGATGACCGTCTTGATGAAGTGGCGTTTCATGTTGTCTCCGTTCGTCGTCGTTGGAAAGGGAAAAGGCGTGGCGCGCCGCGCCGCTCAGCCGTGCAGCCAGCGTGCCGGCACCATGACCAGGCTGGGGAACAGCACCAGCAGGAACATCACGGCGAACTGCGCCACCATGAAGGGCCACACGCCCTTGGTCACGTCATCCATGCTGACCTTGCCGACGCCGGCCACGGTGCTCAGCACCGTGCCCACCGGCGGCGTGATCAGGCCGATGGCGTTGTTGATCATGAACAGCACGCCGAAGTACACCGGGTCGATGCCGGCGGCCTTGATGATCGGCATGAACACCGGCGTGAGGATCAGGATGGTCGGCGTCATGTCCATCGCCGTGCCCACCAGCATCGTGATGACCATGATGGCGATCATCAGCAGCGTGGGGCTGTCGAGCAGCGGCTTGAGCAGCGTGACCAGCTCGGCCGGCAGGTTGGCCACCGTGATCATCCAGGCCGACACCATGGCCGCCGCCACCAGGAACATGATCACCGCAGTGGTCTGTGCCGCCGCGGCGAACAGGCCGAACAGTTGCTTGAACTTGAGCTCGCCATAGATCACGGTCGAGACGAACAGCGCGTACACCGCCGCGACCACTGCCGCCTCGGTCGGCGTGAACACGCCGAATTTCAGGCCGACCACCACGATGACCGGCAGCACCAGGGCGAAGGTCGCGTCCTTGAGTGCCAGCAGGACTTCGCGGCTGCCGGCGCGCGGCTGCGCCTCGATCTTTTCCTTGCGCACCAGCCACCACCAGGTGAGCCAGAGCGCGGCGCCCAGCATGATCCCCGGCGCGATGCCGGCCAGGAACAGCTTGGAGATCGAGACGTTGGCGGCCACGCCGAAGATGACGAAGCCGATCGACGGCGGGATGATCGGCGCGATGATGCTGGCAGACGACAGCAGGCCGGCCGAGCGCGCCGTGTCGTAGCCGGCGCGGTTCATCATCGGCAGCAGCAGCGCGGCCAGCGCCGCGGCGTCAGCCACCGCCGAACCCGAAAGCGACGCCATGATGACTGCGGCCATGATGCCCACGTAGCCCAGGCCGCCCTTGATGTGCCCGACCAGCGTCATGGCGAAATGGACGATGCGCCGCGACAGGCCGCCGGCGTTCATGATCTCGCCGGCCAGCATGAAGAAGGGCACGGCCAGCAGCGGGAAGCTGTTGGCGCCCTCGATGGTGTTCTGCGCGAGGATCTGGACATCGAACATGTCCATGTGCCACATGAGCGCGGCGCCGCATACCAGCAGCGAGAAGGCGATGGGCACGCCCAGCGCCATGGCGCCGAGCAGCGCACCCAGGAAGATCGCGATCGTCACCTGGCCACCTCCGCCGGCGGAGCGTCCTCGGACTCTGCGACGGAGACCAGGCGGTCGTCGCTGATCCGGCCGGTGAACAGCAGCCACAACTCATGCGCGAAGATCAGGCCGGCCAGCAGCGAGAAGACCATGCCGCTGACGTACAGCCACGCCATGGAAGCCTCCATGACGGCGCTGGTGGTGCCGTAGTTGATGCGGGTCTGCTGCCAGGCCCCGCGCAGCATCCACCAGCAGATGGCCAGCATGAGCAGGTGCGCGACCGCAAAGCAGACCTTACGGCCGGCCATCGGCAGGCGGGCCACGAGTGCGTCGGTGCCCAGGTGCGCGCGATTGCGCACCGCCACCACCGCGCCGAGGAAGGTCATCCACACGAAGAGCCAGCGCGACAGCTCCTCCGAGACGGTGATGCCCGAATTGAAGCCATAGCGCAGCACGACGTTGCCGAACACCATGATGACCATGAGCGCGAGCGCCAGGACCATCAGGATGACGAACAACCGGCAGATGCGGTCGATGAGGAACTGGATCACGAGTTGTCTCCGATCCGCCGATTTTGTACGGACTGGTTAGTTTTTCAATCGCGGGTAAACCCACCCGCCGACGGCCGCGGGCGGCAGTCCCGCGGGTGCTACTTGCGCACGAAGCGCACCACCATCTCCGACACGTTGGCACGGCGCTGGGCGATGTAGGCGGGCGACTGCATGTCGAGCTTGAAGATTGTGCCGAACGTGTGGCGATTGGCCACGTTGAAGAAGCTCAGCGCCGAGATGGAGGCATGGATGTCCACCGGGTCGAGTCCCGGGCGGAACACCCCGGCCTCGACGCCGCGCAGGTAGAGATCGCGGATCGCCGCGATGGCCGGCACGTTCAGGTCCTGGATGCGCTGGCTGCGCGCCATGTATTGGCCGCGGTTGATGTTCTCGGACATCACCAGGCGGATGTAGTTCTCGTGGTGCAGGTGATGGTCGAAGGTGAACTCGACCAGACGGCGCAGGGCGTCCTCCGGCGACAGGTTCTGCAGGTTCAGCTCGGACTCGACGTCGCGCACGCGCCGGTACGACTCCTCCAGCACGGCCAGGTACAACCCTTCCTTGCCGCCGAAGTAGTAGTAGATCATGCGCTTGCTGGTGTGCGTCGCCTCGGCGATGTCGTCGATGCGCGCCCCGGCCAGCCCCTTCTCGCCGAACTCCACCGCCGCCACGGCCAGGATGTTCGCCTGGGTGCGCTCAGGGTCGTTGGTCCGCCCCGGCGCCTTGCGTGCCGGCGCCGCGCTGCGCCCGCCCGGGCGGCGCGCTCCGGCATGTACCAGTTCGTTCATTCATGAAGTATAGGCTGCGCGTGGGCCGCCGCGGGCATGCGGTGCGGGTGCGCGCAAGCCCGCCGCCGGCGGCATGGCCTTGCTCGGCGCATGCGTATTGCCGCCCACCTGCGCGCCCCGGCCAAGCTGCTCTAGGATCGCGCCGATCATGAGCGAACGACCTGCCCCATCATCGGCAAGCAGCCTCGTATCCGCGGACGCGTCGACCGAACTGGCGGCGCGCCGCACGGGCATGTCCTTTCAGCGAACGCGCATGAGCGCCGACCGCACGCTGATGTCGGTGATCCGCACCTCGCTGTCGCTGATCGGCTTCGGCTTCACGATCTTCCAGTTCTTCCACAAGCTGCACGACTCGGGCGTGCTCAAGAACAGCGAAGCCTCCCGCAACTTCGGTCAGGCGCTGGTGTGGCTGGGCGTGTTCCTGCTGATCTTCGGCATTGTCTACCACTGGCGCTTCATGGTCGAGCTGCGGCGCGAGCGCGAGGCCATGCGCGCGGCAGGCCTCATACATGCCGACAGCGGCTTTCCGGTATCGATGACGCTCATCGTCGCGCTGCTGCTCCTGGCCATGGGCTGCCTGGCGATCTTCAGCATGAACTTCGGCATCGGGCCCTTCGGCACATAGGCCGGCCGCCCCGGCTCACACAGGCTCGCCGCGGTCGCGTTGCGCCAGGCCCGCGTTTTCTCGAGCGATCTTGCGGGCCTCCTGGAGATCGCGGCTGAGAAAGTAGCCCAGCACGGTGCGGATCGCCGCGATGACACCCAGGCGCCCCAGTTCGTCCCAGCTCGGGGACACGACCGTGGACACCAGATCGGCCGCCAGCAGGAACTCCAGCCCGACGATGACCCAGCGCGACAGGCCTTGCCAGACCCCGAGGGTGATCTCGTTGACCGGCCGGCGCGCGAGGACGCCCGCCAGCAGGTCTTTGATCGCCATCAGCGCCCCGATGCCGAGCAGCACCAGCGTGATCGCCTCGAGCAGGTGCGACAGGTACAAGGCGGCGGTGTGAAGGATGTCTTCCATGCGCTGGGGCCGATGGCGATGCCGACTTTAAACCCTGCCCGGAGAAAACCCAACGCCCGGTCGGCACGCGGGCACGCCTGCCGGAAGGCCCGAGGGCCCGCCACCGCCTTCAGGCAGCGCCGTCCCTGTCGCGCTCGGCATAGCCCAGCGACCGACTCAGTTCGCTGGCGGCATTGCACACGGCCGGGATCACCAGGCTGGATACCGTCTTGTCGTCGAACACATACGAGGTGGCCGTGGCATTGATTCCGGCGACCGCGTTTCCCCGCGCATCGAGTATGGGCGCGGCGACCGAGCGAATCCCTTCCTGGAACTCCCCGTCATTGAAGACGTAGCCTTGCTCGCGCGCGCGCCTGAGGTTTCGCCGAAGCGTATTCGGGTCCACCGTCGATTTCGGGGTGCGCGCCTGAAGCGGCTCGCCGCCGACGATCTCGTCGAGCGCGTCGTCGGACTGGTGGGCGAGCAGGATGCGGCCGATGGAGGTGGCGTAAGCCGGCAGGCGCGAACCTACGTGAATGTTGATGGCGGTCGGCAACTGGACGCGCGCCTGGGCAATGTAGACCAGTTCGTTTCGCTCCAGGATTGCCAGATGCGTCGATGCACCCACTTGCGTGCGCAGGCGATCGAGAACCGGTTGCGCCATCTCCACCAGCGGTACGCGGCTGAGATAGGCGAATCCCAACTGCATGGACATGCTCGTGAGGCGAAACGCCCGGCCGGACTCGTCTCGCGTGAGGTAGCCGAGCTTCTCAAGCGTATGGACGAAACGAAACGGCTTGGTGCGGCTCCAACCGAGCCTGGCGGCGATCTCGGGCAGCGTCAATGCGGGACGGTCACCGTCGAACACGTGCAGTACTGCCAACCCCTGGGCCAGCGCGTCGACCCAATAGGGGTCCTTTGCACTGGATGACGTCTCCTCACTCGGCGGGCCTGCCTCATTCGAGGACGGTTGCTTCTGTTTTCGTTGAACCATGAGGTGTGATTTGAGAGCGAGCCGATTCTACGTTTGACGCCCGGCGCCTTCGGCTCGGCACGAAGGCCGCCGGGGTCGTCAAGTCATCCTAGAAGCGATGTCGAATGCCGACCGCGTAGCCGTTGCCGCTCGACTTGCCGGTCATCCCGTCGTGCATGAAGACCGTGTACAGGTCGGTGCGTCGCGACAGGCTGTAGTCGTAGGCCAGCGAAGTGGTCTCGCGCTTGACGTCGGCCTGCCGGGTCTGCGACTTGGATGTCTGCCCATAGGAGACGAGCACCTTGCCCGGCCCGATCGGCACCGACCCCCCGATGGTCACCGTGTCGAGGTCGATGTCCGTGGCAGCATTGCTCAGGCTCGTGCTGATCATCTGGGCGTAGAGCTTGACGAACGTCAGGTCGTAGGAAGCGCCCAGGTTCCACAGGCGCGAGTCGCGCATGAGAGCGACCGTAGGCGGCGCCGCATAGTTCAGCGACATGTCGTCGATGCGCTCTCCGACGAGCCCCATGGAAAACGCGCCGCGCGTGAACGACAGCGATGCGCCGAAGCGCCTGCCGGCATTGGTCGATTCCGACGGCGCGTAGTAGAGAGCGCCGACCAATCCAGCGAACTTGGGCGTCTCATAGCTCACCGCATTGTTCCACGCCGAATCGGCGGCGCCGCTCCCGGTGAGCATCGGCTGGGTGATGCTGGAAAGATAGTTGTGCAGGAAGCTCGGGTTGAACGACGACGATCCGCCGAATGCGCTGTACCTGACCATGTTCGTGAAGCTCAGGGTGGTCTGGCGGCCCAGGCTGGCCGCGCCCCAACCGCCCTGGAGGCCTACCCAGCTCGAGCGCGAGAAGAACGGGTCGGTGTCGCTTCTGCCCATCTGCCCCGTATCGCTGCGGAAGAACGAGGTGAGTTCGAAGCGCACCCGCAAACCCCTGCCAAGCTCCTCGGCGCCACGAAACCCCAGGAACGACGTATTCAACCCGCCCCCGTCCACACGGTCCGAGGGCATGCTTGGCCGACCGGCAAGCTCCTTGTGATAGACCATCGTGTCCAAGAGCCCGAACACCTGTACATTCGACTGGGCGTGAAGGGGCATGACCATCAAGGCGAGCGCAGCAGCACTCAGCGCACGTTGCAGTTTCATCTGACTCTTTCTTTTTCGGGATGAGCAAAGCCGGCCGTGGCGGGCACACCCCTGCCACGTGCGTAGGCGCACGACCGCCCCGACACAACACGCGTGCTGATGACGGACCGATCGGCGCGACTGGAGAGAGGGCGGGGTGCTTCAGCTTTTCACGGCACACCTCCGCTGCATGTGTCGAGTGCGCTGCACGGGCCGGCGCCTCAGTTGGCCGGCCTGCGAAAGGCGTCGAGGTGGTCGCACACCCAATCGCTGAACGGCCTGGGCACGTAGCCGGTGGCCTCGCCAAACTCGTCGCTGACGTCGGGCTTCACCGTCACCGACTTCTTCAGGTAGTCGAGCAGCCTCTGCGCGGCGGCGCGCGACAGTCCGGGCGACGCCAGCATGCTGCGAGCCAGCGCATCTTCTTCTCCGATGCGAACGCAGGTGATCGCTTCACCCAGTTGGGCTGCGATCGCGTCGACCTGGTCGCGGATGCGCAGCACCTGCGGACCTGTGACGAAATAGGCGCGTCCGGCGTGCGCATCCGATTGCAGCGCCAACGCCGCCAGCAGCGCCACGTCGTCTTCATGGACCGGATTGCGCATCGAGTCCGGGCACGCCGTGTACACGCAGCCGTCCGCACGAATGCTCTGCACCCATTGCAGGGAGTTGGACGCCATGGTGTCGGGACGGATGAACGTGAAGCCAAGTCCTGCCGCCTTCACCGCGGCCTCTGCGGCGCGATGCCGCTCGGCGATCGGATTCGGCCCCGGGGGCGCCTTGACGACCGAGGCCGAGGAAAGCATGACGATGCGCTGCACCGCGCAGGCCCGCGCCGCGCCGAACACGGCAGGGCTGGCGTCGGCGTCCGGGGCGTACATGAAAGCCGCATCCACGCCCGTGAACGCCTCGGCCATGCTGTCCGGGCTGTTGAAGTCGCCGGTGACCACTTCGTCGCCATCCTCGGGACAGAAGCCCCGGGCCTCCTCCGGACGCAAGAGAAGGCGCAAGGCCCGGCCCTGCGCACGGAGGCGTCGCGCCACGTGATGCCCGACACGCCCCGATGCGCCCGCCACAAGTACTCTGGACATGGCCACCCGGCTCAGTGGCGCGCCAGGATCTGGCGGTACGCGCTCGAAAGCCCGTGCGGCGTTGCGACACCGCGCCACGCCACGATCCCGTCGGGCCGCACCAGGACCGCCTGATCCACGCCTGCCCCCAGCGGCTCGACGGAGTCGACCACCGCGACCCTCTGCTCCAGCCCCAGTTCGGCGGCGACTGCGCTCGCCTGCCCGGCAAAGTCCGCGTCAGTCGTGTAGACCTGGAAATGCTGCCCAAGAAGACGCCGGGTGTTCACCTGCTCGCCCGCGACGTGCAGGGTCACGTAGGGAACCCTTGCGCCGGGCGACCCGGTCGGCCGCGCGGGATCTTCGAACGGGTCCGAGGAGCTTGGCAGCGAATCTGCCAGGTCGCGCACCAGCGCCCCTTCCAGGCAGACGTAGCCGAACATCATCCTGGCATGGTCGATGGGCTCGCCCGTGAGGGTCGCCAGGTTCTTCATGTCGCGACGCTCGGCCAGGTTCGCCGCCTGCCAGGTGCACACGATCTCCGCATACGGCCTGCGCTCCGCATCGTAGGTCTGAAGCAGACCCGGCCCGGCCAGGCCCTTGAGCACCAATGCCAACTTCCAGCCCAGGTAGTACCCATCCTGCATGGCGGTATTGCCGCCCTGGCCACCCGTGGGCGGCATCACGTGCGCAGCGTCGCCGGTGAGGAAGACGCGCTCGGTGCAAAGCCTGTCGGCAATGCGGTGGGAATAGTTGTAGGTGGTGTCCCCCGTCACCTCGAACTCGAGATCCGGCACGCCCACCAGCAGGCGGATCAGGGCGTGCGTGGTCTCGGCATCTCGCGCCGGGTCGGCCGAGAAGTTCGCAACCCACTGGTTCGTGTAGTCGGTACTCACGAGAATCCCGGATCCGTCGGGCAGCATGGGATTCTTCACGTAGTGGATCGTCATGGCGTTGTCGCCGGCCCACTTCGAAAGGTCTGCGTTGAAGCGCACCGCGGTCACGGATTTCAGGTGCCCCAGGCCATGCGACCCGATGCCCAGTTGCCCGGCAATGCCGCCGCGGATGCCGTCGGCTGCCACGACATACCTGGCACGCATCGCGATTGCCTCGTCCGCGCCGATCCGCCGAAGCTGCAGTTCGACATGATCGGGCGCCTCGGCCACGGCATCGCATGCGCACTCGAACCACACCTCCACGCCGAGTTCCATGGCTCGGCGCAAAAGGGCCTCTTCGGCGCGGGCCTGACTGGCCATGCCCGGAACCTCGGGAGAAAACCTGGAGAAGTCGGGCCGATGCGCAACGTGGTCGTAGATCACCTTGCCGGTCATGCTCTCGGAGACCTTGGACGTGATGCCGGGCCGGCCCGGCGGCCTGGCCGCCACGATGGCGTCGGTGACGCCCGCCACCCGCATCGCTTCCATCGTCACGGGATTCTGGCCCCGCGCCTTGGGAAGAATCGACGTCGAGGCGTTGCGCTCGACCAGCAGCGGCCGAACGCCATTGAGCGCCAGAAACACGGCCGTGGACAACCCCGCCAGGCCGGCGCCGACGATCACGACGTCGCGCTCTTGAAAACTCATGGTGATTCCTTCAGTTCAAAGTTGACCGCCGCGTTCCCAGTGAACGAGGCGTGTGCGTGCAAAGACGATCAGTCGGTCCGCCGCCAATCCCAGCAGGCCGAAGAACATGACCACGGCGAAAGCCGAGGCCGTGTCGAAATAGGACGAGTACTGGACGATCAGCGCGCCAAGGCCGCGCGATTCGCCGACGAACTCGGTCACGCACATGACGATGAGCATGATCGGCGTCGCCACGCGCAAACCGGTGAGCAGGAACGGCAGCATCGTCGGCAGCAGCACGTCGGTGGCGAAGCGCAGCGGGCCCAGCTCGTTGTTGGCCGCGAGCCAGGCCATGTTCTTCGGCACGGAGCGCGCACCCGCGTACATCTGCACGAACAGCGGGAAGAAGCATTCCAGTGCGACCTGCACCACCTTGGAGGAGGCGCCCAGTCCGAACACGAGGATCACGACCGGATACAGGGCGAGCTTGGGCACCGGGTAGAGAAACGACACGATCGGATGCACGGCCGCGTCGATCACCCGGTTGTATGCGCACGCCACGCCCACGACCGAACCCAGGCAGGTGGCGATGAGCAGGCCGATGGCACCCTTGGACAATGTCGATGCGGCGGCGTCCAGCAGCTCCGCGCTGGAGATCAGCGCCACGAACTGGCGGCCGACTGCATCGAGACCCGGGAACATGCGGGTGCTGCCGAGCATGGCGAAGCATTGCCACACGGCGAGCAGGAGCACGATCCCACCGATCCTGCACCACCGTGCGCGCGTCTTCGGTGATGTCATCGGTCAGCCTCCGAATTCCATGGCCTGGCCGCGGCACAACCTGCGCGCGACGGATTCGAGCGCGAGATTGGACAGGTAGCCGGCCAGCGCGATGTACAGGATCGCGGCGTACATCTGCCGGTAGTCGCCCTCCTGGTAGGACTCCATGACGATGGTGCCGAGACCGTCGGAATGGCCGACGACTTCGGTTGCCACCATGAGGATGAACGCCACCATCAGGCTGATCCGCAGCCCGACCATCGTGCGCAGCAGGCTCGCCGGCAGGACGACCTGGAAGAAGCTCGCCAGCCGGGAGACCTCGTTGTTCCTGCTCAGCCACAGGTATCGCGGGTTGATGCCCAGCGCCCCGCTCATGGCATTGAGGTAGGCGGGGAAGAAGCAGCTCAGGGCGATGATGAGGATGCGGCTGGTGTCGGTGAAGCCCAGCCAGACGGCCACCGCCGGAAATAGCGAGATCTTGGGAATGGCATGGACGAAGGCCTGCGGCACGTCGAACAGATCCCGGACCGTGCGGGACACGCCCGACAGCAGCCCCAGCGCCACGCCGAGCGCCCCTCCGAGCGCAAAGCCACCGAAAGCCCTGGAGATGCTTCGCACGGCGGGCTCGAGCACGTCGCCATGCACGAGCCTGGCGACGGCGGCACCGACGATCTCGAGCGGGCCCAGGAAGTACTCCGGCGAACCCGCGCGGCGACTCGCCGCCTCCCAGGCACAAAGAATCAGCATGACGGACGCGAGCGTCACCGGCCAGAGGCGGGTGCCTTCATTGGTATCGGGTTTGTGCATCGCTCAGGCCGCCGAAGCGCGTCGAATCAGTTCCCACAGATGGCTGCGGTACTCGAGCACCTTCGGGTGCGATTTGGTGGCGCTGGTGCGCGGACGCGGCAAGTCGATGGCGCAGTCCTCCATGACGGTGCCGGGCTTGCCACCCAGGACGACGACGCGATCACCAAGGAAGATCGCCTCCGGAATGTCGTGGGTGATGAACACCACCGTCAGGCCGGATGCCTGCCAGACACGGGTGAGCTCCTCCTGCATCTCCTCGCGCGTCTGCGCATCCAGGGCCCCGAACGGCTCGTCCATCAGGAGCACCTCCGGCTGCATCGCGAGGGTTCGCGCCAGTGCGGCGCGCTGGCGCATGCCGCCGGACAGCTCGCTGGGATAGGCCTTGCCGAAGCGATGCAGGCCGACCTTGTCGAGGTACTCGGTCGCCCTGTCGAGGGCTTCGGCGCGTCGCACGCCGCGCTGCTCGATCGGCCACGCGATGTTCTGCAGCACGGTCTTCCAGGGAAACAGCGTCGCCTCCTGGAAGACCATCCCCAGCTTGCGGCTCGGCGCCGTCACCGCCTGGCCATTGATCTCCACCGCGCCGGAGGTGGGCGATTCGAAGCCGCCCAGCATGTGCAGCAGCGTCGTCTTGCCGCAGCCGCTCGGGCCGAGAATGGTGACGAATTCGCCTTGGCGAATCTGCAGGTCGACGGGGCCGAGGGCGTGGACCACGTGCGATCCACGGCGGAATTTCTTGACGACGGAGTTGACGCTGAGCATGAAGTTCGGAGGTTGCCGCGAAGGAGCGGTGGTGCTGAATGGCAGCGCGGGGCGCACTACTTGCGCAGGGCGTAGCCCTTCATCAGGAGGTCCTCCGCCGCAACGGTGCGGGCCGCGGGCAGGAACCCCGCGCCGACCATGTCCTCGATGGTGGCCTGCACGTCGCGGACATTGATCCGGCCGCCTTCCGCCCGGCCTCCGTCCGATCCGGCGTCGGCGGCGGCGGGCGTCAGGTACTTGGCGGCGATGAGCTTGGCGTACAGGCCGTCGCGGCCTGCGCGCCAGTTCTCAAGAGCCTTCTGGTAGTCGCGGCGCCATGCGCAGTAGGCTTGCGGATGAGCATTGACGAACTGCCGCGTGAAGAACACCAGGGTGCTCGGATGTGCCTGCGCAGTCGCCTGCATGGGGCGCAGCACCACCTTGACGCCTCCGGTCTTCTCGGCCTTCGCCAGGAACTGGCGCGATAGCCAGGCGACGTCGATCTGATGGTTTCTCAGTGCCTGCTCCTGGGCTGGCGGCGGCAGCGAGACATACCGGGCCTCGGCGGGATTCAGCCCGGCGCGGCGCAATGCGCTCTTCACCCAGTACTCGCTGATGGTGTTGGGGCCGTAGTAGCCGATGCGCTTGTTCTTCCACTGCGCGGCATCGCCGACGCCGCCGTCGATCAGGGAGACGAAGGCACCCTGGTTGTCCTGATCGCTCGTTTCGACGATGGACGCGACCGCCCGCAGATCCAGGCCCACGCGGACGCCGGTGATCAGCGCCGTCAGGCTGATCGAGCCGGCATCGATCTGTCCGGCCTGCGCGGCCGTCATGCGATCGTTGGAGGCGTACTTTTGCGGCTCGAGCGAATAGAAGCGTCCATTGCCCGGGTAGCTGGCCTTGTCGGCCCAGAGCAGGGCCAGCGGCTCCTCGCCCCCGCCGGTGAGTCCGTAACGGATCGGCACGGGCTGGGCCGGCGCCGCCGCCAGATCCACGTTCGCGCATTCATCCTTGGCCGAAGGCGCCTGGGCCGATGCGAAGATCGGACCGGCGGCTGCAACCAGCGCGATCACGAGACGCGCGGAGGCGATGCGCGCTCCGCGAGAACACCGGTGGATTGGCAATGAACGAATCAAGACTGACCTCGCGAATGAGCAGGCTGAATCACCTGGATGTTTTGAATACGAAACGCACGATGCGAATACAGAACGAATCGGAGTATAGGAGCGGCACGGTCGCGGGCTACGAGGGATAACCCGCACCCGGCCGCCCCCGCATGAAAGCTCGAAAAGCCGAGTCCGCCCTGGCTCCGCTATCGGTCCATCGGCCGCTGCACCATCTGCCGCGCCACTTCGTGATGCGACAGGCCCAGATCGCGCAGCATTGCGGCATCCATCGACGCGATCTCGCGCAGGGCTCTCGCGCGCTGCCGGCTTGCCGTCCACAGACGCAAGACGTCGTGGGCAAGCCCGGGAATGCGGTGCACGAGCACCGGGCCGCCTGCCGCATGGGTGTCGGCTTCACGCATCCTGAGCCTCCCGCAGCGCGTCACGTTCGCCACGCGACGGCCGCAGCACGCGCCCGACAGCCTTGCGCAGGGTCAGGCGCAGCAGGTCGCGCTGGGCGTGGCTGCCACCAAGGCGCGGGACCGTGCCGGGAAGACTGGCAAGAAGCGTGATGGCCAGGGTGTCATGCCCCCTCCCGAAGGCCATCAGCGCACGGCATGCAGGCAGCCCCATTTCTCGCGTCGAAAGGCCATGCCGCGTCTGCCGCGCCTGCGCCTGCGTCAGGAATTCCTCCATGGCCCGCGCCAGCAGTTCGTCGCTTGCGCCGACGAAGGCCAGCATGGCATGCAGGTCGTTGAAGCTGCAGAAGCCGTCGTCGATGTGCGGCGACCAGGCGTCGGCGAGCGCACGCCAGCGCGCGTAACCCACGTCGCCGCCAGCCAGCGCAATGCGCCAGAGCAGCGCCGCGGCGTCGATCAGGTCACCGACGGCCCGGGTACCGGGCACGAAGATGAAGGCGTCATACACCGCCAGCGCCGCCCGGCCATCGCCTTGCGCCAGGTGGAAGAGAGCGGTGTGCCACCATCCGTGCGTCGCGACGACGGTTCCGGTCGCCCACGCATCGCGATTGGCCTGCATCCAGCGAAGACCGTCCTGGGGCCGGTTCGTCATCTCGAAGACGTGCGCCATGCTGTGATGTGCCCGCGCGTCGGACGGGTCGAGCTCGAGTGCGGCGCGCGCCGCGGCCTCGGCGCCGACATAGTCACCGCATTCCTCCAGGCCGAACGCGTGCATCGCCAGCACCGCGTGACAGCCCGGCAGGGCACGCGGCCAATGCGGGAGCACGGCTTGAACGCGGTCGCGCATCGTCGCGGTGTCGCCGACGACATGGTCGAAAGCATGCGCGGCGTGCAGGGCCAGCAAGTCACGCGGATGCTCGCGCAACAGGTGCCCGAGCCTGGACCTGGCAGCCTCGTAGTCGTCGGACAGCACGGCGGCGATGGCGCCGAGGTGCTGCCGCTCCCGCTCGTTCGACGGCAAGGTCTCGGCACGCGCCAGAACCGGCAGCGCGCGCCGCACCTGCCGCGGGTCGCGGCTGCATGCCAGGAGCCAGGCCTGCAACACGTGCGCCATCACGAAGCGCGGTGCATGCTGCAGCGCCCGGGCCATGGCCTCGTCCACGCCGACGCGCCATCCCAGGAAGCGTTGCACTCCCTGCTCGTAGGCCGCAAGCCCCGCAGGGGTCGCGCCCGTGATCGCACATCCCCGCGCGTCGACCCGGCTCATGGCTGCGCTCCTGTCCGGGGCGGGTCTGCCGGCTCGATGTTGAGGTTCATGCGGAACAGGTTGTCCGGGTCGAATCGCTGCTTGGCCGCCCGCAGGCGTGCGTGGTTCGTGGCGTACGTGGCTGCCACGCGCTCGAACTCGTCCTCGGTCAGGAAGTTGACATAGCCGGTTCCGGTGGCATGGGGGGCCGCGTCCTCGAAGGCGCGGCGCGCCCAGCCGCGCACCCGCTCGTCGTCGGCCGGGTCGGCCCACCGGCCATGGACGTTCATGATGTAGCGCGCGTCGCGCGCAACGTAGGCCGTGGCGCCCGGCGCCACGCGCGAGACTGCGCCGCCCAGCTGGGCCACGAATATCTCGCACTGCGGATCCGGCAGCCGCCCGGCCGCAGCGACGATGGTGTCGAGCGCCGCGTCGCCCAGTTGGCTGAAGTTGTTCGACTTCCAGTAGTTGCGCGCGCCGGCCGCCAGCAGCGGGTCGAAGGCGGTCTGGAAGGCCGCGTACGGCGTCGGCCCCAGGGCGACGCCCAGGGGGTCGCCGAAGCGCGTCACCGGCGCGGCCAGGCGTTCGCCATCGGCGACGTTGCCGCTGTAGACCAGCGCAAGGACCACCACGCCTTGGCCGTGCACCGCCTCCGGCAGGAACGGAAGCGGTGGCGCCTTGCGCATGACCAGCCAGACGCTCAGTTCGTCCGGCGCGTCGGCCGTGAAGTCGCGCCAGGCGCGCAGCACCTGGCGCGCCTGCGCATGCGGGTAGACCACCAGGCCGGCGTAGACCTCCGGGCCGACCGGGTGCAGCCGGAACTCGAAGGAGGTCACCACGCCGAAATTGCCGCCGCCGCCGCGCAGTGCCCAGAACAGCTCCGGCTCGGACGTGGCCGAGGCGGTGCGCACGGCGCCGTCGGCGGTGACCACCGTACACGACAGCAGGTTGTCGATCGTCAGGCCATGGCGGCGCGACAGCCAGCCGAACCCGCCCCCGAGCGTCAGGCCCGCGACGCCGGTGGTCGAGTTGATGCCCAGCGGCGTGGCAAGGCCGTGGGCCTGTGCTTCGCGATCCACGTCACCGAGCAGCGCGCCCGGCCCGACGCGGGCGGTGCGGGCGGCCGGATCGATGTGTACGGCGCGCATGCCCGACAGGTCCAGCATCAGGCCGCCTTCGGGGACGGCGTTGCCGGCGATGTGGTGGCCGCCGCCTCGCACGCCTAGCAGCATGCGATGCGCCGCGGCAAAGCGCGTGCAGGCCTGGACATCGCTGTCGGTCAGGCAGCGCGCGATCAGCGCCGGCCGGCGGTCGACGGTGCCGTTCCAGACCTTGCGCGCTTCGTCGTACGCGTCATCCCCCTGCATGAGGAGGCCGCCGCTGACCTGGGCGCGAAGGTGGTCGACATCCGTCTGGCCGAGTTGCCGGACATCCTTGTCCAGCGTAAGGTAGTTCAGAAATCGCATGAGGTGCTCCGGGATGAAGAGGTTGCTGCTTGCACCGCCGCGAACCGTTCGCAGCGGGTGCCTTCATTTTTCGGATCGGTGCTTTGCGGCGCCGCGCCGCGCGTCCGCCGAACTTGCCTGCGCGTCCGGTTCGTGTCGGGCGCGGCCGGCGCCCTTGATCGCGCGTCCGCCCCGCTTGATCGAGGCTCCGTGACGGCCCCATGAGCCAGGACACCTTGTCGGACGTGCTGCGCGGCGTGCGCCTGCGCGGCGCCGTGTTCTTCAACGTCAGCGGCAACAGCGACTGGGCCGCCGAGGCGCTGCCGGCCCGCGAGCTGGCACCGCTGCTGATGCGCGGCGTGGAGCACGTCATCGAATATCACGCGGTGGCCAAGGGCCACTGCTGGGCAAGCATTCCCGGCGGACCCTCGGCGCACCTGAAGCAGGGCGACGTGGTGATGTTTCCGCACGGCGACGCGCACGTGGTCTCGAGCGCGCCGGGCATGCGGGGCGAGTCGGACATGAGCTGGTTCCCCGGACTGCAGATCGACCAACTGCCATTGCGCATCGCCTACAACGGCGGCAATGCGCAGATTGCCGGCCCGGCGGTGCACGGCGACGAGCCGGACACCACCATCGTGTGCGGCTTTCTCGGGTGCGACCTGCAACCGTTCAATCCGCTGGTCGAGGCCCTCCCGCGCCTGATGCATCTGCGCGCCACGGAGGACGACAGCTGGATCGCCAGGTTCACCCAGCAGGCCGTGGCCGAATCGCACGCCAGGCGGCCCGGCGGCGAAGCCATGCTCGCGCGCATGAGCGAGATGATGTTCGTCAACGCCGTGCGCCGCTACGCGGACCGGCTTCCGGATCAATCCGCGGGCTGGCTCGCCGGGCTGCACGACAGGTTCGTGGGCAACGCGCTGGCGCTGATGCACCAGGAGCCCGCGCGCGACTGGACGCTCGACGAACTCGGGCGCCGCGTCGGGTTGTCGCGATCGGCGTTGCACGAACGCTTCACGCAACTGGTCGGCATGCCACCCATGCAGTACCTCACGCAGTGGCGCATGCAGGCGGGCGCCCGCCTGCTGCTGGAGACGCGCTCGACGGTGGCGTCGATCGCGCTGGATGTGGGCTACGAGTCCGAGGCGGCGTTCGCGCGCGCATTCAAGCGGATGGTGGGCAAGCCGCCGGGCGCGTGGCGGCGCGAGCGCGACGCGGGTCCGGCACCGGCATAGGGTCCGGCCGCCCGACAGCAGACGACGCGTGCAGAATCCACGCGAACCGAGAACAGCCCTCCTCAGCGAGCCGTCCCGCCCCCCGAATCCACCCGCCCCTGCCATGCGCATTCCCGACATCCAACGCCGCCTGCGCCAGGCCGGCGCCGGCCCCCTGCACGAGCAGCGCGTGCTGCGACTGTGGTCGCATGCGCTGCCGCGCGACACCGGCCGGCGCAAACCCGGCACTTTCTTTCCCTCCTCCTTGCTCGCCGCCCTCCCCGAGATCGAATCCGACCTCGCGGCGCTCGCGCGCGTCCACTCCGCGCATCCTGGCGCGGACGGCTCCGAGCGCCTGCTGGTCGCCCTCGCCGACGGCCAGACGGTCGAGAGCGTGCTGCTGCCGCGCGGCGGGCTTTGCGTGTCGTCCCAGGTCGGCTGCGCGGTCGGCTGCCGGTTCTGCATGACCGGGCGCGACGGGCTGCTGCGACAGCTCGGCAGCGCCGAGATCGTGGCGCAGGTGGCGCTGGCGCGCGCGCGAAGGGCGGTGCGCAAGGTGGTGTTCATGGGCATGGGCGAGCCGGCGCACAACCTGGACAACGTCATGGAGGCGATCGAGCTGCTCGGCACGACCGGCGGCATCGGCCACAAGAGCCTGGTGCTCTCCACGGTGGGCGATCCGCGCGTGTTCGAGCACCTGGCGAGCCAGCAGCGGGTGCGGCCGGCGCTGGCGCTGTCGCTGCACACCACGCGGGCGGACCTGCGCCGCCAGCTGCTGCCGCGCGCGCCCGCCATGACGCCCGAGGCCCTCGTGGATGCGGCCGAGGCCTACGCCCGCGCCAGCGGCTACCCCATCCAGTACCAGTGGACGCTGCTGGCCGGCGTCAACGACGGGCCGGACGAACTCGACGGCATCGTGCGCCTGCTTTCGGGCCGGTTCGGCGTGCTCAACCTGATTCCCTTCAACACGGTCGAAGGCACCGGCTTCGGCCGCCCGTCCTGGGAACGCTGCGAGGCGTTCGCGCGCACGCTGCACCGCCGCGGCATCCTGGCCAAGCTGCGCGACTCGGCCGGTCAGGACGTGGATGCCGGCTGCGGCCAGCTGCGCGCGCGCATGGCCGAAGCGGGCGCACCGGCCGAAGCACCCATTCGAATGGCCGCCCGCATGGTGTAATTAATCACCTAATCAAACAAACAACCAGATGGTCGCAAAGACAGGCGGGAGCCAACGAAAACGCACCACGCGCGGCCCGGGCCGGCCCGAAGGCGTGAGCGAGGTTCGCAACGACATCCTCGACGCCGCCGAAGACATCTTTTCCAGCCTGGGGTATGCCGGCACGTCGTTGCGCGAGGTAGCCCAGAAGGCCAAGGTCACGCAGGCGCTCATCAGCTACTACTTCGGCTCCAAGTTCGGTCTGTTCGAACAGGTGTTCCTGCGTCGCAGCGCGCCGATCTCGCAGGAGCGCATCGAGCGGCTCGAAGGCCTGCGCAAGAAGGGCAAGGCCAGCGTCACGGACATCGTGCGGGCCTTCCTGCTGCCCACGCTGAGCCTGCGCGCATCGCCGCAGGGGCGCGCCTTCCTGCGCCTGCAGGCGCGGCTGCACACCGAGCCGCCCGAGATCTCGTACGAGCTTCGCACGCACGCCTACGGCGATTCGACGCGCCTGTACGTGGAGGCACTGCGCAAGGCGTTGCCCAGGCTCGGCGAGCTGGACGCGTACTGGCGCGTGACGATGATGATCGGCACCTACCTGTACGCCTTCTCGGACACGCACCGCATGGAAGAGATGGCGCCGCCGGGCACCTACGACCCTTCGGACGTCGAATCCATCATCGACCAGGTGACGCGCTTCGTGGTCGGCGGCTTCGAGGCCGCCTGAGCGCAACAAGGCGCCGCCGTCAGCGCCGCAGCTGCGCGCGCAGCGCGTCCAGCGTCATCACCTCGGCGTACTTCTGCTGCATGTCGAACAGGCTGGCCTCGTGCGGGCCGATGGCCCGGTCGCCGACGCAGTCGGCAACCACCACCGGCGCGAAGCCCCAGCACATCGCGTCGACCACGCTGGCACGCACGCACCCGCTGGTGACGCAGCCGGCCACCACCAGCGTACGCACGCCATGATGCGTGAGCCAGGGCGCCAGCGTGGTGCCGAAGAAGGCCGACGGTACGTTCTTGCGCACCACCAGTTCGCCCGCCCGCGGCGCCAGCGACGGCACGATGGCGCTCGCCGGCGTGTGCTCCTTGAGCGTGAGCATGCCGGGGATCTTGTCGCAGAACGTGTTCGCGTCGCTGTCGTCGTCGGCATAGACGATGCGGCTGTGCGCCACCGGCCACGCCTGCTCGCGCGCCAGCGCAAGCAGCTGCTGCGTGCGCTCTATGGCCGCCGGAATGTTGCCGCCGCCGAACACGGCCGGGTCGGCGAAGCCTTCGACGAAGTCCACCACCAGCAGGCCGAACGGCGCGCGCAGCGACAGCGCGGCGCCGAACCCCTGGCGGCCGTAGACGGCGGTATCTTCCGCATCATGCATGCGCGGCCTCCCTGGCGGCCTGAGCGCCGCCGGCCATGAGCGACTCGACCACGCGCCCGTCCTGCACGACCTCGACACCGTCCACCGCCACCGTGCAGCGGCGCATCGGAATGTCGATGTGGCAGGCCGTGGTGCGGTTGCCGCCAGCCTCGTTGTTCGGGCCCAGCGAGAACAGGAAGTTGCCGCTGACCGCGCGCGCGTCCATGCCGATCGTGCCCTCGCGGTCGTACAGGCCCAGCGTCGACCAGTAGGCGCGCTTCTGCAGGCCCCAGCCGATGTGCGAGATGGCGTAGGCCTCGGGATCGGCGAACGACTCGATGTATTCGCGCAGCATCTCCGCCTCCTGGCCGCCGTCGATGCGGGTGACGAAACCCTTCTCGACGGTCAGCGTGATGGGCTCGCCGACGTACGACTTCATGGGCAGCAGCACGTCGCCCTTCGCAAGCACGATGCGCCCGTGCGCCTGGCCTTCGTTCGGCCAGGTGAAGGCGAAGCCGCTCGGCCAGTGGTCCCAGCGGCCGGGCGCGTCGACGAAGCCGTACTCGGCGGTCAGCGGGTACTCGCCATAGGGGCAGCGCAGGTCGGTACCGGCGGCGGACGTCACGTGCATCTCACGGCCGGCCTTGAGCAGCGCCACGCCCGCCATGACGCGCTCGCGGTCCTCTGCGGTGGGCACCATGCGCAGCAGCACCTCGGGCGGCTCGACGGCCAGGAGGATCTTCGTGCCGGCCTGCAGGATCTCGTGCTGCTCCGGCGAGAACAGCAGCGTCATGAGGTCGAGCACCAGGTCGGACGCCTTGAGCGCCGCGATCGCCGGCGGGTTGCCGGTCAGCGGCGTGGTGCCCAGGTAGGCCAGCGGATCGCGGCTGAGCGCCTTGTCGCCGTTGACCGGCGGCAGGTCGAGCCGGCTGACGACGGCGCCCAGCATCGAGGCGGCGGTGACGGCGCAGCGCAGAGTCTGCGGATGGGTGTGGTCGCTGGTCAGCACGGTGACGGCGTCGCCGGCCTCGAGCCGGGACAACGTGAGCACCTGCGTCCAGGCGCGGATGAGGTCGGTATCACTGACGGCCATGGCAGTTCTCCAGGTCGAGGGGTTTCAATCGATGGGATGCCCGAGGAAGTCGCCGAAGGCGGCATGAAAGCCGGCTTCGTTGTCCCACGGGATCATGTGGCCGGCACCCTGCACGCGCCGCTCCTGAAGTGCCGGCAGCAGCGTGCGCAGCTCGTCGACGTCCGCCGGCAGCACCACGTCGCCCCGCTCGGCGGTCAGCAGCAGCATGGGCACGCGGATGCGCGCCACGTCGGCATGGATGTCGTCGGTCTGGAAGGCCTCGAAGCTGGCGACGATGGCGCGCTCGTCGCAGGTGTGCAGCCACTGCGCGCGCAGGCGCAGTTGTTCGTCCGACCAGGTCGGGCAGAAGGTGCGCATGTCCTCCAGCGAGATGCCGCGGCGCGCCATGCGGATGGAGTCCACGTACCACGGCAGCCGGGCCGGGTAGGGACGACGCCCGGGCCCGGACACCGGCGGGTCGACCGCGACCAGCCGCGTCAGCCCCGCTGGCCGCTGCGCCGCGGCGCGGATCGCGATGCGCCCGCCCATCGAATGACCGGCGTAGGCGAAGCGCTCCAGCCCGAGTTCGGCAGCGAAGGCGATGAGGTCCGCCGCCTGGGCGTCGAGGCTGTAGTCCAGTGTGTCGGACGCCTCGCTCAGGCCGCGCCCACGCACGTCGAGCACGTAGGTGTCGAAGTGCCGGCCGAAGCGCTCGGCCACGAAGCCCCAGGTGACCGCGGGGCTCGTGATGCCCGGCACCAGGACGACGGCGTCGCGGCTGGCGCACTGCGCCGCGCCCGGGCCGTAGCGCAGGTAGTGCTGGCGGATGCCGTTGGCGCGGACCTGCGCGCCGTACATGAAGGTGGACGCCGTCATGCCTTCGCTCCCGGGTAGGCGCCGGACAACAGCGCGCCGCCGCCGGGCACGACCGGATCGAGCCCGAGCTCGCGCAGCATGGCGTAGACGGTGGCCGCGGCGGCCGTCAGCACCGGCTTGCCGGTGGCGGCCTCGACCTGCGCGATGGCCGGCAGCGACGGCATCTGCACGCAGGCCGACAGGACGATGGCGTCCACCTCGCCGGTCGGCATGCCGGCGACGATGCCCGGCAGCCGCGCCGGGTCATGCCGGCCGACCTCGAGGTTGTCCGGAATCTCCAGCGCGCGCCAGTGCACCACCTCGAAGCCCTCGTGCTCGATGTAGTCGATGACCAGCTTCGTCAGCGGCACCATGTAGGGCGCCACCAGTGCGATGCGGCGCGCGCCGATGACGCGCAGGCCCTCGACCAGCGCGCCTGCGCTGCTCACCACCGGCGCCGCGCCCTGGTTGGCCGCCGTGACCGCGCCCAGCCGCGCCTGAGACTGGCGGTGGTAGCCGCGGCCCATGGCCATGATCGCCACCAGGCAGGCGTAGCCCAGCACGTCGACACGCGCGTCGCTCAGCTCGAGCGCGCAGCGGTCCGACTCGGCGTCCATCGCGGCCAGCTCCTCCTTGTTGACATGCTTCATGCGCATGCGCGCCGAATGGAAGGTGAAGCGCTCGGGGCGGATCTGCTCGCGCAGCCGCAGCATGGCCGGGATCTCCGTCTCCATCGTGGTGTTGGAGCTGGGGACGATCTGTCCGATCCGGAAGTGTGTCTTCATGTGCTCGTGCTCCCGTGCGTCAGGCCACCGCCTGCTCGGCGTCGAAGCGCTCGATGCAGCGCGTGGCGTCGTACTCGTAGACCCATTCGGCCTTGATGCCCACCGCATTGGGGTTCTGCGCCTGCTGGCGCTGCATCTCCAGGTCGCGCTGGCGCTGTTCCTCCGGGGTCGACAGGTGGTAGGTGCGGCCACGCTCGCGCGCCTCCAGCTGCACCCGCGCGGTGCGCGGGCGGCGCTCGGCCTCGTACGCGCGCAGCGCGGCCTCGACGTCCGGGCAGTGCGACAGCGCCGCGGCCAGGACATAGCCGTCCTCGATGGCCATGGCCGCGCCCTGCGAGAGGAAGGGCAGCATGGGGTGGGCCGCATCGCCGAGAAGCGTCACGCGGCCCTGCGACCAGGCCTGCATCGGGTCGCGGTCGAACAGGCCCCACTTGAAGGTCTGCGACGACTCGACGCGCTCGAACAGCGCGATGATGTTCGGGTGCCAGCCCTGGTAGGCCGCCAGCAGTTCCTCGCGGGTGCTCGGCTCGGTCCAGGATTCGGCCACCCACTCGGCGCTCTCGTTGACCGCCACGATGTTCACCGCGGCGCCGCCCTTGACGTAGTAGGTGACGATGTGCGCCTTGGGCCCCATCCAGAACGAGGCGTCGGGGCTCACGAACGGCAGCGGGTGCTGCGCCACCGGCACCAGTGCGCGCCAGCACATGTGGCCGGTGAAGCTGGCCTTCGACTGGCCCCACAGCGCGTCGCGCACCACCGAGTGGATGCCGTCGGCGCCGACGATCAGGTCCGCCTCGAAGCTGCTGCCGTCGGAAAAGCGCGCCGTGGCGCCGTGCGCGGTACGGTCGACGCCGACGCACTGGACGTTGAACCGCACGCGGTCGGCAGGAATGTCCTGGCACAGGATTGCGTGCACGTCGGCGCGGTGCACGTGGTAGAAGTCGGCGCCGAACAGGCGCGGGCAGATCTCGCGCAGCGGCGTGCGGAACAGCTCGCGCCCGGTGTCCCAGTTGCGTCCCACCATCGCCTCGGGCAGAAAGCCGACGCGGTCGAGCTGGTCGGCCAGGCCGAGGGCGCGCAGCACCTTGGCCGCATTGGGCGTGATCTGCACGCCGGCGCCGATCTCGCCGAACGCGCCCGCGCGTTCGAACAGGTACGCGTCTATGCCGCGCAGCCGCAGCGCGCGCGCCAGCGCGACTCCGCCGATGCCGGCGCCGACGATACCGACCTTGAGCGTCTTGTTCATGTGTCTTCAGCCTTTCTTCGTTCCGGCTATCGCGAACCGGATAAATAAACGATCAATTAATTAATGAATGGGACTCGAGGGGAGGAGCAAAGGCGGCGCGCCCGGCGCTGCCGCCTCGCCCGTTCAGCCGCCGAGGTAGGCGTTGAGCAATGCCGTGTCGCGCAGCAGTTCGGCGGCCGGCCGCTCGGCGACGATGCGGCCCGTCTCGTACACGTAGGCCCGCTGCGCCACCGACAGCGCGTTGTGCACGTTCTGCTCGACCAGCAGCACCGTCACGCCGTGGGCATGGATCTCGCGCACGAAGTCGAACACCTCCTGCGCCATGCGCGGGCTCAGGCCCAGGCTGGGCTCGTCCAGGAGCAGCAGCGACGGCTCCGACATGAGCGCGCGGCCGATGGCGAGCATCTGCTGCTCGCCGCCGCTGAGCGTCCCCGCCAGTTGCCTGTGGCGCTCCTTGAGCCGCGGAAAGCGCGCGTAGACCTTCTCGAGTCTCTCGTCGATGCCCGCGCGCGACTTGCACAGGTAGGCACCCAGCGCCAGGTTCTCCTGCACCGTCATCGCCGGCCAGACGTGGCGCTCCTCGGGCGACTGGGCAATGCCCTGCCCGACGATGCGGTCCGCCGGCAGACCGCCGATCGGCCTGCCCTTGAACAGGATGTCGCCGCGGGTCGGCTTGAGCAGGCCGGAGATGGCGCGCAAGGTGGTGCTCTTGCCGGCGCCGTTGGCACCGATGAGCGCCACCACCTCGCCCGGTGCGATGGCCAGGTCGACGCCGTGCAGCGCCGCCGTCTTGCCGTAGCTCACGTGCAGCTGCCTGAGTTCGAGCAGTGCGCCCTGCGCCGGGGCTGCCGCCTGCGGCGCGGCCGGCCGGTCCAGCACGGCACTCATACCGCCGCCTCCCGGCCCAGGTAGGCCTCCACCACGCGTGGATCGCCCTGGACTTGCGCCGGCGAGCCTTCGGCGAGCTTCTCGCCGAAGTGCATGACCACGACGCGGTCCGACACCGCCATCACCAATCCCATGTTGTGCTCCACGATCAGGACCGACTCCACCAGCCGGCCCGGCAGGGTTCGAAGAATGTCGCCGAAGGCGCGCGCCTCCTGGCTGTTGAGCCCGGCGGCCGGCTCGTCGAGCATCAGCACGCGCGGCTTCGCGGCCAGGGCCAGCGCCACCTCGAGCAGGCGCAGCTCGCCGCACGACAGGATGGACGCGGGCGTGTCCATCCGGTGCGCCAGGCCCATGGTCTCGACGATGCGCGCGGCGCTGTCGCGCACCGCGGCCTCGGCCTCGCGCACGCGCCGTCCCGGGAAGAACGTCCGCCACAGCGACTGCCGCGCCTCCAGGTAGTGCCCCGTGAGCACGTTCTCGAACACCGTGAGCGACTTGAGGATGTTGGTCTTCTGGAAGCTGCGCACGATGCCGCGGCGCGCCATCCTGAAGGGCTTGTCGCCCGTCACGTCGGCGCCGCCGTAGCTCACCCGGCCGCCAGTGGGCGTGTAGAAGCCGGTGATCAGGTTGAAGCAGGTCGTCTTGCCGGCCCCGTTCGGGCCGATCAGGCCCACGATCTCGCCCGGGCGGACGTCGAAGCTGATGTCCTTGACCGCGTGGATGCCGCCGAACGACTTGCTCAGGCCCCGCACTTCGAGCGTGGCGGGCGGCGCCATGGCCAGCGCGGCGTTCATGCGGGCCTCCCGGCGGGCGTGGGCGCGGCCTGGCCGGCGCGCGGTGCCGCGGGCGGGTTGGACGCCCCGGGCGCGCCGGAGGCACCGCCCGATGCCGCCAGGCGGCGCTCGCGGCGCCGGCCCGCGAAGCCCATCAGGCCCTGTGGCAGGAACAGCACGATGGCGATGACGGCCAGGCCGAAGATCGACAGGCGCAGCTCCTTGGCCTCGCGCAGGTACTCCTCGAGAAAGGTCACGAGCAAGGCGCCGATCAGCGGCCCCAGCAGCGTGCCCTTGCCACCGATCAGCACCATGATGATCATGCTGACCATGAAGGCGAAGCGGAACATCTCCGGCCCCACGAAGGAGATGTAGTGCGCATAGAAGCCGCCGGCCATGCCCGAGAGAAAGGCGCCGAGCACCAGCGCCAGCATCGAGTACGTGAGCGGCCGCACGCCGATGGACTGGGCCACGTAGCGGTTCTCGCGGATGGCCACCGCCGCGCGCCCCGCGTTCGAGTGCACGAAGCGGTAGGACAGGTACAGCGAAACCGCCAGCAGTGCCCATGCCACCGCGTAGTAGAAGTGCTTGCCGGCCAGGTTGCCGGCGTCCGCCAGCATGGCCGGCTGCGGCACGCCGGCAATGCCCATCGGGCCGTTGGTCAGGCCGATCCAGTTGTCCGCCACCAGGCGCAGCACCTCGGCGAACGACAGCGTCACGATCACGAAGAACGGGCCCTGCAGGCGCAGCGTGATCGCCCCGATGAGCGCGCCCATGACGGCGGCCAGCACGCCGGCCACCGGCACGGTCAGCCACATCGGCCAGCCGTGCTGCGTCGACAGGATGGCCGCGGCATACGCGCCGGTGCCCAGGAAGGCGGTGTGGCCCAGCGAGAACTCGCCGACGTAGCCCACCACCAGGTTGAGCGACGTGGCCAGCACTGCGTAGAAGAGCACCATGATGGCGATGTGCAGGACGTACTGGTCATGCACCACGAAGGGCACCAGCGCCGCCAGCGCCAGGAAGCCCAGCAAACCGTTGCGTTCGAATCTCATGCTCGCTCCGCGCTTCTGGAGAACAGCCCGTACGGGCGGAAGACGAGGGTCAGGATCACCAGCGCGAAGCCGATGATGTCGACCCAGCCGGTGGCGACGTATCCGCCCCACAGCGCCTCGGCCACGCCCAGCAGCAGGCCGCCCGCGATGGCGCCGGCAAAGCTGCCCATGCCGCCGAGGATGACGACGACGAAGGCCTTCATGCTCACCAGCCCGCCCACCGACACCTGCGCCGAGTAGATCGAGCCCAGCAGCATGCCGGCCATCGACGCGATGACGGTGCCCATGGCGAACGTGGCGGCGTACACGTTGGCGGTGCGGATGCCCACCAGCCGCGCGGCCATCGGGTCCTGGAAGGTGGCGCGCATGGCGCGGCCCAGCCGGGTCTTGTGGATGGTCAGCCACGAGGCCACGATCAGCAACGCGCACACCGCCACGGCGAACAGCCTGAGCTTGGTCAGCACGATCGGGCCGAAGAACGCCGGCGACGCCGCGATCGGCGCCTCGACCTTGAGCGGCGCGGTGCCGACGGCCAGCAGCGCCGTGTTGGCCAGGAAGATCGACAGGCCGATGGTCAGCAAAATGCCGGCCTCCTCGCCCTGGTCGCGGATGCGCTCGATGAGGAAGCGGTCGACCAGCCAGCCGAAGGCGCCCATCACCACCGCCACCAGCAGCAGGCCGGTGAAGAAGTCCAGGCCCAGGCGGGTGGTGGCCCACCAGCCCATCACGCCGCCGAGCATGTAGAGCTCGCCATGCGCGAAGTTGACGACCCGCATCAGCCCGAGGATGAGGGTCAGGCCCAGCGCCGACAGCGCATAGAACGAGCCCGTGACGAGCCCGTTGGCCAGATATTGCAGCAGCAGATCCATGGAAGGACTTCCTGCCGCGCTCAGGGCTTTTCGGTGGGCGCTTCGGCCACCACCTTGGGCTCCTTGCCGACGATCTGCACCAGCACGACGTCGAAACCGTAGCCCTCGCCCTTTTCGCTGAAGCGATAGCGGCCGTTGGGCGCCTGGTAGTCGGTCTTGCGCAGCGCGTCGCGAATCGCCTCGGGCTCGGCCTTGCCGGCGCGGCCGACGGCTTCCATCAGGATGTTCAGCGCGTTGTAGCCGGCGGCGCCGTACTTGCCGGGCTTTTCCTTGTTGGCCGCGGCGTACGCCTTGACGAACGCGCCGTTGCGCTCGCCGGGCATGCTCGACGCGTACGGCACGGCGGCATAGATGCCTTCGGATGCCTCGCCGGTCAGGCCGATGAAGTCGGACGTGGCCCACGAGCCGACGCCGAAGATCTTGGTGTTGAGCCCGAACTCCTTGAACTGCTTGACGAGGATCGAGCCGTCCTGCGTTTCCGCCGCCACGAACACGCCGTCCGGCTTGGCCGCGCGCAGCTTGGTCAGCAGCGTGTAGAAGTCGGTGGCACCGTGGTCGAAATATTCCTTCATCACGGTCTTCACGCCGTGGGCAGCCATGTCCTTGGAGAAGTCCTCCACGCCGCCGCGGCCCCAGTCGTCGTTGACGCCGATGTACGCCACCGACTTGAGCTGCAGCTTCTCGGCCAGGATCTTGCTGAAGGTCGAGGACATGAGGCGGTCGGTCTCGGCCGAGCGGAAGAAGTACTGCATGCCCTTGTCGGTCAGGTCCGCCTTGGACGACACGCCGGTGAGCAGCGGCACCTTGTACTTCTCGGCCACCGGCATGACCGCGGCTGTGGCGGAACTGCAGAAGGCGCCGGCCACCGCCACCACCTTGTCGCGCTGGATGAGTTTCTCGGCCGCGTTGACGGAGTTGGCGGGGCGGCACTGGCCGTCCTCGATCACCAACTCGATCTTCCTGCCGCCGACGCCGCCGGCGGCATTGCGCTGCTCCACGGCCAGCTTGGCGCCGGCGACGAAGGCCTGCCCGTTGTAGGCGACCGAGCCGGTCAGCGGCTGGATGACGCCGATCTTCACGCTTTCCTGCGCGGCGGCGGTCAGGCACAGGGTGGGCAGCGCAAGGGCCGCGACGAGAGGTTTCCAAGAGAAGGTCATGCAATGCTCCAGAAGGAAGCCGGCGCGTTGCCGGCACATTAATTAGCCACTCAATTAATTTATCTCGCGAGTCTATGGCCGATGGGACCGGCCACAACCGGTACTAACCCCGAGAAATTAATTGATCACTCAGTTAGCAAACTGTGTGCCAGCGGCGTCGACTCTTCTCGGTGCACGCCACCGGCTTCGAGGCTGCGCGCACGACAATGCCCGCGAGAACTTCCATGCCCCGCAAAAAAGGACACCACTGCGTCTATGTCGTCGAGCTCGACGACCGCGTCTGGAACCACGCCCGCTTTCGCCGCGCCAACCCCGACTGGCAGCTGGGCCGCCCCTTCGTGTACGTCGGCATGACCGGGCTCGACCCCGACCTGCGCTTCGACAAGCACAAGGCCGGCATCCAGGCTAACACGTACGTGCGCGACTACGGCCTGCGCCTGCTCCCGCCGCTGTACGAGCGCTTCAACCCGATGCCCTACGAACGGGCGCGCGAGATGGAAGTGGAACTGGGCATCGCCTTGCGCGCGAAGGGCTACGGCGTCTGGCAGGGTTGAGGCCGCTGCGCCACGTCAGCCCGCGGGCGCAGGGCCGGCGTTGACCGCCAGCTGCGCCGCGAACGCCCGCTGGTACGCCGGCCGCGCTTCGCCGCGGGCGACATACGCGGCCAGGCCCGGAAACTCGTCCAGCAGGCCGGACGGCCTGGCCCGCAGCAGCACCGACACCATCAGCAGGTCGCCCGCGCTGAAGCCGCCGTCCAGCCAGTCGCCGCCACCCAGGCGGTCGGCCAGCTGTGCCAGCCGGGCCCGCACCCGGTCCTGGACGATGGGCAGGCGCTCGGCCTTCCACGGCTTGTCGCCCTCCAGCAGCTTGACGGTGACCAGTTCGAGAATGGGCGGCTCGACCGTGTTGAGCGCCGCGAACATCCACATGATGGCGCGCGCCCTCGCGTTGGCATCGGCGGGGAGCAGGCCCGGGCGGCGCTCGGCGATGTGCAACACGATGGCGCCGGTCTCGAACAGCGCGAGATCGCCTTCTTCGTAGGTCGGGATCTGCCCGAAGGGATGCAGCGCCAGGTGCGCGGCCTCCTTCATCGCGCGGAAGGACACCAGGCGGACCTCGTAGGGCAGGCCGGCTTCCGTCAGTGCGCATGCTCGACAGGATTCTCCCGGCCCGCCTGCTGCCCGAGCTGCTCGGCAAGCCCGATGAGAATGCCCTCGGGGCCGCGGACATAGCACAGCCGGTAGATGTCCTGGTACCGGACCACCTCGCCCACGAGCTTCGCCCCGCGGCCGGCAAGCCGGGCGAGCGTGTCGTCGATGTCATCCACGGCGAACATGACGCGCAGATAGCCGAGGGCATTGACCGGCGCGCCGCGATGATCGGCAACCACCGGCGGCGCGAGGAAGCGGGACAGCTCCAACCGACTGTGACCGTCGGGCGTGCGCATCATGGCGATCTCGACGCGCATGCCGCGCAAGCCGGTGACGCCGTCGGCCCACTCGCCTTGGATCGGGGCGCGCCCCTCGAGTTCGAGCCCCAACTCCACGAAGAACGCGATGGCGGCATCGAGGTCTTCCACCACGATGCCGACGTTGTCCATGCGCTTGACCGTCATCGATGTCTCCTTGGCGCGCGGCCGGTTGCGCGCGGCTCGGCTTTCAATCCCTGGCCAGGCGCACTGTAGCGCGAGCGTGCGGCACGGCGCTCGCACACCGCGTGCGCGAGCCCGCCGCCCCGATCAGCAGGCAGCGCTGCCGGCCATCGCCCGCGCGCCGCTGGCCGCGACCTGAGCATCCTGGGTGGACTGCATTCCCGAGACGCCGATCGCGCCCACCAGGCGCCCCTCGACCAGCAAGGGGAGCCCGCCCTCGAGCGGGCAGGCGCCGAGCGTCGCCAGCAAGCGGAGATTGATGCCGCCCGCCGTCAGCGCGTCCTCGAAGGCCTTGGTCGGCCGCTTGAACTTCACGACACTCTCTGCCTTGGCCTGCGCGATCGGGACGCTCCCGGTCTGCGCATGGTCCATCTTGTGCAGCACGACGAGGTTGGCCGCACTGTCCATGACGGCAATCACCATCGGCCAGCCGGCCGCCGTCGCCTCGGCTTCGGCCGCTGCCGCAACCTTGCGCGCAAGCTCGAGCGACAAGGGTGGGCCGTATGGAATGATCTGGGACGCTGAACTCATTTCGAGATACCTGCAAGTGGATGAAGTGGCCGATGCTAGGAATCGGCGGCCCGCTTGCCTATTCCTGATTTCTTCGCATCTGCTGTGCACAAATCGACCGGCCAAGTTCCCGCTTCCCCACTTCAAGGCGCGTCCACCTGGGACGACGTGCGCTTCTTTCTGGCCGTGGCGCGCGAGGGCAGCCTCTCGGGTGCCGCCAGAACACTGCGCGTCGAGCACTCCACCGTGGCGCGCCGTGTCGGCGCCCTGGAGTCGGGCCTGGGCGTGCGCCTGTTCGACAGGCTTCCGCGCCGCTGGACGTTGACCCGCGAAGGCGATGCGCTGATCGAGCCGGCGGAGCGCCTCGAGCGCGAAGCACTGGCCTTCGATCGCGCCGCCAGCTCGACCGCGAACCTGCACGGGACGGTCCGCATCTCGGCGCCGCCGGTGTTCGCCAGCCAGTTCCTCGTTCCGCTCCTGGCCGCGCGAATGGATCGATGGAAGGGCATCGACCTGGACCTGCACGGCGAAGTCCGCACCGCCAATCTCCATCGTCTGGAGGCCGATCTTTCGCTGCGCTTCATGCGTCCCGTCGAACCGGGTCTTGCCGCGCGCAAGGTGGGCGAGCTCGGCTTCAGGCTCTACGCGGCGCCGGCGTGGCGCGAGCGCCCCGAGGCCGATTGGCGCTTCCTGGGCTACGGCGATTCACTCAACGACGTGCCGCACCAGAAGCTGCTCGCGCGCCTGGCCGGCGATCGGCCGTTCGTCCTGCGCAGCAACGACCTTGCCGCCGTGCATCGCGCATGCCGCGCCGGCATGGGGCTCGCGATGCTTCCGGTCTTCCTGGCGCGGCCCGATGAAGGGCTGGTCGAGATGGAAGGCGCCCCGCTGCCGCCGCCGCGCGAGATCTGGTGCGTCGTCCACCCCGACGTCCGTCGCTCGCCGCGCGTGCGGCTGATGGTGGATCTCGTCGCCGAACTGATCGGGGAGAACGCGGCAGCGCTGGCCTGACGGCCGCGGCCCTCACTCCGCCGTGATGTTCGCCGCCTTGATGATCTGCGCCCACTTCTTCGTCTCGGACGCGATGAACGCGCTGAACGCGGCCGGCGTGCCGGCGCGCAGTTGCAGCCCCACGTCCTCGGCCTTGCGCCGGACCTCGGCGTCGGCCGCGGCCGCGTTGATCTGCGCGTTCAGCCGCTGGACGATGTCGGCCGGCGTGCCCGCCGGCGCCAGCAGGCCGTACCAGCCGTAGCCCACCACATTCGGCAGGCCCTGCTCGCGGATGGTCGGTGCGTCGGGGTATACCGGTGTGCGCTCCTCGGTCGCCACGCCCAGCACGCGCAGCTTGCCGGCCTTGATGTGCGGCACGGCCGTCGAGATGGCGGTGAGCGTGGCGTCGATCCGGCCGGCAAGCAGCTCGGTGTAGGCCGGCGCGTCGCCCCGATACTGCACCACGATGCCCTTCGCGTCGGCCGCGCGCAGCAGCAGTTCGGCGGTCAGGTGAGGCGCCGAACCCGATCCGGGAGAGCCGAAGGTCGCACCCGTGGGGCTCGCCTTGATGTGCTTGATGAATTCCGGCAGCGTCTTGTAGGGCGCGCTGGCATTGACGACGAGGAACAGCGGCGCGATGGCGGTGCTCGAGATGGGCGCGAAGCTCTTGTGCACGTCGTAGGGCAGGTCCTTGTAGAGCGCTTCGCCGATCGCGATGGGCGCGGCTGCGTGCAGCAGCGTATAGCCGTCCGGCGGCGCCTTGGCGACGAAGTCGTTGGCGATGCGCGTGCCGGCGCCTGCCTTGTTCTCCACCACGAAGCCCTGGCCGAGCTGGCGCGACAGGTAGTCGCCGAGCACGCGGGTGAGGATGTCGTTGGAGCCGCCGGCGTTGTAGGGCGAGATGAGCCGGACGGGGCGCGCCGGCCATGCCTGCGCCAGCGCCCCGGTGCTCCATGGAAGTGCAATGCCGGCGGTAGCGGCAGCGGCGGTTGCCGTGCCGAGGAAGCTGCGGCGGTTCAGTGCTTGCATGTTCGTCGTCTCCGTTGTTGTCGGGTTGCGTTGTCGATCTCGGGTCGGCCGGAGTTGCGGCTTCTCGTCGCAGTCCTCAGGCCACGGCGCCGGCCTGGCGCAGCGCGGCGATCTCGGCGGCACCGTAGCCGGCATCGGCCAGCACGCGGTCGGTATCCGCGCCGCAGGCGGGTGCGGCGGGCGGCGTGGCACGTGGCGCATCGCCCAGGCTGTACGGCAGGCCCAGGGCGCGGTAGCGGATGCCGTCCGCGCCCACGGCTTCGACCAGCATGCCGCTTTGCTGCAGGTCAGCCCCTTCGAGCACCTGGCGGTAGCTTCGTACCGCGCCCACGACGATCTGGTTGCCGCCGAGCAGCACCACGCATTCGTCGCTGGTGAAACCCGAGAGGCACTCGCGCAGCACCGCGCGCAGCTCGCCGCGGTGCTCGACGCGCAGGGCGTTCGTGCAGAAGCGCGGGTCGCGTGCCAGGGCTTCGCGCCCCACCACCCGGCAAAAGCGCGCCCAATGATCGTCGGCGTAGGCCGAGAGCACGATGTGCCCGTCGCGCGTGGGCACCACCTCGGCGGCCGGGGCGTTGTTGGGCTGGCCATCGCCGATGCGCATGGGCTCGGGGGCGCCGCCGAGGTAGTCGCTCCAGGTGGTGGCCTGCAGGTGCACGGCCACTTCGAGCAGCGAGGTCTGCAGCGTCTCGCCCAGGCCCGTCTTCTCGCGGCCGTACAGCGCCGCCAGAACTGCCTGCGCGCCCAGGTGCGCCGCCGCCGCGTCGATGACCGGCACGCCGACCTTCTGCGGAAGCCGGTCCGGCTCGCCGGTGACCGACATCAGCCCGCTCTCGGCCTGCGCGGCGATGTCGTAGCCGGGCCGGTCGCGCGACGGGCCCTGGCTGGCGAAGCCCGAGATCGACAGGTAGATCAGGCGCGGGAACCGTTCGCGCACGGCGGCCGGGCCGAGGCCGAGCGACTCCACCGCGCCGGGCCGCAGGTTCTGGATGACGACGTCGCTGTCCGCGATCAGCCGCCAGGCAACCGCCCTGCCGGCCTCGCTCTTGAGGTTCAGCGCGATCGACCGCTTGCCGCGGCTGTAGGCCCGGATCATCGACTCGCCATAGCGGCCGATGTGCCTGGCCTGGTCGCCCGCAACCGGCTCGATCTTGATCACGCTGGCGCCGAGTTCGCCGAGCGCCATGGCCGCCCCGGGGCCGGCGATGTACTGGCCCAGGTCGAGGACCCGGACGCCCGCGAGAGGCGTGGCCGGACGGGCCGCCCGCCGTTCTTCTGGATGGTCGCTGTTCATTTGGCGGTGACGTTATCCTCCTGGGCGATTCTTGAAAATTCGATAATCGTGAGGTGCTGATCACGTTTGGTGATCACCCGGAGCGGGACGACATGGACGCCAAGACAGACCATCTGGTACGCAAGCTGCGCCTGCGGCATCTCGACCTGCTCGTGGCCTTGGCGGAAGCCGCCACGATGCGCGGCGCCGCAGCGCGGCTGCACCTGAGCCAGCCGGCCATCAGCAAGATGCTCGGCGAGATCGAAGGCTCCTTCGGCGCCAGGCTGTTCGAGCGCAGCCACCAGGGCGTGCAGGTCAATGCCCTGGGCGCGACGGTCGTCTACCGCGCTCGCGCGGCCCTCAACGAGCTGGCGCGCGCCACGCAGGACGTCGACGCCATGCACAACGGCGTCGCCGCGGTGCTGCGCCTGGGCGCGCCTTCGGTCACCGCCACCGTGCCGGCCGCCATCGTCCGGCTGCGCGAGCGCATGCCGGGCGCGGCCGTGCACGTACGCGAAGGCCGGGTCTACGAGCTGATCCAGCGGCTGCTCGAGGGCGAACTCGACTGCGTCTTCGGGGCCATCACGCCCGAACTGCTTTCGAGCCAGATGCTGCCGCGCCTGCGCTCGGAACTGCTGCTCGACGACACACTGTGCGTGATGACCTCGGCGGCCAACCGCATGGCGGCACGGCGCGCCATGCGCTGGGCCGACCTGCGCGATGCGCCATGGGTCCTGCCGCCCAGGGAAACGCTGGTGCGGCAGGCCTTCATGACCGCCTTCCTGAACGACGGCGTCACGCCGCCCGAGCCGGTCGTCGAGGCCATGTCGTCGGTGACCGTCGGCGCGGTCCTGCGCCTGGACCCCACCCTGCTGTGCGCGGTGCGCCTGGAGCAGGCGGTGGACGAGGCGGCCAGAGGCGGGGTGCGAAGGGTGAACGTGGCGCCCGCCGTAAGCCTGCCGTCGTTCGGGCTGTTCACACGCAGCGAGACGCTCGAGCCGCCGACAGTGCTGAAGGCGTTCGCCGACGCGGTCAGGCAGGTCGGCGCGACGCTCGCGTCGCAGCGGTTCAGGTAGGCGTCAGCGCGCGTGCGGGTCCAGCGACAGCGCCTGCCCGGGAGCGGGCGCCGGCTGCCGCGCCGCCTCGATGGCCCAGACGCTGTCCGGCCGTCCCGTCCTGGCGCGGCGCGCCGTCGCGCGAGCCATCCATGCGAAGCATGCGGCCAGGGCCGCGGCCACCGCGTCGACGCCCAGCGTGGCCGCCGACCCGTGCGCCCAGGCGCCCGTCTGCGGCACCAGCCAGCCGATGGCGCTCGTCAACGGAATGGCAGCCGTCACGACAGCGGCGGTCCACAGCAGATGGATGCCGGCCCGGGCGGCGCCGCGCATGAACGCCCAGGCGACGCCGGCGAAGAACATGCCGTAGTAGACGAGCTGAAGGCAGCCCGTCAGGTCGCCGACCCGTCCATGCAGCCACTTGGCAGCGACGAGCATCAACGAGATGCCGCAGACGCTGCCCAGGCAGATGCCCACCGTGGCGCTGGCCATCAGCCGCGTGTCGAGGCGCTGGACCGGATTTGCGCCGGCGTTCCGTGCGGACTTGCGCCGCGACTCGATCCACAGCAGGTTGCCGCTGTAGAACAGCCACGCCCCCGCGAGCCCCAGCACGAAGTACATCCATTGCACGGCCGCGTTGCCGAACGACGCCATGTGCAGCGCGAAGAAGCTGCTGATGAAGAGATTGGGCACATTCTGGCGGCCCGGCAGGTAATCGCTGTCGAGGACCTTGCCACTGTACGGATCCAGCGCGACGAAGCCGCCCATCGCGCGAGGAGAGATCGCGGACGTGTCCTTGCCCCAGACGCGCACCACCGCGCGCGGGCCCGCGACCTGCTGGTACTGCAGCATCGTGGGCGCCAGGCCCGGCGCGATCTCGCGTGTCCGGGCCAGCAGTTCGGCCGGCGGCAGCATCGTGCCCACGTCCCGCGGCGGCGGCGGCGGCGCGGCAGACGTCTGCGGGCGCTGGAATGCGCTTGACCACTTCCCCTCGTGCACGAGCCTGTCCTGCAGGTCGTAGATCTGGTCGTGAAAAGCGAACACCACGGCCGACAGCGCCATGACGATATGAAAGGGCAGGCTGACGATGCCCACCACGTTGTGCGCATCCAGCCACATGCGCTTGAGGTTCCTGCCCACCCGCAGCGCGAAGAAGTCCTTGACCAGCGAAGGCAGCAGCACCACGACGCCCGAGATCAGCGCGACCGCGTACAGGGCGGAGACGACACCCATGAACCAGCGGCCCGGGTCGTTGTCGAACGGCAGGCCGACGACGCGGTGCAGCACGTCGATGAACGCGCCGAGCCTGGACGGGTGGACCTCCCCGACCGAGGCAGCGCCGCTGGCGTCCAGCGTCGCGGCGAAGTGCCGCTTCGACGACTCGTCGTGGTCGCCGGCGCCCGGGTCCCGCACATCCCAGGCCATGCGCGCGGGAATGCCCTCGTTCTCCCGCACGTGGATGGTGAAGCCCCTGGCGACGGCAGGATGGTCGCCGATCGTCCTGGCGATCAGTTGCGGGACCTGGTCGAGCGGCACCTGCTGTGCCGGTGCCGGCGCCGGCGGCGACGCCCACCGCTCGATAGGCTCCTTGAAGACGGTCAGCGCACCCGCGTAGAAGGCAATGAACAATGCCATGCCGCTGACGATGCCGGTCCAGGTGTGGACCGACTTGTAGATCCGGATGTGGTCGGCTCTCATGCGATGTGTCAGATGGCCGCGGCGCGCAACGCCCACCAGGCGCCGCAGGCCACGATGTTGAAGCCGCCCAGCCAAAGCCAGGCGCGAAGGCCGCTCTCGAAGAAGTACACGAGACCGAGCGTGAACAGCCAGATCGGCGGGACGATCCACATGGCCAGCTGGCCGCGGACCGCGAGCGGCACGTCGGCGGTCAGGACCGAGAGGATGCCGCTGGCGGCAAGCGCGAGCGTCAGGCCGAGTACGAGGCCGGCCAGTGTCTTGGCGATCCAGTCCGGACGGATCGGCCGGGGCCGGGCATGTTTCATGTCATGGCTCCCGGCGCAGCGAACGAAGGGCGCCGGCGTAAGGCAGCAGCACCAGCGCCAGCATCAGCGTGGTGGCGAGCGCGAAGATCGCGGTGAGCGCGGTCATCGTCTGGGCGAAGCACAGCCAGCCGAGCAGCCAGCAGCCCGTGCCGGCGGTGCGCGCCGGCCCGCGCCGCAGCGGCGAGACCAGCCACCGCTGGTTGGGCGAGGCGAGATAGACGCCCGCGCTGCCGAGCAGCACGAAGACCAGGCCGGCCAGCGTACAGACGTAGGCGATCATGGGGACGCCGGTTGCTCGAGGAAGAATTGCATGCCTCGCGTCATGGCCGGCAGCCAGGCCGGGCCGTGGTCTTCTCCGGCCAGCTCGTGGAAGGCCACCCGGCCTTCGGTCCCGGGCGCCTGCTGCAGGCGCCGCGCGAGGGCGCGCGCCTCGGGCACCATGGGGCGGCTGGCGATCAACGCGAGCGTCTCGGGCGAGTAGTTGCCCTTGCGCGGCGCGTCTTCAAGCGCGCCGACGCTGATCTGCACCCGCGGCCTGCGGGCGGGATCGAGCTTCTCGTAGCGCGGCAACCCGTCGAGCACCAGCTTGTCCTGCCACCAGATGGAAGGGCTGGAGGCAATGAACGTCGAGAAGCTGTCCGGCCGCGAGAACAGGGCATGCAACACGAACAGGCCGCCGAAGGAGTGGCCGAACAACGCCTGCCGCTGCGGGTCGATGCTGTGGCGCGAGGCGACGAGCGGCTTGACCTCCTGCTCGATGAAGTCGAGGAAGCTCGCCGCGCCGCCTTCGGTGGCTGGTGCGTCGGGGCGGCCGGGCGTGTAGTCGCGTTTTCGCGCGGGCACGTCGAAGTCGCGCGCGCCCGGATAGCCGATGCCCACCACGACCGGCGGCGCGTGCCCGGTGACCTCGCTGCGGGCGGCAGCCGAGCGCGCCAGAAATGCCGCCACGGGAAACGCCGCGTTGCCGTCGAGCACGACGAGCAAGGGGTGGCCCGTGGCCGGGGCCGGCCCCGCGGGCGCGGCCACGAAGATGCGGTAGCCGTGGCCGGTCGTGCGCGATGTGACGTCCAGCTGCCGGGCTTCGGGCAGCACGACGTCCTGCCACGCGGAGGCGCGCTCGGTTGCCGGCGCGCGAGCGGCCGGCACCAGCATGGCCGCGGCGAGAAGAAGATGGCGCAGCACCGCGCGATGGGCGTGCATGGGCGTCAGAATTCCATCGTCGCCGACACACCCACTGTCCGGCCCTGGCCGAGCGTGGCGATGGGCGTGGTGTCGCTAAACGCGCCGGAGTAGTAGCGCTTGTCGAACAGGTTGGCGACATTGAGCCGAAGCACCAGGTCGCGCCCGGCCATCTGCGTGGCATAGCGCGCGCCCAGTGCGAAGACGCCCCAGCCGGGGATTTCCTGCGTGTTGGCCGCGTTCACGTACTGGCTGGAGCTGGCGATGACGCCCCCGCTCAGCGTCAGGCCGGGCGCGAACGTCGTGTCCCACTCGACGCCGAGATTGCCCTGCCAGCGCGGCGCGCCGACGGCCGTGTTGCCGTCGTAGGCGCTGCCGGCCGTCTTCGTCTGCACGCCGTCGGTGTAGGTAGCGCCGCCCAGCAGGCGCACGCCCGGTGCAATCTCGCCGAAGGTATTCCACTCCAGTCCGCGCACGCGCTTCTCGCCGCCGTCCGACGGCACGTTGCCGTCCACGGTGATCAGCATGGGCTTGGTGATCTGGAACAGGCTCGCCGTATTGGTGAAGGTGCCCGCGTTCCACTTGACCCCGCCTTCGACCTGTTCGGACTTGTAGGGCGCGAAGGTGTAGCTGTAGGCATACAGCGGCGGCGACACGCTGTCGCCCTTGCTCAGGCCCTGGACGTAGTTGGCGTACAGCGAGATGCCCGGCCCCCATGGCTTGAACACGGCGGCGACGGCGGGCGTGACGGCGCTTTCGTCGTAGGCGCCGGTCACGGCGCCGGCAGCGTTGAAGTTGGTGGTCTTGACGGACTGGTTGCGCAGGCCGACGGTGAGCCGCAGCATGTCCTGCATGAAGGACATCGTGTCGACCAGCGCCAGGCTGCGCAGGGTCGATTCGCTCGTCATGGGTGCCAGCGTCGGGATGGCGGGCATGGCCGTGTACACCGGGTCGTAGATGTTCGTCGTGAACGGCCTCGACGAGTTGTTGGCCGAGCCGGCTTCCTGGTCGAGGTTGGAGGCCTGCAGGACCACCTCGTGCAGCACCGGACCGGTGCTGAACTTGCCGCGCAGGCCCGCTTCGGAAGACACGTCCTTCTCGTAGCCGAACTGGGCCGCCGTCACGGTGGTCGTGCTGGTGCCCAGCGCATTGATGTTGCGCACGTGCGTGCCGTTGATGAAACCGGCGTAGTCGTCATGCTTGACGCCCACCGCGGCGAATGCCGACAGGTTCGGGTTGAACTCGTACTCGGCGCGGGCAATGGCGGCCTTGCTCTCGAGATCTCCGCGCGCCGCCGGGAACTGGTTGATCGACGCGGCCGGCGCGGCGGGGATCGCGGTGCTCGAGAACCAGAACATGGCGGGCGTGCCGCCGCGGTACGACTCCTTGCTGCTGTAGGCGTCCAGCGATGCCTTGAGGTCGCGGCCCCGGTAGTCCAGCGCGGCCGAGACGAACTCCCGCTTCTTCGACTGGCCGTCGAGTTCCGTGTCGCCGTCGCTGTACGCGCCGTTGACCCGCAGCCCCCAGGCGTTGTCCTGCCCGAAGCGGCGCCCCAGGTCGACCGCCCCGCCCCATTGCCCGTCCGACTCGTAGCCCAGGCCGACGCGCGACAGCGGCTCGTCGCCCGCACGCTTGGGCACCAGGTTGATGGTGCCGCCCACCGCCCCGCTCGGCGCCATGCCGCCGAAGAGTGCGCTCGGCCCCTTGAGCAGTTCGACGCGCTCGACGAACTCCAGCGGCACGTGGCCGATCGGCGCCAGGCCGTACATCCCGTTGATGGCGATGTCGTTCTGGTTCACGTCGAAGCCGCGGATGCGGAAGTTCTCGTAGGCATGGCCGGACGAGGTGGTGTAGCGCACCGAAGGGTCGTTGCGCACGACGTCGGCCAGCGTGCGCGCCTGCTGGTTCTCGATCAGTTCGGAGGTGAAGCTGGTCGTGTTGAACGGCGTGTCCATCACGTCGACGTTGCCCAGCAGGCCCAGCCTTGCGCCGGTGGCGACCTGTCCGCCCGCGTAGACCGGCGGAAGCGCTTCCGGCCCCGTCGGGCTCGCGGTCACCGTCACGGCGGGCAGGGCGCCGGCGGGCGGTGCGGCGCTCTCGGCCGTGATGGCGGACTGGGCCAGCACGGCGGCCGGGGCGTACAGGCCGCCGGCGAGGAAGGCAGCACAAGCCAGCTGCGCGGCCCGGGGCAGCGGTGCGCCCACGGCGGCGGAACGAATATCTGCCTGGTCAACGCGCGGGGGAAAACGGCGGACGGGAGGACGACGACCGGGCAACGCGAGAACTGCACACTTCATGCTGGTTTTCCTGAATACGAATGCGAACGAGTCGCATTCTATATTCGTCGTCCGACCGTCCTGTGTGGCCTGGCACCGGCGCGCGTCCTCAGGGCTCCTTGCCCACCACCTCGAAGAACGCCCGCACCATGCGCATGTCCCGGCGTTCGGCCAGGCACACCATGTGCACGTAGGTCCTGACCTGCGCGTCGTCGAGCCGCACCGCGTGCAGGCCCGGGCCGGGGATGAACTCCACCTCCGACACCGCGGCCACGCCCAGGTTCTGCGCCACCGCCTCGCGGATGATCTCGCGGCTGCCGACTTCCATCACCACCTCCGCCTCCACCTTGGCGGCGGCGAGCGCGGACTCGATCGCCCGGCGCGTGGTGGAGCCGAGCTCGCGCAGGATCAGCTTCTCGCCGGCGAGCTCGTCGGTGCGGATGCTGCGCCTGCGCGCGAAGCGGTGGTGCGTCGAGCAGAAGATCACCACCGGGTGGTCGCTGTAGGGCACGGACACGAAGCGCTTGTCGCTCGCCACGTGGGCCAGCACGCCGACGTCGGCGCTGTAGTCGGCCAGGCGGTCCTGCACGTCCTGCGAATTGCCCGTGCTGACCGACACCTTGATGCCGGGATAGTGCTGGTGGAACGCAGCCAGCATCTTCGTGACCTGCGCCGGCCCCACGGCCGCCACCCGCAGGTGGCCGGTCCGCAGTTCGCCCGACTCGCGCAGCAGCTGCACGGCCTCGGCCTCCAGACTGAACACCTGGCGCGACAGGTGCAGCAGGCGCTCGCCCATCTCGGTGGGGCGCACGTGCCGGCCGGCGCGGTGGAACAGTTCCACCTTGTACAGCGCCTCGAGCTGGCCGACCTGGGTGGTCACGGTGGGCTGGCTCACGTGCAGGCTTTGCGCGGCGGCGGTGAAGCTGCCGCTCGTGGCCACGGCATGGAAAGAGCGCAATTGAGTCAGCCGCATGAATCGAGTCTCGGTGTTATCCCGGCCGAACTATAGGTTTGCTCAATACATAGGTCAAAAAACTTGAATTGGCTGAATGTGGCGTCTGCGCCGAAAGTCCGCCTCGGCGTCATGAACCTGTGAAGTGGCGCGGAAAAAGTGACGGATCCCTCAGTTCCGCAATTGGAGACCTCGATGAAGCTCACCCGACGTTCCCTCCTCGCCTGCGCGCCCGCCGTGCTGGGCGCCCCCCTGATCGGCCTCGGCACCGGCGCGGCGCATGCCGCCGACGTGCTCACGGTGGGCCTGATCCCGTCCGAAGACTCGCGCGCCATGATCGCCAACAGCCAGGCGATGATGGACATGCTGTCGAAGTCGCTCGGCATGCCGGTCAAGCCCTTCGTGGCGGCCGACTACAACGGCGTGATCGAGGCGCTGCGCTCCAAGCGCCTGGACGTGGCCTACCTCGGCCCGTTCTCGTACGTGATGGGCACGACCGTGGCGCCGATCGAGGCCTTCGCCGTCGCCGAGACCAAGAAGGCCGGCCGCAGCTACTACCACTCGCTCATCGTGGCGCGCAAGGACAGCGGCATCCAGAAGGTCTCCGACCTCAAGGGCAAGACCTTCGCCTTCGTCGACCCCACGTCCACCTCCGGCCACCTGTTCCCCAAGGCCGGGCTGATGAAGGCCGGCTTCGATCCGGACAAGGACTTCGGCCGCGTCATCTTCTCCGGCTCGCACGACTCGAACGCCGTCGCGGTGCAGAACAAGAAGGTGGACGCGGTGGCGATCGCCGACCGCATCCTGGACGCGGCCATCGCCAAGGGCCTGGCCAACCGCGACGACCTGGTGGTCGTGTGGAAGTCCGACCCCATTCCGGAGTCGCCCACCGTGTGGCGCAAGGACCTGGACCCCGCTCTCAAGAAGCGGGTGCAGGCGGCGTTCCTGGAAGTCAAGGACATCCCGTGGTCCGACCAGGGGATGCTCAACGGCTTCCACCCGACCAACGACAAGGCCTACGACGTCATCCGCGAGACGGCCAGCATCCTCCACCTCGACCTGAAGGCGATGAAGTGATCAAGATCCGAGGCCTGACCAAGCGCTTCGGCGCATTCGAGGCCCTCAAGGGCATCGACCTGGACGTGAAGCCGGGCGAGTTCCTGGTGGTGCTGGGCCCGTCCGGCGCCGGCAAGTCGACACTGCTGCGCTGCATCAACCGGCTGGCCGAACCCACCAGCGGCGAGATCCACATCGACGGCCAGCTTCTCAAGCCGGACGCCGCCAGCCTGCGGCGGCTGCGCTGCCAGGTGGCGATGATCTTCCAGCACTACAACGTGGTGCCGCGCCTGTCGGTGCAGAAGAACGTGCTGACCGGCCGGCTGGGCGCCATGCCTTCGGTCCTGTCGTGGCTGCAGATCTTCCCGCGCAAGGACGTCGAGATCGCGCTCGAGTGCCTGCGGCGCGTCGAGCTGCAGGACAAGGCCGAGCTGCGCACCGACACGCTCTCGGGCGGGCAGAAGCAGCGGGTGGGCATCGCCCGCGCGCTGGCCCAGCAGCCCAAGATCATTCTGGCCGACGAGCCGGTGGCCAGCCTCGATCCGAAGACCTCGCGCACGGTTCTCAACTACCTCAAGCAGGCCAGCCGCGAGCTGGGCATCTCGGTGGTGTGCAACCTGCACCAGGTCGACTACGCCCGCGAGTTCGGCGAGCGCATCGTCGGCGTGTCGGGCGGCCGCATCGTGTTCGAAGGCGGGCCCGACCAGCTCACGGGCGACGTGCTTCATCGCATCTACCCCGGCCTGGACGAAGGCCAGGCGCACAGCGCCTCGCCCATGGCGGCCACGCCGGCGCCGGTGCTGCGGCAACTGCAACTCGAGGAGGCCTGACCATGAATGTCGGCTCATACACGCTGCTCGTCGCCAAGCCGGGCAACATGGGGTGGTGGCCGCGCCTGGCCACCGGCGCGGGGGTCCTGGCGGTGTTGTGGTGGGCGGCGGCCGGCGCGCAGGTCAGCTTCGGCGAACTGGCCAAGGGCCTGCCGTGGATCGGCGATTTCCTCTCGCGCATGCTGCCGCCGAACTGGTCCTTCATCAACAAGCTGATCACGCCGGCCATCGAGACGGTGCAGATCGCGCTGTGGGGCACGCTGCTGTCGGTCATCCTGGCGGTGCCGGTGTGCTTCTTCGCCGCGCGCAACCTCACGCCCAACCTGGCCGTCTACCAGTTCACGCGCCAGGTGTTCAACGTCACGCGCGGCATCAACGAGATCATCCTCGCACTGATCTTCGTGGCTGCCGTCGGGCTGGGGCCGTTCCCCGGCGTACTCGCCCTGGCGGTGCACGGCGCCGGCATGCTGGGCAAGTTCTTCTCCGAATCCATCGAGGAGATCGACCAGGGGCCGATCGAGGCGCTGCGTGCGACCGGCGCCGGGCCGATCCAGACCATCATCTTCGGCGTGCTGCCGCAGGTGATCACCGCCTGGATCGCCGTTGTGCTCTACCGCTTCGAGACCAACCTGCGCCAGGCCACCGTGCTGGGCATGGTGGGCGCGGGCGGCATCGGCTTCGAGCTGGTGGGCAGCATGAAGCTGTTCCAGTACCAGGACACCGCCACCTGCATCCTCGTGATCATCGCCATGGTGATGGTGGCCGACTATGTGTCGACCCGCCTGCGCGCCTGGATCCAGAAGGGCGCCCGCTGATGACCGGCCCCGCCGAGGCCGGCGCCCTGGTGGCGGCGGTGACGGCCAGGCACAAGCTGCGCGCGCGGCACGACGTCGGCAGCGACCTCGCGCTGAACCACAACGAACTTTCGACCTAGAGGCTTCCTTCATGTCCCATGAGTATTTCAACCCCGTGCGCAGCGTGTACGGGGCCGGCGCCCTGTCGTCGCTGCCCGGCCTGCTCGACGGCCAGCGCGCCGTCGTGGTCACCTTTCCGGAGGCGCGCCAGCTCGGCCTGGTCGCGCGCCTGGAACAGCTGCTCGGCGACCGCCTGGCCGGCGTGATCGACGACGTGCGCCCCAACCCCGACGTGGCCGAACTGCGCGCGCTGTACGACGACTTCTGGCGCGCGCCCGAACGCGCGCAGGTGATCGTCGCCGTGGGCGGCGGCAGCGCCATCGACACCGCCAAGGCGCTGATGGTCGGCACCGCCTCCGGCCGCTTCGACGAGCTGGTGGAGTCCCTGGCCGCAGGCCGCCCCTTCGAGCCGGCCCGGTGCAAGCGCCTGATCGCGGTGCCGACGACCGCCGGCACGGGCAGCGAAGTCACGCCTTGGGCGACGGTCTGGGACCGCGCGGCGCAGAAGAAGTATTCGCTGCACCTGCCGCAGACCTGGCCGGACGTGGCTGTCATCGATCCGGAGCTGATGCTGTCGCTGCCCGCCGCGGTCACGCTGCAGAGCGGGCTGGACGCGCTGTCGCATGCGCTCGAGTCGATCTGGAACGTCAACGCGAACCCGGTCTCCGACACCTTCGCGGTCGCCGCCATCCATGACATCCTGGACACGCTGCCCAGGCTCATGGCCAGTCTCGACGACGTCGGCCTGCGCGGGCGCATGGCGCTGGCCGCCCTCAAGGCGGGCATGGCGTTCTCCAACACCCGCACGGCCCTGGCGCATTCCATTTCCTACGAGATGACACTGCGCTACGGCCTGCCGCACGGCATCGCCTGCTCGTTTCCGCTGCCGATGGTGCTGCAGCGGGCGCTCGGCCGCAGTGCCGAGCGCGACGCAGTACTGGCCCGCGCACTGGGGCCGCTGGACGGCGCCGCGCAGCGCCTGGCTGCGTTCATGGAGCGCCTGGGCGTCAAGACGCGCTTCGCCGACTACGGCGTCACCGACGAGCAGGCCGAGAAGATGGTCGCCTACGCCCTCACGGGCGCGCGCGGCCGGAACTTCATCGGCACGGCCATGCGGGAGGCCGCATGAGCACGGCCGTCGCAGACACCAACTGCAAGACGTTCACGTTCCCGTGGTGAAGGACTGAGGATCCGCCCGGCGCTGCGCAGTTCGCGCGCCGGGCGGTGTCCAGTGGCCGCCGGCCGCTGGCCGGCGGTAACCCGCCAGGTTACTGAACCTGCTCGCCCGTCGCACGGATCTCCACGCGGCGGTCCGGCTGCAGGCAGGCGATGAGCGCGCTGCGGCTCCTGGCGCCCTGGCTGCGGCAATCGGCTTCGGTGATCTTCAGGTCGGTCTCGCCCCGGCCTTCGGTCTGGATCACGCCTGCCGGCACGCCCTGCTGGACCATGTAGTCACGCACTGCATTGGCCCGCGCCACGGACAGGCGCTGGTTGTACTCGGTGCTGCCCAGCGGATCGGTGTAGCCGACGACCATGATGGAGCGCGGACGGAAGTTCGAGGTCTTGAGCTCCTGCAGCATTTCGTCGACCTTGGTACGTCCCGCTGGCGTGAGCACCGCCTTGTCGAAGACGAAGGTTCCATCCGACGAGAGCTGGAAGTTGCGCATCGGCGGCGGCGGCGGAGGCGGAGGCGCAACCATCGGCGCCGGCGGCGGCGCTGCCTGGGCCACGGTCGGGGGCGCCCCGAGCGGGATCTGCAGGCCCACGGTGAACATCCATTCGTCGAGTTGGCCCTGGTTGTTCACGAACCGGTCGGCGTTGTCGTCGTAGCGATAGCGCGCGTCGGCCACCAGGCGGCCCCAGGACGAGAACGGCCAGACGATGCCCACGCCGGCGTTGGCGATGAAGCTCGTCTTGCTGTCGCTGCCGGCCTGCCCGCTGATCTTGTCCTGGATGGCGCCGATGCCGCCGACCAGATAGGGCTGCACGCTGCCCAGCTGCCATGCGCGAAGCCCCTGGCGGCCGAGGAAGAACCACTGCGCGTCGAACGTACCGCTCCAGTTCTTGTACTTGCTGTCGGGGCCGAGCCAGGTCGAGTCCATCTCCTCGTACTGGCCGCGCAGTTCGAGGTTCCAGTAGGGGCTGATCGGCTTGCCGATCGCAAGTCCGCCGCCCCAGCCGTCGTCGGCCAGCCGGCCGCCGTCCGGGTTGACGTACACGCCGAAAGGGGTGATGTACCAGCGGTTGTCGAAGTACTGCTCGGCCGTGTACGACTGCGCTAGGCCGGTCGCACATGGAAGGGCAAGTACACAGCAGGCAACTAGTGAGCGTCGGTCGAACATGAAAACCTCTCGATTCGTAGAAGGGTTGATGAGAGTCACTGCCGAAGCGAAATGAATCCGGAACGTAAGTCCGGGCAAGTGCGCCGTCCGGCACATGCGCAACCATGTGTGTCTATCGCCCAGTAAGCGCTCGCACCTGCGGTTGCAAATCTTGCAGTGCCGAACCCAGGCAGTGGCGAACCGGCAACGAGTCTGTGGTAGCGCTGCGGGCGGCAATGCGCCTGCCGCGTCGGCGCCGTCCTACAACACAGTCCGTCTGGCGCTATCGGACGTAGGAGCGCAGCACGGAAACCACGAGGTCCAGGTCTGCTTCGCGCTGCGCCGCGGGTATGTCGTCCGCGCCGAGATGGTCGCGAACGTGGCCCTCGAGCACTTCGAGCATCAGGCCGTTGACTGCACCGCGGATGGCCGCCAGCTGTTGCAGGATCGCCGAACAGTCCCGGGCCTCCTCGAGCGCGCGCTCGAGCCCTTCCGCCTGGCCCTTGATGCGGCGGATGCGCGCCAGCAAGGGCTTCCTGTTCAGAACCGTATGTGCCATGGAGCGCGATTCTAGAGCGCGCCAACATACTGGGGTACAGTATCCTGATGAACAGCGCCGTATCCGTGAACCCATCCCCCACTGCGGGTCGCCGAACCCATTCGCACGTGTTCGACGAGGGCAATCCGCTCGGCGAGAAGAAGGCCCGGCTGGCCATCTGGCTGACCGCGACGATGATGGTCCTGGAGATCGCCAGCGGCTACTACTTCAACTCCATGGCGCTGCTGGCCGACGGCTGGCACATGAGCTCCCACGCGCTTGCCCTCGGCCTGTCGGTGGCGGCATACGTCGCCGCGCGACGCCTGTCCGGCAATCCACGCTTCGCGTTCGGCACCTGGAAGATCGAGGTTCTGGCCGGCTACACCAGCGCCCTGTTCCTCCTGCTCGTGGCTGGTCTCATGGTCTACGAGTCCGTGGTGCGGCTGCTGTCGCCCGCCGCCATCGGCTACGAGCAGGCCATCGCGGTCGCCGTGATCGGCCTCGCGGTGAACCTGGCCTGCGCCTGGCTGCTCAAGGACGGGCATCACCACGGTCACGGTGACGACCATGAACATGGCCACGCGCATGACGGCGACGCCGCCCATGAAGACATCAACCTGCGATCCGCCTACCTGCACGTGGTCGCGGACGCAGCCACCTCCGTCATGGCCATCGTCGCGCTGGTGGGCGGCATGCTCTGGGGCTTCGGCTGGCTCGACCCGGTCATGGGTCTGGTCGGCGCCGCCTTGGTCGCGGCATGGGCCCTCGGACTGCTTCGCAGCAGCAGCCGCGTGCTGCTCGACGCGGAAATGGACGCGCCGGTCGTGCGCGAAGTACGCGAGGCCATCGGCGAGGGCGCCCCGGCCGCGACCATCTCGGACCTGCACGTGTGGCGCGTGGGCAAAGGCAAGTACGCCTGCATCGTCGCGCTCGAGGCGAAGGATGACCTCAATGCGGACGACGTGCGGCAGCTCCTGAGCATTCACGAAGAGCTGGCGCACGTGACCGTCGAGGTCAACGCACCGGCCCCCGCCTGAGGGCCGGCGTCGCGCGCAGCTACGCGGCCAGCCGCGCCCCGTCTGCGGCCAGCGCGCCTTGCAGCGCCGGCACGTCGATGCGCCCGAAGGCGCCGTCCTTGCCGAGCATGGCGGCGGCCGTGCCCGCGGCCTGCCCCATGACGAAGCAGGCGCCGCTGGCGCGCGCGGCCGACTGGCCCTCGTGCGTCATGGAGGCGCACCGGCCCGCCACCAGCAGGTTGTCCACGCCGTGCGCCACCAGCATGCGCCAGGGCAGCTGGTTCACCGCATTGGCCGCGTCGCGCGGGAAGTGCCAGTCCACCCGGCCGTCGGCGTGCAACTCCATCGGCCAGGCATTGATGCCGATGGTGTCGTCGAACCGCGCCGAACCCAGGATGTCCTCGCCGCTGAGCGCATACAGCCCACGCACGCGCCGCGTCTCGCGGATGCCCACCTGCGGCGCGATGTCGACGATGGCCGAGTGCTCGAAGCCGGGAATCTCCGCCTTCAGGAAGCGGAAGAACTCCGCGATCTGGCGCCGGCCTTCGAGTTCGCCCTCGCTCAGTTCGCGCGCGTCCACGCCGTTCATGGCCTTGCCGTGCGCGTTCCTGATCTGGGTGACGTTGACGCGCCATTCGCGCGGGTCGATGTTGGGCCGCAGGATCGCGCCCTCGCGCGCGAAGCGGTAGGCACCGGGCTTTGCCGCCTTGACCTTGTCGATCCAGTCGTTGATGGCCTTGAATTCGCCCACCGCCTGCAGCGCCGGCGCGGCGTCCACCTGGCCCACGCGGAACATGGTGGTCGGGAACAGGCCGCTGCCCGCGCCGTCGCCCAGTTCGAAGGGCACGCCGGCGAACGCCGCCACGTCGGCGTCGCCCGAGCAGTCGACGAAGCTGTTGGCGCGGATCGCCTGGCGGCCGGACTTGGTCTCCACCGCCAGCGCCGCGATGCGTGCGCCCTCGAGGATCACGCCCGCCGCCTGCGCGTGGAACAGCATCTGCACGCCGGCCTCGAGCAGCAGCGGATCGGCGGCGCACTTGTAGGCCGACACATCGTACGAGCGCACGCGGATGCGCCCGCCCATTCCGTCCTGCGGGTTGTTCAGGCCGCCCAGCGCATCGATGCGCGCCAGCAGCTCGTCGGCCACGCCGCGCACCACCTGCTGCATCTGGCCGTCCACGCGGCCGTACAGCCCGGCGAAGTTGGTCACCCCGCCTGCCGTGCCCATGCCGCCCAGGAAGCCGTAGCGCTCCACCAGCAGCGTTCGCGCGCCGTGGCGGGCCGCGCTCAAGGCAGCGGCAATGCCTGCCGGCCCGCCGCCCACCACCACCACGTCATAGCTGCCAAACACCGGCAACGCGCGCGCCGGCTCGATCATGTTTTCCAACCAGAGACCTCCGACGCGATTACTGCAGCTTGATGTTCTGGCTCGAAATGATCTTGCCCATGATGGCGGCCTCTTCCTTGACCCGCAGCTTCATGCCTTCGGGCGAGGTGCCCACGGCCTGCCAGCCCTGGTCGAAAAGCTTCTTGCGCACGTCGGGCGACTTCATGATGGTCGCCAGCGCGTCGGTCAGGCGCTTCTGCGCGGCCGGCGACAGGTTCGCCGGACCGATCAGCGCGGTCCAGACCTCGAGGTTGAAGTCTTTCACGCCGATCTCCGACAGCGGCGGCAGATCCGGCACCAGCGCGCTGCGGCCGGCGGTGGTCAGGCCGATCGCCTTGACCTTGCCCGATTGCGCCTGCGGCATGGCCAGGCCGGGCGGGATCAGCGCCAGTTGCACCTGGTCGCCGATCATGTCGGTCAGGATCTGCGGATTGCCGCGGTAGGGCACGTGCACCGCCTGGAAGCCCGGAATGCGCGACTTCATCAGCTCCATGCCCAGGTGGCCGACCGAGCCCACGCCGACCGAGCCGTAGCTCCATTTCTGGCCGCTCTTGGCGGCTGCCTCGACGAAGGCCTTGCCGGTGGGCACGCTGTTGTTCGCCACCAGCACCAGCGGCGCGGTGGCCAGCAGCGACAGGTAGCTGAAGTCCTTGGCTGGGTCGTACGGCAGGTTCGGATACAGCATCTGGGACGACGTCAGGTTGCCGTTGATCACCACGCCGATGGTGTGGTCGTCGGTGGCCTTGGCGACCTGGTCGGCGGCGATGTTGCCGGACGCGCCGGGCTTGTTGTCCACCACGATCGGCTGGCCCAGGGCCTTGGACAGCGGCTCGGCGACGATGCGCGCCACGATGTCGGGGGTCGAGCCACCCGGGAAGCCCACCATCAGGCGGATCGGCTTGCTGGGCCAGGACTGGGCATGGGCACCGCCGGCTGCGAGCAGTGCGGCGGAACAGGCGGCGATCAGGGCGGTTCTGCGGGCGAATTGCATGTTGCGAAAACTGTATCTGAAAGTGAAACGGTCGAGTCTAGCCCCAGGGCGCCCATCGTGCCTCGGGGCCCGGCCCTGGTCTGGCCCACCTGGTCAGCGCGCGAGCAGGAGGCCCAGCAGGACGATGACCGCCAATGCCAGCAGCACCGTCGAGGCCTGCCAGAACCGCACCGGGTGACGGTCGATCAGCGGCGGCGCAGCGGCGCGGTGGAACTGCGGGCCCGGCGCCTTCAGGTCCTGCGCGAACGCCACCGGGCTTTCCTGGCGCCTGGCCGGGTCCGGATGCAGCGCCATGGCCAGCACGGCGTCGAGCCAGGCCGGCAACTCGGGCCGGCGATGGCGCACCGGCTCGTAGCGCAGGCGGCGCAGGTCCGCCGGGCCGCGCACCTGCGTGACCTGCAACCCGTAGGGCAGGTGTCCCGTGAGCATCTGGTAGGCCAGCACCGCCAGCGAGAACAGGTCCGAGCGCTCGCTGCCGGCGCCGCCGCAGAAGTATTCCGGCGCGGTGTACTGCAGCGAGCCCAGGATCGCCCGCGCGTGGGGCTCGCCCATGCCTTCTGCCAGCCCGGCGACGTGCACGGCGGCGAAGTCGATGATCTTCACCGTGCCGGTGGCGTCGACCATGATGTTCTCGGGCCGCAGGTCCTGGTGCAGCATCTCCTTGCCGTGGAATGCCGCCAAGCCCAACGCGACTTGCGCCACGATGGCGCGGACGGCCTCCAGCGCGGGGCGTGGATGGTCGGTCATCCACTGGGCCAGGGTCTGGCCCGATGCGTACTCCATCGCGGTGAACAGGTGCCGGCGCGGCCGCGCATCGGCCGCGGGGCGCAGCACGTGCGGGTGGTGGATGCGCCGGGCCACCCATTCCTCCAGCACGAAGCGGTCGAGGTAGTCGGGCTGCTCGCGCAGGTCGGTCGAGGGCGTCTTGATCACGACCTGCGCACCGCTGGCATCGTCGAGCGCCAGGTGCACGTGGCTGCGCGCGCTCGCGTGCAGTTCGCGCACGATGGTGTAGCCCTCGAACTGCGTGCGCGGCGCCAGCGTTGGCGGCAGCGCCAGGGCCTCGCGCGAGAGCGGCAGGCGCTCGGGATCGGGCACGGGCAGCGCGTCGATGCGCAGCAGCTGCACGGTGGCGTCGTCGTCGCTGCCGTGTTCGCGCGCCCGCTCGACCAGCGCCCGGGCGGCGGCGTCCAGGTCGTCTGCCGCCTGCGCCAGCGCCTCGTGCACCGCGGCGGCTTCCAGCGCGGTGCAGGCGCCGTCGGTGGCCAGCAGGTACACCTCGCCGGGCTCGGCCGGCAGGCACTGGTAGTCGATCTCCACGCCGGGGTTCACGCCCAGCGCGCGGCCGAGGTACGACTCGTTGGCCGACAGGCGCACGCGGTGGTCCTGCGTGAGCTGCTCGAGCGACTGCCCATGCACGCGGTAGATGCGCGAATCGCCCACGTGCAGCAGATGCAGCTCGCGCGCCTTGAGGATCAGCGCGCTGAAGGTGCACACGTAGCCGCTGTCCTTGTCGAAGCGGGCATGGCCGCGCTGGTTCTGCGCATGCAGCCACGCGTTGGTGGCGGCCAGCACGCGCTCGCCCGAGCGCCGCACCGACCACGCCTCGGAAGTGGCGTAGTAGTCGTCCAGGAAGCCGCGCACCGCCGCGGCGCTGGCCACCTGGCTGACGCGGCTCGAGCCGATGCCGTCGGCCAGTGCCAGCGCGATGCCCTTGCGCGAGCGCTGCGGCTCGCGGGCCAGCACCGCGCCGTGGAAGTCCTGGTTGACGCCGCCTGCGTGCCCGGCCTGCGAATGCTGGCCGAGCGCGACGCGCGGCCCGGTATCGCTCAAGCGGCGGCGCGCGAGGCCACGCTCTTGGCCGCCGGTGCGGCGACCGCGCGCTTGGGCGCCGTCTTGTAGTGCGTCGAGTAGAGCGTGGCGCCGACGAAGGTCAGTCCGCCCACCAGGTTGCCCAGCACGGTTGGGATCTCGTTCCAGATCAGGTAGTCCATGATCGTGAAGTTGCCGCCCAGCAGCAGGCCCGACGGGAACAGGAACATGTTGACGATCGAGTGCTCGAAGCCCATGTAGAAGAACACCATCACCGGCATCCACATGCCGATCGCCTTGCCCGAGACGCTGGTCGACATCATCGCGGCGACCACGCCGGTGGAGACCATCCAGTTGCACATCACGGCCCGGATGAACAGCGTCAGCATGCCGGCCGCGCCGTGGTTGGCGTAGCCCACCGTGCGGCCTTCGCCGATATGGCCGATCTTCTGGCCGATGATGTTCGGCGCCTCCGAGAAGCCGAAGGTGAAGATGATCGCCATGAACACGGCCACCGTGAAGGCGCCGGCGAAGTTGCCGCAGAACACCAGGCCCCAGTTGCGCAGCACGCCGGCCCAGGTGGCGCCGGGCCGCTTGTCCAGCACCGCCAGCGGCGCCAGCGTGAAGACGCCGGTGAGCAGGTCGAAGCCCAGCAGGTACAGCATGATGAAGCCGACCGGGAACAGGATGGCGCCGGCCAGCGCGTTGCCGGTGTTGACGGTGATGCTCACCGCGAAGGCCGCCGCCAGCGCCAGGATGGCGCCTGCCATGTAGGAGCGGATCAGCGTGTCGCGGGTGGACATCAACAGCTTGGATTCGCCGGAGTCGACCATCTTGGTGACGAATTCGGCAGGAGCGATGTAGGCCATGGGGATTTCCTTTGCTTCGGGTCACTTCGCTTCCCGGGCCACGGCTGGCGTGGCGGCAGGAAGCGCACAAACAAGAACGGCGCCGCAGGGGACACCACGCCGTGCACCGACGTGGTGGCCGCCCGGGACGCCGTTATCCAGGTGCGTGCTTGAGTCGTTCCCGGTCTTGGTGCGCGCGGGGCGCATCCGAGCCGGACCTCGAGCCGCCATCAGCTCGACGCATTTCTTCTTGCAGATTCCGTGCCCGGCAGCCGCGCGAGGGGGGCCGGTCAGCGCGCCGGCTTGTCCGGCGCCGCGGCCAGTTGCGCAAAGGCCTGGTCCGGCAGCGCCAGCGTCGCCTCGGCCACCTCCAGCAGGCGCCGGTTCTGGTCCATCGAGGTCTTCTGCAGCGCGCGGAAGGCGGCCTCTTCCGTCATGCGCAGGCGCGACATGAGCACGCCCTTGGCGCGCTCGATCACCTTGCGCTCGTGCAGCGCGCGGCGGGCCGCGTCGAGTTCGCTTTCCATGCTCGACAGGCGTGCCGACTGCGCCTGCACCAGTTCGAGCAGCGAGGTCGATTCGCCGCCGGCCCCGACCAGCTGCGGCGCCGCGCCGGGCTGCGCAGCCACGTCGAAGAAGCGCTCGACCGCATGCGCATGCGGCGGCGGGTGGTCGCGCAGGCGGCGCAGCAGGCCGGCCGAATCCTGCAGCTCCTGCTCGGCCTGCCGGATCTGTGCGTCGCAGGCCTCGCGCAGCCGGGCGACCAGCGCCACCTCGAGCCCCCACAGGATGTCGATGCGCTCGCTGCACACGTCGAACCAGGTGTCGCTGTGGGCGGTGTCCAGCGGCGCGCCGGCACGCGCCGCGCACAGCGTGCGCCGCAGCCGCTCCAGCCGCGCGGTGCCCGGCGCGAGCTGCTGGGCCTCCCAGCGCTCGCGCAGCGGCGCGTCGACGAATTCGGCGAACACCTGCAGGCTGCGCTCCTGCGACTCGATCAGGTGGATGACGCGCTGCTGGTGCGCCTCGCTGCATTGCCCCGAGGCGTACAGCAGCGCACCCACGGCGCGCTCCTGGCCGGCCGCCTCCTTGCCCTGCACCAGGTGCAGGAAGGCCACCAGCAGCCCCGAGACACCGGGCAGCAGCGCCGCGTCGGCCAGATGGAAGATCAGCTCGACCTGGCCGGCGATGAGCGCGCTGAACGCAGCCACCGCATCGTGCGCGCTCAGGCTGCGCCGCTCGATGCGGCCGCGCAGTTCGGGCAGCGCCTCCAGGCCCAGCAGCACCCAGGCCATGAGCGACAGCAGGCGCGCATCGGCGCCCTGCTCCGGCGCCTGCTGCGCGTCGAACAGGTCGCGCACGCGCGCCTGGGCCTGCTGCGTTCCCTCGGCCAACGTGCGGCGGGTGTCGGCGAAGCGCACACCGCCGGACGCCAGGTAGATGGTGGACGCGCCGCGCTCGCGCTGCAGCGCGTGGATCAGCTGGCCGATCGCCTCGGCCAGGCTCGCCCGCGCCGCCAGGCGGCGCACGGCATCGATCTCGCGTTGGCGCGCCTGCAGCACGAGACGGGCGGCGGGCGATGGCAGGGCGCCGTCGGGCATGCAGGAACTCCTCGCTTGGTTCGTGGGTCGGTCCGCTCCACGATAGCAGGGGCCGTGCCCGCCCGCGCCTGCTCACGCCAGTGCCACCAGCACCTGTCCGTCGTGCAGCCGCACCGGATGGGTGCGCACCGAATGCTCCGGCATTTCAAGGCATTCGCCGGTGCGCAGGTCGAAGTGATTCTTGTACAGCGGCGACGCCACCACGACCCGGTCGCCCAGGCTGCCGACCAGCCCGCGCGAGAGCACGCTGGCGCCGGATTTCGGATCGACGTTGTCGAGCGCGAAGAACTGGTCTTCGCCGAGGCGGAACACCGCCACGTGCCGGTCTTCCACACGGGCGCAGACGCCCGCGTTGGGCAGGATGTCGCCGGCCGCGCAGATGGCGGTCCAGCGTTCGATGACGGTGTCGTCGCGGTTCATGGCCGAATCTCCTTGATGGGCGTTCATGCGGCGTGGGCCGGCGCGCGTTCCTCGGGGCGGGCCGGGCGGATCTGGCCGCGCTCCTGGATGAAGACGATGTGCTCGTCCGGCTTGTCGCTGTTGACGAAGGAGCGGAAGCGCTGGCGCGTGGCCGGATCGGTGACGGCGGTCTTCCACTCGCACTGGTAGCTGTCCACCACCGCCTGCATCTGCGCCTCGAGCTCGGCGCCCAGGCCCAGGCTGTCCTCGATCAGCACCTGCTTGAGGTAGTCGAGCCCGCCCTCGAGGCCTTCGCGCCAGGTGCTGGTGCGCTGCAGCCGGTCGGCGGTGCGCACGTAGAACATCAGGAAGCGGTCGATCAGGCGCACCAGCTCGTCCCGGGTCAGGTCGCTGGCCAGCAGTTCGGCATGGCGCGGCTTCATGCCCCCGTTGCCGCACACGTAGAGGTTCCAGCCCTTGTCGGTGGCGATCACGCCCACGTCCTTGCCCTGCGCCTCGGCGCATTCGCGGGTGCAGCCCGAGACGCCGAACTTGATCTTGTGCGGCGCGCGCAGGCCCTTGTAGCGGTTCTCCAGGTCCACCGCCATGCCGACGCTGTCGCCCACGCCGAAGCGGCACCAGGTCGAGCCGACGCAGCTCTTGACGGTGCGCAGCGCCTTGCCGTACGCATGGCCCGACTCGAAGCCGGCCGCGATCAGCTCTTCCCAGATCAGCGGCAGCTCCTCGACGCGCGCACCGAACAGGTCGACCCGCTGGCCGCCGGTGATCTTGGTGTAGAGGCCGTACTTCTTCGCCACTTGGCCGACCGCGATCAGCCCCTCGGGCGTGACCTCGCCGCCGGGCATGCGCGGCACGACCGAGTAGCTGCCGTCCTTCTGGATGTTGCCCAGGTAGTAGTCGTTGCTGTCCTGCAGCGTGGCCAGCTCCTTCTTGAGCACGAACTCGTTCCAGCACGAGGCGAAGATGCTGGCCGCGGCCGGCTTGCAGATGTCGCAGCCCAGGCCCTTGCCATGCGCCGCCAGCAGTGCATCGAAGGTCTTGATCCGGCCGACGCGCACCAGGTGGTAGAGCTCCTGGCGCGACCAGGCGAAGTGCTCGCACAGGTGATTGTTCACCGCCATGCCCTGCTTCTTCATCTCGGCCTTCATGATCTGCGTGACCAGGGGCACGCAGCCGCCGCAGGTGGCGCCGGCCTTGGTGCAGGCCTTGATCGCGCCGATGCTGGTGGCGCCGTCGCACACCGCGGCGCAGATCTGCCCCTTGCTGACGCTGTTGCACGAGCAGATCTGCGCGCTGTCGGGCAGCGCATCGACACCCAGGCCGGGCCGGGCCTTGCCATCGCCGGACGGCAGGATGAGGAACTCCGGGTCGGCCGGCAGCGCGATGCCGTTGAGGGCCATCTGCAGCAGCTCGCCGTATTCGGCCGCATCGCCGACCAGCACCGCGCCCAGTAGCTGCCTGCCGTCCTCGCTGACCACGATCTTCTTGTAGACCTGCTTGCGCTCGTCCACGTACTGGTAGTTGCGGCAGCCCGGCGCCCGGCCCTGGGCGTCGCCGATGCTGGCCACGTCCACGCCCATCAGCTTGAGCTTGGTGCTCATGTCGGCGCCGACGAAGGCGGCGTCCGCCTGGCCCGCGATGTGCCGCGCCGCCACCCGAGCCATGTCGTAGCCCGGCGCCACCAGGCCGAAGCACTGGTCGTTCCACGAGGCGCATTCGCCGATGGCGTAGACGTTCGGGTCGCTGGTCACGCAGTTGCTGTCGATCACGACGCCGCCGCGCGGGCCGATGGCCAGCACGCACTGGCGCGCCAGGTCGTCGCGCGGCCGGATGCCGGCGGAGAACACGATCATGTCGGTCTCGAGGTAGCTGCCGTCGGCGTAGACCATGCGGTGGCGCGCCGCGGCGCCGTCCGTGATCGCCGTGGTGTTGCGGCCGGTGTGGACCTGCACGCCCAGCGCCTCGATCCTGCCGCGCAGGATGCGGCCGCCGCCCTCGTCGACCTGCACCGCCATCAGGCGCGGCGAGAACTCCACCACGTGCGTCTCCAGGCCCATGTCGCGCAGCGCCTTGGCGCACTCCAGGCCGAGCAGGCCGCCGCCGACCACCACGCCGCTCTTCGATCTCGCGCCCGAGGCCTTCATGCCCTCGAGGTCCTCGATGGTGCGGTAGACATGGCAGTGCGCCCGGTCGCGGCCCGGCACCGAAGGCACGAACGGGTTGGAGCCCGTGGCCAGCACCAGCCTGTCGTAGGAAAGCACGTCGCCTTCCGACGTGGTGAGCGTGTTGTCGCGCCGCTCGACCGAAGCCGCGCGCACGCCCAGGCGCAGCTTGAAGCCGGTGCGCTCGAAGAAGCCGGGCTCGACGAGCGACAGGTCGTCGGCGGTCTTGCCGCTGAAATATTCGGACAGGTGGACCCGGTCGTAGGCCGGGCGCGCCTCCTCGCACAGCACGGTGACGTCGAGCTGGGGAATGCCGGCCTCGGCCAGGCTTTCCAGGAACTTGTGGCCCACCATGCCGTGGCCGACTACAACGATTTTCATGACTGAACCTGCCTTCAAGGATGGCGGGCCAGGGGCGGGCAGTGGGTGTGATCGCGCTGCGCCGTCGTCGGCCCGCCCGGCGGGCGAACGATCGACGCGCGCTCCGCCTGGACTGGACGTGGGGTTGGAAGTCCCGCCGGCGGGCCCTGCGTGAGCCGCGCGCGAAACGGGTTCCGCCACCTTCAGCGGAGAAGCGGGGCGACGCCGGAGTGCCGCCCTCGTCCGCGGCGACCTTACCGGCGGACGACAACATGTGCGCAAGTTGCGTGCCATGAGCCTCGCACCGGTTGCGGCCGGGCAAAAGCGCGGAAAAGCGCCATGCGGCTGCACCTGCGCACCGGGAATGTGCGGGCATGGCGCATCGGCTGCCCAAGTTGGGGCCACTCGCGCGCGGGATCTGTTCGGCGAGCACACGAAGGCGTCTCCGCGCCCCGGCGCCGTTCATGTAAATTGCTCCGATGCTTCTGCCGCTGCAGGCCTACCCCGCGACGTTCGTCATCGTCAGCTCGGTGCTGCTCTACGTCTCGCGCAGGGCGATCACGCGGCCGCGCTCGCACGGTTTCTACCGCTTCTTCGCGGTCGAATGCATCTTCGGCCTGATCTGGATCAACCTGCCGGTGTGGGGCGACGACCCGCTGCTGTCGCCGAGCCAGTTCCTGGCACGCGTGCTCCTGCTCACGTCGGTCTGGCTGCCGCTGCATGCCGCGCGCCGCCTGCGGCGCGTGGGCCAGCCGGGCAGCGCCCGCCGGGACGAGGCGCTGATCGGGTTCGAGAAGACCACCCGCCTGGTGACCGTCGGCGCCTTCAGGTACATCCGCCACCCGATGTACACCGCGCTGATCTGCCTGGCCTGGGGCGTGTTCCTGCAGCGCTTCACGTGGCTGGGCCTGCTGCTGGCGCTGGCGTCGACGGCGCTGATCTTCGTGACCGCCGAGCGCGAGGAAAAGGAGTGCCTCGCGCATTTCGGCGACGACTACCGGGACTACATGCGCCGCACGCGGCGCTTCGTGCCGTACCTGGTCTAGCGGCCAGCAGGCAGCGCTCGCAATGCGTGCATCGGCCGTCGGAACGGGATAGCATTCGCCGCCCAGGGGGGCAATGACTCGTCACCGTACACCTGCGGAGGGGAAGTCCCATGCCGTTGATGAAGGCTGCCGTTTTCGTCGAGCCGGGCCGCATCGAGCTGCAAGACAAGCCGGTGCCGGACGTCGGGCCGCTCGACGCGCTGATCCGGGTCACCACGACCACCATCTGCGGGACCGACGTCCACATCCTCAAGGGCGAGTACCCGGTCGCCCGTGGGCTGACGGTCGGCCACGAGCCGGTGGGCGTGATCGAGAAGCTGGGCTCGGCGGTACAGGGCTACGAGGAAGGGCAGCGCGTGATCGCCGGCGCCATCACGCCCAGCGGCCACAGTTATGCCTGCCTGTGCGGCTGCGCTTCGCAGGACGGCCCGGGCACGCGCCACGGCTTCAGGCCGGCGGGTGGCTGGAAGTTCGGCAACACCATCGACGGCGCACAGGCCGAATACCTGCTGGTGCCCGACGCCATGGCCAACCTGAGCCCGGTGCCCGACGCGCTGACCGACGAGCAGGTGCTCATGTGCCCCGACATCATGTCGACCGGGTTTTCCGGCGCCGAGCGCGGCGGCGTGCGCATCGGCGATACGGTGGTGGTCTTCGCGCTCGGCCCCATCGGCCTTTGCGCCGTGGCCGGCGCCAGGCTGATGGGCGCGGCCACCATCATCGGCGTGGACACGGTCCCCGAGCGGCTGGCCATCGCCAGGCGGCTCGGCGCCGATCACGTGGTGGACTTCCGCGCCGGCGACCCGGTGGCGCAGATCATGCAGATCACCGACGGGCGCGGCGCCGACGTGGCGATCGAGGCGCTCGGCACGCAGGGCACCTTCGCATCGTCGCTGCGAGTGCTGCGCCCCGGCGGCGTGCTGTCGAGCCTGGGCGTGTATTCGGGCGGCCTGAACATCCCGGCCGAGGCCTTCGGCGCGGGGCTGTCCGACCTGTCCATCGTCAGCACCCTGTGCCCGGGCGGCAAGGACCGCATGCGGCGCCTGATGGACCTGATCGCGACGGGGCGGCTGGACCTCGAGCCGCTGGTCACGCACCGCTTCCGGCTTGACGACATCGAGCAGGCGTACGACCTTTTCTCGAACCAGCGCGATGGCGTCCTGAAGGTCGCGATCCAGCCCTGACGGGCCGCCGGCACCAGTCCAGTTTCCGATCGAAGTCCCTTTCCATGGAGCACCCAGGATGACGTTGAAAACCCCGAGTTTCGGTGGACGCGGCAGACGCGGCCACGGTGTGAGCCGGATCGCGCTCGTCGCAGCCGCCCTGCTGGGCTGCGGCCTGCTCGACGCCTGGGCACAGACCGCCGCGCCCCCACCGGCAGCCGCCGCGCCGGCCGCGCCCGCTGCGCCCGCGGCGGCCGGCAAGCCCAACATCCTGGTGATCTTCGGCGACGACGTCGGGCGCTCCAACATCAGCGCCTTCGGCGACGGGATCGTCGGCTACGAGACGCCCAACATCGACCGCATCGCCAAGGAAGGCATGAAGTTCACCGACTACTACGCGGAGAACAGCTGCACGGCCGGGCGCTCGACCTTCATCACCGGCCAGTCGGTGTTCCGCACGGGGATGTCCAAGGTCGGCCTGCCCGGCGCTCCAGTGGGCATCCAGGACCGCGACGTGACCATCGCACAGGTCCTCAAGCCGATGGGCTACGCCACCGCCCAGTTCGGCAAGAACCACCTGGGCGACCAGGACCGGTTCCTGCCCACGCGCCACGGGTTCGACGAATTCTTCGGCAATCTCTACCACCTCAACGCCGAGGAGGAACCCGAGCGCCCCTACTGGTTCAGCAACAACCCGGCCTTCATCAAGTCGTACAACCCGCGCGGCGTCATGCACACGTTCGCCGACGGCAAGGTCGAGGACACCGGGCCGCTCACGCGCAAGCGCATGGAGACCATCGACGACGAGACCACCGGCGCGGCGATCAACTACATCAAGAAGCAGGCGCAGGCAAGGCAGCCCTTCTTCACGTGGATGAACTTCACCCGCATGCACGTGTTCACGCACGTGCGGCCGGAGTACCGCGGCAAGGCGGGCCTCGGGCCCGGCCACGAATACGCGGACGGCATGTGGGAGATGGACCAGAACGTGGGCAAGCTGCTGCAGGCGCTGGACGACGCAGGCGTGGCCGACAACACCATCGTGGTCTTCACCACCGACAACGGACCCAACTTCTTCAGCTGGCCCGATGCCGCGAACACGCCGTTCCGCAGCGAGAAGGATTCCAACTGGGAAGGCGCCTTCCGGGTGCCGGCAATGGTGCGGTGGCCCGGCAAGATCAAGCCCGGCACCACCAGCACCGGCCTGATCTCCGGGCTGGACTGGTTCCCGACGCTGGTGGCCGCTGCGGGCGACGCGGACATCAAGGACAAGCTGCTCAAGGGCACGACGCTCGACGGCAAGGCCGCCAAGGTGCACCTGGACGGCTACAACCAGCTGCCGCTGCTGACCGGGCAGACCGACAAGAGCGCACGCGACGAGTTCTATTACTTCAACGACGACGCCGAACTCGTGGCGATGCGCTACGACACCGTCCTGCCCGGCGCGACGCGGCCCACGGCCTGGAAGATCGTCTTCTGCGAACAGCGCTCGCCGGGCTCGATGATGGTCTGGAAGGAGCCGTTCACCTGCCTGCGCGGGCCCAAGTATTTCAACCTGCGAATGGACCCGTACGAGCGGGCCGACACCGGGCCGACCAACCTCTACCACCAGCTGGAGGTCGAGAACCCGTACATGCTGATCGAGGGCAACCGGCGCGCCGCGCTGTTCCTCCAGACCTTCATCGACTACCCGCCCAGCCAGTTGCCGGCGAGCTTCACCATCGACCAGGTGGTGGACGACGTCAAGGAAAAGGTCAAGGCGGCAATGAAGAAGGCGAGCGCGGCCGACACGCCGCCCCAGGCGCAGGTGCCGGCACAGTCGAAGTAGTCCCTCGCGCCCAGCGCGATCGCACGGCGCAGCGCATCCGCGGCGCCGGCAACGTCGGAGGAGGTCGATATGGCAGTTCTCGACTTGCGCGAGCCGGTCCGGCGGGTGGCGCTGTGGATGTGTCTCGGCGCCTTGCTGGCGCCGTCCGTGCGGGCAGCCGACGACGAGAAGGAAACCCCGCGCGGCGCGCACGCGGCGTCCGAGTGCCGCGAGGCGCCGCGCTGTCCGCTGTTCGACGAGGTCTATGCCCATACGCCGGCCTTTCGCCATGCGCTCTCGCTGAGCCTGCGCCACGGCGACGAAGCGGTGCCCGAGTGGGTCAAGGACCGGCTGCCGGGCCACGGACCGCCGCCCGACCAGCCGCGTCCGCCCACCACCGCCACGCCGATGCTGCCGCTGCGCATCGACGACCGGCCCTATCTGCTTGGCCACATGAGCGATCCGCAGAACCCGCGGCACCGGCTGGTCGCGCTCTACGACACGCAACGCGGCCTGGCCGCGGTGGACTATGTGAACGCCGATGCCAAGGCCGCGCGCCTGGGCGACGACGCCGAGATACTGCGCAAGGTGATCGACGACTACCTCAGACCGGAGTCCGACTTCGCGCGATCGCTGGCGCGCCCCGACGTGGCGCTGCCGGTCCCCGTGCGAAGCCACTGACGAAGCGAACCCGCGCCGCGTTCGTGCGTGCCGCGGGCCGAAACCTTCAACGGCGAAAGGATCAGCGATGCAATCCCGCCTCGTTCTGCGCGACGCCAGCGGCCCGACGATCTTCCCGGGCGGCGCCGGACACCGGCTCACCCCGAGCGCCAATGCAGCGCGCCTGCTGGTGCTCACGCTGCTGAACCTGGCCGCCAGCGCCTCGGCCCAGACCATCGGGCCCGGCACATTTACCACGCCGCTCCTGGCCGACACCTTGACCGGCGACCGTACCGTGGTGGGCAACACGCAGGTCGTCCGGCCCACCAACGGCTCGGGCACCGACGTCACTGGAGGCGCGACCCTGCGTTTCGATCCCGGCGCGGCCGGCTTTCCGGCCGGCCCCATCTCGGTGACGACGGTCAACGGCCACGGCCTCTTCGTCAATGCGTCGGCCAACCCCGGGGCGATCGTCACCAGCCCGGGTGTGTCGGTCGGGACGTCGGCATTCGGCAGCGGCGTCGTGGCGCTGGGCGCCCTGTCGACCATCGAGGCGGCCGGCCTGACGGTCAGCAACACGGGCACCGGTAACGCCGGTGGCTATGGCGCCGTAGCGCAGACTGGCGGCCGCGTCACCCTGACGGACAGCACGCTGCGCACGACGCGCAACAGCGCCATCGTCCTGGGCAGTTCGGGGACGGGCAGCGCGCTTGCGCTACAGGGAAGCTCGAGCCTCTCGGCCAACGGCGCCTCGTCCACCGGCGTCTACGTCAACAACGGCGGCGCCATCACGCTGCCGGCCGGCACCGTGCTCGATCTTGCCGGCCAGGGCAGCACGGGGTTGGTGCTCGATGCGGCCTCGCCGCCGGCGGGCGCCCTGGGCGACGGGCTGGCAATCCACCTGACGGGCACCGGCACGAGCGCTTCCAACGGCAGCACCGGCGTGGCACTGTTCAGTGGCTCCAGCGCGAGCTTCAATGGCCTGGTGATCGACGGCGCCGATGCCGGCACCGGCGTGCTGGCCGTGAGTGGCGACCCGCGCACCGGCGCGAGCGGAACCGCCTTCGCCGGTGCCAGTTCGCGGGTGGTGCTGTCGGATGCGACCATCACCATCTCCCGTGCCGGCGGCTCGGTTGCCGCCCGTGCCGCCACGGCCACCGCCGCGCTGGTCACCGCCGCCGGAAACGCCACGCCCCCAATGGGAACCGTCACCTCGGGGGCCCCAGCCGGACTGCGCGCCGCGCCCGGCTCGAACGCCTTGCCGCAAGCCACCAGCATCATCGAGGCGAACCGCGTCACCATCCAGATGAACGCGGCCGCCGGCTACGGCGTCTACGCCGGCGCGCGGGCGATTTCGGGTTTGAACACCATCGCGCTGACGGACAGCGCAGTCAATGCCAGCGGCACGAACAGCTACGGCCTGGGTGCCGACCAGAACGGTCGGGTCACCGCCACCGGCTCGACCGTCGACGTAGCCGGAGGAGGCGGCGGCCTGTATCTCAATACCGGGACCGACGTGGCCGGCGGGCAGGGGCCGGGCATCGCGCTGACGAACACCACCGTGACAACGAGCGGAAACACCGCCGGCATGGTCTCGCGGAATTCTTCCAACACCCTGGTGAACACCGTCACGATGTCGGGCGGCTCGTTGAACGCGCCAGCGTCGGTCGCGTTCTACGCGAACGGCGGGCCGACGCAGATCGCGCTCGACGATGCCGCCGTCGCCAGCGGCGCCTTGCTGCTCCAGGTGGCAGGGTCGACCTTTGCACCGCAACCCACGTCGGTTCAGCTCACGGCCGCCAACGCCGCGGCCCTCACCGGGGACGCGACCGCCGACGCGACCTCGACCGCGGACATCGCATTGAAGACCTCGTCGCGCTGGAGCGGTGCCGCGCGCAACATCACCAATGTCGACGTCGATACGTCCAGCACCTGGAACGTGACGGGCAACTCGGTCCTCACCCAGCAGTTGGGCAATGCCGGCCTGGTGGCCTTCACGCCACCCTCCGGCGGCGCCTTCAAGACGCTCACCGTGCAGAACTACGTCGGCAACGGCGGCACGCTCGGCCTGAACACCTCGCTCGGCGGCGACGGGTCGCCGTCGGACCGACTTGTCATCAACGCCGGCACGGCCAGCGGCAGTTCTTCGTTGCGTGTCACCAACGCAGGCGGCACGGGCGCGCTGACCACCGCCAACGGCATCCTGGTAGTGGACACCGCCAATGGTGGAACGACCGACTCTGGGGCGTTTGCGCTGAACGGTCGTGCGGTCGCGGGCGCCTACGAGTACCGGCTCTTTCGCAGCAGCACCGACGGCAGCAACGACCAGGCGTGGTACCTGCGTTCCGCGCAAGCACCCTCCCCGCCTCCGCCTCCGCCTCCGCCACCGCCACCGCCGCCGCCACCGCCACCGCCCGGACCGCCGGAACCCCCGCCTGCGCCGCCCGCGCCTCCTGCCCCGCCCGCGCCGCCTGCGCCGCCCGCCCCCGCGCCCGTGCCGCTCTATCGGCCGGAAGTCGGTGCCTACCTGGCGAATCAGCGCGCGGCGGCCGGCCTGCTGGTGCACAGCCTGCACGACAGGCTGGGCGAGCCCCAGTGGACCGAGCAGCAGACCTTCGACAACGACGATCCCACCCGCAAGTCAGGCTGGGTGCGGCTGGTGGGGCGCGACGCGAGCGCGCAGACGCGCGACGGCAACTTCGACGTAAGCAGTACGACCTGGCTCGTGCATGGCGGGGCGGAATTCGCGCAGTGGAGCGTGCTGCGCGGCGACGACAGGCTGCACGTGGGCGGGATGCTGAGCTACGGCTGGGGGTCGAGCGACGGCAGCGCACTGGGCAATGCTTTTCGTGCCGAGGGGAAGGTCCAGGGCGCAGCCCTCGGGGCGTACGCCACCTGGTTCCAGAACGACCGCGAACGCCTGGGCTGGTATGCGGACTTCTGGGGGCAGTACGGGTGGTTCGACAACCGGGTCGACGGCGAGGCACTGCCTTCGGTGAAGTACGACTCGAGCGTCCTGGCCCTCTCGGCCGAGACGGGCTACGCGTGGCTGCCCAGCCGGTCCCGCGACTGGGTGATCGAGCCGCAGGCGCAACTCATCCGCGTCCAGGGACACCAGGATGGCGTCGTCGAGCCCAACGGCACGCAGGTGGACGGCGCCACCGGCAGTGGGTGGATCAGCCGCCTGGGCGTGCGGACCCACCGCACCTGGATTCACGACAACGGCGACCGCTCGCAGCTCTACCTCACCCTCAACTGGTGGCACGACGACGTGAGCAACGCGCTGGCCTTCAACGGCCTGCAGATGCGCGACCTCTACCCGAACGATCGCTACGAGATCAAGCTGGGCGCGGACTTCCAGCGCGGCAAGGGCTGGACCGGCTGGGGCAATCTCGGCTGGGAGTGGGGCGCCCAGTCGTACCACGCCCTGACCGGACGCATCGGCGTCAAGTACACCTGGTAGCGCCGCCGGCCCACGCCCCCGCCGCCGTCAACGAACCGAGATGGCCTTCTGCGTCGCAGTGGCATCGAACAGCAGGGTAGCCGGCCAGCGCGGCCAGGTCACGCCCAGGCTGGCGTCGTTCGGGTCGCCGTTGCGCGCGAAGGCACCGATGCTGCGCATCATGGCATCCGACAGCGCAAGCCGGCCCGGCTCGTTGGCCTTGTTGAAGGAGATGCCGCTGTACAGCGAAGGGCCGAAGTTGCCGAACGCGAACGGCAGGTCGAAGGCGTGCGCGGCACCGTAGATCTGGTTGAACGGCGCCGGCTCCTCGTCCCAGTCGAAGCGGTAGGCCCACAGCGGGCTCTGCTGCGTGGCGAGGGCATCGGCCACGCTGTCGCGGCTGGCGCCGAAGAAGATCTGGCTCAGGCGGTCGGCCACCGCGTCGAAGCCCGTGCCAGGCGTCGTGATCGGCAGGTAGGCCGGCGGAATCCATTGCTCGATCGAGCTCTGCGGCGCGTCGTCGGGCCGGTAGCCGTAGGCGAGCGAGAACACCTGCGCATCGCCGAGCAGGCGCGCGCTGCCGCTGCCGCCTGCCAGCGGGAACAGCGTGGGGAACAGCTTTCCTTCGTCGCGCGTGTTGCCGATCAGCACGGGCACCTTGGCGTAATGGCCGGCCTTGATCGCCTCGATCGGGCTCGCCGGCACGACGCTGCCGTCGGGAATCGGGCCCGAGCCCGAAGCGCCGATCGGCGCGAGGCGCTTGAGCACCGTGCGCAGCACGAAGTCGGCGCTCTTGCCGCGCATGTAGGCGGCAATCTGGTCGCCGGTCTGCGTGGCGAGCCAGGCCTGCGCCGACGGAATGTCGGTCGCCAGGCCGTCCTCGATCACCATGTAGACGATGAGCAGGCCCCATTGGCCAGCGTAGTCCGAGGCGCGCGCCAGCGTGGCGATGCTTCCTGCCGGCAGCTCGGTCGCGAGCGAAATGCCGCCGCTGATGGGCAGCGCGCGATGGATCAGCGCCGGCTTCGCGTCGGCCACGAGCGGCGAAGTCATCGTGGCGTACACGTTGACGGCCCCGGCCGATTGGCCCATCAGCGTGACATTGCCCGGGTCGCCGCCGAAGCTGTCGATGTTGGCCTGGACGAACCGCAGCCCCTTGATGATGTCGAGGATCGCGAAGTTGCCCGAGTCGTTGATCGGGTCGCCGTTCTTGAGCACGCTGGCATTGAGGAAGCCGAACATGCCCAGCCGGTAGTTGACCGAGACCACCACGGCGTTGGCCGTGCGCGCGAGGTTGGCGCCGTCGTAGACCGGATCGGCGGTGTAGCCGGTGATGTTGCTGCCGCCGTGCACCCAGACGATTACCGGCAGCTTGCCGGTGTCGTTGGCCGGCCGCCAGACATTGAGGTAGAGGCAGTCCTCGGCTCCGACCGTCTGGCCGAGCGTGCTGCCGATGGTCTCGTCATAGCGGTTGTTCAGCCCCGGCCCGTAGAGCCGGCCGCTGGACACGCACGCATTGCCGAACTGCTGCGTCGCCTTCGGCGCCGTCCAGGCCACCGGGTCGACCGGCGGCTTCCAGCGCAGGTCGCCCACCGGGGGCGCGGCGAAGGGAATGCCTTTCCAGGCGAAGGTGCCGCTGGTGGCCGAGTCGTCGGTGCCGACGACGACACCGAAAGCGGTCTGCCGCTGCATCGAAGGGGGCGCGGGCGGTTCCGGGTCCGCCGGCACCGACGGTCCCGGGTCCTGCGGCGCCGGATTGCCGGCGGACGTTCCGTTTCCGCCGCCGCAGCCTGCCACCATCAGCGCCGCCAGGAGCAGCGCCGGCCGATTGAGGATCGACGTTGCGCCGACCACGGTTCTCATCTTGTTCATCTCGTCTCCAGGAAGTGGAAGTGCGGCAACGCCGACCGATCGAGTCTCGCCGGCAGCGATCGCGCTTCAATGGCGGCAGCGCACACCGCTGGCGGCCGCGCGGTGTGGTCGTCATCCACCGGAAAAACCCTGGGTGCGCAGCGGCCGATGCCTCCGCCGCGCAGGGGCGCTCACGCGCCCGCGGGCGGCGTACGCGTATCGGCCGTGCTCAGGCGCCACAGGCGCAGCGCCATGTGGATCTCCAGCGCGCGGCTGGCGCTGCCCCAATGGCCGAGCAGTTCCTCCACCGTCGCCAGGCGCTGGCGGACCGTGTTGACGTGGATGCCCAGGCGCGACGCCGTGAGCTTGGCATTCTGGTGGGTGTCGAAATAGGCCAGCAGCGTGGACGTCAGTTCGGAGCCGCGCCTTGCGTCGTGCGAGGTGACGGCGCCGATGGTGGCGTCGAGGAACGCGGCCAGGCTGGACTGGTCATGCGTCTCGAAGAGCACCGAGTACAGCGCCATCTCGTTCTGCGCGACGATGCCCTCGCGCATGCCCAGGCGCTCGAGCACCGACAGGCCCCGCCGCAGCGCGGCGTACAGCGCTGGAAGCTCGGCCGGCGCCAGCACCGGCCGAGACAGCACGCCCCGGTAGGCGTGGCCGAGTTCGCGCCGGGCGAAGGCGTTGAGCTTCTCGAGCACGGCCTGGGCCCGCGGCGCCGCGCACACCAGCACCAGCACGCCGTCGACCTCGTCGAGCACCTGCTCGCCCAGCGCCGCGTCCGAGCGCAGGCGCCGCGACAGGAAGCCGGCCGTGGACCGGTCGGTCTCGACGAGCAGCAGAGACATGGGCTGCGACAGGTCGAGCCCGAAGCGCTCGGCCCGGTCGCGCGCGAGCGCGGGCTCGCCCTGGCGCGGAGAGATGAGCGTGCGCAGCAGGGCGGACACGTCCCGATGTTTCTCGGCCTCGATGCGCTCCTGCGACAACAGCACGACCCCGATGACGCTGGAGCTGCGCTCGAAGGTGCGCAGCGAGATGCCGACCAGGTCCTCGTGCCGCAGGAGCAGCACGGCGCCGAGCATGTCGTTGCCGCCGATCACGGCGCTGGCGCGGCAGACCTCGCCGTCGTGCGTGAAGGCCACGACGGAGCGGCCGGCCTGGCGGCTCTCGCGCAGAGCCCGTGAAAGGTCCGCTCCGTGCGGGCCGGTCGGCGAACAGTGCTGGCCGGCCGTGCCTTCATAGCCGGGTGACGACGCGCTGGCGATGACGTGGCCGGCCTCGTCGAGCACCAGCACGCTGCCATCGAGCAGTTGCGCGACCGATTCGCACAACGCGCCCAGAGATGCACCCCTGGCCAGCAGCGAGGTGAGCTGCTCGTGCGCCTCGGCGGCGCCCTGGATGTCGCGCGCGTGGCGCTCGAGCTGCGCGCGCGCGAGGTCGGCGTTGGCCAGGGCCGTCTTCGCCTCGGCGAAGGCCTTGGCATTGTTGATGGCCACCGCCGCGTGCGTGGCCAGCGTGCACAGGATCGAGACGTTGAGCGCCGTGTGCGTGCGGTGGTAGCGGTCGGCCACGAACAGAAGGCCGATGACGGTGTCGTCGCAGATCAGCGGCGCGCCGACCAGCGCGGCCACGCCTTCATCGCGGAAGATGTCGTCGAGCGTGGGGTCGTGCACGAAGCGCTTGTCGTGCAGGTAGTCCGGCGTGAAGAAGGGCAGCCGCGTGGACATCACCACGCCGGCCACGCCGAGGTTGCGCCCCGCCGTCATCCTGCCGGTGCGCTCGGAGATGGCGCCGTCCGCCACCACCACCTGGAACTCCCCGGTCGGCGCGTCGAACACGGTGAGCCAGCACAGGTGCGAGCCCATGAGGTTGCGTGCGCGGTGGGTGATCGCCTTGAGAAGGCCTTGCAGGTCGAGGCGACCCGACAGGTCCTGCGCCGATTCGATGACCGCCAGCATGCCGCGCTCGCGCTGCTCGTGCACTTCGAGCCGGTTGCGCAGCGCCATCGCCATGCGCACGAGCTCGACCAGGCCGGCCTTGCCCGGGGTTGCGTCGGGCATGGCCTCGACGCGGGCCAGGCGCGCGGCAAGGTCTTCGGCGCCGGCATTGCGATGCAGCAGGCCGATCAGTTCGGCGGCGAGTTCGTCCGCGGCATGCGGCGGTGGTGGCTGCACCCGCTTTCGGTCGAGGGTCGGGGAAGACATAGGGCTGGGAAGGCTAGCAGAACGCCGTACCCGGGGCATGGGCGCAAGCCCTAAGACACTGCGGGCGGGCGCCTACCCGGCCGGGCATCACATCGCGAGGGCGCCGCGAGTGTGCGCGGGCCACATAGCCTCGCGCCCGGGCTGTGCCGACACTCGATTCATCCAGCCGCGCAACGGCGCCCGCCGGGCGCTTGCGCGGTCCAAGCCTCACTTTTTTTCTGCACGTCTTCATGAGCATCATCGATTCACTGCGGCCCACGCCCGGATTGCGCGTGCTGGTCACCGCGGGCGCCTCGGGCATCGGCGCGGCCGTCGCTCGCGCCTTCTGCGAGACCGGTGCGCGCGTGCACGTGTGCGACATCGACCGCGCGGCGCTCGACCGCCTGAGCGGGCAGGTGCCAGAGATCACCTCGAGCATGGCCGACGCCTCGGTGCCGGACGATGTCGACCTGGTCTTCGACGACCTGCACGGCGCGCTCGGCGGCCTGGACGTGCTGGTCAGCAACGTCGGCATCGCCGGGCCGACCGGCGCGATCCAGGACCTGCGCCGCGGCGACTGGGAGCGCACGGTGGCGGTGAACCTCAACAGCCAGTTCTACTTCGCGCAGCGCGCGGTGCCGCTGCTGCGGCAGTCCACGCAGAACCCCTCGGTGATCGCCATGAGTTCGGTCGCGGGCCGCCTCGGCTATCCGCTGCGCACGCCGTACGCGGCGACCAAGTGGGCCATCGTGGGCCTGATGAAGTCGCTGGCGATCGAGCTCGGCCCGCACGGCGTGCGTGCCAACGCGATCCTGCCCGGCACGGTCGAAGGCGAGCGCATGAACGGCGTGATCGGCGCGCGCGCGGCCACCGAGGGCGTTCCGGTGGAGACGATGCGCGCCCAGTACCTCGGCAAGATCTCGCTGCGCCGGATGGTCACGCTCGACGACGTGGCGGCGATGGCGCTCTTCCTCAGCTCGCCTGCGGCCCGAAACATCACTGGCCAGGCCATCAGCGTCGACGGGAACCTGGAATACCTCTGAGGTCCCGCTGACCGCGTCTGTCGATCCCTCATCTCTCGCTCCCGCTCTTCGCGCCGCCGGCGCATTCCCATTTCTAGACAAGGAGACATCCATGACCAAACGCAACCACTTCAACCGCGCGCTCGTCCCCACGCTGGCACTTCTGGTGTGCGGCGCCGCCGCGGCCGCGCCGGTGAAGATCGGCGTGCTCGAGACGCTCTCGGGTCCGCAGGCCTCTTCGGGGCTGGCCTATCGTGCGGCGGTGCGCTATGCCATCGACCAGATCAACGCGGCCGGCGGCTGGAACGGCGAGCCGGTGCAACTGCTGGAGTACGACAACCAGGGCGGCCCGGCCGGTGCCGCCGACAAGCTCAAGGCGGCCGCCGCGGACGGGGTGCAGCTGATCGTGCAGGGCGCCTCGTCGGCCATCGGCGGGCAGATCACCGAGGACGTGCGCAAGTACAACCTGCGCAATCCCGGCAAGGAGATGGTCTACCTCAACGTCGGCGCCGAGGCGCTGGAGCTGACCGGCGAGAAGTGCAACTTCTATCACTTCCGCTTCGCCGGCGACGCGCAGATCCGCACCAAGGCGCTCGTCGCCGCCATGAAGCAGGCCAACGCCCTGGGAACGCGCGTGTACTCGATCAACCAGAACTATTCCTGGGGCCAGGACATGGAGCGGGCCATCGTGGACAACGCCTCGGCCGGCGGCTACCAGGTGGTGGAAAAGACGCTGCACGACGTCAACAAGGTGCAGGACTTCGCGCCCTACGTCGCCAAGATCGCGGCGTCCAAGGCCGATTCGGTGCTCACGGGCAACTGGTCGAACGACCTGCTGCTGCTGATGAAGGCTTCCCGGTCGGCCGGCCTGAAGGTGCGCTTCGGCACGGTCTACCTCGACCAGCCGGGCAACCTGGCCAATGCCGGCGACCTGGCGGTCGGCCATTTCGTGGTTCACACCTTCAACGCCGAGTCCGCCGGCGGCGAAGGCGAGAAGTTCGTCAACGACTACAAGGCCAAGACCGGACACGACCCCGTGTTCATCGAGCCGCAGACCGTCTTCGGCATGGCCATGGTGGCCGACGCGCTCAAGCGCACCCCGGCCAAAGGCGGCAAGCTCGACGTGAACGCCTTCGCCAAGGCGCTCGAGAGCGCGACGTACAAGTCGCCGATGGGCGAGATGCGCATGCGCGCGGCGGACCACCAGGTGCAGATGCCGATGGTGGTCTCCACCGTCAGCAAGGACGCGCGTTACAAGGCCGACGGCACGGACATGGGCTTCACGCCGGTCAAGCGCTTCTCGGCGGCCGAGGCCTCGTCGCCGGCGCAGGCAAGCTGCGACATGAAGCGGCCGGACTGACAGGCGCCGAGATGGACCAGTTCCTCGTCTCGCTGATGAACGGGCTCGTGTACGGCCTGCTGCTGTTCATGGTGTCGGCCGGGCTCACGCTCATCTTCGGGATGATGGGCGTGCTCAACTTCGCGCATGCGTCGTTCTACATGCTCGGCGCCTACTTCGCGTACATGCTGCAGGACGCGATCGGGTTCTGGGGCGCGCTCGTCGTCTCGCCCCTGCTGGTCGCGCTGGTGGGCGTGGTGGTGGAGCGCTTCTTCCTGCGGCGGGTGCACCGCTACGGGCATGCGCACGAGCTGCTGGTGACCTTCGGCCTGTCGTTCATCATTGCCGAGTCGGTCAAGCTGTTCTTCGGCAACTACCCGGTCGACTATCGCATTCCGGCGGCGCTGGACATCCCGGCCTTCAGTGTCGGCGGCGCCCAGTACCCGGCCTACCGGCTGCTGATGGGCGGCATCGCGGTCGCGATGTTCGTCCTGATCTACCTGCTCCTCACGCGCACCCGCGTGGGCATCGTGGTGCGCTCGGCCATCTACAAGCCGCGCATGGCCGAGGCGCTCGGGCACAACGTGCCGCTGGTGTTCATGGGCGTGTTCGGCGTCGGCGCCGCGCTGGCGGGCCTGGCGGGCGCCGTGGCCGGCGCCTTCTACACGACGAACCCGAACATGGCGCTCGAGCTGGGCGTGATGGTGTTCGTGGTGGTCGTGGTCGGCGGGCTCGGTTCGCTGGAAGGGGCCATGCTTGCATCACTGCTGATCGGCGTCATCACATCGCTTGCCGTGAGCGTGGACCGCAGCCTGGCGGACCTGTTCGCGCTGGCCGGTGCGGGCGACTGGGCGCGCAGCGTCGGCGGCCTCATGACGCTGAAGATCTCCAGCCTCTCGGCCACCATCCCCTTCGCATTGATGCTGCTGATTCTCCTGGTGCGCCCCGGCGGCCTCATGGGCGAGAAGGACTGAGGCGATGAAAACTGCTTTCCTGTGTGTCGCCGCGGGCGTCGCGGCATTGCTCGCCCTGCCTTTCCTGCTGTCGCAGGGCCTGCTGAACGCCGCCGTGCAGATGCTGATCGCGGCCTTGTTCGCGACCGCCTACAACCTGCTGTGCGGGCAGGGCGGCATGCTGTCCTTCGGGCACGCGGCCTACTTCGGCGTGGGCGCCTTCGCGACGGTGCATGCCATGAACGCCGTGGGCGGCGCGGGGCTGCTGCCGACGCCGCTGCTGCCGGTGGTCGGCGCGGTGTTCGGTCTGCTGCTGGGCAGCATCGCCGGATGGTTCGCCACGCAGCGCACGGGCACCTACTTCGCCATGATCACGCTGGCGATCGCCGAGCTGGTGCATTCGCTGGCGCCGCACCTCAAGGGGTTGTTCGGCGGCGAGGCCGGCGTCTCGAGCATGCGCATGCCGGCCTGGGGCTTCGATTTCGGCTCCACCACGCAGGTCTACTACCTGACGCTCGGCTGGGCGCTGCTGTGCGTGGCGCTGCTGTACCTCTACACCCGAACGCCGATGGGGCGGCTGACCTTCGGCCTGCGCGAGAACAGCCATCGCCTGCGCTTCCTGGGCTACGACGTCCACGGCCTGGGCACGGCGGTGTTTGCGATCTCCGCCATGTTCTCCGGCGTGGCCGGCGGCCTGCAGGTGATGTCCAACGAATCGGCCAACTACGTGGTGTTCGACCCGAGCCTGTCCGCCGCGGTGATCCTCAACAGCTACATCGGCGGCGTGAAGATGTTCCTGGGCCCGGCCTTCGGCGCCGCGATCATGACGTTCTTCGGGTATGCGGTATCCGACCTGACCCAGTCCTGGCTGCTCTACCAGGGCATCCTCTTCGTGCTGGTGATGATGTTCATGCCCACGGGGCTGGCGGGCCTGCCAGGCATGGTGCGGCGCCTGGTGCAGCGCTTCGGCTTCGCGCAGGTGATGCCGCTGGTGGCGTTGTCCTGCGGCGCGGCGCTGTCGCTCGGCGCGGGCGGCGTTTTCCTGGTCGAGCTGCTGCGCCGTGTCTTCTCGCAGGACTATCGCGCCGCCATCGTCGCGGGAAACGACTGGCCGGCCGTGACGTTGCTGTCGCGCGACTGGCTGCCCGGCTCGCCCATCACCTGGCTGGTACCGGTGGCCCTGCTGGCGGTCGGTGCGGCGCTGGCATGGCTGGCACGGCGCCGACGCGCCGCGCTGGAGGCGGCGGAGGCGGTGGACGCAGCCGCGCCCACGGCGCTCGAGGCGGACGCCATCGTCAAGGAGGGTCTCGCATGACCGGACCGATCCTCAGCATCCGCGGCTTGCGCAAGTCCTTCGGCGCGACCGAGATCATGCGCGGCGTGGACCTCGACGTACACACCGGCGAGCGGCACGCCCTGATCGGGCCCAACGGCGCGGGCAAGTCCACCCTGTTCCACCTGCTCTCGGGCCACCTGGCGCCGAGCGCCGGCGAGATCCGATTCGACGGCCGGCAGATCGGCGGGCGCTCGCCGCAGGCGATCAACCGGCTGGGCCTGGCGCGTTCGTTCCAGATCACGAACGTCTTTCCGGGGCTGACCGTGTTCGAGAACATCCGCCTGGCCGTCATGCGTCCGTACGGCCTGCAGTACGCGTTCTGGAAATTCATCGACCACGACAGGCGCATCCGCCGGGAAACCGAACGGCTGCTCGAGCTGGTGCGGCTGACCGCCAGGGCCTCCACGCTGGCCGGCGAGATGGCGTACTCCGAGCAGCGCTCGCTGGAGATCGCCATGACGCTGGCGTCCGACCCCAAGCTGGTGCTGCTCGACGAGCCGATGGCCGGCATGGCCACCGAGGAGACGCAGTACACGGCGCAGCTCGTGCGAGAAGTCACGCAAGGGCGCACCCTCATGATCGTCGAGCACGACATGGACGTCGTGTTCTCGCTGAGCGACCGCATCAGCGTGCTGGTGTACGGCCAGGTGATCGCCACCGGTTCGCCGGACGAGATCCGCAACGACGACCGCGTCAAGGAGGCCTACCTGGGCGAGGAGGTCAGCGCATGAACACCGCATCCCGCACCATCTCCCAGGGCAGCCTGCTGGAGGTCTCGCAGCTGCATGCGCACTACGGCAAGAGCCACATCCTGCACGGGGTTGACCTGCGCGTGGCGCGCGGCGAAGTCGTCAGCCTGCTGGGGCGCAACGGCTCGGGCCGCTCCACCACGATGAAGGCGATCATGGGGCTGGTCGCGCCTTCGGCGGGCCAGATCCGCCTGAACGGCCGCGACCTGGCCGGACAGCGGCCCTACACGATCTGCCGCGCGGGCATTGCCTACGTGCCCGAGGAGCGCGAGGTGTTCGCCAACCTCACCGTCGACGAGAACCTGCGCATGGGCGAACAGGCCGCGCAGGACGGCGTTCACCGCTGGCGCGTGGAAGACATGTTCGACTACTTTCCACGGCTCAAGGAGCGTCGCAATACGCGCGCGGGCAGCATGTCCGGCGGCGAGCAGCAGATGCTCACGATGTGCCGCTCCCTGCTGGGCAACCCGCGGGTGATGCTCATCGACGAACCCACCGAAGGCCTGGCGCCGAAGATCGTGGCGCAGGTGGCCGAGTGCATACGCGACATGCACGGCAAGGGCGTCTCGGTGCTGCTGGTCGAGCAGAAGCTCGCCATTGCGCTGAAGGTGGCCACGCGCGTGTGCGTGATGGGCCACGGGCGCATCGTGTTCGAGGGCACGCCGCAGCAGCTGGCGTCGGACAAGGCGCTGGTCGCGCAGTGGCTGGCCGTCTGAGGCCCCCGCCCCTCTCTTTCCCATTTTTTGAAAAGGCTGGCATGGCTACACCACAAGACAAGGTCATCATCTCCTGCGCGGTCACGGGCTCGGTTCATACGCCGACCATGTCCGAGCATCTCGCGCTCACGCCCGACCAGATCGCCGAGCAGTCGATCGAGGCCGCCGAGGCCGGCGCGGCCATCCTGCACCTGCACGCGCGCGACCCCAGGGACGGCCGGCCCTCGGCCGACCCGAAGGTGTTCGACCAGTTCGTGCCGCGCATCCGCGACGCCACCGACGCGGTCATCAACATCACCACCGGCGGCAGCACGCGCATGACGCTGGAAGAGCGCCTGGCCTACCCGCTGCAGGCCAAGCCCGAGATGTGCTCGCTGAACATGGGCTCGATGAACTTTTCCATCCACCCGGCGGCGCGGCGCATTTCGCAGTGGAAGCACGACTGGGAGCAGCCCTACGTCGAGGGCATGGAAGACCTGATCTTCCGCAACACCTTCCGCGACATCAAGCACATCCTGAAGGTGCTTGGCGACGACTGCGGCACGCGCTTCGAGTTCGAGTGCTACGACGTGGGCCACCTCTACAACCTGGCGCACTTCGTGGACGAGGGCCTGGTCAAGGGGCCGCTGTTCATCCAGAGCATCTTCGGCATCCTGGGCGGACTGGGGCCGGACCCGGAGAACCTGGTGACGATGCGCGCGACCGCCGACCGTCTGTTCGGCCGCAAGGGCTACCGCTTCTCGGTGCTGGGCGCGGGACGCCACCAGATGCCCTTGCTGACCATGGGCGCGGTGATGGGCGGCAACGTGCGCGTCGGCCTGGAGGACAGCCTCTACCTGGGCAAGGGCCAGTTGGCCAGGTCGTGCGCCGAGCAGGTGCGCAAGATCCGGCGCATTCTCGAAGAACTCTCCCTCGAGATCGCCACGCCCGACGAGGCGCGCGCGATGCTCGGCCTGAAGGGGCGCGACGCGGTGGCGTTCTGATCGCGCCCGCGCGGCTTTCTCCTGTTTTCGCTTTCCAAGGAATGGCAATGAAGAAGTATCTGGATGGCCGCGTGGCCATCGTCACCGGCGCCGGCAGCGGCCTGGGCAAGGCGCATGCGCTCGAACTGGCACGCCAGGGCGCGCGCGTCGTGGTCAACGACGTGGCGGGCTCGCAGCCGGGCAGCCCCGGGCGCGCCGTGGCCGACGAGATCGTGCGCGCCGGCGGCGCGGCGCTCGCCGATGGCGGCGACGTCACCGACTTCGCCCAGATGCAGGCGCTGGTGGCACGCACCATCGAGGCCTGGGGCGGCGTCGACATCCTGGTGAACAACGCGGGCATCCTGCGCGACCGCACCTTCGCCAAGATGTCGCTGGACGACTTCCGCCTGGTCATGGAGGTACACCTCATGGGCTCGGTCAACTGCACCAAGGCGGTGTGGGACCACATGCGCGAGCGCCGGTGGGGGCGCATCGTGATGACGACCTCCTCGTCCGGCCTGTACGGCAACTTCGGGCAGTCCAACTACAGCGCGGCCAAGATGGCCCTCGTCGGCCTGATGCAGACGCTGGCGCTCGAAGGCGAGCGCCACGGCATCCGGGTGAACTGCCTCGCCCCCACGGCGGCCACGGCCATGACCCAGGGCGTGCTGGCGCCCGATGCGCTGGCGCGGCTGCACCCCGGCGCGGTCAGCCCGGCGCTGGTCGCCCTGGTCGGCGAGGACGCCCCCACGCGCACCATCCTGCTGGCGGGCGCGGGCAGCTTCGAGAGCGCGAACATCACGATGACGCACGGCGTCTTCATCGGCGACGCGCAGGACACTGCCGCCGAGGTGCGCGCGCGCATGGACGAGATCCGCGACCGCGCCGGCGAGACGGTGCCGGCCACCGGCTTCGAGCAGTACCGGCTCGAGCTGGCCAAGGCCGGCATCGAGGTCGCCTTGCCGGGCTGATTCCGGCCGACCGGGCATTGCGCGGCATCCGTGCCGCACATCGCGCCACGTGATCGGGTGTGGCCTGCGCACATTGGCCCGCGCATGGCCCGGCGGGACACTGCGCCGGGGAGCAATTCAAACCCAGGAGACATGCATGACGAAGAACGGAATCGGAAAACTGGCCGCAGTGGCCACGGCCTGCGTGGGCGTCAGCGTCGCACTGCTCGCGTGCGGTGGCGGCGGCCATGACAACCCGCCGAACGCGCCCCCGGACAGCGGCGCCCCGCCCGACACGTCCGCGCCGCCCCCGGCCGGAGCGATCGCCCTCACCTGCGAGCAACTGCAGGGCATGACCATTCCCGCGGCGTCCATCGGCCTGCCGACCTCGGGCGCGAGCGTGACCTCGGCCACGCCGGTGGCCGCGAGCGGCACCGGCGTCACAGCCGTGCCCGCCTATTGCGAGGTGTCTGGCAAGATCGCTCCGATCGACCCCGCGGCGCCGAACATCCTCTTCAAGGTGGGCCTGCCCGAGAGCTGGAACCACAAGGTCGTCATGTTCGGCGGCGGCGGGTTCGACGGCACCATCCCCAGCGTGAAGGCCAACGTGCCGAACGGCCCGACCGACAAGCCCACGCCGCTGGCCCGGGGCTACGCCACCTTCGCCAGCGACTCCGGCCACCAGGCCAACGCGCTCGGCTCGCAGGACGGCCGGTTCGGTCTCAACGACGAGGCCGTGCGCAACTTCGGCGGCGACGTGCTGAAGAAGACCCGCGACACGGCCGTTGCGATCATCACGGCGCGCTACGCCACCGGCCCCGCGAAGTCGTATTTCGCCGGCGGCTCGACCGGCGGGCGCGAGGCCCTGGCCGCCATCCAGCGTTGGCCTGCGGACTGGGACGGCGCCATCGCCTGGTATCCGGCGTGGAACGACGCGGCCGCCCTGCTCGGCGGCCACCGCATGAGCCGCGCGCTCGCGCAGCCCGGCGCCTATCCCAACGCGGCCAAGCGCCTGGTGCTGTACGAAGCGGCCATGGAGGCGTGCGACGGACTGGACGGCGTCGCCGATGGCCTGATCAGCAACCAGAACCTGTGCAACGCGCGCTTCGACCCGTCCACGGCCACCCTTCGCGGCGCGCCGATCCGCTGCGCCAATGGTGCCGAGGCCGGCGACAGCTGCCTGTCCGACGCCCAGATTGCCGCGATGAACACCATCAACACCGCGACGAACTTCCGCTTCCCGCTGGCCAGCGGCGAGACCCAGTACCCGGGCTACAACATCTGGGGCGCCGACACCGGCATCTCCAGCTGGACGTCGCCGCTGGAGCCCACCGTGACGTTCCTGGCGTTCGGCGCTTCGCAGCCCGGACGGCCGATGCCGGCGAACGCGCCGTACATCAGCGTGCTGACCGACCAGTGGATCAAGTACTTCGTCACGCGCGATCCGGCCTTCGACTCGCTGTCGCTCGATCCTGAAGCGCCGGGCCCGTGGGCCAACCGCATCAGCGCGCTGAGCACACAGCTCGACACCAGCACGGACATCTCGGCCTTCAAGGCGCGCGGCGGCAAGCTGCTGCTCGCGCACGGCCTGGCCGACGTGCTGGTGAGCACCCGCGCCACCGAGCAGTACTACCAGCGGCTGCAGGCCAGCATGGGCCCGTCGCAGGTCGATTCATTCGTGCGCTATTACGAAGTGCCCGGCCTCGGACATGCCGTCAGCAGCGTCTTCAACGCGACCTGGGATTCGCTCACCGCGCTGGACGAGTGGTCGGTCAACGGCACGGCGCCCATCGGGCAGGTCACCACCGACACCGCGGGCGTGCCCGGGCGCACGCGCCCCTTGTGCGACTACCCGAAGTGGCCGCGCTACAAGGGCTCGGGCGACGTCAACGTCGCCGCTTCGTTCGAGTGTGCCGACTGACCAGGCGTGAACGGCGCCGGGGCGGCATCAGTCCAGGCTGATGTTGCCCTGGCGGACCAGCTCGCCGTAGATCTTCGACTTGATCTGCGCCTGCCTGCGGATCTCGTCGGGCGACCAGGCCAGCGGCTCGAATGCGAAGGTGTCGAAGCGCGCGCGGATCTCGGGGTCCGCGATGGCCTTGGCGACGTCGGCGTTGATCTTCGCGGCCAGCGCCGGCGACATGCCCTTGGGCGCCAGCAGCGAGACGAAGGAGTTCACCTCCAGGTCCGCCGGCCCGCCGGACTCGGCCATGGTCGGCACGTCCGGCATCTGCGGCACGCGCTGCCGGGCCGCCACGGCGATGTACTTGAGCTTGCCGGCCTTGTAGATGCCCTGGCTCGACGGGATGCTGGCGAACGCCCAGTCCACCTCGCCGGTGCCGACGTTGGAATAGAGCTGCGACACCTCGCGGAACGGCACGTGGTTCATCTGGATGCCGGCCAGCGCGTCGAGCTGCTGGCCGCCCAGGTGGCCCGGGCTGCCCACGCCCCACGAGCCGTAGTTGACGGTGCCCGGCCGGGCCTTGGCCGCGGCGATCAGGTCCTTCATGCTCGCCCACTTCGACTGGCTGCTGACCGACACGAAGAACGGCGTGCGGAACAGCGAGGCCACCGGGTCGAAGTGGTCCAGCGTGTTGAAGTTCTTCGACTTGTACAGGTGCGGCAGCGCCGCGACGTGCTCGCTGTCGAGCTGCAGCAGGGTGTAGCCGTCGGGCGCGGCGCGGCGCGCCTGCTCGATGGCGATGAAGCCGCCGCCGCCGGGCTTGTTGTCGATGGTGACGGGCTGGCCCCACAGGCGGCCGAGCTTCTCGCCCACCATGCGCAGCACCGCGTCGGGGCCGCTGCCGGCGGCGAAGGGGGTGACGATGTTGACGGCTCGAGTGGGATAGGCCGGCGCCTGTTGCGGCTGCGCGAAGGCGGCGGCAGGCAGGGCCAGGCCCAGGGCGGCCAGCAGGGTCGTACGTCGGTTCAAGGGATGTCTCCGGTTGTTGTTGAAAGCGTGTGCGTCGCCGCATCGGCTGGCGGTGCTCAGGCCGGATCGACCTGCACCCGGTGCTGGTGCAGCGCCTCGAAGATCGGCGCGTCGCCGAAGCGGAACAGGTCGAGCGATGCCGCGTCGGCGTCGCACCGCAGTTGCAGCGGCTGCCACGACGGCACGACGAACAGGTCGCCGCGCTGCACGCGCCATTCGCGCTCGCCCACGCGCACGCTGCCGGCGCCCTCGAACACCTGCCAGACGGACGAGCCGGTCTCGCGCGTGGTGCGGCTGCACGCGCCGCGGCGCACGCGATGCATCTCGGCGCGGATGGTGGGCAGCACGTCGCGCCCGGTGGCCGGGTTGGCATAGCGCACGGCGGCGTGGCCGGGACTGAGCGTGGCGCCGGCGTGGCCCTCGTCTTCCAGGGCCAGCTGGTCGGCGAGCGCACGGTCGGTGTCGGCCCAGCGGTAGGCCAGCAGCGGCGTGGCCTGCGGTGCGTCGGGTTGCGCCAGCGGGCGCAGGCCCGGGTGGCCCCACAGCCGCTCGGACCGCGACCGGTCGGGCGTGCCGCGCTCGGCGTCGCTGATCGCGTCGCGCCCATGCTCGAAGAACTGCGACTCTGTGTAGTAGGCGAACGGAATGTCCAGGCCGTCGATCCAGGCCATCGGCTCGCTGGCGGCGTTGTGGTGCGCGTGCCAGTTCCAACCGGCCTGCGGCAGGAAGTCGCCGCGCGACATGCGCACCGCGTCGCCGTTGACCACGGTCCACACGCCCTCGCCTTCGACCACGAAGCGGAACGCGTGCTGCGTGTGCCGGTGCTCCGGCGCGTCCTCGCCGGGCATGAGGTACTGGATGGCGGCCCACAGCGTGGGCGTGGCGAAGGGCCGGCCGCCGAGCGCCGGGTTCGCCAGCGCAATGGCCCGGCGTTCGCCGCCGCGGCCCACGGGCACGATCTCGCCGGCCTGGTGCGCCAGCGCCTTGAGGCGGGACCATTGCCACAGGTGCGGCGCCGCCTGGCTGCGCGGGTGCGGCGGCATCAACCCGCCGATCTCGGTCCACAGCGGCACCAGCAGTTCGCTCTCGAAGCCGCGATAGAGCTGCTCCAGCGCCGGCGTGGGCTCGGGCTGGCCCGGCGCGGCCACGGCCTTCAGGCGCACGGGCGAGGGAACGGTGTCGACGACGGCGGCATTCATGGCGGGTTCCTTGCAGCTTGGCTCGTGGGATCGTGGGGGCGAGAGGCCTCGTGGTCAGCTCATTGTGCCGGGCCGATGGTCAGCGCGATCTCGCCGACGCCCTGCACGTGGCCGTCGATGCGATCGCCCGGCTGCACCGGGCCGACGCCCTCGGGGGTGCCGGTGAAGATCAGGTCGCCCGGCTGCAGGTGATAGAACCTCGACAGGTCCTCGATCAGCTCGGGAATGTTCCAGATCAGGCGCGACAGGTCGGACTTCTGCCTCGTCTGGCCGTTCACGGCGAGCGCGAGCTCGCCCTCGGCCAGCACCTTCCCGGGCATCGGCACGATCTGCGACACCACCGAGGACTGCTCCACGTCCTTGCCCAGGTCCCACGGGCGGCCCTTGTCGCGCGCGGCCAGCTGCAGGTCGCGCCGCGTCATGTCGAGGCCACAGGCGTAGCCGTAGATCAGCTCGTGCGCGGCGTCGCGCCGCACCTCGAAGCCGGGCGCGCCGATGGCCAGCACCAACTCCATCTCGAACTGGAAGTCCCCCGTCGCGGGCGGGTAGGCCACGGTCGCGCCGGACTCGACCAGCGTCGACAGGCTCTTGGTGAAGTAGAAGGGCGACTCGTTCGCCTTGTCCACCGGGCGGCCCATTTCCACCGCATGCGCGTGGTAGTTGCGGCCGACGAAGAACAGGCGGTTGACGGGCAGGCGGTCGGCCATGCCGCGAACGGGCAGAGAGACGACGTCGGGCGGGTTCCAGAGATAGGTGGTCATTGTCGAAATTTCAGTTCCTGATGAGGCAGTTGTCGACGGTCCAGCCGTACAGCCATTCCATCGCGTCGTAGAAGCGCTCGGGCGTGCGGCCCTTCCACAGGTCGTTGCGCACCAGGCGCTCGACGCCCTTGGCGTGGAAGATCCGGCCCATCTCGCGCGATGACAGCACCACGCGCGCCGTGCGCGCCACGCGCGAGCGCTGGTAGAGCGCGAAGGCGCGGTCGATGTCGTCGTCATTCACGCGCAGCGCCTCGCCCAGTGTCACCGCGTCTTCCATCGCCATGCAGGCGCCCTGCGCCATGTATTGCAGCGTCGCGTGGGCGGCGTCGCCCAGCAGCGCGGCGCGGCCGAACACCCACTGGCCGATCGGGTCGCGATCGGCGGTGGCCCAGCGCTTCCAGTCCCGGGGCAGCTCGATCAGCTGGCGGGCGCGCGCGCTGATGCCTTCGAAATAGCTCTGCACTTCCTCGCGGCTGCCCTCGCGCACGCTCCACTCCTCCTGCTCGCGCGAATGGAAGGTGACGACCACGTTGTACTGCTCGCCGCCGCGCAGCGGGTAGTGCACCAGGTGGCAGTTCGGGCCCACCCAGATGCTGGCGGCGTTCCAGCGAAGGTCGGCCGGAAAGTCGGCGCGGTCGACCACGGCGCGATAGACCACGTGGCCGGAAACGCGGGCCTCGTCGCCCACGTACTGCCGGCGCACCGCCGACTTCACGCCGTCCGCGCCGATCAGCGCCGCGCCGCGGAACCTGCGTCCGTCGCCGGCGACCACGGTGACGCCGGCTTCGTCCTGCTCGATGCGCTGCACCTGCGTGCCGGTGGCGATCTCGATGTGGCCGGCCCGGCGCGCACCCTCGAGCAGCGAGCCGTGCACGTCGGCCCGGTGGATCACCGCGTAGGGGTTGCCGAAGCGCCGCCGGAAAGCCTCCCCCGTGGGAATGCGGCCGACCAGGGTTTCGTCGAGCGCGTCGTGCATGACCATCTCGTCGGTGTAGACGGCGCGGTCGCGCGCGATGTCGCCGATGCCCAGCGCGTCGAACGCGGCGAACGCGTTGGGGCCGAGCTGGATGCCCGCGCCGATCTCGCCGAGCTGGCCGGCCTGCTCCAGCACCTGCACTTCGAAGCCGCGGCGCACCAGCGCCAGCGCCGCGGCCACGCCGCCGATGCCGCCCCCGGCCACGAGGATGGTCCGCGAAGGCGGCTGCATGGATTGGGTGCTGGTGCGGGTCATGTTCGTCTCCTGGTCTGCCGGCCGCGTCGTGGGTCGCGGCATGGAGAGAATTGTTTGCACGCACGACTATTCCTTCAAGCAGCGTGGCAGATAGTTAGTATTCCGTTTTTCGATAGATGCGCGCGGGAGGTTCGCCATGTCCAAGCTCGACCTGCAATGGCTCAAGGTGTTCGACGAGGTGTACGCCACCGCCAGCGTGTCGAAGGCGGCCGACCGGCTGGGCATGGCGCAGGCAGCGGCCAGCACGGCTCTGAACAAGCTGCGCGCGCACTTCGGCGACCGCCTGTTCGAGCGCACCGCCATCGGCATGCAGCCGACGCCCTACGCGACCAAGATCCAGCCGGCATTGCGCGAGGCGCTGGCGGGGATCGAGCAGGCGCGCGCCAGCCGCGAGGCCTTCGAACCCTCACGCGCGAGCCGGCAGTTCCGCATCTGCCTGACCGACATCAGCGAGGTGGTGCTGCTGCCGCGGCTGCTGTCGCACCTGCAGCAGCACGCGCCGGGCGTCCAGATCGAGACAGAGATCGTCTCGGCCGCCAGCGCACGCCGGATGGAGGACGGCGCGATCGACCTGGCCGTGGGGTTCATGCCGCAACTGGAAGCGGGCTTCTACGGCCAGGCGCTGTTCCGGCAGAACTTCGTGTGCCTGGTCGCGCGCGATCACCCGCGCATCGTCGGGCCCCGGCTCACGCGCAAGGCGTTCGCGGCCGAATCGCACGCCACCATCGCGTCGTCGGGCACCGGCCACGCCATCGTCGACAAGACGATCGCGCGGGCGGGCGTGGAACGCAAGGTCGCGGTGCGGCTGTCGAGCTTCCTGGGCGTGGCGCGCATCGTGGCGCAAACGGAGCTGGTGGTGATCGTGCCGCGCATCCTGGGCGAGATCCTGTCGGCGCAGGAGCCGGTCAAGCTTGTGGCCCCGCCTTTCGCCTTGCCCGACTATGCCGTCAAGCAGCACTGGCATGCGCGCTTCCATGCCGACGACGGCAACATCTGGCTGCGCCGCACGCTGGCGCAGCTGTTCGGGGGACGCACGCCGGCGCCGTGAGGAACGGGCGCCGGCGGCGTGCGTGGCGCGTCAGGACGACGGGTCGGCGCAGCTGAAGCTCTCGGCCTTCTCCAGGTCGCCGCTGCCCTTGTAGCGGGCCACCTTCGGGTACGGGCACAGCGGCCGGGTGCGGTCCGCGGCCCAGCCGGCCGGCAGATCGGCGTTGACGCCGCCGGCATTGCCGGCGCCGCGCGCGCTGGCGGTCACCGCGTCCGGCGTGCTGCCCTGCTCCACCCAGGCGACCAGCGGCGTGAGCATGTCGAACTGGTCGGTGGCCGGTCCGCCTGCACAGTGGTTCATGCCCGGCACCGCGAAATAGCGTGCGAAGTTGGAGGCATCGCCGCCATTGGCCTGGCGCAGCTCGTCGTACCAGCGCTGGGTGTCGTCGCTCGAGAAGATCGGGTCGCTGGTGCCGTGGTAGACCATCAGCTTGGCCCCGCGCATCTTCAGCGTCGACAGGTTGGCGGCGTCCGGCGGCGTCATGAAGGACATGGCGCTTTCCGTGTAGGTGGCGTCGGTGGCATTGACCTTGGCGAGCATGGTGTCGACATTGCCGGCGAGGGCGAAGGTCGGGCCCACGAAGGTGGCCGGGTTCTCCGGCGGCACCTGCCAGATCATCCCGACCGCGCCCGAATCCAGCGCCAGCGGCGCGCTGAACTTCCAGCTTGCCCAGCCCGCCGTGGCCAGGCCCGCGTCGAACGGGAAGCTGCTGTAGATGCGCTCGCCCGTGCTGGTGGTGGCGCCCGCGAACAGCTGCGCGATGGACGTCTTCTGGTCGGCGCTCAGGCAGCTGCCGTCGCGCGCGCCGGTGCAGGTGGGCACGTCGCGGTTCAGGTCGAAGGCGGCGCGGCAGGCCTGGGTGTCGTTGACCAGGCCGTCGGCCGCACCGTCGAGCGCGTCGCACTTGGTCAGCACCGCGTTCGACACCAGCTGGCGCTCGGCCAGCGTGAAGCCGCCGGCCGGATCCGTGGCCGTGGGCGAGAGCGCGGCATAGGTCTGCGCGCCCTTGATGTTGGCGATGGCCGCCAGCGGCAGCCGGAAGCCGGGGTCGCCCACCAGGAAGCCGTCGTACTGCTCGGCCGAGCGGGCCGCCGCCACCATGGTGTGGCGCCCGCCGTTGGAGCAGCCGCCGAAGTACGACCGGTCCGGCCCCTTGCCGTAGGCGATGCGGATCACCTCCTTGGCCATCGGCGTGAGCTTGGCCACCGCCTGGTAGCCGTAATCCAGCCGGGCCTGCGGGTCGATGCCGAAGGTGGGACCCATGCGGGCCGCGTGCCCGGCGTCCGAGCTGATCACCGCGAAGCCCATGTTGAGCGCGTTCGTCAGCGGCCCGCCGCCGCCGACGCCGCCCGTGGCCGTGACCACGCTGCCGTCGATGCCGCCGTTGGCCTGGTAGAAGAAGCGGCCGTTCCAGTCGAGCGGCAGGCGCATCTCGAAGCCGATCGCATAGCTCTGGCCGTCGATCGGCCCGACGCGCGGGAACATCTGGCCCTTGACCAGGCAGTGCGCCGGCGCCGGCACCGGCGCGCCAGACACGACGATCGTGTTGGCCTCCACCTGGACGCTGGAGGTGATGGTGGTGTTGGCGACCGCGATGCTCGTGGCCAGCGCATCGCAGGTGCCGACGAGCTTGGCAGGCTGCGCCGCCGACAGCTGGGGCAGCGTGGGCGTCGACCCGCCATCGCCGCCGCCATCGCCACCACCCCCGGCATTGCCGCCACCCCCGCCACCGCCATCGGACGGATGGTGGTCGTGGCCGCCACCGCAGGCCGTCGCCACCGCCAGAACCAGGGCGCCCAGCGTGAGCAGGCCGCCTCGTCGTGGAATCTTCATGTCCAGTCTCCTACGTTTTGTCATCGAACAATTTCGTTAAGTTACTGAACTATTTTTAGCAGCCGCCCAGGATAAACCCTTGTAGGAACGCACTGACGGAGCGGTCGATGGTGCACGAACTGAACCAGTTGGCTGGCGCAAAAGGTTGGGCACAATCGAACCCGATGGCGACCCGACAAACCCGCAACTCCCTGGCCCTGACACCGGCCGGCCGCCTCGACGAGGCGCACCTGAAACAGGTGCTGGGCTACCAGCTGGCCCAGGCGGCCATCGTGACCGACGCCATCTTCCGTCGCGAAGTGGAAGACCCGTTGGGGCTGCGCCCGGTGGAGTACACGGTGCTGACGCTGGTGGCGGACAACGCCGGCAGTTCGCAGGCGCGCATCGCCCGCGCGCTGTCGGTCACGCCGCCGCACGTCACCGCGCTGGTGGACCGCCTGGAGGAGCGCCGCCTGGTCGCCCGGCAGGCCAGCGCCAACGACCGGCGCGCGCAGGTGCTGACCATCACCCCGTCAGGCGCCCGCCTGGTGCGGCAGGCGACCGAGCGCATCCTCGCCTCGGAACGGGCGCTGCTGGCGCTCAGCCCCGGCGAGCAGGCGATCCTCGCCGAGCTGCTGCACAAGGTGGCCTGCGCGCGCGGCGCCTCGCCGGGCTGACGCGGCACCCGCCGGGCGGGCAGGCTCAGGCCTGGGCGAAGAAGTCGAGGATCTGCTCGCCCAGCCAGGATTCGCCCGAGTTGAAGTGCGCCATCACCGAGATGTGGTTGTGGTCGGCCATGGCGATGTGCAGCGGCGCCTGCCCCCGCGCGCGGGCCACGAGCAGGGCGAACTCGAGGCCGTACACGTCCAGCCAGGGATTCTCGTATTGCGCATTGACGACCAGCAGCGGCAGCCGCAGGGACGCCGCGTGGGCCGTGGGCGACAGCCGTTCGAGGGCGCCTTCGTTGCCGCCGTAATACGCACGCACGCCGTCGGCATTGGGGTTGTCCGGCCGCACGTCGGCGCGCAGGCGCGCCGACACCAGCACCAGCGCCCGAATCCTGGGCGCCAGCCCCAGCAGCGGGTCGCAGGCATACGCGGCCGCATGGGTCCCGCCCGCAGAATGGCCGATCAGGCACACCCGCCGCGGGTCGCCGCCATGCGCCTCGATGTTGCGCGCGACCCAGTCGCAGGCCAGCGCCACGTCCTGCGCGCCGCCAGGATGCGGCGCCTCGTGCGCCAGCCGGTATTCGACGTTGACGCCGACGCAGCCCTGGCGGGCGAACCACCGCAGCACGTTGCCCCACATCTGTTCGCTGGTGTCCTTGGCGCCGCGCACGAAGGCGCCGCCATGCACGAACACGATCACCGGCGCCTGCCGCGCGCCGGCCGTGCGGTACACGTCGAGCACCTGGCGCGGATGCGGGCCGTAGGCGACATCGCGCTCGCACTGCACGCCGTCGGGAACGGCGCACGCGGCGGCGAGCAGCGGCTCGTAGAGCGCCTTGGTCCGGTCGCCCGCGGCCCGGATGTCCTGCTGCCAGCGCGTCCCGATCTCGCGCAGCCGCGCCGTCAGCGGGGCGGGGCGGACATGCGGCACCCCCGGCATCGCTCAGTGCGCCGCCACGACATCGTCGAGCTCCGGGATGCGCGGAATCTCCACACCGTAGGCGCCGACGTCTTCGCGAATCTGGTTCACGCCCCTGCGGATGATGTCCATTTCCTCGTCCGGATGGGTCGCGCCCAGCCCGTACTCGGCCGCCAGCGCGCGGCTGCGGCCCGAGCGCGCGCGCTCGTCGGCCGGCAGGTTGACCACCGCGTACACGCCGTTGAGCAGGCTGCCGCGCAGCTTCTTGGCCACCTTGACGCCGATGGTCCGCTTCTCGTCGGCCGGCAGCTCGCTGAAGAAGCGCCGCATGATGATGCGGCCGAACTGGATGTGGCGCGCCTCGTCGCGCAGGATCAGCCGGCACGCCTCGCGGATCGATTCGAAGCGCGCGTTCTCGTAGCGCGCCTGCAGCAGTTCGCCCGAGAGCTGCTCGAACAGCGTGTTGACCGACAGGCCGGCGAAGAAGCTCATTGCCTTCTCGTCGGATTCGTCGTGGAACTTCGGGATGATGTCCTTGAAGTAGTCAGCGCGCGGCGTCGGCTCGTAGCCACCGAGCGCCTGCGCAATGCGAAAGCTCGCCTCGTGGTGGCGGAACTCCTCGGCGATGAAGTTGGCGATGTGCTGCTTCACCTCGAATGGCTGGTGGCCGAAGATGGCCTCGCGCAGACGCTCGGCGCCGTAGGGCGTGGCGCCGTGCTCCATCCAGGCGCGCAGGCTCCACCATTCGGCGCCGGCGCGGCGCACCTCGGCCGGCAGGTCGGCGCGCTGAAGGTCCGAATAGTCGATGCGCAACGGGTCCCAGGCCAGTTCGCGCGCCTGCGTGCACAGCCGCCACACCTCGGGGTACTCGGTGGAGGCAACCACCGGATACGGATTGGGAACGGTGACGATCTCTTCGAGCAGCGAGGCTTGCATGGCGGTCCTTCGGGGGGTCGGGAATCAGCGTGGGATCGGAAACAGCGGCCATGCTAGGGACTCGCTCCTGATACATCCAATACTATTGACCGGCACTCGTAATTCATACGGCGTATTGCCGGGAGGAGCCCCCCGTCCATGTTCGAGTTTCGCCAGCTGCGCCAGTACGTCGTTGTGGCCGAGGAACTGAACTTCCGCCGCGCCGCGCAACGCCTGCACATGTCGCAGCCGCCCTTGTCGGTGGCCATGCAGAACCTGGAGACCGAGGTCGGCACGCAGCTGCTTGATCGCAGCAAGCACCACGTGCGCCTCACACCGGCCGGCGTGGTCTTCTACAAGGACGCGCAGCGGCTGATCCAGCTGGCGCAGATGGCGGCCGAGCGCGCGCGTCGCACGGGGCTCGGCCAGCAAGGACAGTTGCGCCTGTCCTTCGTGCCAAGCGCCGGCCTGGATCTGCTGCCGGGGGTGTTCAAACGCTTCCGGCAGGACTACCCCACCGTGCACCTGCAGCTGACCGCCGAGACCACCACCCGCCAGCTCGAGGACCTGCGCAGCGGCGAGGTCGACCTGGCGCTGGTGGTAGGCCCGGTGTTCGATGCGCGCGGGCTGCAGCTGGTGAAGATGCATGCCCAGCCGTTCGCGGTGGCCGTGCCGGCCAGCCATCCGCTGGCCGGGCGTGCACGGGTGCGCCTGCGCGAGCTGGCCGCCGAGCCCTTCGTCGGCTTTCCGAGCGCGCAGGGCGCCGGCTTCGCCGCCGCGGTGCAGGCCGTGTGCCAGGACGCAGGCTTCCTGCCCCGCGTGGTGCAGGAGGCCTCGCAGATGCAGGCCATCCTGACGCTGGTGGCCGGCGGCCTGGGGGTGGCGCTGGTGCCGGCCTCGATGGACCGGCTGCACATGGAGGACGTGGTGTTGCTGGAGATCGCCGATCGCCGGCCGCCGCGCACCTACGACCTGGTGCTGGCCAGTGCCACCACCAACGACAACCCGGTGATCCAGGCATTCGTGTCGATCGCGCTGCGGATGTCCAGGCGCTGATCTCACCGCAGCCGGGGCAAGCCCCGCGAAACGGCCGGCGCCGGTGATTCATGAAACGGATCACGCGCGCCGTCGGTCGGTATTGGACAAGGGCCGGAATCGGTTCGCATCATTCGCCGAAGCAAGGCCCTCGAGCCTCGGCGCCTTCCCGACGATGACCGGAGTTCCCACGATGAGATTCCCGCCTCTGCTGGCCCGTCCCTTCGCACTCGCGCTGGCGGCCTGCCTGCTGGCCTCGGCCGGCGCCATGGTCCACGCCCAGGCCTATCCAACCAAACCGGTCGTGCTGGTGGTGCCCTACCCGCCCGGCGGCACCGCCGACATCCTGGCGCGCAGCATCGGCCAGAAACTCGGGGAGCGGATCGGCCAGCCCGTGGTCATCGAGAACAAGGCGGGCGCCGGCACTGCCATCGGCGCGCGCTTCGTGGCCGAGGCGGCGCCGGACGGCTACACGCTGCTGCTGGGCACGGTCAGCTCGCATGCGATCAATCCGGCCATGGCCAAGGTGGGCTACGACCCGGTCAAGGACTTCGCGCCGATCGCGCCGATCGCCTCGATTCCGTTCGTGCTGGTGGCCAACCCGGACGCGCCCTACAAGTCAGTGGGCGACGTGCTCCAGGCAGCGCGCGCACAGCCGGGCACCATCAGCTATGCCTCGGCCGGGCCGGGCACCTCGAACCACCTGGCCGGGGAGATGCTGGCCACCGACGCGAAGGTCAGGCTCCTCCACGTGCCGTATCGCGGCAGCGCACCGGCGCTGGCCGACGTCCTGGCGGGACACGTGCCGCTGATGTTCGACCTGCAGAGCACGTCGGTGCCGAACATCCGGCTCGGCAAGCTGCGCGCACTGGCCGTCACGTCGGCCCGGCGCAGCCCGCTGCTGCCGGACGTGCCCACCGTCGCGGAAAGTGGCCTGCCCGGCTTCGAGGTGAGCGCCTGGTTCGCGCTGTTCGCGCCGGCCAGGGTGCCGCCGGCCGTGGCCGCCCGCCTGTCGCAGGAGATGACCACCATCATGGGCACGCCCGAGATGGCGGAAAGGCTCAAGGGCATGGGCGCCGAGCCGGACCACCGCACGACCGCCGAGCTTGTCGGCTACGTGCGCGAGGAAGCCGGGCGCTACGGCCGGGTGGTGAAGGCGGCCGGGCTCTCGCCATGACGGCACCGGGCGCTTAGGGCGCTTTCCGTCGCCACCGCGCGAAGGCGGCCTACGAGCGCGGCAGCGCGCCAAGCGCCATGCTGTGGTCGTCCGAGGGCCGCGCCATGAATCCCAAGACCGTATACGAGTTGTGCCGCAAGTCGATCAACGCCTGGATCGACGACTTCGCGCCCAGCATGGGCGCGGCCATCGCGTACTACACGATGTTCTCGCTGGCGCCGCTGCTGGTGATCGTGATCGCCGTGGCCGGCGCGGTGTTCGGGCGCGAGGCGGTGCAGGGCGAGATCGCCGAGCAGTTGGGCGGCCTCATCGGCCGCGACGCGGCCGTCGCGGTGCAGGCCATGGTGGCTTCGGCCAGCGAGCCGGGCAAGGGACTGGTGGCCGGGCTGATCAGCGTCGGCGTGCTGCTGGTGGGTGCCACCACCGTGTTCGCCGAACTGCAAAGCGCGCTCGACCGCATCTGGCATGTGCCCGAGCGCGAGAAGCCGCAGGGCGTCTGGGCGGTGCTGCGCGCACGCCTGCTCTCGTTTGGCCTGATCATGGCGCTGGCCTTCCTGCTGATGGTGTCGCTGGTGGTCAGCGCCGTGGTGACGGCGTTCGGCACCTGGGCCGGCGCGCTGATGCCGGGCGCGGCGCTGCTGCTGGGCGCGCTGAACATCGCCGTGTCGCTGGCGATGACGACCGTGCTGTTCGCGATGATCTACAAGTTCATGCCCAGCGCGCCGATCGGATGGCACGACGTGTGGGTGGGCGCGATCGCCACCGCCGTGCTGTTCGAGATCGGCAAGTCGCTGATCAGCCTGTACCTGGGCAAGAGCGGCGTGACCGAATCCTATGCCGCCGCCGGGTCGCTGGTGGTGGTGCTGGCCTGGGTCTACTACGCCGCGCAGATCTTCCTGCTCGGCGCCGAGTTCACCAAGGTGCACGCGAACATGCACGGCAACCGCTCCGGCGAGAAGGCGATGGTGGCGACGCAGGCTGCGGCGGCCGACTCGAAGGCGGGCACCGACCGGATCGACCATGGCGGCGCCGCCGGCGTCCCCCCCGAGGCGGCGGCACTGGCGGTGCGGCGCCAGGCCGCTGAGTCCGGCGCACAGGCGGCCCGGACCGCCCAGGAGGCCGACCGCGAGTTCGACAAGCGGGTCGAGTGGGAGGCCCGGCACCTGGCGCGGCAGGTGCTGACGCTTGCCGCGCTGGCCGGCGCGAACTTCGTCATGCAGCGCTGGCTGCGCCGGGCGCAGCGCAATCGCAAGGACCTGCGGCGCCTGCGCGCCGCGCAGGCGGATCGGTAGGCGCCGCCGGTCAGCCGAGGACCGTCGCCGCGGCTTCGCCCAGCCCGATGCGCGTGGCGCCGTCGCGCTCGCACCAGCCGCGCAGGATCAGCCGGTCGCCGTCTTCCAGGAAGGTGCGCTTCTCGCCGCCCGGCAGTTCGATCGCCTGCTTGCCGCCCAGCGTCAGCTCCATCAGCGAGCCGGCCGCGTCCGGCGTCGGACCCGACAGCGTGCCCGAGCCGAGCAGATCGCCCGGCTGCAGGTTGCAGCCGTTGACGGTATGGTGCGCCAGCAGTTGCGCGGCGGTCCAGTAGGCGGCGTCGGGCACGCGGCCGCGCGTCAGGCGGTGCGGGGCGGTGCCGGCGGCGCGCATCTTCGCGGTCTCCAGGTACACCTCCAGGGTGATGTCCAACTGGCCCTGCGCACGGTTGGCGGTGCCGTCGAGGTAGGGCAGCGGCTGCGGGTCGCCCTCGGGCCGGGTGAACGGCGCGCGGAACGGTGCCAGGGCTTCCATGGTCACGATCCACGGCGAGACGGTCGAGGCGAAGTTCTTCGCCAGGAACGGGCCCAGCGGCTGGTATTCCCAGGCCTGCAGGTCGCGCGCCGACCAGTCGTTGAACAGGCCGACGCCGAACAGGTGCGCCTCGGCCTCGTCGATGGCCACGGGCTCGCCCAGCGGATTGCCGGCGCCGACGTAGAAGCCCAGTTCCAGTTCGTAGTCGAGCCGCTTGCTGGGCCCGAAGGTGGGCGCGGCGGCCGGGTCCGACCCGGGCGCCTTGGTCTGGCCGTTCGGGCGCTTGAAGTCCTGCCCGCTCACCACGATCGAGCTGGCGCGGCCGTGGTAGCCGATCGGCACCCACTTGTAGTTGGGCATCAGCGGCTGGTCGGGCCGGAACAGCTTTCCGATGGTGGTGGCGTGGTGGATGCCGGTGTAGAAATCGGTGTAGTCGCCGACGCGGCACGGCACGGTGTATTCGCAGTGCGACTGCGCGGCCAGCGCCTTCGACCATGCCGCCTGCTGGCCGCTGCCTTCGCACAGGCCTTCGGACAGGCGCGTGCGCAGCACCCGGCGTTCGGCCGGCGTGGCGGCCATCAGGGCGTTCATGTCGTCGGTGTCGACGATGCCCGCGGCGCGCAGGTCCAGCACCTGGTCGCCGATGGCGACGCCGATGCGCCAGGCCTCGTTGCTGCCGGCGGCGCGAAAGCGCCCGAACGGCAGGTTCTGGATGGGGAAGTCGCAGCCGCTCGCATTGGCGGACTCGACCCAGCTCTTGCGCTTGGGGTCGTGGGTGGCGTCGATGTCGTACATGTCTGTCTTTCGTTGATTCGGCGTCGGCCGGCGGCGCACCGCTGCGCGGCGGCCGGGGCGGGCTATCTGAAGTTGTCCTTCAGGCCGGCCCAGCAGTCGGCATAGTCGGTGTCGAGCGGCGCGGTCTGCAGCGCGAACCCGGTCGGGATGAAGCGCCAGCGGCTCTCGAACATGAAGGCCAGGGTGTTGTCGAGTTTCTGCGGCTTGAGGTCGGCGTTGCTGGCCTTCTCGAAGGCTTCCTCGTCCGGGCCGTGCGGCACCATGGCGTTGTGCAGGCTGGCGCCGCCGGGCTTGAAGCCGCCGGGCTTGGCGTCGTACTCGCCGTACACCAGGCCCATGAACTCGCTCATCACGTTGCGGTGGTACCAGGGCGGACGGAACGTGTTCTCCATCACCAGCCAGCGCGGCGGGAAGATGACGAAGTCGCAGTTGGCGGTGCCGGGCGTGTCGCTCGGCGAGGTGAGCACGGTGAAGATGGACGGGTCCGGGTGGTCGAAGCTGATCGACCCGATGGTCATGAAGTTGGCGGTGTCGTACTTGACCGGCGCCAGATTGCCGTGCCAGGCCACCACGTTGAACGGCGAGTGGCTGGTCGGCGCCGCCCAGAAGTGGCCGCCGAACTTCTTGACCAGCTCGTAGGGCATGGCGCCCTCGTGCTCGAAGGCGGCCACCGGCGCCTGGAAGTCGCGCGCGTTGGCCAGGCCGTTGGAGCCGATCGGCCCGAGTTCGGGCAGGCGGAACTGCGCGCCGTAGTTCTCGCACACGTAGCCGCGCGAGGCGCCGTCGGGCAGGGCCACCTTGAACACCACGCCGCGCGGCACCACGGCGATCTCGCCGGGCTTGATCTCGAGCACGCCCATCTCGCTGGTGATGACCAGGCGGCCCTGCTGCGGCACGAGCAGCATCTCGGCGTCGGCATTGACGAAGGCGCGCCTGTCCATCGAGCGGCCGGCCAGGTAGATGTGCGCGGCCACGCCCGACTGCGTGTCGGCGTCGCCATTTGCGGCCAGCGTGTGCATGCCGTCGATGAAGTCGATGTCGGCCGCGTTGGCCGGCAGCGGCAGCGGATGCCAGCGCAGCGGCTCCGGCGCGATCGCCTGCGTGCGGTCGCCGCCGGTGCGCCAGTCGCCGCCGGCGCGGTAGGGCTGGTAGCGCCCGGCCACCACCGAGGGCCGTCGGCGGTAGAGCCAGCTGCGCCGGTTCTCGTGGCGCGGCGCGGTGAAGGCGCTGCCGGAGATCAGCTCCGGGTACAGGTCGAAGGGTGCGCGCTGCGGGCTGTTGCGGCCCCGGGGCAAGGCACCGGGCACCGCCTCGGTGGCGTACTCGTTGCCGAAGCCGCTCTGGTACTGGCGCTGGTCGGTGTGGGATGAGCTCATGGCGTGGTTCCGGAAGCTGATGAAGAAGTGTCGGCGCCGCCAGGCGCGCTGCGGCGCGCGGCGGCCAGCGCCTCGCGCAGCACCGGCGTGGCGCCGATGTGGTTGGCCAGCAGCAGCACCAGGCGCGCGTTGAGCGCGTGGCTCTGCTCGGCCGACAGGCCCTGGTGCGTCTCGATCAGGGCTTCGTAGAAATCGTCGGGCGCGTCCAGGTTCGGCTGCGTGACCAGGCACGGCGGCGAACTGTGCGCTGGGGTGGATGACTGCATCACTTGCGAACTCCTTGCATCCGGCTCACGCGGGCGCCAGCGTCTCGGTACTGCTGCGCGCCAGGGCCCGGTCCAGGGCGACCCGCAGTGCAGCGGCGTCCGGCGTCCTGCGCCAGCGTGCGCCGACGTGCTGGTCGGGCCGCAGCAGGTAGGCGGTGCCTTCGGTCGCGTCGTAGCGCGCGGCGGCGACGGCGTGGTCGGCATCCAGCGGCAACTGCACCACGTGGAGCTGCCGCACGAGCGCGTCGGACAGGGCCGGGGCCGGGCCGAACACCAGCAGGTTGAAGCGGTGCGGGTCGAGCCCGCGCAACAGCCAGCGGCCGCCCGGCAGCGGGGCGTCCGGGGCCGCCGCGCCCGGTCGCGCTGCGCCGCGGAAGGGCTCGGCGTCGGGCGTGGACAGGGGCGATGCTTCCAGCACGGTCGCGGTGGAAAGGCGGCCGCTGTTGACCAGCGAACGCGCGAACGGATAGTGCGGCGACAGCGCCAGCACCGCGTCGCGGAACAGCCGGCTGACTTCGCTCTTGGGCGTGATGAAGTCGGTGGCGCGGGTGGAATGACGGATGTTCTCGTCGGCGGCGTATTCGCGCTCGGCGGCGTAGCTGTCGAGCAGCGCGTCGGGCGCGTCGCCGCGCAGCACCGCGGCCAGCTTCCAGGCCAGGTTCTCGGCGTCCTGCACGCCGGAGTTGGCGCCCCGCGCACCGAATGGGGACACGCCATGGGCGCTGTCGCCGGCGAACAGCACGCGGCCATGCCGGAAGCTGTCCATGCGCTGGCAGGCGAAGGTGTAGACGCTCGCCCAGCCGATCTCGAACTGCAGGCCGGCATGGCCGATGCTGTCGAGCAGCGCGCGCACGCGCGGCACGATCCGCTCGTGCTGGCGCTCGAGCTGCGGATCGGCGTCCCAGCCAAGCTGGAAGTCCACGCGCCACATGCCATCGGCCTGCTTGTGCAGCAGCACGCTCTGGCCGGGATGGAACGGCGGATCGAACCAAAAGCGGCGCTCCACCGGCAGGTCGGCATCCATCGTGATGTCGGCGATCAGGAAGCGGTCGCGGAACGTGCGGCCCTGAGCCTGCAGGCCCATCAGCGCGCGCAGCGCCGAGCGCGAGCCGTCGCAGGCGCAGACGTGTTCGGCCCGCAGGCGGTAGTTGCCCTCGGGCGTTTCCACTTCCAGCGTCGCACCGTCTGCCTGGCGTTCGAGCGCCACCACCTTGTTGTGCCAGCGGATGTCGATGCCGCCGTGCTGCGCCGCCTGCTCGGCCAGCATGCCTTCGACGTAGTACTGCTGCAGGTTGATGAAGGCCGGACGCTGGTGCCCGCTTTCGGGCAGAAGGTCGAAGCGGTAGACCTCGTCGGCGCCGAAGTACACGCGGCCGACCTGCCACGACACGCCCTTGTCCACCATGCGCTGGGCGCAGCCCAGCCGGTCGAAGACCTCGAGCGTGCGCTTGGCGAAGCAGATGGCGCGCGATCCGGCCGACAGCTGCCCGCCGGCCTCGAGCACCACCACCGGCACCTGCTGCTGCGCCAGGTCGAGGGCCAGGGCCAGGCCGACCGGCCCTGCGCCCACGATCACGACCGGATGGCGCGCCGGCGCGGCCGCGTCCTGGTCGGGGCTGCGCGCGTAGTCGAAGCGCAGTTGCTGGTAGTCGAGCGCGGCGTCGGCGCGGACGGCCGCGGGCAGATCCTGGAGCTTCATGGCGGAGCGCTCCGTCGGGTCAGCCTTCGAGGGACTTCCACATCTCGATGTCGCGCTCGGCGGTCCAGATGCGCGGGTCCGGGTGGCGCGTGGCCTGGTCGTAGGCGCGGCTGACGTCGAACGGCATGCAGTGGTCGAAGATCACCCAGTGGCCGTACTTGGGCTTGAGCTTCTCGTAGGCCTCCTTGTAGACCGCGCCGAGCTCCTTGGCGTCCTTGGCGCCGGCCGAGACGGCCGCGTACAGGTCGACGATGAAGTCGCGCGTGCCCTTCAGTCCCTGGGCGACCTGCTCGGGCGTGGTGAGCGCGGCGCCGCGGCCGGGCACCAGCGCCACGGGCTCGAGCGCGGCAATGTTGTCCAGCGTCGCCGGCCAATCGCCGTAGTAGGCGTCGCCGCAGTAGGGCGTGGCGTCGAACTCCACCAGGTCACCGGAGAACAGGATCTTCTGCTCGGGCAGCCAGGCCACCGTGTCGCCCTTGGTGTGGCCGCGGCCGAGCTGGATGAGCTGCACTTCGAGCTTGCCCAGCCAGATCGACATCTTTCCTTCGAACGTCATGGTCGGCCAGGTCAGGCCCGGCGGCACCGACTCGACCGCCTGGAACAGGCGCGGGAAGCGGCCGATCTCGCTGGCCTTGTCCTGCTCGCCGCGCTCGACGATCAGGTCGTAGGTGTCGCGGCTGGCGATGATGTGCTCAGGCTGGTAGCCCGCGGCGCCGAGCACGCGCACGGCGTGATAGTGGCTGAGCACGACGTACTTGATCGGCTTGTCGGTCACCTCGCGGATGCGGCGGATCACGTCCTGCGCCATCACGGGCGTGGCCTGGGTGTCGATCACCATCACCGCGTCGTCGCCGATGATGACGCCGGTGTTGGGGTCGCCCTCGGCGGTGTAGGCATAGGCGTTGTCCGACAGCTTGGTGAAGGTGACCTTCTTGGCTTCGAGGTCGGCCTGGCTGGCGAAGGCTTTGGCGGGCTGCTGGCTCATGGCATGTCTCCTTGATCGTGGGATGCTCGGGCGTCGTGATTCGTCTAAACACAACGCATTTGTCGAAAACGAATGCGACGCAGTGTAGTGAGGCAATCAGTTAATGTCTAATCCTTTCTGCATCAGCAAACGTTACGGAGCAAACCAGGCCCATGGCTGAGAGGAACAAGCGCACCGGCAGCGACACCCCGGAACCGGCCACGACCGAACCGGCCGCCATCGGCGCCGAGGCCCGCGGCGGCGCCCAGCGCGGCATCCAGAGCATCGAGGTCGGCGGCCAGTTGCTGCGGGCGCTGGTGCATCACGGCCGGCCGATGGCGCTCAAGGACCTGGCGCGCGAGGCCGACATGACGGCGGCCAAGGCGCATCCGTACATGGTCAGTTTCGGCCGACTGGGGCTGATCGAGCAAGACCGCGGCAATGGCCATTACCAGCTTGGGCCCTTGGCGCTTCAACTGGGGCTGATCAGCCTTCAGCAGGCCAACCCGGTGCAGGTGGCCGGCCCGCTGGCGGCCCAGCTGGCGCAGACGATCGGGCAGACGGTGGCCATCGTGGTCTGGGGCGCCCGTGGCGCGACGATCGTGCACATTGCCGAATCGCCCACGCCGGTGCACGTGAACATGCGCCACGGCACGGTGTTCTCGCTGGTGGACACGGCCTCGGGTAAGTTGTTCGCCGCGTTCCGCGATCCGGCCGAGGTGCGGCGCCTGCTCGAAGAGGAGCGGCTGCGCGCGCAGCGGCGTTCGAAGGCGGCCGCCGCCGGCGCGGACATGCCCGGCGCGGCGCGGCCGCTGGGCATGCCGCGCGAGCATCCGCTGCCGCCTTGGGAGGCGTTCGAGCCGCAACTGCAGGAAGTGCGCGAGCGCGGCCTGTCACGCTCGCAGGGCGAGGTGATTCCCGGCGTCAACGCGATGGCGGCGCCGGTGTTCAATCATGCCGGCGACCTGGTGCTGGCGCTGACCGCCATCGGGCCGGCCGGCGTGTTCGACATCGACTGGGACGGGGCGGTGGCGCAGGCCATGCGCGCCACCGCGCGCGAAGCCTCGCTGCGGCTGGGCGCGCGGCTGTAACGCAACGCCGCGCCGGCCGGCGGACTTCAGCGCCGTTCGCTGGGCGCCCCCAGGCCGGCTGAGATGCGCCGCGTGGCGGCCAGCAGCGCGGCGCGCGTGGCAGCGATGGTGACGTGCACGTCGCGCTGCTTGAGGTAGGGCACCGTCAGCGCCGCGACCGCCGAGGCGCCTATTGAGCCGGGCGCCGGCGTTTCGCGCCTGGCTCTTTTTGCTGGCGGCGAACCGAGGGACGTCGCGCCTCCTTGGGGCCATCGAGTGTCTTGAAGACCTCCGCCCGGCTCCGATAGGCGTCGGCCAGGAACGGATCGCTCACGCCATAGATTCCATGGCCGTCACGGGCCAGGATGTTCGAGTCCAGCAATAGGTTGGCGGTCCTTTGGACCTCTTCTGCCGCTACAGGGCGATCGACGGTCGCGCCGTACTCTTCCAGAGTCGCCGTCGAGAAAAGCTTCTTTACCCCTTGTCCGCCCTGCCTGCACACAAAGTCGAAAATCGCCATTGCCAGGGTCCCCAGTTCATCCAGGCGTGCCAGGTCGACAGCGGCGGCGGACTGGCGAAGACCCTCAGTGATTGCGCGCAGGTCCTGGTTCGCGTCCACGAAGTTCGGGGCATGCTGCAACGCATGGAGCGCTTTCATGAGCTCTTCGGGGCGGCGGCCCAGGCGCTCGAAGCACTCGAAGGCGGTTTGCACTGATGGCGCTCGCGCGCCCATGGCAGCCTCTTTCAACAGCCATTGCACGAAGTCGATTTCCAGCACTGGGAAGTCCTGCGACATGGCGCCGTTGAAGGCGGCCTTGCCCTTGATGGTCAGTTCGCGCACCCGGGCTCGGTGCGACCCTGTGCCGACGAACAAGAAGTGCCCCGGGGTGTTCGGAGTGAGGTTGATCTCGTCACGCGCTGCTTTGAGGGCCAGAAGCATGTTTTCACCGTCGTCGGAGCCCATCGCGTGCTGAACCTCGTCGACGATGACCACCGCGTCAGTCTTTGCCTGCTTCACCAGTTCGGAAAAAGCGCCGGCCAGAGTGTTGCCGTCGCCTTTCCCAAGGTCGGCCAAGCTGAATCCAAACTTGAAACCGGCAGCGCCCAGGTCCAGGCCCTTTAGGCGCTTGAGCAGCCCCAACGCCTTGGAGGCGGGCTGCTCGAGGTCTGCCAGAGTCTTGCGTACCGCCCCGAGCAATAGGTCACTGGGGCTCGCCGCGGTGTTGCTCCACAGGTCGACATACACGACGATCGCGCCCCTTGCCTCGAGCGCGGGTATCAAGTCGCCCCGCAGGAAGGTCGTTTTGCCGATCCGCCGGAGGCCACCCAGGAACAGCCCCGAGCGGACACCTTTCTGCAAGGCCTGGGGCTGCAGCAGCTGATCGGCCATCTCTTCAGCGAGCTTCTGGCGGTGGAATGTCATTTTGGAGATTTTATCGAATTTCGATAATTATCTAAATTCAATAATTTTCACCATATTCCCCGGCGAGCTCTCGGAGCTGTCCAGTCTTCCGCCCTTGTCGCTGCGCCGAACGTCTGGTTCTGGCATGTGCCGAGCCGAAACCTGCACTTGAAAGCCGCAACAACCTATTCGAACTGCACAGCTAGGCCATCGTCGGGCGAACCCGGGTGGCGTTGCGGCCAAGCGTCTCTAGACTGGGCCTTATCGACCACTCGCGCCGCCGCCACGCCATGACCGCTCGCCACCACACACGCCTTGCCTGCGCAGCAGCCGCCGTCGCCGTCGTCGCCGCGACGGCCGCACTGGCGCCGCGCGATGCCCATGCCCAGGCCAGCCCGAGCTGGCCCGACAAGACGGTCCGCATCCTCGTGGGCTCGCCGCCCGGCGGCCCTTCGGACATCACGACCCGCCTGTTCGCCGAGCAGCTGCACCAGCGCACCGGCCAGCCGGTCGTGGTGGAGAACAAGCCGGGCGCCGGCAACAACCTGGCGGCGGCGGTGGTGGCCCAGTCCGCACCGGACGGGCACACGTTGGTGATCAGCCCGGACACGGTGGTCACCACCAACCCGCTCGTCTACCGCAACATGCCGTTCGACGCGCGCAAGGACCTGTTGAACGTCTCCGTGCTGACCACCTTCACGCAGTTGCTGGTGTGCAACCCCCATGTCAAGGCTGCCACCGTGCCCGAGCTGGTGGCGCTGTCCAAGACGCAGCCGATGACCTATGCCTCGGGCGGACCGGCGGTGCCGGGGCACCTGGCCGCCGAGATGTTCCTGCAGAGCACCGGCGCGACGATGCGCCACATCCCGTACAAGGGGCCCGCGCCGGCAACGCTGGCGGTGCTGGCGGGCGAGGTCGACTGCGGCTTCCTGGCCACGCCGACGGTGCTGCCGCAGGTCAGGGCCGGCAAGCTGACGGCGCTGGCGGTGTCGTCGGCACAGCCTTCGGCACTCGCGCCGGATGTGCCGACGCTTGCGCGCGCGCTGAACCAGCCCGGGCTCGACATCACCTTCAAGCTGGTCCTGCAGGCACGCCGCGGCACGCCGGCGCCGATCGTGCGCGCCCTCGAGCAGCACGCGGCGGCCATCATGGCCATGCCGGAGATCCAGGAGAAGCTGCGTGCCTCCGACCTGACGGCCGTCGGCAGCAACAGCGCCGACGCGGAGCGCACGATCCAGGCCGACGCCGCGCGCTGGGCGCCGGTGGTGAAGAAGCTCGACCTGAAGATGGACTGAAGGCGCGCGGCGCGCCGTCCGTCAGCCGGTCTTGGCCGCTTCCAGCACGTCGCGCGTGCGCATGGCCTCGCGCCGCGCGGCGGCTTCGAAGTCGTTGCCGTCGGACGCGTACAGGATGGCGCGCGACGAGTTCACGATGATGGGCGCGTCCGGACGCCAGCCGGCCTTGACAGTGGCCGCCGCGTCGCCGCCCTGCGCGCCGACGCCGGGGATGAGCAGCGGCGCCGTGGGCGCGAGCGTGCGCACCCGCTCGATCTCGGCCGGGTAGGTGGCACCCACCACCAGGCCGAGCTGGCCGTTGAGGTTCCAGGGGCCTTGCACCAGGCTGGCGATGTGTTCGTACAGCAGCGGCTCGCCGGGCACGCTGGCCAGCCGCTGCGCCTGCAGGTCGTCGCCGCCGGGGTTGCTGGTGCGGCACAGCAGGAAGGCACCCTTGCCTTCGTACTTCACGTAGGGCTCGACCGAGTCGAAGCCCATGAAGGGCGACAGCGTGACCGCGTCGGCGCCGTAGCGCTCGAAGGCCTCCACCGCGTACTGCGTGGCGGTCGCGCCGATGTCGCCGCGCTTGGCGTCGAGGATGACCGGCACGTGCGGCGCATTGCGGTGCATGTGCTGGACCAGCTGCTCGAGCTGCATCTCGGCGCGATGCGCCGCGAAGTAGGCGATCTGCGGCTTGAAGGCGATGGCCAGGTCGGCCGTGGCGTCGACGATGCGGGCGCAGAAGTCGTAGATGCGGCTGGCATCGCCCTTCAGGTCGCCGGGAAAGCGCGAGGGTTCGGGATCCAGGCCAACGCACAGCAGCGACTGGTTCTGATGGGCCGCACCGCGCAGCTGGTCAAGAAAGTTCATGATCCCGAATTGTAGGTGTCGCCCCTGGGCTGCAGCGGCAACGCCACGCCGGCGCGCTCAGCCTTTGGCGTCGAAGAGCGACGCGGCCAGGCACAGGTCGGCCCACGCCTTGGCCTTGGCCGGCGCGTTCTTGAGCAGGAAGGCGGGGTGGTAGCTGGCGACGACCGGCGCGGCGCCGGGTTGCTCGTCGAGCGGCTGGGCCTGGCCGCGCAGCTTGCCGATCGGCCCGTCGCGGCGCAGCAGCGCCTGGGCCGCCAGCGGACCCAGCGCCAGCACCACGCGCGGTGCCAGCGGGAGGGCCTGGGCGCCGAACACCTCGTCCCAGGGGCGCGGCACGTCGGACCCGGTCTGCGCGGCGCCGCGATGCAGGCGCACCAGGTGCACCGGCACGCTGCCCGCGTGCAATTGCAGCGCGCGCAGCATGGCGTCGAGCAGGCGGCCTTCGTCACCGGCACGCGGATCGTCGTCGTGGCGGCCCAGGGCATCGGGCGCCATGTCGGCCACCACCAGCCAACCGCCAGTGGCGTCCGCCGGCCCGTGCAGCAGGCGCGGCGCATCGGCCAGCAGGGTCTGCGCGCCGGGCATCAGGGCGGTGGGCCGGCCGCGCGCGGGCGCCGGGCTTTCCGCGGACGGCGGCTGCGCGGCCGCGTCGCGCAAGGGGGTGCGCGACGCCGCGGCGGCCGGGGCGAACTCGCGCGGCGACAGGTCCTGGTCCGCCGGGCCCTGGCCGGGCGGCAACGCCGCCGCGCCGTCGGGAGCCGGCACCGCGGCGGCGCGGTCGGGCGCCGCGCCGGCCGGGCCGCCTGGCGCCGATGGAGCGGGAGCGGCGCCCTGCGCCGCGGCACGGGCCGCCTTGCGCTGCAGGTCGGCCAGCCAGTCGAGCCGCACGCCCATGGCGCCGAGCATGGCCTGCCCGCGCGCGTCGAGCGTGAACAGCCGCGCCGGACGGTCGGCGGCCGCCGCATCGCCTGCGGGGCCGTCCTGGCGCGCGTCGAGTCCGGTCGGGGCGCTCATTGCAGGCCGCCCCAGGCGCTCTCGCGCTCGTTCAGGCGCAGGCTCATGACGATGGCGTCCTCGCGGTGGTGGTTGAAGGAAGGGTAGTAGCCCTTGCGCAGGCCGACGCGGCGAAAGCCGTTGCGCTCGTACACCTCGAGTGCGCGCTGGTTGCTCTGGCGCACTTCCAGCCAAAGCCACATGGCGCCCTGCGTCAGCGACCAGCCCCGCAGCGCTGCGAGCATGAGCGGCGCCCAGCCCTGGCGCTGGTGCTCAGGCGCCACCGTGATGTTGAGCAGGTGGACCTCGTCGACACCCTTCATGGCGATGAAGTAGCCCAGCAGGGTCCGGTCGGCCACCAGGACTTGGCAGTGATAGCCCACGGCCAGCGAGTCGGTGAAATTGCCGCGCGACCAGGGATGCGAATAGGCGCGCTGCTCGACGGCGCAGACGGCCTCGAGCCAGTCGAGCGTCATGGGCTCCAGGCGCGCTTCCAGGGGGTCGAGTACGGCACTCATGGGGAGGATGGTGCCACCGCGGCGGCCTTGGCGGCTTCCCGCTCGGCGGTGGTAAGCGCGACTTTATCGCGGACGTACAGCGGCCAGGCATCGGCGGCGGCGACGTCCAGCCCCTGCGCCAGCATGGCCGGCGCCAGCTCGAGCATGGCGACGGCACCCGGCAGCGCCGGAAAGCGCGCGGCGCCGGCGGGCAGGCGCTCGCCGTAGGCTTCGAAGGCATTGCCGGCCAAGGCCCAGTCCGCACCCGCGAACACGTCCTCGGGAGCCAGCAGCTGCGGCTCGGCCGGCGGCGGCAGCTGGCCGTCGGCCAGGCCGCTGAAGTCGTAGCGCCCCGCGTAGACCTGGTCCATGCGTGCATCGAGCAGGGCCACCACGCGCCTGGCTCCGTGGGCCCGGCGCGCCTGCTCGGCCACGGCCAGCAGGGTGTCGACCGGCAGCAGGCGCAGGCCGGCGCCGAAGGCCAGGCCCTGGGCCACGGCACAGGCCGTGCGCAGGCCGGTGAACGACCCCGGCCCGCGGCCGAACGCGATGGCGTCGAGGTCGCGCAGGGCCAGGCTGGCCTCGGCCAGCAGCGACTGGATCAGCGGAATCAGCGTCGCCGAGGCCTGGGCGCCGCCGGCGGCCTCGCGCGCGATCAGGTGGTCGCCGTGGCGCACGGCGACCGAGAGCACTTCGGTGCTGGTGTCGAATGCCAGCAGGCGCGCGGCGTGTTGCGCCATGCGTCAGGCTCCGCTCGCCGCCACCCGCGGCGCGATGGCGGCACGCTGCACGCCGAACAGGATGCCGGCCGTGACCAGCAGCAGGCCGGCCAACAGGCTCCAATGCAGTGGCTCGCCCAGGAAGATCACCGCGCCCATGGCCGACAGGCCGGGCACGAGCGACGTGATCATGGTCGAGCGCACAGGGCCGAAGTACTGGATCATGCGGGTGAAGCTGATGCCGGAGATGACCACCGAGCCGACGCCCTGGAACAGCATCTGGAACGCGAACTCGCTCCACGGCGCCGTGCCGAGGTGGGATCGCACCGCACCGAAGGCGGCCAGCAGCGCGTAGACGGGCAGGTAGGTGAAGACGGCGAACGCCGTCAACGCGATGGTGGCGCGCACCGCGTCCAGCCCGAAGCGGCGCGCGGTGACGCTGTAGCAGGCCCAGCAGAAGGCGGCGCTCATGAAGAGCAGGTCGCCCTTCCACACCTGGCCGTCGCCATCGAAGGCATGCAGCAGGCTGCGTCCACCGACCATCAGGTCGCCGGCGACGATCAGCCCCAGGCCCACGGCCCGCGCCGGCGTGATGTGGTCGCGCAGGACCCAGGCCGCCAGCAGCGCCGTCCACAGCGGCAGGCTGCCGGGCATCAGGACCGAGGCATGCGCCGCCGGCGCGAAGAAGAATCCGGCATAGGCCAGCACCGCGTAGGCCACACCAGCCAGCGCGCCCACGCCGGCAGTCAGGCGCAGGGACAGCGGCGACAGCCCGAACAGCGAGCCGGCCGCCGGATCGGTGGCGCGCAGGCGCCGCACCATCCAGAAACCCCAGGGCAGCAGGACCACGCCGGCGCCGGCGATGCGGGCAAAGGTGATGTCGAAAGGCGTGAGCGAACCCGACGCCGAGGCGCGGGCGATGACGATGAAGGCGGTCCACACCACCACGGTGACCACCGCCGCACCGATGCCGAAGGCCCGCGGCGAAAGGCGTGAGGCAGGGGGTGAGGTGCAGGACATCGGCCGATTATCCCGGCCCGGATAATCGGCCGCATGTTCACGGCCATTTCCGCCCGGGCCACGCGCCGCGTGGCCGCTCTCCTCGCCCTTGCGGCCACACCCGCCCCGGCCCCCGTCCCCACCGCATCCGGCGCGCCGCTGGCGCCGCGCCCGCGCCGTGCCACGCCAGCGGTGGCGCTGATCGCCCCGCTCTTGCTGGCCGCGGGGCTGGCCGGTGCCCAGCCGGCCGTCTCCCGCCTCCCCGGAGGCACCGCCCAGGCGCCCCTTGCGGCCGCAGGCCTGGCCGATCCCGGCATGGCCCTGCCGCCGGAGGTCGAGGCGGCGCTGGCGCAGGCCAGGGTGCCGTCGGATGCCGTGAGCTTCCTCGTGGCCGACGCCGACGGCACGCGCGCGCCCCGGCTCGCCTGGCGCAGCCAGGCGCCGATGAACCCGGCATCGGTGATGAAACTGGTCACCACCTTCGCCGGACTCGACCTGCTGGGCCCGGCCTACACCTGGAACACGCCGGTCTACATCGACGGCCCGGTACGGGGCGGCACGCTGCAGGGCAATCTCTACATTCGCGGCAGCGGCGATCCGAAGCTGGTGATCGAACGGCTGTGGCTGTTGCTGCGACGGGTGCAGGCCATGGGCATCGAGCGCATCGGCGGCGACATCGTGCTGGACCGCAGCGCCTTCGACACGGGCGAGCCCGACCCGGGCGCGTTCGACGGCCGGCCGCTGAAGTCCTACAACGCCGGCGCCGACGCGCTGCTGGTCAACTACAAGTCGGTGGTGCTGCGCTTCGTGCCGGACACGGCCGCGCGGGTGGCGCGCGTCAGCGCCGAGCCGCCGCTGGCCGGCGTGCGCATTCCCGCCAGCGTGCCGCTCTCGGGCAAGGGCTGCGGCAACTGGCGCGCCCAGCTGCAGGCGGACTTCCAGCCCACCGCCTTCGGCTTCGCCGGCACGCTGCCTGCCGACTGCGGCGAAATGCAGTGGCCGCTGGCATACCCCGATCCGCCGGGCTTCGCCGCGCGCGCCATCGGCGGCCTGTGGGCGGAGATGGGCGGCAGCCTGGCCGGCACGGTGCGCGACGGCCAGGTGCCGCAAGGCCTGGCACAGGCCTTCGAGCTGCAGTCGCCGCCGCTGGCCGAGGTGGTGCGCGACATCAACAAGTACAGCAACAACGTGATGGCGGACCAGCTGTTCCTGACGCTGGGCCTGCAGCAGCGCCGGCGCGGCACGTTCGGCGCCGCGCGCGGCACCGTGCGCCAGTGGTGGAACGAGCGCGTGGGCACCGGCGAGGGCGGCCCGGTCGTGGACAACGGCTCGGGCCTGTCGCTCGAAGGCCGCGTGACGGCCGCCGGGCTGGCGCGCATGCTGCAGGTGGCCTGGCATTCGCCGGTCATGTCCGAGCTGATGGCGTCGCTGCCCGTGGCCGGCGTGGACGGCACGCTGCGCCGGCGCAACCTGCGCTCGGGCGCGACCGCGCACCTGAAGTCCGGCACGATGCCCGAATACGGCGTGGCCGCCCTCGCCGGCTTCGTGGACGGCGCCAGCGGCCGGCGCTACGTGCTGGTGGCCCTGGCCAACCACGCCAACGCGGCGGCGGCGCGCGGCGCGTTCGACGCGCTGGTGGACTGGACGGCAACCGACCAGTAGCCACGCGCGCAACACCGGCTGGCGAAATCGAACTGAAAGCGCCATCCCCAACACTGGCTGCTCCTATCAACCATTTCAAATGGGAGCTTTCCATGTGCGGTGAAGTCTTACTCGGGCTCAAGCTGATGCAGAACATCTTGAAGCCCAACGTCAACATCGGTGGTGCAGGTGGATCGTCGACGGACGCCCGACGGCAGGCGATGAACCTCATCGATTTCGAGCGCACGCCCAACGGCATGTCCGCCAGCGTGAGCGCAGGCGCCCATGCCAGTGCGAACGCGACTGCGAGCGCCGGCGCCTACGCCAGCGCAAATGCCTACTCGGGCGCCAGCCTCGGCAACTACGGTGGCGGCAGCCCGAGCCCTCAGGCAACCATGAGCCGCGAAGAACTGGGCCACGCCCTGGACAAAGGCGCGCCCCACGCCTGCTCGAATGCAGGGAGCGCATCGTCCTCGCCCTCGCCCTCGCCCTCGCCCTCGTCCTCGTCCTCGTCCTCGTCCTCGGCGACAATCGAGCGGAGATTCCGTCGGATGGACGCCAATCGGGATGGCATGGTCTCGCAGCAGGAGTTCCGGGATTTCGCGGCGTCCAGGGCCTCGCGGGGCGCGTCCGGGCCCTATCCGCCCCCATCTTCCGCCGTGCCGTCCGGCATGCCGGGGTACGCGGCACCGAGCGGGCCGTCCGGATATCCGGGGGCGAACTTTTCCGCGCTCGACGCGGACCGCAATCACGTCATCAGCCGAGGCGAAGCCCGCGCTTCACCAATGCTGGCCGCACGCTTCAACGAGATCGACATGATCCGGCAGACCGTCCCCGGCGGCAGCGAAGCGCCGGGCAGCGGCTATCTCAACCACCAGAAGCTGGGTGCGTTCCACGACTTCGCGGCCGCCAACGGCCTCTCCACCGCCGGGATTCCCGGGTAGGCGGCCGCAAGTGAAATGCCAACGAAGAGTTGGCTCCATACGATGAATTCGCCGGCCCGATCGAGAGTCGGTGCGAGTTCTCAACCCAACTATCCGAGGTGATCAAATGAACGTACTGAGTGGAACGCTGAACAATCTTGTGGGCAATGGTGGGTCGGCTGCTCCGGCTGCGGGTGCAGGCGGCGGCGGTGCAGCCGGCGGTCTCGGCAGTCTTTCGTCCCTGCTCGGGGCAGGCGCCGAACCGCTCCAAGGCATTGCCCAGCTGATCGACGCCATTGGCCAGGGCGTCGCCGGCACGGGCGCTACGGGTACTCCGCAGGCAAAGCAGGTCTCCCAAGGCCTTCAGGCGGGAGCGCAGCTCGCAAACAGCTTCGGGCCGATCGGCGGCATCGTCGGCAGCGCCCTGGGCCTGGCGAGTTCGGTCATTTCCTGACGCGAAGGCCGTCGGCCCGCAGCGGCCGACGGCCAGCCCCGCCTGCCTGCCTGCCTCGAGCATCGAGCCGCGCTCGCTGGCGCCGTGCCAGTGCAATCCCGGTTCGCGTAACGAAGAACCGTCGCCGCCGTTACAACCACGAAAGGCTGGCGAAACCTCCTGTCCGTAGGATGAACTCGCGCGTCGTCAAGGCGCGTGAGCATCATTCATTCATCGAATCAGGAGGAACGCAAAATGGCAGAGATCCAGGCCACCGCCAGCACCAGCGGCATTGCCGCATCCATGAGCCAGCAGTTTGCCGAGCAGGCGCAGCAGCAGCTATTGGTCCAGAGCCTGGCTGCTCGTTCGCAGCAGGAGGCGCACAACCGAACGCTGATCTTTCAATCTTCCTCGGAAATCATGAAGAACAGCTTCGACTGCATCAAGGATGCAATCAAGAACGGCGCAAAGACGCAATAACGTGCCACGCCCGAAACGCACGGGACGTGACGACATCGAGGCCGGCCCGTCCGGCCTTTTTCCGCCCTGAAGGCACCCCGATCGAACAGCAATGAATGTCGAAGCCCTGACCCGGAATCTCCTGCTCATTGGAACAACGGCCGCGTGGTCGAACCACCCGGAGCCGGCCGAGCAGATCTTCAACGGCATCATTCGCTACCGAGCCGACAATCGATGCGCGCACCTGGGCCGGTGCCTGATCCCGTTGTCGAAGAATGACGTCCCCGAGACGATCTCCCAACTGCGCGTGGTCGTGCAGAACTTCCCCGATTTTCGCGATGCCAAGCTGATGTTTGCGCAGATCACCAACCACGCCGGTGACGAAGCCTGGCGGTACTGGGTGGAACAGATTCTCAAGGACGAAGTCCAGGACTCGATTCGCCAAAAGGCACTCGCGTTGCTGGAACAGTCGCCGCGCGCATTCATCCCGCCTCATTCCATCAAGGGGTGACCGGAAGGGCCTTCGCAGCGGCACGCCAGCCGCGCCGGCCATCTCATCCGGGAATCATTCCCCCATGCGCGGGAGGCGGCGCCGCAGATGCGTTGCGAAGCCCGTCCCTCGCTGTCGACAGGAGCTCGCGAACCAGTCGATCGCGCGGATCATCACGTTGTCCAGCGGGCGATTGGCCGGGCCGCGGCGCGTGCACGTCGCCGGCCACCGCATTGAGCAGCGCGTTCATGCCGCCGGCAAGTCGCTCCTCCTTGGCCGGATCACTCCCGTTGTTGGCGCGCGCGGCTTGCAGCGTCAGCCGATTCCTGTCGGAGAGATCAAGTCCCTTGATGATGACCGTGTCGTCGCCCTGACGCATCAGGACGTCATTCGAGTGCCGGTTCTCGGGTGACTGCTTCGTCTCGACGTCCAGCGAGACGCCCTTGGTCGCCACGGACAGATTGCGGCCGGGGATGATCGGCTCCCCGAGAATCCGCCGCCGTTGGCCGGTCTGCGGATCGGACAACGACATCTGGGAGGAGCGCTTGTCAAGATTGACGACTGCGCCATTGGACAACCCCACATCGGCCACATTGCCATCATGGCGGAGCACTTCGAAGTGCCGTGTGCGTTGGCCGCGTTTGAGTTCGACCGGGGCGCCTGGCGCCGCAGACGTGGAGTGCACGCCGGCACTGCCAAGCTCAGCCTGCAGTTGATCCAATGCCTTCCGGATATCCGGCGGGAATCTGTCGCCCGCTTTCTGCCGCAAGTCGGCGACACGCGCCAGCAGCGCCTGCGGGCCCGCGAGGTCATCTGACTTGCCGGCAAGTGTCGCGGCGACGCCTCCATAGCGCATCTCCAGAATCTGCTCGAGCGCCTTCCAGCTGGCCGCCAGTGCGGAGAAGCCTCGATTCCCGCCTGCCGCTTGCGCAGGATCGTCGAGCAACCGCATCCCGGGCCCGGGCGAGGCAGGCGACCCCACGCGGGGCCCGTCAATCCGATTGACCGTCGACTCCGTTCCGCGAATTGAATTGATAGCCATCTTGTGCCTCGAAGCTTCTTGGAAAATTCGCCCGGCTCGCAGTGCCGGACATCACAGCAGGAAATGATGTCGTCGCCGAGGCTGTCCGAGTCGAAAAATTCTGGCACAAGGTGCAAAAACTCTCTGCTCGGGCCCGCATTGCTGTGACGGCGAATTCCGACAGCGCGCCACGCCTGACCGCATTCAATCGCTCCTGCTTGCGTAGTTCCTCAGTGAGGTGGCTTGCACGCCATCAAGGAAGGACGAGGCCGCCGCCTTTGGTCCAGCCGACCGGTCCGACGTCGGGTCGGCCACGTCGTCGCGGCGTACGAGGCGATATCCGTGCCAGTATTCGGCAGAACGCGGCGCCTCGGCTTGTGCCGTTCGCAGATGCACGTTCACCGCGCTCGCTGCCTGCCGCGCCTGGGCCGCGGGCGTATCGGACCGCGATGCCAGGATCATTGCAAGACCTGCGCTCGGCACTTGACGGGAGATGGCTTCGATTGCGCTCATCGGTCAGACGCTCCTGCTGGCGATCGACATGATTCTTCAGGGCGCCATGGCCGGCGCCGGGTCCGCCGGCCCGGCGCCGGCAACCGGCATGGCCTCGGCTCCTGCGCCCTCGCTCATGTACTGAATGAGAAGTTGCGCAGCGGCTTCGCGATCTTGCGCCGGCAACGCCTGCGCGCATCTTTCGAGCATTGCAACGGCGCTCTTCGTGACCGGCGACTGGCCCGTCGGATCCAGTCGACTGGCGAGGACTGCCGTATTGAGCAGGCGCTCGAATTCCTCCAGCGTCGCTGCATCCTCCGGGGCCTGGCCTGCGCCCTCCGCCGCCGCCGCGCCGTCGACCGGCGCATCGCCTCCCGGCGCACCTTCAGCGGCCGGCGCCGCCGAGCCTGCATCCGCCGATGGTTCTTCGGCTGCCGGCTCAGCCGCCGGCTCGGCCGCCGCTTCTGCAGGGCCCGCGTCTTCGCCAACCGGCGCAGGCGCTTGCGTGGCACCGCGCGCCTGTCCGTCGTCCATTCCGCCTGCGGGCATCGGCGTGCCCATCCGTTCAGGGGAGTTGACGGCCGCAGACCCGGTTCGACCGCCCTGCGATGCAGGGTCCACGTTGGCCGGCCGGTTGAAGTCCGCCTGCGACGGAACGCCTGCACCACCTGCGAACGCACCGCGCAGCCCCGCGAACTTTTCGCCCGCGCTGGTGAGCCGGCTTTCGTTCGGATGGCGGCCGCCGGGTTGGCTCAAGGCCTGGGCCAGGTTGCCCAGCCGCGCCGGGCTGGCCGTTCCCGCCGCAGATCGCCCGTTGTTGACGCCTGCAGCCGGGCCGGAGAGTCCCCGCGCGACCTGCGAACGGCCGGTCCCTGCGGATCCGGCGTCCGTCAGCCGCATCGCGTTGCCCCTTGGCGCGGCACGCGCAACGCCGGACATCGACGGCGTCCGCATCGATGAAGGCGCGCGCCCGCCTGTCCCCCTGACGCCGGTTGTAGTCGTTGCCATTGTTCAGCTTTCGTTATGACAGATATTCCTGACCGAAGTCGATCCGGAGCGGCTCCGTACGCGGAGCCGCCCCAGCCGTCGTCACTGCGTCTTCGCGCCGTTCTTGATGCTTTCCTTGCAGCAGTCGAAGGCGTTCTTCATCATTTCCGTGCTGGTTTGAAATCCCAGCGTCCGGTTCTGGCTGTCCTGCTGCGACTTGGACGCCAATGCCTGGACTTGCTGCTGCTGCGTTGCTTGCTGCGCAAACTGCTGCTGCATCTGTTGGAAGATTGCTTGAGAGTTGCCGTTTCCGTTGACTTGGGTTGCCATGATTGCCTCCAGAAGATGAGATGAAAGGTCAAGCGCAGACACGAGGTGTATCGCGCCACTCGATGCTAGGCCGCACCGATTTCATCGACATTTCGCAGGCGGCCGGACAGCGCTCGACGCTTTGCGATGCTTTCGGAAATGAATTCGAAAGGACATGCGTCCATGCTCCTGGCTTCTCATGCGGCAACGAACGCCGGCATGAGCGGCTTCTTTCCCAATGGAGAAAATCGATGTCAATACGTGCAACGGGCGGCGCCAATCCCGCACGCATCCGGTCGAGCGAAATGCAACGTGCCGGGTCTCCCGGTGCCGGCGCAAAGGGCGCCGGCGGCAGCACCGCCAATCTGATCGAGTCGCAGGCCAGCCGCATGGCCGAAAGCGGCGCGCAGCAGCAGGCGATTCAGCAACTTGCGTCCAGAAGCCAGATGGACAGCCAGAACCGGACGTTGGCCTTTCAGGCCGCCACGCAGGGAATGAACAAGAACTTCGAATGCCTGAAAGAGGCGATCAGGAACGGCGCCAGGACGTAGCCGCCAGGCCAGCGCCGCCGACCCCGGGGCCAGGGCACGTCGGTCGGCGTTGCGGGTGTGCTCAGATCTCGAACGCGATCGTGCGCAAGCCCAGCTCCCACAGTTCGAGGACGACGGAAAATGCCGAGGTGCCGAACAGAATTGCCCCGAGGACGCAAAGGACGATCTTCGCGCTGGTTCCCAGGGACTGGTCCTGAACCTGAAATATCGACTGAATCAAGGCAATCACGATGCCCACCGCCGAGATGGCAAGGACGGCAGGCAGCACGAGCTCGTAGATCGCCGTAATGCAGGCTTGATAGATCTCTTCCAATTCACGGCCTCATTGCAAGACGCGGGCCCATCACGCAGATCCCGAATGCGTCATGGTGCTTCGAGATCGATACTGACCCGTCCCGCGGGCACGACACGCACGTTGTCCTTGAGCTCCTGATACGACAGGACGAACACGTCGGGATGGGTCTGCGCAAGGATCTTCCTGATGTATCTCCTGATGTCCATGCCGCATATGACCGCGGTCGGCACGTCGCCCCGACCACCCAGCATCGCCTGCTGCAAGCTTGCCTGGAGCGACTGGATCCGGTCCGGCGAAAGCGTCAGGTAGCTGCCGTTCGCTGAATGTTGAATGGATTCACGCACGGCCTGCTCGCTCGAAGGATCCAGCACGATGCCATGCAGTTCGGAACCGCCGCGGGCCGCGCGGTAGGTAACGTACTCACCGAGATCGCAGCGGATGTACTCGGACAGCATGCCGCTGTCTTTCTCTCTGCTGCCCCAGGATATGAGGCTCTCGCAGATGACGCGCATGTTCCTGATCGAAATGCCCTCTTCCAGCAGGCGCTTGAACACCTCGGAGACTCTTTGGACGGGAACGATCTCCGTCAGTTGCCGGGCCAGCCCGCCAAGATGGACATCGGCGGCCTCGAGGATGTATTTGGTCTCGTTCATCCCGACGAAGCGACCAATGTTCGCGCGGACTGCCGCAACCACCAGATGCGCGAGCACTTCCTCGCACGTCAGGTCGTGTCCGGCACCATCGCACGCCACTTCGAGTGCGGGCGCCCAACTCATCGGGCCAAGGCCTGGCACGTCGATGCAGTCCTGCGCGTCTGCAGGCGAGTCAGCCTTGACGGCGCGAAGCACCTGCCCTGGACGCCAGACGAGCGAGAAGAAAGGCACCTCGTAGACCGCCACCACGATCTGGTTCCTGTCGAGTCCACCTCCGTGAGTGATCTGGGCGCCCGGGAACGGGAAGCCCAGTTCGGCGTTCAGCTGGGTGCGCAGCGCATTCAGGTGAAAGTTGAAGCGTCCGGGCCGCAACTTCTCCGTCAGGCCCCTTTCCATCCGCAAGCTGAGCGGCTCCGTGATGGAGCTCTCGGACTCCGAGACGAAATTCGGAACCTCCTCCGAGCCCTCGCGCGCCAAGGCTGGCACGGGCACGCGATTGACCTGGACCATGCTTTGCTTCCTGAACGGCGAGACGAGGTAGCGAACCACCATCAGCGCAAGCCCCATGATCAGGAAGTAGAGCAGCGGAAAGCCAGGAATCAAGGCCAGCGCCACAATGAGCGAAGCGGCCACGAGCAGTGCGCGCGGCTGTCCGAGCAATTGATTCACGATCGCCGCGCCGAGGGTTTCTCCACGTCCGGTCGGTGACCCCACGCGCGTGGCGACAAAGCCGGCCGTCACGGCGATCAGCAGCGACGGAATCTGGGAAACAAGCGCATCGCCGATCGAGAGAACGGAATAAGTGTTGGCCGAGGCCCCGAACTCCATGCCGCGGTAGAGGACGCCCACGAGAATTCCGACCACGAGATTGAGCAGCATGATGATCAGTCCCGCAATGGCGTCGCCCTTGATGAACTTCATCGCCCCGTCCATTGCGCCGTAGAACTGGCTTTCCAGCTCGATGTGGCGGCGCTTGGTCTTCGCTTCCGCGGCTGCAATGTGGCCATTTCGTAGGTCGGCATCGATCGCCATCTGCTTTCCGGGCATGCCGTCGAGGGTGAAGCGCGCGCCGACTTCGGCCACGCGCTCCGCGCCTTTGGTCACGACCATCAATTGCACCACCGTGACGATGGCGAACGTCGTGATTCCGACCAGCAGATTTCCGCCGACGATCATCTGCCCGAAAGCTTCGATGATCCGCCCGGCTTCTCCGTGGAGGAGGATCAGCTTGGTGGACGCGAGGTTGAGCCCCAGGCGGAAAAGCGTGGTGATCAACAACAGCGACGGAAGGGAGGAAAGCTGCAGGGGGCCCGTGACGTACGTGCCGACGATCACCAACAGGAAGCTGAAGGCGAGGTTCATGGCGACGCCGATATCCAGCGCCAAGGCCGGCACCGGCACCAGGAGCAGGAGAATCGACGCGAGCAGAATCGCCGCGAAGAGCAGATCGGAGTTCTGGAGCAGGGCGTCCATGATCCGGTTGTCGCTCAAGGGCGGCGCGTGAGGCGACGAGCTGTTGTCCATTTCGATCAGAACGAATAGGAGCGGGAAACGACCCCGAGGAGGCGGTACAGGTTGTCCGCCGATGCAATCAGAAGAAACTTCAAGGGCGTTGCGATCGAATTCAGCTGCAACTGCGACATGCCGACGACCTGCAGGATGGACGCGATGACGAAGTCAATGGCCAGGAAGACCAGGTACAACACCATGCCGATCTTCAGTGCTCCCGTGATCTCTGCGCAGACGAAGAGCACGGCAAGATCGGCAAACGGCGCCTCCTCCATGGTCACATCGACGTCGACGTGGTCGCCGCTTTCCAGATCGCTTCGATACCTTTGCGTGAGCGAATCACCGATGTTCTTCGCCATGAAGCTGCGCAGCGGGAACGAGACGAGCTCGAGTATTTCGAGGCCATCGTTGATGGAAAGGCCGCCAGGTGTCTCGAGGCTGACCTCTTCGCCCAAGCGCGCCGCAACCTCCTCGATCACCGGATGCATTGTCTGAAGCGTCAGCACGATCGCGAAGGCATTGATCACCATGGCAGGAGGCGCCTGCTGCAGCCCGATGGTGGTCTTCAGAATGTTCAAGACGATGGTGAACTTCAGGAAGCAGGTGCACAGGACGAAGATGCCGGCCATGAGGCTCAGCAGCAGCAGCCCCCAAAACAGGACGCCCGGGTTCTGGTAGATCATCTGGTTCGTCTGCCTCCATGGAAGCCATGGCGTGACCCGCATTCGCACATGGCGCGCCAACTATGAGGCGTCGGCCTTGCGCGCCAACATGCTTTCGATGCAGACACCCAGGCGCCCGCTGGCGGACACCAGCACGCCCGTACCGACGACCGAGCTCTGCATGACGATGTCGACGGCCACGGGCGCCTGGCTGTCGGTGATCGCCTTGAGATCGATCAGCGAGCCCGGCTCCAAGGCCATGAGCTCCTTCACCTTCAGGCGCTTCCTGGCCACGATGAACATCAGGTCGATCTCGAGCATCTCGAGCCCCGACAGCTTCGACAACTGGCCGTCGGCTCCTCCTTCTTCGAGGTTGCTTTCGCTTTCAGACATATTTGATACAGAGGTGATTTCCAGTAGAGCGCCTTGGACCTTTCCGCCTCCAAGCCTGGCGAGATTGTGGGAAAGCACGATGTCCACGGATACCGCGTCGGCTTCCGGGCTGTGCGCTCCGAGCAGCACCACATCGCCCGGCGCCAACCCTTGAAACTCCGCCAACGCGACGGAAGTCCTTCCGCAGGAAAGCAGCAACTCGATCGACTGGCGCTTCAGGAAGTCGAACAGTTCGCGGCTGGGCGCCGGCGCAGTCGCCGTGCAGTGCGGCGCGATGCCGCAGGCCTTGAGAAGCACCAGGTCGACCGTGCCGCCGTCTTCTTCCGCGCTGATGCATTTGACCGGGCACTCGATCAGGCTCAACCGGCCGCAGTACTCGATCTGTTCGAACGTCTCCAGACCGAATGCCGCGCGCAGCAGCCCGGCATGGTTGCGGTGCAGGACATAGGCAAACGCCGCCGCCAGCTGACCCCGCCGCAAGACGGCTGCAACGGCAGAGGGCGGGCGGGGACGGACGGCGAACGCCAGCTTTCCGTCGTTCGCCTCGAACGATGCCCAGGCGGAGGCCGGGGACCGGACGCGAGACTCGAGCACCGAGCGGATCGCCGGCGCGCGGCGCAGTTTCGCGACCAGGGCGCTCTGCTGCAGATCGAGCGGCCCCAACTGCGGAAGGTTGGCATGGCGCAGAACCTTCATTTCCTGAGTCGGGCGGGACTCGCCTTGTCCACGTCCAGTATTCGGGCCGAGTAGCCCATGCCGCGCGTCGAGATGATCTCGACCCCGTGCGGCCGCACCTTGCTACGGAACCTGCAGACAATGATCGCGAGCGCGTTGTCGGAAAGTTCGCCATCGAAGCTGAGCATTTCCAAAGCGCTGGCGAAGGAAAGCGTCCTGTTCGGATGCATCGCGAAGTACACGCCGAGCTTCCATTCGCGAGCCGTCATCTGAAACACCCTCGAATCGACGTATGCGACGAGCCCGTCGCAATCGAGCTCCAATCTGCCAAGGGACAGAAAGCGGTCGCGGCGGCGCAGCGACCGGCCTACCAGCGCATGGACCCGCGCCTTGAACTCGCGGGGATCGACGGGAGCCGAGATGACGTCGTCCGCACCGGCCTCGAGAAAGCCTGCGCGGTCGACGGCACAAGGTTCTGCGTCGCAAACGAATATGCAGCTGCTGGCGTTGTGCAGCGCCCGAATCTCGCCGATCAGCTCGCGCAGGCATGCCGAAACCACGGATGCTTCAAGGACAAGAAGGTCGAAGCTTTCGGAGTGCATGATGCGGCGGAGCATCTGCAGGTCGGCAGCCCATTCAACGACGCAGTCCGCTCCGCTGAACATACTGACGACACCGTTCCTGAACTGCCGGTTGCCATGCAGGATGCAGATGCGGACGAACCGATTCTCATGCTCGGGCAGCGCCACGCGGTCTGCGGCGACGACGATCCTGTCATGCTCCATGGCGTTGCCGATCCACTGCGTCATTCCGTGCAAATCGTCTCGGCTTCAGATCGAGAGGCGACTTTCACGCGCCTTGAGCTCGAGGAAGCCGATGGCACCGTCCAGGGCGCTCACCAGGCCGGGAAGTCCGCGGTCCCAAGCGTGGGCCGGTGAACACAGGAGTCTTCTGCGGGCCTGCAGGCTCTCGATCGCTCGCCTGAAAGCATCCGCGCTCGAGTCACCGGCATCGCATGCATCGAGATTTTCGATGAAGGCGGTCAGTTCGTCGTCGGTCATCGGGGGGCCTCCTTCTTGAGTGCTATCTGCAGGGTCCTGCCGTTGACGGAAACGCTCGCGCCCTGCGGCGACCATCGCATCAACTGATACTCGCCAGCCAGCTGGTCGCCAACGTAGACACGCTCCTGATTGGCCAGGACGAGGTATTGCATGCCGGAGAACTGAACGGTGCTCGATATGGTGCTGCGCAGAAGATCCTCGAGCGATATCTCCCTTGCCGGTCCTTCCACGTGCACCATTTCCGCGCGCACGCCATACCGGCCGAGTTCCTCGTTCAACAGCGCCGCAGTGGTGCGCGCAAGTTCGGGGGCCGTGACCGTATGAGCGACGAAGCGGCCCTTGCCTTCGTAGTCGACCGCCAGTGCCTCCGGCCCGAGGAGACTGCGTATCAGACGCTTCGCGTCGTCGCCATCGATCAGTCGCGAGTCGATGTCGAAGTGGGCGGCCAGTTCGAGCAGCACGGCGTCGAGCGCCTGGCGCTCGGAGCGTTTGACGACTCCACGAACCGCTACTGCGCGGTCGCCGGCGCGCTCGAAGGTCACGCCGTCGAGCCCGAGCGCTGAAGTAGCGGCCACGGCCGCATCGAAGGACTCTGCCCTTTGGCTGCGCGCCCGGTGCGCGGAGTACGACCCGAACGCCCATATGACGATTACGCAAAGTGCCGACAGCAGCAGTGCGGGGACGAGGCGCCGCCTGAAGCCGGCATCGTGCAGCAGATCGACAGCCGGGCGACTGGCGGTTGCGGACAAGCGCGTTATGCAGAACTCCGTATCGTCAATGATCTGCGGCTTGCCCAGGCTCCCGACAGAACGCCGTGTGTCCGCGCTTTTGTGCAGCGCGGCAACCGTGATGATGCCCAGAGGCGTTATCTCGATCAGGTACTTCGCGTCGACGTCGAACAGATCCAGGATGGGAATGTCGACGTCGCTGGCCCGCCCCAGAGTCAGCGCAGGACCTTCGAAGTTCTGCGTCATTCCGCCGAGAAGACCCGACCTGAATTCGATGGTGTAGCCGTCCCGCATCATGGCCCTTCGTTCGGCTAGGGAAGAATCCTCGGCTCGACCAGCACCATGCGCACCTTCTCCTTGATCTGGTCGGTCGACCCGCTGAACAGGCGCCCCAGCAGCGGGATGTCGCGAAGGCCTGGCACCCCACTGGCCGACTTTGACTTCTCCTCTACGTTGAGCCCCCCGATCACGATGCTCATGCCTTCGGGCACCACGGCCTGCGTCGTGATGTTGTTGACACGAAACGTGGGAATGCCATCGACTTGCGCGTCCCTCGCGACGGCATCTTCGATCCGGATCGAAAGGTTGATTCCGCGGCTGTCGTCGAGAATGACGCCACGCACGAACAGCTTCATGCCCCCTTCGATCTGCTGGATCTGGCCGGATTGGTAGCCGTAGATCTTGGCGTACATGACGTCGCTGCTTTCGATGGAGGCCTCCATGTTCTCGGTCGTCAGGATGCTGGGGGTGGAGACGATGCGGGCCACGCCTTGCGACTGCAGCGCACGAATGCGCGCCAGCAACTGATTGGCACCGTAGGTCAGAAGCCCGGTCATGTTTCCGGCAACGCTCGATCCGACACTGATGAGGTCCGCGACCTGCGCGCCGGAAGAAGGATTCCAGTCGACCAATCGCGTGGCGCTCCCGATCTTCACGTTCCTGGAGCCGAAACCAAGATCGATTCCGAACTGGTCCAGGTAGCTTTTCTCGAGCTCGAATATGGTGGCCTCGATCTGGATCTGCTGACTTGGCACGTCGAGCGTCCTGATGATCTTCTCTGCCATCCGAAGCGTCTGCTTCGAGCCCGTGACGATGATGGAATTCGTCCTCGGGTCAGTGGAGACCCTGGCTGCGGAACGCGCGCCCTCTTCGCGGGCAGAACCTGCCGCCGCGTCGGGGTCTCCTATGAGAGATCCGATCGAATAAGTGGTGTCGAGCGGGGCGCCGACATCCCTTGCGCGGCGCCCGTCCGATTCTTGCGACACGGCCGCCGTCGCTCCACCGGCGGCATCGGGGCCGTCGCGAGGCAAGGCGCTGCGCAGTATGCTTGCAAGCCCTTTCACACGGCGTTCCCCTTCGATCGTCTTGCTGACCGTGTCGTCGGCCGTCGAGTAGCCGAGCCGGAAGACTTTCGTCTGTTGGGCAAGCGCGGGCCCTTTCGCTCTCACCGTCTGGGCAACGATGTCCGCCATTTCCTTCTGGAAGATTGGCGGAGCGGTGACGACAAGCCGCCCGATCGCATGGTCGGGGATCAGCTGCGCGGCATCGGAACGCATTCCGGTGGCGCGCGAAGCCCGCAACACCGACCCGAGAAGCTCCGGGGGGACAGAATAGGCCGAGGTGGTGGTCTCGTCGGCCGTGTAGATGTAGAACGCGCCGCCCAGTTCCACCGACGTCAGGCTGTGCCTTCTCAACAGGCGCCGGTAGAACGATTTCATCGTGCCCTGGTAGGCGCCGGTCACCGTTCCCTTGACCCTGCGCGAGATGTGCGCGGACAACTTGCACTCCTGGAGCAGATCGCCCAGGATCTGCCGCAGATCCACACCGGGCGCTTCGTAGACCTTGATGCCCATCTGCTGATCGAGACACGAGGCGGCGTGCGCGGTGGGCGCGAAGACCCAGAGCGACATGGCAGCAATGGCGGCGGAGATGACACGATGACTTCTGGTTTCGGACGTCATGCCGCCTCCTCCATCTGGATCTGACGCTGGGCCATTTTTATCTCCGGGTTTCCCTCAGTATTCTTGTGTTCGTCTCGGAGGTCCTGGTCGCTCATCTTGTTCTGCGACAGAAATATGAAGTGCTTCGCAAGCATGTCGACCGGAGACAGAACGACCTTCAGCATCGGCGGAACGGACGCGGCCACGGCGAAGTGCATCACGACTGCACTCCAGAGCATCCCCATCGAGTAGCCCTGCACCGTGTCAAGCGATATGGGGCCAACGATCAGGCGCCTCACCTGGACGACGTAGATGGCAATCGAAGCCATGGCGCAGATCAATCCGAAGACATGGGTCCAGATCTGCGCCTTTCCAAACAAGCGGCCAAAGATCGATGCCGGATTGAACGCCTCCGGTTTTGGCGCAATGTGAGTCAACGACGCTCGCCGCGACAGCAACAGCGCGGCCACAGGTCCGACTGCCATCAGGAGACACCCGAGCGCTGCGGGCCTGACCAGCAAGCCCGCTGACAGTGCAGGAAGGCCGTCGACGCCGGTTGAGGGATCGACACCGGTCTTCCACAGCGACATGGCCTCCTTGAAGGTTGTGTCGGCCAGCAGGTAGAGCGCCGCGAGCGCCGCAAGCTGGAGGGTTGTCTCGAGTGCTCGGCTCGGTTGCGCCTGCTGTCCTTTCTTGCGAAGTTCCTTCAGACGTGTGGGCGTTGGCGGATGCTTTTTCTCGGACATGGCAGAACGCGGGCTAGCGACCGATCCAATACAGCCACCTTGACTGCAGGACGACGTGGATGAACAGGAGAAGGATCAGCAGTTGAACGCCCGCCGCCAGCTCCGAGAGACGGAACAGATTGCTTTGTTGATCAATCTGGCCAAGAGCAATCTCAATGCTGGCGATCGCGACGCACAGCGGCAAGGCCAGCGTCGCGGCCTGCCGCAATGTGCTGACGAGCGAACCCTCGATGTTCGACAGCCGCGGCATGGACCAGCTGGACGGACCGTGGTCGAGTACTGCCCCGTGCGAATCGCGCACCGCGTCGATCCCGAGGCGGAACAATTCGTACACAAACTCGTCATTCAAAGACGCGATGCAGTAGCCCATGAAGATCAGTTGTAGTGGAGGGGATGCCTCATCCTGATACACGAATGAAGATACCTTCGCCTGTTGCTTCAGGAGTGCATCGATAGCGGACGCCCCGACAAACACGGCGAAAAACGGTAGTGACACCAGGAAGACCGAGGCGCCAAGATTCAGAAACGCGGCTGCACAAGCCATCAGCAACCGACCGGCCGATGCGTCGACTTCGGCAAACTGCCGGGTGCCCACGAATGCAAGCAGCACCGCGAGGATCGCCGTTGCCGATCCGCCCAGAATGCGGGTGTTGAAGAATGGCGCCAGCTTGAGCGCGAAGTAGAAGGGCACGGCTGCACTTGCAACCAGGCCGAGCGAGGCGAACATGTGGCGGACGAGCGTGTCGATGATTCGCCCCTAGCTTCTGCGAGGAGGCAGATCGTCCTCCTCGCGCAGTTCGACCGCCAGCAAATGCCTCGCCTTCTGGGCCGCAACCTTGGCCTCGAGGCTTTCCATCTTTCTTTGCATCACGTCGAGCTTTCTGCTGGCACTGTCGGCTCGCTGCCCGGCGTCCAGCCTTCTTGTCTCGATCGCTTCGACCTCAGCCTGCGCATCCTCCAGCCTGGCGCGATAGCCAGCCGCGACATGCATGCGCATTTCCATGCTGGCAATGCGCGGCCCTTTGTCTTGGCGTTCGCCGTCAAGCGAATGCATCGCGTCGATGTCCCGGCGCGTGGCGTCATTCCTGGCCTGGAGCTCCTCGATCTGCCGGCCCATCTCCGCGGCGTCGCGAAGTGCCGACGATCGTTCGCGTTCGAGGACAGACCCGCGCAGCTGGAGCAGGCGCGCGTAGTTGATCAGCTGCTCCTTGCGACTCATACCTCCGCCCACCCGCTGATCCACTCCAGCGAAGCTTCGAGCGGCACGATCTCGTCGCTGGATTGCTTCAGGAACTCGACGACCTGGCCTTGATGTTCGCAAGCGGCGTCCGCCAGCGGATCGACACCTTCCCGATACTCTCCGACCTGCAGGAGAAATTCGATCTCCTCGTACTTGGCGAGAAAGGACTTCAGTCGGGTGGCAACTCTCTGGTGCTCCCTGGTGGTGACCATGTTCATCACCCGGCTCAGGCTTCGCTTGATGTCGATTGGCGGGTATTGGCCTTTGGCCGCCAGATCCTTGGACAGGATGATGTGACCGTCGATGAGAGATCGAACCTCCTCGCCTACCGGGTCGGAGTCGTCGCTTCCCTCCTCGAGCACCGTGAAGAGCGAAGTGATGGTGCCTCCGTTGGCATTGCCAGCCCTCTCGAGCAGCCTGGGCAACTCCTGGAATAGAGATGGCGGGTAGCCCCTTCGAGTGGGCGGTTCGCCGACGGCTAGCCCGATTTCGCGCTGCGCGCGTGCGAAGCGGGTGAGCGAATCCATCACCAACAGCACGTCCGCCCCGCGATCACGCATGTATTCGGCGATGGTCATCGCGACGAATGCGCACCTCGACCGCTCGAGCGGAGACCGGTCGGACGTCGAGCAGATGACGACCGACCGCGCCATGCCCGACTCCCCCAGACTCTGTTCGATGAACTCCATGACTTCCCGGCCGCGCTCGCCGATGAGGGCAATGACGTTCAGATCGGCGTTCGCGCCGCGGGCAAGCATGCCGATCAGGGTGCTCTTTCCGGCGCCGGCTGGTGCGAACACGCCCAGGCGCTGGCCCCTTCCCATGGTCGCGAAGGCGTCTATCGCCTTGATGGACGTCTGGAACGGGAGATGGATCGGATCGCGTGCCATCGGCTGCGGAGCCGGGACGAAGACGGGCCTTCGCTCCGCCGTGACCAGGGGACCCTTTCCATCGATCGGCTCGCCCATCCCGTCGAGAACCCGGCCGAGCAACTCCGTGCCTACGCCCACCGAAAGCGCGGACCCTGAACCGCCGATCTCGCAGTTCCTGCGAAGCCCCGCAATGCCTTGATGCAGCATGATCAGCGTCGCGTCGCCGGTGAAGCCGACCACCTCCCCGGTGCCGACCGCGACTTCACCGCTGCCGGCGGTGGAGTAGACGTGGCACAAATCACCCACCGACGCGAGCAGGCCGCTCGCCTTTGCGATCATCCCCACCGCCTCGAACACGAAGCCGCGCTTGCGCGTCTGCAGGTAGGCGCCAATGCTTTCGTCCAGGATGCGCCTGCCTTCCGACCACACGTCGGCCTGCCAGGTCAGGTTCGGAAAATGGTCAGGCATGACCGACGCTCCTGCAACGCTGGGCCAGGTAGTCGACCAACGCAGCCTTGTCCACCTTGAGCACGATCGCGCCGATCTGGATTCGGACGTTGCCGGGCGACAGCTCAGGATCGAGCCTGACCTCGGTCAGATTGGACATCCCGACCGGCTCGAAGTGGCCTTCCGGGTAGTCGTAGGGCGATACCGAGACGTGCACCGCCGACGTATCGTCCAGGCGAGCTCGAACATGGCGGACAACATAGGCGACGAACTGGTCCAGCGACTTTTGCTCGACGGTCTCTTCGATGTGGGAGACGACTGCTTCGCCCACCGCTTCGAGCAGCCGTTGCTCCGCCGCTGCGATCTGGCGGTCGAGTTCACCCAGAACCTCCGACAACCTCCGGGCCAGCAGCCCGTCGGTCGAGGAAACAGCCTCCTCGATGATGCTTGCGGCGTTGGTCGCGGCATCCGATTCGATGCGGCTGGCGTTTTGCATCGCCTGGTCGAGCCTGCTCCTGACGAGTTGCGCATCGACGTACTGACCCCGCTTGATCACATTCGAATTTCCGGTCGCGGCAATCTCGATGGTGCTGATGCGCATGTCACCCTACGCCGGCTCGAACTTGCTCACGTATTCGCACAGCATTCCTTCGATTTCGGAGCGCCTTCGCCGAAAGGCCGCGCGCAGCCAGGTGCACTCTTTCAGTTGGCGCAATGCGTGAGCCCTCACGCCAAGCCTTCGACGCACGAACGGAATCAAGGGCCGAGGGATCACCTCCTGGCGAAGAAAGTAGGCCAGGCCGACCTGCTGCGGACAGTGCGATTGCGCTCCCGTCTGCGCGGCCGGAGCCGCCGCCATGCCCGCGCCGTCGTCATGTTTCGCAATCCTCGAGAGGAGCCACCGCACTTCGGTCAACTCGGGGCCGAATTGACGAACCAGCGACTTGTACGACGCCACCACCAATTGGGGCGCCGATGATCCGAAGACAAAAAGACCGATGACGCACGCCATCTTCAGCACCTCTGCCCTCGAGTACAGGAGATAGTGGAACGAGTCGTTCGCGGGCGAGCCGACGCGATCTAGAAGCGCATCGGGGGCCAACGTCCACATGCAATGGTCGAAGAGCGCATCGCGATGCCCTTCGCGCGAGTCGGCCGGCAGGGGACCGGCTAGCCACGCCAGCGGCCCAAGATACTCATCGCGTGTTCGACGGATGGCGTCGATCTTGTCGACGACCTTCCGCGCGGCGGGCGCGGTCTTGATCATGTCGCGCCGTCCTCGGATTCCAGCTTGGGCCCCTTGCTGCGCAGGAGAGGTGCAAGCAGTTCGCGCAATGTGACGTAGCGGCGCGCGAACAAGAGAAATAGCGCAGTCGCGCCAATGGCAACGCCAACCAGGAGCACCGCCGCATCGACCCACCGGAAATTCACGCTGCGCGCGGCGATTCTGGCGACCACCTGCCTCGATTTGTCCGCGGCTGCGCGGAACGCGTTGTCATCCGACGGGAACATGGTCACGAAGACATCGTTCTCGCTCATCCCGGGAATGGCCTTGGCGACGATGGCGCGTATCTGGGCATGCTGGAAGGCAATCCGCGCCCGCGGATGATGCTTGACGACGACGGAAACCGATCTCGGCGCGGTCGGTGCCTTGCCCATCGGCTCTTGCGGCGCCACCAGGTGGACCTTGGCGAAGATCACGCCGTCCATGTTGTTCAGCGTATCGCGCAGGTCCATCGAAATGCCCCAGTACTCGCGGATGCGGTCGTGCCGGGCACTGGAGAACATGCCGTCCTTCTTGAATATCTCTCCCAGACTTGGAACCTCGTCCCTGATGACTCCGGAGGCCGAAATCACTTGAATGGCATTCGGCATCAATTCGCTGTCGACGGAAATTGACCACTTGCCGGAAGATTCCAGTGATTTCGTCGCCGCGATACCGGATTCATTGAGCGAGAAAAGCGCCTCATTGGCCTGTTTCTCGCTCAATGACCCGATGAGATGCTCCTTGCAGCCGGCCAGCGCGAGCAAGGTGATGACGACGCAACCGGCAACTGCCGGTGACAAACGACGGCTTGCCACGATCTACTGCGCCTTGAGCAGTTGATCGAGCAAGGTCCTCGCATTCTGGCCGAGCGACATCATGAATTGAATGTCGATATTCAACTGATGCATGCGCTCCTGCCGATTCAATGCATCGGCAAGGTTTTGCGGGTGGCGCATGTCCATTTTCCCGATCAATCTCGATTCGCGCAGGCTCATCTGCTCGTGGTAGGCCTGATTCATGCGTTCGGAAGCATCGATCAACAGCGCGGCGCTACGGCCAAACTGCCGTTCGGACGCCTTTGGACCGTTCGCAGAGTATTTCGCGGGCAGATTGCCGGGGAAATCGGCTGGCCCTCTCACTCGAATCATTGCCCCCTCCCATATTGCGACGAGCTCAGGCATGCACCCGGCACCGGTGCGGCGCGCCAGGGTGCATCTCTTGCTCGATTTATTTCAAGCTCGCAGGTGCCATGAGATGCGCTAATTGTTATCGAATTTCGATGACGACAGATGGCACCGTCACGCATGATCGCACCCGAGCCCAAAACGCAAAACCTGTTTATTTATCCATTTTGTTACTGCGTTTTTCTCGAGACGATTGAGGTGATTTGCAATTGCACTGAAATAGTGACCACTTATCTGTGGACAGAATGGAGGCCGGAAAGGGGCGCCCGCATTCGATCTTTCCGGCGAGCGCCCAATAGGAGACCGTCACTCGGCACCGTATAGCCGCCTGAGTTCCTCGAACGCCTGCGGCGTTCCATTGAAGGAGATGACCGGCGAGCCTTCGGAGCCCATCGCGTAGTCCCACATGCCGGACTCCCATGGGGTCTGCTGTCGAATCGACGCGCCGACCATCGCGTCATGGTCCTGGGCAAACTTCGTGTTCCATTTGAAGTCGTCCGGGACGTTCACGTGGACGTCGGCGTTGGGGCTCTTCAGAAACTCCAGTTGGTCGCCGCGATGCTTGAGCGTCAGCACGGACGGGTTGTGGAGCGAGTCGTAGACGACGCGACTGGGCCGCTCGGCCGATGTCGTGATCTCACTTCCCTGCAAAGGCACCTGCGAGCGGACGATCGGATTCCCGCGGAACTTGTTCAGCTCGGCTGCAGCGCCGGGATCCGGAAGGCCGCGCACTCCTGCGCGTGCGGCCTCGTAGTCGCGCCGAAACGCCCGTTCCGCCTCGGTTCGCGGCAGCGCCTTGTTGTAGTAGCCATTGGGATCGGATGCTCTGGTCGCCGCGTCCGGAACGGGCCCGTATTTGTCTTCGCCATCCAGCTTCTGCTCGTTGTAGTAGACGAGGTCGCCGGCCGCTTGTGACGAGGGCGACTGGTTGCCGGGCAGCACGATCGCCTGCCCGGGCGAGGCTGCCGTATGGATCGGCGCCTGTTCATAGCGATAGAAATTCTCCAGCCCGCGGTTCTTGCTCAAGGTGTAGGTCCGACTGGCGCCTTCTCCCATATAGGACAGTCCGGAGGCGTCCGGTGCAGATGCCCGCTGGTTCAGGTCGATCTGCGTCAATCCGCCGTTGTCGCCGGTCGTGGCGATGTCGAGCCAGTTGTTGACCGGCTTGACTCCGTTCTGGAAAGCATCGCGCGGCGCCGCCTGGAGGAGTTGATTGACCGGGTTGTTGGTAATCAGACGCTGGTACTGATTGCCTGCGTCTGCGGCCAGCACCTGCGCCCCGTGCACGTTGCTCTTCGCCGCAGCCGATGCCCTGGCGATATTGCTCTTGTCGCCGATCAGGTTGTGCTTGGCATGAGTGGCGGCCTGGCCGGACTTGACCTCGAGCATTCTGTCGGCCGCCTTGAGCGACCCCTCCGTCAGACCGATCGCCAGCGGCGCCGCCACGCCGGCCCCGGTGGCGATCTTGCCGGCGAGAGCGGACAGGCCGGCCCGGCCGGCGATGCCCGCGCCGAGTCCGGTCAGGCCCGCCGCGCCGGCCGTCACGCTCGTACCTCCCTTGGCGACGTCGAGCAGGCCGGTGCCGTCACCCATCGAGAGCTTCTTTGCGCCGTCGTACATGGAGTAACCGCCCGCCGCAGCCCCCAGAAGGTGGGCGCCAGCTCCGGCAGCATTGGAGACGTGGAAGCCCTTGGCAGCAATCGCCGGATTCTTTGCCACGCTGCCGACAATGACCCCGCCGGTTGTCGCGGCGTCCGCGGCCAGGTATGCCCCGTTCGTGATCGCTCCGGCGACATCTCCTTTCTGGATCGAGTGCGCGAGCCCCAGTGCGTCCGAACCGGTGAAGGCGGCCAGCCCAGCCGTGGCCGCTCCCATCTTGAGCCGCTGTGCGGGCGTCGCCGTCTGATAGAACGACCCTGCCTTTTGACCGCCTGCGGGCGGCTCGCCGGTGGGCGAGCCCGACGTGCTTGGGCTGCCGGACGCGGACGGGTCTGCGCCCGGGCCGCCGCGGGGCCACCCGTCCGCCTCGATCGTCTTGGTCGATGGCCACGGATCCGTCATCCACAACGGCGCCTTTTCGCCTCGACCGAAAAGCGGAGCCTCGCCTCGACTCGTCGAAGGTGCCTTCGGCGCGGCGGACTGCTCCGCAGCCTGTGGCACCGAGGCCTTCTCCCCGGTCGCCGGCGCCCCGGCCTTGGGGGCGGGGGCCTGCGAGTTGTTGATGTACTCCGACGCTGCGCCGTGCGTCGTCAGCGCAATGTGTCCGGCCAGGCCCAGGCCGCCTTTCGCGACCTCGACCGGCGAGGCGCCCTCCTTTTCGGCCGTGCCTGAAAGACCGGCGACGGCGTTCGGAATCGCGAGGCTGCGAACCCGGTTTCGCGTGTCATACGACTTCTTCTGCTGAGGATCCTTGGGCGCCCAGTTCTCCTGGCCATCGGCAACGACGCCGTGCGAGTCCTTCAGGCTCGAGCTGATCTGCGAAGCCGTCGCAAGCGGATTGAAGTCGATCTCCTTGCCTTTGGCCGGCAAGTCCGGCGCCGATTGACGCACGCCAATCTGGGCGCCGCTCGTGTGCACGCCCTGCTTGGGGACGTCGGCCTGGCGTTTGAGCGCCGTCCCTGACGGGCGCTCCGTCGCGGGCTCATTCCTCGGTTGCAAACGCGCAGCCGGCTGCGACCTGGCAGGTGTCGCGGCGCTCTGAGTGCGCCGCTGACTCGCCGCCGCCGACGATTGCGCGTTGTTCGACGCGCTGGTCGTCGAGCGCCCCGCACCGAATTGCCTGACCGACGAATACGAAGCGCTGACCGAAGGGGCCTTGCTCTTGTTGCCGTCCGTCAGCCGCATCGGTGACGAGTTGCCGCCAGACCTTGGCTTCGAAGCCGGGCTGCTGGCCCTGCGGGGTTGACTCTGGGGTTTCGACCTTCTTGATACAGATGACATGTCTCCTCCTTGAATGGCATGGGCGCGCTCATCCGTGAGCTGGTCGCCGGCCTGCAATCGTGCGCTGGAGGTATTTCGAGCGCCTTTCACGACCTTGCAAAGGGTCAACGGTTGTGCGGAGTCAGGCGGGCGCACGCGCGACACGCCCATCGTTTCCCATCGAATCGACGAAATGCAGATGAAAGGCAGCGAACCCAGACTTTTCAACGGGTCGCTGCTGGCGAGCCGTCCATCCAAATCAAGGAGCCAACCATGTACACAGCAAATCTTCCGGCCATTCCTGTCCTCCCGACGATTCCAGCCGTTCCGACGGCTGTGGGTACGCAGTCATTCGTGCAGCGCGCGACCACCGGCATCGAGGGGGGATTGCAGAGCCTTGCGGAGGGACTGCAATCGTTGAGAAACGAACTGCGAGGCAGCATCATGGCAAACGCGCAAGTCGCAACCCCTGCCCTCGCAACGCCGGTAACCCAGCAGGCGGGCGGAACTGCCGACTCGCTGTTCAGGGCCATGGATTCGAACGGCGACAACTTTCTTTCGCGCGGCGAGTTCGCCAACTTCCTGACCAAGTCCGTGCAATCGCCGACACCGCAGACCGCGGCGCCCGCCTACCCATCGGCACCCGCCTATGCATCGCCCGCCGCCCCGGTCATGGCGCAAGGCCCGCAGAACTACCCGGGAGCAGGCATGCAGCCGCAACTGGCGACCCCGATGCAAACGGCATACGCCAACCCGGGCGTCGGCGCTGCGTCGTATCCCATGCCCCAACCGGCCACCGCGACGCCTGCGGTCTACCCGCAAGCGGGCGGCGCGGCGCCCGCCTACCCCACGGGCTGGTCGCAACCGGCCATGGCAATGCCGGCGGCCCATCCGGGCAACGGCGGTACCGCCTATCCCACGCCTTCAATGCAGACGCCCGCTGCGATGCCGGCTGCGCCCCACTACCCCGGCGCCAGTGGCGCGCCTTACCCAGGCGTGTTCTCGCATCCGGACCGGGGGGGCCGGCCCGACCGGGCCGACTGGGCAGGAGACCACTGCGCACGCGGCCGCGCCCCGTCGCATCCCCAATATCCGTCTCGACCGTCATATCCGTCGCCCCCGTCGTCCCCGCCGCCGCAGTCGACCGGCTCGAACCCGGCCGGCGACCACTGCTCGCGGCGCGATACCGACGCCTCGCGCCCTTCCTGGCCGCACCAGGGGGCGACAACGCCAACGTCGTGGCCGTCGACGACACCTTGGCGCGGCAATGAAGGCCGCCGTCCCATGCCCTCGCCCGATGGCTGGACCAGGGGTGTCGGACGGCCGATGCCGAAGGCGGCCGAGGGCGCCCAGGACTTCAAGGTGCTGTCGAACGCCAAGGGCAAGGCCATCATCGATCTGGGCGGCGACATCCTTGAACTCAACGGGCCGAAGAAAGAGAGCATCCTTCGTGACAAGGCCACAGGCAACGAGACGAAGGTGTGGGGCGATCCCCACTTCGAGGCGAACGGGCAGAAGTTCGATTTCAAGAATGACCTGACCCTGCGGACCGAGGACGGTGCGCACGTCACCATCCGCCCGGAAAAGGGCACCGCGGGATTGCCGGTCACGGACAACGTCGTCGTCTCGAAGAACGGCAGGTCGATGCAGTTCGACTTCGACGGTTCTGCGGCCGACAAGCCCCTCGAAACCACGCGCGTCGCCGGCGTGCCGACCGGCGCCGTCATGAGGGAAGACTCGTCGGATGGCCAATGGGACGGAAAGAAGCCCACGTGATGCTCGATCGCCGCCGCCTGCCCGGCCGTGAAGCCGGACGGCGGCGGACAACTGGAAACCCGCGGCCCTTCCCCATGGCCGATGGCAAGCACACAATCGTCGGCGCCTTCCACCCCGTACGAAATGGAGCGAACCGATGACTCACGTGCACGGCCTGGCCGCCCTTGGCGCCGCACTTGTCCTGGCCGCCTGTGGCGGCAGCGACGACGACGATCTTCCCCGCGACGTCGCCGGCACGCTCAAGGAAGCGCCCTCGACCGTGACGACCCTGACGCAGGCGCAGATCGACGCCGCCGCCCGCGCCAGCGGCCTGCTCGCCCTGAGCGGAGTGGCCCAATGCGACGTGAAGGTGGTCGCGCTCGACTACCACACGCTGGGGCCGAAGAACGAGGACACCAATGCGTCCGGCGTCCTGTTGCTGCCCAGCGGGCCCGGCAACTGCAACAGCCCCGTCCCGCTGGTGGCCTACGCCAAGGGCACGGACGTGCAGAAGCCGCGCACCCTGGCCAACCCGCAGGACCCGGAAACCCTGATGCTGGTGGCGATGTATGCCGCGCAGGGCTACGCGGTGGTGGCAACCGACTACCTCGGCTACGCCAAGTCGACCTTTCCGTACCACCCGTACCTGCATGCCGACTCGGAAGCGCGCTCGGTGCTCGACTCGGTCCGCGCCGCCCGGCTGGCCGCGCCGATCGCGGGCGGGCAACTGTCCGACAAGCTGATGCTCACCGGGTACTCGCAGGGCGGCCATTCGTCGATGGCCGCGCAGCGCGCCGCCGAGCGCGGCAACACCTTCAACGTGACCGCCGGCGCCCACCTGGCCGGCCCCTACAACCTGTCCGGGTCGTTCAAGCTGACCAATGCGATCGCGGGCTACCAGTTCTTCGTGCCCTTCATGGTCACCGCGTGGCAGAAGGTCTATGGCGACGTCTACACCGACGTCAACACGGTCTTCAAGGCACCGTACGCCGCCGGCATCGAGGACCTGCTGCCCAGCCCGACGCTCGACTACACGACGCTGGTGACCAGCGGCGCCCTGCCGGGCGGCACGCCCAACGAGGCGCGCGACGCGCTATTCCAGAGCGCCTTCCTGACGGACGTGCGCGCCAACCCCGCCAATGCGCTGATGCTGGACGCAAAGAAGAACGACCTGTTCGGCTGGACCCCGCGCGCGACCACGCTGCTGTGCGGCGGCGCCGGCGATCCGACCGTGCCGCCGGCAGTCCACATGATCCCGCTCAAGGCCGATTTCGATGCGCGCGGCGTGACCACCGTGCGCACGGTCGACGTCGATGCCCAGGTGCAGGCGCTGTTCGCTCCCGGGGGCGTGGCGCCGACGGACCCGGCCTCGCCGGCCTTCGCCACTTACTACGGCAGCTACCACGGCACCTACGAGCCGCCGCTGTGCCACGTGCAGGCGCGGGCGCTGTTCAACAGCGTGCGCTGACTTCGGCCGGACAGCCCGCGTGGCCGCCGCGAGCGGTCAGCCCGCTGCGGCCGCGCGCTGCAGCCGGTCGCGCACGCCTTCCCATGCCGGCTCGTCCGGCGGCGTTTCGACCCAGATCAGCTTGACGCCCTGGGCGTCGAACTCGCGCAGCACGGCAAACAGCAGCCGGGCCGCCGCCGCCGCGTCGTCCGGCATGCGCCGTTGCAGCAGGTGGCTCGATCGGCTCTTGAGTTCGGCGCGCGACCACACCGCGATGTGGCGGGCGTCGGCCCCGAGAAGGTCGAGCGCGGTCCGGATCGCCGCGGCGTCCATCAGGCGCACCTTGGCGCTGGGGGCGTAGTGCGCCTCCAGCGTGCCCGAGGCGCGCGGGTCCGGGGCCCCGACGTCCTGGCGTGTGCGAAGGCGCTCGCCGCAGGCGGCCTCGATCCGGGCGCGGGTGATCAGGCCCGGCCGCAGCAGCACCGGCACGCCGCGGCTGCAGTCGATGATGGTCGACTCGATGCCCACCGCGCAGGGCCCGCCGTCGAGGATGAGCAGGTCGTCGCCGAACTCGCCTTGTACGTGCTGCGCCGTGGTGGGACTGACGCGTCCGAAGCGGTTGGCGCTGGGGCCTGCCAGCCCGGCCACGCCCTGCGCGGCGCAGGCGACCAGCAGCGCCTGCGCCACCGGATGTGCGGGACAGCGCAGGCCGATCGTGTCCTGGCCGCCGGCCGCCGCCCGGGCCACGCCGTGCTGGCGCGTCACGATGAGCGTCAGCGGGCCGGGCCAGAACGCCTCGACCAGACGCCGTGCGAAATCCGGCAGCGGCTGCGCGAAGTGTTCGATGGCCTGCGCCTGGCCGGCGCCGGCGCTCACGTGCACGATCAGCGGATGGTCGCTCGGGCGCCCCTTGGCAGTGAAGATGCCCGCCACGGCGGCGTCGTTGGCGGCATCGGCGCCCAGCCCATAGACGGTTTCCGTGGGAAAGGCGACGAGGCCCGCAGCACGCAGCGTGCGCGCCGCCTGCTCGATGGCCTCGGCCGATCGCCCGTCCAGGATCATGCGGCCGCCAGCGGCGAGGGCAGGCCGAGCAGCGCCGCTGCGCGCGCCGCGGTGGCGCGCACCTCGGCCACGCTGGCGCCGGTGATGTTCAGGTGGCCCATCTTGCGCCCCGGGCGCGGCTCGAGCTTGCCGTACAGGTGCAATTGCGCGCCCGGCAGCGCCAGCACCTGCGCCCACGGCGGGTCGCTCGGCTTGCTGCCCTTGGCCAGCCAAAGCTCACCCAGCAGGTTCAGCATGATGGCCGGGCTGTGCTGGCGCGGCGCGACCAGCGGCAGCCCGGCCAGCGTGCGGACCTGCAGGTCGAACTGCGACAGGTCGCAGGCGTCGATGGTGTAGTGGCCGCTGTTGTGCGGGCGCGGCGCCATTTCGTTGACGACCAGTTCGCCGCCGGCCAGCACGAAGAATTCGACGCACAGCACGCCCACGTAGTTCAGGCCATGGGCGATGGCCAGGGCGGCATCGACGGCGCGTCGGGCGATCTCGGGCGGCAGCGCTTCGCCGTGCGCCTCCGTCACTGCCAGGATGCCGTCGCGGTGCAGGTTGCGCTGCGGGCCGTAGTTGACCGCCTGGCCGTCGTGCCCGCGGGCGACGATGACCGAGCATTCGTAGCCGAGCGCCAGGCGCTTTTCCAGCACGCAGGGCACCTGACCCGCGTCCACCCAGCCGGCGCCCAGTTCGCCGCGCGTGGCCACCCGCTGCTGGCCCTTGCCGTCGTAGCCCAGGGTCGCGGTCTTGAGGATGCCGGGCAGCAGGTCGTCGGCCACGGCCGCAAGGTGGTCGGCCGTCTCGATCACCGCGTAAGGCGCGCAGGCCACGCCGCACTTGACGAAATGGGCCTTCTCGCGGATGCGGTCCTGGGCGATGGCCACCGCGTCGGCCGACGGCGACACCGGCACGTCGCCGGCCAGCGAGGCCAGCGCGCGCGACGGGACGTTCTCGAACTCGGTGGTGATGGCGTCCGCCAGCCGCGACAGCCGCGCCAGGCCGTCGCCGTCGAGGTAGTCGCTGTGCACGTGATGGTGGCTGACGCGGCCGGCCGGGCTGTCGGCATCCGGATCGAGCACGGCCGTGAAATAGCCGGCCTGCTGCGCCGCGTGCACGAACATGCGGCCGAGCTGGCCGCCGCCCATCACCCCCAGCGTGGCACCCGGCAGCAGCGGTTGATGGGCAGGCTTCACAGTGCACCTCCGCCGCGGGGCGTGAAGGGAGACACCGCGGCCTGGTCCGGCGGCGGCAGTGCCATGGCGCGCGCGGCCTCGGTCTGGCGCGCGCGGAAGGTGTCGAGCTGCGCACGCAGCGCCGGATTGCCCACCGCCAGCATGGCCACTGCGAACAGCGCGGCATTGGCCGCGCCGGCGTTGCCGATGGCGAAGGTCGCGACCGGCACGCCCTTGGGCATCTGGACGATGCTGTGCAGCGAGTCCACCCCTTGGAGGTGACGGCTGGCCACCGGCACGCCCAGCACCGGCACCGTGGTCTTGGCGGCCAGCATGCCCGGCAGATGCGCGGCGCCGCCGGCACCTGCGATGATGGCGGCCAGCCCGCGGCCGGCGGCCGCTTCGGCATAGGCGAACATGTCGTCCGGCATGCGGTGCGCCGACACCACCCGCGCCTCGTGGGTGATGCCGAATTGCCGGAGAATCTCGACCGCGTGCTGCATCGTCTCCCAATCGGAGTTCGAGCCCATCACGACGCCGACCTGAATCGCTTGGTTCATGATCGGAATTCTACGTTTCACCCCGCACGGGAAAATATGGCCTTGCCGCTTTTCCGGGCTCGCCCAAGGGCGGGACGGGCCGCACAGCCAGCCCTGCGGGCCAAATGGATTGACTGATGATTGACATCACCCTCGACAATTTCCAGAACGACCTGATCGAAGCCTCCCTGAACCAGCCGATCCTGCTGGACATCTGGGCCGAATGGTGCGGCCCCTGCAAGCAGCTCGGTCCGGTGCTGGAGCAGCTCGAGGTCGAGTACGGCGGACGCTTCACCCTGGCCAAGCTCGACGCCGACAAGGTGCCGCAGATCTCGCAGCAGTTGTCGCAGATGTTCGGCGTGCGCAGCATCCCGTTCTGCGTCATGTTCTCCGGCGGCCAGCCGGTGGACGGCTTCGTCGGCGCCCTGCCGGCCGACCAGATCCGCCAGTTCCTGGACAAGCACGTGCCCGGCGCCCAGGAATTCGAGGCGCAGCAGCAGGAGGACGAGGCCAATGCCGCCCTGGCCGAGGGCGACACCCTCGGCGCGCTGGAGAAGCTCCAGCACGCGGTCGCGACCGACCCGTCCAACGACGACGCCCGGTTCGACTACATCAAGCTGCTGCTGCTCGAGGGCCGCACGGACGATGCCAAGGTGGCCTTCGCGCCGGTGATCGACCGGGCCGCGCTGGTGCGCCGCTTCGACGCGCTGCAGCGCTGGATGGATGCCATCGACTTCGCCGCCCCGCCGGCCGGCGCCGCGCCCGCGCTGGCCGACCTGGACGCGCGCATCGCCGCCAACAGGCGCGACTTCCAGGCCCGCTTCGACCGGGCCCGCCTGCTCATGGCCGAGCAGCGCTGGACGGACGCCATGGACGAACTGCTGGAGATCCTCATGCGCGACAAGGCCTGGAGCGAGGAGCTCGCGCGCAAGACCTACGTGGCGATCCTGGAAGTCATCGAGCCGCCCAAGCCCAAGGTGGCCGAAGGGCAGATCCCGCCCGATGACCCGACCGTCGCCACCTACCGCCGGCGCCTGAGCAGCATCGTTCTGAGTTGAACGGCGGCGACACCAGCGGCTACCATGCCGGCGTCCAACCCATTGAATCAGGAACCGCCATGCGCCTGTCGTCCGCCCGCCCCGCCGCCTGCCGGGCCGCCCTGTCCCTGCTCGTGGCGGCGCTTCTCGCCGGGTGCGCCAGCGTGAGCCTGGACGAGCCGATCGAGTCGCGCAACTGGCGCCTGACCAGCATCGACGGCCAGCCGGTCCAGCCCGCCGGTGACCCACGGCAGAACGCGCAGCTGCAGTTCGACGGCAATGGCCGCGTGGCCGGCTCGGGCGGCTGCAACCGCCTGAGCGGCAGCTACCAGCGCAATGGCGCGCAACTCAAGATCGGTCCGCTGGCCTCGACGCGCATGGCCTGTACCGATCAGGCACGCAGCCAGATCGAAGCCCGCTTCCTGGCAGCATTGGAAGCGACCGCCCGCTACAGCGTGGTGGGCGGCGAACTGGTGCTCATCGACGGGCGCGGCCAGACGCTGGCCCGGCTCGGCAGCGCCGCGCCCTAGACGCCCCCACAAGGCCAGGGCGGCGCGGGGCGCCTACCAGCGCGCCGGCAGTTCGCGCATGAGCACCAGCTGCCGCTGCACGACCTGCAGGTAGCCGCCGGACTCGAGGTCCTTGAGCAGGCGGCTGACCATTTCGCGCGAACAGCCGATCTCGCTGGCAATCGCCTGGTGGGTCAGGCGCTCGGCCACCACGCGGGTGCCGTCCGCCGCCGGCCGGGCGCGTTGCTCGAGCAGGGCGCGCAGCCGGCTGTAGACATCGAGCAACGCCATCGAGCGTGCACTCTCCGTAGCCAGGCGGGCGCGCCGGATCAGGCGCTGGATCAGCGCCAGGGCGAATTCCGGATCGGTGGCAATGTGCTGCAGCACGGTTTCGCGGGTGACGACGGCGCACACCGTGGCCTCCACCGCCTGCACGCTGGCCGAGCGCCGGCCGCCGTCGAGCGACATCTCCCCCACGTATTCGCCCGGCCCGTGCAGCGCCATCGTCACCTCGCGCCCGCGCGAGTCGGAGACGTACGCACGCAGCTTGCCGGACAGCACGATGTAGATGGCGTCGCCGGTGTCGCCCTCCTGGATCAGCATCGTGTGCTTGCGATAGCGGCGCTGCACACCCAGGGCGGCCAGGCGGTCGACCGGGGGCGTCAGGAGGGTGAGGTGCGCGGCCGCGTCCGGCGCGACGCGGCGCAAGGCGTTTGGCGGCATGCGCCGGATATTAGCCGCGCCGGGCCGTCGGCCGCGCGCGCGCTGTCGCCGGCGCGTCGCCGGCGGGGGCAGACCGGCAACGCTCAGTCGTGCAGGGCGGCGGGTACGCCGTGGCCGGACACGACCTGCGGCATGCGTGCCAGGCGGTGCACGATCTCGCGCACGCTGTTGCTGCCGGTCTTCTCGCGCACGCTCTTGATGTGGGTGCGCACTGTCGATACGCGGATGCCCTGCAGACCGGCGATCTCCTCGGCACGGTGGCCGTCGCACAGCTGGCGCAGCACCTGCTGCTCGGCACGCGTGAGGCGGTTGGCGCGGGCGAACATCTGCATGGTCAGCGAGGCGCAGTTCTGCCGCTTGCTGCACATGACCAGCACCGCGTCGATGCGCCCGTCCGGCCGGGTCGCCATCGGGATGAAGGCCAGCGACAGCGGCTGGCCGTCGTGGTCGTCGATGTCCACGATGGCGCGCACGTCGCCGGCGGCGTCCCGCAGGGCCTGCCGGATCTTGCGCTGGCGGCTGTCATTGCTGCCCTGGAGCACGCCGTCTCGCTCGCACAGGGCCTGGGCCGTCGCCAGTTCGCTGCGCGCCGGCTGGTTGGTGTGAAGGATGCGTCCGCCGAGGTCGACCAGGATCAATCCATGATCGATCTCGTCCAGCACCCGCGCCAGCATCACGGCCTGCAGACCCTCGGGCGGCTGTGCCGCAACCGCCGCCGGCCGCGCGGCAAGCTCGATTTCGCTTGTCATTTCCATCACCTGCTCCTCATCCATCTGTATGAGGAAAGTATGGAAATTTGCGATCTTTACGGGCGGTGACTATTGCCGCCAGTTTTGTGATGCATTCACATTCCGGCGCCCAGCCGGACTGCGATTCAGCCGGTCAGGCGCTCGTAGGCCTCGCGGTACTTGGCCGCGGTTTTCTCGATCACCTCGGCCGGCAGGCGCGGCGCCGGGGGCGTCTTGTCCCATGGCTTGCCGTGCAGGCGCACCGCCTCGAGCCAATCGCGCACGAACTGCTTGTCGAAGCTCGGCGGGTTGTCGCCGCTGGCCAGGGCCTGCTCGTAGCCCTCCACCGGCCAGTAGCGCGAGCTGTCGGGCGTGAGCACCTCGTCCATCAGCACCAGCCGGCCTTCGGGATCGAGACCGAACTCGAACTTGGTGTCGGCGATGATCATCCCCTTGCCCAGGGCGATGGTGGCAGCCGCCTCGTACAGCGCGATGCTCACGTCGCGGATCTGGCTGGCCATCGTCGGCCCGACGATCTCGACCACCCGCTCGTAGGGAATGTTCTCGTCGTGCTCGCCGGCCTGCGCCTTGGCCGCGGGCGTGAAGATCGGCCGCGCCAGCCGCGCGGCATTGGTCAGGCCCTCCGGCAGCGGCACGCCGCAGACGGTGCGGTCGTGCTGGTATTCCTTCCAGCCGCTGCCGGCCAGGTAGCCGCGCACGACGGCCTCGACCGGCACCGGCTTGAGGCGCTGCACCAGCATCGACCGCCCCTGCACCTGCGGCACCTCGGCCGGCGTCACGACGCTCTCGGGCGCTTCGCCGGTCAAGTGGTTCGGGCAGATGTGGCCGAGCCGGTCGAACCACCACAGCGCCATCTTTGTCAGGATCTCGCCCTTGCCCGGAATGGGTTCGCCCATGATGACGTCGAAGGCCGACAGGCGGTCGCTCGCCACCATGAGGATGCGGTCCTCGCCGACGGCGTAGTTGTCGCGCACCTTGCCGCGCGCGAGCAGGGGCAGGCTCTGGATGGAAGAGGTGTGGACGGTGGTCATGTGGGGCTCGTGTGACAGCAGTCTTCGCTCGATGGATCGCTCATGCGCGCATTGTGCGCGCGGAAAAAAGCCACCGCGAAGGTGGCTTGGTACTTTGTGGGGCGCGGCGCCGGGTACGGCTCAGACCACTTCCTGCGCCAGTTCGCCCTTGGCGTACTTGGCGGCCACGACCTGCAGCGTCTCGCCCTTGATCTTGGCGCCCTGGCCTTCGCAGCCGAACTCGATGTAGCGCTGCTTGCAGATCTGCTTGGCGGCCTCGCGCGCCGGCTTGAGCCACTCGCGCGCGTCGAACTTCTCGGGGTTCTCGGCCAGGAACTTGCGCACGGCGCCGGTCATGGCCAGGCGGATGTCGGTGTCGATGTTGATCTTGCGCACACCGTGCTTGATGGCTTCCTGGATCTCCTCGACCGGCACGCCGTAGGTTTCCTTCATGTTGCCGCCGTACTGTCGGATGATGGCCAGCAGTTCCTGCGGCACCGACGACGAGCCGTGCATCACCAGGTGGGTGTTGGGAATGCGACGGTGGATTTCCTTGATGCGATCGATCGCCAGGATGTCGCCGGTGGGCTTGCGCGTGAACTTGTAGGCGCCGTGGCTGGTGCCGATGGCAATGGCCAGCGCGTCGATCTGGGTGCGCTTGACGAAGTCGGCCGCCTGCTCCGGATCGGTCAGGAGTTGGTCGCGCGTCATGGTGGCGTCGGTGCCGTGCCCGTCTTCCTTGTCGCCCTTCATGGTCTCGAGCGAGCCGAGGCAGCCGAGTTCGCCCTCGACCGTCACGCCGACCTTGTGCGCGAGGTCGGACACCTTCTTGGTCACGTCGACGTTGTAGTCGTAGCTGGCGATGGTCTTGCCGTCCGACTCGAGCGAGCCATCCATCATCACCGAGGAGAAGCCCAGGTTGATGGCGCCCTGACAGACGTCGGGGCTCTGGCCATGGTCCTGGTGCATCACCAGCGGGATGTTCGGGTACATCTCGACGGCCGCCTCGATCAGGTGCTTGATGAACGGCTCGCCGGCGTACTTGCGGGCGCCGGCGCTGGCCTGCAGGATCACCGGCGCACCGGTTTCCTTCGCAGCCTCCATGACGGCCTGGACCTGCTCCAGGTTGTTCACGTTGAAGGCCGGGATGCCGTAGCCATTGGCGGCGGCGTGGTCCAGCAGTTCGCGCATCGAAACGAGTGCCATGGTGTTACCTCTCGCGGGATTCCGGGGAATGATAGAAATATGAAAACTTGCCCGTGATTCTATCGGCGGGCCCCGGCTGCCCCTGTCAGCCAAGACCGATGCTGCCGGCGGTGCCGCACTCTGCCCCCCAATGGCAGCCGATTGCAATGTTTGTAACGCCCGGGAACCCGCGCCTTGCGTTGCCGGTCTGTTTGCAGGTCATGTCCCGCTCACGCTCCGTCACGCCGGCTTCGCGCCGCGACTTCCTCGCCCGCGCGGCCGGCGCCGCAGGAATCGCGGCACTCGCCGTCCTGCCGTATTCAGCCGCCGCGGCCACGCCGGCGGATCACCCGCTTGCGGCGGCCCCCGGAACCGGCGCCGCGCCCGGCCGCGACCCCGCGTTCGACCGGCTCTGGCCGCTGGTTCAGCGCGAGCTCGACCGGCTCGGCCCGGCCATCCCGCTGCATGACCGCGTCGGCGTGGCCGACTACAGCCTGCCATCGGACCAGCCCAGGTTCTACCTGCTCGACGTGGCCGCGGCCACCGCCAGCAGCTACCTGGTGGCGCACGGCCGCGGCTCCGACCCGGATCACAGCGGGCGGGTGCAACGCTTTTCCAACGACTTCGGCTCCTACGCCAGTTCCGAGGGGGCCTATCGCACCGGCGACCTCTATGTCGGCAAGCATGGCCGTTCGATGCGCCTGGCTGGCCTGGACGAGACCAACGACAACGCCGAGCCGCGCGCGATCGTCATCCACAAGGCCTGGTACGTGAGCCACGGCATCCTCGGGCGCCTGGGCAAGCTCGGCCGCAGCGAGGGCTGCTTCGTGTTTGCCGAGGACGAGGCCGACCTGGTGATGGAAGCCCTCGGCCCCGACCGGCTGCTGCTCGCAGGCCGCTTCGGCGCCTGACCCCGACCCGCCGATCAGCCGCTGACCGGGCGGCGCGCGGGAGACATGGCCGGCCCGTCGGGCCCGTCGCCCGGACGTGCCTGGCTGTCGAGCACCGCCAGTTGCGGGCCCGTGGTGTGCGGCGCCAATGGCTCGTTGGTCACCAGCACCGTCAGTCCAGGCTGCATCAGCGGCTGCACCGACTTCATGAAGCCGGCCGGCAGGCGCACCTGCTCGATCAGCGACTGGTCGACCGGGCGGCCCGCCTCGGCCTCGCGGCCGGGCGTGGGCGCCACCGTCCAGACCATGCGGCCGTCTGCGCCGCGGGTGAGCGTGAGCAGGTGGTCGGCATAGTCGTCCGGCGGCAGCTCGACGCGGGCGCGGCCGATCTCCACGCCATTGCGCATCACCAGCACCTGCCGGTCGGGACGCGACAGGACGACGGACACCGGCCCCTGCGGCGACAGTTCCGGCAGCCAGACGGCCGACGCGTCATCGGCCAGCGCCAGGTGCTGCGCCAGCGCCCCCTGCCCAGGCACTGGCTGCAGCACGCCCGCCGGCATGCCGGCGCCGCCGGCCTTGCCGGCCACCACCACCGTGCCACCCATCTCGGTGATGCCGAACAGCAGCCGCGCGAATTCGTACGGCAAGTGCACGCAGCCGTGGCTTTCCGGGTAGCCGGGCAGGCCGCCCGCATGCAGCGCGACGCCGTCCCAGGTCAGGCGCTCCTGGTAGGGCATGGGCGCGCTGTTGTACTTGTTCGAGCGGTGGTTCTTGTCCTTCTGCAGGATGGTGAAGACACCTGTGGGCGTCTCGTGCCCGGGCTTGCCCGACGAGATGCTGCTGGCGGCGATGCGCACGCCGTTGCGGTAGACATAGGCAAGCTGGCGCGACAGGTCCACGTAGACGGTGATCGGCCCTGCGGGCGCGATGTCCGGCGCCCAGACCCATTCGCCCGGCTTGAGCGCCTCGGCCTGGCGGGCCAGTTCGAGCGGGCTGCTGGTCTTGCTGCCCTGGGCAAGCACCCACTCGCCGGCGACCAGGGGCAGGCTGATGCAGGCCAGGGCGGCCTGGCGACGGGTCAATGTCCTCATGCGGGCGAAGATAGCAGGGCACGGGCCGCGCGAGCGCAGCGCACCCACGCCACGTGGGGAATGCCCGGCACCGCCCGCGCGCTCAGCCCACGGTGCAGATCTTCAGCATGTTGGTCCCACCGGGCGCGCCCATCGGCTCGCCGCAGGTGATGGCGTAGATGTCGCCCTTCTGCACGATGCCGCGCCGCTTGAGGTGCGCCTCGGCCTGGGCCAGCGCGGCGTCGCGGTCGTTCTCGGACTCCATCAGCAGCGGGCGCACGTTGCGGTACAGCGCCATGCGCCGCTGGGTCGCCAGGCGCGAGGTCATCGCATAGACCGGGATGTGCGCGGCGTGGCGGCTCATCCACAGCGCGGTGGAGCCGGACTCGGTCAGCGCCACGATGGCCTTGGCGCCCAGGTGGTGGGCGGTGAACAGCGCGCCCATGGCGATCGACTGGTCAATGCGCGTGTAGGCCTGGCCGCTGAAATCGGTGTCGCGCTTGAGGTCCTCGGCCTGCTCGGCGGCCTCGCAGATGCGGCTCATTTCCTGCACCGTCTCGAGCGGGTACTTGCCAGAAGCCGTCTCGGCCGAGGTCATGACCGCGTCGGTGCCGTCCAGCACGGCGTTGGCGACGTCGCTCACCTCTGCGCGGGTGGGCACCGGGTTGTTGATCATGGACTCCATCATCTGGGTGGCGGTGATCACCACCTTGTCCATGTTGCGGGCCATGAGGATCATCTTCTTCTGCAGCGCGGGCACGGCGGCATTGCCCACCTCCACCGCCAGGTCGCCGCGCGCGACCATGATGCCGTCGCTGGCGGAAAGGATCTCCTCGAGCTTCGGAATGGCCTCGGCCCGTTCGATCTTGGCGATCAGGCCCGGCTTGTGTCCGAATTCGGCTGCCGCCACGTTGCACAGCTGGCGTGCCATCTCCATGTCGGTGCGGTTCTTGGGAAAGCTCACCGCGACGTAGTCGGCCTGGAAGCTCATGGCGGTCTTGATGTCCTCCATGTCCTTGGCCGTGAGCGCCGGCGCGGTCAGGCCGCCACCTTGCTTGTTGATGCCCTTGTTGTTCGAAAGGACGCCGCCCAGGCGCACGGTGGTGTGCACCGCCTCGCCGCGCACCGCGTCGACGGTCAGCACGATCAGGCCGTCGTTGAGCAGCAGCACGTCGCCGGGCTTCACGTCACGCGGAAGGTCCTTGTAGTCGAGGCCGACAGCTTCCTCGTCGCCCAGCTCCGTGCGCGCGCCGTCGAGAACGAACTTCGCGCCGGGCTCGAGCTGCACCTTGCCCTGCGCGAACTTGCCCACGCGGATCTTCGGGCCCTGCAGGTCGGCCATGAGGCCGATCTCGCGCCCGGCGCGGCGCGAAGCCTCGCGCACCATGGCCGCCCGGTCGATATGGTCCTGCGCCGTGCCGTGGCTGAAATTCAGGCGCATCACGCTGACCTTGTTGCGGATCATCTGCTCGATCATCTCGAGCGTGCTGGTGGCAGGGCCGAGGGTGGCGACGATCTTGGTGGCGTGACGGGGAAGGCGTGGTGTGGCCATGGGCGGTGTCTCCTGTTTTGACTTGTGGCTATCTCACATCGAAATATATCATTGCACCATGTGAGAAATGTGACTGACGCCGGGCATTCCGACGAACGGCCGGCCGTTGTCGCATCCATGCACCGGCAGCTCGCCCTGCCACGCCGTCCTCAGGCGCCGGCAGCCCGGCGGGTGAGGATCTCGAAGGCCGGCAGCGTCTTGCCTTCGAGGACTTCGAGAAAGGCCCCGCCGCCGGTGGAGATGTAGTCCACCTGCTTCTCGATGCCGTACTTGGCGATGGCCGCGAGCGTGTCGCCGCCGCCGGCGATGGAGAACGCGCTGCTGCCGGCAATCGCCCGCGCGATGGTCTCGGTGCCCTTGGCGAAGGCGTCGAACTCGAACACGCCCACCGGGCCGTTCCAGACGATGGTGCCGGCCTGGCGAAGCTGTTGCGCCAGCTGCGCGGCCGTCTCGGGACCGATGTCGAGGATCAGGTCGTCCTCGGCCACGTCGGCGGCTGCCTTCACGGTGGCCGGCGCGTCGGCGGCGAAGGTCTTGGCGACCACCACGTCCACCGGGATCGGCACGGCTGCGCCACGCGCGCGCATGGCCTCGATCACCGCCTTGGCCTGGCCAACCAGGTCCGGCTCGGCCAGCGACTTGCCGATCGGCAGGCCGGCAGCCAGCATGAAGGTGTTGGCAATGCCGCCGCCGACGATGAGCTGGTCCACCTTGCTCGCCAGGCTTTCCAGGATGGTGAGCTTGGTGCTCACCTTGGAGCCGGCGACGATGGCCGCCAACGGGCGCTTGGGATTGCTCAGGGCGCGGCTGATGGCGTCGATCTCGGCCGCCAGCAGCGGGCCGGCGCATGCCACCTTGGCGTATTCGGCGATGCCGTAGGTCGAGGCCTCGGCGCGATGCGCCGTGCCGAAGGCGTCGTGCACGAAGATATCGCACAGGGCCGCCATCTTCTTCGCCAGCTCGGGGTTGTTCTTCTTCTCGCCCTTGTTCAGGCGGCAGTTCTCCAGCAGCACGACATTGCCGGGCTGGACGTCGACGCCGCCGTCGACCCAGTCGGAAACGAGCGGCACCTCGCGGCCCAGCAGCTCGCCCAGACGGGCCGCGACCGGCGCCAGCGAATCCTCGGGCTTGAACTCGCCTTCGGTCGGGCGGCCCAGGTGCGACGTGACCATGACGGCCGCGCCGGCATCGAGCGCCATCCTGATGCACGGCACGGAGGCGCGCACGCGGGTGTCCTCGGTGATGCGGCCGGCGTCGTCCTGCGGCACGTTGAGATCGGCGCGGATGAACACGCGTTGCCCGGAGACCTTGCCCTGGGCGCACAGATCGGAGAAGCGGATGACGTTCATGGTGATGCGAAGCATGCGGCGGGGCGCAGAGCCCGGCCGGGTTGATGGAAAAAGGCGAAAGCGCCCATTCTAGGAAGGGGCAGGGCGCGGCGCCCGAGCGGCCCTCGCGCAGGCCGGCCACCGCCAGCCCGCCATTTCATAAAACCCATTAATGAATTCATCAATTTATTTCGATTGATTCATGGACGCGTGCGCCGTTCAATGGCGGCCATGAGTGCCCACGTCCCCGCCCCTGCCGCCGCGCCCGCCGACGCCGCGGTCCCCGTGCACGGCCTGCATCACTTCGCATGGCGCTGCCGCGACGCCGAGGAAACCCGCCGCTTCTACGAAGACCTGCTGGGCCTGCCGCTGACGCACGTCATCAAGAGCGACCACGTGCCCAGCACCGGCGAGTACTGCCCGTACGTGCACATCTTCTTCCAGATGGCCGACGGCGCCTACATCGCCTTCTTCGACCTGGGCGACGACACCGCCGCGCTGCCGTCGCCGAACACGCCCGCCTGGGTCAACCACCTGGCATTGCGAGTGGCCTCGAAAGAGGCGCTGCTGGCGGCCAAGGCGCGCCTCGAGGCGGCCGGCGTGGAAGTGCTGGGCGTGACCGACCACCACATCATCGAGTCGATCTACTTCTTCGACCCGAACGGCATCCGGCTCGAACTGACCACGCCCAGCGTGCCGCCGGAGGTGATGGACGCCCACGCCAGAGCGGCGCATGCCGAGCTGGCGGCGTGGACCACGCTCAAGGCGCAGCGCCAGCGCGAAGGAGGCCAGCATGGCTGATCCGACCCTCCAGCTGGCCGTGATCGACGTCAAGCCCGGCGCGGCGATGGAGAGCCAGTCGGGGCTGCAGATGCTGCGCCCACGCATCTATGGCGCGTCCATGTCGCCGGCCGACGGCAGCAAGCGGGTGGCCGCGATCGTGATGCACCCCACCAGCAACTTCATGGGGCACTACCTGATCGCGCCACTGGCCGCGCGCGGCGTCACCTGCATGGGCCTGAACTCGCGCTACATGGGCAACGACACGGTGCTGCTGATGGAGCGGGCGATCCAGGACCTGGGCGCCGGCGTCAAGCACCTGCGCGCCGCCGGCTACGACAAGGTGGTGCTGATCGGCAATTCGGGCGGCGCCGCGCTGGCGAGCTTCTACCAGGCACAGGCGGAAAAGCTCACCGCCCACCATTTCCCCGACGGCGACCCGACCCACCTGCATCCGGACGACCTGCCACCGGTGGACGGCATCGCCCTGTGCGCCGCGCACCTGGGCCGCTCGCGCCTGCTGCGCGACTGGATCGACCCGGCCGTCACCGACGAGCATGACGTGCTCTCGTGCGACAGCGCGCTGGACATGTACGACCCGCGGCACGCGCTGCCCTACGACCGCGATTTCCTGGCCCGCTTCTCGGCCGCCCAGGCCGCGCGTCTGGCGCGCATCGAGCAGTGGGCGCTCGACCGGCTGGCACTGCTGCGCGCCACGCCGGGCGCGCCGCGCGACCAGGCCTTCGTGGTCTACCGCACGCACGCCGACCCGCGCTGCCTCGACCTGACGCTCGACCCGAACGACCGCGCCCCCGGCAGCGTGTGGGGCGACGCGCGGCAGGTGAACTACTCCTGCAACGCCATGGGCCGCACGACCTCGCTCACCGCTTTCCTGTCGCAATGGTCGTCGCGCTCGCAGGCCGACGGCCCGGACAACCTGGCGCGCACCACGTCGCCGGCCCTGCTGCTGACCTATACGGCCGACCAGTCCACCTTTCCGAGCACGCGCGACACGTGGCTGGCGGCCGGCGGCGCGCGCATCCGCAACGTCGACATCGTCGGCGGCAACCACTACCTGGCCGGCCAGCCGCACCTGGTGCCGCAGGCCGCCGACGCCATCGCCGAATGGGCGCACGCCCTGCGCTGAACGCGCCTTCTGCAAGTAGCGGCGTGCCATCCGAGAGACAAGAGCCATCCATGCCCCCCACGACAGAAGAATTCCGATTCGCCGAGCCGTACGAACTGCCGCAGTGGCCGTTCCAGCCGCCGCCGGAGCTGGCGCAACCTTCCGCAGAGATCACCCGCCATCCGATCGTGATCGTCGGCGCCGGCCCGGCCGGCCTGACCCTCGCCTGCGACCTGGCCAGCCGCGGCGTGCAATCCGTGCTGCTGGACGAGGACGACACGGTCGGCGTACGCGGCGCGTCCTCGCGCGGCATCTGCTATGCCCAGAAGAGCCTGGAGATCTTCGCCCGCCTGGGCCTGTACGAGCGCATCGCGGGCAAGGGCATCACCTGGTCGCTCGGGCGAACCTTCTCCGGCGCCGACGAGGTCTACAGCTTCAACCTGCAGACCGACAGCTGTTCGCAGCAGCCGCCCTTCGTCAACCTGCAGCAGTTCTACCTCGAGTGGTATCTCGTCGACCGCATCCTGGCGCTGGGACTGACCGACGTGCGCTGGAAAAACCGCGTGACTCGGGTCGAGCCGCTGCCGGACGGCGTGCGCATCCACGTCGAGACACCGGCCGGCAACTACGCGATAGAGGCGGACCACCTGATCGACGCGACCGGGGCCAACAGCCCGATCCGCACCCAGCTGGGCATCGAGTGCCGCGCCTCGCGCAGCACCGACCGCTGGTGCATCAGCGACGTGCGCTTCGCCAAGCCGCTGCCGGCGGAACGCTGGACCTGGGTGGATGCGCCCTTCAACGAGGGCCGCGGCGTCTGGCAGCACCTGATGGGCGACGGCGTCTGGCGCATGGACTACCAGATGCCCGAGGACTGCGACACCGCCGAGATCAGCCGGCCCGAGGTCGCCGGTGCGCGGCTGCGCGAGCAGCTGGGGCCGGACATCGAGTTCGAGTTCGTGTGGATCGGCCCCTACGGCTACCGCGACCATCTGCTCGATTGCTTCCGCCACGGCCGCATCCTTTTCATCGGCGACGCGGCGCACGTGGTGAGCCCCTTCGGCGCCCGCGGCGGCAACACGGGCATCCAGGATGCGGCCAACCTGGCCTGGAAGCTGGCACTGGTGGTGCAGGGCCGCGCGGCCGATGCCCTGCTCGACAGCTATGACGCCGAGCGTCGCCCCGCGGCGCAGGAGAACCTGCAGGTCACCAGCCGCTCGGCCCGCTTCCTGGCGCCGCGCTCGCCGGTCGAGCACCGGCTGCGGCGCGCGGTCATCGCGCTGGCGGCGCGCCATCCCTTCGCGCGGGCGATGGTCAATACCGGCCGCATGTCGGTGCCCAATGCCTACCCTGCGGCGCCGTTGCTGCCCGAAGGCGCGCAGTCGGTGCAGAACCTGCCGCTGATGCTCGACGGCGTGCCCACGACCATGTCACGCCTGCTGGACGGCGGCACCCATGCCCTGGCGCTGGCCATCGCGCCGACCCGCGCGCAGGCCCAGGCGCTGCAAGCCGGCCTGGGCGACGAACTGCCGGTGCGCCTGCTCGCCGTCGGCGGCGAAGGCCCGCTGCCGACGCTCACGCCGGACCCGGCACTCGCCCGCCAGCTGGGCGAGCCGCCCGCCGGCCGCCTGGTGCTGGTGCGGCCGGACGCCTACCGCCTGGCCGGCCATGTCGCCGCCACGCCGGATGCGTTGGCCGCATTGCTTCGCTGCGCCCTCGCGCTGAACTGAAACCATGAGAACGAACACGATGATCACCACGCCTCACATGACCGACCCCGACGGCTTCTATGCCGGCTGGCTCGCCGCCCACGAAGGCCTGACCGAATCCGCCAGCGCCGACCTGAACGCGCGCCTGGTCCTGCTGCTGGCCAACCAGGTGGGCGACCAGGCGGTGCTGATGCAGTGCATCGCCGCGGCCGCCGAAAGCGGCTCGGCCGCCAGCGCCGGGAGTGCCGCATGAGCGCCGCCTCCTCCACGCAAGCCAAGGTCTCCTTCGCGTCCGCCACCGACACGCGCGAGCAGAAGCCCCAGTTGCGCGAACTCGGTCCCGGCGTCTGGGGCTACATCAGCGACTTCGACCCCAACTGCGGGTTCATCGTCGGCGACGACCAGGTCGTGCTGATCGACACGCGGCCCACACCGCGCATGGCACGCGACTTCCTGGCCGACATCCGGCGCGTGACCGACAAGCCGATCCGCACCATCGTGCTCACGCACTATCACGCAGTGCGGGTGATGGGCGCGAGCGCGTTCGCCGAGGTCGAGCAGATCATCGCCAGCCAGGGCACGCTCGACTGGATCCGCGAGCGCGGCCAGGCCGACTTCGACTCCGAGGTGGGGCGCTTTCCGCGCCTGTTCGCCGGCGTCGAGGAGGTGCCCGGCCTGACACGGCCCACGGTGTCCTTCGAACGGTCGATGAGCCTGTGGCTGGGCCGTCGCGAGGTGCAGCTCAAGTGCCTGGGGCGCGGCCATTCGGGCGGCGACACCGTGGCCTGGCTGCCCGACTGCGGCGTGCTGTTCTCCGGCGACGTGGTCGAGAACCGCTGCGGCGTCTACGCCGGCGATGCCTACATCCAGGACTGGGCCGGCACGCTCGACGCCGTGGCCGCCCTGCGCCCGCGCGTGCTGGTGCCCGGCCGCGGCGCCGTGCTGCAAGGCGAAGCCGCCTGCGCCGAAGCGGTGGCGCTGACCCAGGAATTCCTGTCGACGCTGTTGTCCAGCGTGCGCGCGGGCATGGCCGCCGGGGACTCGCTGCACGGCTGCTTCCAGCGCGCCGAAAGCGCGATGAAGCCGCGCTTCGGCGACTGGCCGGTGTTCCAGCACGTGCTGCCGTTCGACGTCTCGCGCGCCTTCGACGAGTTGTCGGGCATCGAACACCCGCGCGTCTGGACCGCCGAACGCGACCGGGAGCTGTGGGACCAGCTGCGCGGTTGAGCCGCGAACGACTGCCCGCGCTGCAAACCGCAGCCGCGCCGAGAGGCCAGGCTGCCTCGGTCCTGGCGTCCTGCGCCGGTGACCACTTTCATTTCAACACTGGAGACAAATGATGAGAAGACTGCTTCGCCTGCTGGGCGCGGGACTGATGCTGGCTGCGGCCGGTCAGGCTTTCGCGCAGGGCACCTATCCCAGCCAACCGGTCAAGTGGATCGTGCCTTACGTGGCCGGCGGCGGTACCGACAACCTGGCGCGCGCGCTGGCCGAGGCGATGCAGCCGTCGCTCGGCCAGCCGATCGTGATCGACAACCGCCCGGGCGCCTCGACCAACATCGGCGTGCAGGTGATGCTGCAGGCCAAGCCGGACGGCTACACCATCATGCAGGCGGAGAACGCGGCCCTGCTCTTCAACGAGCACATGTTCGCCAAGCTGCCCTACAAGCCGGCGAAGGACTTCACGTACATCGGCACGATCGGCCGCTTTCCCGTGGCGCTGGTGGTCAACCCGGCCTTTCCGGCGCGTGACGTGAAGGAGTTCGTGGCCTACGTGAAGGCCCACCCGGACTCGGTCAACTACGCCTCGCCGGGCAACGGCTCGCCGCACCACATGGCAATGGAGCTGTTCAAGCAGAAGGCCGGGCTGTCGATCCAGCACGTGCCCTACAAGGGCGCCGCGCCGGCCATGACCGACGTGATGGGCGGGCAGGTGCCGGCCATGATGCTGGACCTGGCGTCGGGCCTGTCGATCATCCGCGCCGGCAAGGTGCGGGTGCTGGCGATCGCCCTTCCCGAGCGCAGCGCCATGCTGCCCGACGTGCCGACGTTCAAGGAGCTCGGCTACGCCGACGTCAATGCCTTCGCCTTCCATGGCCTGATCGGTCCGGCAGGCATGCCGCCGGACGTGGTGGCCCGCCTGAACGGGGAACTGCACAAGGCGATGCAGGCACCCAAGGTGCAGAAGCTGTTCGCCGAGTTCGGCTTCGAGCCCCTGCCCGGAACGCCGCAGGATTTCTACCGGCTCTCGCGCGAGGAAAGCGCTCGCTGGGGCCGCATCATCGAGACGGCAGGCGTGCGGCTCGATTGAACCGGGGCCGCGCGCGGCGCGCCTACCAGCCCAGACCGAGGTGCAGGGGCATGTAGACCGCCATGCCGGCCACCATGGTGCCGAGCACGCCGCGCCGCCAGAAGTAGTAGGCGCAGCCCACGATCGCCGCGTAGATGCGTGCATCGCGCCAGGTGTGGGCGAACACGCCGGCGGTCATGACGATCTCCGGCAGCACGACCGCGGCCAGCGCGGCGATGGGCGCGTAGTGCAGCGCCCGATGCGCCCAGCCGGGCAAGCCCCAGGGCCGGTCGAGAATGAAGAAGAAGCAGCGCGTGACCACGGTCACGCAGGCCAGGCCGACGATGACGCCCATGGTCCACCAGTCGATGCCCTCGGTCACCGGTCGTCCTCCGCGGCCGGGTTGGGCACGAAGCCCTTCTCGATCCAGAAGCACAGCAGCACCGCCACGCCGATCGCCACCACGATGTTGAGCTTGAGCGGCAGCGCATAGGCCGCCACCGCGGTGGCGCCGGCGATCAGCGCGGCCAGCACCCGCAGGCGCGACGTGGCCATCGAGCACAGGATGCCGACCAGGCTCAGCACCCCCGCGAACCCCAGGCCCCAGGTCTGCGGCACCAGGTTGCCCAGGCCGACGCCGACGAGACTCAGCCCCATCCAGGACAGCCAGGTGACGAAGTAGCCGCCGGTCAGGTACGCCTCCTGGTGGGCGCGCTGGTCGGCGGTGCTGGCCGGTTCGGGGAAGCGGCCGGTGAACAGGGCATAGCTCATGTCGGCGGTCAGGTAGCCGTGCGTCATGCGCCGCCAGCGCGGCATGTGCATCAGGTACGGGCGCAGGTGCAGGCTGAAGACGACGAAACGCAGGTTGACGCAGAAACCCGTGGCCAGCACGACCCACAACGGCGCGCCTGCCACGACCAGCGGGATGGCCGCCAGCTGCGAGCTGCCGGCATAGACCAGCAACGTCATGGCCACCGACTCGAGCACGCTCATGCCGGACTTGACCATGGCCACGCCGGTCATCAGGCCCCAGGCGCCAATGCCGAGCGCCACCGGCGCCATGTCGCGCAGGCCTTCGCGGAACGCCGGATGCCGGCGGATGGAGGCGACGAAGAACACTTACTGGCGGTCGAAGGCCTGTCCGGCCTTCAGTTCGAAGCCGCGCAGGAAGTCGCTGGCGGGCAGGCGCTTGCCGCCGGCGCGCTGCAGTTCGGTCACGAGCAGGTCGCCTTGTCCGGTGGCCACGCGCACGCCCTCGGTCCCGGCCGCCAGCACCGTGCCGGGTGCAGCCTCGGCGGCGGATGGCGTCAGTGCGCTGGCGCGCCACAGCTTGACGGTTTCGGGGCCGATCTGCCCTGCCGCGCCGGGGAAAGGGTCGAAGGCGCGGATGCGCCGCGCGATCTGCTCGGCCGGCTGCGTCCAGTCGATGCGCGCCTCGGCCTTCTCGATCTTGTGCGCGTAGTTCACGCCGTCGGCCGGCTGGGGCACCGGCTCGAGCGTGCCGGCTTCGGCGGCGCGCAGCGCCTCGACCACCAGCCGCGCGCCCTGCGCTGCCAGGCGGTCGTGCAGCTGCGCGCTGGTGTCCTGGCCGATGGCCAGCGACTCGGCCAGCAGCATGTCGCCGGTGTCCAGGCCGGCGTCCATCTGCATGATGGTTACGCCGGTATGGCTGTCGCCGGCCTCGATGGCGCGCTGGATCGGCGCGGCGCCGCGCCAGCGCGGCAACAGCGAGGCATGGATGTTCAGGCAGCCCAGGCGCGGCAGGTCCAGCACCCATTGCGGCAGGATCAGCCCGTAGGCGGCGACCACCATCACGTCCGGACGGGCAGCCAGCAGCGCCTCGCGCGCGGCGGCCGCGTCCTCGGGGTACTTTCCGTCGAGCCGCAGGCTGCGCGGCTGCGCCACCGGCCAGCCGTGCGCAAGCGCGCACTGCTTGACCGGCGATGCCTGCAGCTTCATGCCGCGCCCGGCCGGGCGGTCCGGCTGGGTCAGCACCAGGGGAATGTCGAAGCCCGCATCGGCGATGGCCTGCAGCGCGGAACGGGCGAATTCCGGCGTGCCCGCGAAGACGACTCTCACCAGCGAAACCGATCGTCCACGGTCAGGTCGTCACCCGTGTGATAGCGCCTCACCACGCCCTGCGGATCGATGTAGATGTACAGGATGCGCGGGTTGTTGATCTGCCGGTAGCGCCAGGACCAGACCTTGCCGTTGAACGACGTCACCTCGGTGATCTCGTACGGCCGGCCGTAGGTGCGCATCACGTCCTGCTGCGTCCACTGGCCGACCTGGATCACCTTGTCGAAATAGCGCTCATCGAGCTCCTGGATGACCGAGACCACGCGGCCATTGGCATCGAGGTCGACGTTGGTCACCTCGAAGCCCATCGGCAGGCGCGAGTACTGCAGGCGTTCGCCGGCGGGCAGCGGGTAGGAGGCAGTCGGCGGTCCCAGGCGCTGCAGCGCCTCGGCCTTGGTCGCCCCTGGCGGGAGCCGCGCCGGATCGCTGGCGCAGGCCGCCAGCACGGCCACTGCCGCCAGCGAGGCGCCGGCGCGAAACAGCATGTCAAGGCGCATGGCTCATGCCCTCCGGGTGCGTTGCGCTTCGCGCTGGTCCTCGCGCATCTGCTTGAGCAGTTTGCCCTTGATGCGGTTGCGCTTGAGCGGCGACAGGTATTCGACGAACACCTTGCCCAGCAGATGGTCCAGCTCGTGCTGGACGCAGACCGCCAGGATGCCCTCGGCTTCGTAGCGGCGCAACTCGCCATGCTCGTCCAGCGCCTGGACCTTGACCGCGGTGGACCGCTCGACGCCGTCGTAGATGCCCGGCACCGACAGGCAGCCTTCTTCGTTGAGCACCTTCTCGTCGCTGGCCCAGGTGATTTCCGGGTTGATCAGCACCATGGGCTGGTCGCGCTCCTCCGAGACGTCGATCACCACCACGCGCTCGTGCACGTCGACCTGCGTGGCGGCCAGGCCGATGCCGTTGGCCGCGTACATGGTCTCGAGCATGTCCGCCACGAGGGTGCGGATGCGCGCGTCGACCTGCTGCACCGGCTTGGCCACCGTGTGCAGACGTGGGTCGGGGTAACTCAGAATGTTTCGTTTTGCCATGGAATCTCGCCCGGATGTGGCTATTTTCGCCACTTCCGCCCGGGACGGCGGCGCGGCGGCCGGATAAACGTTGCCCCCTCCGGGGCTTCAAGCGCAGAATTCGTTGCAAATTGTGAGGATTTGTTCGTCGGGCGCCGCCGCGTCCGCGGCCTGCACATCATTCGACCATGAATACTCTGCCATCGACCCCGCGCCCCGGGCGCCAGACCCTGCTTGCCAGCCTGGCGGCGCTCGCAGTGCTCGGCGGCGGCGCCACGTCGGCCGATGCGCAGCAGTACCCCGTCACGCCCCAGCAGCGCGCCGTCGCGCAAGCCACGGCCCAGAGCGGCATCCCGGTCAGCGAGCTGAGCCCCAACGCGCCTGACGAATACACCGTCAAGCGGGGCGACACTCTGTGGGACATCTCGCGCATGTTCCTGCGCAGCCCGTGGCGCTGGCCCGAGCTGTGGGGCATGAACCTGAACGACATCAAGAATCCGCACCTGATCTATCCGGGGCAGGTGCTCTACCTGGAACGCAGCAACGGCCGGGCGCGCCTGACCACCCGCGCCGGCGCGGGCGGCGGCACCATCAAGCTGACGCCGCGCACGCGCTATGACTCGGTATCTGACCTGGCGCTGCCCACGCTCAACCCGGCGCTGATCGAGGCCTTCCTGACCGAGCCGATCGTGGTCGACAAGGACACGCTGGCCAATGCGCCGCGCATCGTCGCCGGCCGCGACGACCGGGTGCTCCTGTCGCGCGGCGACCGCCTCTATGCCGCCGGAGACGGCCCGGCGCAACTGATCGAGAAGCCCGGCCCGATCCAGCAGTTCCGCATCTTCCGCGACGCAACACCGATGGTCGATCCGGCCACCGGCGAAATCCTGGGCTACGAGGCGCAGTACCTCGGCCGGGCACGCCTGGAGCGCAGCCAGACCACCGAGACCCAGATGGACAACGGCAAGATGGTCACCAGCAACGTGCCGGCCACGCTGGACGTGGTGGCCGCGCGCGAGGAAGTGCGCGCCGGCGACCGCCTGGTGCCCGAGCCGCCGCGCCAGCTGGTGAGCTACGTGCCGCGCGCGCCGTCGGCGCCGGTCGAAGGCGGCCGCATCATCTCGGTCTATGGCAACGCGGTGAAGTACGCCTCGCAGAACCAGGTGGTCGCGATCAACAAGGGACTACGCGACGGCATCGAGAGCGGCCACGTCATGGCCATCCTGAAGAACGGCGCGGTCATCACCGACCGCACCAACGGCGAGAAGGAAACGCTCAAGCTGCCCAACGAGCGCATCGGCCTGCTGATGGTTTTCCGCCCGTTCGAAAGAGTGTCGTACGCTCTGGTCCTCGAGATCAGCGACGTGCCGCAAGCCGGTGACCTGCTGGTCAATCCGTAGGGCACATTCACTCGACATTCCTTGGGTCTGACGCGCGACGAACTTTCCGACTGGCTTCGACTGGCACTGACCCCGGGGGTCGGGCCGGGCACCGCACGCCGGCTGCTGGCCGCCTTCGGCCTTCCCGGCGCCATCTTCGCGCAGCCGCGCACGGCCCTGCTTCAGGTGGCGACGCCGGAGCAGGCGCAGGCGCTCGGCCAACTGCCCGAGGCGCTCCCCGCCCTGGTGGCCGACACCTGGCAGTGGCTGCAGGCTGACCCCGGCGTGCGGCGGGTCGTGACGCTGGGAGACCCGGCGTATCCCCAATCGCTGCTGGAAATCGCCGATCCGCCGCTGCTGCTCCACGTGCTGGGGCCGCCGCAGTTCGACCTGACGCAGTTGCGCCAGGCCATCGCAGTGGTCGGCAGCCGCAATCCCACGCCGCAGGGGCTCGGCCATGCCAAGGCGTTCGGGCGCGCGCTCGGGGAGGCCGGCTGGACGGTCATCTCCGGCCTGGCGCTGGGGGTGGACGGCGCCGCCCACGAAGGCGCGCTGGAAGCAGCCGGCAACGATCCCCGGCAACTGGCCACGGTCGCGGTGGTGGGCACCGGGCTGGACCGCGTCTACCCGGCCCGGCACCGGCCGCTGGCCCAGCACATCGCCAGGCAGGGCCTGCTGGTCAGCGAGTTTCCGCTCGGCACGCCGCCGCTGACGCAGAATTTTCCGCGCCGCAACCGGCTCATCGCCGGGCTGGCACGCGGCACGCTGGTGGTCGAAGCGGCGCTCCAGTCGGGCTCGCTGATCACCGCCCGCCTGGCCGCCGAGCAGGGCAAAGACGTGTTCGCCATCCCCGGCTCGATCCATTCGCCGCAGGCACGGGGCTGCCATGCGCTGATCCGCCAGGGCGCCAAGCTGGTCGAGAAGGTGCAGGACATCCTGGAAGACCTGGGCGCGCAGGTGCCACCGGCGGCGCCTTCCGATCGCCAAAGCGGAGCCGAAACAGAACCCCAGGAAGCCGACGACCCCATGCTGGCGGCCATCGGCCACGACCCGGTCGGCCTGGACGCGCTGGTGGCACGCACCGGCTGGCCGGCCGCGCAGCTGCAGGCACGCCTGCTCGAACTGGAAATCGACGGCCACGTGGCGCGCCTGCCGGGCGGGCTGTTCCAGCGCATCGGGCAGGCCTGATTTTCCCGCGCGCGGGCGCGTCACTCGGCTATATTGGCTGCATGTACGACGTGCTCGTTTTCGTTTATGAGAATTTCTGGCAAGGCGACGCCTGCCCCGAATCCGAGCAGTTGAGCCTCAAGCTCAGCGCCAAGGGCTTCGAAGCCGCGGACATCGCCACCGCGTTGCAATGGCTCGACGGCCTGCGCCTGGCCACGCAGGAACTCCAGCCTGCCGCCGGTGCAGCCCAGGTGCCGCCGGTTCGGCTGGGCGAGGCGCCGGCGGGCCCGGCCGCGATCACGCTGGCCCAGTCGGCGAACGCCATGCGCGTGTACTCCGTGGCCGAGCAGGAACAGCTCGGCGCCGAATGCCTGGGATTCCTGCGTTTCCTCGAGGACTCGCAGGTGCTGGCCCCCGGCATGCGCGAGGTCATCATCGAGCGGGCCATGGCGGCCCCGGATGCGCCGGTGTCGCTGGACGAACTCAAGATCATCGTGCTGATGGTCTACTGGAGCACCGGCATCGAGCCGGATGCGCTGGTGCTCGACGAGCTCTGCGACGACGCGCAGGACCGGGTCGCGCATTAGCTTTTTGCTCGCCCCCAGGCTGCGCGACATTTCGTGTCGCTCCGCCAACCCCCTGCCGGGGGCAAAACCTGCGGCCTGGCGGAGCCAGTTCCGCGGCGTTCCACACCCAGCTCTCTTGCGTTTCTGTGATGGTTGCGGGGTGGCTTTGCGCGAGGGCGTGGCTTGGGCGACGGGCTGCGCGAGCTGTTGCTCGCGGGTGCGTCAGTCCAGCAGGCGCTCGGGGTTGGCGTCGAGCTTGGCCAGGGCTTCGCGGGTGGCGCGGACGGTGAGGGTTTCCTCTTCGGCGGGGACCAGCAGGCCGGCTTGCAGGTAGGAGGCCAGGCGGCCGGCCTGGATGAGGAAGCTGCGGCCGCCGGTGGCGGCGAACAGGTGCAGCTGCTTGCGGTCGCTGCGCCAGACGAACTGCACCTGGGTGACGCGGTTGTTGTGGTCCAGCATGAACCAGTTGCCCACCTGCAGGTCGTGCGCCCAGGCCAGCATTTCGTCGCTCACCTTGGTGCCGGTGTCCGGCACGACCTCGATGGTGGAGGCGTCCACGCCCAGCAGCAGTTCGATGCTGGCGGCGTCCAGCGGCAGCTGGGCCGCGCCCTCGTCGCTGAAGAAATCCTCGAGGTTGGCCAGCCGCTTGGACATGGCGTCGATCTGCGCGGCCGGGATCGCGTCGGTCTTGGACATGAAGGCGTCCGACAGCGTCTCGCCGATGACCCGGATCTGCTGCTCCTGCGGCTCGCCCTCGATGCCCATCAGGGCCATGCCCTGCCGCAGCCGCTGCAGCAGGTTGGGCAGGTCCTGGATGACGCGCGCGCGATCGGTGCGGCTCGGCTTGGCGCTGGCGGCCCAGACCAGGTCGGCGGCGGCGCGCTTGAGCGTGACGGTCTGCTGGTCCTGCGGACCGTAGCGCAGTGCCGCCATGGCCAGCACCTCGGCCCAGATCTTGAACAGGAACTCCCGGATCTCGTCGCGCACCGGAATGTCGTTGAGCATCTTGCGCAGCTCGATGGTGTACTGGATCGCCATCGTCTCCTTCTGCTCGACCTGCTGCGCCACGCTCATCAGGCGCTGGGTGGCGTCGCTCTGCGTGAGGTACTTGGACAGGAAGGCGACGAACTCGTCGTACACCAGCTTGAACACGCGCTGGCCGGTCTCGGGGTATTGCTCGATGACCTGCACCACGCGGCGGATCTCGCCCTCGAGCGCACTGCCCGAAATGGCGGCCGCGTCGAAACCCATGACACACGAGCCCATGCGGTCGATCAGCATGCGCGCCGGGTGCTGCAGAGTGCCGAAGAACTCCGGCTCGGCGATCGCCACGCGCAGCACCGGCATCTGCAGCCGCGCGAACCAGACACGCGCGGAGAACGGAATGCGCTCCTCGGCCAGGATGGCCTGGAACATCAGCGCCACGATCTCCACGGTGGCCTTGTCGGCGGTGGTCGGCGCCTTCTTCTTGAGCTCGGCGGTGCGCCGGCGCATGTCGACCACGCTCTGCTGGATGGCGGTGGCCTCGTCGCCCACCACGTAGCGCGATGCGGCGGCGCGGTAGGCCACCTCGGCATCCATGATGGCCTGGACGAAGACCGGCGAGCCGGCACCCGGCGCCATGCCGCCCCCGCCGCCGGCCGCGACGCCCTGGGCGGCGCTGCCGCCGACGAAGTCGCTGCCCAGTCGGGCGCTGACAAAACGCTTGAGGCCCGAGAGAACGCCTTGTGCGCGCTGGCGCGCCGCGACGAACGGCGAGCCGCCCCCAGCCGCGGACGCCGTGCCCGCACCGTTGCCGGCCATGGCGCCATGCGCGGCACCGCTCCAGGCGGCCTGCGCGCCGCCGGGATTGACGCCGATCGCGGCCGGTGCAAAGCCGCCGGGCATGCCCGCATCGCCCGCCAGGCCGGCGGCCCGGCTGTTGCTGCCACCGCCACCGCCTCCAGCCACGCCCATGCCCATCGCAGCCGAAGAGGGCGCACCGTGCGCACGCTTCACGAATCCCTTGAGATCGATCTCCGGCATGACGCCGCGCGCCACCAGGAAGGCGTTGGCCTCCTTGTAGGCCTGCTGCACCACGTCCAGGATCTGGGCCTGCACGACGTCCTGCACCTTGGTCCACATCGGGCGCGACAAGCCGGCGGCCAGCCACTGGTCGACCAGGTTCTTGGCCAGGACCTCGGGCCGCAACACGTCCTTCTGGCCGAGTTCGCTCGTCCCCTCGAGGTGCTGGATGCGCAGGCGCAGGTCGTTCAGCTCGAAGCTGGCCTTGTCCTGGATGACCAGCGCCAGGCGCGACGACAGGATGTTGTTCTCGACCACCTCGTCGCCGATGAGTTCGAGCCCGAGGCTTGCGGAAGTCTGCGTGCCGGCGGTCGAGGCGCTCGCCAGCGCCTTGCGCCATCCGGCCGCTGCCAGTCCGACCCAGCGCGACTGGTGTTCGGCGAAGGCGACCAGGTCGTCCCGGTTCTGATGCATCTCGCGCACGTTGCCGGTCTGGCTGGCCAGCACGTCCAGCCGGCTCCGGATGGCCTGTGCGGTGGGCGCGATCACGCCCTCGGTCGCGGCAACGAAGCGTTCTCGCGCCTCGCGCGCAATCTGTCGTGCGGTCTCCTGGGAACGCTCTTGGCTGCTCATGTAGGGATTGGGGGCGCTAGATACCGGCAGGCCCTAGCTTGCCCTGCGCACGGCCTGCCGACAAGTCCTGATACATATTAGTGCCCTTGGAGCGTCGCGCGCCGTCCACGCGGGTTGACCTCAGACGACCGCGCCGGCGTTGGGATCGTCCGGGTCACCGTCCCGCTTTGCGGAATGCTTGATCAGGTCTTCACGCTTGACGCCAAGCCACATGGCGATGGCAGCGGCGACGAAGGCGGAGGAATAGATGCCGAAGCAGATGCCGATGGTCAGCGCCAGCGAGAAGTAGTGCAGGGTCGGGCCGCCGAAGAAGAACATCGACAGCACCACCAGCTGCGTGGATCCGTGCGTGATGATCGTGCGGCTGATGGTCGACGTGATGGCGTTGTCGATGATCTCGACCGTGCTCAGCTTCCGGTAGCGCCGGAAGTTCTCGCGGATCCGGTCGAAGATGACGACCGATTCGTTGACCGAATAGCCCAGCACCGCCAGCACCGCCGCCAGCACCGCCAGCGAGAACTCCCACTGGAAGAAGGCGAAGAAGCCCAGGATGATCACCACGTCATGCAGGTTCGCCAGCACGGTGGCCAGGGCGAACTTCCATTCGAAGCGGAACGCCAGGTAGATCATGATGCCCACCACCACCATGGCCAGCGCCTTCAGGCCGTTGGTGGTGAGCTCGTCGCCCACCTGCGGGCCGACGAACTCGTTGCGGCGCAGCTGCACCGACGGATCGACCGTCTTGAGGGCGTCGACCACCTTGGCGCTCTGCTCGGCGCTGCTCACGCCCTTTTGCGCCGGCAGGCGGATCAGCACGTCGCGCGAGGTGCCGAAGTTCTGCACCTGCACGTCGGCGAAGCCGAGCTTGCCGATGGCGTCGCGCACCTGGCCCAGGTCGGCCGGCTGCTCGTAGGCGACCTCCATCACGGTGCCGCCCGTGAACTCCACCGACAGGTGGAGCCCGCGCGAGAACAGGAAGAACACCGCCAGCAGGAAGGTGACGACGGACACGATGTTCAGCACCAGCGCGTGGCGCATGAACGGGATCGTGCGGTGGATGCGGAAGAATTCCATGGCTGCGGCTCCGTCCTATTTGCCCGAGGCGACCGCAGTCGTCGCGCTGGTGTCGGGGCGCCACACGGTACCGATCGACACGCTCTTGAGTTTCTTCTTGCGCCCGTACCAGAAGTTCACCAGGCCGCGCGAGAAGAACACGGCCGAGAACATGGAGGTAACGATGCCGATGCAGTGCACCACCGCGAAGCCGCGCACCGGGCCCGAGCCGAAGGCCAGCAACGCAATGCCGGCGATGAGGGTGGTGACGTTGGAGTCGAGGATGGTGCCCCAGGCGCGGTCATAGCCGGCGTGGATCGCCGCTTGCGGCGAGGCGCCGCCGCGCAGCTCCTCGCGCACGCGCTCGTTGATCAGCACGTTGGAGTCGATGGCCACGCCGATCGCCAGCGCCATGGCTGCGATGCCCGGCAGCGTGAGGGTGGCCTGCAGCAGCGAGAGGATCGCCACCAGCAGCAGCAGGTTCACTGCCAGCGCGATCGACGAGAACAGGCCGAACAGCGCGTAGTACACGCACATGAAGACCATGATCGCCGCGAAGCCGTAGGCGACGCTCTTGAAGCCCTTGGAAATGTTGTCGGCGCCCAGGCTGGGGCCGATGGTGCTTTCCTCGATGATCTCCATCGGCGCGGCCAGCGAGCCGGCGCGCAGCAGCAGCGCCAGGTCGTTGGCTTCCTGGATGCCCATGGCGCCCGAGATCTGGAAGCGGGTGCCGAGTTCGCCGCGGATGGTGGCCACCGAGATGGCCTCGCCCTTGCCCTTCTCGAACAGGATGATGGCCATCGGCTTGCCGATGTTCTCGCGACTGACGTCGCGCAGCACGCGGCCGCCCTTGGCGTCGAGCGTGAGCGAGACGTTGGGCTCCTGGTGCTGCTGGTCGAAGCCGGCCTGCGCGTCGGTGAGGTTCTCGCCGGTGGCCAGCACCTGCTTCTTGGCGATGACCGGTCGGCCCGAGCGGTCGAGGAACTTCTCGCCGCCGAACGGCACCGGGCCGGTGCCCTGGGTGGCCGCGCGCGCCTCGGCGCTGTCGTCGACCAGGCGCATCTCGAGCGTGGCGGTGCGGCCCAGGATGTCCTTGGCCTTGGCCGTGTCCTGCACGCCCGGCAGCTGGACGACGATGCGGTCCAGGCCCTGCTGCTGGATCACCGGCTCGGCCACGCCCAGCTCGTTGATGCGGTTGTGCAGCGTGGTGATGTTCTGCTTGAGCGCCTTGTCCTGCAGCTGGCGCTCGGCCTCTGGCTTGAAGCGGGCGGTGAGCTTGTATTCGCCGCCTTCCTGGGACGTCGTCGTCGCCAGGTCGGTGAACTGGTCCTGTACGATGCGCTGCGCCGCCTCCAGCCCCTGCGCGTCGCGGAAGCGCATGTCGATGGCTTGGCCGTCGCGATTGACCGAGCTGCCGCGGATGCTCTTGTCGCGAAGCGCCTGGCGCAGGTCGCCGGCGAAGGTCTCGGCCTTCTTCTCGATGGCGCCCTTCATGTCCACCTGCAGCATGAAATGGACGCCGCCGCGCAGGTCGAGGCCCAGGTACATGGGATAGGCGTGCAGAGCGGTCAGCCAGGACGGCGAGCGCGACACCAGATTGAGCGCCACCGTGTAGGAGGCGTCGGCCGGGTCCGGCACCAGCGCGCGCTGCAATGCGTCGCGCGCCTTGAGCTGGTCGTCGGTGGTGGCGAAGCGGGCGCGCACCGAGTTGCCGTCGAGCGTGAGCAGGTCGGGCTGGAGGGCTGCGCCCTTGAGCGCGGCTTCCACCCGCTGGCGCGTGGATTCGTCGACCTTGACGGTCGACTTGGCGCTCGAGACCTGCACCGCAGGGGCTTCGCCGAAGAAGTTGGGCAGGGCATAGATCAGCCCCAGGAGCAGCACGATCACGATGATCGTGTACTTCCAGACCGGGTATCGATTCATGATCGCGCTCGATTTGCGGACGGGCCGCCTGGCGAAGATACGGGCAGGCCGCGGCCTGCGCCGTATCGGGAGTTACTTGACGGTGCCCTTGGGCAGCACCTGGATGACGGCGCTGCGCTGCACCGTCACCTGCACGCCGCTGGCGATTTCCAGCGTCAGGTATTGGTCGCCCATTTCAGCGATCTTGCCGAGCACACCGCCGGCGGTCGCCACCTCGTCGCCCTTGGCGAGCGCGGCGAGCATGTTGCGCGTTTCCTTCTGTCGCTTCATCTGCGGACGGATCATGATGAAGTACAGCACCACGAACATCAGCAGCAGCGGCAGCATGCTGCCCAGCGAAGACATCATGTCGCCGCCGCCGGAGGGGGCAGCGGTCTGTGCGAAGGCGGTGGAAATGAACAAGGCAGGCTCCAGCGTCGGTCGGAAAAGATGGCGAATGCAGGGCAACAAGCGCGCCCCACGCAACCGACCATTGTATTGCGCCCCGCCCGATCCCCCGCGCCCGCCCTGGCCCACGCAGGGAAATCCAGGTCATCCGCCCCGCCACCGGCCGCACCTCAAGCCGCCCGCAGCGACTGCGGCTCGCGCCACTTCTGCATGAGCGACTGCCAGCGGGTGCGCGCGGCCGCCAGGTTCCGGTCCTTGACGTGCCCGTAGCCGCGGATCTGCTCGGGCAGGCTGGCGATCTCGACCGCCAGCGCATGGTTGCCGGCGTCCAGTCCGCGTAGCAACTCCTCGATGCTGGCGCGGTATTCCTGGATGAGTGCGCGCTCGGTGCGACGCTCCTCGTTGCGGCCGAACACGTCCAGCAGCCCGCCGCGCAGGCCCTTGAGCCGCGCCAGCCACCTGAAACCGGTCAGCATGCCGGGGCCGTACTTGCGCTTGACCAGTTCACCCTTGGCGTTGCGCTTGGCCGTCAGCGGCGGCGCCAGGTGGTAGTTGAGCTTGAAGTCCTTGCCCATCTCACCTTCGAACATGTCCGCCACCCGGGCCAGGAAGGCCGGGTCGGCATGCAGGCGGGCCACCTCGTATTCGTCCTTGTAGGCCATGAGCTTGAACAGGTAGCGCGCCACCGCCTCGGCCAGGCTGGTCTTGCCGGTGGCGGCCTGCTCGGCCTGGCGCACCCGCTCGACGAAGTCCCGGTACTGCCCGGCATAGGCCGAGTTCTGGTAGCCGGTGAGGAAGTCCACGCGCCGGTCCACCAGGGTCTTGAGCGTCTCGCGCTTGCGGAACTCGATCACCTGCCCGGGCGACACCAGGCGTTCGAGCGCGGCCAGGTCGTGCGCCGCGCGGCGGCCCCATTCGAAGGCGGCCTTGTTGTTGTCCACCGCCACCGCGTTGAGCTCGATGGCGCGCATGAGCGACTCGTGCGCCAGCGGCACCCACCCCTTCTGCCAGGCATAGCCCAGGATCATCGGGTTGACGTAGATGGCGTCGCCCATCAGCGCGGTGGCGAGATGGTCGGCGTCGAAATGGCCCAGCGCCGATTCGCCGACCGCGTGCGCCAGCTCGCTCGCGCACTGCTCCTGCGGATTGCTCCAGTTGGCGTTGCGCACGAAGGCCGCCGTCGGCGCGCCGTGGACGTTCAGCGCCACGTGGCTGCGTCCCTCGCGCAGGCGGGCCAGGGTCTCGGCATTGACCGAAACCAGGGGGTCGCAGGCCAGCAGCAGGTCGGCCGCGGCGGTGCCGACGCGCGTGGTGCGGATGTCGTCCTGCTGGTTGCCGATCAGCACGTGGCTCCAGGTGGCGCCGCCCTTTTGCGCCAGCCCGGCCGCGTCCTGGGTGACGATGCCCTTGCCCTCGATGTGGGCGGCCATGCCCAGCAGCTGGCCGATGGTGATGACGCCGGTGCCGCCGACGCCGGCCACCACGATGCCCCAGACCTGCTGGGCCGCCAGCGCCGGGAGCGTCGGCTCGGGTAGCGGCGCCAGGTCGGCCGGCGCCGCCACCTTGGCCTTGGCCTTCTTCTTGAGCTGGCCGCCTTCGACGGTGATGAAGCTGGGGCAGAAGCCCTTGAGGCAACTGGTGTCCTTGTTGCAGCTGCTCTGGTTGATGGTGCGCTTGCGGCCGAATTCGGTTTCGAGCGGCTCCACGCTCAGGCAATTGCTCTGCACGCTGCAGTCGCCGCAGCCCTCGCACACCGCCTCGTTGATGATCACCCGCAGCGCCGGGTCGACCATGGTGCCGCGCTTGCGGCGGCGGCGCTTCTCGGTGGCGCAGGTCTGGTCGTAGATGATGGCGGTGGTGCCGGCAATCTCGCGGAACTCGCGCTGCACGGCGTCCAGTTCGTCGCGGTGGCGCACGGCCACGTTGTCCCCGGGGATCCGTACGCCGGCGTATTTCTCCGGCTCGTCGGTCACCACGACGACCTTCTTCGCGCCCTCGGCATGCAGGCTCTCGGCGATCTGGATCACCGAATGGCCTTCGGGCCGCTCGCCCACCGGCTGGCCGCCGGTCATGGCGACCGCGTCGTTGTACAGGATCTTGTAGGTGATGTTCACCCCCGCGGCGATCGACTGGCGGATCGCCAGCAGGCCGCTGTGGAAGTAGGTGCCGTCGCCCAGGTTGGCGAACACGTGCTTCTCGTTCGAGAACGGCTGCTGGCCGACCCATGGCACGCCCTCCCCGCCCATCTGCGTGAAGCCGATGGTGGCGCGGTCCATCCAGGTCGCCATGAAGTGGCAGCCGATGCCGGCCATGGCGCGCGATCCCTCGGGCACCACGGTGCTGGTGTTGTGCGGGCAGCCGGAGCAGAACCAGGGCTGGCGCCCCTCGCTCACGCCGCCGAGCTGCAGCGTCTGCATGGACCGCTCCTTGGCGTCCAGGATGGCCATCTGCGACTCCACCCGCGCCGCCATGTCGCTGCCGGCCGCCGCCAGGATGCCGGTCTTCTTCAGGCGCTGCACGATCGCGCGTGCGATCAGGGCCGGGTTCAGGTCGGCATTGGCGCGCAGCAGGGTGTTGGCCGTCGGGTTCGGCATCGACCATTCGCCGCCGGAGAAGTCGCCCTCGACCTCGTTGAACTTGCCCAGCACGTTCGGGCGCACGTCGGCGCGCCAGTTGTAGAGCTCTTCCTTGAGCTGGTATTCGATGACCTGGCGCTTTTCCTCGATGACCAGGATTTCCTGCAGGCCGGTGGCGAAGTCGCGGGTGAGCTGCGCCTCCAGCGGCCACACCACCGCCACCTTGTGCACCCGGATGCCCAGCTGGCGGCAGGCGGCGTCGTCCAGGCCCAGGTCCAGCAGCGCCTGGCGGGTGTCGTTGTAGGCCTTGCCGCTGGCCATCAGGCCCAGCCGGTCGTTCGGGCCCTCGATCACGTTGTGGTTGAGGCGGTTGGCACGCACATAGGCCAGCGCCGCGTACCACTTGTAGTGCATCAGCCGCGCCTCCTGCTCCAGCGCGTGGTCGGGCCAGCGGATATGCAGCCCGCCCTCGGGCATCTGGAAGTCGGTCGGCAGGACGATCTCCACGCGCTCGGGGTCGATCATCGCGGTGGCGCTCGACTCGACGATCTCCTGGATCGTCTTCATGCCCGACCAGAGGCCGGCGAAACGGCTCATGGCGAAGGCATGGATGCCCAGGTCGAGTATTTCCTGCACGTTGGCCGGGAAGAACACCGGGGTGCCGCACGCCTTGAAGATGTGGTCGCTCTGGTGAGCAGCCGTCGAACTCTTGGAAATATGGTCGTCGCCGGCCACCGCGATCACGCCGCCCCAGGGGGTGGTGCCGGCCATGTTGGCGTGCTTGAAGACGTCCGAGCAGCGGTCCACGCCCGGCCCCTTGCCATACCAGATGCCGAACACGCCGTCGAACCTGTTCGAGCCCGCCGGCGCGAAGCCCATCATCTGCGTGCCCCACAGCGCGGTGGCCGCCAGTTCCTCGTTCACGCCGGGCTGGAACACGATGTTCTGGCCCTTGAGGAACTTGGACGCCTTCCACAGCGCCTGGTCGTAGCCGCCGAGCGGCGAGCCGCGGTAGCCGCTGATGAAGCCGGCGGTGTTCTTGCCGGCCAGGCCGTCGCGCGCCCGCTGAAGCATGGGCAGCTTGACCAGCGCCTGCACCCCGCTCATGAAGGCCCGGCCGTAGTCCAGGGAGTATTTGTCGTCGAGCGTGACGGTTTCCAGCGCCTTGCGGATGTGCTCGGGCAGGGGTGCATTCATCGTGCGGTCTCCATTGGCTTGCCTCGTGGGCAGGGTGTTCGTTGAACGTTTCCTGGTCGGAAACGTTTGCCATGTTCTACGCAAAGTGTATGCCTGCACCGAAGATAGATGTTTGCGTTCTCTGTCGAGAAAAGCGATCATTGAGAAAGATTCTTTCTCGAAATGCCACATCTTGGAAAGCCTTGACAAGTTCGACTTGGCCATCCTGCAAGAACTTCAGGCCGACGCGCGCCTGACCAATGCCGAGCTGGCGCAGCGCGTGGGCCTGTCCGCGGCACCGTGCTGGCGCCGCGTGAGGGCGCTGGAGTCGCAGGGTTTCATCAAGGGCTACCACGCCGAGATCGACCGCCAGAAGATCGGGCTGGGCGTGTTGGCCTTCGTGCGGGTGGACGCCGAGCGGGTCAACCTGGAGGCCACGCGCCGGCTGGAAGAGGCCATCCGGCAACTGCCCGAAGTGGTGGCCTGCCACTACATCAGCGGCACCGGCACCTTCGAGCTGCAGGTGGTCGCACCCGACCTGGACAGCTTCTCGCGCTTCGCCCAGCACCACCTCATGAACCTGGCCAACGTCAAGGACCTGCACACCAGTTTCTCGCTGGGCGAGGTCAAGTCGAGCCGGGCGCTGCCCCTGGGCCACCTGCGCCCGGTCGCCGAGCGCCGGCCGGAGCGGCGCTGAGAAGCAACGCACAATCGACGGCCTGATGCCGCCCATTACCGCCGAAGACGCCAGCACCGGCCAGGCCGCCCCTCCCGCACGCAAGCCGGCGCCCCGCGTGGGCGCGCTCGAACCGCTGCGCCTGCCGGTGTTCCGGATGTTGTGGACGACCTGGCTGATGGCCAACGTCTGCATGTGGATGAACGACGTGGCGGCCGCCTGGCTGATGACCACGCTCGACCCCTCGCCGCTGTGGGTGGCGCTGGTGCAGTCGGCTTCCACCCTGCCGGTGTTCCTGCTGGGGCTGCCCAGCGGCGCCCTGGCCGACATGCTCGACCGCCGGCGCTGGCTGATGGCCACGCAGTTCTGGCTGGCCGGCACCGCTGTCGTTCTGTGCGCGGTGATCGCCCTGGGCCTGATCAACGCGCCGCTGCTGCTGGCGCTGACCTTCGCCAACGGCATCGGGCTTGCGCTGCGCTGGCCGGTTTTCTCGGCGATCGTGCCGGAACTGGTGCCGCGCACGCACCTGCCGGCGGCACTGGGCCTGAACGGGATCGCGATGAACGCGTCGCGCATCGTCGGGCCGCTGCTGGCCGGCTTTCTCATTGCCAGCGCCGGCAGCGTCTGGGTGTTCGCGCTCAACGCCGTGCTGTCGGTGGTGTCCGGCTTCGTGGTGATGCGCTGGCGGCGCGAGCACCGGCCCAACCCGCTGGGCCGCGAGCGGCTCGTCAGCGCCATGCGCGTGGGCGTCCAGTTCGTGCGCCAGTCGCCGCGCATGCGGGCGGTGCTGCTGCGCATCTCGCTGTTCTTCTTCCACTCCACCGCCCTGCTGGCCCTGCTGCCACTGCTCGCACGCGGGCTCGAGGGCGGCGACGCCGGCACCTTCACCCTGCTGCTGGCGGCCATGGGCAGCGGTGCCATCTTCGCCGTGCTGCTGCTGCCGCGCCTGCGCCAGGGCCTGGCGCGCGACCAGCTGGTGACCTGGGGCGCGGTGGCGCAGGCCGGCGCCACGGCCGTGATGGCGGTGGCGCCCAACGCCTGGATCGCCGTGCCGGCCATGTTCATCGGTGGCATGGCGTGGATCACCACCGCCAACTCGCTGTCGGTCTCGGCCCAGCTGGCCTTGCCCGACTGGGTGCGCGCGCGCGGCATGGCCACCTACCAGATGGCGATCATGGGTGCCAGCGCGATCGGCGCCGCACTGTGGGGCCAGATCGCCACCGTGACCGACCTGCGCACGGCGCTGCTCATCGCGGCGTCCAGCGGCGTGGCCTCGATGCTGGTGGCGGTGCGCGCGGTGCGCGACCGCCCCGAGGAAGACGACGTCAGCCCGGCGCGGGAAGGCTGGGCCACCCATCCGCCAGGGCGCAAGCCCGACGAGAACGGCCGCGTGGTCATCCAGATCGACTACCGGATCGACGCTGCACGCGCGGATGCCTTCCGCCGTGTGATGGAAGAGACCCGCCGGGTGCGGCTGAGCCAGGGCGCCATCGAGTGGGCGCTGTGGCACGACATCCAGGACCCCGGCCACTTCGTCGAGCACATCGTCGACGAGTCCTGGACCGAGCACCTGCGGCGCTTCCACCGCGCCACCGCCGCCGACATCGCCCTGCGCGAGCGCCGGCTGGCCTTCCACGTGGGCGACGGGGCGCCGACGGTCACGCGGTACGTGCAGCCCCGCTAGCCGGGCGGCCCCTCTGTAGGCGGCCACGCCACGGTTTCTTGTAGGCGGACACGCCGTCGCGCGGCGCAGGCTGCAAACGCCCGAGCTTTTTTAGGACACTCTTCGCTCCCACAATACCGGAGCGGCGGATGAAAGAAGCAAACCAGGCCATCCTGGACGCCTTGAGCGCGGACGAATCTCAACTCATCGAAGGATGGCAAGGCGCCTTGCCCGCCGGCGCCCAGATCGCCAGTCAGTCGAGCCGGGCCGAGGCCCGGCAATTGCTCGAAGGCCTGCGCGACGGGCTGCGCGCCGGCGGAGCGCCGGATGCCCTGGACGCGCCCGCCTGGAGCAGCCTGCGCGAGGGCCTGGCCGGCTTTTCGCGCTCCCGTGCCGCCAAGGGCGAGACAGCCGGCGAAACCAGCCTGTTCGTCCTCGCACTGAAAAAGCCCCTGTTCGACGCCCTGCAGGCGCGTTTTGGCAGCGACCCCGCCGCCCTGGCCGGCACCCTGTGGTCGGTAACCACGCTGATCGACAGGGTGGCGCAGCACACCGTGACGACCTTCCAGCAATCGCGCGAGGAAATCATCCGGCGCCAGCAGGAGGAGTTGCTGGAGCTGTCCACCCCTGTCGTCAAGCTGTGGGAAGGCGTGCTGGCCGTGCCGATGATCGGCGTGCTGGACAGCAGCCGGACCCAGCTGGTCATGGAAAGCCTGCTGCAGAGCATCGTCGAGACCGGTTCGGGCCTGGCCATCATCGACATCACCGGCGTGCCGACGGTCGATACGCTCGTGGCGCAGCACCTGCTCAAGACCGTGACGGCGATCCGCCTGATGGGCGCCGACTGCATCATCAGCGGCATCCGCCCGCAGATCGCCCAGACCATCGTGCACCTGGGCATCGACCTGCAGGGCATCACCACCAAGGCGTCGCTGGCCGACGCGCTCGCGGTGGCGCTGCAGCGCACCGGCTGGCGCGTCTCGCGCGCGGCCTGAGGGGCCCGCATGGAACGCATTCCCATCCTGCGCATGGGCCCGACGCTGCTGGTCACCATACAGGTGGACATGCAGGACCAGACCGCCATGACGCTGCAGGAGGACCTGGCGGCCAAGATCGCGGACACCGGCGCCAACGGCGTGATGATCGACATCTCCGCCCTGGAGATCGTCGATTCGTTCGTCGGACGCATGCTCAGCAGCATCTCCGGCATCGCACGCATCCTGTCGGCCGACACGGTTGTCGTCGGCATGCAGCCGGCGGTGGCGATCACGCTGGTCGAGCTGGGCCTTTCGCTGACCGGCGTACGCACGGCGCTCAACGTCGAGCGCGGCATGCAGCTGCTCGACCGGATCCGCCAGGAGAACGCACTTGAACCCTGACCTTGCCGGAAGTTGCCCGATCGCTTCCGAACAGGACATCGTGGCCGCGCGCCAGCGCGTGCGGCTGCTGTGCCAGGCGCTCAAGTTCTCGCTGGTCGAGCAGACGAAGATGGTGACCGCCGCCAGCGAGCTGTCACGCAACACCCTCGTGCACGGCCACGGCGGTCACATGCGCTGGTGCGTCCGCGAAGACGGTGCGCGGCGCGGCCTGCAGCTGCATTTCGAGGACGAGGGCCCGGGCATCGCCGACCTGCGGCTGGCCTTGTCGGACGGCTGGACCAGCGGCAACGGCATGGGCCTGGGCCTGCCGGGCAGCAAGCGGCTGGTCAATGAATTCGACATCGAGTCTGCCCCCGGCCGCGGCACGCGGGTCAGCATCACCAAATGGAAGTGATCCGCGGCTGGACCCACCGGGCGTTCGCCTGCGAGGAGGCGAGTGGGACCGGACAGGCGCGCCGTCATTGCGCCGAGCTGGCGCGGGCCTTCGGCTGGGACGACGTTCAGGCCGGGCGACTGGCCATCGTCGCAACCGAGCTCGGCGCAAACCTGGCCCGGCATGCCCGACAGGGGCGCCTGCTGGTCGCGGCCCGGCCGCACGACCGCAGCGTCGAGATCGTCAGCATCGACGAGGGGCCCGGCATCGCCGACCTGGCCCAGTCGCTGCGCGACGGGTTCTCGACCGGCGGCACCCCGGGCACCGGCCTGGGCGCGGTACGTCGGTTGGCCAACGAATTCGACATTCACTCGTCGTGCCCGGACGGCACGGTCTGCGTCGTACGCGTCGGGCCGGATCCGGCGCAGCCGGGCACGCGGTCGCGAGCCGGTGAACTGCAGTTCGGCGCGGTGTGCCTGCCAGCGCCGGGCGAGACCGAATGCGGCGACGGCTGGTCGCTGGTCATGCAGGGCGCGCGCGCACGCGTGCTGGTTGCCGACGGACTGGGCCACGGCCCCGAAGCGGCCAAGGCTTCTGGCGCGGCCTGCGCCACGTTCGAATCCTCGCCCTGGGAGCCGCTGGCCAACCAGATGGCCCTGATCCACGCTGAACTCAAGACCACGCGCGGTGCCGCCGTCTGCCTGGCCGAGCTCGACGGCCAGGCCGATTCGCTCCGATACACCGGCGCCGGCAACATCGTCGGACGCATGCTTTCCGGCATCTGCGACAAGTCGCTGCTGACGCAGCACGGGACCGCCGGCCTGCAGATCCGGCGTCCGGAGGAAACCACGGCCGAGTGGGCCCAGCACGGCCTGATCGTGCTGCACAGCGATGGCATCGAGACACGATGGGACGGCGCGAAACTGTTGCCATTGCTCGGCCGCGACCCTACGCTGGTGGCGGCGCTGCTCGTGCGCCAGCACAGCCGCCACCGCGACGATGCGACGGTGGTCGTGCTGCGACGGAGAGACGAATGAACCAGGCTAACGAACCGGACCCGGCCGTCGCCGGTCAAGCCGAGGCCCTCGCGGCATCGAACCGAGAACTGGCAGCGCTGCGCGCCGAACTGGAGGAAACCAACCGTGGCGTGGTGGCGCTGTATGCCGAGCTCGACGCCCAGGCAGAACAGTTGCGCAACGCGACCGAGCTCAAGAGCCGCTTCCTTTCGTACATGAGCCACGAGTTCCGGGCGCCCGTGAGTGCCATCCGGAGCATCGCGCGGCTGCTGCAGGACCGTGTCGACGGCCCGCTGACCAGCGAGCAGGAACGACAGGTGCAGTTCATCCAGACCACTGCCGCCGAATTCGCCGAAATGATCGACGACCTGCTCGATCTGGCAAAGATCGAAGCCGGCAGGGTCGAGATCTCGCCGGCCTGGTTCGAGATGGTCGACCTGTTTTCCGCGTTGCGCGGCATGTTCCGCCCGATGCTGACCAACCCGGACCTGACGCTGGTGTTCGAGGAACCCGTCGGCCTGCCCCGGCTCTATACCGACGACCGCAAGCTGTCGCAGATTCTTCGCAACTTCATCTCGAACGCACTCAAGTTCACGACGCACGGCGAAGTGCGCATCTGCGCCAGGGCCGAGCCCGACGACCATGTGCGCTTTACCGTGGCGGATACCGGCATCGGCATCGCGCCCCAGCATCACGCTGCGGTGTTCGACGACTTCGCCCAGGTCGATTCGCCCGTGCAGAAGCGCCTGCGCGGCACCGGTCTGGGCCTGTCGCTCAGCCGCCAGCTCGCCACGCTGCTGGGCGGCAAGGTCATGGTCGAAAGCGAACTCGGCGAAGGATCGCGCTTTTCGGTCGTGATTCCCGTCCAGCTGCCCGACGCACCGCCGGCGGCCACTGCGAGTTGAAGCATGCAGCCCGCTCGCGTCATCAACACGACCATCGATCGATCCCGCCACACCGTCCTGGTGGTGGACGACGACCCGGCCACCCGCTATTCCACCGCCCGGGTGCTGCGCGCGGCGGACTTCCGGACGGAGGAAGCATCCACCGGGGAACAGGCACTGGCCCTGGCGAGCGAGGGCAATGTTTCGGCGATCGTGCTGGATGTGCATCTGCCGGACATCGACGGCTTCGAGGTCTGCCATCGCCTGCGCATGCAGCCGGCCACGGCCCGGCTGCCGGTGATCCACCTGTCTGCGGCCTACGTCCAGGACGCCGACAAGGTCACGGGCCTGAATGCCGGCGCCGATGCGTACCTGGTGCACCCGGCGGAGCCCGCGATGCTCGTCGCCACATTGCAGGCGCTGGTGCGCGCCCGCATGGCCGAAGACCTGCTTCGCCGCAGCGAACTTCGCTTTCGCGCAATCTACAACCAGGCGCCCAGCGGCATGGCGCTGGTGGACGCGCAAGGGCGGTTCGCCGACGTCAACCCGGCGCTCGAGCGCATGCTCGGCCGTCCGGCTGCCGAACTGGTCGGCCGGGCGGTGGCCGACTTCGCCCCGCCCGCGTGGGCCGACATCGTTGCCGACAAGATGCGCTCGACGCACGATGACGAACCGTCCTGGGAAGCGGCGTTTCCGTTGAATGGCGCCGACGGCACGCAGCGGCACCTGGAATGGAGCATGTCCAACCATGTCGAGCCCGGGCTGCGCGTCGGCGTGGCGGTGGATGTCTCGGAGCGGCGCGAACTGGAACTGCGACGCCAGGAAGTCCTCGAGCGCGAGCAGGCTGCGCGCGCGACGGCCGAACGCCAGAGCCGGACCAAGGACGATTTCGTCGCCGTGCTGTCGCACGAGTTGCGCACGCCGCTCAACGCGATCGCGGGCTGGGTGCACCTGCTGCAAAAGCACGGCGCCAGCCCCCAACACGTGACCAAGGCACTGGCCGCCATCGACCGCAGCGTCAAGGCCCAGACCCAGATCATCAGCGACATCCTCGACGTCTCGCGCGTCAACGCCGGAAAGCTGCGCCTGTATCCGGAGTCGATCGACCCGAAGGCGCTGGTCGAATCGGCGGTCGAGGCGCTCGAGGAGCCGATCCGCGCCAAAGGGATCGTGCTGCGGATCGAAAGCGAAGGCGACTCGGTGGGCAACGTCTGGCTCGATCCGACGCGCTTCCAGCAGATCGTGTGGAACCTGCTGACCAATGCCGTCAAGTTCTCGCACGCCGGTGGCGAAGTGAAGGTGGGCCTGCACCGCAGCGGCGACCAGCTCCGGCTGACGGTGCAGGACCACGGGAAGGGCATTTCAGCCGATTTCATGGCGCACCTGTTCGATCGATTCGCGCAAAGCGATGCGCCGGGCAACCGTGTGCATGGCGGCCTGGGGCTGGGCCTGTCGATCGTGCGGCACCTGACGGAGCTGCACGGCGGGTCGGTCAGCGCAAGCAGTCCGGGGCCGGACCAGGGCGCCACGCTGGAGGTGCTGCTGCCCGCGGTTGGGCGGCCGCCGGCAGGCCTCCCGGCGATCGACACGGACCAGACACGCGAGGCGACAAGCGACGCGCCACTGGCCGGCAAGACGGTGCTGGTGGTCGAGGACAACCAGGACGCGGCGGAACTGGTGCAGGTGGTGCTGCAGGACGCCGGCGCCGTGGTCATGCTGGCGACGGATTTCGGCTCGGCACTGCAGACGCTCGAAAAGAAGTGGCCGGATATCCTGGTGAGCGACATCGGGCTGCCGGGCAACGACGGCTACCAGCTGGTGCGCGAAGTGCGCAGGATCGGGCAGGCGCAACAACAACCCCGACTGTATGCGGTGGCGCTGACGGCCTTCGCGCGCGCCCAGGATCGCAAGCGCGCGCTCGAGGCGGGCTTCGACAACCACGTGGCCAAGCCGCTGCAGGCGCATGCGCTGATCAAGGCCATCACCGAACAGTCGCGCCCCTCGGTCCGGCGGGGGTGAGCCGCCGGCGGCACCGCGCCCGCCTTCAGGCGCGGGGAAGGTACACGGTCGCCTCGACCTCGATCCACACGTTGTCGCCCGGCAGGAAGTTCGACACTTCCACCACCGTGCTGACCGGTGGATCGCCGGGGTAGAACAGGCCGCGCACGCGGCTGTAGGCCGGGTAGTGGTCCAGCCGCCGGAAGTACTGGACCAGCTTGACCACGTCTTCCATGGTGCCGCCGTGCTCGGCCGCCAGCGCGCGGATGCGCTCGAGGACGAACCAGCTTTGCGCCACGATGGGCGCCTCGAACACGTCCACCGACATCTGGCCGGTGGCGTAGCCCAGTGCCTGCAGCGCGGTGCGCGCCGTCTCGGGAAGCTCCTCGTAGCTGGCGACGGCGCGGCGCGTGGACGGGTCGACCGCCACCACCCCGCTCATGAAGACGAAATCGCCCACGCGCCGGGCGGCAGCGTAGCGGGCCATCGGTTTGCCCATGGTCATGTTGCGGTTTCCTCGTACTGTTCGACCTGCTGCTCATCCTGCCGCAACGGGCGGCCGTCGCGGATCACGGTGCGCTGCAGGCCCCCGGCGTGCAGCAGGTCATGCTCGTCGGCGGCGGCCAGTCGCACCAGGTCCGCCGGGCAGCCCGGCGCGATGTGCCCGCTCCAGTCCAGCTCCAGGGCCCGCGCCGGGCTGACGGTGATCGCATCGAACCAGTCCGTCGCCGGCGCCAGGTGCGCCATCTGGACGCCCAGGCCGAAGACCTGCAGCAGGTCGTGGCTGCCATAGGGGTAGAAGGCGTCCTGCACGTTGTCGGTCGCCAGGCAGGCGCGCAGGCCTGCCACGGCAGCCTCGCGGATGCGAGTGATGCCGCGCGGCAGCGGTGTCTCGTCCCACGCGCCCTGCAGGTAGAGGTTGGTGGTCGGCAGGGCGACCAGCGCGATGCCGGCCTCGGCGCACAGGCGCAGCGTGTCGCGCGCCTGCACCGCGTCCTGCACCGACAGCGAGCAGGCGTGGCCGCAGGTGATGGGCCGCGCCAGCCCGCGCGCGAGTGCCAGCTGCGCGATGGCGCGCAACCCGGTGGCGTCGGCATCCAGGCCCTCGTCGACGTGGAAATCGAGCGCCAGCCCGAACTCCTGCGCCAGGTCCAAGACGTGGCCGAGCTTGTGCACGATGCCTTCGTTCCGATAGACGAAGGCGCCCAGCACCCCGCCGGCCTGGCGCACCGCCGCGGCAATGCGCCGCGCCGCCCGCGCGTCGGCGAAGACATCCAGCGGCGTCAGCGCCACGAACTGCAGCGTCACGCGCCCATGCCAGCGCTCGCGCACACGCTCGAAGCACTGCAGCGCCACCGGCGGCTCCGCGTCGGGCCAGTCGAGGTGCGTGCGCATTGCGCGGGTGCCGCACTGCCAGGCTTCGCGCACCGCGCGTTCCATGCGCTGCTCGATATCCTCGGCGCGCCATTGCGCCCGATGCCGCGCGGTTCGGTCGATCGCCGTGAACAGGTCGCCGTTGGCGGCGCCGACCTCGCGTACGGAGAAGGCCTTGTCGATGTGCACGTGGGCGTCGACCGGGGCGCTGATCAGCATGCCGCGCGCCCGCTGGACGGGCGAGGCGACGATGTCCGCCACGTGGGCGCCCTCGATGCGTACGTCGAACACTTCGGCGGCTGCGCTTTCGAAGCCGCGCAGCACGCGCGGAATGTGCAGGGCCTCGAGCTTCACGGCGCGGCGGCTCCGGCCGCCAGCCGCCGGCGCAGCCAGCCCAGGCCGTCGGACGTGCCGCCGGGCACCGCGCCGCGCGCGGGCCGGTATTCGCAGCCCACCCAGCCCTGCCAGCCGCAGGCGGCCGCGACTTCGTCGATCACCTCGAAGATGTAGTCGTGGTTGATCTCGCCCACGTCGGGCTCGTGCCGCTGCGGTGCGCCGGCGATCTGGAAATGCCCGACGCGGCCGCTCGGCAGGTGCTTGCGGATCTTCATGGCGAGGTCGCCCTCGACGATCTGGCAGTGGTACAGGTCCATCTGCACCTTGAGATTGGGCGCGCCGACCGCCTGCACGATCTCGTGCGCATGGTCCTGCCGGTTCAGGAAGAAGCGCGGGATGTCGCGCGTGTTGATCGGCTCGATCAGCACGTCGCGACCGGCCTGGGCCGCCTGCTGCGCGGCCCATTGCAGGTTGTCGACGTAGCCGCCGGCCAGCGCCTCGCGGGCCATGCCGTCCGGCACCAGGCCGGCCATGACGTGGATGCGTGGGCAGTCGAGCGCATGCGCATAGTCGAGCGCGCGCAGCATCGCTTCGCGGAACTCCGCCTCGCGCCCGGGCAGGCAGGCCAGGCCGCGTTCGCCGGCGCCCCAGTCGCCCGGCGGTGCATTGAACAGCACCTGCTGCAGCCCGTTGGCGTCCAGCCGTGCGCGCAACTCGCGTGCGTCGTAGTCATAGGGGAAGAGGTATTCGACGGCGCCGAAGCCATCGCGCGCGGCGGCGTCGAATCGGTCGAGGAAATCGAGCTCGGTGTAGAGCATCGACAGGTTGGCTGCGAATCGTGGCATGTGCTTTTCTCGGATGGGTCTTTCGTTGTGCCGGCGCCGATCACCAGCGGGCGCCGAACTGGCGGCGCAGTTCGTCGATGCGTGTCTCGTCCAGCGGCGCCGGACGGTGCTCGCCGCCGCGGCTGCCGGCCAGCCACCACAGGCGCGCCGTCTCTTCCAGCTCTTCGAGCGTTGCCATGGCGGCGGCCGGCGTGTCGTGCCAGACATTCGGGCCGAGGCGCTCGAGCATCACCGCGCGGATCGGCGTGCCGCGCGCGCCATAGCGCTCGATGGCCTGCGCCACCGCCTCGGCCGCCTCGGCGGCGCCGGGGCGGCGGTAGGCAATGCGCGGCACGTGGCCGACCTTCATCACGAAGTACGGCGTGAGGGCGGGTAGCAGCTCGGCTCCGCCGTCGGCATCGAGCGTGAGCGCCACGCAGTGCGTGGAATGGGTATGGATGACGCAGGCGGTGCCGGCGTCGAAGCGCCGTGCGCTGCCATAGATGCGCGCATGCAGCGCGATGGTCTTGCTGGCACGGTCGCCGGCCACCTGCTGCAGGCTGGCGTCGAGCCGCGCCAGCCGCGCCGGATCCAGAAAGCCCAGGCAGGCGTCGGTGGGGGTGATGAGAAAGCCGCCATCGTCCAGGCGCACGCTGATGTTGCCGGCCGTGGCATGCACCAGCCCGCGCTCGAACAGGCTGCGGCCAACGCGGACGATTTCTTCCCTGGTCTCGTTCTCGGTCATTGCGCGACTGTAAAGGCCCTGTCCGCGCGGCCGCAGCGGCATTGGCTCACGACGGCTCGCCCGTGCCGGGCCGGGCGGTGCCGCGCGGCCGTCGCTGCGGCCATTGCGGCAAGCCATCGTCGATGACGTACCACGGCGCCTTGGACGCCACGAAGATGTGCCACTGCTGCGGCACCTGGACGGCCGTCTCCAGCGTGCCCAGGGTCACGTCGACGCTGCCCTGGTCCGGCGCATGTTCGCTCACCCAGGTGATCGGCGACCCGCAGTGCATGCAGAAGGTGCGCGTGTTGCCCGGCGATGAGACATAGCTGCGCAGCGAATCCGCGCCCTGGGTGATCCGGAAGTGCTCCGCCGGTACGGTGGCGTAGGTGGCGAACGCGGCCCCGTGCGCCTTGCGGCACATGCTGCAGTGGCAATGCGAGGCCCGGTCGATCACGGTGCCGACCTCGTAGCGCACCGCGCCGCACAGGCAGCCGCCACGATAGGGCGGCCCCTTGTCATGGCCTGATCGGCCGGACTCGTGAGTATTCATGGGCATGACGCATGAGTGACAGGAACGACGTGCAAGCCGCCGATTCTGCGACAAACCGTCGCGCAGGTGATTGCATCGCGCGGAGCAGGCGCGCGACGCTCGGGGCCCGTCCACCAGGAGCCTTGCATGAGCAATGCGCAACAGGTCCGCGAAGCAGTGCTGGCGATGCCGATGGCCCGCACGCTGCAGCTGCAGTTCGACCATCTGGAGGCTGGCCGCTCCGAGATCCGCATGCCGGTGCTCGATGCGTTCTGCTTCCGTCCTGGCCAGTTGCAGGCGACCGCCGTGTTCGCCATCGCCGACTTCGCCGCGGTGTCGGCGGCCGGCACCGTGCTGCCGAACGGCTGGATCAACGCCACCATCGACGGCACGCTCAAGCTGATGGCGCCGGCCCGCGGCACGCACTTGCGCGCGCGCGGGCGGGTGGTCGACGCAGGCCGCCTGCTGACGATCTGCGCGGCCGAGGTCTACGCAGTCGAAGGCGGCGAAGAAACCTTGTGCGCCACCTTGCTGGGCACGGCGCGCAATATCGATCCGGCGCGACATTGACAGGCGCGGTGCGCCTCGGCGCCCGAGCGTTCATACTGGGCCCCGAAGCCACGACATCGAGGAACCCCATGCGTATTCACATGCCACGTACGGCGCTTGCCCTGGGCGTACTTTGCCTGGCCGGCGCCAGTTGGGCACAGGGCACCCCCGGCACCGCCCCACCCAACTGCGACGGCGTACAGCAGGACCGGCAGGCCTGCCTGCGCGAGGCAGGCGCCGCCCGGCAGGCTGCGGGTCAAGGTGCACTGACGCACGAGAACGCGACCTCCGAAGAGGCCAACGCGCTGGACCGCTGCAAGCGCCTTCCGGCGGCCGACCAGGCGGACTGCCAGGCGCGCGTGCGCGGCGCCGGGGGCGGCGCCAGCACGAGCGGCAGCGTGATGGGCGGCGGCGTGCTGCGCGAGACGGTGACGCCGGTCCCGGCGCCGCCGGCCAAGTAAGCGGCCGCGGGCCTCGCGCGCCGCGGCCGCCACGCCTTCAGGCCGCGCTGGCCTGGAGCGAGGGCTGCAGCGGATCGGCCGTCAGGTAGCCCACCGCCGCGCCATAGCGATCCTTGTAGTTCGCGCGGATCAGCGGATCGAGCGTGGCTTGCACCTTCGCGTGCAGGCCGCTCCAGTCGCCCGGGTGCTGGAAGTTGCTCATGATGTAGGTCCAGCCGTGGATCTCGTCCACCGCATGCAGGCCGGTCGACTCGGCGCCGGCCGGCGTCGACAGGATGCGCGACAGGTCCTTCGTGTCGACGTTGTAGGCCCACAGGAAGTTGTTGACGTGGTTGCCACTGTCCTCGCCGATGAACAGCGTGCGCATCTTCTCCGAGAACTTGAGGTTGTCGGGGCTGGCGATCCGGTCCGGATTCGCGGTGTTGCCCAGCGCATCGGCACTGATGTCCTCGCCGACCAGCAGCATGCGGGTCGAGGTCGGCACCCATTCGCTGGCAATGGCCGCGCCGCCGGTATCGCCCTGGCCTGCGCCCAGTTGATGTGCAGCGATGCCGCCGGCCTTGAGCGTCTTGGCCAGCGCGATGTTGGTGTCGGCGCTCCAGCCCTTGCCGCCGCTGATCATCGAGTCCTGGATGTTGGCCAGGGCCGAGTAGGCCACCTTGTCGGCCGCATTGACCGTCGTGCCTTCCATCTTCGTGAAGGCCATGCTGGCACCGGCCAGCGCGGCGTAGCGGTGCGTTTCCAGGAAGGCCGCAGCCTTCTCCATGCCGGGCTTGAGCTTCACCCACTGCGCCGCGCCGTTGTAGAAGATCTTGGTGTAGCTGGCGTCGGCCGGGTCGACCGTCTTCAGGTCCATGATGTCGGTGGCAGCCAGGGTGTCGGCCAGGGCCTCGATCTCGGCGCTGGTGGCATGCCCCAGGTTGATCCAGCTGATCGCGGCCGGTGCCGCCGCCGGGTCGATCGACAGACCCGGCGCGTACTTGGCCACGTACAGCGTGCCCGCGGAAAGGTCGGCCTCGCGGTCGGCCACGAACATGAACAGGCCGCCGTTGGTGGCGTCGTCGCCCATGAGCACGGTGCGCTTGTCCGGCATGACCTGCACCAGCTCGTGCGAGATGCGACCCAGGCAATAGTGCTTGGTGATGGTGCCGGTGCCGTCCGGGTTCACCGTCACCTCCGGCAGGTGGCCGTAGTGGTACGGCCGGGCCGTCGTCTCTTCGCCGAACACGTTCCGGCTGAAAGCCTTGAACGAGGCGGAGCCGGCCGCGGTGAAGGCGTCGGGTTCGTATTCCTCGCTCGACAGGTGGGTGTTCCACGGCGACAGGCTGGCACCGCAGGTGATCCACAGTCCGTGGGCGGCCGACGTATCGACGTTGTGGTACTTGGCCAGCTCGAGCTTGCCGGTGGCCGGATCCTGGTCGAGCGTGAGCACGGCGATGGGTGAAGGCAAGGTGCCGTAGGTGTCGTTGCCGGCCTGGTCGCGCGATGCATATTCGAACTGGACCACCGCGAACACGGCCTTGCCGCGCAGGCCCGGCACGCTGGCGTTGTCCAGTGCCAGCAGCGAGCTGCCGTCGGGGCAGTCGGAGAAGAACTGGCGCTCCTTGCCGGGCACCGAGGCGTCGATGATCGGCTGGTTGCGCGCATCGAAGTAGCCGCCGGCCAGCACCTTGCCGCCGTTACCGTCCGGCACCTGGTCGCCGGTGATGAAGAAGGGCCGGTAGGCCAGCTGGTAGCTCTTGCTGCTGCCGTCGTCGAAGGCCACCTTCATGACCGAGGCAACGCTGGTGGTGGCCATGGCGGCCGGGTCCGCCAGGCTGGGCGCGGGCATGCTGCCGAACGTGGCCGACACGTAGTTGGGCGTGGCCGCGGCAGGCGCCGGGGCGGGTGCGGGCGCCGGCGCCGGCGCCGGTGCCGGCGAATCAGAGCCGCCGCCGCAGGCGGTCAGGAATGCGGCGCCGCCCAGGGGCAGCAACGGGGCGGAGAGAAACTTCAGTGCCAGGCGGCGCGACGGACGAAAGGCGTTCGTGGGTTCGGTCATGTTTCTTGGTGTGGGGAAGAAGACAGCCCACGACCATAGAAACGCGACATGACAGCGCCGTGCAACCCCCGTGAAGGATCGATGACACCGGGCTTCACGCCCGGCGTGACGGCTTCAGGGTTGCGAAGCTTGCCGCTCGGCGCGCGGCCACAGCACCCACAGCCGCAACGGCTGGTCGACCGCGGACGCCAGCCGTCCGGCTTCCGGCCCGGTGCCGGCGAAGAAATCCGCCCGCACCGCGCCGACGATGGCGCTGCCGGTGTCCTGCGCCACGACCAGGCGGTTCAGCTGGACCGCAGGCCCGCTGGAGGCCAGCCACACCGGCGTGCCGTAGGGAATGCTGTCGCGGTCGACCGCGATCGACCGCCCGGCAGTCAGCGGCACGCCCTGCGCCCCGCGCGGCCCGAAAGCGGCATCCACCTCGCTCATCGGCTCCTCGCGGAAGAAGATGTAGCGCGGATTGCTCCAGAGCAGTTGCTGCAGGCGATCGGGATTGGCCGCCGCCCAGGACTTGGTTGCGTCGGGCCACGGCGTGATGCGCGTGACGCCCTGGCTGAGCAGCCATTGATTGACGCTGCGATACGGCTGTTCGTTCGACCCGGCGAAGGCCAGGCGCACCACGCGCTGCACGCCATTCGGCTCGGTCAGCCGCACGCGCCCGGACCCCTGGATGTGCAGCATCAGCGCATCGATCGGATCGGCCAGCCAGACGAGTTCGCGCCCGCGCAGTGCCGCTTGCGCCTGTGCCACCGTGTCGATCTGCTGGCGCGTGAACCAGGGACGGCCCTGCGCCAGTCCGGCCGGCGGCGCGTAGATCGGAACGGTGTGCGTCGCGTCGGGACGCCGCGCGCCGTCGAAGATGGGCTCGTAATAGCTGGTGAGCTTGCCGCTGGCCTGCCCGGACATCGATTCGACACGGTAGGGCTGCAGCCGCTGCATCATCCATTCGCGCTGCTGTGCCTCGTCGGCCAGCGAGAGCTGGCGCATCTCGCCGCACAGCGGCGCGATGGCGGCATTCGGGCGCGCGCAATTGGCGATGAGGGCGACCCAGGCCTCGTTCAGCGCATCCTCGGAAAAGCCCGGCAGTTCGCTCCAGGGCGCGGGCACCCATCGGCTCTTGGGATGGGCCAGCGAGCCGGTCAGCGGGGGCAACGGCGCTTCGGGGCGGGCCGCCGGCGGCGTCGGCGGCCCCTCGAGCGAGCGGCGCGGCCCGGTACTGCACGCAGCCAGGGTTGCTAGGATCACGCTCCCAACGAGCGCACGGAGTCCACTTTTCATGGGTCTGATTTTGCTGGAAGCCCTGGCCGCCCTCGCGGTGCTGGTGTTGATTGTCTGGTGGACCATGTTCTCGGGACGCAAGGACAACGGGCCGGACGATGCCGACGACGAGCCCGGCACCAAGCGTTGACTTTGGCTGACACGCCCGGCGTGCCCGACCTTCGCATAATGGCCGCCAACCTCATTCCCAGGAAGGGCATCCAATGAAGAGACTGATTCTTTGCGTCGCAGCCACCGGCATCCTCGCCAGCGGCTGCGCCAACATGAGCGACACCCAGAAGACGACCGGCATCGGTGCCGGCGCCGGCGCATTGGCCGGCGCGGCCATCGGCTCGATGACCGGCGGCGACCGCGGCGCGATCGGCGCCGGCGCGGCCATCGGTGCGCTGGCAGGCGCGGCCGGCGGCTACCTGTGGTCCCAGCGCATGGAGAATCAGAAGCAACAGATGGAGCAGGCCACGCAAGGCACCGGCGTGGCGGTCACGCAAACGGCCAACAACGAGCTCAAGCTGAACATCCCGAGCGACGTGTCGTTCGACACCGGCAAGGCCAACATCAAGTCGAACTTCGCGCCGATCCTCGACCAGTTCGCCACGGGGCTGCGCAACAACCCGAACGCCGAAGTGCGCATCATCGGCCACACCGACAACACCGGCACCGACGCGATCAACGACCCGCTGTCGATCCAGCGCGCCGCCAGCACGCGCGACTACCTCGTCTCGCGCGGCGTGCCGGCAGCGGCCATCCGCATCGACGGGCGAGGCTCGCGCGAACCGGTGGCGGACAACAACTCCGCGGCCGGCCGGGCACAGAACCGCCGCGTCGAGATCTTCACCGGCGAGCGCGCGCCGGCAGCCCGCGGCTGAGCGCCACGCTCATTCCCACCACGGGTAGCTGTCAGGCTGCCCGTGGCATCCCGCGCAACAGGTTGGCCAGTTCCACGGCCGACTTGACCTCCATCTTTTCGAATACGCGCGCGCGGTGCACCTCGACCGTTCGCACGCTGATCGACAGTTGGTCGGCGATCAGCTTGTTGGGCAGCCCCTCGATGACCAGCTGCGCCACCCGGCGTTCGCGATCGGTCAGTTCGGCCAGCCGCGCCGCGATGACGCGACGCTCGGCCTGGGCGGCGATGGCACGCGCCGATTCGCCCAGCGCCTGCTCGATCCGGTCGACCAGCGCATTGTCGGAAAAAGGCTTCTCGCAGAAGTCGAACGCACCCAGCTTGACCATGTCCACGGCCGTCGGCACGTCGGCGTGGCCGGTCAGGAAGATCACCGGCATGGCGTCGAGCCACCCACGCTCGCGCAGGCGTTCGAACAGCACCAGCCCGCTGGTCTCGGGCATGCGTACGTCCAGCAGCAGGCAGCGGGGCTGCGGGGGTGCGGCCGGGTTCTCCTCGGCCGCCAGGCGCTCCTCGAAGGATTCGGCGCCGGAGAAGTGCTCGCTGTGCAGGCGACGCGAGCGCAGCAGCCAGGCGAGCGCCTCGCGCACGCTGGCGTCGTCATCGACGATGAAGATCAGGCCATCGATCAGGGGTTGCATGGTCAGAAAGGCGGCGGCGAGATGCCCGCCGCCGCGAGAGTGAATCGAAAGACGGTGCCACGCGGCTTGTTGGGCTCGTGGATGAGCGCGCCGCCGTGCTGCTCGACGACGGTGCGGCACAGGCTCAGGCCCAGGCCCATGCCGTCGCCGCGGGTGGTGAAGAAGGGGGTGAACAGGCGCTGCGCGACCTGGTCGTCGATGCCCGCGCCGATGTCGGCCACGGCAAACTCGATCCAGCGCCGGCCCTCTGCCCGGCCGCCCTGGAGCAGCACCGCGCGCAGGCTCAACTCGCGCCGCACGATGCCCGGCGCATCCATGGCCTGCATGCCGTTGCGGGCCAGGTTCAGAAGCACCTGCTCGACCAGCGTCCGGTCGCACAGCACTGGCGGCAGGCCGGGCGCCACGCGCAGTTCGATGCGCACGCCCAGCTTGCGCGCCTGCAGCTGGACCAGGGGCAGGACGGCATCGATGAGATCCGACGGCGCAACGGCCTCGCGCGCCCCTTCGCGCCGGCGCACGAAGTCGTGCACGCTGCGGATCACGCGGCCCGCGCGAGTGGCCTGGTCGGCAATGCGGGCCAGCGCCAGGCGCAGGTCGTCGGCGGCCTGACCGGGGCCGGCGCCCGGCTCGAGCAGGTTGAGCGAGCCGTTGGCGTAGCTGGAGATGGCAGCCAGCGGTTGCGTCAGTTCGTGGCTCAGCAGCGATGCCATCTCGCCGACCGTGGCCAGGCGGGCGCTGGCCTGCAGACGCTCCTGTGATGCGCGCGACAGCTCTTCGACGCGGCGCTGTTCGCTGAGGTCGACGAAGGCGCTCATCCAGCCGGTCTGAACGCGGTCCGCACTGATCAGCGGCGCCTCGAAGATCAGCACGGGAAAACGCGTGCCGTCCTTGCGCATGAACACCGACTCGAAGCCCTCGCGCGGCGGCGGCGCGCCGGCCAGGCGCACGGCCTGGCGCTTCTCGTACTCCTCGGCCAGCTCAGTGGGCCAATAGGGCAGCTGCCCATGCTGGCCGATCAGCTCCTCGGCGTCGAAGCCGACCATGTCGCAGAAGGCCGGGTTCACGTAGGTGATGCGGCCCTGCAGGTCGCGTGCGCGCAGGCCTGTCACCACCGAGTCTTCCATGGCCTTGCGAAAGGCCAGGGAGTCGGCCAGGTCGCGCTCGGCCTTGAGCCGCCGGCGCGTGTCGCGCGCCAGCAGGATCAGCACCGACACCAGCGCGATCGAGATGAACGTCACCAGCCCGGTGAGCAGGTTGGGGAAAAGGTCGGGCGCGGCGCGCCAGCCGTCGATGCGCAGGCCCAGGCGCATGCCCTGCAGGTCGATGGGCTGCAAGGCGGTGAAGACCCGCGTGCCGCTGCGCCGCGGAGCGCCGACCACTGCCAGCCGGGTGCCGTCGGGCTCGACCAGCGACACCTCCTGCCCGCGCCGCAACGAGGGTGCCACCAGTTCGGTCAGGGTGTCGCGCAGGCTGTAGGCCGCCAGCATGTAGCCGCCGCCGTCGAGCGCCAGGCAGATCTGCACGACCTCCAGCCCGCCACCGTTGGCCATCATGACGAACCGGCTCGGCACGTACGTGGGCGTTCCGTCCTTGCGCGCGTTGGCGCAGGCCTGGCTGACGTCGCCGCGACCGGCCGCGCGGGTGTCGCTGTCGAACACCGGCATGCGATAGGGCGTGAACGCGCTCTCGCGCACGGCCATGCGGGCGTCGAGCCACTGGATGCGCAGCCATTCGCGGTGGGTGCGCAGCAACTCGCGCGCGTCGTCGTTCCAATGCATCGGATCGGCATCGACCCGCAGCGCACGCAGGCTCTGGGCATTGCGCTGCAGGCCGCTGCGCAGGTCGACGGCGGCATCGGCGGCGTCGCGGTCCAGCGCCTCCTGCACCTGCTGCACCTCGTGCCGGCCGGCCAACCAGACCACGGTGGTCACCAGCACCATCACCAGCAGCGCCAGCAGGGCCCACAGGAACCAACGCTGCCAGACCGCGCGCACCCGGCGATAGGCCGCGCCGGCGCGCTGCCACAGGGCGGTCGGCGGAACGTTGTCGGGAGCGGTCGCAGCGGACATGGAGGCAGCGGGAAGCAGCGCGGCGAATGCCTTACAGCACGCGATGCGTCAGCGCCGGCAGGCGCGTGCGGGCCTGTTCCAGCAGCCCGATGTCCAGCTCGCACAGCACCACGCCTTCGCCCGTCGCCTGCTGGTCCAGCACGGTGCCCCACGGATCGGCCACCAGCGACTGGCCCCATGTGCGGCGGCCGTTCTCGTGCTGGCCGCCCTGTGCGGGCGCGACCACCCAGGCCAGGTTCTCGATGGCGCGGGCGCGCAGCAGCACCTCCCAGTGCGCCGAGCCGGTGGTGTGGGTGAACGCGCTGGGCACCAGCAGCAGCTCGGCACCGGCGCGGCTGAGCGCACGATACAGCTCGGGAAAGCGCAGGTCGTAGCACACGCTCATGCCGACCCGCCAGCGGTGGCCGTCGCGGGACGGCAGGTCGAACACCACAGGCCGGCTGCCCGGCGTGATGACCCGGCGCTCGTCGTAGTGCTCGTCGCCGCTGGCGAAGTAGAACAGGTGGATCTTGTCGTAGCGGGCCACGCACTCGCCGGTCGGCGCGTAGGCCAGCGAGGTGTTGAGCACGTGGTCTTCTTCCGGGCTCTCCAGCGGCAGGGTGCCGCCCACGATCCACATGCCGAACTCGCGCGCGGCATCGGCCAGGAAGCCCTGCACCATGCCGCCGCCCGGCGCCTCGCGCAGCCGCAGCTTGTCGGTGTCGCGCAGGCCCATGGTGCAGAAGTACTCGGGCAGCACGGCGAGTTCGGCGCCCGCTTCCGCGGCCTGCCGCAGCAATTGGTGGGCGCGCGCCAGGTTGGCTTCGCGGGCGACGGCCGAGACCATCTGGATGGCTGCTACTTTCATGGTCGGTCTGCTCCTTCAGGGCCTGTCCTGCGACGGTGTCTCGCCGCCGGACTTGACCGGCGGCGCGCGCTGCACCTTGGTGATCTTCGGGTCGTCCCAGGTGCCTTCGATGTCGAACTCCTGCGTGGCGGCCATCGACAGCGGCTTGCTCAGCGCCAGTTGCGCCAGGAAGGTGGCCAGGCCGATGGCGGGATTGATCGCGGTGGCCACCAGCGCGGCGGTGCCGGCGGTGATCTCCGGCACGACCACCACGCGCAGGTCCTGGGTCTCGCGGCTGATGTCGGCCGAACCGTCCATCACCACCGCCGCATTGACGCCCTTCATCTGAAGGTTGTTGGTGCTGGCCACGCCCTGCGACACGTCGGCATCACCACGAATGAAGTCGAAGGCGAAGCCCTGGCTGAAGATGTCGCGGAAGTCCAGCGTCAGGCGGCGCGGCAGCGCCTGCAGGCTCAACACGCCCAGGAGCTTGGCGATGCCGGGCTCGGCCTTGAGGAACTGGCCCTTCTGCACGTCGACATGCAGCCTGCCGTCCATGCTCGGGTAGTCGATGGAAAAGGGCGAGCCGCTCCACCCCACCTTGCCGGAGAGCCGGCCGTCGCCGCGGCGCAGCACGTCCTTCATGCCCAGGCGCCCGAGCAGGGCGCCGGCGTCCTTGATGTCGAGCTGGAAATCCATGGTCGTGCGGCGATCGTCGCCGGCCGAGCCGCCTTCCGGCGTGGCCCAGCTGCCCTGGGCGTTGAAGGCGCCCTCGGGCACGGTCAGGCGCAGGCGGTCGAGCCGCCATTCGCGCCGCGCGCCGCCGATGTTGACCGCCTGGACTTCGGCGCGGCCGAGCTTGCGGCCATAAAGCTCGAAGTCGTCCACCACGATGTCCAGCGCCGGCAGCGTGAGGGTGCGCTCGTCGAGCAACGACTCGACCTCGCCTGCCTCCGTACGCGCAATGCGCAGGCGCGCCAGCCGCGCCAGCACCCGCCCGGCCTGCGCATGCCCGTATTCGAGATAGCCGCTGAGCTCGTCGGCGTCGATGTTGGTGCGCCACAGCGTTCCCTCGCGGCTGCCGCCCAGCACCACGTTATGAAGGCTGTGGCCGGCCAGGCGCAGTTCGCGCGCGCGTACGGCGAGGACGTTCGGCAGATAGGGCAGCGCGTCCTCGTCCGGCCCGCTTGCCGGCTCGCCTCCTGCCTTCGCCGGGGCGCGGAACAGTGCCTGCCAGGCGCTGATGTCGAAGCTCTCGAGTTGCAGCCGCGCCAGCACGCCGGCCGCGGGCGCCACCGTGGCGTCGGCCGCGCCCTGCCCCAGCACGATGCCGCCGTTGACCACCTTCGGCTGGCCGCTGCCGAGGTCGCGCAGCCAATGCGCCGACGCCGTGCTGCCGAGGCTGATGCTGATGCGGTCCTGCTGCGGCGGCAGCACGCCGCCCTGGGCCGCCCCGCGCGGCAGCAGCTTCTTTTCCACCCGCAGCGCCATGGCCTGCCCGGCCGGCTTGGACAGCGGCGCGGGCAGTTGCAGCTCCAGCCCCTGCAGGCTGCTCGAGAACGAGAATTCGGTCTGGCCGTCGCGCAGGCTGAAATCGGCCTGGTACGGCGTGCTGCCGCGCATGCGCCGCCCCAGGATGGCCAGCCAGGCGGCCGACTGTTGTGCGCGCAGGCCGTCGGCGTCGAGATCGCCCTGCATCTTGAAGGCCATGTCCTGGTTCTTGGCGCCGTAGCGGCCCTTGCCGTCCAGCCGCATGTCTCCGCCGGCCAGCCGGGCACGCAGGCCGGCCAGGTTGAAGCCGCCCTCGGTGAAGTGCACGGTGCCGCGCGTCTGCGACAGCGTGGGCAGGTCGGGCGCCAGTTGCAGCTCGTTGTCGGCCAGGCCGACGCTGGCCTGGACCTTGGTCTTCTCCATGTCCTCGAGCGGCATGTCCAGCTGCAGCTTGAACTCGGCACGGCCGGTGGCGCGCACCTTGGCCACGTAGTCCTTCGCCGGCCCGGCCAGCGGCACTGCCACACGCAGCGCCTCGGCCAGCGGGCCGGCGGCCTGCGCATCGACGTGCAGCAGGGGCGCTTCGACCGACATGTCGGCAATGCCGGCCTCGCCCCGGGCCAGTTCGATGCCGTTGGCGCCGGCCAGGCGCCCGCGCACGTTGTTCACCCGCATGCCGGCACGCTCGAAGACCAGCTCGGCGCTGGCGTCCGTCAGCGCAGGCCAGGCCAGTGCGGCGACGCTCTCCCTGTTGGCCGGGTCGCGCGAGACGGTCGGCGGAACATAGGCAAAGGTCACGTCGGAGACCTTGGCGGCAATGCGGAACTCGCCCTTGGCCGGTTCGGTGAAGGGCATGTCCCACAGATCGCCGCGCACCCGGAAGGTGACCTCGCTGGCGCGTCCGGCGGTCACCGAGTCGCGCACGTATTCGCGCGCATGCAGCGGAATGTGCTGCGGCAGGTAGCGCCACACGCGCGTGCCGTCGGCCCGGCCCAGGCGCCCTTCGAGGTCCAGCACGCCGGGGAAGCGGTCGTGGCCGGACGAGGTTGCGGGATCGCTGGTGCGCCAGCTCAGGCGGGCTTCGCCCTGCGCATCGGCATTGGCAAAGCGAAGGTTGTTCACCTGCACCTGGATGTTGTCGCCGTCGACCTTCCATTGCGTGCGCGCGGACAGCGAGTCGATCGGGATGCGCGCCTCGTCGAACACGCCCGGAAACTCCAGCGCGCCCTGCTGCATGGCGATGCTGGCCGTGCCGCCGGCCTGCGTCGCCTCGAATTCCACCGTCGCGCCTTCCAGTCCGGGCCGCCCGGCGTGGCCGGCCTGCGCCGCCGGCTCGGCCGCCAGCGCCATGCCGCTGACGCGGCCGCGCAGCTGGTAGCGCCGCGGCGCCTCGATCGGACCGTCCCAGTCGCCCTCGACCCGCTCGACCAGGCCGGCCGGCGCACGGGCGCCGAGCGCGCGGTGCACGGCCTCGCCCAGGGGCAGGCGGTCGGCGAGCTGGCCGAGCATGCGCAGGTCGAGCCGATCCGCGCGGACCGCCCCGCGCGCCGCGCTGCGTCCGCGCGGCTGCGCCAACTGCAGCCAGAGGTTGCCGCCCGGCCAGCGAACGCCGTCGTCGGTCTCGAACGCCAGCCCGGTGGTGGACAGCTCGAAGGTGCCGTCGACGTCCTTGTACGCCACCCGCCCGCTGGTCGACTTGAGCACCAGCGGCGCGAGCCCCGGCACCAGCGTGGCGTCGACGCCTTCCAGTCCGAGGTCGACGGTGGCGCCCACCAGGCGCCCATCGCGCACGTCGCCCCAGCCGCGAAGCGCGCCGCGCGCCTCGCGGACCTTCTCGTCCAGCGCGACATAGCGGCCGATGCGGCTGACGTCGATCTGCGGCAGATCGGCGAAGACCTGTCCGTCCCAGGTCTGCCATTTGCCGCTGTGCGTGGACAGCAGCGGCTGGCGCATGTCCGCGCGCAACGTGAACCGGCGGCCCCAGCCTTCAGGCGGCGTGGCATCGAGCGCCAGTTCGTGGACGCGCCCGCCGTTGCGGGCGGCCAGGCGCACGTCGGTCAGCAACAGGGGCGGGGCATTGCGGCGCTCGTCGATCCAGCGCACGGTGCCGCCTTCGATGAGCAGGTCGCGCTGCGAGAAGAACCAGTCCGCCGCCCGCGAGCCGCCCGAGGCGCTCGCCCCCGCCCCGTCCACCGACAGGCCGGCCACGTGCAGGCGAGATTGAGCGTCCATGCGCACTTCCATGGCGGGGCGCTCGATGTACAGGCGCTCGAAGCCCAGCCGCCAGAGCGAGCGCGCAGACACCGTGGCCGACACGCGCGGCAGGCGCAGCGCTTCGCGCTGTTGCGCGTCGTGCAGCACGACGTCGCGCAGTTCGATGGTCGGCAGGAAGATGCCGCGCCAGCCCTCGGAATGGGCGCTGACGGCGCCGATGCGCACGGGCACCCCGATGGAGCGTGTGGCTTGTGCCTCCAGTGCCCCACGGTATTCGCCGATTCGCGGCACAATCCAGCCGTGTAGGACAACCACCACTGCTGCGAACAAGAGCCATGCCGCCGCCACGAGGCCCAGCGCCCAGCGCGCCACTACCGCGGTGATCTTGAGCCAACGTGAAGGGGGAGACGCTGTGACATTCATTGAAGAGGGCGCGGTGCAAGGAATTATGACTGGCAGCGCCCCCGCGGGTTCCACCGAATCCGGATCGCGCAGGGCGCCGCCGCCCCTGTCGTCCTATTCCCGATTCGTCCAGCGCCTGCGCCGCCGTTACGCCGACGAACTGGCACTGCTGCCGCCCGGCGAACCGGAACATCCGCACATGGACCAGGCCTATGCCGCGCTGCGCGAGCGGGGCCACGGCGTCGGCGATAGCCTGCGCATCGTCCGCCAGCTCGTCATGGAGCGGCTGGTCACGCTCGACTGCGACCGGCAGGCCGATCTCGCCGTCGTGACCCGCGCCGTCACGCAGCTGGCCGAGTTCGCGCTGGACGTCGCCTGCCTGGAGGCCGAACGCGAGCTCGACGACATCCACGGCGCACCCACCGGCGAAGACGGCCGGCGCGCGCAGCTGTGGGTGATCGGCATGGGCAAGCTGGGCGCGCGCGAACTCAACGTGTCCAGCGACATCGACCTGATCTACGTCTACGACCTGCCGGGCGAGACCGCGGGCAATGCCCATGGCATGAACCGCGTGTCCAACCAGGAATACTTCGCCGCGATGGTAAAGCGCGTCTATGCGCTGGTGGGCGACCTGACCGAGCACGGCCTGGTGTTCCGCGTCGACCTGGCGCTACGGCCCAACGGCAACTCCGGGCCGCCCGTGGTGTCGCTCGACGCGCTCGAGGAATACTTCCAGGTCCAGGGCCGCGAATGGGAGCGCTTCGCCTGGCTAAAGAGCCGCGTGGTTGCGCCGCGCCGCGTCATCGCGGACGGCTCGGCGCAGGCCTTGCGCGCCGTGGTGCTGCCCTTCGTGTTCCGACGCTACCTCGACTACAGCGTGTTCGAGTCGCTGCGGACGCTGCACCGCCAGATCCGCGAGCAGGCCACGCGCCGCAGCGCCGGCCGGCCCGAACGTGCCAACGACGTGAAGCTGTCGCGCGGCGGCATCCGCGAGATCGAGTTCACCGTGCAGCTGCTGCAGGTGGTGCGCGGCGGCCAGTTCCCGGAACTGCGCACCCGCCCCACGCTCGACGCGCTGCAGCGCCTGGCCGCCGCCGGCCTGATGCCGCAAGCCACGGCCGAGGCGCTCGCCGCGGCCTACGTCTTCCTGCGTCGGGTGGAGCACCGCATCCAGTACCTGGACGACCAGCAGACGCACATGCTGCCGGTCAGCGACGAAGACCAGCACTGGATCGCCGCCAGCATGGGCTACGTCGACTGCTGCGACTTCCTCGGACAGCTCGACACCCACCGCGAACTGGTGGCCCAGGAATTCGACCGCCTGCTCGGCGGCGCCGAAGCCCGCAACGGCCAATGCAACGGCAACCGCTGCAGCGCAAAGCCCGCGGCGCCCACGCCGCAGGAGCTGGAAGAACTGCTTCCCGACCTGCCGCGCGCCTTCTCCGACCGTGTCCGCCAATGGTGCGGCAACCCGCGCGTGACCGCCATGCGGGAACAGGCGCAAGCGCAGCTGCGGCTTCTGGTGCGTCGCACCGGACTGTGGCTGGGCAGCGAGCCGGACGGCGATGGCGACGGACAGACCCGCAACCACGTGGACGCCGCGCTGCGCTGGGCCGACTGGCTCGAGCCGCTGTTCCGGCGCGAGAGCTACCTGGCGCTGCTGGTGGAACGCCCGGCGGTGCAGGAGCGCCTGCTGCGCATCCTCGGCGCGGCCAAGTGGCCGGCACGCTACCTGATGCTGCATCCCGGCGTGATCGACGAGCTGGCCAGCGACGCGATGCTGTCGGGGCGCTTCAACGCCGAGGAATTCGAGGCCGAGCTGGGGCAGCGCCGCGCCGCGCTGCGCAGGACGGGTGAGGACGACGAGGAGTCGCTGCTCAACATCCTGCGCCGCGCGCACCACGCCGAGGTGTTCCGCACGCTGGCGCGCGACGTCGAGGGCCGCATCACGGTCGAGCAGGTGGCCGACGACCTCAGCGCACTGGCCGACGCCGTGCTGCGGGTCACCTCCGACTGGTGCTGGGACCATGTGCGCAACCGCCACCGGGAGCGGCCGCAGTTCGCCATCATCGGTTACGGCAAGCTGGGCGGAAAGGAGCTGGGCTACGGCAGCGACCTGGACATCGTCTTCGTCTACGACGACGACGACGAGCGCGCCCCGGAGGTCTACGCCAGCTACGTGCGCAAGCTCATCAACTGGCTGACGGTGAAGCTGCGCGAGGGCGACCTGTTCGAGATCGACACCGCCTTGCGGCCCAACGGCAACTCGGGCCTGCTGACCACCAGCTTCGAGGCCTACGAGAAATACCAGCTCGGCCGCGGCAGCAATACCGCCTGGACCTGGGAACACCAGGCCATGACGCGCGCACGCTTCGTGCTCGGCGGGCCGGCGCTGGCCGAGCGGTTCGACCGCGTTCGCGAAGCCGTCATCACCGCGCCACGCGACGTCGCCGCGCTCAAGGCCGAGATCGTCGCCATGCGCGAGAAGGTGCGCGCCGCGCGGCCGGTCAAGGACGGGCATTTCGACGTCAAGCACAGCCCCGGCGGCATGGTCGACGGCGAGTTCGCGGTGCAGTTCCTGGTGCTTTCGCAATCGGCCGCGCATCCCGAGCTGATCCCCAACGTGGGCAACATCGCGCTGCTCCAGCGCGCCGAGCAGGCCGGCCTGCTGCCGCCGGGCGTGGGCGAGCGGGCCGCCGCCGCCTATCGCGCGCTGCGTCGCGAGCAGCATCGGCTGCGCCTGGACGAAGCCTCGACCCAGCTGCCCATGAGCGCGCTGGCCAACGAACAGCAGGCGATGCTCGCCTTGTGGAAGGCGGTATTTGGCTGAGCGCGCGTCACCCCTGCTGCCCGGCTCGCCCGGCACCCGCCTCGCCGGGGCGGCGGCACTGACCATCGGCGCATTGCTGGCCGGCTGCGCCAGCGGCCCGCGCAGCGATGGCGCCCCGGCCTCGCCGCCGTCCAACCTGTCGCAGTTGCCGGATGCGCAGCCGCAGGTCGAGCCCATCCGGAGCAGCGGCGGCACCGCCAAGCCCTACACCGTCCTGGGCCGGCGCTACGTGCCCATGACCGACGACCGCCCGTTCCAGGAGCGCGGCCTGGCGTCCTGGTACGGCACCGGCTTTCACGCCCGGCAGACGGCCAGTGGCGAGTCCTACGACATGTATTCCATGACCGCCGCGCACAAGACGCTTCCGCTGCCGAGCTATGTGCGCGTGCGCAATCCGGCGAACGGGCGCGAGGCGATCGTGCGCGTCAACGATCGCGGCCCTTTCGTCGACGGCCGCATCATCGACCTGAGCTACGCCGCCGCCGCGCGGCTGGGCCTGCTGGCCGGCGTGGCGCCGGTCGAGATCGAGCGGCTCACCAACGAAGACATCCGCACCGGCGCCTGGCGGCGGGACGACGCCGTTCAGCTGGCCAGCGCGGACGCCTCGCCGGGCTATGCCCCCAGCACAGCGGCCAGCCGCGCCGTCGTGGTGCCGGCGGCCATGGCGGTGCCCGTGGCGGCAACAGGCAGCGACCTGTCCGCGGCGAACGGGCCGACCGCGCCCGTCCCTGCGCCCGCGGCCGCTTCGACGGCGCCCGAGCCGCCCGCCGCGCCGTCGCTCACTCCCTCGCCCTCGCCCTCGCCCTCGCCCTCGCCCTCGCCAGCTTCTCCGCTCGCACCTGCGATCACGCCGCCGCCTGCACCGGCACGGCACCTGGACGTCAGCCCCTTGCCGCCCATGACGCCCATGACGCCCCCGGCAACCCCGTCCGTCGGCGACGCGGCGCCTGGCGCAGCCGCAGCCCCTGCCGCGGACAACGCCACGCCGCCGGGCACTGCCGAGAGCTACTGGGTGCAGTTGGGGGCTTTCCGCGCGCGCGACGGCGCGGTGGCCATGCAGGAGCGGATCGAGCGCGACACCGCCAGGCCGGTCGGCCAGTTGCAGGTGTACGAGGACGGCGGGTTGTTCCGGCTCCAGTCCGGGCCGCACACCTCGCGCGCCGACGCCGTGCAGGCGCAGGCGCGGTGGCGTCTTCAGTTGGGTGGATCGCCGATCATCGTGCAGCGACGCTGACCGGTTGCGCAGTCGGGCCGGCGGCAGCGCCGGCCGAGCGCGGCGCTCAGGCGCCCTGGTAGCCCGGCTGGGGCCCGAGCGTCGCCACCACTTCCTTGCGGTAGCGGTTGAGTTCCTGCACCGACTTGAAGCTGCGGTCGAGCAGCAGGCTCAGGTTGTGCAGGATGCGCGTGCCGACCTTGGTCTCCCAGGTGGCATCGAAGTTGATCTGCTTGTCCAGCCAGTGCTCGAGCCAGTCGGGGTCGGGCATGCGGCTTTGCACGGTGTCATTGGGGAACAGCGCCTTGCTGACGTGCAGGTTGGTCGGATGCAGCGCCTGCGCCGTGCGGCGGGCACTGGCCATCAGCACGCCGACCTTGGCGAACGCCGCGCGCGCCTCGTCGCCGAACTTCTCCAGCGCGCGGCGCATGTAGCGCAGGTAGGCGCCGCCGTGGCGCGCCTCGTCCTGGCTGAGCGTGGTGTAGATGTGCTTGATGACCGGCTCGGTGTGCCATTCCGCGGCGCGGCGGTACCAATGATTCAGGCGGATCTCGCCGCAAAAGTGCAGCATCAGCGTCTCGAGCGGCGGCGCCGGGTCGAAGTCGAACCGCACTTCGTGCAATTCCTGCTCCGTGGGCGCATGCTGCGGGCTGAAGCGCTTGAGGTATTCCATGAGCACCAGCGAGTGCTTCTGCTCCTCGAAGAACCAGATGGACATGAACGCGGAGAAGTCGCTGTCGTGGCGGTTGTCGCGCAGGAACATCTCGGTGGCCGGCAATGCCGCCCACTCGGTGATGGCGTTCATCTTGATCGTCTTGGCCTGCTCTTCGGTCAGGCGGGAGGCGTCGAATGACTGCCACGGAATGTCCCGATCCATGTCCCAGCGGACGGATTCGAGTTGTCGGAATAGTTCGGGATACAGCATGACAGTCTTTCGTTGACCTTCCAGATTTTATCTGCCGCGTGCTTTGCGGCTCCTCCGCAGGCGCGCGATGATGGCAGACCGCGCCACTACGGCACCCGCCATCACAGGTGACGAACATGAATGCCCGACTCCTGCCTACTTGTCTTCTCGCGTTCCTGACCCTCCTGGCCGGCGCATTGTCCGGCATGGCCGGTGCCCAGGGCGTCCCGGCCGCGCCTGCCTCCGGCGTTGCTCCTGCCGGGGCGGGCTGCCCCACCTTGCTTCGGCACACCTTCGATCGCCTGCAGGACGAAAAGCCACAGCCTCTGTGCCAGTACGCCGGCAAGGTGGTGCTGGTGGTCAACACCGCGAGCTTCTGCGGCTTTACCAGGCAATACCGGGGGCTGGAGGACCTCTACGCGCGCTACAAGGGCCGCGGGTTGGTCGTGCTGGGTTTCCCGTCGAACGACTTTTCCCAGGAAACCGGCAGCAACAAGGAAGTGGCAGAGTTCTGCGAGAACACCTTCGGCGTAAAGTTCCCGATGTTCACCAAGTCGTCGGTCCGCGGACCACAGGCGAACGCGCTTTTCAAGGATCTGGCGGCACAAAGCGGCCAGGCGCCCGAGTGGAACTTCTACAAATACCTGGTGGACCGCGAAGGCAAGCTGGTGGGCGCCTACCCGAGCCGAACCGAGCCGCAGGACAAGGCCTTCACGGCCACCATCGAACGGCTCCTCGCCCAGCAGCCGGGTTGATCCGCACCACGGCTCGAGAGCCGGCCTTGCCGCCGGGTAATTCGCCACCGCGCGGGGGTACGGCGCTTTGAGACACTTTGGTAGCAAACGCTTACCACCGCATCCGGAACCGTCAAAAGATCGCAGCCTCATACTCAATGCACGATGCGCTAGAGCGGTCGTGCCGTGTTTTCCCACTGCGAGGCCTTCCGGGTTCCGCCCGGCTGAAATCCTGAGGCGACTCTTCTCCTCCTCCCTCCCTCCCTCCTTCGCCTTTGGGCGCCTCGCAGTGTTTTTATTCTTCCGGTGCGCCGCTCGGCGCGGTGCCAAAGAAAAAGCGCCCTCCAGGGCGCTTTTTTTCTTGCCGGCGGACGGGTCGCTCAGGCGGGCTGCGTGTCCGCGAAGCTGGGCCGCTGCATCAGCTTGTCGTAGAGGCGCGCCAGGTTGGGGTGATCCCCTTGCCAGTCGACCTCCGGGAACCGGTAGCCGACCCAACCCAGCGCACAGCCGACCGCGATGTCCGACAGGCTCAGGTGGATGCCGCTGCAGTACGGCTTGTCGCCCAGGCCCTTGGCCATCGCCGCGATGCCGGCCACGACCTTGCCCCGCTGGCGGTCCATCCACGCCTGGCTGCGCTCGCCGTCGGCGCGCTTGGGCCAGGTGGCTTCCATGCGCCAGAGCACGCCCGCGTCCATCACGCCGTCCGCCAGGGCTTCCCAGGTCTTGACCTCGGCGCGCTCGCGGCCGGGCGCCGGGATGAGCTTGCCGACCGGCGACAGGGTGTCCAGGTATTCGACGATGACGCGCGAGTCGAACATGGCCTCGCTGCCTTCCATGACCAGGCATGGCACCTTGCCCAGCGGATTGGACTCGCCGATGGCGGTGTCGTCAGCCCAGACGTTCTCCTGGACGAACTGATAGTCCAGGCGCTTTTCGGCCATGACGACGCGGACCTTGCGGACGTAAGGACTGGCAGTGGATCCGATCAACTTCATTTGCGGGCAGGGATTCTTTTCGTGGGTTCGACTTGGGGGTACGGGGGGTCGGCGGCCTGCGGATTCTAGGGGTAACGACCGACTCTCAAGCGCCGCTTAAAATTGTGGCATGAGTCTGTCCACCGTTTCCGCCCTGTCCCCACTGGACGGGCGCTATGCCAGCAAGCTGGCAGCCCTGCGTCCCCTGATGAGCGAACAGGGCTATATGCATCGTCGAGTCCAGGTGGAGGTGGCCTGGTTCATCGCCCTGTCCGACGCCGGCTTCGCCGAATTCAAGCCGCTGACCGGCGGCGCCCGCAAGTACCTGATGGGCCTGGTCGCCAACTTCTCCGAGGCCGACGCGCGCGCCATCAAGGAGATCGAGAAGACCACCAACCACGACGTCAAGGCCGTGGAGTACTGGATCAAGTCCAAGTTCGAGGCCAGGCCCGAGCTGGAATCGGCCGCCGAGTTCGTGCATTTCGCCTGCACCAGCGAAGACATCAACAACACCAGCCACGCCCTGCAGATCAAGGCTGCGCGCGAGAACGTGATCCTGCCCGCGCTGGACGGCCTGCTGGGCACGCTGCGCACCATGGCGCACGACTTCGCCGCCGTACCGATGCTGGCGCGCACCCACGGCCAGACCGCCAGCCCGACCACGGTGGGCAAGGAAATCGCCAACGTGGCGGTTCGCCTGTCGAAGGCGCGCGAGAAGATCGCCGGCGTGCAACTGCTCGGCAAGATGAACGGCGCCGTGGGCAACTACAACGCGCACTTGTCGGCCTGGCCGGATTTCGACTGGGAGGCCTTCAGCGCCAAGGTGGTCGAGACGCCGACACCGCTGGGCCTGGGCCTGACCTTCCAGCCCTACAGCACCCAGATCGAGCCCCACGACTACATGGCCGAGCTGTTCGACGCGCTGGCGCGCGCCAACACCATCCTGGTCGACTTCGCGCGCGACGTCTGGGGCTACATCAGCCTGGGCTACTTCAAGCAGCGCCTGAAGAAAGGCGAGATCGGCTCGAGCACGATGCCGCACAAGGTCAACCCGATCGACTTCGAGAACGCCGAGGGCAACCTGGGCCTGTCGAACGCCCTGCTGCGCCACCTGAGCGAGAAGCTGCCGATCAGCCGCTGGCAGCGCGACCTGACCGACTCCACCGTGCTGCGCAACCTGGGCGTGGCCTTCGGCTATGCCACGCTGGCCTACGCCAGCCTGGCCACCGGGCTGTCCAAGCTCGAGCTCAACGAGGAAAGGCTCGCCGCCGACCTGGATGCATCCTGGGAAGTGCTGGCCGAGCCGATCCAGACCGTGATGCGCCGCTACGGCGTCCAGGGCGCCTACGAGCAGCTCAAGGAAGCGACACGCGGCAAGACCGTGTCGGCCGAGGCGCTGCATGCGCTGATTAACGGCCTGCCGGTGCCGCAGGATGAAAAGGATCGGCTGCTGGCCATGACTCCCGGCAGCTACATCGGCAAGGCAGCCGAACTGGCGCGCAGGCTGTGAGGCGCGCCGACCGCGCGGCCGGCGCCGCGCCGCGGAGGCATGCCTCATGGCGCTGAAGGCCACCATCTACAAGGCCAGCGTGGCCGTGGCCGACATCGACCACGGCTACTACGCCGACCACGCACTGACCCTGGCGCGCCATCCGAGCGAGACCGACGAGCGCATGATGATCCGGCTGGCCGCGCTCGCTCTCAATGCCCACAAGCTGCAGACCGCGTGCAACGGCGACGGCACCCTCGCCTTCGGCGCCGGACTGTCGGCGCCGGACGATCCGGACGTCTACCTGCGCGACTTCACCGGCCAGACCCGCCTGTGGGTCGAAGTCGGCCAATCGGAAGACAAGGCGCTGGCGCGCGCCTGCGGCAAGGCCGACGAAGTGCTGATCTACCCCTACGGGCACTCGGCCGAGGTCTGGTGGCGCGGCATCGAGGGGCGGGTTTCGCGCCTGTCGAACCTGCAGGTGTGGCGGGTCCCCGCCGCTGGCGCCCAGGCCCTGGCCGCGCTGGCCCAGCGCAGCATGCAGTTGCAGGCGACGGTTCAGGAAGGCCAACTGATGTTCGGCGACGGCGCGCGCAGCGTCGAGCTCGAACTGCAGCGCTGGAAATAGGCCAGCGGGTGCCGCCCTCGGGCGCCCGGCCCTAGCCCATCATGGCGCCGCAGCGCCAGCACTGCTCGAAGCCGCCTTCGACCAGCTCGCCGCAGCCCTGGCAATGCCAGCGCCGCTGCGGGCGGTCGCGCAATGCGTCCAGAAGCCGGCCGGCAAGCTCCCACTGCCCGTCATCGGCCACCCAGACCTCGGGCAGGCACTGGTCGGGCGGCAGTTCGCCGGCGGCCGCGGCCAGAAACTCGCGCTGCACCAGCGCGTCGATGCCGTCCTCGCGCAGTGCGTGCGCCCACAGCGTGGCAATGGCCAGGTTGGGCGCTTGGGCGAGGCGGCGCATGTCCTGGCCCTGGTTGCCGTCAGTCCGCCGGCGCGGCGACGTCGCCCGCCGATTCGTTCGCGACCCGGTCGGATTCGCGGGCCCGCTCGGCATAGCGGTTGAAGCGCCAGGCCGTGTCTTCCATGGTGATGCGGCGCCAGGTGACGCGCTTCTCGGCCGGCGACATGGCGGGCCAGTGCTGCACCTCGTCGAAGCTGCGGCCGCAGCCCTTGCAGGTGTCGTCGCCCTGGCTGGTGGAGCAGATGGCGATGCAGGGCGTGTCCGGGGTGGTGTGGTACCAGGCCTCCCAGGCCTCCCAGGCCTTGGGCGGGAAGCCGAACTCGTCCACCTCGTCCTCGTGGTGGAACACCATGAGCGCATACACCTCGGCCAGCGCGCGCGTTGCGGGCGCCAGCGTGACGCCGTCGGGCGAAGGACTGCGTTCGCGCCAATAGTTGATGGCTGCCTCGATGTCGGTGATGTGAATGCCAGCCATGGAAACGGGGATGCGGGACGGGCGCGAATCATAGACGCGCCAAGCCCCTTGGCAATTGAAGGACATGTTTGCTACCAAAACAATAGCAAAGAGTCCTTCAACCATCGCAGGTTCGCGAGCCTTTTGTTTTGAAGCGCGTCATTGCCCCGGTTGCCGCCAAGGTCGAGCGATGCTCTAATCGGCGCCAGAAGGGGAGTAGCTCCTGTCCGTCGCCCACGCGCCGGATGTCGACCGGGTCGTCAATACGAAGCAATGCTTCCGGCCCGTCGGGTGTACGTCAAACGTTTGCCGAGCAAGACCTTCGATCTGAACCTGCGTCCGGTTCGGTCGAAGCGTTGTCCATTGCCCCGCGGCCCCGCCTGCCGGGGCTGGTGGGCAGCACACTCCGCCCGGATCGTTTGCAGGATGCATCGAAATCCTGACATAACAAACGGAGCGCCCTGCAAATGGAATTCCTCAGCACCTCCTGGTGGTCGGCCCTGGCTGCCATCATTCTCATCGACCTGGTCCTGGCCGGCGACAACGCGATCGTGATCGCACTGGCTGCCCGCAGCCTGCCCAAGCATCTGCAAAAGAAAGCCATCGTCTGGGGGACGGTGGGCGCGATCGTGGTGCGTTCGGTCATGACGATCGGCGTGGTCTGGCTGCTCAAGATCCCGGGCCTGCTGCTGGTCGGCGGCCTGGGCCTGCTGTGGATCGCCTACAAGCTGGTGGCCAACCAGGAGAACCATGACGAACACGGCGTCGCCGTCACGACCTTCTGGGGCGCGATGAAGACCATCATCGTGGCGGACGCGCTGATGGGCATCGACAACGTCCTGGGCGTGGCCGGCGCCGCACACGGCTCGTTCGACCTGGTCGTGATCGGCCTGCTGATCAGCGTGCCCATCGTGGTGTTCGGCAGCCGCCTGGTGCTCAAGATGGTGGACCGCTTCCCGGCCATCATGTACATCGGCGCTGCAGTGCTGGCCTACACCGCCGCCAAGATGATCGTGAGCGAGCCCGTCCTGTCGAACATCTTCGGCACCAAGGAAAACCCTGCCGAAATGCTGCGCTACGGCCTCGAGGCCGTGTGTATCGTGCTGGTGTTGGGCCTGGCCTGGCTGGCCACGCGCAGCAAGGCGCGCAAGGCCGTCGAGAAGAACACGTCTGCGGCCTGAGCAACAGATGATTCACGACGAGAAAGCCGGCAGGCCGGTCCACGGCAATGACGAGCCCTACAAGGAGTGCCCCATGGAAAACACCATCCTGTACGTTGACGACGCGGCCCACGCGTGTCAATGGCTGTCCGAGCGCCAGGCCGATGCGGCGCCGGCACCGGTGCACTGGATCGTGGTCGCCTGCGCGCCGCGCATGACGCATCGCATCAGCAAGTGGGTGAGCCACAGCGCCCGCGAGAACTGGCGCGCCAAGTGGTTCGCCAAGACGATGGAACAGCTCGAGCCCGTGCTGGCCCAGGGCGGCAGCGAAGTGACGGCGCAGCTGGCTACGCGTCCGCTGCTCGAGACCACGCGCCAGCTGCGCCTGGTCCACGGCGCCGCAGCGCAGGTGATCGATGCACGGCGCCCCAAGGCCGGGGTCGCACTCGAGCCGGTGGCACCGGAGCATCCGCCCACGCCCCAGTCGCGCTGGGCCCTGCCAGGCGCGGCCGCCGGACTCGGCGCGCTGCTGGTGCTGGCGACCGAACTGGGCGAGTAGCCCCCGCGCACGCGGCCCACCGAGCGCGGGCCGGTGCTATCCTGCGTCGATGAGAATCGTCCTCAAATGGCTGCTCAGCGCGGTCGCGCTGCTGGCGGTGGGCTACGTCTTCAGCGGCGTGCAGGTGGTCAACTTCGGCGCGGCGCTGATCGCCGCGGCCGTGATCGGCCTGCTCAATGCCGTGGTCCGTCCGGTGCTGGTGGTGTTGACGCTGCCGGTCACCATCGTCACGCTCGGGCTGTTCCTGTTCGTCATCAACGCCCTCATGTTCTGGTCCGCCTCCGGCCTGCTGGGCGGGTTCCACGTGAACGGGTTCGGCGCGGCGCTGCTGGGTTCGCTGATCTATTCGGCGCTGGGCCTGCTGATCGACGCCGCCCTGTCGCCGCGCGTCCGCGTCGGCTGACGCAGGCCGGGGCCGCAAACTCGGCCCCTTTTTCCCCGAAACGCCTCAACGCTGCTGCTCGCGATCGTCGCGGGCCTGCTGGCGCCACAGGGCCTCGATCTCGCGCGCGCGCGAATCGATGATCGAGCCTTCGTAGTAATCGACATTCCCCGGCTGCTGGCGCATCAGGTCCTGCGCGGCCTTGAAGCGGTCGCGCGCGGCCGGGTAGTCATACACGGCGGCAAACGCCTCGGCCTCGGCGCGGATGGCGCGCAGCGTGTCGTTGCCGGCGCCATAGACACTGCCCAGCATGCGCCACGCGCCGGCGTCGCGCGGATGCGTGGCCACCCAGTCGCGCAGCGCCTGCGTCACCGGCAGCGACTGCTGCGTGCTCTGGCGCAGCGAGGTGGCGATCTGCGCCCGCAGGAACAACTCCGGCCGGCCCTTGGCAGCCGGGTCGACGAAGGGCTGGGCGCGCATGGGGGCGCCGGCGGCCAGCTCGATCTCGGCCGACAGCAGCCGCGCCAGGCGGGCCGCCGACGCGTCGGCGCTGGTCAGCGTCACGAGCCGCGCCGCCAGCGCCCGTGCCTGCCCGAAGTCGCGCAATTGCGTCTCGGACAGCGCGGCCGCGTACAGCATGCCGGCCTGCTCGGCCGGCGCGGCGCGCGTGAATTCGCCACTGCCCACGCCGTCGATCCACAGGCGAAGCTGGTCGACACCCGCGCGCGCCAGCACGCGTGCGCGGGCGGAGATCATCGCGTGGTCCATCACCAGCGGCGGCGGGGCCAGCTGGCCATGCGAGAGCTGGAAGCGCGTCTGCATGTCGGCGATCCGCTCCGAGGTCAGCGGGTGGCTGCGCAGGTAGGGATAGGAGCCGTTGTCGCTCAGGCGCGAGGCGTACTGCAGCTTCTCGAACATCGACGCGGCGCCCTGCGGGGCGTAGCCGGCCTGCGTCATGACGCCGAAGCCGACGCGGTCGGCCTCGCGCTCCATGTCGCGCGAGAAGCTCAGCTGGGAGTTCATGGCGAAGGCCTGCGTGCCGGCGATGACGGCCTGCCCGGCGTCGCCGCTGTTGCTCTTGGCCGCGGCGATCGCGCCGAGAATCATCGCCGCGAGCATGAGCGGCGCCTGGCGCGATTGCCGCGCCAGCATGCGCGAGATGTGGCGCTGGGTGATGTGCGACAGCTCGTGGCCCATCACGGTGGCCAGCTCGTCGCGGCTGCCGACCACGCCGATCAGGCCGAGGTTGATGCCCATGTAGCCGCCGGGCAGCGCAAAGGCGTTGATTTCGCGGTCGCGCATCAGTGCGATCTGCCAGGCAAAGCGCTCGTCCAGCTCCGGCGTGAGCTCGCCGCGCTTGCGCGCCGCGTCCAGCAGGCGTTGCCAGATGACGTCCACGTATTCCTGCAGGACCGGATCGTCGATGTAGGAGTTGTCGCGGTACAGCTCGCGCGCGATGCTGTCGCCGAGCTGGCGCTCGGCCGCGGCGGTCATTTCGTCGCCTCCGCCGAACTGGGCGTGCGCAAGCGGCGACATCAGCAGCTGTGCCAGCACGAGCAGGGCGACGAGCGCGCGGCGCAGGGCAAGCCGGATTGGAAGCAGATGCAGTGGCATGGATCGGATGATGGCCGAGGCAGGCAAGGGACACTGTGGGTGCCCGTATGATGGACTTTCGTGTCCAGGCTTTCCCATGAGTTCCCTCACCCATTTTGATGCACGCGGCCAGGCCCACATGGTCGACGTCGCCGACAAACCTTCCACCCACCGCGTGGCCATCGCCACCGGACGCATAGAAATGCAGGCGGCCACGCTGACGCTGGTCGAATCGGGCAGCGCCAAGAAGGGCGACGTGCTCGGCGTGGCACGCATCGCCGGCATCCAGGCGGCCAAGCGCACCGGCGAACTGGTGCCGCTGTGCCACCCGCTGGCCCTCACGCGCGTGGCGGTCGAGTTCGCCACCCAGCCGGCGGATCCCGATTCCGGGCAGCCGCCGCAAGTGCTTTGCATCGCCACGGTCGAGACCGTCGGGCCCACCGGCGTGGAAATGGAGGCGCTGTGCGCGGTGCAGGTCGCCCTGCTGACCGTCTACGACATGTGCAAGGCGGTCGACCGCGGCATGACCATCACCGGCGTGCGCCTGCTTGAAAAACATGGTGGCAAATCCGGCAGTTTTGTTGCCGATTGAGCATCCGGATACTGCACGCAAAAGTTACTTACAACACCGTCCCGAGTGCCCCGATGGACGGCCGCCGAGGCGAGCCGGACGGCGGCTTTCGAGATCTTCGATGGTGACACTCTGATGATCTTTATTGGATCAAGGATGCCTGCTCCGGGCATCGATCAGGGATGCACGAAGATGAAGCGATGGGCGGTGAGTCGCGCGGGCGCGCAACGCCGCCGGGCCGCGCGCGGCTTCACGCTGATCGAGGTGCTGATCACCATTGCGATCGTCGCCATTCTGGCGTCGGTCGCCTACCCGAGCTACACCGACTACATCCGCCGCAGCCATGTGCAGGAGGCGCCCTCGCAGCTGATGGCCTACCGCGCCACGATGGAGCAGTACTACCAGGACCATCGCAGCTATGCGGAGGGCAGCGAGTGCGGGGTGGCGGTGCCGCAGGGCGAATACTTCGACTACAGCTGCACGACCTCGAACGCGGGCCAGGCATATACCGCCACGGCCACCGGCGCGGGCGGCACGGTCAGCGGCCTTTCGTACAGCATCAACCAGGTCAACCAGCGCAGCAGCAGCTGCAGCGGCTGCGCCTGGAACTTCGGGACGGTGGACGGTCTCTGGGTGTTGCGCCGGCCCTGAGCCGGCACGCACCCGCCGGCGGCGACCGCGCCGCGGTGCGGGGCTTCACGCTGGTGGAGCTGATGGTCACGGTGATCGTGCTCAGCATCCTGGCGGTGGTGGCCTACCCGAGCTTTTCCGGCTTCATTCAGAACGGGCAGATCCGCGCGTCGGCCGAATCGCTGATGAGCGGCCTGCAGCTGGCGCGGGCCGAGGCGATCCGGCGCAACGTGACGGTGGCGCTCAAGCTCGAGAACATGCTGCGCGGCGAGCCGGTGGCGGGCGGCACCGACTGGACGCTGCTGGCCGCCACGCCGGACGAACCGACGGTGCCCGACCAGGTGCTGCAGGTGCGGCGCGACGACTCGACCCGCTCGATCGCCCGCGCGGGCGTATCCGACGCTCCGTCCGCCGAGCCGGCCGCCGCCGGCGCCGGGCTGCCGGCCACCATCGCGTACACCTCGGTCGGCCGCCTGAGCCTGGCGACCACGGCGCGGCAGATCGACGTCATCGGGCCGAGCGGCTCCAGGCCCTTGCGCATCCTGCTCGGGCCGGGCGGCGACGTGCGCCTGTGCGACCCGGCATTGACGATGGCCGACAACCCGCAGGGGTGCGCATGAGACCGCACCCGGCCCCTGCGCGGCAACGCGGCATCATGCTGATCGAGGCGCTGGTGGCGATCGCCATCTTCTCGTTCGCCATCCTGGGCATCGTCGGGCTGCAGGCCACCGCCATCCGCGCGGTGCGCGACGCCGACTACCGAGCCAAGGCAAGCCTGTTCGCCGACCAGCTGGTGGGGCGCATGTGGGCCGACCGCTTCAACGTGCCCACCTACGCGCTCAATGCCGGCGTGACGCAGACCTGCCCGGCCGGCGGCAACCAGAGCGGCAACCCGGCGATTGCCGAATGGCTTGAAGGAATCACCGACCTGGACAACCCGGGCGCACTGCCCGGCGCGGCGGGACTGCAGCAGAAGGTGCTGGTCAGCGCCGACAACACGGTGACGCTGACGCTGTGCTGGCAGGCGCCGCAGGACGAGTCGCCGCACAACTTCACCCTCACCACGCAGATCCGGGGCTAGGCATGCCGCGCCGCCGCATCCATCCACCCACCCCGCGACCGCGCGGCCTGAGCCTGGTGGAGCTGATGGTGGGCCTGCTGGTGGGGCTGGTGGTGTCGCTGGTGATCTACCAGGTGCTGGCCGGCAACGAGGGCCTGCGGCGCAGCACGTCGGCCGGCTCCGACGCCCAGCAGAACGGCATGTTCAGCCTGGCCATCGTCGCGCACGACCTGCGCGCCGCCGGCTGGGGCCTGCCGACCGCCGACACCATGGTCTGCGCGCGCTACTTCACCTACCGCGACGACGGCAGCACGCGCGGGCCGGTGCCCGACTTTCCCGGTGCGGCGCCAGTGCGCATCGTCGACGGCGGCAGCGCGCCCGGCGCGTCGGACCGCATCACCATGATGTGGGGCAGCTCGGTGCGCGCCAGCGTGGCCGACGGGCTGCTGCAGAACGTGACCGCCGTGCCCAACGGCACCGCGGCCCGGCTGCAGCCGGCAAGCAAGGTGGCGCTGTCGACGGTCGGCGGGTTCGTCTGGCTGACCGACGACAAGAACGATTGCGCCCTGGTGCGCATCACCGCCAGCGCACCCAGCCCCCTGAGCCCCGACACGGTCATCCTGTCGCACGACCCGGTGGCGGCCAGTGCCGGCCTGGCCAACTACAACCCGCCGGACGAGGCCATGGGCGAGCTGGCCTGGCCGTCGACATTCGACGCCAACCCACGCATCCACGACGTCGGCGCCCTGGTGCTGCGCACCTACTCCGTGGACAACGGCAACCTGATGGCGCGCGACGACTTCAGCAGCGGCACGCAGGTGCAGGTGGCCAACAACGTGGTGGCGCTGAAGGCGCAGTACGGCATCAGCGATGCGGGCAGCCAGATCGTCAACCAGTGGGTCAGTGCCACGCTCGGCCCTGCGGGCAACTGGGCAACGCCGAGCCTGGTCGACCTGCGCCGGGTGAAGGCGATCCGCCTTGCGGTGGTGATCCGCAGCGCCATCAAGGAGCGGCCCGACGCGGCCACCGGACAGTGCGCGGTGACCAGCGTCGCGCCGGTGAGCTGGCCCGACGGCCCGGCGATCGACCTGAGCAACGATCCGGACTGGCGCTGCTACCGCTACCGCAGCTTCGAGACGGTGGTGCCGCTGCGCAACGTGTTGTGGGCGAACCTGGCATGAAGCGATGCACGCCCCCGACGTCGGCACGCCCCGCGGGCGCGCAGGGCGGCTTCGTCGTGTATGTGGCGCTGATCGCGCTGCTGATTCTTTCGCTGGCGGCGATGGCGCTGCTGCGCACCTCGGACACGGCCGGCGTGATCGCCGGCAACCTGGCCTTCAAGCAGGCGGCCACGGGCGCCGCCGACACCGGGGCCGAGCGGGCCTTCGACGAACTGCCCGCGCTGGCCGCAGCCAACGTGGACGTGCCGAACAAGTACTTCCGGTTCATGCAGACGGTGGACGCCTGGGGCGTGCCCAGCACCATCGACTGGCGCAACGTGCCCTGCTGGGCGCCTTCCGGCGGCCAGCAGCAGGTGTCGTGCAGCGACGATGCCAGCTACCGGGTGCAGTACGTGATCGACCGGCTGTGCACCGACGAGCCGGTGATCTCGGACCCGGTGTCGGTGCTGGCGGTCAAGTGCGTGGCCGGGCAGCCTTTCTCGACTGCCGGCGCCACGGGCAACGACCGCGGCAGCCATGCGCAGACCACGCATGTCTTCGGCGGGCTGACGCCGGCCTCGCCTTCTCGGCCGACCGTGCACTACCGCGTGACGGTGCGGGTGCAAGGCCCGCGCAACACGACCAGCATGGTGCAGACCGTGGTGGAACTGCCCTTCGGCTAGGAGCGGCGCCATGGCCATGCCCACCCCCGACAAGGCGCGCGCCCGGCGCGCGGCGCCGCCGCCGTGGCTGCTGGCCGTAGCCGTCGCGCTGGCCGGGGCCGCGCCGGCGGCCCGCGCTGCGGCCACCGACCTGGCCGACGTGCCGCTGTCGGTGCAGACCGGCGTCAAGCCCAATGTGCTGTTCATCCTGGACAACTCCGGCAGCATGGGCTGGGGCTCCATCACCGGCACCGACACCGACGCCGAATACACCGCCCGCGGCTGGAGCACCAGCGGCCAGAAGGACATGCGGGCCTACTACTCGCCCAGCTACAACCGGCTCTACTACGACCCGGCCGTCACCTACCTGCCGCCCGCCACGTATGACGCGACCGCCGAGGGCTTCACGCGGCCGGGCAGCGCCAGCGACCCGCACGACGCGCCGGTCGACCCCTACCTCGGCGGCGACCGGTTCGACCTGACGCAGGCCTGCTGGAGCGACACCACCCCGCCCGGCCTGCCGCGCTACGACGCCGGGCGCCTTACCGCCAACGGCAGCTGCGCCGTCGATTCGTCGTTCTCGTCGACCACCGCGTATGCGCGCTACGCCTTCTACTACGTGTGGAAAGGCAGCGGCACCGAGGACGGCAGCAGCGGGCAGGACAACGACGGCAATTACGACCGGGTGGAGATCCTGCCGCAGACGCCGACCTACCCGAAAGCCGCCACACGCAGCGACTGCGACCCGGGCGCCTGCACCTACGCGCAGGAAATCCAGAACTTCGCCAACTGGTTCAGCTACTACCGCACCCGCATCCTGACCGCCAAGACCACGCTCGGGCTGGCCTTCTCGGCGCTGGACGACAAGTCGCGCGTGGGCTTCACCACCATCAACGACGACCGCGGCGGCAAGAACACCCGCGCCAGCAACTTCGTGGCGCTGGGCGATTTCGACAGTGCGCAGAAGTCGCGCTGGTACAACCAGCTCTACGCCATCGACCCGACCGGCGGCACCCCGCTGGTGGAAGCGCTGGACCGCGCCGGGCGCTATTTCCAGAGCGGACGAATGGAAGGCGCGCGCGGCGGCACGCGCACCGACACCGTGCCGCTGGCATGCACGCCCAACTACGCCATCTTGTCGACCGACGGCTACTGGACGTCGTCCGACGTGTCGGTGGGCAATGCCGACAGTACCGTCCCCGCCCTGCCCGCCAACGTCTACAACGACCCGGCCACCGGTGTCGTGCGCAACGACCCGGTATCGGGCACGCCGCTGGTGCCCGGCGAGCCTTTCCCGGCGCCTTTCCAGGACGGCAACGGCAGCTCCAACTCGCTGGCCGACGTGGCCATGCACTACTGGATCAGCGACCTGGCCGGCAACTCGGGCGGCACGGTGCAGCCCAATCCGTCCGACCCCGCCACCTGGCAGCACATGGTGACCTACACCATCGGCCTGGGCGCCACCGGCACCCTGAGCGCCCCGCCCAGCGGCGGCGCGGGCTGGCCGGCGCCGCACGGCGGCACGGCCACGGCCATCGACGACCTGTGGCACGCGGCGCTCAACGGCCACGGGCAGTACTTCAATTCTTCCGACCCGGCGCGGCTGCGCAGCTCGCTCAGCGCGATCCTGAACGACATCGTCAACCGCACCGGCTCGTCCACCGCGGTGGCGGTGAGCAACCCCAACGTGCAAGCCGGCGACAACCTGGCCTTTACCTCCAGCTTCAACTCGGGCGGCTGGTACGGCGATCTGCAGGCCTACCCGATCGACCTGCAGACCGGCGCGCTGGGTGCCACGGCAACCTGGTCGGCACAGGCAAGGCTGGACGCCAAACCGTTCGCCACCCGCCGCATCGCGACCTCCGACGGCAGCCAGGGCGTGCCCTTCACCGCGGACGCGCTCGCCAGCCTGGCCAGCCGGTTCGACTCGCCGGTCAGCCCGCCGGGCCCGGCCGACCATGCGGCGGTGATCGCCTACCTGCGCGGCGACCGCAGCGGCGAAGGCGACGGCACCAACCCGCTGCAGCCCTACCGCACCCGCGCGCACGTGTTGGGCGACGTGGTCAACGCCGAGGCGGTGTACGTGTCGGCACCACGCGCCGCATACACCGACGCCGGGTATCCGGACTACAAGTCCGGCGCAGCCAGCCGCAGGCCGGTGGTCTACCAGGGCGCCAACGACGGCATGCTGCACGCCTTCGACGCCGCCAGCGGCGAGGAATTGTGGGCCTACGTTCCCGGCGCGTTGATCGACGCGCCGCTGTCCGCCACGGCAGCCGGCACCAGCGCCCTGGTCGGCCTGACGCAGCAGGCGCTGTTCCACCACCGCTATTACGTGGACGCCACACCCACCGCCACCGACGTGGACCTGTCGAACACTGCCACCCGGCAGCCGGTGCCGCCTGCCCCCGACTGGGCCACCGTGCTGGTGGGCGGGCTGGGCAAGGGCGGGCGCGGCTACTACGCCCTGAACGTGACCGACCCGCTGGCCGGCGCCGACACCGACGTGGCCGCCAAGCTGATGTGGGAATTTCCGAACGCCGCCACCGACAGCGCCACGCGCGCGAGCGTCGGCTACAGCTACGGCTCGCCGCTGACGGTGAAGACCCGGGCGGCCGGCTGGGTGACGCTGGTGACCTCGGGCTACGACAACGGCAGCGCGACCGGCGGCGACGGCGTCGGCCGGCTGTTCGTCATCGACACCGCGACCGGCCAGCTGATCCGCACCCTGCGCACCGGCGCCGGCAGCGCGGCCACCCCCAGCGGCCTGGCGCGCATCAGCGCCTTCCTGGCCAACCCGGGCACGGACGACACGGCCGACTTCGTCTATGGCGGCGACCTGCTGGGCAATGTGTGGCGCTTCGACCTGTCGGGCGACACCAGCGCCGACTGGTCGGTGGCCCTGCTGGCCACGCTGGTGGATGCGCAGGGCAACCCGCAGCCTGTGACCGAGGCGCCCGAACTGGGCGTGGTGAGCGAAAAGCGCATGGTCTACGTCGGCACCGGCCGCTACCTCGGCGCCAGCGACATCCCCGGCAGCCCCTCCGAGAACGCCCAGGCGACGCAGCGCCAGTCCTTCTACGGCCTAGTCGACGACCGGCTGGCCACGCCCACCATCGCGCCGCTGCGCAGCCAGCTGGTGGCGCAAAGCGCCACGCCATCGCCCAACGGCGAGATCAACCTCAGCAGCAACCCGGTGAACCTGGCCGTCAAACGCGGCTGGGTGCTCGACCTGGCGCCCTCGCCCAGCGGCGAACGGTCCACCACCAACCCGGTGCTGTTCGCGGGCGTGCTGTCGTTCACCACCATCACGCCGTCCAGCGACCCGTGCGCGCCGGGCGGCAGCTCGAACCTGTACTTCCTCGACTACAGCACCGGCGGCGCCCAGGGCGACCTGGTCAGCCGCTACGTCGGCAACGTGCTGGCCAGCCGGGTCCAGCCGATCAGCCTGCCCAGCGGCAACGCCAAGATCCTGGTGCGCACGTCCGACGGCGGCACCCGGGTCTACGACGTCGCCGCCCCGAGCGCGACCAAGCCGACGCGGGTGATGTGGCGGAGCGTGGATCGGGAATAGGCCACCTCGACCCGCCCGCCTTCGATGGCCCGGATGTGCAACCGTGCACGAAAGGGCCATAACTGCGCGTTCCACAAGCAACCAGCGGAGCAACGATTCGCTGACAATCTGCGACCGTTGACATCGCAAGAAACAGCTTGAAACCCCGGCAGAACCTTCGCACGCGCAAAGCAGCAAGAGCAAAAAGCGTCCCAATGGCCGCTTTTGCCGGCTTTTCGCTGATCGAAGCGATGATGGCTGTCGCCGTGATGGCCATCCTGGCCACGGTGACCTTGCCGGCTTATTCGGACTACCAGCGGCGCGCGTACCTGCCGGAGGCCTTCAACGGCCTGGCCGACTTCCGCGTGCGCATGGAACATTTCTACCAGGACCACCAGCGCTACGGCAGCGGCGGCGGCAGCGCCTGCGCGGACGACCCGTCCGCCGCCGGCTGGAACGCCTTTGCTCCACGCGACGCCCAGAACTTCAGCTACCGCTGCGCCGTGCGGGTCAGCCAAGACGGCTACCTAGTCGTCGCCACAGGCCGGCCAGGGTCCAGCGCGGCCGGGCACGTGTTCACGATCGACCACGAGGGCAGGCACGGCACGGTGCTGTTCAAGGGCCGTACGGTGGATGCGGATTGTTGGCTGACGTCGGACGGCGGTTGCTAGCGAAGGCGCTGCGCCGGGCCATGCGCGAGAGGCCGGTGCTGGGCCGTGTGCGCAAAAGTCCTCATTTCTACGGTTGGAGCGGCAAGTCGCGCCGATGAGCGGGGAACTTCCGCCGATGAGCGGCCGAGCGTTCTCGGTGACATTCCGTGACACTTGTGCACAACAGAAACGATCGTTGATCGATCACTTTGAGCAAGTTGAAGCCATGCCCATGCGCCAGATGCCTCCCAAACACCCGTGCGTCCGCCCCGGTGGTTTCACCCTGATCGAAGTCATGATCACCGTGGCAATCATCGGCATCCTGGCCGCGGTTGCCATTCCGAGTTACCGCGACTACATCCTTCGCGGTCAGGTTGTGGACGCGACGAGCGGACTGGCCGCCATGCGGGCGGAGATGGAACGGTTCTATCAGGACAACCGCACCTATGCATCCGTCGGCACGACCTTCATAACCCCCTGCGCCAAGGGCGCGGACACTAGCCGCCAGATCGGCTCGTTCCAGCTTTCTTGCGACGGCACGCCCGACACGGACAGCTTCACTCTTCAGGCCGTGGGCAGCGGATCGACCAGCGGCTTCACCTTCAAGATCGACGAAAAGGGCACCCGGTCGACGGCGGCCGTCGCGACCGGCTCCGGCTGGAACACGTGCACCACGGCGTGGATGAGCAAGAAGGGCCAGGCGTGCTGACCATCCCGCGTCCCATGCGGCGCCGGGTCGGCGGCTTCACCTTGGTCGAGCTGATGGTGACGCTGACGCTCCTGGCCGTCCTGATGGCCCTGGCGATGCCGGCGTTCTCGGGCTGGGTGCGAAACAGCAAGCTGCGCACGGCGGGCGATGCGCTCCAGAACAGCCTGCGCCTGGCGCAGGCCGAGGCGTTGCGGCGCAATCGGCAGGTGGTCTTCACGTTGACGAACGACAAGGTCACGGCCGACGACTTCGCTGACCAGAAGGCGGTTGCGAATGGCAACTACTGGTCTCTGTCGGCGGTCGCCGCGTATGCCGGCGATGCCGCCGAGTTCATCGAGGGCGGCGTGCTCAACGACGTCGCCGAGGGGGTGAAGATCACTGGGCCTGCTGCGATCTGCTTCAACGCCATGGGCCGCATGGTCCTCAACAATGCGCCCGGCCTGGAAGGCGCGGAATGCAAATTGCCCACCGGCACGCCGGCGGTGCAGAACTATGACATCGCGTTCGAGACGCCCGTCACAGGTGAAGACCGGAGCTACCGCGTGACCGTGGCCCTGGGCGGCCAAGTGCGCATCTGCGACCGCGACAAGACTCGATCGACCAACCCGGACGGCTGCTGATGGCCCGCGCACCCCACCCCCCAAGAAGCGGCCGCCGCTCGCAGGCCGGCGTCATGCTCATCGAGGCGTTGATCGCCATCCTGCTGTTCTCCCTTGGCATCCTGGGCCTGATCGGGCTGCAGGCACGAGCCACGCAGTTCTCCGTCGATGCGGAAGATCGCAACCGCGCTGCGCTGCTCGCCAACGACGTTGCCAGCATCATGTGGCTCAAGAAGTCGATCACCCTCAGCGAGACGGAAAAGGACGGGTGGGAAGCGCGCCTTGCCGCCGTGGATACCGGCGGCCTGCCCGGGGGCGAGGGGTTGATCGAGCCAGTCGATGGCACGACCAATGCCGCCGACATCACCATCACTTGGCGCCAGCCTTCGCGCGATGCCTCCGCACAGGCCAGTACCTACACCACCCGCGTCACCCTGCCGCTCGCCTCGCCATGAAGAACATCGCCAACGCCTCGCGCTCGCGCGGCTTCTCGCTGGTGGAACTGCTGGTGGCCGTGGCCATCGGCCTGATCGTGACCATCGCGGTGACCAGCGTGGTCACCGTTGGCGAAACGCAGCGCCGCAGCACCAATTCGCTCAATGAAATGGGCCAGTCCGGGTCATTTGCCGTCTACCAGCTCGACCGGGCCCTGCGCAGTGCTGGCTCTGCCTTCGTGCAGTCCGCAAATTTCGGCGCGTTCGGCTGCAAGCTTCATGTCTCGGACATCCTGCCACGCACGGCGGCCATGCCGGTGCCGTTCAAGGACAATTTCCTCGGCGGCAATCCCAGCGACTTGCGCGTGGCGCCCGTGCTGATCGGCAAGGCCATGTCGGACGACGACACATCCGACGTGCTGGTCGTCATGCGCGGAAACGGCAACGGTGGTGGCGTGCCGCGTCGTGTTACCGACCCCGGGAGCAACAGCCTTCTGCGGCTGCAGAATTCGCTCGGCTTCGCTGCTGGCGACCTGCTGCTCGTCAGCCGAGAGGGCGAATCCGACTGCCTCCTGGAGCAGATTTCCGCTGTCGATCCGGTAGGCAGCCCCGGCGAACTGACGCTCGGCGGAACGTTCCACAGCAAGGGTGACGGCCTCACCAAGCTGGAAGCCCTGGCCGCCGATACCGACACCTACGTATCGCCCCTGGGAAACACGTCGAACACGAGCGTCCAGCTCTCGCTTTTTGGCATCGGCGCCAACGACACGCTTTTCGGCTACGACCTTCTGCGCATCGTGGACGACAACGCCCAGGCATTGGCCGATGGCGTACTGGAAATGCACGCCCTCTACGGCCTCGACACCAACGGCGACGGGAGGCTGGATTCGTGGGCTGATCCGAGCGGGAGCGGAGGCGGCGACACGGATTTCAGCATTGCGACCGTGATGACGAAGCCCGCCAAGATCCGCCAGATCATCGCCATCCGACTGGCGCTGGTGCTCAAGAGTTCGACGCACGAACGAGACGAAGTGACTGCCAAGTGCGACGGCAAGATCGACACCGTCGAAGCCGCCTGCGCGCCATACCGCTATTTCACCGACCTCAAGGACGCGGCCAACAAGTCGCTGCAGCGCGAGGTCGACACCTCGAACGACGACGCGCGCCACTTTCGCTACCGCGTCATCGACACCACCATCCCCCTGCACAACATGCAGTTGCTGCCCGCCGCGCTATGAACAAGACCATGGCCCCACCATCACGCCGTACGCGCCAGCGCGGCGTGGTGATGATCTTCTGCCTGATCGTGCTCGTGATCCTGCTCGCCGGCGGCGTGGCGGTCATCCGCTCGTCCAACAGCGCGCTGTTCAGTGCCGGCAACCTGGCCTTCAAGCGCGACCTGCTCAACCAGGGCGAACTCGCCGTTTCCACCGTGCTGGCGGATTTCCAGGGGTCCGGCGCCATGGCGGGCGCGAGTGCCACGCTCACCAGCAGCAAGGCGCGCAACTACAGCGCCGTGCAACTGGCAACGAACACCCAAGGCATTCCCAGCGCGCTGCTGGGCTCGGACACCAAATTCGGCGACGTAGGTGTCATCACCAATGACATGACCGGCGCAACCGAAGACGTGAAGATCCGGTACCTGATCGATCGGATGTGCAATGCGGAAGGCGCTCCCACGAGCGCCAACTGCGTCCAGGCCATGTCCGCGCCGAGCGGCGGGACAGCCGACCCGAAGGGGGGGCCGACGGCACTCACCTCGTCCGTCTACCGGCTCACGATCCGCGTCTCCGGACCGCGCAGCACCCAGGTGTTCATGCAGACCTCCTTCAACAAGCCCGACCTGTAAACCGAGCAGAGCGAGTCCGATGACATACAAGAACACATCGATCACGTCCTTCAGGACCGGCCTTGCGCGCGCAACGGCCGCGGTGGCTTTCGCGCTGGCGGGCATGACGAACGTCATGGCAGTCGAACTGGCTGACCAGCCGGTGTTCTCCACCAGCGCGGTGCCCGGCAACCTCGCGCTCGCGCTGTCGGTGGAATGGCCGACCGCCTCGCGCACCGCGCACACGGACAACTACTCGGCCAGCAGCGAGTTCCTGGGCTACTTCGACCCCAACAAGTGCTACCTGTACCACGTCGATACGACGGCGAACAGCACCAATACGGGTGACACCAGCTATTTCTATCCGGCTGGCCAGGCAGTCAACCACCAATGTGTGGGCGACAACGATGACAAGTGGAGCGGCAACTTCCTGAACTGGGCATCGACCGCGACGATCGACCCGTTCCGGTGGGCGCTCACCGGTGGGCGCCGCGTGGTCGATACCGCCACCCAGACCATCCTCGAGCAAGGCTGGCATCCGGACCGGGACCTGTTCCCCGATCGGGACCTTCCCGTGGCGGCGATCCCGGGGGCAACTCCCTTCAACGCGACGCGCCTTTCGATCACGATCCGCAACATGGGCTTCAAGATGCGGCTTGCGGCCGAGGGCGTGACATCGCGCGGCTTGACGGCCTACTACTACAACAGCCTCACGCCGGGTGGCACGCCGGTGTTGACGGTCAATGACGACAACGCCTACCACGACTGGGGCAGTGGTTCGCCCGGCGCCGGCGTCGGCAACGACAACTTCTCCGTTCGCATGAGCGGTACGTACAAGGCGCCCACGACCGGAAACTACAGGTTCCGCACCCGTTCGGATGATGGCGTGCGCCTGTGGGTCGATACGACTGGCGGCCTGAACTTCAACGACAGCACGCGAGTCATCGAAAACTGGACGGACCACGGCCCCGCCGAAGACACCACCGACGATATCTACCTGACGGAGGGCCAGTCCTTCAGCATCCAGGTCGACTACTACGAAAAAGGCGGCGGCGCCGTCATGCAACTGAGCTGGAAGCGCCCGACGTCAGACTCGTACACGTCCTTCAGCAGTGGCGGCAACCAGACCAATGACTACACCATGCGCGTGCTCGTGTGCGACCCGAGCGAGGCCGCTGGAGGGCCCGAGGCGAACTGCAAGCGCTATGGAAACAACTACAAGCCCGAAGGGCTGATCCAGAAGTACGCCGACAGAATGCGCTTCAGCGCGTTCGGCTACCTCAACGATTCCAGCGACCAGCGCGACGGCGGCGTGCTGCGCGCCAACCAGAAGTTCGTGGGGCCCACCAAGCCGGTGCCCGGGTCGCCCTCGATCGACAATGGCCAGAAAGAGTGGAGCGCGACTGACGGCACCTTCTTCCAGAACCCTGACAAAGGCGACGCGAAAGCCACCACGGACGCCACCGGCGTCACCATTTCCGACAGCGGCGTCATCAACTACCTGAACAACTTCGGCCAGCTCATTCCCGGCAACTACAAGGACTATGACCCGGTGAGCGAGATGTACTACGCGGTCATGCGGTACTACCGCCATCTCGGCAACGTAGACGCCTGGAGCAAGCTGGGCAACGTGGATGCTGCCACGAAGAAGCAGTTTCTCGACGGCTTTCCGGTGATCACCAACTGGGCCGACCCCATCGAGTTCTCGTGCCAGCGGAACTTTGTCCTGGGCATCGGCGACATCTACACCCACGTCGACAAGAACGTCGTTGGCAATACAACCTATCGCACGCGCGAGCCGACCATGCCCACCGAGGTTGCCGCGGATAAAACCATGAACGCCATCACCGCCACCAACAAGGTGGGTGCGTTGCAGGGCGTTGGCAACATCGGCAGCACCAACAGCTACAGCGGCCGCGACAACTCCGCCTTCATCGCGGGGATGGCCTACGACGCGAACACCAAGGACATACGCGAGGACGACCCGAAATACAAGCAGACCATCGGCAAGCAGACGGTGCAGACGTACTGGGTGGACGTGCTGGAGAAGGCGTTCGAGGCGAACAACCAGTTCTACCTGGCGGCGAAGTACGGCGGCATGAAGGTGCCCGATAGCTTCGACCCTTATTCCAATGCCACGACCTCCGACACCATCAAGGAAAGCTGGTGGCACACCACGACCGATATGGTCGGCTCCCAGAAGCGGCCGGACAACTATTTCACGGGCGGCCGGCCCGACACGCTCATCGCGGGTCTGAACAAGGCGTTCGAGCAGATCGTCGCGGCCATCAAGGCGTATACGACGTCCTTTTCGCTCTCGACCGCCCAGGTGTCGGAGTCCGGCAGCGTCGCGTACGCATCGCAGTACGACTCCAGCGATTGGAGCGGCGTGGTAACCGCTCGCTCGCTGACCTTCACGAAGGACGGCACGCCCTCGGCGGTCAACGCCTGGGAGTCCACCAGCAAGATGGCCGCGCAGTTCGATGGTGAAGGCTGGGACACGAACCGTCGAGTGGTGACCTGGAGCGGCTCCGCAGGCGTGCCCTTCCGCACAACGACCGGCGGCCTGACGACCGGCCAGAAGACCGACCTGACACCGAACTTCGGCAACGACGCCACCCTCGATGAATATGTGGCCTACCTGCGCGGAGACCGCTCTCATGAAGGCGCCAAGTTCCGCTCGCGCGGCGCGCTGCTCGGCGATATCGTCAACGCCAAGGTGACGCCCGTGGGCCCGCCCAATTCCGCATACGGTGACTCTCTCAACCCGGGATACGCCGCTTTCAAGACCGCCAAGAGGTTGCGTCCCACGATGGTGTACGTGGCTGCAAACGACGGGATGGTGCACGCCTTCAATGGTGCGGTCACAGGCGATGACGCGGGCAAGGAACAATTTGCCTACGTGCCGTCCGCGGCGATTACCGGCCCCAATGGCACCCCGCGCGTCGACGGATTGGCGCAGTTCGGCAACCCCACCAACTTCGTCCACCACTACTTCGTCGACTCCACCCCTGTTGCGTTCGACATCGACATGAACTACGCCGGCGGCGGCCCGTTCACCACCGAAGAGGACGGCACCAACGCAAAGTGGAGAACAGTGCTGATCGGCGGCATGGGCAAGGGTGGCCGCAAGTACTACGCGATCGACGTGACGGACCCTGCCGACATGACCACCGAAGCGGCCGTTGCCGGCAAGGTATTGTGGGAGTTCGAGGGCCAGGATGCCGGCTACAGCTATGGCGCGCCGATCGTCGTGCGCACGAAGAAGTACGGCTGGGTCGTCGTCTTCACCTCCGGCTACAAGGACGGCGACAACTCGGACAACGGATACCTGTACTTCGTCGATCCGCGCGACGGACATCTGCTTGAAAGGGTGAGCACCGGCGCATCCGCGCCCGGGCTGACCTATGCGTCGGCCTATGTGCAGGACTTTGCCAAGTACGAGGCCGATTCGATCTACGTCGGCGACCTCAACGGTACGGTGTGGCGTTTCGACCTGACCGCGGCGACGGGCGCGTACCCGGCACCGATCAAGCTGGCGCAACTGACCGACGGGGCCGACGTAGCGACCGCGCAACCCATCACCACCCCTCCGTTGATCGAGATCAGCCCGACCACGCGCAAGCGCTACATCCTGGTCGGCACGGGCAAACTGCTCGCGCCGTCTGATATCAACGTCGATCAGGAGCAATCGTTCTACGGCATCCTGGACGGCACGGCAGGCGCGTTTTCGACGGTAACCAGCCCCATCACACGAGCCACGCTCACCGAGATCGACGATCTGACCAAGGGCATAACGCTGAGCGACAGTTCAGACGGCTGGTACATGGACCTGGGCCTGGACACGTCTGGGCCCAACACCATCGGTTGGCGCGTTTCGTCTCCACCGGCCGCCTTCAACGGGGTACTCGCCTTCTCAAGCATGCTCACCACCGGCGATGCCTGCAGCCCGTCCGGCCAAAGCCGGGTCTACGCGATCAACTTCACATCCGGGCGCACGGTTTTGACATCGGGCGCGGAGTACCAGTCATTCACGAATTCGGTGACCGACCTGCGCTTCGTCAGCCTGAACGGTCGTCCGCTGCTGATTGCTGGCGACAATCAGGGTGGCATCGGAAAGATTCCGGCGAACCTTTCGGATGCGTCGGCGGTGAAGCTGTTGAACTGGCGGGAGTTGCCGACGGTTGAGTGACGCAGCGGCCGGGGCGTTGAAACGCGCCTCGGCGGCGTCGCTCCTCAAGCTCAAACCCTGGCCAGAACGATGTTGCCGGCTTGTTCCCGATAACCGCCGTGGGTATCGACGATCAGGCCTGCGTTGGCCCTGAGCTTCCCGCAGTCAGACGCTTCATGGTCGGACCGTCGCGCCGCTCATGCGCGAAAGTTCTGGCAGGCGCTGCGCAAGCGCGCTCACTTGCGCTGTCCAGTCACGAATTGGAAGGTGGCTAAGTGAAACGGGCGCCTCCAATTGACGCATGATTGCGGCAGCCAATCCGTCCGCATCGGCAGGCGAGAACTGCAACTGCGGATAAGCGGAGAATAGTTGCCCCGTTGCACCGACGTTCGCCGCCACGACAGGCAATCCGCATGCAAGCATTTCGTACGCCTTCTGCGGGAAACAGTAGCGACCAAACGGAGTGTCCAGCACCGAGATCACTCCGATATCGAGCGCGCTGAAGACCTGAGCGACCTGTTCATGGGGGAGCTGCCCCAGGTAGTGCACGCGCTCGCCCTCCGGTGGCGGCAAAGCGGGATCGATGGGGCCTGCGAGCACCAAGTGGACGTCGCGACGCTGATGAAGCACGCGGCCCCAAGCCGCATACAACGGCTCAACACCCTTCTCCCGATACAACCCACCGGCGGTTCCGATCAGTTTGGCATCGAGCGGAAGGCCGAGTGCCTTGCGCGCGGCAGCCTGGTCGTAAGGGAGAAATACGTTGAAATCCACGCTACTCGGCATAGCCAATACCGCGCCACGCGGCGGATAGCAGGCAATCACATGGTCACGGAGCAGTTCACTGGTTGTCGTGACAAGGTCAGCATGGCGCACACCCCATCGCAACGCAGCGACGAAACCCGGAATCTGGGCCTGGCCAAAGCCTTCGAAATTGTCATAGAGGTCGGCGACGTAGCCACAGCGCAGGCGCTGAGCCAGCCACGCGCCTAACGCCACGTGCGGGATATCGGATGCGCCGATGAGCACATCGGGTGCAAACTCCCGAAGCTCTCGAAGCAACGTGAACGGATAGGTTGCCAGTTTGTGGGCGACCCACGGCCGTAGGGCACGCGAACGCCAGCGGAGTCGGCCAGCTCCACCGTCGTGCGTCCATTCGCCATCCACGTCACCCTGATAGTCGAGGCAAAGGCCCACAACATCGTGGCCAAGCATTGCGAGCTGTCGCGGAATCTCGTACAGGCGCGCATAGCGGTCCGCCACCACGTCCTTGCTCATGTAGCGCCGCTTGCATAGAAAGGCAATTCGCATGCTTGATCAATGACGCTCAGGCCCTGGCGTCGATCAGGCGACGCGCGGCAGCCAAGGCCCCGGCCACAACCTGGTCCATGTTGTAGTAACGGTATTCGGCGAGACGACCGACGAAGGTCACGTCTGTTTGGCCGTCGGCAAGGGTTTGATAGCGCTTGAACAGCGCTTCGCTGTCATCGCTAGGAATCGGATAGTACGGATCCCCTTCGGCTTGAGGGTATTCGCGCACTATGGAAGTTCCCGCATGCAACTGCCCGGTTAGGTGCTTGAACTCGGTGATCCGGGTGTAGGCGTGGTCGTTCGGATAATTGATCGTTCCCACGCTCTGCAGCTGCGCAACATTCGGAAGGTGCTCATGCTCGAAACGCAGCGACCGATAGGGCAGTGCGCCGAAACAATGATCGAAGTAGGCGTCGATCGGACCAGTGTAGACCACATGCCCCAGATCCGGCTTGCCACGCACTTCGACAAAGTCCGTACCCAGTTCCACCTTGATATTGGGGTGGTCGAGCATGCGCTCGAACATCCTTGTGTAGCCTTCGGCCGGCATAGACTGAAAGGTGTCGGTGAAATAGCGATCGTCTGTGTTCGTGCGGGTCGGAATTCGTGCAGCTACGCCGGCCTTAAGCTGCGATGGCTCCAGACCCCACTGCTTGCGGGTGTAGTTCAGAAAGAACTTCTCGTAGAGATCTCGACCAACGCTGTTGAGTACAACGTCCTCGCTCGTGCGAACGGGGTCGCGGGGGTCGCGAACCTTTTCGTAGAACGCTGCCGCCCCTTCTTCGTTCAGGTCGAGTCCGTACAGTTCGTTCAATGTGTCGCGATTGATGGGAAACGGATAGGCGCGTCCATCAATCACGCCGCGGACTCGATGCTCGTAGGGTCGCCAATTGGTGAACTTCGACAGGAACTCCAGTACGCGGACGCTGTTCGTGTGAAAGATGTGTGGCCCGTAGCGATGGACGAGGACACCATGCGCGTCGAATTCATCGAAAGCATTGCCGCCGATGTGTGGGCGCTTGTCCACCAACCGCACATTCCAACCGGCGTCGGCGAGTTCGCGCGCCACAACACTGCCTGCAAACCCTGCACCAACAATGAATACCGAACTGCTCACACCGCTATTCTCCACTTGAGATGGCGCGCGCCTTTGACGCCGCGCAGGCCGTCAAGCAGGCCTGCACAAAATGCATGCAGTTGGCTCCATCTGTCTGGTTCCACAGCCATCGCCACGACCAACCTCAAGAGCGTACCGGGGACAGCCTGGGTCCATAGACGATGGCCGTGATACTTGCGAGCAATCAACAGCCTGTTTCGAGTGTCGTAGTACCGCTTCCACGGCGGCAAGCTTAGATAAGTTAGCGTATGTCCGAACAGCCGGTGCTGGGTCGGTCTGGACTTGGGGTGTTCGATGCGACTCGATCCGATCACATAGATCTTCGCGCCCGCACGGCGGGCCCTGAGACAGTACTCCACATCGTCTGCGGCGATAAAGAAGCCTGCGTCTGGCACGCCAACTTTCTCTACCAGCTTTCTGTGGACGAGAAAGCCCAGGAAGGGAAGGCTTTGCACCTCGCTCATTGCTGGAACATCTCTGACGAATACGACTTCCTTCACCGGTGGGCCCAACAATGTGGTAATCCAGGATGTGTCTTCACCCTGGAGTGCCAAGGACCCATAGACATTCTCCGGATGAGCCGCAAATCTCATCAATTCCTCAAGCGCATTTGCATGGGGGGCCGCATCATCGTCCATGAGCCATACCCAATCCTCCCCGCTCTCACGCGCAAACTGAACACCTTGCGCGAACCCTCCTGCCCCACCCCCGTTGTGTGCAGAACGCAAGACCCGTGCGGCTGGCATGTGGATTGGAAGCCACGATTCAAGCCACTGCTGAGTGCCGTCGACTGAAGCGTTGTCGACAACTAGGATCTTGCTAGGCTGTAGCGATTGGCTGCTAAGCGCAAGCAGGCAACGTTCCAAGAGCGTGCGGCGATTGTGGGTCACCACAACTGCGATGACTGTCGCCGTGCAAGGAAGCTTTTCGGTCATTCGATTGTTCGTCCTTGGCCACCATGCAGCAGTCGATGTAGATGAAGCGGCAATCGCTGCATGACGCGCTTCGAGAACTCGCCGATGATCCAAGGGTGCGACCAGGCGCTCTCGATCGCACGTTCCCATTGCTTTTGCTGCAATGCGCTGAAGAACAACTGATAGGTCTGTACCCGGTTGAGCTGCACTAGTCGGGCATCGATGGCAGCAAGTGCACGAGGATCCGCGGCAAAGAGCGCTCGCGCGTTCTCAAACACCTCCCGATACATGCGATGGCGATCGGGATTGGTCGTGCTTAGCGACCCAGGCGTCATGCGATAAAGATAAGTTGAGATTGGCACGTAGCGGATGACAGACCCCGCGGCGAACAACGGATAGAGAAAGGCGAGGTCCTCTCCATTTCGACTACTGCCATGCTTCGCCCCACACCGGGCGATCAATTCTCGACTCACGAACGGCTTAATGAGGAGACGAGTCTCTTGCAAGAATCGAGGAAGGTCGACTTCGCGCACAGCAGCTGCCTTGGGTGTGAACCGCCTTTGGTCCCACACCGTTCGCCAAGGCACCACGGCCGAGTCGATGTCGTGGCAATCCACGACGTTGTCAATAACAATATCTTTCGGGTACTGTTGCGCTACACGGAGCAATGACTCGATCCGAGTCGGCGCGTAGAGGTCATCAGCATCAAGGATCGTGACCCACTGCCCCCTGGCTTCCGATATCGCCGCGTCACGACAGGGTCCCGGCCCTTCGTTGACCGCATTGGTGGTCAACCGGATGCGCCGATCAGAAAAGCCTTGTACGACGGCGACAGTTTCATCCGTAGAGGCGTCGTCCACGACCAGCAGTTCGAGGCTCGAATGAGACTGCTGCAGAACTGAGTCTATGGCCTGTCTGATGGTGCGTGCCGCATTGAAGGCGGGCATGACGACCGTCACCTCAGGATGAAAAGCTTCGGAACTCATCTCAAGGCAGCTGACTAGTAAGCGCGCTTGAAGAGTTCTGCCTTGCGCCTGTTCACTTCCGCGAGGCGCATGACCCGATAGCCCCTGGTACGGATCGACTTGATGTAGTCAACCCCTCGACCGAGCAGACTACGGTCACCATAAATGCGTCTGGTGGTGCCGAACAATTGCATCGCGTAGACAGGGCCGGATCCGCTGTACGCAACGCCAGTAAAGTGAACTGGGATCATGAAGTGCGAGGGAAAGATAGTAATTTCCGGTTGCATGCGCTCGATCATCTGTGCGGTAAATAGGTTGCCGGTCGTGATCCAAGGCTCGTCGAGATCCGCCGGGTCGGTGTCAGACAGCACATCGATCATCGAGCGCAGAAACGGATGCCCGGGAGGAGACGCTTGTATGGGCGAGACCAACTTGCCGCGAACCAGTTCGTTTTCGAAGATCGTATAAAGCCGAGCTTCACCGAATAGTTCATCCATATTTTTCAAGCAGATGGAATCGGCCCCTGGCATGAATCCGCCCACCTCATAGAGGATTTCCAGCCGCATCAGGTCCGCCGCACCGGCATGCTGGCCTCGCTTTAGGTATTCCTTGATCTGCCTTTCCGTTCGAAATTTGTACGAACGAAGAAAATCGTTGTCATAAAGCGTGTAGCTCCATTCCGGATGATGCGCCGACCACGATGCCATCCATTCTTTGGGGGGGCTCTTATCCCCGATCCAGATGTGGGCCAGACGCCTTGGGATACCCAGCTCGCGGCTGCTTGAAGTAGGGGAAGACATTAAGTTGATTTGCTCTGACGCCCCAAGCCAACCTGATCGAGATCGATGACGACCGAACAAAAGCTAAGTGCGCGGGGATTGTGCGAAATGAGAATGATGGTCTGGTCCTTTGACAGGGCGTCAAGCGAATCGATCAGTGCCCCCTCGGTTCTCCGGTCCAAGCCGCTCGTCGGTTCGTCCATGAAGAGCACGGCCGGCGCTCTATAGAGCGCCCGGGCGATCCCGATCCGTTGTCTTTGGCCGCCTGACAGGCGTGCGCCTCGCTCGCCGAGCATCGTGGCGTAGCCCTCCGGAAACTCGCGCACAAAATCGTGAACTTGCGCGACAGATGAAGCTCGCTCAACCGCCGCCATGTCGATCTCGTCGCCTGGCACGCCGAATGCGATGTTCTGTGCAACGCTTGCGTCAGCCAGATATATCTGCTGCGGCACGTAGCCAATGGACCGCTGCCATGCCGTGAGGTTGCTGTCATCAATCACGACCCCGTCCACAGACATCGTGCCATGTAGAGGGCGCTGTAACCCGAGCAATAGGTCCATCAGGGTGCTCTTACCGGCACCACTCTTACCGACAATGGCGACAACCCTGTTGGCTGGAATGTCCAGACTCAATCGATCAAAGATCCTGACATGGGGCGATGCGGGGTAGGCGTAGGAAATCTCGTGCAATCGGATAGCGTGGCGCGGCACCATTGGAGCGATCGGAGCTGCCAGCTCTTCATGCGCGTCTGCAAGGTGCAAGTCTTGGTGGATTGCGTCGAGCATGGCTTGCGAGATTCGCAACCGCGCGACGCCCCGATAGATGATCTGGATCGCCGGGAGCATTCTGTAGGCGGCAAAGCCGTACATGCCCAGTGCAGGCAAAACTTTGGCCGGATCATCGCTGCCCGCCAACAGATACAGGGCTATCAGAATGAGCCCCGAATACCCAACTGCCTCGACCAGGTAGAGGGGCGTCTGGCTCAGGGTCTCAGTTGTCGCCACATGTCGCGCATGACTTCTTGCCGCCATAGAGAAGCGTTCTAGGTAGACGTTTGCGACGTGAGTCGTCTTGATTTCCCTGATGCCGCCCAGTGCCTCTTGGCAAGTATCAAACCGGTCCTTGTTGGCTTGCAGGATCTCGCCGCCTGAGTATGCGAGTCGATTCCTAACCAATCCATAGATCAACGCGTACAGAGCACCTACGACGCAAAGGGCCCCTGCCGCGATCCATGGGTCATAGATGACAATCAAACTGGTCATCGCCAGTACAACTGCGCCCTGTGCGACCATCTGGGCGACGGGTTGCAGCAACGTGAAGACAAGATGGTCAACTTCCGACAAGACGTTCTTCTTGAGTTCAGCGGAGTTGCGCTTCAAGAAGAATTCGTACGGTTGGCCCAGATAGCGCGACAGCAATCGATGACTAAGGGAATGACGCTGGAGTTGGATTAGCCTGTTGATGATGTGATACGTCGTTGTCTTGAAGCTAGCCGCAAGCACTACGGTGGCCACCGAAAAGACACCCAAGGCAACCACGAATGCTCTGTGGCTGGAAAAACCAAACTGCGCATACACGGAATGCAGCCACGCGTTTTCCTCGATGACTTGGGGGCGCGTCATGACTGTGAGAAACGGAATGATCGATACAACGCCAGCCGTTTCGAGCAACGCCATCAGGATGACTAGCACCAGCACAACCAGCGCCTTACGTTGCTCTGCGGGAGAGAAGATCCCCCAGACCTTCTTGAGTGTCGTGATCATTTCATCGGACGGGAATGCGCATGCAGACTACGCGCTGACGATGTTCCCTGCGGTTGTGAATCTCCCGCGCGTGTCCACGAGAAGCATGCTTTCCTTTGCCAGCAGGTCATAGTCGAAACCGTCGTGATCGGTGGTGAGGACCACACAATCGAACGTCCGCAGACTTTCTGAATCTAGGTTGACCGACTCGAGGTCAAACTCATACTCACGCAGCTTGGGCAGGCGAGGGACATGGGGATCGGAGTAGGCCACCTGCGCACCCTTACCACGCAGCAGATCCATGATTTCCAGCGCTGGCGATTCACGACAATCGTCGATGTTCCTTTTGTAGGAGACGCCGAGTACGAGGATCCGGCTTCCCTTCACGGACCTGCCCTGTTCGTTCAAGGAATCTGCGATCTTTCCGACGACCCAATGCGGCATGTAGTGATTGATCTCGCCAGCCAGCTCGATGAAGCGCGTATTGATTGCGTACTCCTTCGCCTTCCAGGTGAGGTAGAACGGATCGATCGGAATGCAGTGGCCTCCCAGCCCAGGCCCAGGGGTGTAGGGGACGAACCCGAACGGCTTGGTGGCTGCGGCGCGAATCACCTCATGGATGTCGATGCCCATGCGGTCGGCCACGATCTTCATCTCGTTGACTAATCCGATGTTCACGGCGCGATGAATGTTCTCCAGAAGCTTTGTCATTTCCGCTGCACGTGTCGAGCTGACGGGGACCATGGTGCGGATAGCAAGTTGATAGAGCGCCGTACCCAGTTCGAGGCAACGGGGAGTTGCGCCTCCAATGACTTTCGGAATGTCCTTGGTTCCGTAGTCCGGATTGCCGGGATCTTCTCGCTCGGGCGAAAACACGAGGGCGCAATCGGCACCTGGCGTAAAGCCTTGCGCGCGCAGGCGCGGGGCCAGTATTTCATCGGTGGTGCCTGGCCAGGTCGTACTTTCGAGGCTCAGCAACTGCCCCGACCGGAAGTACGGCATGAGAGAGTCGACGGTATTCGTGACAAAGCTGAGGTCCGGCGCCCGGTGAGCGTCGAGAGGCGTCGGAACACAGACAATCAGCGCGTCCGCTTCAGCGGTACGAGAGAAATCACTGGTCGCCTCAAACCCTGCGGTGCGCGCCGCCAACAACTTTTCCGGGGTGATTCGCTCGATATAGCTCTCGTTGGAATTGAGCTTGCGAACCTTGTCTGCGTCAATATCGAAGCCAATGACCTTGAGGCCCACCTCGGCAAAGCGCAGGGCCAGGGGCAGACCCACATACCCAAGACCGTAGATGGCAACGACGACGTGCCGGCTGCCGATTTTGGATGCCAGCAGATCAAGTTTGGACAGCTCTGTCATGGATTGCATTCAGAAGGTGCGCGAGGCGATTCTGAGGCCGTTTCGGCCACTGTCTCGAGCAGATTTCCATAGCGTTCAGCGATCGATCCCCAGTCAAGCTCTTCCCGCAGCCTGCCTCGCAGTTGTACGGCGCGGGCGCGCTCTTCGCGGGGCGCTTCGAGCACGCGAACGATGCGCTGCGCAAGCGCTTCGGTGTGGGTTGGGTCCACCGTGACCGCAGCGGTATCGGGCCCGAGAATGTCCTCCAGCCCCGCCACATACCCGGCAACAATCGGGCAGCCACATCCGATCGCCTCCATCAGCGCTACCGGCAGCCCTTCCTGATCACCGGACGCAGCCTTGACGAACGGCGCTACGAATGCAGCCGCCTTGCGGTAAAGCGCAGGCAGTTCCGGCTGAGGGACTGCGCCCAGAAAGCTGATCGCATCTGAGATTCCCACCTCATCGGCGAGCTTAGCGAGGACCTGAGCATCAGGGCCGAATCCGGCTATGGTGAGTCTTGCCTGCGGGAAACGCTGAAGCACCTGCGGCAGGGCATGCAGCAGATATCGCAGGCCCTTTTTTTCGACTAACCGTCCGACGAACAGGAGTTCATGACCGCTGCGTTGGGTTTCGTCGCCGGGAACGAATCTGTGGGTCAGATCCACTCCCATCGGCAGCACATGCACCTGACGCGAGTGAACGCCCATCTGCAGTACCGCACCTCGCATCGCTGTGCTGACCACGCTCACGGCTCCAGCTTCAATCGCGACCTTGGTCTTGATTGCGTTGAGCACTCGGCCACGCAGGGAATAAAGGTCCGCACCGTGGGAAGTGACGAGAAAGGGCACCGGCCGCGCCAACGTGCGCCCGAGTAGCCGGGCCACCAGGCCTTGCGGAATCAGCCAATGAGCATGCACGACATGGAATTGACGCGCGCGCAATAGACGCCATGCCGCCCAGGCCTGAAATCCGACGAAGCCGGGCACGAGCAGCGTCATCCATCGATGTCGCCGCAGGTTTGTCACGATGCCGCCTCCATTGACCAGGCGTTCCCAGCGCTCTGGCGCGTAGCGATAGCGGATCACCTCGACGCCATCGAGCCATTCAGTCGTCCTCGCGCCGTTGGCGTGCGGACAAAGTACAGTGACCCGGAAGCGATCGGTAAGCCGTCGACTCAGCTCATGAACGAAGCCCGGCTCCGTGTCGTTGGCCCACCGCGGGTAGGTGGAGGCCAGGACCAGCAGCGCGGGCTTGGTCACGTCGATGGCGCGGGCCTGTTCAGCGCTGTGAGCCGCCGGCATCCGCATCTTTGTACATGAGCGCCGTGATCTGCTCGGAGATCAGTCCGATAAGAAAAACGATCACCGATGCGCTGAACATCAGGGCGCTCATATTTGTGAAGCGCCCGTGCGCAAAGTAGGTGTAGGCGTAGTTGGCCAAGCCGGCTGCGAAGAAGGCAAGGCTGACTGGCGCGAACAGTTTGACCGGGGAGTAGAGCGTGCCAATCTTGAAGATGATCAACAGGAACCGTGCGCCATCCCGCAGAATTCGCACATGGCTATTGGTTCCCTTGATGCGCTGCTGCACGTCGATCGGCTCGTACGCGACCGAGTATCCCGCGCGAAAGAAGGCCATCGTGCAGGTCGTTGGGTAAGAAAACCCGTTGGGCAGCAGATGCAGGAACTCCCTGAACCGCTTGCGTCTGACGACTCGAAAACCCGACGTCAGATCCTTTACCGGATGGCCCACCATCCATGAAGCCAGTCGGTTGTAAAAGGCGTTGGCCAATCCGCGATGCCTGCTGGCCTGCCCACCCGCGCTGCGCGCGCCCACGACCATGTCATAGCCCTCGTCCAAACGGGCCAAGAGGCGCTCGACATCCTGAGCGCGATGCTGGCCGTCGCCGTCCATGAAGACGACCCACTCCCGGTTCGCCGCGCGCGCACCCGCCTTGATTGCGGCGCCGTTGCCCGCACCGTAGGGCCGGCGCGCGACTTGCACGCCCAGCGAAGCCGCCAGTTCGCACGAGCCGTCAGTCGACCCGTCGTCGGACAGGATAATTTCGGCGCCAGGCAGGGCAGCAAGCAGTTCCGGCAGAAGCGAGGCCAAGCCCTGGGCCTCATTGCGCACCGGAATCACGACGCTCAGATTTGCGAAGCGCTGTTCTTGCGGCGCGACACGCGCTTGGTCGTCATCCACGCTGACGGCGTTGAATGGGGATTTTTCAAGTACACCCAACACTTCGTCCTCGCTATTCGGATTGAGCACGCCGCATGGCTTCACGTTCAAGGTCAATCTGCCGACGATACGCGCCTAGACGGTCCATCGATTGCGCTTTGTCCAGTTGAGCCAAGCCTTCATTGTATTTTTCCTGAAGGCCAAGGCTTTGCGCATACATGATTCGGGTAGAAGGATCGTCCTTCACCCGGATGGATTCGAGAATCAACGCCTCTCCCGCAGCCATGTCTTTTTCCTGGTTGATGCGGTACTGCGCCTGCAGCTTCAACAATTCCGCTCGATCGTTGAGACGCAATGTCGGATTCTCCAGCGGCGCCGCGAGCATCTGGAGCACCAGTTCGTCGGACATGTGACACGTCCGCTGGATCTGGCAGAGCACAACCGAGTTCAGCGTCGGGGTTGTGGAGTTCTGATAGGGCCAGTGCTTCAACGCATCCAGGACCTGGCCCGAGAGTGCCGGGTCAGGCTGGAGTTTGCGAAAGTACGCCAGCTGCATTCGGGCAACGAAAGGAAGCACGCCCGGCAGATAGGCCTGCGTGGTCCTTACGAGCGCCTGATCGGCAAGCGCGCCAAACCGGTCGTCACCAGACTGGTTCATGAGAACCATGTAGACCCGCGCCAGGTCGTAGTTGGCTCGCGGCGACCTGGGATGATTGGCAGCCTCCAACGCAATCCAGTCCACCGGGTTGGACCACTGGAGCGCCCGGACGTAAGTCACAAATCCCAGCAGTCCGAGGTAGCCGGCGAATATCGCAACGAACACGCGTTGGGTTTGCTCGCGCTCCACACGGCGAAGCATCAAAGGCACCACCATCATCAGACCGATAGTGGCAAAGTAGTTGCGATGCTCATACACGAGCTCGAGCGGAAAGACCGTCGACTCGAGCGCATGGGCGATCAGAAACCAGCCCCAGCCGAACATCAGCTCGGGAAAGCGTTTGCGCAACGCATAGGACGCGGCCGTGATGGCCACAAGCGCGGCCATAGCGAACGCCGTGGATGGGGGCTGCCACAACCCATGCGATATCTCGACGTCGTCGTGATACAGCGAGAGTTCGCCATTGCTGGGCAAGACGAGCATGCGCAGGTAGAACATGAGCACACGCGCCTGCGTCATGCCACGCTCTGTAAGGGTGAAGTTTCGGTTCGCAAACGCCGCAGGGCTCAGCATCTGCGGCAGCTTGACGGCAACTACATAGATCGCTGCCATGCTCAGCAGCACCAGGGTTGCCCGGCGCACATCCAGGCCGAAGATGCGTGCCGGTTGTCCGTTCCAGCGGAATCCGAAGAACCATATCTCGATCCAGAACAACAGAGGGGCGAACAACAAGCCACTCTCCTTACTCAGCGCCGACAATGCGAGACAGAAGAGCACCAACGCCGCAGCCACAAGGCCCGCCAGGAACGGATGCCTGATATCGTTTCGGTGTGCAGTACGGGTACGGTAGCTGACATAGATCAGCAAGGCAGCGAGCCCAAAGAGCGCGGACAGGCTCGTCATCCGCTGCACCACATACAGCACGCCTGTCAGGTTGAGCGGATGCAACGCCCACAATGCGGCCACCATCCAGCCAGCCGATTGGTCAACCCAGGTTGGCCTTACCGCAAAGGCCAGGCGCGTTTCACGCGAAGCGTTGCACAAGACTTGGGCCAAAGCGCCAACGAGCAGGGTGTTGCCGAGGTGGATCAGCAGGTTCGTCAGCTTGAAGGCGAATGGGTCGAAGCCTGAAAAATGGTAGTTGAGCGCGAACGTCAAGAGCGAGACGGGGCGCCCTAGCGGACCCGCATGGCCGGACAGGGCCGCCGCCCACAGTTCCAGCCAATTCAGCGATTGAACTCGCAGTGCCGTGTTTTCGAGAATGTTTACGTCGTCGTCGAAGACGAAAGTGCCGGAAAGACCCGGCCAGTAGCACAGGGCCACGCCTCCGAGCAGTGCAAGCCAGAGCACCCATTGAACCGCGGTCGCGTGCGCGCTTGAATGGGTTCTGGTGTTCACGGCAATAGAAGTCATGGAGAAAGCCCGCAACCGCAAAAACAAAAAGAGGCACGCAGGGTGCCTCTTCCTTCAGCTTGTTTGCCTGGTTACTGGCGGCATTCCGAAGGCAGGAACTTGGGCGACATGTCGGTTCCGTCGGCAGTCTTGCCGCAGGTCCACTTGACGCCGCCTGCGGAGCTCGTCGGGCTCAGAGTAACCTTCTTGCCCGGGTCAACCAGGGTGTTGTAGGTCACGGTAATAACACCGTTGGTGCCAATCGCCACGCTGCGCACGGCGTTGCCGGTGATAGAGGTGTCCGTTGCCATTCCAGCCGCGCCGTTGGTAGTCGGCCACACACCCTTCGAAGCAAAGTACTCGCCCACACCAGTCTTCGCAGCCGAAGCCAGACCCAGACCTTCCGAAACGCGAGCGCGCTTCGTGTAGTCCTGGTACGCAGGCAGCGCCACGGCAGCCAGGATACCGATGATCGCCACGACGATCATCAGTTCGATCAGCGTGAAGCCCTTCTGCACATTGCGTGCAATCGAACGACGGTTCATTTCACTTACTCCAGTTGGTTCAAGTCTTAGATCAAGCCCGGGAACCCCCCGGAGCCGGACTTGTAACCGCACCATCTGTGCCAGCTCGCTTCCGGACTTTTTCGGGCCGGATCAGCGAGACTTTGTTCACGAATCGGTTACACGTGGTGACAAAACCTGTTGTCGGGCTGCACGGGTGGCTGACATTTTTTGTCAGTCTCCCAAGAAATGTCTGCCGCCTAGAGGACCAGAACGTCATCCGCGGCCAGCCAGCGGATGTCGTGGCGGCCGATGCCGGTGCCGATCTGGGTCATGATCTCGGCGGTTTCGGCGGGCTTGGTGTGGGTGATGTAGATGGGGTAGCGCTTGTCCGCACCGATCAACCCCAGTTCCTTGACCAGGGTGGATGGCGACAGGTGGCGGCTGCGCTGGGCCAGGGCCTGTTCGCGGTCGCTGAAGGCGGTCTCGATGACGAGGGCGCCCACGTCGAGCTGGTTCACGCGCTGCCAGAAGTCCTGGTTGCGCTCGGTGTCGCCGCTGAACACCCATTGGCGCCCGCCCTTGGCACAGCTGACGGCGAAGCCGCAGGCCGGCACGGTGTGGAAGGCGGGCAGCACCTCGATCTGCTTGGCGGCCTGGCTGCCGAGCTGCAGCACCTGGCCGATCTCGATCTCGTGAAAGCTGACGAACGGCGCATCGCGGCTCGGAATGGCGGCGAAATCCGGCCAGATGACGTTGTTGAACACGTGGGTGCGCAGCGCCGAAATGGTCTGCGGCAGCGCATGCACGCGCAGCGGCCGGGTGCGGCGGCTGGCCACCGCGTCGATCATCAGGGGCAGGGCAGTGATGTGGTCGAGGTGCGAGTGCGTCAGCAGCACGTCGTCGACCTCGATCATTTCCCACAGGTTGAGCTCGCCCACGCCGGTGCCTGCGTCCACGAGCAGGTCGCGATCGATCAGGAAGGAGGTTGTCCGGCAATCCTTGGCAATGGCGCCAGAGCACCCCAATACACGCACCTGCATCTGGCAACGCCTCTAAGGCTGCTGTTTCTCTATTTGGATTCGAACCGGGTGGCGCGATCCCGCTCGGGGTCGAAGGGGCGCAACTCCATGGAGGCTAAGCGCTCCGCATACACCTGGTAAAGGACTTTTTGCTCACCTTTGCGCAGCAATGAAACAAGTAAGGCCTGAGCCTTGCCAATTTCGCCGGCATGGTACGCGGCAAGCACCTCGTCCCAGGCCTGCAGTTCGTCGCGCTGCTCGACCGTGAGGGCTTCGCGCGCCGCGATCGGGGTGAAGATGGTGACGGCCTGCTGGCGGCCGCGAACCTTGACGCGGTCGAGTTCCTGCCAGGCGAACTCGCCCGCACGGCGCATGGTGGCGTCGCTCGCCACCACCGTGACGCCGTACGTCGAGCTCAGGCCTTCGAGCCGCGACGCCAGGTTGACCGCGTCGCCCACCACGGTATAGCTGCGGCGCACCGTCGAGCCCATGTCGCCGACCCGCATCACGCCGGTGTTGATGCCGATGCCCACGCGCACCTCCGGGTTGGTGCCGACGGTGCCGAAGTTCTTCACGGCCTCGGTCATCTCGATGGCTGCGCGCACGGCAAGCGCGGCATGGTCGGGGTTGTCGACCGGGGCGCCCCAGAACGCCATGACGCAGTCGCCGATGTACTTGTCCACCGTGCCGCCGTGGCGGCTGATGATCTCCGTCAGGCGACTGAAATGGTCGTTCAGCAGGCCCTGCAGCACGACTGGCGCGAGCTGTTCCGACAGTTGGGTAAAGCCGCGCATGTCGCAGAACATGACGGTGAGTTCCTTGCTCTCGGCGCGCATGCTGTACTGGTCCGGCTGCTCGAGCATCTTTTCGACCAGTTGCGGCGGCACGTAGGTGCCGAACAGGTTGGCCAGCCCGCGCCGCACCCGCGACTCGACCAGGTAGCCCCAGCTGACGTTGACCGCGAAGGTCAGCGCCATCATGACCAGCGCCGAGGCCAGCGGCAGCACCAGCCCGTACGCGACGAACAACCAGGTGTTGAGGCCGACCACTGCCGCGAGCATGGCGGCCAGCAGCAGCGTGGCGCGCGCCAGCGGCAGCAGCGTCAGGCCGATGGCGAGCACCAGGCCGGTGACGGCCAGCACCGCGACCTCGTAGCCCGGCGCGTAGTCGGGCACGGCGAAGACGCGCCGGTCGAGCAAGGCCGAGACGATGCTGGCGTGCACTTCGACCCCGGGAAAGGTGGCGCTCACCGGCGTCGGCCGAAGGTCTTGCAGGCCGGGTGCCGTGGTGCCCACGAGCACGATCTTGCCCTTGAGTGCACCCGGCGCCAGCGCGCCCTCCAGCAGCTTGTGGGCCGGTATGTAGGTGAAGGTGCCCCCGGCCGGGCCGGACGCGCCGAGAAAGGGGATCAGCATGCGCCCGCGCGAAGTGACCGGCAGGTTCAGCGTCGACGCGGTACCGGCCAGCGCCAGCGCCTTGAGCGTTGGCGGCTGGCCTTCGCCGTTGGCCGCGAATTCCGGCGTGACCGCTGTCACCCCGGCCGCCAGCCGGTACACCGCCAGGCCCAGCGATTCGTAGTACCCGGGCACGCCCGCGTTGCCTTCGTAGTAGGCCAGCAGTGGCGTGGAGCGCAGCAGGCCGTCGCTCCGGGCGACGATGGCGGCGTTGATGAAGCCGGCCGTCGTCGCGGCCCGCGCCAGCGGGGCAATGTTGCCGCCGTAGCCGTTCCAGTGGGTGGCGTAGGGGTGGCCTGCCGGAAAGTCCGAGGGCGACAGCAGCGGCGGCGGCAATACGCCCCTGGCCAGCGGTTGCGGGCCCTGCGTCAGGTAGTAGCCCAGCACCACCTTGTGGCCCTGCATGGCCTGCGCGAAATTGCCGTCGTGGTCGAGCACCAGCGCCAGGCGCTGCACCGCGGTTTGCAGGGAGGCGTTGTCGTGCAGGGGGCCGTTGGCCAGCGCGCGCAGGCTGGCCAGGCCCGAGCTGCGGTCCTGCTCGGGAAAGACCATGTCGAACCCGAGCACCGCCGCCTGTTGCCGCTCCATCAGTTCATGCGTCAATTGCGCGAGCTTGTCGCGGCTCCAGGGCCATTGGCCGACGCGCTGAAGGCTGGCGTCGTCCACGTCGACGATGACAATGCGCGGGTCAGACCGCTGGGCCAGCGTGGCGCGCAGGCGCCAATCGTAGATGCTGTAGTCGAGGCTCTCGACCATGGACCGGTGCGCGCCGGAGATCGCCTGCAGCAGCATGAGCGCCACCGGCAGCAACGTGACCAGGATGCGCGGCCAGAGCCTCAGCCGCGCTGCCATGCAAAAGCCCGCTCAGACAAATACGAACTGCATCCGAGTGCCGCCGAGTTCGAGGGTGTCGCCGTCCTGAAGGGCGACTGCCTCCGCGCCCAGCGGCTCGCCGTTGAGCAGGGTGCCCCCGTCGATGGGCGCGACCACGTAGCCTTGCAGCCGCCGAGTGACGGCCGCCACGGCGACGCCGGGTTTTCCGATGGTGGTGACCACTTTGGACAACGACACTTCGCGGCCGGCGCCCGCGCCCGACAGGACGCGCAACACGGCGGCGCCGGCATTGGCCACCAGCGGCATCTGGGCGGTGGGCGCCACGGACAGCGGCACGCTGTCGGAGGCGACGCCATGCACGGCGTCGCTGGCATGGCCGGCGGTTGGCTCGGGGGCATCGCCCGAGGTACCGCGCGCGAGGAATCGAATCTTGTACTTGCCGACCTCGACCAGGTCCTGGTGGGCCAGCTGCTGCTTCTTGACGGCCGTTCCGTTGATATACGTGCCGTTGGTGCTATGAAGGTCTTCGATGTAGACATCTTCGCCGATCATGTGCAGCACGGCGTGCTCGCCGCTGACGGCGAGATTATCGATGACGACGTCGTTGTAAGGGCGCCGACCGAGCGTGGTCCGCTCCTTGGAGAGCCGCACCTCCTTGATGACGACCCCATCTATCGACACGATCAGCTTCGGCATGGCCTGCTCCTCAGTCCGCTCTTGCTTTGTTTGCTTGTACTTGTGCTCAAGGCTGCCAGGCAACTCCCCTCGCTGCCTCGGTTGGATCCGCGCGGCCTACTGGAGTTGGCTTCCCTTGTCGGAGACAACGTCCTCCGAACCGACGGCATGCGCCAGGACGACGGAAATGTTGTCTCGGCCGCCATTGTCATTTGCAAGTGAAACCAAAAGTGTTGCTTTCTGAGAAAGACCGATATCTTGTAACAAAATTGTGAAAAGGTCCTCAGGAGAAACCATCTCGCTGAGCCCATCGGAGCACAACATGTACAGATCGCCCGGCTGGACGTCGAACTCGCTCATCTCCAGCAGCACCTGCCGCTCGATGCCCACCGCGCGCGTCACCAAGTTGCGAATGGGCGACTTCGCGGCCTGTTCGGCCGTCAACACGCCGGCATCCAGCTGTTCCTGCAGGAGCGAGTGGTCTCGGGTCAGCTGTTCGAGGTTCTGGCCGCGCAGGCGGTAGCAGCGCGAATCGCCAATGTGCCCCACCACGACGCGTTGCGGCCCGAACACCGCCATGACCAGCGTCGTGCCCATCCCTTGCAGTTGCGTGTTTGCAACGCTTGCCTCCAGCACGGCAAGGTTGGCCTCGTCCACGCCGGCCTGCAGCGCACGGCGCACGCCACGGTTGCTGGCGTCCGGCCCCGCATGCGCCAGCCAGCGCCCGAGGCTGGCCTGGAGCAGCGCGATGGTCATGCCGCTGGCGACTTCGCCGCCGTTGTAGCCACCCATGCCGTCGGCAAGGATGGCCAGGCCCAGCGGCGCATCGAAGGCGACTGCGTCTTCATTGTTGGCGCGTACCCGACCGGGGTCGGTCAGCGCAACGAAATCCCAGGACGGCACGAGGTTCGGTATGTAGATGGATGGTTCTCTAGCGCGCGAGCTTGCCACAGAACAAAGCGTCCGCGCCGGCCTGTTCAGCGCCCGGCGCGGCGTGCGGCCGACCGCGCTTGAAGATAGCGCCCGATCATGAGCACTATGACCGCCCCCGCGACTGCGCCGGCGTGGTGCAGCCACTCGCGGCCCTCGACAACGCCGCTTAGCGCGGCGTCGTTGACGATGGTCTCGCCGCCCACCCAGCCGATGAGTGCGGCGCCCAGCATGACGATGATGGGAAAGCGCTCCATCAGGCGAATCATGAGCTGGCTGCCAAAGATGACGAGCGGAATGCTGATCGCCAGGCCCAGCACCAGCAGCGCCATGTTGCCCCGCGCCGCGGCGGCAACCGCGATAACGTTGTCCAGGCTCATGACCAAGTCGGCCAGCAGGATGGTGCGCACGGCCGCGGCCATGCTGCCGGGCTCTTTGCCGCTGCCTTCGCCGTCCTCCTCGTCGCCCAGCAGCTGCACGCCGATCCACAGCAGTAACAGGCCACCGGCAACCTGCAGGAAGGGCAGCGTCAGCAGCTTGGCCGCCACCACGGTCAGCGCAATACGAAGCACCACGGCGGCGCCCGAACCCAGCAAGATCGCGCGCTTTTGCTGCGCTGGCGGCAGCGAGCGCGCCGCCAGGGCGATCACGACGGCGTTGTCACCCGACAGGATGATGTTGATCCAGACGATCTTGAGCAGACCGATCCAGAAGTCCGAGCTCTGCAGAAGTTCCATGGTCTCTGCGCCTGTCGTTGGGTGACTGAAGCACGAAGCGCCCGCCACCTTGCAGTTGCGAGCGCTTTTGGGAGCTTGCCGCGGCCTGCGGCAATACGCCAGGCCTTTACAGGCGCGACTTGAGCAGCTTGCCCAGCTCGGAGAAGTTGCGCGTGACGGTGAAGCCGCACTCTTCCATGATGGCGAGCTTGGCGTCGGCCGTGTCGGCACCGCCCGAGATCAGCGCGCCCGCGTGGCCCATGCGCTTGCCCGGAGGCGCCGTGACGCCGGCGATGAAGCCCACCACGGGCTTCTTCATGTTGTCCTTGCACCAGCGGGCGGCATCCGCCTCGTCCGGGCCGCCGATCTCGCCGATCATGATGACCGCGTCGGTGTCGGGATCGTCGTTGAAGGCCTTCATCACGTCGATGTGCTTGAGGCCGTTGATCGGGTCGCCACCGATGCCCACGGCGCTGGACTGGCCCAGGCCGATCTCGGTCAGCTGCGCCACGGCTTCGTACGTCAGCGTGCCCGAGCGCGAGACGACGCCGATGCGCCCCTTGCGGTGGATGTGGCCGGGCATGATGCCGATCTTGATCTCGTCGGGCGTGATCAGGCCGGGGCAGTTGGGGCCCAGCAGCAGCGTCTTCTTGCCGCCGGCGGCTTCCTTGGCCTTCATCTTGTTGCGCACTTCGAGCATGTCGCGCACCGGAATGCCTTCGGTGATGCAGATGGCCATGTCGAGGTCGGCCTCGACGGCTTCCCAGATGGCGGCGGCGGCACCCGGAGGCGGCACGTAGATCACCGACACCGTGGCGCCGGTCTGCTTGGCCGCTTCCTTGACCGAGCCGTAGATCGGGATGTTGAAGATCGACTCGCCGGCCTTCTTGGGGTTCACGCCCGCGACGAAGCAGTTCTTGCCGTTCGCGTATTCCTGGCACTTCTCGGTGTGGAACTGGCCCGTCTTGCCGGTGATGCCCTGCGTGATGACCTTGGTGTCCTTGTTGATGTAGATCGACATGACTATTCCTTACTTGACGGCCGCAACCACTTTTTGGGCCGCTTCGGCCATGGTGTCCGCGCTGATGATCGGAAGGCCCGACTCGGCCAGCATCTTCTTGCCCAGTTCCTCGTTGGTGCCCTTCATGCGCACCACCAGCGGCACCTGCAGGTTCACCGCCTTGCACGCGGCGATCACGCCGGTGGCGATGGTGTCGCACTTCATGATGCCGCCGAAGATGTTGACCAGGATGCCCTCGACGTTCTTGTTCTTGAGCATGATCTTGAAGGCCTCGGTCACCTTCTCGGGGGTGGCGCCGCCGCCCACGTCGAGGAAGTTGGCCGGCTCGCCGCCGAACAGCTTGATGGTGTCCATGGTGGCCATGGCCAGGCCGGCGCCGTTGACCAGGCAGCCGATGTTGCCGTCCAGCGAGATGTACGCCAGGTCGAACTTGCTGGCCTCGACTTCGGCCGGGTCTTCTTCATCCAGGTCGCGCAGCGCGACGATCTCGGGATGGCGGAACAGCGCGTTGGAGTCGAAGTTGAACTTGGCGTCCAGGGCGACGATGTTGCCCTTGCTGTCGCGGTTGAGCGGGTTGATCTCGACCAGCGACGCGTCGGTGTCCATGTAGCACTTGTACAGCTTGGCGCACACGTCGATGAACTGCGCCTCGGAATCGGCCGGCAGGGCGATGCCCTTGGCCAGCTCCTTGCCGAGCTCGGTGGTGAAGCCGGCCAGCGGGTCGACGAACACGGTGACGATCTTCTCGGGGGTGGAGTGGGCCACTTCCTCGATGTCCATGCCGCCTTCGCTCGAGGCGATGAAGGCCACCTTCTGGGTGGCGCGGTCGGTCACGACGGAGAGGTAGTACTCCTTCTGGATGTCCGCACCTTCCTCGATGTAGAGGCGGCGCACCTTCTGCCCTTCGGGGCCGGTCTGGTGGGTCTTGAGCTGCATGCCCAGGATCTGGCCGGACAGTTCCTTGACCTGGTCGATGCTCTTGGCCACCTTGACGCCGCCGCCCTTGCCGCGGCCGCCGGCGTGGATCTGCGCCTTGACGACCCAGACCGGACCACCGAGCTTCTGGGCGGCCTCGACCGCCTCCTGGACTGTGAATGCGGGAATGCCACGGGGCACGGGCACGCCGAACTTGGCAAGAACTTCCTTGCCTTGATACTCGTGAATCTTCATGAGGGAACTCTCTCGGGCGGAGGTTGAACAGAAGCTGGATTGCTGCCGTTGCCCACCGGCCACAGCGCAGAAAAGGCGCGGTCGAAGGACAATCGGTCAACTGTATCATGTTGCGCTGCACCAACCTGGCGCACGGTTTTGCGGCAATCACGTAGGCAGGCGGTTGCGTTTTTCGAGCAGGGACACACACATGGTCAAGGTATTCATCGACGGCGAGGCCGGCACCACCGGCCTGCAAATCCGCGAGCGGCTGCAGAAGATGGCCGAGGTCGAACTCGTCAGCATCGCGCCCGAGCGCCGCAAGGACGTGCAGGCCAAGCGCGACCTGATGGCCGGCGTCGACCTGGTGGTGCTGTGCCTGCATGACGACGCCGCCCGCGAGTCGGTGGCCCTGATCGACGCGCTGCCGGGCAACAAGCCCAAGATCATCGACGCCTCTACCGCGCACCGCGTGGCGCCCGGCTGGGTGTACGGGTTTCCCGAACTGACCGAAGGCCATGCGCGCCTGGTGGTGGCCGCCTCGCGCGTGGCCAACCCGGGCTGCTATGCCACCGGCGCCATCGCCCTGGTCCGCCCGCTGGTCGACGCCGGCGTGCTGCCGGCCGGCTTCGCCGCCAGCCTGCCCTCGGTGAGCGGCTACTCCGGCGGCGGCCGCACCATGATCGAGGCCTACGAGCAAGGCAGCGCACCCGCCTTCGAGACCTACGCGCTGGGCCTCAAGCACAAGCACATTCCCGAGATCATGAAATACACCGGCCTGACCGCCCGGCCCGTGTTCATCCCCTCGGTGGGCAACTTCCGCCAGGGCATGCTGGTCAACCTGCCGCTGCACCTGGACGATCTGCCCGGCAAGCCGCGCGCCGCCGACCTGCAGGCCGTGTATGCCGCGCACTATGCAGGCAGCAATACACCCGAGCAGTTCGTCAAGGTGCTGCCGCCCACCGAGGACGGCAAGCTCGACCCGCTGGGCCTGAACGACACCAACGTGCTCGAGATCCGCGTGTTTCCCAACGAGGACCATCGCCATGCGGTGGCCATTGCCCGCCTGGACAACCTGGGCAAGGGCGCCAGCGGTGCCGCGGTGCAGAACCTCAGGTTGATGCTGGGGCTTTGAGCTCGGGCGGCGTCAGCCCGGCATGACAGCGGAACTGCTCACCTACCTGGTGGCGCTCGGCAAGAGCGCATTTCTCGTGGTCGGCACGCTGCTGCCGATCATCAACCCGCCCAGCACGGCGACCATCTTCCTGTCGCTGACCGAAGGCGCCAGCCATGCCACCCGTTGGGAGCTGGCGCGGCGCATCGCCGGCAACGTGTTCCTGCTGATGCTCGGCTGCACGCTGGTCGGGTCGTACGTGCTCGATTTCTTCGGCATCTCGCTGGACATCGTGCGCGTGGGCGGCGGACTGCTGGTCATCCAGACCGGATGGCGCCTGCTGAGCGCCGAGCGCAGCGACTCGCCGCGCGCCTCGCGCCTGGCCGAGGCCTACACGCCCGACATGGTGCGCAGCACGGCCTTCTACCCGCTGTCGTTCCCCATCACCTGCGGCCCCGGCACGCTGGCGGCCACCATCACGGTGGGCGTGAGCCTGTCCGATCCGTCCTGGACGATGGCCCTGGCGCGCACCACCGGCTCGGTGATCGGCCTGGGCGTCGTCGCCGCGGTCATCCTGTTTTGCTACCGCTACGCCGAGAAGCTGCTGCGCCCGCTCGGCGAGACGGGCACCATCATCTTCCTGCGGCTGTCCGCCTTCATCCTGCTGTGCCTGGGCATCCAGATCTTCTGGGAAGGCGCCGGGCCGCTGATCTCGGCGGCAGTGGCGGTCGGCAACGGGCGCTAGAAGCCTTCGTCTTCCGGCCCACCCTTGAGCACCTTGCTCACGACAGGGGCCGGAAACCCACGCGCCAGCAGGAATCGCCCTTGCCGTGCGCGCTCGTTCGCGTCTGCGGCTGGCTGCCCGAAGCGGCGGCGCCAGACCTCGCGGGCGCGGGCCAGTTCAGTCTCCTGCAGTTGCGCCACGGCGTCGGCAATGGCCTCGGGCGCAATGCCCTTCTGCTGCAGTTCCTGGCGCACACGCAGCGTGCCGTGGCGGCCGGCGCGCTGATGCAGCACCGAGGCCACCACCCGCTCCTGGCTGATGAATCCGGCCGCGTCCAGGGCGTCGAGCGCGGCTGCCAGCGTGCCGGGTTCTTCCTCGTATCTGGCCAGCTTGCGCTCGAGCTCCGCGCGCGAATGCTCGCGTTGCGACAGCAGGCGCAGCGCGCGGCCCTTGAGCGAAGGCGCGTCGAATGCCATGCGGGAATCGTCCGTGCGGCCCCGGGAGAAGCCGCGCTCCGGACTTATTCGGCCTTGTCGCCCTTGTCCGCCTTGTCGGCCTTCGAGGCCTTCTGCGGCTTGCCGGGGGCGGCGCCAGCCGGCTCGGCATCGACATCGGCGGCGAGCAGCGGAATGCCCAGCGATTCGCGCACCTTGTTCTCGATCTCGCGGGCCAGTTCGACGTTCTCGCGCAGGAACTCGCGGGCGTTGTCCCGGCCCTGGCCGATCTTCTCGCCACCGTAGGCGTACCAGGCGCCGGACTTCTCGATGATGCGGGCGTTGACGCCCATGTCGATGATCTCGCCCTCGCGCGAGATGCCCTCGCCGAACAGGATGTCGAACTCGGCCGTCTTGAACGGCGGGCTGACCTTGTTCTTGACCACCTTGACCTTGGTCTCGTTGCCGATCGCCTCGTCACCCTTCTTGATGGTGCCGATGCGGCGGATGTCCAGGCGCACCGAGGCGTAGAACTTGAGCGCATTGCCGCCGGTGGTGGTCTCTGGCGAGCCGAACATCACGCCAATCTTCATGCGGATCTGGTTGATGAAGATGACCATGCAGTTGGTCTTCTTGATGGTGGCGGTGAGCTTGCGCAGCGCCTGGCTCATCAGGCGCGCCTGCAGGCCGGGCAGCGAGTCGCCCATCTCGCCTTCGATTTCGGCCTTGGGCGTGAGCGCGGCGACCGAGTCGACCACGATCAGGTCGACCGCGCCCGAGCGCACCAGCGAATCGACGATTTCGAGCGCCTGCTCGCCGGTGTCGGGCTGGCTGATCAGCAGGTCGGACAGGTTCACGCCGAGCTTTTGCGCGTACTGCACGTCGAGGGCGTGTTCGGCGTCGACAAAGGCGCAGGTGCCGGCCTGGCGCTGCATCTCGGCGATCACCTGCAGGGTCAGGGTGGTCTTGCCCGAGGATTCCGGGCCGTAGATCTCGACCACACGGCCGCGCGGCAGGCCGCCGACGCCCAGGGCGATGTCCAGGCCGAGCGAGCCGGTGGAGACCACCTGCACGTCCTGCAGGGCTTCGCCCTCGCCCAGACGCATGATCGTGCCCTTGCCGAACTGCTTTTCGATCTGGGCCAGCGCGGCCTGCAGGGCCTTGGCCTTTTCGCTGTTGGCGTTGGCGATGCTCGCGCCCTTGACGATTGCGTCCATGTGAGAAAACTCCTTGAAGATCAATGGGTTGTGTGATGCTGATCGGCCTGTTTCAAACTACAGCCTGGATGCTTGAACAGTAGTGTACGAGGCCATGGCGCGGCGTAAAGCCATTTTTTGGTCAGTTTGCCTTACCATCTAGCCGTGACCGAAGCCGCCTCTCCGCACGATCCCGACGCCTGGCGCCAGACACACCTCGGCCGCCTGCTCGGCCACGCCATGCGCCGATTCGACGAGCGCGTGCTCACCCTCATGGCGCATGACGTCGACGTGCCGCTGGCGCTGTCCAACCTGGCGGCGCGCCAGCAGGTGAGCGCGGCGCACATCCACATCACGCGCCACCTCTCGCGCCATGGTTCGCGTCTGACCGAACTGGCCGAAAGCGCCGGCATGACCAAGCAGGCCATGGGCACGCTGGTGGACCAATGCGAGGCCTGGGGCCTGGTCACGCGTGCGGGGGACCCGCGCGACGCCCGGGCGCGGGTGGTGCATTTCACCGCCGACGGACTGGCCTGGCTCAATGCCTTCCGGCGCGCTGTCGCGCAGGCCGAGGACGAATTCCGCGCCAGCGTCGGCGACGAGATCGCCACGGTGCTGACCATCGGCCTCGAAGCCTATGCCGCTGCCTAGGGCGGCGCCTGTTCGGGCCTAGAATTTCCGCCGCAGGGCGGCAAGAACAACAACGGCGCGCAAACCTCGGTGCATCAGATGTCGGGGGCGTTGCCTGCAGCGGAGACTGACAGCGTGCGCATATTGATTGCCGAGGACGACCAGGTGCTTGCCGATGCGCTACTGCGCAGCCTGCGCACGTCGGGCGCCGCCGTGGACCGCGTCGCCAGCGGCACCCAGGCAGACGCCGCTCTCATGACCAACAGCGAGTTCGATCTTCTGATCCTCGACCTCGGGCTGCCCGGCATGCACGGCCTGGAGATTCTCAAGCGCCTGCGTGCCCGCGGCTCGCAGATGCCGGTACTGGTGCTCACCGCCGCCGACAGCGTGGAAGAGCGGGTCAAGGGCCTGGACTACGGCGCCGACGACTACATGGCCAAGCCCTTCTCGCTGCAGGAGCTCGAGGCGCGTGTTCGCGCGCTCACGCGCCGCGGCATGGGCGCCACCAGCAACGCCATCCGCCACGGTCCGCTGGTGTACGACCAGGCCGGCCGCGTCGCCACCATCGACGGCAAGATGATCGAGTTGTCGGCGCGCGAGCTGGGCCTGCTCGAGGTATTGCTGCAACGCGCCGGACGACTGGTCAGCAAGGACCAGCTGGTCGAGCGGTTGTGCGAATGGGGCGAGGAGGTCAGCCTCAATGCGATCGAGGTCTACATCCATCGCCTGCGCAAGAAGATCGAGAAGGGCCCGATCCGCATTGCGACGGTGCGCGGCCTGGGCTACTGCCTGGAAAAGATCCAGGGATAGTGGGTCAGTCCGGAATTGCACCCCTGCCATTGCTTGCAAAGGTCCCGCGCCCATAGTGCCGGCCTTCCTATCTACTCCACCGGTGAGGACTCCATCTTCGTCGATGGACATCAGCAGTCGAACCGCAGTGAGGTCGCGCGAAGTCTGGCGACAGCCTTGAACTGTCGATGGCCTCTCGCAGACAGCGATCGTCCGGAGCGTTCTCTGCCGGCTCGCCGGACGCCTGGCCAGAACCGGCTCTCGACATATTTCTTTCCGAGGAAATTGCGCCGCCGCCACTGCCGCCACTGCACGCGGCAGGCGTCGCGATCGAAAGGATTGTCAGCACCGTCCGCAACAAGAAAATGCGCTGACGAGAGCAGCCGCCCTGCTCGGAATTCATGTTTTTCTCTGTGTTCGAGTCGAAGTAACTGTGAAGCCTAGGTTCGTCTTTGATGTCGAAGCGGAACTATTTCGCCATCCGCAAAAATGGGACACTGAATTGACGATTCAAGCTTCAACCATCGAGGAAAAGATCACTTGAGACTGTTCCAACGCGGCCAGCGCTCCCTGTTCGGCGAGATCCTCGACTGGATGCTCACGCCGCTTTTGCTGCTCGTGCCGGTCAGCATCGGCGTGACATGGCTGGTGGCGCAGGGCATTGCCAACCGGCCGTTCGACCGCACGCTCGAGTTCAACGCCCAGACGCTGGCCCGGCTCGTGACCTTCCAGAACGGATCGCTGCAGTTTCACCTGCCGCAGGCCGCCAGCGAGCTCCTGCGCGCCGACGACACCGACCATGTCTACTACCAGGTGCTCAGTGCCGACGACGAGCTTCTCGGGGGCGACGCCGACGTGCCGCGGCCGCCGGACGAGGCGGATGACGGCGAGGTGATCGTGCGCGACGACACGATGCGCGGCCAGACCGTGCGCGTGGCCGCGACCTGGGTCGAACTGCGAGGACCCGACGGCGCGGCGCGGCGCGTGCAGGTCCAGGTGGCCGAGACACGCGAGAAGCAGCGCGTGCTGGCCGCCGAGATCATCAAGGGCGTGCTGTTGCCGCAGTTCGCCATCCTGCCGCTGGCCATCCTGCTGATCTGGCTGGCGCTGGTGCGCGGCATCAAGCCGCTGTCGGAGCTGGAAGACCGCATCCGCGAGCGGCGCTCGGACGACCTCAGCCCGCTCGACGACAGCCAGGTGCCGGTCGAGGTGGCGCCACTGGTGATGTCGGTCAACGGCCTGCTGATCAAGCTCAAGGAAACGCTCGCCACGCAGAAGCGCTTCCTGGCCGACGCGGCGCACCAGCTCAAGACGCCGCTGGCAGGGCTGCGCATGCAGGCCGACCTGGCGCTGCGCGAAGGCACCAACGCGGACGACCTCAAGCAGTCGCTCAAGCACATCGGGCGCTCGAGCATCCGCGCCACGCACACCGTCAACCAGTTGCTGTCGCTGGCGCGCGCCGAAGGCGGCATCGGTGCGCTTGCGCCGCAGATGTGCGACTTCGCCCGGCTGGCCATCGAGGTGGTGCGCGAGGCCGTCCCGCGCGCCCTGGACCGGCGCATCGACCTCGGCTACGACGGCCACCAGCCCGGCGCGCCGGGCGTGCAGCTGCAGGGCCATCCGACGCTGCTCAAGGAACTGGTGCGCAACCTGCTGGACAACGCCATCAACTACACGCCGTCGTCGGCGGATCACCCGGGCGTGATCACCGTGCGGGTGCTCGGCGACCCGTTCGGCAAGGTGCTGCTGCTGCAGGTGGAGGACAACGGCCCGGGCATCGCCGAGGCCGAGCGCGAACTGGTGTTCGAACCGTTCTACAGGGTGCTGGGCAGCGAGGCGGACGGCTCCGGGCTCGGCCTGCCGATCGTGCGCGAGATCGCCGACCGGCATGCCGCCCAGGTCAGCCATGAAGAGGCCCATCCTGGCCGGCAGCCGCCGGGCTCGCGCTTTACTGTCCGTTTCGAACTGGCGCGGGAGCGCTAGGCGCCGGCGCCGGGCGGATCACCAGCGCCTGCGGCCGGATCTGCTGGGACATGCGCTGCGGCTCGCGCTCGGTCAGGCTGGCCGGCACGTAGCCGAACGCCGCAAGTGCCCCTTCGGACCAGGCAAAGTACAGGCCGTTGGCCAGCAGGAGCACAACGAAAAGCAGGCGCAGCACGGCGTCAACCCTGGCGTGGTGCCGACGCCGCCCGGGGCCGCACGCTGACTTCTGAACTGGTGATCGCTTCCATTGCCTGGCCAGTATGCACGAGCAGTTCACCGCCCGGCCCGACGCCGGCGCAGCGGCCCGAGCGGCCGTCGCTGAGCTGGACGTCGCGCCCACGCAGCGTGTCGCGCCGGGCAAAGCGCTCGGCCAGCGGTGCGAACCCGGTCTCGGCGAATGCGAGCACCGCCTGCAGCAGCGGCGCAGCCACTTGCAGCAGGGCGCTCTGGGGGGAGGCTTGCGGCTGCCATTCGCGCAGCCATGCCGGCGCGGTGCTCATGCCATCGGTTGCCGGCCGCGCATCGATGTTGAGGCCCACGCCGATCACCAGTTGGCGCTCGCTTCGCGCCGACTGGCCGCCACCGGCGGTCTCGATCAGGATGCCGCCGAGCTTGCGACCTTCGAGCCAGAGGTCGTTCGGCCACTTCAGCGCCAGGCCGGCGGCACCGTCCGGGTCGAGGCTTTCGGCCAGCGCGATGCCGACGGCCAGCGACAGGCCCGACCAGTCCCGCGGCGCCAGCGGCAGGCCGAGCGAGAAGGTCAGCGAAGCGGGCTGGTCCGCGCCGAGCGCGCTTTGCCAGGGCCGGCCCATTCGGCCGCGCCCGGCCGTCTGCCGGTCGGCCACCAGCAGCACCGGCTCGCAGCGGCCGGCGCGGGCGCGGCGCATCAGCTCGGTGCTGGTGGAATCGACCGCGTCCAGGTGTTCCGCCCGGCACGCCGGCAGCAGCGCGCCCAGTTGCGCGTCGAGTGTTGCAAGCGGCCAGTCGGCAGCGGCCACGGCGCTCAGCCCTTCTTCCTGGACGACTTTTTCTTGTCCTTGGATTTTTCCTTGTCCTTGCCCTCGAGCTTTGCCTTGCCCTTGGACGACTTCGACTTGGCCTTCTTCTTTTTCTTCTTGTTCTTCTTGCCCTCGTCCTCGCGCGGCGACAGCAGCGTGCCGCGGCAAGTCTCGGCGCCGCACCAGCAGGGGAATTCGGCCAGCAGCTCGGGGCTGTATTCTTCGTCGTCGATGATCAGGCCGTAGTCGTAATTGAGTTCCTGGCCGGCCGGGATGTCGCGCAGGGCCTTGATGAAAATGCGTCCGTCCTGCTCGTCGGCCTCGCAGTTGGGATTGCAGGAATGGTTGATCCAGCGGGCGACGTTGCCGTTGACCCCGCCGTCGATCACGTGCTCCTCATCGACGTGGAAGTAGAAGGTATGGTTGGGCTGCGACGGATCGTGCGGGTGGCGGCGCAGCGCCTCCGGCCAATCGATCACCTCGCCCTTGTACTCGACCAGCGTTTCGCCGGCTGCCAGGTCTTGCGCGGCAAACACGCCGTTGCCATGGACGGCCGAGCGGCGCATCTGGATGCGACGACCGCCGGTCTGTGTGGATTTGGAAGGCATCGCCGAAGTCTGGTAGTTTGAATAAATAGGCCTGCGCGCGTATGTGCACACATGCGCACGCGAGCGCGTAGCGGCAGATTGTAGAGAGAGCTCAGATGACAAAGACATTGGTTATTGCGGAAAAGCCGTCGGTGGCGCAGGACATCGTGCGCGCGCTCACGCCGGTGGCCGGCAAGTTCGACAAGCACGAAGAGCACTTCGAGAACGACAGGTACATCGTGACCAGCGCCGTCGGCCACCTGGTGGAGATCCAGGCGCCGGAGGAGTTCGACGTCAAGCGCGGCAAGTGGAGCTTTGCCAACCTGCCGGTCATCCCGCCGCGCTTCGACCTCAAGCCGGTCGAGAAGACCAAGACCCGCCTGAACGCCGTGGTGCGCCAGGCCAGGCGCAAGGACGTGTCGGCGCTGGTCAACGCCTGCGACGCGGGCCGCGAGGGCGAGCTGATCTTCCGCCTGATCGAGCAGTACGCCGGCGGCGCCAAGGCCGATGGCAAGGGGCTTGGCAAGCCGGTGCAGCGGCTGTGGCTGCAGTCGATGACGCCGCAGGCCATCCGCGACGGCTTCGATAGCCTGCGCAGCGAACGCCAGATGCAGGGGCTGGCCGATGCCGCCCGCTCGCGCTCGGAAGCCGACTGGCTGGTGGGCATCAACGGCACCCGTGCCATGACCGCCTTCAATTCGCGCGACGGCGGCTTCTTCCTGACCACCGTCGGCCGCGTACAGACGCCCACGCTGTCGGTGGTGGTCGAACGCGAGGAGCAGATCCGCAAGTTCGTCAGCCGCGACTACTGGGAAATCCACGCCGTATTCCAGGCCGAGGCCGGGCAATACCCTGGCAAGTGGTTCGACCCGGCCTGGAAGAAGGCGAACGCGCCGCTGCTGCCCAGCGGGGAACCTGACCCGGAACAGCGGGCCGACCGCGTGTGGAACGCGCGTGACGCGCAGGCCATCGCCGAGGCGGCGCGCGGCCAGCCGGCCAGCGTCACCGAGGAAAGCAAGCCCACGACGCAGGCCAGCCCGCTGCTGTTCGACCTGACGTCGCTGCAGCGCGAGGCCAACAGCCGCTTCGGCTTCTCGGCCAAGACGACGCTGGCGCTGGCGCAGTCGCTCTACGAGCGGCACAAGGCGCTGACCTATCCCCGGACCGACTCGCGGGCGCTGCCGGAAGACTACCTGCCCGTCGTGCGCGACACCATGCAGATGCTGGCCGGCAGCGGCATGCGCCACCTGGCCCCGTTCGCACAGCAGGCGGTGGACGGCAACTACGTCAAGCCGAGCAAGCGGATCTTCGACAACGCGAAAGTCTCGGACCACTTCGCCATCATCCCGACGCTGCAGGCGCCCAGCGGCCTGTCGGACGCGGAACAGAAGCTCTACGACTTCGTGGTGCGGCGGTTCCTGTCGGTGTTCTTCCCGAGCGCCGAATTCCAGGTGACGACGCGCATCAGCACGGTCGAGCGCGAAGGCCGCAGCTATGCCTTCCGTTCGGACGGCAAGGTGCTGGTCAAGCCGGGCTGGCTGGCCATCTACGGCAAGGAGGCCGTCAGCGACGACGACGAGAAGGACGGCAAGAACCTCGTGCCGGTCAAGCCCGGCGAGCAGGTGCTGACCGAATCGGTCGATGCCAAGGGCCTGAAGACGCGCCCGCCGGCGCGCTACTCCGAAGCCACGCTGCTCGGCGCCATGGAAGGCGCCGGCAAGCTGATCGACGACGACGAGCTGCGCGAGGCGATGCAGGAGAAGGGCCTGGGCACCCCGGCCACGCGCGCCGCCATCATCGAAGGACTGCTGGCCGAGAAGTACATCCTGCGCGAAGGCCGAGAACTCATTCCCACCGCCAAGGCCTTCCAGCTCATGACGCTGCTGCGCGGCCTGGGCGTGGAGGAGCTGTCCAAGGCCGAGCTCACCGGCGAATGGGAATACAAGCTCGCGCAGATGGAGCACGGCCAGCTCAGCCGCGACGAGTTCATGCGCGAGATCGCCGAGATGACGCGCCACATCGTCAAGAAGGCCAAGGAGTACGACCGCGACACGGTGCCCGGCGACTACGCCACGCTGTCGACGCCCTGCCCGAACTGCGGCGGCGTGGTGCGCGAGAACTACCGCCGCTACGGCTGCATCGGCAAGCCCGGCCAGGAGCCGTGCGGCTTCTCCTTCGGCAAGTCGCCGGCCGGTCGCACCTTCGAAGTGGCCGAGGCCGAGGCGCTGCTGGCGGACAAGCGCATCGGCCCGCTGGAGGGCTTCCGCTCCAAGGCCGGCTGGCCATTCACCTCCGAGATCGTGCTGCGCTACGACGAGGAGGCGCACAACTACAAGCTGGAGTTCGACTTCGGCGACGAGAAGGACCCAGCCGAGACCGGCGAACTGGTCGACTTCTCCGACCAGGCGCCGTTGGGCAACTGCCCCAAGTGCGGCGCCCGCGTGTTCGAGTTCGGCAGCAACTACCTGTGCGAGAAGTCCGTGCCCACCGCCGCCCAGCCGGCGCCGAGCTGCGACTTCAAGACCGGCAAGGTGGTGCTGTCGCAGCCGGTAGCGACCGAGCAGATCCAGAAGCTGCTGCGCGACGGCAAGACCGACCTGCTCGACAAGTTCGTCTCGATGCGCACGCGCCGGACCTTCAAGGCATTCCTGGTGTGGAATCCGGAGGAAGGCAAGGTCACCTTCGAGTTCGAGCCGCGCACCTCCAAGTTCCCGCCGCGCAAGACTGCCGCGGCCCGGCCCGCCGCCGCGGCGGCGAAGAAGGCGCCGGCAGCGAAGAAGACCGCCGCGAAGAAGACGGCGGCGAAGTCGCCTGCCGCCGCCGCGCCGAAGGCACCACGCAAGACCGCCGCCGCCTCGAAGCTGCAGCCCGACGCCGCGCTTGCCGCGGTGATCGGCAGCGAGCCAGTGGCCCGCACCGAGGTGATCAAGAAGCTGTGGGAATACATCAAGGCCAACAACCTGCAGGACCCCGCCGACAAGCGCAAGATCAACGCCGACGCCAAGCTGCTGCCGGTGTTCGGCCAGGCGCAGGTGGGCATGTTCGAACTGGCCGGCGTGGTCGGCAAGCACCTGGGATGACGTCGACATGAGCGCTGCACTCGCCACCCCCGGCTACGACGACGTCGTGGCAGCCGCCGGCCGCATCGAAGGTCATGCGCACCGCACGCCGGCGCTCACCTCGCGCGGCCTGGACGCCGCCGCCGGCGCGCAGTTCTTCCTGAAATGCGAGAACTTCCAGCGCATGGGCGCCTTCAAGTTCCGCGGCGCGTTCAACGCCCTGTCCTGCTTCGACGCCGCGCAGCGCAAGGCCGGCGTGGTGGCGTTCTCGTCGGGCAACCATGCGCAGGCGATCGCGCTGTCGGCGCGGCTGCTGGGCATGCCTGCCACCATCGTGATGCCCAACGACGCCCCAGCCATGAAGGTGGCGGCGACCAGGGGCTACGGCGCCGAGGTCGTGCACTACGACCGCTACACCGAGGACCGCGAGGAAATCGGGCGCCGGCTGGCGGCTGAGCGGGGCCTGACGCTGATTCCGCCCTACGATCATCCTCACGTGATCGCCGGGCAGGGCACCGCGGCCAAGGAGCTGTTCGAGGAATGCGGCCCGATGGACGCGCTGTTCGTCTGCCTCGGCGGCGGTGGGCTCCTGTCGGGCAGCGCGCTGGCCGCGCGTGCGCTGGCGCCGTCGTGCAAGGTCTACGGCGTCGAGCCCGAGGCGGGCAACGACGGCCAGCGCTCGCTGCGCGAAGGCCGCATCATCCACATCGACACGCCTCGGACCATTGCCGACGGCGCGCAGACGCAGCACCTGGGCGAACACACCTTCGCCATCATCCGGCGCGACGTGGACGACATCCACACCGCGAGCGACGCCGAGCTGGTGGAGGCCATGCGCTTCTTCGCCGAGCGCATGAAGATGGTGGTCGAGCCGACCGGGTGCCTCGGCTTTGCGGCGGCCCGCCGGCTGGCCCCTTCGCTGGCCGGAAAGCGCGTCGGCGTGATCATCAGCGGCGGCAACGTCGACCTCAAGCGCTTCTGCGAGCTGGTGGGCTGAACGCCCGCCCTCAGCGGCCGGCCGCCTCGGCCTGGTCGAGGAAGGACGAGATCAGCGGCGCCACCTCGCGCGCCCGGGTCAGCAGGAAGAGGTGGCCATCGTCGACCACGCACAGCCGCGCGCGGGGCAGCAGCGCCGCCAGCATGCGCGCATTGACCAGCGGCACCAGCGGGTCGTCGCTGCCCGCCATGACGAGCACCGGCTGGCGCAAGCGCCACAGCCAGGGCAGGCTGGTCCAGCCGACCATGGCGAGCAACTGGTAGCGGTATCCGGCCGGGTCGCCGCCGCTCGCCAGTTCGCCGAGCAGGCGCAGGGCTTGAGGGTCCGAGCGCATGCGGCCGCCGTAGATCTCGGGCGCGATGCGCGACAGGTAGCCCTTGTCGAGAAGGCGGCGCGGGCTGGCCAGCTTCATCAGCACCGAGGGCCGGGGCGGGACCATGGTGGCGCCGCCCGTGGAGGTGGCCGCCAGCACCAGGCGCCCCACGCGCCGCCCATACTGCAGCGCAAACTGCTGCGCCAACGCGCCGCCCCAGGAAATTCCGAGCACGTCCACCTGCTCGACGCCGAGGCGATCGAGCAGCCGGCGCGCCAGCTGGGCGAGCCAGAACAGGCGATAGGGCCGCCCCGGCGCGGGAGACTGGCCGGTGCCGGGCACGTCGAAGGCGATGGTCTCGCGCCCGGCCAGGCAGGCCATCAGCGGCCCGCACAATTCCAGGTTGGCGCCGATGCCGTTGAACAGGAGCAGCGGCCTTCGGCCGGCGTCGGCGGGCGCGGCCCGGTCGCGCGGCCGGATGCCCACGCGCAAAGCCTGCCCGTCGATGTCGATGGTGCCGACGTGCAGGCCGTAGGACGGGTCGACCTCCACGCCGCGCAGGCGCTCATACGCGGGCCCGGTGACGGCGTCCGGGATCCGGCGGAACGTGGAATCTGTCATGAGGAAGGAGCCTGGCCTCGGGATGGATGCATTCGGGAGGCGGCGGCTTCCTCGCCTCAGTGGCGCAGCAGCGCCTGGCGCAGCAGGCGCGACGCGCGATCGCGCACCTTGCCGGGCAGCCCCCGCGGCCGCGGGTGGCGCAGGGTGCGCGCCATCAGGCAGGCGTTGAGGAAGTCGTGCAGGATGGCCGTGTCGTCCATCGTGTGGACCGGCCCGTCGACGCGATGGAACTCGGGGTGCCACTGTGTCGCCGCGATGTAGCCTCGGCCGCCCTCGCCGGGGCGGCGACGGATGGCCTCCGGCACATGGTCCGGATAGCTCCAGGCCTCCACGTCGAAGCCGGGCGCCAGGTGCTTGATGCCCTGGTGATGGATGCTGTTGACCCGGGCGTGCGTCACGTCTGGGTAGAGCTTGGACAGCCGCGAGCCTTCGACCAGCTCGACGTCGTGGAAGTTCTGGTCGTAGCTGATCGGGTCGCGGTGCTGCAGGGCGTTGGGGTGCTGCGTTTCGATGTCCTGGTACAGCGTGCCGCCGAACGCGACATTGATCAGCTGCAACCCGCGGCAGACGCCGAACACCGGCTTGCCGGCCTGCTCGAAAGCTTCCACCACGGCCAGGTCGTACAGGTCGCGCACGCGGTCGCCCATCCAGGCCTCGCGCAGCGGCACCTCGCCGTAGGTACCGGGCCAGACATCGGCGCCGCCGTGCATGACGACCCCGTCGAGCCATTCGGCGTAGTGCGTCAGGCTGGTGTCGCCGCGCGCGGTCTCGCCGGTCGGGCAGGGCACCATGACGACCATGGCGCCGGCCGACATCAGCCAGTGCGCGATCGACTGCTCGACGTACTGCAGGGTCTTGTTGGTGAAAAGCGACCGCGCGGGATCGGCGTGCTGGAAGCAGGCCGACAGGCCGATCTTGAGGCGGCTGGCAACGCTTTGAGTCATCCCGTGGCGGCTCCGGCGGGCGGGCGAACTGTTGTTGAAACTTGAGTTGGATTGTGGCGCGTTCGCCGGGTCGATGTTGTAGGCATGCGCCCTGCCGGCTGTACGAGGAGACCGTTTTCGTGCTTTGCGCAACGCATGGCGCACGCGCGTTCTCCCATGGATCGCGGCGCTATGCTTTTCATAGCATCGAAGCAAAACCCCGCAAAGCGCCGGAGCCCCCGTCCAGCAAGTGTCCAAGCCGCCGCGCGATGCGCGATGGGCGCCTATCGGTTATCATTGAGGGTTGGCTCGAGCGCGCTAAGTCGACGCTAACGAAGACTACGGGCGGCACGCCGCATTGAATGCTGGCAACCCGCAAGCGACCTGCAGGCCAAGCTGCGGGAGGAATTTTGCAAAGGGATTGAATGCCTAAGGAAGAACTGATCGAAATGAGCGGTTCGGTGACAGAAGTGCTGCCGGATTCCCGCTACCGCGTGACATTGGACAACGGCCACCAGCTGATCGCCTACAGCGGCGGCAAGATGCGCAAGCACCACATCCGCATCCTCGCGGGTGACAAGGTGTCGCTCGAACTGTCCCCCTACGACCTCACCAAGGGCCGGATCACGTTCCGCCACCTCGAGCGTCGTGCGCCGGGCACCGGCCCGACCCCCGGCGGCGGCAACCACCACCGCCGCTGAGCCTTCGCGCCGGCATGAAGGCGTGCGCCGACCGCGCTTGTCGAGCCCGACCCCCTGCGTCGGCAGCGCTGCGGCGTGAGTAGAACGGCTGGCGGCTCACCCGCATCCGCCTGGGTGATGCTCCTGGCGCTGTGCAGCGCCTTTGCCCTGAGCCAGTCATTTCGTACCGTGGCGGCCATCCTGGCGCCCCCGCTGCAGGCCGAGTTCCACCTTTCCGCGCAGCAGCTCGGCGTCTTCGCCGGTGCATTCCACTTTGCGTTCGGCGCGCTGCAGTTCTTCATGGGCATGGGCATCGACGTGCACGGCCTGCGCCGCACCGTGCTCGTTGCCTTTCCGTTCGCCATGGCCGGCGCGCTGCTGTCGGCGCTGGCGCACAGCTTCCCGATGCTCGTGCTCGGCCAGGTATTGATCGGCGTGGGTTGCGCGCCGGCATTCCTGGTGTGCACCGTGTTCATCGCCCGCCACTTTCCGCCCGAGCGATTTGCCTCCGTGTCGGGCCTGACGATGGGCGTGGGTTCGATCGGCATGCTGCTGACCGGCACGCCGCTGGCCTGGCTGGTCGACGCGGCATCCTGGCGCGCCGGCTTCATCGCGCTGGCGCTGTGCTCGCTGGCCGCATGGCTGCTGATGGCCTGGAAGGTGCACGAACCTGCGCTGCCCGCGCACGGGCCGGCGCCCTCCATGTGGGACGCGCTCAAGAGCTATGGCGCGCTGTTCGCGCTGCCGCACACGCTGGGCATCCTGCTGCTGGCCTCGGTGACCTACGCCGCGTTCATCTCGCTGCGCGGGCTGTGGCTCGGTCCGCTGCTGGTCGAGCGGCACGGCTTTTCGCTGGTGCAAAGCGGCAACATCGCATTGATCGTGTCGGTGGTGGGCATGTTCGGGCCACCCTTGTTCGGCCGCCTAGACCCCGGGCCGGCCAGCCGCCGGCGCTGGATCGTCGGCTTCACGGCAGTGGTGGCGGCCGGCTTCCTGCTGATGGCCCTGGCGCCGACGGCAACGGTCGACGTGGCGGTGATGCTGCTGGTGGGCGTCCTGTCGGGCTACATCGTGCTGCAGTACGCCGACACCAAGGCCGCTTATCCGCCCGAGATGGCCGGCCGCGCCCTGGCCCTGTTCACCATGGCCATGTTCCTGGGCGTGGCCGTGATGCAGTGGTTCACCGGCGCCGTCGCCTCGTGGGCCAAGTCGCATGGCCTGGACCCTTTCTTCGCGGTGCTGCTGACGATTGCCGCACTGCTGGCCGCCGGCGCATGCGCGTTCGCCTGGTTGCCGCGGCCGGCGCCTCAGCCGTCCGCCGGCGCGATCGGGAAGGGCCGGCTCCAGTAGCGCGAGCCGCCTTCGCCGAAGCGCCACGGCTGTTCCACGGCCTTCGAGATCCCGATGCGCGGCCCGACAACGAGTGCAGGCGCCGCGCCGTCGACCGCAAGCAGGCGAAAGGGCGCAGCATCCAGGCGCTTGCCGTTGAACATCGGGTCGATCGCCAGCGCCTGGCCGACCCGGCCCGGCCCGGCGCACAGCAGCCGCTCGTCCTGGACGCCGCGGCGCCGATGCATGGTGGCCAGCCCATGGGTCGGCTCCAGCGCGCGGATCAGCACGCCGGCGCCGTGCCCCGCTTCGCGGCAGACGAAATTCAGGCACCAGTGGATGCCGTACGACCGGTACACGTAAGCGCGGCCGGGCGGCCCGAACATGGCGGCGTTGCGCTGCGTCGGTCCGGCGAAGGCGTGCGAGGCCGGGTCATCGCGGTCGTAGGCCTCGGTCTCGACGATGCGGCCGCCCACGCCGTCGACGAGCAGCGTGACGCCGATCAGCCGCCGTGCCACTTCGTGCGCATCGGCGCCGAAGTCGATGCCTGCAATCGGCCGCACCACGTCAGGCCACCTTGCGCGCCGCGCGGCGCTTGGGCGCAGGTTTCGGCGTCGGCTCGACCACGACAACGGGAAAGTCCGGCAGCGGCCGATGCGCGATGCGCTCGGCCTTGTCGAACGGCACGCCCAGTGCGCGCAGCACGCAGGCCGACATGGCGGCCCCGTGCCCGGCCGGCGCCAGCCCCATGGCCACGCTGCGCATGGCCTGCATGCCGGCACCGCCAATGAGATCCATCGCCACCGGCTCGCTGGCGATGCGGAACGACTTCTGGCGCACGCCCAGCCGCAGGTCGGCCAGCACGTACTGGAGGACGTGCGCCATCAGTTCCGGGACGGTGGCGGCCACGTCCAGCATCAGCATCGCCCAGGCCGGCGCGACCTCGGCAAGCCAGACGTAGCGGCGCCCGCCGATGGCCATGCGTTCGGCGCCGTCCTTCACGCCGGTCTGGCTTTCCACGATGCGCTGGCACAGCGTCGTGGCCAGCCGCACGGCGACTTCGCGCTGCACCTCTTCCTTCGTCTTGAAATGGTTGTAGACGGTGCCGGTGGTCACGCCGGCCACGTCCGCGATTTCCTGGACGGTGGCGCCGAGCACGCCCCGCGCGGCGAACACCTGGATCGCCGCCCCGGCAAGCTGGGCGCGCGTGCGCTCGCGCTTGGGCATTCCTGGCGCGAGGCTGGTCAAGCCATAGGCCAAAGGTGGGGGCAGTGGCGGCATTGACGGTGTTAATGAATTCTGACTAATATTCATTTTTGAGTGTTGCGTTCAATTTTCAACGACATCATCAAATTTAAGGATAACAGCAATGTCTCCGCCGCCCAGCCCCGATCTTCGGCTCTGCTACCTCGTCTTCGAGGACCCCGCAGGCAACGCCGGCGCGCGGGAGGCATCATGACGCGCGGCCGACGCTGGCTGCGCCGTGCGGGCGTGGCGCTGGCGGTGCTGGTGGTGCTGGCCGGCGCCGGCCTGTTCGCTGGCGAGCACATGGCCGAGCGGCGCCGCACGCGCGTGGTCGACGTGCCGGTGCAGGCCGTGGCGTTGCGCGACGACGAGGCGGCCATCGCCCGCGGTCGCTACCTCTTTGCCTCGCGCGGCTGCGTCGACTGCCACGGCGCGCAGGGCAATGGCCGCGTCTTCATCGACGACGGCAAGGGGCTGCGCATCGCCGGGCCGCACATCGCGCCCGGGCCGGGCAGCGTGGTCGCCGGCTATGCGGCCGAGGACTGGGTGCGTGCGATCCGCCACGGCGTCAATCCGCAGGGGCGGCCGCTGATGGTGATGCCGAGCGAAGACTACAACCGCTTCACGGACGACGACCTCGCCGCGCTGGTGGCCTATGTGCGGCACATGCCGCCGACGCAGGGCGGCAAGGCGGTGATCGAGATGCCCCTGCCGGTGCGGGTCGCCTACGGTTTCGGCCTGATGCAGGACGCCGCAGCCAAGATCGACCATGCGCGCGCGCCGGAGAAGCCGGTGGCCGACGCCGTGTCGCTCGAGCACGGCGCCTACGTGGCCAACATGTGCCTGGGTTGTCACGGCGCGGCCCTGGCCGGCGGCCGCATTCCGGGCGGACCGCCGGAGTGGCCGGCGGCTGCCCGCCTGGCGCCGGGCGAAGGCTCTGCCATGCCCCGCTACGGCAGTGCCGAGGCCTTTGCCGCGATGTTCAAGTCCGGACGCCGGCCGGACGGCTCGGCGATCCAGGTGATGCCGTTCGACTCGCTGTCGCAGATGAACGACGTGGACGTGCGCGCGCTGTACCTGTACCTGAGCAACCTCCCCGCGCGCTCCGGCGGTTGAGCAAGGCGCCCTCGGCAGGCGCCGGCGGCGGCGCTGCGAGACAATGGCGGCCATGCAAATCACCAAAGACTCCGTCGTCACCATCAGCTACAAGGTGAGCGACGCCGCCGGCAAGCTGATCGAGCAGAGCAAGACGCCCATGGCCTACCTGCACGGCGGCTACGACAACACCTTGCCCCGGATCGAGGCCGCGCTCGATGGCCAGTCCGTCGGCTATGCCACGACGCTGGCGCTGGCGCCCGAAGACGCATTCGGGCTGCGCGACGAATCGCTGGTGCGCACCATCCCGAAGTCCGAGTTCCCGCCCGGCGTGAAGGTCGGCGGCCAGCTCCAGGGAACGACCGACGGGGGCGAACCGCACGTCTTCTACGTCCAGAAGATCAAGGGCGACCAGGTGCTGCTCGACGGCAATCATCCCTGGGCCGGGAAGGCCCTGCGCTTCTCGCTCAAGGTGACCGGCGTGCGCGCCGCCACCGCCGAGGAGATCGCGCACCGCCACGTGCACGGCGAACACGGCCACCACCACTGAGGCGATATGTCTGCATCGCCCGTTCTGAACGCTCAGCGGCTGGGCTTTCCCTGGCCGACCATCGACCCGTTCCTGTTCTGCGTGCACCATGACGACGCCTACCCGCGCGGCAATGCAGCCATGGGGCCTGACACGGCCCTGGCCGGACGCGAGATCGGCCAGGACTTCAGCCGCAAGGACGGCTGGAGCATGTACCACGGCGAGGTGGTGCCGGGCTTTCCCGCGCACCCGCACCGCGGCTTCGAGACGGTCACGATCGTGCGCCAGGGCCTGATCGACCACGCCGACTCGCTCGGCGCTGCCGCACGCTTCGGCGGTGGCGACGTTCAGTGGCTGACGGCCGGCGCGGGCATCGTGCACGCCGAGATGTTCCCCTTGCTGCGCGCAGATGCGCCCAATCCGCTCGAACTGTTCCAGATCTGGCTGAACCTGCCGGCCGCCAGCAAGATGGCAACGCCGCACTTCACGATGTTCTGGTCGGAAGCGATTCCGCGGTTGCGCCTGCACGATGCGGCCGGCCGCGAGACCGAGATCGCCTGCATCGCCGGCCGGCCGGAATCGGCAGCGGACGATGCCGCCCCGGCCCCGCTGGCGCCGCCGCCCGATTCCTGGGCGGCACAGGCCGACGCGGACGTGGCCATCTGGACCCTGCGCATGGCGCCCGGCGCCCGATGGACATTGCCGGCCGCCCGCGCGACCGGCACGCGCCGCATGCTCTACTTCTTCAAGGGCGGCGTGCTGAGTGCCGCCGGCCAGGCGATCGAGGGGCCGGCGGCCATCGAACTCGATGCCCGCGTCGCGGTGGAATTGGCCAACGGCGACGGCGCCGAGGCCGAATGCCTGTTGCTCCAAGGCCGCCCGATCGGCGAACCCGTGGCGCAATACGGCCCCTTCGTCATGAACACGCAGGCCGAGATCATGCAGGCCATGCAGGACTACCGGCGCACGCAGTTCGGTGGCTGGCCCTGGCCGGACGCCGCGCCGGTGCATGGCCGCGAGCCGGGGCGCTTTGCGCGCCATCCCGGTGGCAGGCAGGAAAAGCCGGCCGACCGGTAGAACCGCCGCCTAGCCGATCGACTCGATCTGCGCGTTCTCCTTCGCATCGGGCGCCTTGCGGCCACTGCGCCCGAACTTTCCGTCCGGTTTCCTGAAGTAGTAGTTGCAGCCACCGTTGCCGCTTTCGGCACGGTTCCACTTCACGCACAACTGGCCATCGTCCCTGAGCTCCCATTTGCCTGAGCCGTTGCCTCCGCTGGTCGCGTAGCTCAGGTTGTTGTAGTACAGATCTCCATCGGGACGCAGGTCCCATTTGATCAGGCTGCCGTTCGACGCCTTGAAGGTGTGCGGCTTGCCAATCAATGTCTGCTCTACCTCCTGTTTTGTCAGGTATGTGCGTTCAGGAGCGTCCTGTGCCGGGCAGAGCGCCGGCACCGCGGCAATCAGGCAAAGCGGCAATACCAATGGCAGTCGCATGGCGGCGCTCCTTCTTGAGATGGAGCGGCCAGGGTAGCCGCACGATAGCGTGCGCTGCATCATCCGAATTCGTCTTGACGACGGCGGCGAAAGGGTGCATTGCCAGAGCTATCCAGGCGCCGCCGACCGGGACCACAATCCGTCGATGCGACTTCCGGAAACGCTCCGATGAACGACACGGACGAACTCGACCCGACAGATCCCGAGACCCTGATTGCTGCCGGTGCGAGCGCCTGCGCCCACGCCATCCATGAAGGACGTGTCAGCGCACAGGCGCTGTGCGAGGCGGCCATTGGCCGCGTCGAGGCGCTCGACGGCGCGATCAACGCGGTGGTGCTGCGCGACTTCGACAGCGCGCGCGAGCAGGCCCGGGCCGCCGACGCGCTGCGGGCGCAGGGGCAACGGCTGCCGCTGCTGGGCGTGCCGATGACGGTCAAGGAGTCGTTCAACGTCGCCGGCCTGCCCACTTCGTGGGGGCTGCCGGACCTGCGCGACTTCCGTCCGAAGCATGACGCCGTGGCGGTGCAGCGGCTCAAGGCCGCCGGCGCGGTGATCCTGGGCAAGACCAACGTGCCGGTCGCGTTGAGCGATTGGCAATGCGAGAACCCGATCCACGGGCGCACGGTGAATCCGCACGACCCGACGCGCACGCCCGGGGGTTCCTCCGGCGGCGGTGCCGCTGCGTTGGCGGCCGGCATGGTGGCGCTGGAACTGGGCTCGGACCTGTACGGCTCGATCCGCGTGCCGGCGCATTTCTGCGGCGTGTACGGACACAAGCCCAGCGTGGGCGTGCTGCCCACGCGCGGCCACGATTTCCCCGGCACGGAGCAGGACCCGGGGGACCGCCCGGGCGTGATCGGGCCGCTGGCGCGAACGGCCCAGGACCTCGATCTTGCGCTGGACGTGCTGACCGGCGCCGACGTTCCGGATTCGGCTGCCTGGTCCGTGCGCCTGCCCCCGCCGCGCCATGCCCAGCTGCGCGACTTCCGCGTTCTGGTGCTCGCGGCGCATCCGGCGGCCGAGTGCTCGCACGACATGCGCGACGCCCTCGAATCGCTGGCGGCCCGGCTCGAGGCGGCCGGCGCAACGGTGGCGCGGCAAAGCCCCCGGCTGCCCGACCTGCAGTCGCTGAGCAAGGACTACGGAACCTTCATCAACACCGTCCTGTCCGCCGTCCAGCCAGGCGGCAGCACGCGCCTGAGTGCGCACGACTGGATCGGCCTGATCGCCCGGCGCGACGCCTTGCGGGTGCAGTGGCGCGCCTTCTTCGGCGAGTTCGACGCGTTGCTGTGCCCGCCATTCGGCTGCGCCGCATTCCCGCACCAGGAAGCGTCCGACTGGGACGCGCGCATGCTGACGATCGACGGTGCGGCCACGCGGTTCGGGGCGCAGGGGGCCTGGAGCACGATGGCGTCGCACGCGGGCCTGCCCGCCACCGTCGCGCCGCTGGCCCGGGATGCGCAGGGTCTGCCTCTGGGCGTGCAGATCGTCGGGCCGTACCTGGAAGACCGCACCACCATCGCGCTGGCCCGCTTGCTGGCGGCAGCCTGAGCGAACGGCGGACGAACGGCGGACGCGCTGTCCCGCACGTGCCGGGCCGGCGCGGCGCGCTGCGGCACACTGGCGGATTCCTTCCATCCCATGCCACCAGGAGACCCTCGTCCATGATCCACGTCGTCGCCGTCATCACCGCCAAGCCCGGCCAGCGAGCCGCCGTTCTGGAAGCCTTCAAGGCCAATGTCCCGGCCGTGCTGGCCGAGCAGGGCTGCATCGAATACCAGGCCGTCGTCGATGCCAAGGGCCTGCCGCCATCCAAGGGCTCGCTGGGCGACGACACCTTCATGGTGGTCGAGAAGTGGGCCTCGCTGGCCGACTTGCAGGCGCATGGCGCCTCGGCCCACATGCAGGCCTATGCCGCAAGGACCAAGGAGCTGCTGGCCAACCGGGTGATCCACGTCCTCGAGCCGGTCTGAGGCCTTCGCGAGCGGCCAACGAAAAAAGGCGCGCCCGGGGCGCGCCTTTTTTCGTGGAGATCCGGACCGCCTACTTGCTGACCACGCGGACCATCTCGAGGCACTTGTTCGAATAGCCCCATTCGTTGTCGTACCAGCTCACCAGCTTGACGAAGGTGCTGTCGAGCGCGATGCCGGCCTCGGCGTCGAAGATGGAGGTACGCGGGTCGCCGCGGAAGTCGGTGGCGACCACCTTGTCCTCGGTGTAGCCCAGCACGCCCTTCATGGCGCCTTCGCTCTGTGCCTTCATCTCGGCGCAGATGTCCTTGTAGCTGGCTTCCTTGACCAGTTCGACCGTGAGGTCGACCACCGAGACGTCGGAGGTCGGCACGCGGAAGGACATGCCGGTCAGCTTCTTGTTCAGCTCGGGGATGACCACGCCCACCGCCTTGGCCGCGCCGGTGCTGCTGGGGATGATGTTCTCCAGGATGCCGCGGCCGCCGCGCCAGTCCTTGTTGCTCGGGCCGTCGACGGTCTTCTGCGTGGCGGTGGCAGCGTGCACGGTGGTCATCAGACCGCGCTTGATGCCCCACTTGTCGTTGAGCACCTTGGCCAGCGGGGCCAGGCAGTTGGTGGTGCAGCTGGCGTTGCTGATGATGGCCTCGCCCTTGTAGGTCTTGTCGTTGACGCCGTAGACGAACATGGGGGTGTCGTCCTTCGAAGGCGCGGACATGATCACCTTCTTGGCGCCGGCGTCGATGTGCTTCTGCGCGCCTTCCTTGGTCAGGAAGATGCCGGTGGATTCGATCACCACGTCGGCGCCGACCTCGCCCCACTTGAGCTCGGCGGGGTCCTTCACCGCGGTCAGGCGGATCGACTTGCCGTTGACCACGAGGTTGCTGCCCTCGACGCTGACCTCGCCCTTGAAGCGGCCATGCACCGAGTCGTACTGGAGCATGTAGGCCAGGTAGTCGGGTTCGAGCAGGTCGTTGATGGCGACCACCTCGATGTCGTTCTTGAAGTTCTGCACCGCGGCGCGGAACACCATGCGTCCAATGCGGCCGAAGCCGTTGATGCCGATCCTGATAGCCATGTAAATGCTCCTGCTGAAGTTGAAAAAGTCAGGTGAATGGACAGGCCGCGGGCTCAGCGCCGGCGCAGCGCCGCCTCCACCGTGGCGGCGACGTTCTCCGCCGTGAAGCCGAAATGCTTGAACAGCACGCCCGCGGGCGCCGACTCGCCGTAGGTGTCGATTCCCACGACGGCGGCCACGCCGTACTTCCACCATCCGTCGGTGGCGCCCATCTCGACGGCCACGCGTGGCAGGCCGGCCGGCAGCACGCGCTTCTTGTAGGCCAGGTCCTGGCGGTCGAAGGTGGTCGTCGAGGGCATGGAGACAACGCGCACGGCGATCTTGCGCGCCGCGAGCTGTTCCTGGGCGGCGAGCGCCAGCTGCACTTCCGAGCCGGTGGCGATGATGACGGCCTGGGCCTTCTTCTTGAGGCCCACGCGCGCGGGTTCGGCCAGCACGTAGGCACCCTTGCTGATGTCGCTCAGGTCGCCCTTGGGGGCGTAGGGCAGGTTCTGGCGCGACAGCAGCATCGCCGTCGGCCGCGTGGCGTTCTGCAGCGCCATGGCCCATGCCACGGCGGTTTCTGCGGTGTCGGCCGGACGCCAGACGTCCAGGTTGGGAATCAGGCGCAGGCTGGCCGCATGCTCGATCGACTGGTGCGTCGGACCGTCTTCGCCCAGGCCGATCGAGTCGTGCGTGAACACGTGCACGACGCGCTGCTTCATCAGCGCCGCCATCCGGATGGCGTTGCGGCTGTAGTCGCTGAAGGTCAGGAAGGTACCGCCGTAAGGAATGAAGCCGCCATGCAGCGCCAGGCCGTTCATGATGGCGGCCATGCCGAACTCGCGCACGCCGTAGTTGATGTGGCGCCCGGGCAGCCCGTCGGGGTTGGTCTCGTTGCCTTCGCTGCGCAGCACCTCGCCTTTCGCGCCGAAGCGCAGCGCAGGCGTGCTCTTGGTGTTGGTGAGGTTCGAGCCGGTCAGGTCGGCACTGCCGCCGAGCAGTTCGGGCAGGGCGGCGGTGAACGCCTCCAGCGCGATCTGCGATGCCTTGCGGCTGGCCACCGTCTCGGCCTTGGTGTGCGCGGCCACCACGGCGTCGAGCGCCGTCTGGTGGAAGCCGCGGGGCAGTTCGCCCTTCATGCGGCGGGTGAACTCGGCGGCCAGGTCGGGGAAGGCCTTGGCGTAGGCCGCGAACTTCTCGCTCCATGCGGCTTCGTGCGCGGCGCCGGTCTTCTTGGCGTCCCAGGCCTCGTAGGCGGCTGCGGGCAACTCGAAGGGCGCGTGCTGCCAGTTCAGCGCGCTGCGGGTCAGTCCGATTTCCTCGGCGCCCAGCGGCTCGCCGTGCGCCTTGGCGGTGTTGGCGCGGTTCGGGCTGCCCTTGCCGATCTGCGTCTTGCAGATGATCAGTGTCGGTCGCTCGTCCTGCTGCTTGGCTTCGGCGAGGGCGCGCGAGACTTCGGGCACGTCATGGCCGTCGATCGGACCGATCACGTTCCAGCCATAGGCCTTGAACCGCTCGGCCGTGTTGTCGATGAACCAAGGCTTGACCGGGCCGTCGATGGAAATGCCGTTGTCGTCGTACAGGGCGATCAGCTTGCCCAGCTTCCAGGCGCCGGCCAGGGCGCAGGCCTCGTGGCTGATGCCCTCCATCAGGCAGCCGTCCCCCAGGAAAGCGTAGGTGTGGTGGTCGACGATGCTGTGGCCGTCGCGGTTGAACTCGCCGGCCAGCAGCTTCTCGGCCAGTGCAAAGCCCACCGCGTTGGTGATGCCCTGGCCCAGCGGGCCGGTGGTGGTTTCGACGCCGGGGGTGATGCCGGTCTCGGGATGGCCGGCGGTCTTGCTGTGCAACTGGCGGAACTGCTTGAGCTCGCCGATCGGCAGGTCGTAGCCCGTGAGGTGCAGCACCGCGTAGATGAGCATCGACGCATGGCCGTTGGACAGCACGAAGCGGTCGCGGTCGAACCAGCTCGGGTTGGCCGGGTTGTGGCGCAGGTGGTCGCCCCACAGCGCGACGGCCATGTCGGCCATGCCCATGGGCGCGCCCGGGTGTCCGGAATTGGCGAGTTGAACGGCGTCCATCGCCAGCGCGCGGATCGCGTTGGCCATCAAGGCTTGTTGGGCCATGGGTGTGGCTTTCCTGGGAAATCTGGGGGAGAACCCGTAAGTTTAACGGCCCGGCCCGGCTGCTAGAGTCGGGCGCCATGCAAGCCCTGCATCTCACCTCGAATCCCCGCGCGGGCGCCGCGCCTTGAGCCAGCCCCTCGCCCAGGCCATGGTGCTGGCCGCCGGACGCGGCGAGCGCATGCGGCCGCTGACCGACACCACGCCCAAGCCCTTGCTGGCTGTGCGCGGCAAGCCACTCATGCAATGGACACTCGAAGGCCTGGCGCGCGGGGGTGTGCGCGACGTGCTGGTCAACACCGCCTGGCTGGGCGAACAGATTCCTGCGCGATTCGGGGCGCGGTTCGACAGCACGGATGGCCCGGTGACGATCGCGTATTCACACGAGGGAGTCGACTTCGGCGCTGCGCTGGAAACCGCCGGCGGCATCGTGCGCGCCCTGCCGCGGCTGGCGCCGGTGTTCTGGATCGTCGCCGGCGACGTCTTCATGCCGGGCTTCGAGTTCTCGCAGTCCGCGGTGACCCGTTTTCGCGAAAGCGGCAGGCTGGCGCACCTGTGGCTGGTGCCCAACCCGCCGCAGCACCCGGGAGGCGACTTCGGCATCGCGGCGGACGGCAGCGCGCTGGCCGATCCGCCACAGGGGGCGCCCCGCTTCACCTATTCGACGGTCGCGTTGGTTCGCGCCGAGTTCTTCGCGCCGCCGATGTGCGACATCCCGGCAGGCAATGCGAATGGCGTGAAGGCGCCGCTGGCGCCCTTGCTGCGCCGGGGGATGGCGCTCGGCAAGGTCAGCGCGCAGCTGTACGAAGGGCCCTGGACGGACGTCGGCACGCCACAAAGACTGGCGGCGCTCGACGGCCCCGGGCCCGGGCCGCGCACCGGCGCCGCCGATTGAAGCGACGCAAGGCCCGGCCTCGGCGGGCCGGGCACGGCGTCAGGGCACGTTGGCCGTGGAGATCACGAAAGGCTTGCCCGGCAGGGTCATGTCGCCGCCGTACTCGAAGGGGTACTGCGAAGCCGGCAGGTTGTTCGGCCCCAATCCGCAGCCGTTGGGCGGCTGGCAGGCGCCCGGGTTGCTCCAGAAGATCACCGGGCCATAGCGGAAGTTGCGGATGGCCTTGCCACCGTAGTCGGCCATCGACAGCACCCACATCGCGGTGCCGTGGTTGCCGTTGTCCTCGATCATGACCGGGTCGACGATGCGGCTGTCCGCCAGCGCGTTGCGGCGCACCGTCGCACTGTTGTGGTCGGCGGAGAAGTCGACCCAGCGAACCATCCGGTCGGCGCGCGAGAGCACCAGCAACGTGTTGTTGATGTCGTTGCCCATGTCGTTCATGGTCGCGCGGTAGTACGAGATGCTCGTCGGGTTGGGGCCGACCGCCACGCGCCCCACTTCGGCGAAGCTCGACGTGCCGGTTCCGTGGCCATAGCCGTTGATGTCGAAGAACCTGAGGTTGCCTTCCTGCGTGGCCACCCAGGCGCGCAGGTTGTCGCCCCAGAGGGTGGCCTTGACGGCGGTGGGGCGCGCGCCCAGATCCAGCGTATTCACCACCTTCGGCTTGGCGCTTTCGGGCAGGGCGAACGGCCACTGGTTGTCTGCCGTGCCGACGTTGGCGGTCTTGTCGAAATCGGTGCGGGCACCGAAGTACATCGACCGGTAGTAGTCGAACAGCGGCTTGAGGTCGACGAAGCTGACCCGCTTCTCAGACTTCGAAGCCACGATCGCCATGCCGCCGCGCGGATACACACCGGTGTTGTTGCCCGAGACGAAGGTCTGGCGGTTGGTCTCGTTGGTGATCGGGAACTTGTATGGCGTGGTGTACTGGTTGTTGGCATCGCGCGGCCTGCCGTCCCATGGGTTCGACCCCGTGGTGACGCTGATTTCCGTGGGCGCACGCACGCTCTCGGGCAGGTCGACAAAGCCCACCAGCTTCATGAAGGCGATGTTGCCGAGGTTGGGCATGCCCGGGTAGGCGGCGCCCCACTCGCCCCAGTAGTCGGGCTTGTTCGGCGTGGAGACCGTACAGCCTTCACACAGACCGGCGAGCGCGATCACCGCGATCTGGCCCTTCATGGCCGATGTGTCCCACACAGTGACGAGCGCGAACTCCGAACTGTTGGTGACGGCCACCGCAGTCGGCACCTTGTTCGCCGGCAGGCGCAGGTTGGCCGAGTTGGACGCCGTGTTGCTGCTGTAGGCGGTCGAGATCAGGCCGTTCTGGTAGGCGATGATCGAGCCCACGCACCAGCCCGGGCGACCGTAGCAGCGGCCCTGCGCGACCGGGAAATGCGCATTCAGGGCGGCGCCCTGGCTGTCGTCGAGGCCACCCACGGGGCTGTAGCGGGTCAGGATCGGCGCCAGTTGCGGCCGCTGGGTGAACGTGTTGAACGACGTCTGCGCGGTCAGGATGGTCCCGACGCCCACGTTGGTGGTCGGCGCGTCCGCCACGAAGAGCATGTTCGACCAGTTCTGGAAGTAGTCGCCCACGTCGGGTAGATCGGGCCCGCCGACTTGCCAGTCGCCGCCGTCCGAGGCGTGGATGCGGACTGTGTCGGTCCTCTTGTACCAGGTGGTCGTCGTGGCTGCGGCTTGCGTGCCGGGCAGGTTGCCATAACGATAGGCGATGCCGGCATCGGTACTCAGCTTGCCGGCCATCGCCACGTAGGCGGCCGGGTCGATCTGGCCGCTCGCGTTGACGATGTCGCCGCTGACGGCCGCTCCGTTCGCTGCCACGGGGACGGACGGCGGTGCAGCGGCTGGAGGCGGCGCGGGCACGGGCGCGGGCACCGCGGCGACCGGCGTAGGCGCGGCCGTCGACGAATCGGAAGCTCCGGGCGCCTGTGACGACGCTTGCGCGTCCGATTGCGTTCCCGATGAGCCGGAGACTGACCCGTTCGACCCGCTGGCCGTTCCGCTGACGCTGCCGCTTTCTCCTCCTCCACCGCCGCCGCAGGCACTGAGCACGAGCAGTGCGGACACCCATGCGCTACCTTTAAGTAACGCGAATTTCTTAATTACTTTCAAGACAATATCCTACTTTTGACATAACCAATATGTTCTATTGAGTTGACGTTGTCGGGCAATCGTTCTTTCAAACAATTGCACTGGTCAACCAACGAACAACAGGCATCTGTTACAAACGTATGGCATCGTGTCGCCATGACGAACTCAACTCCCTATGCAGAGCGCCGCGCGCGGCTGGCCGCGGAACTTGGTCCACACGGCGTCGCCATCGTGCCGACGGCGCCCGAGCGTCAGCGCAACCGGGACAGCGACTTCCTGTTCCGTCATGACAGCTACTTCTACTATCTGACCGGCTTCACCGAGCCCAACGCCTGGCTCGTGCTGGAAGGCAACGGTCGCAGCACCCTCTTCTGTGCGCCCAAGGACCTCGAACGCGAGATCTGGGACGGCTATCGGCTCGGACCGGAGGCCGCCCCCGAGGCCTTGGGGGTGGACGCGGCCTGGTCCGTTTTCGAACTCGACAAGCAAGTGCCGCGCCTGCTCGAGAACCGCACGACCGTCTGGTACAACTTCGCGACCCACAAGGGCCTGGAGACACGCGTGGACGAGTGGTTGGCGGTCGTTCGCGGCCGCGTGCGGCAGGGCGCAATTTGTCCGCAGGAGCAGCGCGATTTGTGCGGTCCACTTGACGAAATGCGGCTCATCAAGGACGCGCACGAGCTCGATGTCATGCGAAAGGCCTCATCGATCAGCGCCCGTGCGCACGTGCGTGCCATGCAGACATCGGCCCGGATGTTGCGCGAAGGCCGCGAGGTGCGCGAGTACCACCTGGACGCCGAGCTGCTGCACGAGTTCCGCCTTGGCGGCTCCCAGTACCCGGCCTACGGCTCGATCGTGGCAGCCGGTGCCAACGCCTGCGTGCTGCACTACCGCGCGGACGTAGCGCCGGTCCGCGACGGCGAACTGGTACTGATCGACGCCGGCTGCGAGCTCGACAGCTACGCGAGCGACATCACCCGCACCTTTCCGGCCAACGGCCGCTTCACCGGCCCGCAGCGCGCGCTGTACGACCTGGTGCTGGCCAGCCAGGACGCGGCGGTTGCCGCCACGCGTGCAGGCGCCCGCTTCAACGACCCGCACGAGGCGACGGTGAAGGTGCTGGCCCAGGGCCTGCTCGACCTGAAGATCCTCGACGCCGGCAAGGTCGGCTCGGCCGAGGACGTGATCGCGCAGCGCGCCTACTTCCCCTTCTACATGCACCGCACCAGCCACTGGCTGGGCATGGACGTGCACGATTGCGGCAGCTACGTCGAGCCCGGCGAAGCCGACCAGACCGCCGAGCGGCGCGATCCGCTTTCGGGCGAACTGGTGGTCAACCGCCCGAGCCGGATCCTGCGCCCGGGCATGGTGCTGACCATCGAGCCCGGCCTGTATGTACGGCCCACCGAGGACGTGCCCGAAGAATTCTGGAACCTGGGCATCCGCATCGAGGACGACGCAGTGGTGACCGACGGCGGCTGCGAACTCATCACCCGCGGCGTGCCGGTGAAGGCGGACGAGATCGAGGCCTTGATGCGCGGCTGACGCGCGGGCAGCGCGCGGCCCGGGTGGGTTTCGCCGCGGCGCCCGCCCGCGGCGGAGCTCACACCAGCTTCTTGAGCAACTGGGCTTTCTTGGCGTCGAACTCTTCCTGAGTGAGGATGCCCTTGGCCCTGAGCTCGCCAAGCTGCTCCAGCGTGCTCATGACATCTGCCGGGCTGACTGCGGCGACTTCGGGTGGGCGGGCCTGCAGCCCCTGCGCCAGGTTCTGCGCCACCAGCTGTCCCAACGCCACGCCCGCGCCGAGGCCCATCGCGTCGCCGGCGACGCCGCCGCCCTGGCTGCCGCCTTCGGCCATCCTGGGGATGGCCTGCGCCGCCTGGTATTGCATGAAGCGGCCCATGTCCTGCCCCACCATGCCCATGCCGATCTTCTGGTCCAGCACCTGCTGCAGCGTCTCGGGCAGCGACACGTTCTGCACGGTCATGCTTTCGAGCTCGAGGCCAAGACGCTCGAACTCGGGCGCGAGCTGGGCGGTCAATGCCTGTGCGAACTGGTTCTGGCTGGCCGCCAGGTCCAGGAAAGGCACGCCGCTGGCGGCGATGGCGTTGCTGATGTTCTGCAGCACGAGCCCGCGCAGCTGCCCGTCGAGATCTTCGGCCTCGTAGGACGGACGGGTGCCGGAGATCTCGGTGTGAAAGCGCTTGGCATCCGCCACCCGGTAGGCATAGTTGCCGAACGCGCGCAGCCGCACCGCGCCGAATTCGCTGTCGCGGACCGTGACCGGCTGCGGCGTGCCCCACTTGCAGTCGAGCTGCTGGCGCGTGCTGAAGTAATAGACGTCGCTCTTGAACGGCGATTCGAAGAGCTTGTCCCAGTTCTTGAGGTAGGTCAGCACCGGCAGCGTCCGGGTCGTGAGCTTGTACGTGCCCGGGCCGAAGAGATCGGCCACCCGGCCTTCGCTGACGAACAGCGCCACCTGCGACTCGCGCACGGTCAGCGAGGCGCCGTGCTGGATCTCCATCTCCTGCATCGGAAAGCGCCAGGCCAGCGTGCCGTCGCCGCTCTCGGTCCATTGGATGATGTCAATGAACTGCTTTCTGATGAAATCCACCAGCGCCATGTCGCACTCCTTTGAGGGCATTTGAGGGGCCATTGCAGGTGCCGCGCGGCGGCCCGGCCGGCGATCTTGCCATAGCGCACAGCCCCAGCCGCGACGCGCCTTGCAGGCGGGGTCTACAATCGGCGCCCCCTGGCCACCCGGGCCAGCACGTCACAACGACAGCCGCAGGCACGCAAGGCATGGCGCCATGGAGAGCAACGGCTGCAGGAGTCAATTGCCCCATGTCCAGTCCGAACGAAAACGGCACGCCGGCCGCTTCCACCACGTCCACCGTGAGCGCCGAAGACAAGCGCATGCAGCTGCGCCGCGCCGCACTCGAGTACCACGAGTTCCCGACGCCCGGCAAGATCGCCATCATGCCGACCAAGCAGGTGATCAACCAGCGCGACCTGGCGCTGGCCTACTCGCCGGGCGTGGCGGCACCGTGCGAGGAGATCGTCAAGGATCCGGTCAACGCCTTCAAGTACACCTCGCGCGGCAATCTGGTGGCCGTCATCACGAACGGTACCGCCGTGCTCGGCCTGGGCGACATCGGCCCCCTGGCCGCCAAGCCCGTGATGGAGGGCAAGGGCGTCCTGTTCAAGAAGTTCGCCGCCGTCGATGTCTTCGACATCGAGATCGACGAGAAGGACCCGGCCAGGCTGGTCGACGTGATCGCGGCGCTGGCGCCCACCTTCGGCGCCATCAACCTCGAGGACATCAAGGCGCCCGACTGCTTCTACGTCGAGCGCGAACTGCGCAAGCGGCTGAACATTCCGGTCTTCCATGACGACCAGCACGGCACCGCCATCACGGTGGCCGCCGCCATGCTCAACGGCCTGAAGGTCGTGGGCAAGAACATCGGCGACGTGAAGCTGGTGACCTCCGGTGCCGGCGCCGCGGCGCTGGCCTGCCTGAACCTGCTGCTGAAGGTGGGCCTCAAGCGCGAGAACGTGTACGTCACGGACCTCGCGGGCGTCGTCTACCAGGGCCGCACCGAGCTGATGGACGAGGACAAGGCGCAGTACATGCAGAACACCTCCGCCCGTACGCTGGGCGAGGTCATCGAAGGCGCCGACGTGTTCCTGGGCCTGTCCGCAGGCGGCGTGCTCAAGCCGGAGATGGTCCAGCGCATGGCCGCGCGGCCGGTGATCTTCGCGCTGGCCAATCCCAATCCGGAAATCACGCCGGAAGACGCGCGGGCGGTGCGCGACGACGTGGTCATGGCCACCGGCCGCACGGACTACCCGAACCAGGTCAACAACGTCCTGTGCTTCCCGTACATCTTCCGCGGCGCGCTCGACTCGGGCGCGACCACCATCACCGACGAGATGGAGATCGCCGCGGTGCATGCCATTGCCGACCTGGCGCAGGCCGAGCAAAGCGAGCGCGTGGCGGCCGCCTACGTTGGCGAGTCGCTGAGCTTCGGCCCGGAATACCTCATCCCGAAGCCTTTCGACCCGCGCCTGATGATCAAGATCGCGCCGGCCGTGGCAAAGGCCGCCGCCGACAGCGGCGTGGCGCTGCGCCCGATCCAGGACATGGACGCCTACCGCGACAAGCTGCAGAGCTTCGTCTATGCGTCGGGCACGGCGATGAAGCCGATCTTCGACGCCGCGCGTCGTGCGCCGCGCAAGCGGGTGGCCTACTGCGAGGGCGAGGAAGAGCGCGTCCTGCGTGCCGCGCAGATCGTGGTGGACGAGGGCATTGCCCGGCCCACGCTGATCGGCCGGCCGGCGATCATCGCCCAGCGCGTCGAGAAGTTCGGCCTGCGGCTCAAGCAGGACGTCGACTACGACGTGGTCAACACCGACTTCGACCACCGCTACCGCGACTTCTGGCAAACCTACCACCGCATGACCGAGCGCAAGGGCATCACGGTTCAGGTGGCCAAGATCGAGATGCGCCGGCGCCTGACCCTGATCGGCGCCATGCTGCTGCACAAGGGCGACGTGGACGGCATGATCTGCGGCACATGGGGCACCACCGCGCTGCACCTGCGCTATATCGACCAGGTGATCGGCAAGCGCCCGGGCGGCTGCGCCAGCACGCCCCAGGACGTGCCGATCTACGCCTGCATGAACGGCCTGGTGCTGCCGAACCGGCAGGTCTTCCTGGTCGACACGCACGTCAACTACGACCCCAGCCCGACCGAGCTGGCCGAGATCACCACCATGGCGGCCGAGGAAATGATGCGGTTCGGCATCAAGCCCAAGGCCGCGCTGCTGTCGCATTCCAACTTCGGCACGAGCGATTCCCCGAGCGCGGTCAAGATGCGCAAGGTGCTCGAGCTGCTGCGCGAGCAGGCGCCCTGGCTCGAGGTCGACGGCGAGATGCATGGCGACGTCGCGCTCGACGGCAAGCAACGCGACGAGATCATGCCGCACAGCGCCCTGGCCGGCGATGCCAACCTGCTGGTCTTCCCGAACATCGACGCGGCCAACATCTCCTACAACCTGCTCAAGACGGCTGCCGGCGGAAACATCGCCATCGGCCCGGTGCTGCTGGGCGCGGCCAAACCTGTGCACATCCTGACGGCCAGCGCAACCGTGCGTCGCATCGTCAACATGACGGCGCTCACGGTCGCGGATGCCAACGTCGAGCGGTAAACGCCTGACCAAGTAGCGAGCACACACTTACATATACTTGCAGCCACACTGGGGCCTGCTCAACAATTGGGCAGGCCCTTGCTATTTGTGCGCAGGTGGTGCACACTGGCGGGCTTGGATTTGCGGGTTAACCCCTAAGGGTTGGATCCCTCGATCAGAAGCTCCCGCACCCCACTTTTTCGCACGTTCCATGGTGGCACTCGCCTGCCTCAAGTCGTCTGTTACGAAGTTTGCCCTTGCCGGGCTGGCGTTCGTGGCCATGGCGACGGCAGGCACCGAAGCCCTGGCGCGCGAAGGGGTTGGCAGCTCAGGCATCGACGCCGATCGCACCACCACGATCGCGTTGTCGCAACTGCCGCCCGAGGGGCGCCAAGCCTATGAGGCCATTTTCAATGGCGGCCCGTTCCGGTACGAGAAGGATGGCAGTGTGTTCGGCAACCGCGAACGCCTGCTGCCGCGCGAGACACGAGGCCACTATCGCGAATACACGGTCGAGACGCCCGGATCGCGTGACCGCGGTGCCCGGCGCATCGTGTGCGGTGGCAAGCGGACGGCGCCGCAAACGTGTTGGTATACGGCCGACCACTATGCGAGCTTTCGCCGCATCGTGCCGAGACTTGAGCCTTGATGTAATGGAGCAGCCGGCGCGCCTGACGCGCCTGACGTTTATGTTGATGACTATGGAAAGACCAGTGGAGACGAACGTATCCCTGCGGGGCGTACGGCCCAATATCGTGCAGTCGATCCGCGCCTTCCGCGTGAGCGATCTGCAAGAGGTGGCCCACGCCAGCGGACAGCATTTCCTGTACGCCAACCTCAGCAGCGCGCAAAGCAAGCAGGACGTGCTCGACCTGATCGCGCAGCAATTCATGTTCCCTGCCCACTTCGGCAAGAACTTCGACGCGCTGTACGACTGCATGACCGACCCGCTGCACAAGTCGGGCCCGCAACCCGGTTTCGTGGTGGTGCTCGAGCACATTCCCGCCAACGCCAAGTTCGACAAGGAAGCGCGCGAGCAACTGCTCGACATCTTCCGCGACGCCTCCGACTACTGGGGGGACCGCAAGATACCCTTCCGGTGCTTCTATTCTTTTCTGTAGCCCGTTCTGCACCAGCCGGCCAAGCAGAACGGGCGAATGAGGCCCCGGGAGCCATTGCCCCCGAACAACAGCAGCAAGCGCAAGGCATCGCGGTCGACGACCTGTCGGCCGAGAAGATGCCCACCGACAAGCTGCTCGACGTGTCGCCGCTGGCGCTGCGCATGAGCAGCCCCTTCAACGCGGGATACTGGCTGTCGGCGGCCTGAGCCGCGACCGACCGTCGTCACATCCGAAGGCCCGTCTCGACGGGCCTTTTTCATGGGCGGCCCGCCGCAAGGCAGGCCGCTCGGGGCCGCATCAGGCCTTCGACGGCAAGGCCTGGGCCAGCGCGATGTACTCTTGCACCGGCACCTCTTCGGCGCGGCGCTGGGTGTCGAATCCATCGGCCACCCCGCGCTCTGCCAGCCAGCGCCCCAGCGTGTGCCGAAGGAGCTTGCGCCGCTGGCTGAAGGCGACCTGTACCAGTTCCTCCAGTTGCCGCACGTCGAGCGCGGCCGGCGCCGCACGCGGCACCATCCGCACCACGGCACTGTCGACCCGTGGGGGCGGATCGAAGCTCTCCGGCGGCACGAAGAGGACGTTTTCCATCTCGTAGCGCCACTGCAGCATCACGCTCAGGCGGCCGTAGTCCGCCGTGGCGGGTCGGGCCAGCATGCGGTCGATCACTTCCTTTTGCAGCATGAAGTGCTGGTCGGCGATGACGTCAGCGCTGCCTAACAGGTGAAACAGGATCGGCGTGGAGATGTTGTAGGGCAGGTTGCCCACCACACGCAGCCCGGCGCCGCCCGTGGTCTGCGGCAGCAAGCTCGCCGCCAGCGCCCGGAAGTCCACCTTGAGCACGTCCGACTCGATCACCGACAGGTGGGCATGCGCGCGCAGGCGCTGTGCCAGGTCGCGATCGAGCTCGATGACGGTGATGCGGCCTGCGCGCTCGACCAGCGGCTGCGTCAGTGCGGCCAGGCCCGGGCCGATCTCGACGATCGGCTCGCCCGGACGCGGCGCGATGGCGCGGACGATCGCGTCGATGATCGCGCCGTCGGACAGGAAATGCTGCCCGAAGCGCTTGCGCGGGATGTGTTTCATGAAGTCGGCCGCAGCTGCGGATCAGCTCTGCGGCGGCTCGCGGTATTCGACGTAGGCGCGGGCGCGCACTTCCTGGGCCCAGGTGTCGTAGGCATCTTCGAGGCGCTTCTCGCGCAGCAGCGCACGCGCGGCATCGCGTTGCTCGGCCTGCGAGAGCTTGGCTTCGCGGCGCTCCTCGGCCTGGATCAGGTGCACACCGAAGCGGGTGACGACCGGGTCGCTGATCTGGCCGGGCGCCAGCCGGTTCATGGCGTCCTCGAACTCGGGCACGAACAGACCCGGGCGCGACCAGCCGAGTTCGCCGCCGTCCTTGGCGCTGCCGTCCTGCGAATTGTCCCGGGCCAGGCCCTCGAACGTGGCCGTGCCGCTCTCGATGCGGCGCTTGAAGCCCGCCAGGATGTCGACCGCCTGCGCCGTCGTGCGGTTGTCGTCGACGCGCAGAAGGATGTGGCGCACCTTGGTCTGCGTAACCGTGGCGGCGTCTCCGAATTGGGCCTTGGAAATCACCTTGAGCACATGGAAGCCGGCGCTCGACCGCACCGGGCCGGCAATGCCGCCCACGGCGGTGGAAGCGACGGCCTCGGTGAACAGGGCGGGATAGCGGTCGGCATTGCGAAGGCCCATGGCGCCGCCGTTGGCCTTGTCGGGCGAATCGGAATACTCGCGCGCAAGCGCGGCGAAGTCGTCGCCGCCGCGGGCGCGCCGGGCGATGTCCTCGGCCTTGCGCTGGGCCGCCGCCACCTGGTCGGCGCTTGCGTTCTCCGGCACGGCCACCAGCACCTGGCCCAGGTTGATTTCCTGCGGCGCGGCCGCGCCGCCAGCCTTGTTGCGCTGCTCCTGCAGGTACTGGTCGACCTCCAGGTCGGTGATCTTCACCTTGGGCTCGACCTCCCGCTCACGCAGGCGCAGCAGCGTCAGCTGGCTGCGCAGGTCGTTGCGGAACGACTCGAACGTATCGCCACCGGCAACCAGTTGCCGGCGCATCTCGTCGACCGAGATCTGGTTCTGGCGGGCAACGTTCTCGACCGCCTGGTCGACCGCGAGGTCGTCGATCCTGATGCCGACTTCCTTGGCCGTCTGCATCTGCGCCTTCTCGGCGATGATGCGCTCGAGCGCCATGCGGTTGAGTTCCGCGCGCGGGATGCGCTGCATTTCCGGGTTGCCCTGGCGCAGGGCGCGTTCGACACGCTTTTGCACCTCGGTGTTGGTGACCGGCTCCGAATTGACCAGCGCCACGATGTATTCGGCGACGCGCTGGCGCGGCTGGCCCGCGGCTGGCGCGGCCGGCGCGGGGGTCGGCGCGGGAGCGCGCAGCTGCGGAGGACGGGCGCGCATGAAATCGGTGATGCCTTGCGCCTGCGCGCCCGAGGCGAGGAATGCCAGGGCGGCCAGACAGAAGGCGGTAAGGGGAATGCGCGGGTGGCTCATGGCTGGCCTTCGATCGATGAGATTCAGTCGTACTGGGTGAAGCGGCTGGGACTCGGATAGTCCTGCCGCAAGGGCGTATAGCCGCGAATGTTCTGCTGGAGGCTGCGCAGCGGGCTGGTGCCGACGGCGGCAAAGCCGACGAATTCCAGCTGGAACATCAGCCGCGTGTTGGCGGTGGCCTGTCCGGTGGTCAGGCGCTCCATCACCACCCGGCCGATCCAGCAACAAGCATCGTATTCCACACCGACGATGCCGTCGGTCATCTTGTTGTCATCCAGACTGTAATTCAATCGGCCTACGGCGTACCAGCGGCCGCCGCCTTGCCCCCTGCCTGAGCCAAGGTCCTTGCCCGAATCGCCCCACAGGTCATTGAGCGGCCATTGCCAGGACACGTCGATCGAACGATTGCCGTCGTTGAAGGCGGCGGTGCTGGCGTCCTGGTAGCGGTAGGCCGCCGTCAGGCTGCGATAAGGCCCCGGGCTGTAGCGCGCGCCCAGCGTGGTGCGGCTGGAGGTGTGCGTGTCCGGGTTGTACTGGATGGTGCCGTCCACGCCCCACTTGGGGGTCCAGTTGATCTGGGCGCCCATCAGGATGTCGCTGAGGCGATCGGTCACGGCAGGCTGGCCCGGCAGCGTGACTTCCTGGTCCTTGAAGCGGATGCGCTGCGCGATGCCCAGGCGCACTGCCTCGACCCCGGTGTCGGGATCGATCAGGCGCGAGGTCACGCCGACGGTGGCCATGTTGTTGTCGGCGATCCGGTCGTAGCCTGAGTAGACGTTCTCGGTGTAGACGGTGGCGAAGTTGAAGTCGTTCTGCGCCGAGTCGTACACCGGCAGCATGCTCTGGTCGCGAAACGGCGTGTAGGTGTAGAAGGCGCGCGGCTCCAGCGTCTGGGTGAAGCGGCGACCGAAGAAGTTGGCGTCGCGCTCGAAGATCAGGCCGCTGTCGAGGCTGAAAGTGGGCAGCACGCGGCTGGCGCTGTTGGCGCCGTAGAACTGCTCGTCGAACTGGTAGGCCGTGGCATTGAGCATCACCTTCGGGATGACGAAGGTTCCGGGCGTCAGGAACGGGCGGCTCAGGCTGAGGATGCCGAACATGCGCTCGCCGTCCGGCTGCTGTGCCAGGCCCGGATAGAGCAACGCCTGCAGCGCGGGATCGCCGCGAAAGCGCGTGTAGTCGCCGTTGAAGCTGAAATCGAAGCCGCCGGGCAGCGCGAACTTGTCGTAGTTGACGGTCAACTGCGGAAGCCGGTCGTACGGCGGCACGATGACCGAGTCGGCTGCCTGCAGCGTCTGGTAGGACAGCGCGCGCACCTGGCCGTAGAAGTCGCCGCGAGCCCAGTTGAGGGTTGCGTCGGAGGCCAGCAAGCGCTGCGTCACCGACGGCGTGTGCGAGAAGTCGCTCCAGTAGTTGTCGTCGCTGACCCGGTTGATGTTCAGGGAACCGGAGAGGCTGTCGAGCCCCAGCCACGTGCCGTCGAAGGTCTGCAGGTGGTTGGCCCAGATGCCCCAGCGGTCGCGGTCGCGCAGCTGGTCGGATGGCATGTAGTCGACCCGCGCCTCGCCGCTGTAGGTGTTCTCCAGGTACCGGAAATCCGTTCCGAGGTTGACGCCGCGGTTGCTCATGATCGTCGGAATCAGCGTCAGGTCCCGGTTGGGCGCGATGTTCCAGTAGTACGGCATGTCGAGCTCGAAGCCGTTGGTGTTGTCCAGCCCGATGATGGGCGGCAGCCAACCGCTCTTGCGTGCGCCCGACAGCGGGAAGCTGATCGACGGCAGTGCCGGCGTCGTCACGCCCATGAAGCTCAATCGCGCGTTCTCGGCGACGCCGACGTCCTCTTCCTTGTCGGTGCGGATAGACGCGGCATTGAGCACCCAGTCGGGCGTCCAGCCGGGGAAATCCTCGCGCCGGCACGTGGTGTAGCTGGCGTTCCTGGCCACCGCCACGTTCTGGTCGATGAAGTCCACGCGCGTTGCCTCGCCGTGTCCGCCGTTGGCAAGGAACTGATAGCGCACCTTGTCGAAGAAGCCCTCGAACGTCTCGACCTTGAGCTGCAGCTGCGGCCCCTCGTAGATGTTGCCGGCCTGGTTGACGTGCACATTTCCGCTGGCGCGCACCGTGTCGTTGGGCTGGTAGTACTCCAGGCGGTCGGCGGTGATGACCGTGTCGCCCTTGCGCAGCGCCGCATTGCCCTCGACGACAGTGCCCAGGTCGGGTTGGCCGCTGATCTTGTCGCCGGTGATGAAACTGGGCAGCAGCGACCGCAGGTCGTTCGGGATCACCTCGGCCAGCCGATCGGTGGTGCGCAATTGCAAGGGACCGCCGAGCGGGTCGGCCGCCGAGCCCGCCGACGGTTGCTGCGCAGAGGCCCAGGGCGCGTGCAGCAGGGCCGCCGACAACAGTGCCAGCGGCAGGGGCGGCCCGGTCCGGCGCCGGAAGGCACGGGTCGAATCAGGCATCCGAATCTGTAATGGCGGTGTCTGGAGGTGTGTCAGGCAGCATCGCGGCGACGGCTTGGGGCTCCGGGCCAGCGACGGCCCAATGGGTATCCGGCGCAGCCGACGCCGGGCTCGTTTGTAGAATCGATTATCCATGACAGACTCACCGACCCCGGCCATTGCCACGAATGCCGAGGCACCCGCCGGCATCGCCTGGCACGACGCCGCCCGCGGCCAGGCATTTGCCCGCTGGCTCGAGCGCATCGCCCCCGCACACCACCTGCTGGCCGCCACCGTGCGCCCGGCGTCGGTGGACGCAAGCTTCAGGCGCTACTTCCGCATCGACGCTGCCGACGCCGGCGCCAGTCGCATCATCATGGATGCGCCGCCCGACAAGGAAGACAGCGCCCCCTTCGTGAAGGTGGCCGGGCTGATGGCCCAGGCCGGCGTGCGGGCGCCGAAGGTCCTCGAATGGGATGCCGGCAGCGGCTTCATGCTGCTGGACGACCTGGGCCGCCAGACCATGCTCGAAGCCGTCGACCCGGCACAACCGCAGGCGGCACTGGAGCTGTTCGAGCAAGCCACCGATGCACTGGTGCGCTGGCAGCTCGCTTCCGCGCCAGGCGTGCTGCCGCCCTATGACGAGGCCCTGCTGCGGCGCGAGCTCGCGTTGTTTCCCGACTGGTACCTGGGCAGGCACCGCGGCGTGACCTTGCAGGACAAGGCGGCCCGGACGCTGGCGTCCGCCTTCGACCAGATCGTGCGGACCAACCTGGCGTCGCACGCGGTCTACGTCCACCGCGACTTCATGCCGCGCAACCTGATGGTGGACCCCGGCGGCGCCGGGCTCGGCGTGCTCGACTTCCAGGACGCCGTGTACGGGCCCATCACGTACGACATCGCCTGCCTCATGCGCGACGCGTTCATGAGCTGGGACGAGGAGTTCGTGCTCGACGTCACCGTGCGCTACTGGGAGAAGGCGCGACGCGCCGGCCTGCCGGTCGACGAGGACTTCGGCGCCTTCTACCGCGCCGTGGAATGGATGGGCCTGCAGCGCCACCTGAAGGTCGCCGGCATCTTTGCCCGTCTGACGCTTCGCGACGGCAAGCCGCGCTACCTGGCCGACACGCCGCGCTTCATCGGCTACATCCGTGCCACCGCCGCACGCTACCGCGAACTCACGCCTCTGCTGCGCCTGATCGACGAGGTGGAAGGCTCGCAGGCGCAGACCGGCTATGCCTTCGGCCGCATGTAGCGCAAGGCGCGATCCAGCTTCCCCGACCGACATGCCGCGCTTCCACTGTCCCGAGCCGCTCCGGCCCGGCGCCACGCTGGCGCTGCCACCCGGGCCCGCGCGGCACGTGCAGGTGCTGCGGCTGCAGCCCGGCGCTGTCATCACCCTGTTCGACGGAGCGGGCGGCGAGCATGCAGCCACCGTCGAACGCATGGGCCGCAGCGAAGTCGTCGTCCAGGTGGGCGCGCACGACCCTGTCGAGCGCGAGGCGCCGCGCGCCGTGCATCTGGCGCTGGGCATGCCGGCCAACGAGCGCATGGACTGGCTGGTCGAGAAAGCCACCGAACTGGGCGTCGCCAGCATTCAGCCACTTGTCACGGCGCATGGCGTGCTGCGCCTTTCGGGCGAACGCGCGCAGAAGAAGCGGGCCCATTGGGAAGCCGTCGCCGCCGCGGCGTGCGAACAATGCGGCCGCAACCGGCTCCCGGTGGTGCATCCGGTGCGCGACTTCGCGGACTGGCTGCCCTCGGCCGCCATGGATGACGGAGGCGCGCTGCGCGTGCTGCTGAGCCTTGCCGACGGCAGCGAGCCATTGCCCGCCATCGCGGCCGCGCTGGCGCCCGGCCGCCACGCATGGGTCCTCAGCGGCCCCGAAGGCGGCCTGTCGTCGCAGGAGCAGTCGCAGGCGCTGGCGGCAGGCTTCAAGCCCGCCGGCCTCGGCGCGCGCGTGCTGCGCGCCGAGAGCGCGGCGCTCGCCGCGCTGGTGCTGCTGGCGAACCCGGTACAGCCCTGACGGCGCTCGCCGCATCGGCACGAGCGCGGCGGGTGACGACACATGCGAACGCGCGCACAATGCCTGTCGGCCCGTGGGCTGCCGTGCCTTGCACGGCGCGATGGCTCGCCAGATCGATCAGGGAACAAGGAGTACGTCATGGGATTGTTGGATTCGGTATTGAGCCAGGCGCTCGGCGCCAACGCGCAACCTCGCCAGCAGGGGGAAGGCAGCGGGCTGGACGGCCTGGGTGGCCTGGCCGGCCTGGGCAGCCTGGATGCGCTGCTGGGCGGCGCCGGCGCTGGAACCGAGGCGCCGGGGCAAGGCCCGGGCGCGGGCGGCCTGGCCGACGTGCTGGGCGGTCTGCTGGCCAATGACGGCGCGGCCGGCGGGCTCGGCGGCCTGGTGTCCAAGTTCGAGCAGGCCGGCCTGGGCGACGTGGTCGGCTCCTGGGTGGGCAACGGCGAGAACAAGCAGATTGCCCCCGATCAGGTGCAAGGCGCGCTCGGCAGCGAAGCCATCTCGGGCATGGCTGCGCGGCTGGGAATCAATGCGCAGACATTGTTGCCGCTGCTTGCCAGCCTCCTGCCCGTGCTGATCAACCAGTTCACGCCGCATGGGCGCGTGCCCGACCAGGGCCTCGGCAATCAGCAAGACCTGATGGCGTCGCTGGGCAACCTGTTCGGCCCGCGCGGCTGAGCGCGGGCGCAGAAACCAACCGCGCGTGAATCGGCAGCTCTGGCTCCTGACCTTCTGTCAGGGACTCTTCCTGACGAACAACGTCAGCTTCATCGCCATCAATGGCCTGGTGGGGCTGTCGCTCGCGCCGCATGCCTGGCTGGCCACGCTGCCGGTGATGGGCTATGTGGTCGGCGGCGCACTCTCCACTGGCATCGTGGCGCGCACCCAGCGGCGCCTGGGCCGGCGCATCTCGTTCCAGATCGGGTTGGTGGTGGCCTTCGTCTCGGCCCTGGCCTGCGCGGCGGCGGTACTGACGCATTCTTTCTGGCTGCTGTGCGCGGCCACCGTGGTCGCCGGCTACTACAGTGCCAACGCCACGCTCTACCGTTTCGCGGCAGCCGAGCTGGCGGCACCCGGCTGGCGCGAGAAAGCCGTGTCGCTGGTCATGGCCGGCGGCCTGATCGGAGCGGTGGTCGGGCCCAACCTGGCGGCCCAGACGCGCCAGTGGTTCGCCACGCCCTACGTCGGCGTGTACGTCGCGCTGGCCGGGGTGGCCGTGCTGTCGGCCCTGTTGATGCAGTTCATCCGCTTCCCGCCAGCGGTGCCGGTGCGCGCCGGCGGCGGCGGCCGTCCGCTGGCCCAGATCGCGCGACAGCCGTTGTTCATCGTCGCCGCTGCGGCCGGCGCGCTGAGCTACGGTGTGATGAACCTGCTGATGGCCGCCACGCCGCTGGCCATGCAGGTGTGCAGCCTGCCCTTCGACGACGTCGCGCTGGTCCTGGAGTGGCACGTGATCGGCATGTTCGCGCCCGGCTTCTTCACCGGCCACCTGATCCGCCGCTTCGGTGCGTTGCCGATCATGGCTGCGGGGTTGCTGCTCAACCTGGTCTGCATCCTGGTGGCGCTGAGCGGGGTCGAGCTGCATCACTTCGTGATCGCGTTGTTGATGCTGGGCGTGGGCTGGAACTTCCTTTTCACCAGCAGCACCACGCTGTCGCTGTCGTCCTATGCACCAGAGGAGAAGGATCGCGCCCAGGCAGCGCTCAACTTCTGCGTGTTCGCCACGCTCGGGGTGACGTCGCTGGCGTCGGGCGTGCTGGTGACAACGCAGGGCTGGCAGTGGCTGAACCTGGGATCCCTGCTGCCGGTGGTCATCATCGGCGCGCTGCTGCTGTGGCTGGCGCGCGTGCAGCGCCGCCCGGCCACCAGCGCGGCCTGACCGGCACGCCCTGCCGCGCTCAGGCAGTCCGCGCCGCGCGCGCCTGGCCCGGGTAGCGGTCCTCGAGCCAGCTCCACAGCGCGTTGAGCACCACGCGCGATTCGAGCTCGTTGAACAGCTCGTGGAAGTGGCCGGAAAACCGACGTCCGTCGACATGGCCGCTGGACGCGGCGGCCCGCACGAAGGCATCGCTGCCCTCTGGCCTGACGAGGCGGTCGGCCCCGGCATACAGCAGCAGCGTGGGCACCCGCCAGCGAGGCGCCATCGCCATGACGCAAGCGCCTTCGTCGGCCAGGAATCGCGCCAGCCGAGCGCTGATGCGGTCGTGATTGAGCGGGTCGGCGCGATACGCCGGCGCCACGGCCGGGTCGTGCGACAGCGCATCGACATCCAGGCCGTTGCCCACGCGAAGACCGGGGGCGATGCGCGAGAGCAACGCGATGAGCGCCTTCTGTGGCCAGCTCAGCGCCGGCACCAGCGCGGGCGACGACAACACGAGGGCGTCGACCGGGCGCAACGCGCGCGCCACGAAGCTCGCCGCCACCAGGCCGCCCATGCTGTGCCCCAGGAGGACGAGCGGCACGCCTGGGTGATTGCGCCGCGCGTCGTCCGTCACCAGCGCCAGGTCGTCCAGCAGGCGCGTCGCACCTGGCAGTCCGCCACGGGCTCCGCTCGATTCGCCGTGGCCATAGTGGTCGTAGGCCAGGACTGCGAAGCCCCAATCGTTGAGATGTGCCGCCAGTTGCTGGTAGCGCCCCGCATGTTCGCCCAGGCCGTGGCACACGAGCACCAGCGCGCGGGGCGCTGCTGCCGGGCTCGGCCACTGGCGTAGCGCCAGCGTCTCGCCGTCGCGGCTGGCCAGCGAGGCACGGCGCATGCTCAGGCTGCGCTGGGCTCTTGCTGCGCGGCCCGATGGGCGGCGGGCAGGGCGGCAATCACCTCCGCCACGGCGGCGGTGAGCTTCTTGGCATAGGGCACGTGCAGGAACTCGTTGGGCCCGTGTGCGTTGCTCTTGGGCCCGAGCACGCCACAGACCATCATCTGCGCCTTCGGGAAGCCGGCACTGAGCATGTTCATCAGGGGAATGGTTCCGCCCTGTCCGATGTAGCCGCAAGATGCACCGAAGTGCGCCTGAGAGGCGGCGTCGAGCGCCCGCGCGAACCACGGGGCGGTTTCCGGCGCGTTCCATCCGGTCGCCGCGCCGCCGGCCTGGAAGGTCACCTTCGCCTGATAGGGTGCGTTGTCCTCCAGCAGGCTCTTGAGTTCGGCCACCGCTTGCGCGGCATCGACCAGCGGCGGCAACCGCAGCGACAGCTGGAAGGCGGTGTATGGGCGTAGCACGTTGCCGGCATCGGCCAGCGCCGGAAAGCCTTCGGCGCCGGTGACGCTCAGGGTCGGCTTCCAGGTCCGGCTGATCAATGCATCGACCGGATCGGTGGTCACCGGCAGCGCGAACCGGCTGGAGCCGTCGCAGTCGAAATGCACCCACGGATAGCGCTTGTAGACCTCGTCGCCCAGGATGTCTGCAGTAGCCCGGGCCTGCGCCAGCCGCTCTGCCGGCACCTCGCAGTGGAAGCTGCGCGGCAGCAGCGTGCCGGTCTTGCTGTCTTCCAGGCGGTCGAGCACCTGGCGCATGATGCGAAAGCTCGAAGGCACCAGGCCGGAGGCGTCGCCCGAGTGCACGCCCTCGGTGAGGATCTCCACCTTGAGCGTGCCGGCGGCCAGGCCGCGCAGCGACGTCGTGAGCCACAGCTGGTCGTAGTTGCCCGCACCCGAGTCGAGGCAGATCACCAGGCCGACATCGCCCAGCCGCTCGCGCAGGGCATCCACGTAGGGCAGCAGGTCAGGCGAGCCGGACTCCTCGCAGGTCTCGATCAGGCCGACGATGCGCGGATGCGCCTGGCCCTGGGCCTTGAGCGCGCGGATCGCCGCCAGGCTGGCATACACGGCGTAGCCGTCGTCGGCGCCTCCTCGGCCGTAGAGCAGGCCGTTCTCGTACTTGGGCGTCCACGGGCCGAGGTCGTTGCGCCAGCCCGAGAATTCGGGCTGCTTGTCCAGGTGGCCGTACATCAGGACCGTCTCGCGCATGTCGGTGCCATGGGCCGGCAATTCGAAGAACAGCACCGGGGTGCGGCCTTCGATGCGCACGATCTCCAGCCGCAGGCCGTCGACCTTCTGTTCCTCCACCCATTGCGCGGCATTGCGCAGCACGGTTTCCAGGTAGCCGTGGGCGGCCCAGTCCTTGTCGAAGCCGGGCGACTTGGCCGGGATCTCGATGTATGCGGTCAGTTGCCGCAGGATGTCGTCGTCCCACTGGCGGCTGACATCGGCGAGGGCGCGGCCGGCATCGAGCAGGCCAGCCGGCATTTCGCGGTGCAAGGGTGCGTTCATGGCGAACCTTCTGTTCAGGCGAAAGAAACGGGGGGAAATGCATTTTGCGCCCGTCGCGGCCTGCGCGTAGAGTGCGCTGCTTCAAAAGCCACTGCAAAGATGCGCACATGAAGCACCGCATTGCAAGAGCGATGGGGCGGCCCGCCCGACGCCGGACGAAGGAGCTTTCGCCATGAAGCGCGCGGATGTACGCGTGGGGGTCGGAGGCTGGACCTACGAGCCCTGGCGCGACAACTTCTACCCCAAGGGCCTGCCGCACGCCCGCGAGCTGGCCTATGCCAGCCGCCACCTGACGGCCATCGAGATCAACGGCACCTACTACAGCGGCTTCAAACCCGAACACTTCCGAAAGTGGGCCGCCGAGACGCCCGATGGCTTCGTGTTCTCGCTCAAGGCGACGCGCTTTGCCACCAATCGCAAGCAACTGGCGACGGCCGGCGAATCCATACGCCGCTTCATCGACAGCGGCCCGACGGAGATGGGCGCGCGCCTGGGGCCGATCGTGTGGCAGTTCATGCCGACCAAGCAGTTCGACGCCGAGGATTTCGAGGCCTTCCTGGCCCTGCTGCCCGCCAAGGAAGGCAGCCACGTGCTGCGTCATGTGATGGACGTGCGCCATCCGACCTTCATCTCGCCGGACTACCAGGCGCTGGCGGACAAGTACGGTGTCTCGACGGTCTTCACCGATTCGGACAAGTACCCGTCATTCGACGAGCCGCAGGGGCCGGTGGCGTATGCGCGCCTGATGCGCAGCGATGCCGCCTACGTCAACGGCTACGCGCCCAAGGCGCTGGACGAATGGGCCGAACGCGCCAGGAAATGGGCGGCCGGGCGCGAGACGTTCGTGTACTTCATCAACGGCGCAAAAGAAAAGGCACCGGCCGCGGCCGGTGCCTTGCTCGATCGGTTGGGCTGGAAGCCGCCGTCCGATTGACGAACCGTGGGCCAGCCGCCATGCGGCCGGCCCGCCCGCTCAGGCTGCGGCCTGGAGCGCTGGCTTGGCGGGTTTGTCTTCCGACTTGTCGGCGCTGGCGGACCTTTCGCCAACGCTGATTTCGCCGGACAACTGGCCGCCTTCCTCGATGACGACCTTGCCGTAGCGGATCTTGCCGCTGACCTTGCCGGTGGCGTGGATGACCAGCTTCTCGCGCACGGTCAGGTTGCCGTCGAACACGCCGCGGATCTCGGCGATGTCGATGCCGGCCGAGCCCTTGAAGGCACCCGTCTCGGCAATCTGCATGACGCGCGAATCCATTGTTGCTTCGACCAGGCCTTCGACCACGAGCGTGTCGCAATCGGTGATCTCGACGCCCTTGAGCTTGATGTTGGGACCCACCGTGAGCTTGGCGCCGCCTTCCTTGGCAACGGCACCCGCAGCGGTTGCCGCGTTGCTGACCGACGGCGGCACGGAGCTGGCCGCGCCTGCGGCGCTGCTGCCGACGGGCGTACCGGACAGATTGGTGCCAGAACCCATCAGCGGTGCGGGACGGGAAGTGAGCGGCTCGGGCTCGCGATCACGACGGCCGAAGAAGGGGGACTGAGATGCCACTGGGTTAACTCCTGCAGAAAAGGCCATCCTAGAAGCGCACACGCTCGCCGCGTGACTTCATTGCGAAAGAGGCGTAACAAAATGGAGCAGCGAATCACTCTTCGCAAACTTTTCACTACTTCGGTAACAAATTAGTCGGCGGAATCAGATTCGTGCCACTTCACACGGCCCTGGCTGAGGTCCTGCAGCCGCTGCATCAGCGCCGAGGCGATGGCGGCGTCGACCTCGAAGCGCAGGTGGACGTCGGCCTGGTGGCGCACGTCCTGCAAGTCGGCGCCGCACGCGGCAAGTTCGCGGCGCGCCGCGCCTTCGAGTGCATAGGGCAGCGCACATTCGAGGATGCTGCGCGGCACGCGTTGGATCACCGGCGCGTCGGCCAATGCGCGCGACACCGCTTCGGTATAAGCGCGCACCAGTCCGCCGGCGCCGAGCTTGACGCCGCCGAAGTAGCGCACCACGGTGGCGAGTACACCGTCGAGTTCACGATGGCGCAACACGTCGAGCATGGGCCGCCCGGCGGTGCCGCCGGGCTCGCCGTCGTCATTGGCCGCCGACTGCCCGCCGGCCATGAGCGCCCAGCACACATGGCCCGCTGCCGGGTGCTCGGCGCGCAGGCCGTCGACCACCTGGCGTGCGGCGGCCCGGTCCGTGACCGGCTGGACGCAGCCGATGAAGCGGCTCTTCTTGACCAGCAGTTCGCTGTGGGCGGCGGCGGTCAGGGTGAAGGCCATGCCAGGCGCGGGCGCGCTTGCCGACGCACGCGCTCAGGCGCTGCGCTCGATGCGGAACACGGCCGTGCCGGCGCGCGCATTGGGCAGCCAGCGCACCTCGCGTTCGTTCTGCAGGCCGAATGCTTCGAGCACGCGCAGCTTGTTCTTGTGCGCAAGCGCCTCGAAGTCCTTGAACGTACCGACCCGGATGTTCGGCGTGTCGTACCACTCGTAGGGCAGGCGGCGGGTCACGGGCATGCGCCCGCGGGCGATGCTCAGGCGATTGGGCCAGTGGGCGAAGTTCGGAAAGGCAATGATGCCCACGCGTCCGACCCGCACCGTCTCGCGCAGCATGACCTCCGCATTGCGCAGGTGCTGCAGCGTGTCGATCTGCAGGACGATGTCGAACGAGGCGTCCTGGAACAGCGCCAGCCCTTCCTCGAGGTTGAGCTGGATGACGTCCACGCCGCGGCGCACGCATTTCAGCACGTTGCCGTCGGCGATCTCCACGCCGTAGCCGGTGCAGCCGCGCTCGCGCTGCAGCAGGTCGAGCAAGGCGCCGTCGCCGCAACCGAGGTCGAGCACGCGCGAGCCGCGCGGCACCATCTGCGCGATGCGGCGCTGGGTCGTCTCGTCGCTCACGGCGCGGCCTCCTGCGCGATGCCCTCGAAGTACGCGCGCACGACGCCGAGGTAGCGCACGTCGTCGAGCAGGAAAGCGTCGTGCCCGTGCGGCGCGTCGATCTCCGCGTAGCTCACGCGGCGGCGGTTGTCGAGCAGGGCGTGCACGATCTCGCGGCTGCGTTGGGGCGCGAATCGCCAGTCGGTGGAGAAGCTCACGATGAGGAAGGCTGCTTGCGCGGCGGCAAGCGCCGCGGAAAGGTTGCCGCCGTAGGCCAGCGCCGGGTCGAAGTAGTCGAGCGCACGGGTGATGAGCAGGTACGTGTTGGCATCGAAGTACTCGCTGAACTTGTCGCCCTGGTGGCGCAGGTAGCTCTCGATCTGGAATTCCACGTCCTGCGTGGAATAGCGGTACGACGCGCCTTCGGCGGTGGCGTGCCTGAGCTCGCGGCCGAACTTCTCGTTCATCACGTCGTCGCTGAGATACGTGATGTGTCCGATCATGCGGGCGATGCGCAAACCACGCTTGGGCAGCACGCCATGCGCATAGAAATGCCCGCCGTGGAAGTCGGGATCGGTCACGATCGCCCGCCGCGCGACCTCGTTGAAGGCGATGTTCTCGGCCGTGAGGTTGGGCGCGCTGGCCACCACGACCGCATGCCTGACGCGCCGCGGGTACTGCAACGTCCATGAAAGCGCCTGCATGCCGCCGAGGCTGCCGCCCATGACGGCGGCCAGGGTGTCGATGCCGAGGGCATCGAGCAGGCGCGCCTGTGCGTCGACCCAGTCCTCGACGGTAACGACCGGGAAATCGGCTCCCCAGACGCGGCCTGTTTCCGGATTGACGTGCATCGGCCCCGAGGAGCCGAAGCAGGAGCCGAGGTTGTTGACGCCGATCACGAAGAAGCGGTCGGTATCGACTGGCTTGCCGGGGCCGATCATGTTGTCCCACCAACCCTCGGACTTCGGCTGGCCCGCATACACGCCGGCGACGTGGTGCGACGCATTGAGCGCGTGGCACACCAGCACGGCGTTGCTGCGGTTGGCGTTCAGCGTGCCGTAGGTTTCGTACGTGAGCGAGTAGCCGGCCAGCCGGGCGCCGCTGCGCAGCGGCAACGGCTCGCCGAACGACATCGTCTGGGGCGTGACTTCGAAGGACATCGACAATAAAAAACCCGGCCTCGCCAAAAACGAGCCGGGTAGGCATCCGTCTTTAGCAGTATTTATCAAGCGCCCGCAAGCTGGAGCAAATCGGCGCGGCGTCAGTATAGCGAGGCTCCCCGGCCGGCGGGCTTGCCCACCCCATGCCGCGAGGCGGCGGAGCCGGCTGCCGATGCCCACGCAAGCGGTCGGACGCGCCCGGACGTTGGGTCGAAGCGACAGACTCGTTTCGACCCGTTAGGCACCTCGGCAACGGCGAATCGGGAGATACCGCTGTGGCCCATGTAGGCCATTGATATACGGCGCCGCATGAGTGCGTACACACTTCGATTTTTTTCTTGCCTATTGCGTTAGAGATATCAATTTCCTACTTGCTTTTTCGAGAGATCACACATAATGCGCGAAGCCTTTCCAAGGCCTTTCATAGGTGGATGGGATGGCAAGTAGGTGATCGGGCAGTTTCGCGAGACTTTTCAGCTTGATTTTGCGAGTCAAGCTCACGGGACTCCATCGCTGGTTTTGTTATTTTTGAGGAGTCCCTTGATGGGCAATAAACTGTACGTCGGCAACCTGCCGTATTCCGTGCGTGACGGTGATCTGGAGCAGGCCTTCGGCCAGTTCGGTTCGGTCACCAGCGCCAAGGTCATGATGGAGCGCGAAACCGGCCGCTCCAAGGGCTTCGGCTTCGTGGAAATGGGCAGCGACGCGGAAGCGCAAGCAGCCATCAACGGCATGAACGGCCAGCCCCTGGGCGGCCGCAGCGTCGTGGTCAATGAAGCGCGCCCGATGGAGCCGCGTCCCCCCCGCAGCGGTGGCGGCGGCTACGGCGGTGGCGGTGGTGGCTATGGTGGTGGTGGCGGCGGCTACGGCGGCGGCGGCGGTGGCCGCAGCGGTGGTGGCGGCGGCTACGGCGGCGGCGGTGGTGGTGGCTACGGTGGCGGCGGCGGTGGTCGCGGCGACGGCGGCTTCCGCAGCCCGTACGGCACCGGCCCGCGCAGCGGCGGCGGTGGCGGCGGCCGGGGCTTCGGCAGCAGCAGCTACTGATCCACGCCGGGGCACGAAGGTGCCCCGAGCAAATGGACAAGAAAGGGCTCCGATCGGAGCCCTTTTGCTTTTTCGCCCCTCAGGCTTCGGAGCGGCGGCGCTTGCGGCCCCGGCCCTGAACGGCCCGGTCGAACAGCGCGTTGGGCACCAGGCGCAGCAGCTTCGCCACGACGCCCATCTGCCACGGGATCACCCGGTAGCTGCTGCCTTCCTCGATCGCGCGGCGAGCGCGTCCGGCGAAGTCGTCCGGCTGCATCAGGAACGGCATGCCGTAGCGGTTGCCTTCGGTCAGCGGCGTGGCCACGTAGCCCGGGCAGATCGTCACCACGCGCACACCGGTGCCGTGCAGTTCGGTGCGCAGGCTCTCGCAATAGCTGATCACGCCGGCCTTGCTGCCGCAGTAGGCGCCATGGCCCGGCAGGCCGCGGATTCCGGCCACGCTGGCGATGCCGACCAGGCGGCCGCTGCCGCGCGCACGCATGGCCGCAACGAAAGGATGAAACGTTGCCGCCATGCCAAGATTGTTGATGGCGAAGGTCTGCGCCATCACGTCCAGGTCGTCCCGCTCGGCGGTGTCCATGCCGATGCTGATGCCGGCATTGGCGATGACCACGTCGGGAAGGCCCTGGCGTTCGATGCAGGCCCGGCCCGCGCCGATGATGCTGTCGGGCTGCGCCACGTCAGCCCCATAGACCTGGACCTGTTCCGCGGCGATCGACTGCGACTGAGCCCATGCCTGCACTTCATCGACGCGGCGCGCCGACAGCGCAAGCCGCCAGCCGGACCGCGCATACTGCGCGGCCAGCGCCTGCCCGATGCCGCTGGAAGCGCCGGTGATGAAGACCAGCGGACCCTTGCCGTCGCTCATCGGCCCTTGGCGGCTGCCGGCGGCTGGATGACGCCGCGCACGCGCCCCTTGAGGTTCGCCACGCCGGTGATCTTGTCGTAGTCCATGGCGTCGGCCGTGAAGGTGTCGCTGCCGCGCGTCAATGTCACGGGCTTGTTGGACATCACGCGCTCCTGGTCGACGAAGGCCCAGAGGAATTCCCCGCGAAACTCGAGCCGCGGAAGCACGGTGCCGTCGGTGTCGCGTGCTTCGTCGCGCACCACCACGGCATCGCCGAACAACTGGACCTCGCTGGCGTCTGCGTTGGACAGTCCCCGCTTGGCCGTGGCGTGGGTGACCAGCCCGGCCGGCGAGATGCTGCGCAGCTGCACCTGGTCGACTTCCATCGTGTCGGTGTCGGGATAGTGGCGCCCTTCGGTGCCGCGCAGTTCGCTGCGCAGGTCGCCGTTGGGCAGGAAGCGTTTGACCACGAAGCCCTGCATGAAGTAGTCGGGCTCGTGGGTCGGCGCTGCCGGCGTGGTGGGCGACGAGAGCTTGGGCGCGATGCGCACGAGCCAGTAGGAGCTCAGGGCGAGTGCGGCGGCGAGCACGATCGGCAGGTAGATCGTCAATCGATCCAGCCCGACGGTCAGCCAGCGTGGCAGCGCCATCAAGGCTGCGGCCCCCGCGCCGCGTCCAGCATGCGACGGTAGTGCCCACCGGCGGTGAGCAGCAGGTCGCAGAACTCGCGCGCCGCGCCTTCGCCGCCGCGTGCCCGCGTCACGTGGTGTGCCACGGAGCGCACTTCCACGTGTGCGTTGGGCGGCGCGACGGCCAGCGCGGCCCGGCAGAGCACGGGCAGATCCGGCCAGTCGTCGCCGATGGCCGCCGCCTGGGTCCAATCCAGGCCGAGGGCGTCCAGCATGGCTTGTGCGGCTGGCAGCTTGTCCTCGGTGCCGTAGCGCACGTGCTGCACGCCCAGCGCTTCCAGGCGCAGGCGCAGCGGCTTGGAGTCGCGGCCGGTGACGACGGCCGGGACGATGCCGGCGCGCTGCAGCAGCTTCAGTCCCAGGCCGTCGAGGATGGAGAAGCGCTTGAGCGTCTCGCCCGCCTCGGTGAAGTAGACGCCGCCGTCGGTGAGCACACCGTCGACGTCGAAGAAGGCCACGCGCACGTCCTGCGCCGCGAGCAAGGCTTCGGTCGGGAACGGTTGCGACGCCGCGGGGGACGCCGCGCTCACGAGGCAGCCTCCGTGGGAGCGGACGGGCGAACGCGCATCAGATCACCTTCGCACGCATGAGGTCGTGCGTGTTCAGGGCGCCGACGACGCGGCCATCGGCATCGATGACGAAAAGGCGGGTGATGCCGTGCTGTTCCATCAGTTCGGCCGCTTCCACCGCGAGGGCCTCGACGCGGATGGTGCGCGGGCCGCGATGCATCACCTCGTCTGCGCGCGCGCTGCGCAGGTCGACGCCGCCCTCGACCAGCCGGCGCAGGTCGCCGTCGGTGAAGATGCCGCTGGGCCGGCCATCGGGCTCGACCACCACGGCGGCACCGAAGCCGCCAACGCTCATGGCGCGCATGAGTTCGCTCACCGTGGCCTGCGGCGTGGCGCGCGGCACCTGATCGGCGCTGCGCATGACGTCGCTGACGTGCGTCAGCAGCTTGCGCCCGAGCGCCCCTCCGGGATGCGAGCGGGCGAAGTCCTCGGCGCCGAAGCCGCGGGCGTCGAGCAAGGCCACCGCCAGGGCGTCGCCAAGCGCCATCTGTGCCGTGGTACTGGCGGTTGGCGCGAGGTTGAGCGGACAGGCTTCCTTCTCGACGCCGGCGTCGAGCACGACGTCGGCATGGTTGGCCAGCGTGGAGTCGAGCCGGCCGGTCATGGCGATGAGCGGGACGCCCTGGCGCTTGACGACCGGCAGGATGGTGGTGAGTTCCTCGACCTCGCCGCTGTTGGAGATGGCCAGCACCAGGTCGACCGCCTTGATCATTCCCAGGTCGCCATGGCTGGCTTCGGCCGGATGGACGAACATGGCCGGCGTGCCGGTGGAAGCGAGCGTGGCGGCAATCTTGCGGCCCACGTGGCCACTCTTGCCCATGCCCATCACGACCACGCGGCCGCGAACCGCGAGGATGCGGCGCACCGCCTCGACGAAATTGCCGCCGACGCGCTGCTTCAGGCCGAGCACGGCCTGCGCCTCGATGTCGAAGGTGGCGCGCGCCCGCGCCAGCATCGCGTCGGGGTCGAAGGCGGCAGCGGTGTCGGGCGTCGGGGTGCTCATCGACCGGATTCTAGGCGCCCGGGCCGCGCCGGGCGTGCGGCTCGGGCACTTGGAAACCGCTTGCCGGCCGCGTGTGGCCGCCGGCAGGTCGCCGCCTCGAATAGGATCAGGCGATGTCTTCGTTCGAGCTCACGCTGCTCTATCTGCTCGCCGCGGTCAGCGGCGTGGTGGTTTGCCGCTCGATGAAGCTGCCGCCGATGCTCGGCTACCTGGTGGCCGGCGTCGTCATCGGTCCGCACGCGCTGGCACTTGCGCACGACTCCGAAGGAATCCGCCACCTGGGCGAGTTCGGCGTGGTGTTCCTGATGTTCGTCATCGGCCTCGAGTTCAACCTGCCCAAGCTGCGCGCGATGCGCCGCCACGTTTTCGGGCTGGGTTTGCTGCAGGTGGTGCTGACGATGGTCCTTGCCACCGGCGGTGCGCTGCTGCTGGCACGCCTGCTGCCGCCGCAGTGGCGCTTTTCCTGGCAGACAGCGCTCGCCCTGTCCGGCGCGCTGGCCATGAGCAGCACCGCGATCGTGGTCAAGCTGATGGCCGAGCGGCTCGAGCTCGACAGCGAGCACGGCAAGCGCGTCATGGGCGTGCTGCTGTTCCAGGACCTGGCGGTGGTGCCCCTGCTGGTGGTGGTCCCGGCGCTGGGCACGCCGCCGGACCTGCTGCTGACGGCGCTGCTGGTGGCCATGCTCAAGGCCGGCGCGCTGGTGGCGGTGCTGCTCTTCGGCGGCCCGCGCATCATGCGGTGGTGGCTCACCCTGGTGGCCCGGCGGCGCAGCGAGGAGCTGTTCATGCTCAACCTGCTGCTGATCACCCTCGGGCTGAGCTGGCTGACCGAGCGGGCCGGCCTGAGCCTGGCGCTGGGCGCCTTCATCGCCGGCATGCTGGTGTCCGAGACGGAGTTCAAGCTCCAGGTGGAAACCGACATCCGGCCCTTCCACGACCTGCTGCTGGGCCTGTTCTTCATCACCATCGGCATGGCGCTCGACTGGCACGTGGTGGTCGAGCGCTGGCGCCTGGTGGCCGTCCTGCTGGTCCTGCCGCTGGCTTTCAAGCTGGGCCTGGTGCTGGTACTGGCGCGCGTGCTGGGGGCGACCACCGGCGTGTCGCTGCGCGCCGCGCTGTACCTGGCGCAGGCGGGCGAGTTCGGCTTCGTGCTGCTGACGCTGGCCAGCCAACGCGAACTCATCCCCGACTGGCTGATCAACCCCGTGCTCGCGTCGATGGTGACCTCGATGCTGGCCACGCCGTTCATCATCCTCTACAGCGAGGCGATCGTACGCAAGCTGGTGGCCAGCGACTGGCTGCAGCAGTCGCTGCAGATGACGTCCATCGCCCGCAAGACCATCAACACGACCCGCCACGTGATCATCTGCGGCTACGGGCGCTGCGGGCAGAACCTGGCGCGCATCCTGGAGCGCGAAGGCATTCCCTACGTGGCGCTCGATCTCGATCCCGACAGGGTGCGACAGGCGTCGGCCGCCGGCGACTCGGTGGTGTTCGGCGATGCGGCCAGACTGCAAGCGCTGATGGCAGCCGGCCTGGCACGCGCCAGCGCCGTGGTGGTCACCTACCTCGACGTTCCCGGTGCGTTGAAGGTGCTGGCCAACAGCCGCGCACATGCGCCGCAGGTGCCGGTCATCGTTCGAACCCAGGACGACCACGACCTGGAACGCTTGCAGGCCGCGGGTGCCGCAGAGGTGGTGCCGGAGGCGATCGAAGGCTCGCTCATGCTGGCCAGCCATGCGTTGGCGCTGGTCGGCGTGCCCTTGCGGCGGGTGATCCGGGTGGTGCAGGACCAGCGCGATGCGCGCTACCAGCTGCTGCGCGGCTACTTCCACGGCGCCGACGACGACCATCCCGACGAGGTCGAACAGGAGCGCTTCGACAGCATCACACTCGAGCCGGGCGCACGCGCCGTGGGGCAGGACATCGACAGCCTGGGGCTGGAATCGCTCGGGGTGCGGGTGGTGAGTCTTCGCACGCGCAACGGCCGGCGCAGCGAGGCCACCGGCCAGGCGCACCTGGCGGCCGGCGACATGCTGGTGCTCTCGGGCAAGGCAGCGCCCCTGGCCGAGGCGATGGAGCGGCTGGCGCGGCGAGCCTAGTCGCCGCGGGCCGCTAGCTTGCCCACTGCGGGTTGCGCTTTTCTTCCTCCAGCCGCTGCTGGTCGCGCACGGCCTGGCATTGGGGATGGCTTCTTTGCGACGCCTGGGCGCATTGGTCGGCCAGGCAGCGCGCCTTGGCGATGAAGTTGCGGCCGGCGCAGGCTTCCTGCGGCGACGGCGGGGGCGGAGGCGGGGGCGCCACCTCAGGCGGCGGGGCGGCGGCCACTGCCGGAGGCGGCGGCGGAGGTGCGCGCTTGCGCGCGACCGGCTTGCGCACCGGTTTCGCCGGTGCCGGCTGCTCGGCCACCGCCGGCGGCTCGGCCGCCACTGTGGCCGGCACGGCGTCCACGGTCGCGGCGGCGTGGGTTGATTCCGTCGGCGGCGCCTTCGCTGCCGGTGCGGCGGCATTCACCGATGGGGCTGCGGGCGGCGGGGTGGCTGGCGCAGCAGAAGCTGCGGCGCTGGCCAATCCCGCCGACGGAGCGCGATGCCCGATGGCCAGCCATGCCACGGAGGCCACGGCGATGATCACGCCCGCCAGCGCCGGCAGCAGGAGCCGGGCACGGGGCGCGTCGGCGTCGATGGCGCCTGGTGCACCGGGAAACTCCGGAAGATCGTTCGAAGCCCACGGCGGCAGGGATGGCGGCGCCGCGGCGGCGGAAACGCCGGTCGCCAATGCCATGGCCGGGTCGGCGCCCAGCCCGGCCGGCGCTTCGCTCGGCCAGGATTGGGCGATCTTGCGCCCGCACCCCTTGCAGAACTTGGCCGCGTTGCGGTTCTCGGCCCGGCAATGCTCGCACAGCAGCGCCATGGTGTGTCGATCCGGGTGCGCTGCGCCAGCGCGCCTCAGGTCACCGCGACGCGCTTGGGCTTGTTGACCATGCGCTTTGCAATGACGGCGCCCAGCGCCATGGCCACTTCCAGTGCCAGCGCCGGCTGGCGGTTGACCATCTCGGAGAAGCGGATCGGCGTCAGCCGCCAGAGACGGCTGGCGCCGGTGGCGATCACGTTGGCCGAACGCGGCAGGTGCGAGAAGAAGGCACCTTCGCCCACCACCGACCCGGCGTTGAGGATGGCCAGCTGCATCTTTCCGCTCGAGCTGATCACGTGCACGCTGAGTGCGCCGCTTTCGATGAAGTAGAGGGAGCGGTCCTGCGAGCCCTGGTCGATCAGGATCTGGCCCGGCGGCAGGTCAAGGGGCTGCAGGTAGGTCGCCAGCATTTCCCATTGCTGGGCATTCAGCGACGGCGCGAACGCGTCGTAGCTGGTGTTCTGCGAAATAGCGCGACAAAGTTCCTGGATGGGCACGGACATGGGCGTAGCGCTCCGTGAATGGAGGCGCCGCCAGTATCAGCGATATTCCCGCTGTTGTGTACAAAATGTAATTAACGTAACTACTACGTGCTATTTGCCGATGCAGAAGCGGGAGAAGATCACGCCAAGCAGGTCGTCGGCGCCGAACTCGCCTGTGATTTCATTCAGCGCGTTCTGGGACAGGCGCAATTCCTCCGCCAGAAGCTCGAGCATGGGCGAGGGCGCATCCAGCTGGGACGACGCCGACGCCAGATGATCGCCCACGCGCGCCAGCGCTTGCACGTGCCGCGCGCGAGACAGGTACACCCCTTCGGGCACGGCTTGCCATCCGGCCACCGCGAGCAGCCGCTGCCGCAGGTCTTCCAGGCCTTCGCCTGAGCGGGCCGACAGGGCGATGCCCTCGGCCGGCTGCGGCGCCAGTTCGCCGACGGCGTCGCGCTTGTTCCAGACATTGAGCACCGGCACGCTGGCGAGCAGCGCCTGGCGGATCCGCCGCAGCAGCGCGGCGTCCGCGTCGGCATAGCCCGGCTCGCCGGCCCGGGTGAGGTCGTGCAGGAACACGATGGCATCTGCGCCTTCGATCTGGCCCCAGGCGCGCGCGATGCCGATGCGCTCGACCTCGTCGCTGCTGTCGCGCAACCCGGCCGTGTCGGCCACATGCACCGGCACCCCCTGGATCTGGATGGTCTGCGCGACCACGTCGCGCGTTGTGCCGGGCACGTTGCTGACGATCGCCAGTTCGGCGCCGGCCAGCGCGTTGAGCAGCGAGCTCTTGCCGGCGTTGGGTTGGCCGGCAATGACGACCTTGATGCCCTCTCGCAGCAACGCCCCCTGGCGTGCGCGTGCCTGCACCGCTGCCAGCCGCGCGCGTAGCGCCGCCAACTGGCCCGCCGCGTCCGCCTGGCGCAGGAAGTCGATTTCTTCCTCGGGAAAGTCCAGCGTCGCCTCGACCAGCATGCGCAGGTGGATCAGCGCGTCGCGCAGGCCGTGGATCTCGCGCGAAAACTCGCCCGACAACGAGCGGCTGGCACTTCGCGCGGCCGCCTCGGTGCTGGCGTCGATCAGGTCGGCGATGGCCTCGGCCTGGGCCAGGTCGAGCTTGCCATTGAGGAACGCGCGCTGGCTGAATTCGCCCGGCTGCGCCACCCTCAGGTTGGCCGCGCGCGGCTGGCCGGTGGCGTCGTCCGATTCGGCGGCCGCCTCCAGGCAACGCGCCAGCAGCAGCTGCAGCAGGACGGGGCCGCCGTGCGCCTGCAGCTCCAGCACGTCTTCGCCGGTGAACGAATGGGGCGCCGGGAAGTAGATGGCCAGGCCGCGGTCCAGCGGCTGCCCGCTCGCGTCGAGGAAGGGCAGGTACGTGGCCTCGCGCGGGCGCAGCGCCCGTCCGCACAGGGCCCGGACCAGCGGACCCAGGTTCGCGCCGGACACCCGCACGATGCCCACCGCGCCACGACCCGGCGCAGTGGCGAGGGCAACGATGGGATCCGCATGGCGAGCCAGCATGGGGCGATTCTTTCAGCAAAAAGGGCCGCTTTCGCGGCCCCGGACGTCCAGACTGTGCGACGTGCTACTTCTTCTTGACGGCGACGGCCGTCTTGGCCGCGGCGGCGGTCTTGCGGTCCGGGATCACGCCCAGCCGCTTGTTGATGACCCACTGCTGGGCGATCGACAGGATGTTGTTGGTGATCCAGTAGAGCACCAGGCCGGCCGGGAAGAAGATGAACATGACCGAGAAGGCCAGCGGCATGATCCACATCAGGCGAGCCTGCATCGGGTCCGGCGGGGTCGGGTTCAGCCAGGTCTGGACCAGCGAGCTGGCCGTCATGATCACCGGCAGGATGAACCACGGGTCGGGTGCGGACAGGTCGTGGATCCAGCCGATCCAGGGCGCGTGGCGCATCTCGACCGACGACAGCAGCACCCAGTACAGCGCGATGAACACCGGGATCTGGATCACGATCGGCAGGCAGCCGCCCATCGGGTTGACCTTTTCCTCGCGGTAGATGCGCATCATCTCCTGCTGCATCTCCTGCGGCTTGTCCTTGAGGCGCTCGCGCATTTCCATGATGCGCGGATTGATGGCCTTCATCTTGGCCATGCTGCCGTAGGCCTTGGCATTGAGCCAGTAGAAGGCGGCCTTGAGCAGCACCACCAGGGCAACGATCGACCAGCCCCAGTTGCCCAGCAGCGTGTGCAGCTTGTTCAGCAGCCAGTACAGCGGCTTGGAGATGATGGCGAAGACGCCGTAGTCCTTGACCAGCTCGAGCCCCGGAGCCAGCGCCTCGAGCTTCTTTTCCTCTTCGGGGCCGGCGAACAGGTTGCTGTCGAGCGTGCGGGTGGCGCCGGGCGCCAGTTGCGGCAGGTTCATGACCACCGCGGCCGAGAACTGGTTGTTGCCCAGGTCGCGCACGCGGAATTCGCGGCGCAGCTTCTCGTTGCCCGGCAGGTTGAGCAGCCAGGCGGAGGCGAAGTAATGCTGCACCATTGCCACCCAGCCGTCGTTGGCCGGCGGCGGCACCTCGCCCTTGCCCTTGGCGATGTCGGCGAAGGCCACCTTGTGGAACTTCTTCTCTTCCGTGTAGAAGGCCGGGCCGGTGAAGGTGTTGGCGCCGAACATGGTGGTGCCCGGCACGGTGCCGTGGCGCACCAACTGCATGTAGACCTGCACGTCGCGCGGCTGGTCGCTCACGTTGACCACCTGGTGCTTGACGTGAATGACGTAGTCGCCACGCTTGAAGACGTAGGTCTTGACGTACTTGATGCCGCCTTCGGGCTGCGACTCGAACGACACCTCCAGCGTGTCCTGCCCATCGGCGAGCACGCGCGCGCCGGGCTGGACGGTCATCGGCGCCAGGTGGGTCGGGAAGCGCGGGCCGCCTTCGGTCGGGTTCAGCAGGCCGGTCTGGGCGACGTAGCGCACCGCCGGCGAGCCGTCCTCCATCAGCACCACGGGCTTGACCTCATTGAGCGGGACCGGACGGCCGATGAGCTTCTTGAACCACTCCACCAAGCCGTGGTTGTTCGTCTCGTCCATGAACTGGCTCAGCTCGAGCCGCGACAGCGTGCCGCCCTGGCTGTCGATCACCGCCCGGAACACGTCGGTCTTGACTTCGACCTGCGTGCCGGCGGGCGCGGCCGCGGCCGCCTGCACCGGCACGGTGCCGCCGGCGCTGCTCGCCGCAGCCGGTGCCGGAACGCCATCCGCGCCATGGCCGGCCGCATTGCCGGCCGGGGCGACGGGTTGCTTGCCGGCGGCGTCGTGCGCCTTCTGCGAGGCCGTGGGCAGGAAGGTCGGCACGCGGCCGTTGTAGACCTGCCATTGGTCCCACAGCAATATCAGCGAGAACCCAAAGATCACCAACAGGATGGTTCGGCGGATGTCGTTCATGGAGGGGACTTCTTGTCGTACGGGAGAAGAGAGGAAAACAGCGCCGGACGCGCACCGGCGCCGGCGCTGCCGCCGGCGGAGGGGACGGGATCGTGCCCGCCCTCGCACCACGGCTGGCAACGTGCCAGGCGGCGCAGCGTCAGGTAGCTGCCGCGCGCCGCGCCGTGGCACTGCAACGCGTCGATGGCATAGACGGAACAGGTCGGCTCGAAGCGGCAGGCCGAACCCAGCCACGGGCTGAGCAGCAGCCGATAGCCGCGCACCAGCCACACCAGCAGGCGCGCCACCGGCCCGCTGGCGCGAGCACTGGCGGGGACCGCCGGGCCGGCGCTCATGCCGAGCCTTCCGGACGGGCCACGGCAGGTGCCGGCGCCGCCACGCGCTCGAAAAGCCGCAGCAGTTCAGCGCGCACGGCCGCCTTCAGCGGACCCGAGGCGGCACTTGGAAAGGCGGTGCGGTCGAAACCGGCGCGCAGGCGCACGATGTACGCGGCGTTCGGCGCGGCGGCTTCGAAGCTGGCGCTCACTTGATAGATCTGGCGCTTGATGGCGTTGCGCGTGACGGCGCGGCGCGCCCAGCGCTTGGGCACCATTGCGCCGAGCCACGGGCCCGCGCCGTCGAACAGCGGGGGCTCGCGCCGCCCGGGCGCTTCATCCGCGGATGGCGCAGACGACAGCGCGCCGGCCGCCTCGGCGGTCCGGCGATGCAACGCGAAATGGGGGGTGCGCGCCACCGTGGTCCCGGCTAGAACGGCCTGGAACTGCGCACGTGTCTTCAACCGCATCATGAGGCTGGACACGGCAGGTCGGCCATCGTCGAAGCCGGCGCCAGCCAGTCTCGAGGCGTGGGTCTGGGCGTGAACCCGACGCTGGCCGTCAGACGGCCAGGCGCTTGCGGCCCTTGGCGCGGCGGGCGTTGATGACGGCGCGGCCGCCACGGGTCTTCATGCGGACCAGAAAGCCGTGGGTGCGGGCGCGACGGGTCTTGGAAGCTTGGTAAGTACGTTTCATGATTGAAAATTTCCTGATGGTCTTGGCGTGGTGGCCAGACGCCCCGCCAACGGCTTAACTCGAAGCGCCCATCGGGCCGTGCCCGGCCCATGATGGCTGGGCCCTGGGCGTGAGCGGACTCTGGCCTGCCGCAGCGCTTCTCTTTTCTTTGCTCCCCCGCCTCCGCAAGTAGCTCGGCTCGCACCGCACCTGGAAATGAAGCGCACTGAGGGAAACCCGCGATTATCGCAAACATTTGCGACAAGCACAATTCGAGGCCCGTATCGGGCTGCCCACAGATAGCCCTGCCGGGCGCCGAAAGGCGGTGTGGATAACGTCTTGAGAAGTTAGAATGGACGGCTTGCCCGCAGCGCGGCTATCCACAACCCTACAACGACAATGCCCGAGGGATACACCCTGCGCCTTCCCATCCATGTCCAGTGACGGCATCGGCGAAAGTCTTTGGCAAGCCTGCGTCGACCAGCTCGCGCAGGAGCTGTCCGAGCAGCAATTCAACACCTGGATCAAACCGCTGACCGCACAGGTCACGGACGACCTGTCGCGCGTCACCGTCTTCGTCGCCAACCGCTTCAAGCTCGATTGGATTCGCGCCCAGTACGCCGGCAAGATCGCCGCGCTGGCCGAGAAGCTGAACGGCCAGCCGGTCACCATTGAGTTAGCGCTCGCTCCGCGTGAAGCGCCCGTCATGCCTGCCCCCGTGGCCGTCTCGGCTTACACCGACGTGCCGCGGGACGTGGTCGGCCTGGGCGAAGAGCCGCCGGTTGCCGGCTTCAAGAGCCGGCTCAACGCCAGCCTGACCTTCGACACCCTGGTCGAAGGCACGGCCAACCGCATGGCGCGCGCCGCGGCCATGCACGTGGCCGGCATGCCGGGGCACCTGTACAACCCGCTGTTCATCTACGGCGGCGTCGGCCTGGGCAAGACCCACCTGATGCACGCCGTGGGCAACCGGCTGCAGGCCGACAGGCCGGACGCCAAGGTTCTCTACATCCACGCCGAGCAGTTCGTCTCGGATGTGGTCAAGGCGTACCAGCGCAAGACCTTCGACGAGTTCAAGGAGCGCTATCACTCGCTCGACCTGCTGCTGATCGACGATGTGCAGTTCTTCGCCAACAAGGATCGCACGCAGGAAGAATTCTTCAACGCGTTCGAGGCCCTGCTGGCCAAGAAGAGCCACATCGTGATGACCAGCGACACCTATCCGAAGGGGCTGGCGGACATCCACGAGCGGCTGGTGTCGCGCTTCGACTCGGGGCTGACGGTGGCGATCGAGCCGCCCGAACTCGAGATGCGCGTGGCCATCCTGATCAACAAGGCGCGCGCAGAAGGTGCCGAGATGCCCGAAGAGGTGGCTTTCTTCGTGGCCAAGAACGTGCGCTCCAACGTGCGCGAGCTCGAGGGGGCGCTGCGCAAGATCCTGGCCTACTCGCGCTTCAACCAGAAAGAGATCTCGATCGTGCTGGCGCGCGAGGCGCTGCGCGACCTGCTGTCGATCCAGAACCGGCAGATCTCGGTGGAAAACATCCAGAAGACGGTGGCGGACTACTACAAGATCAAGGTCGCCGACATGTACAGCAAGAAGCGCCCGGCCTCGATCGCCCGCCCGCGCCAGATTGCCATGTACCTGGCCAAGGAATTGACGCAGAAGAGCCTGCCCGAAATTGGCGAGCTGTTCGGTGGCCGCGACCACACGACCGTGCTGCACGCGGTGCGCAAGATCTCCGGCGAGCGCCAGCAGCTGTCCGAACTCAACCAGCAACTGCACGTGCTCGAGCAGACGCTCAAGGGCTGAAGACCACACCGCCCATGCGCCCGAGCCGCCACTGCCGCGTCACCCGCCTGTCCCATCATCGCCGCGCCGGCGCTGTACCGGGCGCGTCGGGTGTCCAGGTTCCGGATCCAGGAAACAAAAAGGAAGAGAAGAGGTAGACCATGATCGTTTTGAAGGCAACTCAAGACAAAGTCCTCGCCGCCCTCCAATCGGTGGCCGGTATCGTCGAGCGGCGGCACACGCTTCCGATCCTGGCCAACGTGCTGATCCGCAAGGCAGGCGGCCAGGTCCAGCTGACGACGAGCGACCTGGAAATCCAGATCCGCACCACGGCCGAGCTGGGAGGCGACGAGGGCGCGTTCACCACGACGGTGGGCGCGCGCAAGCTGGTGGACATCCTGCGCACCATGCCGGCCGACCAGACCGTGAGCCTCGAGTCGAGCCAGAACAAGCTGCTGCTCAAGGGCGGCAAGAGCCGGTTCACGCTGCAGAGCCTGCCGGCCGAGGACTTCCCGCTGGTGCAGGAGTCGCCCAATTTCGGCCCGGCCTTCAGCGTGCCGCAGAAGACGCTCAAGAACCTGCTGTCGCAGGTTTCGTTCGCGATGGCGGTGCATGACATCCGCTACTACCTCAACGGCATCCTGTTCGTCGCCGAAGGCAAGCAGCTCTCGCTGGTCGCCACCGACGGGCATCGGCTGGCCTTCGTCAGCGCCACGCTGGACGTCGAGGTGCCGCGCCAGGAAGTGATCCTGCCGCGCAAGACGGTGCTGGAGCTGCAGCGCCTGCTGTCCGACGCCGAAGGCGCCATCGAGATGCAGTTCGCCAGCAACCAGGCCCGCTTCACGTTCGACGGCATGGAGTTCGTCACGAAGCTGGTCGAGGGCAAGTTCCCCGACTACAACCGCGTCATCCCCAAGGGCCACAAGAACAGCGTCACGCTGGGCCGCACGGCGCTGCTGGCGGCGCTCAATCGCACCGCCATCCTGACGTCCGAGAAGTTCAAGGGCGTGCGCCTGAACATCGAGCCGGGCACCTTGCGCATCGCCTCGAGCAATGCCGAGCAGGAGGAAGCGCAGGACGAGATCGACATCGACTACGGCGGCGACGCCATCGAGATCGGCTTCAACGTCACCTACCTGAGCGAGGCGCTGGCCAACATGAGCCAGGACATGGTCCGCATCGACCTGCAGGACTCCAACAGCTCGGCACTGGTGACGATTCCGGAGAACGACGAGTTCAAGTACGTCGTGATGCCGATGCGGATCTGACCGCGCACCGACAGCAACCACCGGCCGGCCCGCGCGGCGCCGGCCGCACAAGGGGCCACCGTCGCAGGCCCCGATCACAGCAAGAGTTTGAGGAAATCTGATGAGCACCGAAGAAGTGAAGCCGGACGCACCGCGTATCGATGGGGCCGGCGCCGACACGCTCGCCCAGGGCGCAGCAACCGCGCAGCTGGCGCAGGCTTCGGCCGAAGCCTACGGTGAAGGCTCGATCACCATCCTCGAAGGCCTCGAAGCGGTGCGCAAACGCCCGGGCATGTACATCGGCGACACGTCCGACGGCACCGGCCTGCACCACCTGGTGTTCGAGGTGGTCGACAACTCGATCGACGAGGCACTGGCCGGCTACTGCGACGACATCGTCGTGACCATCCACACCGACAACTCCATCAGCGTGGTGGACAACGGCCGCGGCATTCCCACCGGCGTGAAGATGGACGACAAGCACGAGCCCAAGCGCTCGGCCTCCGAGATCGCCCTGACCGAGCTGCACGCGGGCGGCAAGTTCAACCAGAACAGCTACAAGGTGTCCGGCGGCCTGCACGGCGTGGGCGTGAGCTGCGTCAATGCGTTGTCCAAGATGCTGCGCCTGACGGTGCGCCGCGAAGGCAAGGTGCACGTGCTCGAGTTCAGCCGCGGCTTCCTGCAGAACCGGATCATCGAGACCGTCAACGGCGTGGAAGTCTCGCCGATGAAGATCACCGGCGAGACCGAGAAGCGCGGCACCGAGGTGCACTTCCTGCCGGACACCGAGATCTTCAAGGAGAACAACGACTTCCACTACGAGATCCTCTCCAAGCGCCTGCGCGAGCTGAGCTTCCTGAACAACGGCGTGCGCATCCGCCTCATCGACGAGCGCAGCGGCAAGGAAGACGACTTCTCCGGCGCCGGCGGCGTGCAGGGCTTCGTCGAGTTCATCAACAAGGGCAAGCAGGTGCTGCACCCCACGCCGTTCTACGCGGCAGGCGAGAAGCCGGCGGAAACCTACGGCGGCATTCCCGGTACGCACATCGGCGTCGAGGTGGCGATGCAGTGGAACAGCGGCTACAACGAGCAGGTGCTGTGCTTCACCAACAACATCCCGCAGCGTGACGGCGGAACCCACCTGACGGGTCTTCGCGCCGCCATGACGCGCGTGATCAACAAGTACATCGAAGAGAACGACTTCGCCAAGAAGGCGAAGGTCGAGGTCACCGGCGACGACATGCGCGAAGGCCTGTGCTGCGTGCTCAGCGTGAAGGTGCCCGAGCCCAAGTTCTCCAGCCAGACCAAGGACAAGCTGGTGTCCAGCGAAGTGCGCGCGCCGGTCGAGGACATCGTCGGGCGCCTGCTGTCGGACTACCTGCAGGAACGCCCGGCCGACGCCAAGATCATCTGCGGCAAGATCGTCGAGGCCGCCCGGGCCCGCGAAGCGGCGCGCAAGGCACGCGAGATGACGCGCCGCAAGGGCGTGCTCGACGGCATGGGCCTGCCCGGCAAGCTGGCCGACTGCCAGGAAAAGGACCCGGCGCTCTGCGAGGTCTACCTGGTGGAGGGCGACTCCGCCGGCGGCTCGGCCAAGCAGGGCCGCGACCGGAAATTCCAAGCCATCCTGCCGCTGCGCGGCAAGATCCTGAACGTGGAGAAGGCGCGCTACGAGAAGCTGCTGACCAGCAACGAGATCCTGACCATGATCACCGCGCTGGGCACCGGCATCGGCCGTGCCGGCGCAACCACCTCGGGCGGCGGCGCGGACGACTTCGACGTCAGCAAGCTGCGCTACCACCGCATCATCATCATGACCGACGCCGACGTGGACGGCGCGCACATCCGCACCCTGCTGCTGACCTTCTTCTACCGGCAGATGCCGGAGCTGGTCGAGCGCGGCCACATCTACATTGCGCAGCCGCCGCTGTACAAGGTGAAGGTCGGCAAGGAAGAGCAATACCTCAAGGACGGCCCGGCACTCGACGCCTTCCTGCTCAAGGTGGCGCTCAAGGACGCGAGCATCAGCACCGGCGGCGAAAAGCCCACCCTGATCGACGGCGACACCCTGGCCGAACTGGCGCGCAAGCACCAGCTGGCCGAGGCGGTCATCGACCGGCTGGGTGGCTTCATGGATGCCGAGGCGCTGCGCGCCATCGCCGACGGCGTCGCGCTGGACCTGGACACCACGCCGGCCGCCGAGGCGAGCGCCGTGGCATTGCAGGCGAAGCTGCGCGAGCTCAATACCACCGGCGTGCCCGCCGAAGTGGCAAGCGAATTCGACGCGCGCACCGACAAGCCGGTGCTGCGCATCAGCCGCCGCCACCACGGCAACATCAAGAGCAGCGTGCTGACCCAGGACTTCGTCCACGGCGCCGACTACGCCGCGCTGGCCGAGGCCGCTGGCACCTTCCGCAACCTGCTGTCCGAGGGCGCCATGGTGCGCCGCGGCGAAGGCGAAAGGGCCAAGGAAGAGCGCGTGAGCGACTTCCGCACCGCCATGCGCTGGCTGATCGGCCAGGCCGAAGCCGCCACCAGCCGCCAGCGCTACAAGGGTCTGGGCGAGATGAACCCCGAGCAGCTGTGGGAAACCACCATGGACCCGAACGTGCGCCGCCTGCTCAGGGTGCAGATCGACGACGCGATCGAGGCCGACCACGTGTTCACCATGCTGATGGGCGACGAGGTCGAGCCGCGCCGGGAGTTCATCGAGACGAATGCGCTGCGGGCGGCGAATATTGACGTTTGAGCGTCTTTGTAGGGCTACCCATTAGGTGAGAATCTGAGACCCATAAGATGAGAAATCCATGGGCTCGCCCGGCAGGCGGTCCACCTGAATGACCATCAGGAATCGTCGAGCAAAGGCTCGCGAGAGGAGCGAATTTCAGCGGACTCGCGTCGATTTGTCTGGACTTAGTCGAATTCGCCGGATTCTCGGCGCCATTGCGCTGAATCGGAGCACCCGCCCGTATGCATGGAAACGAGGCAGGCCTCATCATGCGGCGCGCGGACGGCGCTGCGCGTCGCAAACAACCATCGCCTAGGCGCGCAGTTGCCGTTCTCGGCCATCGCGATCCGCCCTTTGGCGGCGCCACCTGGCGACAAATATCCCTCTTACGCCAGCACTCGGGAGCGAGTGGGCTTAGAGTTCTCTTGCGGGCTGCTGCTGCCCAGAGAGCGAGTTGCCGCCAGTGGTTTGACCGCGATGCCATGCCAAGTAGCGGCGATGCGTATCGCTCAACCAGCGAAGCGCCATGCCGGGGCTCAATCCCAAACAACCTTGATCATCAGCGCTTAACCGTGGCGACACCAACAACTGCCCGTCGTCATCAAAACTGATCAGAAAGCGGTCGAATAACGCATCCAGGTTGGCGACCAGCAAGAAGCCGTTGAACACGTCAAGCCTTTCGGCGTCACTGACGCATGCCGCCCAAGGCTTGGCATGGCTGGCGCGCAGCACCTCGGGCAGCGCCACACCAGTCACGGCACAGGCGCCGCCCCAATAGTCGAGCATGGCTGCACGAAACTTTTGTTGCCCCACTCGCTGACGGACCACCCGCTCCACCTCAGTGCCACCTAGGCCACCTGGCAACTTTGCCAACTCGCTGGAAACAGCGGCCTCGTAGTCCTGTGCAACTTGGCTGGGCAGGGCCCGCGCCAGGCCAGAGGCGCGGCGAAACAATGCGGCCAGTTCGGCTACAGAGCCAGCCGCAAAGCCGTCCGAGTGAAGCACAGTGGCGAAGGAGCGATGCATCTCGGGCAGCAAAGCTGGCGTGGCGACCTGAAGCAAGCGCAACACGTAGCCACCCGCAGGCAGGGCGGACACCTGCGCGCGCGCCGCATGCCGCGCTGAGGCTAGCACCACACCTTCCAGGCCACTGACCAGTACATGCTCAAAGCCGTAGTCATGCCCTGCCTTTTCGATCAGGGCGCGCTGCAGCGGGTTCATCTACTCAGTCCGCCTGCCAACGATATTCAAACGCATCCGCCTCCAACACCAGAGCCTCACGCTTCTCCTTTCCACCCGGGATGTTGGGCATCATCATCAGCTGCATCTGGATGGCATTGGTGATGCCGCTCAAGCAAGTCTTGGTCTTGATCCAGTTGACGGGGCTAAACACCTTGCTCCCCGGCTGTGGCTCGTTGGCTGCCGTCTCCAGCGCGAAGTTCAGCGCCGTGGCAGCTACCGTCACGGTCCATTCGGCGATACCCCTATCTTGAGCTTGCCGCCAAGCCCGATCAGGCGCCGGCACACGATCTACGTGCTTGCTTGCCACGGCAAAGCACATGGACACTGCGTACAGATGGTGGAACGGCGCATACGCACGCATCGCCAGTAGTGTCTCATTGAAGCCGTGAGGATTGTCCTTGCCCCATCCTGCCTCTACAAGAGCCGTCCAATCCTGCAAGGCAGCAATGCGTTCCGGCGCGTAGTCACGCTTGAAGAGCTGCTCGAAATACTTGTCGAAAATTTTGGTCTCGCTATACGAGATGTTGGGCCGCTGTGAATGCCAAGCCATCAGGCGCTTGCCTAGATTTCCCAAGTCCACCACCCGCGCAGAGTTCTTGTCAGCGGTCGGCTGCTCGCCGCGCTTGGTCAGAAACTGCCCGTCTTGATAGCGCTGCTCGAAGGACTTCTTAAGCACCAATACCCGCTTGTCATTGCTGCGCAGATCTCGCGGCTTCACCGTAGACTGCGAGTTGGTCGAAATGCTGATGCGATCGGCGCGGTCGTGCTGGGGAATTTCGTAGAAGCGGAACATTACGAAGGTGTCGTCGAGCTGCTTGACCTTCTCGCTGCAAGACAAGATGGTGGTCAGCGACTGGCAGCCGTTGACTACGCTCAGCCCCTGCAACTGCAGATGATCGCCGTGGAGCGCCATACGCGAGCAGATTGCCGTGATTCCGTTGTGAAAGAAGAAAAAGTCGCGATGCTTGTCTCCGTAAATGGTGGCTTTGATCTGCTTGTTCACGCTGTTCGACAAGCCCAGTGACTGGCGCACGTTCTTCTGGAAGAGCGCCCCGTCCTTAATGCCGGGAAACGCCAGGCAGCTTTTCAAGGGCACGGCCGCAACTATCACTGCCGTTCCGGCCATTTCCATGCTCATGTACTTGCCCGGCACCAAAGTCAACTCGTGCTTGAGAAAGGGGTTTTCCTTTTCCAGCGAGAGTTCGTAACGACGCTGCAGCTCGTCCGTGTTCACCAGCGTCAGCGTGGCGGGTAGGTCATCGGATGCAGCCAGCTCCTTCTGAAATAGGGCCAAGTCGTTCCGCGCCGCATCTGTCAACTCGCCTGTGGTGATGAGCTCGAAGTGGACGTCATATCCATCGTCCAGCGCCGCAGATAGGTCTGTTAGCCGCTGCTTGAGGCGGTTGTTGGCATTCTGTTGCAGTGCGGCCAGGTCCTTCAGCTGAACCCAGGATGAAAGCACCTCCCGCAGCGGCGCTGCATCCACCGCCTGGGTGGCGATGAACTTGCCCTGCACCACGTAGACCGCCTGCGCATCGTCGTCGATCACGATGGCATCAATCTGCTTGTCATCTGAGCCATCGGTAATGCAGTAGCGCGCCTGACTAGCGTCTTGCGCGTGGATGTTGCGTACATACCAAGCCACGAAGCGCTGCCCATCATTGGGAAAGTGCTGCTGGTAGTAGCTCTGTGCGATGTCTTGAGTGATCTTCTCGAACAATCTCTTTTCTCCTTGTACACAGCTCAAGCGTGGCTCTGCCTGTTGGGATCCACCCTATTCCATTCAATGGCACGTCTGCGCCAATGCGCCGCAATAGCCTGATTGAAATCAGCCCGCACGAGTTTCGCCCTGGCCTCGCACCAGTCTGCAGACTCGCGGCGAACCACAACCCCCTCCAGCGGCCCATGGCGATAACGGCTGATGGTTGCGACCACCAACCGCTCAAGTTCAACAACCGTGTGCTTTCCGCGCGCGATCAGGGGCACCGTGGCCAACCCTGCGAAGTCGGCGAGCGCATTTCGACGCGAGCTACTCCAGAAACGATCCAGTCTGTGGTCATACACGTCGAACAGCAGGAACCAGTCGGGCAGCGCGGCATAGTCCAGCGAGTGACGTGCGGCGCACCACTCGCCGAAAAGGATGATGTCGCGCATCAGTACCTCGCGCAGCGCGTCACCATGCAGGGCAAGCCACGCTGGCAGCCGGGCAAACTGGCCGGCATGAGGTTCAGACAAATACTGCCCACGGTTCTGCGCGCGCAGACTGCCATCGGGGGCGAGGGAAAAGCCGAGATTGGCGCCATCGAGTTTTTCTTCCACCACAACGTCGGCTGTCAACAAAGATTTGGCTTCGTCAGACGACAGCACCTTGTCGTCGCGCGGCTCGGTCTGGCCTAGCCACACCAGGTGCGGAGTATGGGGAAAGCGAAAGAAGCCTTCTGTCATGGATGACCCGCTTTGACCCGATACCAATCGGCAGGTAACAGTGGCTGAAAGCACACTCCGAGGGCCTCCAACTGTGCTCTGGCGACATGCCAGTCTGTCTCTGCGCCGTAAACAATGGGGGGCGATTCATCAAACAGGATCAGCGCCGCCAGCGCGCACGCGATCCATTTGCGGTCCTCTCGGTCGGTGACGATGGCCTCGTGCACAGCTTCGAGTACGGCTATGTGCTCACCATTGCCCTCAAATGTGTCGATCGGCACGTGATCCACCTGCATGTGGTCAATCTTGTTTTGAAGTACCCGCATGCCGTACTCCTGCTCACGCCAGTTGTATGGCATGTTGCGCTCGTATTCCGCTCGCACCAATCCAACATCGTCCAGCACGATGTGGTCGTTCGAGAGATCGAATTGCATCAGCCATTCGTATACCAACTCGCGCAACTCGATCTCATTCGGCATCGCTCGCGCCGCGACATTGGACAGGTCAGAGATTGCGCTGGCGGCGAGCATTACGTTTGTGTCAACCAGGAACTTTGCCATCCTGGGCCCTCAGCTCTTTAGCTCGTTTGATGGCTAGTGCAGTTTGTTCACGGGTTTCACCCAGCGCATCACCGAAGAAATCCTTGGGCCAGTTTCGCACCCGCCCGAAGTCATCGACCTCCAACAGCAAAAGGCGTGCGTTCTTGCCCTCTCGTTCAACGAAGTACATGGCAGCATCGGCAATTGGAACCTCTCCACGGGCAATCAAGGTCTGCATGCGCCGGAACAGGTGTTCGGAGTGGGTCTCGACGATAAACTGGACGTTGCGCTCCTTGCTTACTAGCGCCAGCAGTTCGGCCAGCTTACTTTGAGCGAGCGGGTGCAGATGGCTTTCAGGCTCTTCGACGATGACGATATGACCGGGCTGCGCAAACAAGGCCGCAACGATGACGGGGATGACCTGCGAAACTCCCACGCCCACATCCTTTAGGTTGACGGCCTGGCCGTCGTTCTCGACTAGCAGCTCATAGCGAGCTGAGTTTCCCAAAGCGCGGATGGAGAGACCATCAGCGAGGTTCATATCTTTCAACCAGCGAATCGTTTGTTCAAAGAGTGCCCCTTCTGCCGGCAAGGCTTCGTTGCGCCTCTTGGCCAATTGGCGGGCCACACCGCTGGCTATGAGGGCGTCTACGGCCTTGGCCCCATCGTCACCAACGTGGGCAGGCATCCTGCCTGCCCACACATAGTCGCGCTGTGCCAAGCGGCGCACGGGGCCCAAGTAGATGATGCGTCCCAACTCATCGAGCAAGGCCGGGCCGATTGGCTCGATCAACTCCCCCTGCACGCCGAGCTTGTTCAGCGTGGACGCCGAAAAGGCAAATGAACGCTGCGGACGAAGATCGGCACTCTGGCCCAAGGGCCTCGCCTGTGTGGCTATGCTCAAGCGGTAGATACCGGGTTTGCGTCTTTGCACGCTGAATCCTTGCCCGTCTTTGCCCAAGCGCAAAAAGGCCAGTTCGGCGCTGCCAGCCGGGCCCTTGTTGTAACGCGCAGAAAACAGCGTAGAGCTCTCCGCCGAACCATCCTCGCTCCAGCGAAACTCGATGCCCACTTGCGTTGCCAATGTGCTTTCGGTCGCGGCGCCGTGCCGACAGAGCAAATCTTTGAATTGGCCCAGGGTGACCGAATCGTCGCCGTCAGGATTGCCCAAATTCAGGTCTAGATTTGGGTCATCTCCCCTCACGGTTTGTCGAACCAGTAGCAGGCTTTGAATCAAGCTGGACTTGCCCGACGAGTTGGTGCCAAGCAGCAGCGTGATAGGTGCCATTCGAATTGGGCCCGTACTACGCCAGATCTTGAAGTTTTCCAGTTTTAGGTGAGTCAGCATCAGCACAGTTCTCCGCGTTCCAGCTGCTCCCAAGCTTCCAGTACCAGTAGCTGAGTTCGGTATTCGCCGAATTCGCGCTTTTCCTTGTCCTTCAGAACGCGGAAGGTTTCTGACGGGTAGTCCTCACCCATCACATCTGCTGGATCGAGGATGTAGCGCAGCTCGTCGCGGGTCAGGCCGTACAGGCGCGCGTAGTAGGCGTCGAGTTCGGCGCGCAGAGTGGCTCGGCGGTCGGAGTCGAAGGAAAAGGGAGTGCCTTCGTACCCCAAGTCCTTCGCCCAATCGGACAGATCGTGTGCGGTGTTGGTCAGTTCCAGCACACGCGGGACGATGAAGGCCATGTCCGTCTCGGAGTAACGGCTGGGTGGAAGGACGGGAAGCTGCTTCATGAAATAGAAGCTGAAGTTGACGCCACCCACCTTTTGCCTAGATATGAAGTCAAAAGTCAACGAGTTCAAGCATGCCAACAAGCAGGCGCTCAATCTGAGGTCTTCCGTTCTCGGCAGCATGAGAAACAAGCTGTCGCCAACTGCAGCCGCAGGCATTACGCTGGCAATGCATGTTCTCTCGTCCGTGGATCGGCAGTTTCGTCGCCAGCCAATCATCCAACGACTGCGCCATCCTACCTCTTGCAGGCGCTCTTCTACTTCGGCGCGGCCCACCCAATAACGCGGGGTGACTGTGCAAGCGGGATCTGCTTTTTCTGCCTTGCCCAGGTCACGACTGTTGCCGTCCGGTGTGTAGGTGGCCCAACGGTGGTCGAACTGGTGCATCAGCTTGGCCTCGTACAGCGGAAGTCGGTCGGGAGCGGGTTCATCGGCGAACAAGTGACTGTCGCTGGACATGTTGAACAAGCCTTGAGAGAACGTGATGCCCCATGCGTTGTGTGGCGGCTCAACCACGTGGGCCTGCTTGCCTTCACCAACGGTCACCGCATCCTTCATCAACACGGGTGCGGCGCGGTATAGCCGCTTGGTCAACTCCGCATCGCGCGCGCTGCGGAACACCGGACAAGTGAGCGTGTTGGGGTTGATGAGGCGGAATTCGTCGGGGCTGAGAGTGAAGCGGCGCCTGGGGTCGGACAGTTGATCCACCTGGCTGGCAAAGCAAACAAACTCGGCCTGTTCTGCTGCCCCCAGGGTAAGCAGACAGAACTTGTAGCTGCGGTGTACCGAGGGGAACACGGCATCTCGGTTCTCAATGTCGTAAAGACTGACCAGGCGGCCTTGCTGCGTGATGTGTCCGAAGAAGGCCTTCGTGCTGTCATCCGTGGCAATGCCAGTGGGCACGATGAAGCCAGCGCGGCCGTCGCGCGCGTGGATCTGCAGAATGGCTTCCGCGAACAGCGCATAGGTGTTGACGCGCCCCACGCCGGTGAGCGGGTAGCGCCCTCCGTCTTTACCATCCACATGGGCGAAGTTACTAGCGGACTCGTAGGTACGGCGAGTGTTGATGAACTCGGCGTACAAGCGTTTTTCGGCCTCGTCTTCATGGGAGTCCTGGATCAGTTCGGGGTGAAGGTGCCGGGCCAGCATGCCTTCGCTTAGCCATTGGATGCGCTGCGCACGCTCGGCCTTGTTGCGGGCCTCTGCCACGTTACGGTGGCGGGTGGCAAAGAATTCTTCCTCTTTCAGCTCCACGTGTTCCCACGGCGGGTTGCCCAGCACGCAATCGAAACCACCCTGGGCAAATACCTGCGGAAAGGCCAGTGGCCAGTGAAAGACCCGGGCGTGCAGGCATGCCGCTTGTGCCGTGGCTAGCGCCGCTTGTTGCTCGGCCTGTAGGGTGGAGCCTTGTAGAATGAGGACGAGGGTGGTGGTGGTCGGAATGGCCTTGGCGGTGGCCTCGTTTTTCGGCAGCAGGTAGGCACCCAGCAAGGCGTCGGCCGCGGCGGCCAAGTGGCTGGATCGTGCCCCTTGCAGGTAATGATCGTATGCCTGGGCCTTGGCCTCTATTTCAGCGGTGCTGCTTTCGGGCAGGGCTTCGATGGCCCGCAGTTGGGTCAGGCCATGTGTGTCTTCCAACTGCAGGCGGGCCTGTTGGCTCTTGCGTTCAGCTGCAAGTTGCTTGAGTGCGGCGGTGTTGGCCTTGGCCAGTCCTTTGCACACCTCCTTGTCGTCACCTGACAAGGGTTTGAACGCATCCTTCGCGATGCCGAATTCCAGGGTCTTGAGGTCGGTGAGGCCCAAGAGCGCATCACCCACTTGCAGGTGGTGATCCAGAAAGCTCAAGGGGCGGCCTTCCTCAAAGCCTTCCAGCCACAGAGCGGTGCGGGCCAGTTCAATGGCCATGGGGTTCCGGTCCACCCCGAAGATGCAGCGAGCCACCACCTCACGCAGCGCGTGGCGATAGTCTTGCGGGCGCACCGCGCCCTCCTGCCCACCGTCAACGCTGCGCATCTCGGCCAGCTTTTCGGCGAGGCGGCGGGCGGCAGCCAGCAGAAAGTGCCCGCTGCCGCAGGCGGGGTCCATCACGCGGATGGACAGCAGGGCGTCGGTGGGGTTTTCGGGGCGGGCCTGCAGGCGCTGTTCGATGACAGGATCAAGCGCACTCTTGATCAGATCCTGCACTAGGCTATCAGGCGTGTAGTAGCTGCCCGAGGTCTTGCGGGCATTGCCGGCGGTGCTTCCTTCCTCAGTGATGCCGACAAAGCCAAAGGTGCGCGCGGGCAGGTCAACGGTGGGCACAAGCTCGAGCAGGCTTTCGTACACGCTGCCCAGCTCTTCCGGCCCCATGTTGCGGTAGTCCACTGGGGTGAGGCTGCTGGCCTTGCCTTGGACGGTGACGGCCCAGCGCAGGTGCTGCAGAGCGGCCAGCATGTGGGTGTTTTGCAGGCTAGCTGTGTCCAGGTGCGGGCATTGGTCTTCCGAGAATAGGCCGCCCAAAGCGGGCAAAGCCAGCCGGGCTTGGCCGTGCGCCAAGCCTCGCCAGATGATGCGTATGGCCTGCCAGTGGTCGTCATGCCGGTTGCGGGCGCGGCGCTTGAGGCAGACCTCGCGTAGACGGCTCAGGGCATAGCCTTCGGCATAGGCGTTGCGGGCAGCCAGGGCCTCGGCGCTCTCATCAATTGGATGCAACACACCGCGCTCTTCCACGGTGAAGACAAAGATCAGCCGGTAGATGAGGCGCAGCAGTTGCTGGAAGTAGGCGTCCTTGCTCAGGCTGCCATCGTGCAGCGCCGCGCGCAGCGCATCGTTGGAAGGGTGCTGCAAGAAGCCTTCGCCGAAGGTGAGCAGGGCTTTCTCAACCCCGTTGCGCAGGCCATCCCGCACGCGGGTGCCCTCGGCTTTGCCTGCTTCGCGCCATCGTTCCCAGACACACGCCGCGCCGCCAGTCTGCAGTGCGCGGCTGGCGTGCAGCAAGCGCCACACGTTGGCGAACTCGGCATAGCGTTGGCCGCCCAGCAAGTCCGCCAAGTCAAATTCTAGGTAGGTGGGCCGGGTAAGTGACGCTGCATCGCGCAGCAGACGGAGTTGCTTGCCGTTGCTGACGATGCCCCAGCTGTGCTGGGGGCTGGCGTTGAGCAGCTCTTGCATGGCCTGAAAGGCCGACTTCTTGCGGTTGCCGCTGCCTGCCACGGCGAAGCGTGGGTCGGCGTCGTCCAAGGTAACGTTGTGCGGGGCCACCAGCACCACCGTCCGGCCTGCGATCACGCTGACGGGGTAGGCCATGGCACCCACCTGCACCGACGTGCTGGGCTGCACAGGCGTGTAACCCAAGGCGTCTCGCAGCAGTTCGCTCACGAATCCGATGGTGAGCCGGTGGGCTTCTACGTCGGCTCGGTCTAAGTGGGTGGCGAAGTGTTGCCACTGCGCGCAGGCAATCTGGAAGGATCGGCTGTACTCGTCTTTGAGCTTGACGCCCTTGGGCACGCCGTAGTCCACCTCGGTCTGGCCTTCGGCGCGGCCTTGGGCGGCCTTTTCCAACTGGTCGGGCAGGAAAAGGCTGCCTTCCAGCTGGATGGTGGGCAGGTTGAGCGTGGACTGGTGCTTGCTGTTGCGGATGCGTTTCATGTTGTTATCGGCTCAGACTTACAGCGAATCAGGCAGGAGCACGTACACGCCCATCACATCCACGGGCAGGCAGGGCTTGACGTTGTACTGGCCCACGTCGCGAGCAGCTTCGCGCACGCGCTTGTGGTCGTCCAGCAAGGTATCGGCACGTTGCTGGGCCAGGGCCTGCAACTGATGTGGATGGGCGGCCAGGAACTCGAGGGCCTGACGCACCTCGCGCCGCACGGCCTCAGCTGGGAGGTTGCCACTGGGGGTGCACTCGATGAGGCGGGCCGCCTGTCCATCTGTCAACCACTCCGGGTTCGCCCGGCCGCGTACAGCCAGGGCGACGGTTTCTTCGGCCATCATCTGGAAGGGTTCGCGGCGGCGCACGTAGCTGAGCTGGTGGCGCACGCGCAGCAGGTACAACGTGGTGGCCACCTCCACATCGTTGGTCAGCGTGGCCGCGCAGCGGGCTGCAACGGGCTGGGTGTTGCCGAGGGCATCTTCCAGCAGGTGCTGGGCCAGCAGGCCCACCAGCGGGTGGCTGCGGTGCAGTTCGTCAAAGTCGATCAGCTGAGCTTCATCCAGCCCTTCGTCGGCCAAGCGTAGGCGCAAGGCTTCGGGTAGGTGTTCAGGGGTGAAGCGCACCCGGTCGGCGCGGCGCGTGTTGTCCAGAGGTGAGCCCAGGCGCACGCAGGCGCTTTGCAGAAAGCGCTTCACATCGGCCTGGGCACCCAGGGCCTGCTGCTGTTTGTGCCACTCGGGCAGCACCTCGTCAGGGCGGATGCGGCGCTGAGCAAACACGGTCCGGTTGGCCTTGGCCTTTTCCAGAGCGTCTTGCCACTGGGCCTGCAAGGGCGCGAGCAGGCGCTCCGGCTCGCCAAAGTCGAAGGACTCTTGCAGCATGATGGCCGGTGCCTTGTGCTCGCGGCGCATCAGCGCGGCCTTGACCAGTGCCTGGTTGATGCGGGCATCGTCCTCAGGCAGGGGCACCATTACGCCCAGTTCTTTCTGGATCGCCTCGCCCTTGCGCAAGATGACCTTCAGCACAAAGCCATCAATCGGGTTGTCTTGCCCGTAGAGCATGGTGCAGCGCACCTCCGGGGCTTGCTGGCCGAATCGATCCACCCGGCCTTCGCGTTGTTCGTGGCGCGTGGGGTTCCAGGCCAGGTCGTAGTGGATGACGGCGGTGAACAGGTGCTGCAGGTTGATGCCCTCTGACAGGCAGTCGGTCGCAACCAAGATGCGGCTGCTGGTCTCGCCCATGTCTTCGACACGCTCGCGCCGCTCCTCGGGCGTCAATTCGCCCGTGATGGCCTCAATGGTGGCCTGGGGAAACTTTGCCTTGAGATGGTCGGCCACGTAATGCGCAGTGGCGATGTAGCGGCAGAACACCACGGGGTGGTAGCCATCTTTGAGCAACTGACCCACGTGTTGGATCAGTGCGGCCAGCTTGGGGTCGCCGGACAGTCCTGAGAGACGCTCGGCCGTGTTGATGAGCGTTTGTAGACGGGACGCGTCTTGCACCTGGGCAGGGGGCTCCAGGTCGCTGGTTGAAAGGTCGTCTACTGCCCCGTCGTGCAGACGCTCGTCGGTCAGCAGCTCATCTTCGGACCGAGTGCCTTCAAGACGGGTGGTCAAGGCTTTGACCGCTGCAGCAGGCGAGGATGCCACGCAGCGCAGCAAGGCCAAGGTGGCGTACCACATGAGGCCGGAGCCTCCGGCCGCGCTTTCGCGCTCGGCGGTCTCGGCCAGTTCGCGGCAGTAGTCTTGTACAGCGTCGAAGAAGTTGCCCCAGTCGCCACTGAGCTGGTAAGTCAGCTCGGTTTTCATGCGCCGGGCAAAGCCTCGACCGTCTTGCGTCTCGGCCTGCCACTCGGCGATGTCTTTTCGGCGGCGTTGAACGAAATGGCGCGCCAGTTCCTGACGCAACGGATCGCTGGCCGACATACGGCCTTGAAGTGCCAGGAAGCGCTGGTCCAGCAACGACAGTAGGTTGTAGAAGGCCCCCTCGTCACCCGAGTGCGGCGTGGCGGTGAGCAGGATCAGGTGCCGGTGTTCGTCTTTGCACAAGCGCTGCAACAACTCAAAGCGCAGTTGCTTGCCGGCGCCGCTGCTGGCGCAGGTATGGGCCTCGTCCACGATGATGCACTCGGGCGCGGTGGCAATGAACTGCTCGCGGTTGCGCTCGCTTTTGATGTAGTCCAGACTCACGACGACCACAGGGTGGTGATCGAACAAGGCCACGCCGTGGGGCAGTTCGCGCTCGACCCTGGCGGCTGACGATGCCGTAAGGGCGATGGCATGAAGATTGAAGCGGGTCTCCAGCTCGGATTGCCATTGCTCGACCAAATGCGGCGGGCACAGCACGGCCAGGCGGGCAATCTCGCCACGGTCCATCAACTCGCGGGCAATCAACCCTGCTTCGACGGTCTTGCCAACGCCCACGTCGTCTGCAATCAGCAAGCGAACCGTGGACAGGCGCAGAGCCATCAGCAAGGGCACCAGTTGGTAGCCGCGTGGTTCCACCGCGATGTTGCCGAACGAACGGAAGGGGCCTGCGCCGGCGCGCAGGGTGAGGCGCAAGGCATCGCGCAACAGAACAGCCGCTGCATGGTTGCCTGCCAGGGCTGGGTCTGGCAATTCAAAGGTGGCGTGTTCGACCGGCACCAGCTCCAGTTCGGGAATCAGGGCAATGGTTTCGTCTTCGGCACCACCCAGAGGGCGCAAGCGCAGCCAGTCGCGGTGCGTGTCAGTCTGTACCACCCATTCGCGGCCTCGAGCGCGAACCAGGGTGCCTGGCTGAAAGACGTATTCAAGGGTTGTCATGGAATTCGTTCGGGGAGGTCAGCTGGCCTGACCAAATACGGCAGGATGTTCGGCGAAGCGCTTTGACCAATGTTCGGGTTCAGAGAAGTCCAGCACCTGCCAGCCCTTGTCTTGCAGCGACGCGGCCGTAGCGGCATCGACCGCGCTGAGGAATACCAAGGCACGCGCGGCCTTGTACTGGGCTGCAGCGGTGGCTGCGCCTTGGTTGACAGAGACATTCAAGGCGTCTGGGGTGGCCAGGCCTGCCTGATGCAGGGCGGCCAGCCAGCGTGCCTCGGTCGTATTGCCTGTTGGTAGCGTATCAGCGCCAACCGAGGCGGCCGGGGGGCTGTCCAGTGCGGGGCGCAGCTTCACTTCGGCGTTGGCCATGGCAACCAGCAGCTTGAGCGCTTCGGGGTTGCGACGGTTGATGTGCTCGTGGTCAGGCTGGTTGAAGTAGGAGAGCAGACACTGGTAGCAACCCGCCTCGCAGATGTGGTTGCCGAGGTCATCGGTTTCTTCCAGCGAGGGCAGATCTTCCATGCGCCAGATGCCGTCGGCGGGATCTCGGTGGTGCAGGAGACGCAGCGCGTTCTGCGCAACTTGTGCCAGGCTGGCGGAGTCGTTAGCCAAACGGGTGAGCACACCCGCACCGCCTTCTGCTGCCTCGTAAAACAGCAGGGCGCGGCGTTCGTCGAGCTTCGGCAAAGGCTCGGTCACCAGTTCAGACTCTTCGATCTGAAAAGTCATTTCGACACCCCGCTTGAGAGCGGCCTGCAGCGTCGCCATGGCCTCTAACTGCAACTCATCCACCGGCGCCAGGATCAGCAAATTGCGATGGTCTTCGACGAAGGGGACGATGCGCTGGTTGGGCACCTTGTCCATGAGCGCGTCGTCGTTGCCGTTGTCGTCACCCGCATCCGGGGCGTCCTGCTTGCTCCAGGTGCCCGTAATGGGGTTGATGTAGAAGCCCAACTGCTCCTTGTCCTTGCGACGACGCCACCCCCGGTTGATTCGCCAAATGCGTGCGGCAGGGGCGTAGCTGAGCTCAGCAAGGCCCTCATCATTCTGCAAAACATCTGCTTTCTGTTTCTGGATATTCCCATCGGGCCCAGGCAAAAATCGGTATGTGGTTTGCAGCTCGAAGCCTTGTCGCTGGCGATCTTCGTCGTTGATGGAGATGCGCTCGACCGGCACGGTTTCGACTGTCTCGATGCGGTAGAGCTCACGCACCCAATCGGTTTCAGTCAGCAGGGCATCACAGTTCTCACAGCGGTTAACCAGAGGCTGCCCGCCACCCGGCTCGCCCAGGTGGCCGTAGCCGCATTGGCTACACACCAACGAGGTGATCGTTGAGAGCTGGCTATTGCCCGAAATGTGATCGGCGTTGCCCACATTGAGCTTGGCACGCACCACGCGGTACATGCGGCCTTGGTGGTAGATGAGGCTGCGTGGCCCAAACTCAGACAGCGCCAGGAAACGGGGGCGACTTACCATGCTGCCCTCGTCGTCCTTGCCATTGGTCGTTTGTCCGCCGCGAGCTGGTATCCAGGCCATGAGGGGCAGGCGAGGGAAGTTGTAGCCCGGCAGGAATCCTTGGCTGGCCAGGTAGCGATAGGTGTAGAAATCAGTGTTCTGGCTGTTGCCTGACTTGAGGAGTACGGCGTACTGGCGGGCAGCGTCGCCGTAGCGCCGCTGGGCGTTCTGGCGCTCACCGTGCGAGGCGGTGTGGCTCTTGACGATCTGGTCGGCCATGTTCATCTGCTGCCGAGTGGCATCGAACAAGACTCGCCAGCGTTCCAGTGCACCCGAGAACTGTTGCGGAGCACGCTCGATGACCTGTCGTACGTACTCAGGTGTGAACCAGTGGCTGCCATTCAACTCGGTCAGAAGTTGGTCGACGACCCGCTGTGCGCTGTCCAAGGCGCGTTCACGCACACCAGGTGCATTGAAGGCGTCTTGGTAGCTTTGTTTGAGCGGTTTGCCGGGTTGGTCCAGATCAAGCATCGGGGCGATGCTGGCGTCCAACGGGCTTTGCGTGCTGGCCAGCCAAACCGCTTGCAGGTGGCTGTCTACGAGGTCCCGGTTGGCCAGATCCAGCGTCGGCGCACGGACCACTCCGTGCACCATGTCATTGGCATGGTGGAAGAACCATTGGTCGTGGGGACTGAGGGCGGCACAGTAGGTCACCACCAGCGCCTGCTGGCCGGAGCGGCCCGCCCGGCCACTACGCTGCGCGTAGTTGGCGGGCGTGGGCGGCATGTTCCGCAGATACACAGTGTTGAGTGCAGAGATGTCTACGCCCAGCTCCATGGTGGGCGAGCAGAACATGACAGGAAGGCGCTCCAGCGGAGCCTCGTGCGCGGGGTTCTGGGACCAATCGTTGCGGTCTTTGTCCGTGTAGCGGAAGCGCTGCTCCAGCAGTTGCCGGCGCGGGGCATCGACCTGTGCGGTGTGCTCTTGTGCTTCGAACTCGAACAGTGGGTGAGATGGCAAGCGCAGCAGGTCAGCCACACTCAGGTAGAGCTCACGGAAAAAGGCATTCACCCGGGTGTCGTCGCCCAGTATCTGATCGGTGGTCAGGCACCAGTCCAAGGCCGCGGCGTTCAGGCGCCAGCCTGCCAGTTGCGCATCGATGGCGTGCTTCTGGACATAGCCGTAGCTGCCTGCGGCGCGCAGCATGGCCTCGATGAGTTCAACCCATTCAACGTCCTTCCAACGTTTGACCTCATTGGCAAAGACCGTGTCTTGCCAGAAGCTGGATGTCTTGATCTGCCGCAACAAACGCGAGCGTGCACCGCCGGTGACAAGGTCGGTGCGCGGCTTTCCCTTGTACTCGGGACGCTTGCCCAGGATCAGGTAGCGACCCGTTTCAAGTTTTTCATCGGGGGCAAATGCCCAGCGCTCCGTAAGGTAGGTATGGCCGCTCGTGCGCGCCTTGTCATGCTCGACAGGGTCCAGGTACCGGGTTTCAAGGCACAGATGCCGGCGCAGGCTGTCGAACAGCAGCACGCTCAAGCGCGCGCGATGCGTCGGATTGAGTCTGGACAGCACACTGTTATCCGTGAATGCACCTGCATCAGCGGAAAACTCGTCCAGGCCGCGATAGCGGATCGCCAGTAGATTGAGCTGATCCAGATTGGGGTTGTTGTGACGCCAGCCTTTACGCAGATCGCGCAGCAGGCGATAGGCAATAGTGAAGCGCAACGTGCGCTGGGCCTCTTGCCGTGCTAGGCCCATAAGCTTGGGAGAGCGCAGATACTCCGCCAGGATGCTCTGCTCCACCTGTTGGAAGCCGAGCGCTTTAAACACGGCATCGGCGAGTTGCTCCTCGTTAAGCACGCCAGCGTTGTCCTGCAAGGCACCAATCAGGCCTGCGCGCAGAGTCAACAAAAAGATGAAGTCGTTGAAGTGACCCGCCTGCAGGGCGGCGTCCTGCCGGTTGTCGGTGAACCCCAACAGCTTGCGCGGGTCGGGTTGACCCGGCGCTGGATCAGGCAAAGCAAAGAGCTGCTGAAGGGCGCTCAGCGCGATCATCGTGGTGGCCGAGGAACGGCCTTCGCCCGACAAACTGGAGAGGCGGTTCGCATCCTTGCCATGCGCCTCATGGACCACACCGCAACTCAGGCAAAAGCGGAACTTGCCCGGAACGAACCAGAAGTCCTCACCCGATCCATCGTGCCCTTGGGGGTCGGCGGCGACTCGATAGGGGATGGCCTTTCTGTAGGCGGGCTTGACTTTCGGCTCCTCCCGGCTCAGGTCCAGCCAAGTCTCAGGCAGATCGTCGATCTGACCACCATACTGCTGCCCACCTTTCGTCGGGCAGAGAAACCCATAACTGGCATCTTCGTTGTCGTCTGCGCTGACGTCGTCGATCTCTCGCGGCAGGTAGGTGACCGGTCTTTGCCCAGACTGCCACACTGGCAGGTACTCCTGCCCACAATCCCGGCAAAAGTGGGCGGGATAGAGATGAACACCTTCATCTTGTCGACCGGGCGCGAAGCGTTGGGCATCAAGGGTAATGTGACGGTGGCCTGCGGCCTCCAGCGTGGTGAGAACCTTGCCGGGGCCGCTGATGAATTGGTGCAGCTTGAAGGCAAAAGGAGGGCGCCCTTGAGGTGTTCGCACTTCGTGCGCGGCCACCAGAAAACCCTGCAGTGCTGCGCGGGCCTGCACCACGTCGCACTTGGCGTCGCGCGCCAAATCTTCGCTGGCGACCTGGATGGTCTTGGGCTTGGCTCTCCGAGGGGGCTCGTGATCAGGCAGCTCGATGCCGAGGTTGAGCTCTACCCAGATCGACAGCGGATCACGTTGAAAAGCGTCAAAGTCTGACCACTCGAAGTGCTCACGCCGTACGGCTGCTGGCAATTCGGCAGCAACCGCCGCGACGTCCTTGAGCGGGTTCGTAACGCGTTCGAGGGTTTCCCCAATCACATCGTGTTCGCTGATGTGGGTGCCAAACAGCTTGGCAGCTACTTCGGCCACGGTGCGGTTGCGATCTGCCTGGGTGCCCGCGCTCGACATAGTGGCGGATGTGCCGATGCAAACCAGTTTGTCAGCCTTGAGTCGCTCGCGCAGACGCCGGACAAGCAGGGCCACATCAGCCCCTTGGCGTCCCCGGTAGGTGTGGAGCTCATCCAGCACCAAGAATTGCAAGCCTTCACAGTTGTCCACCACCCTGCGATCCACATCGTCGAAGCGGGTGAGGATGTACTCCAGCATCATGAAGTTGGTGAGCAAGATGTCTGGCGGGTTGTCCGCGATCGCGTCGCGCTCAGGCTTCTTCTCCTGGCCGGTATAGCGCGCTACGGTAAATGGCCGCTCGCCGGATCCATAGCCGTGCAGGAACTTGTCGAGTTCTTCCAGTTGGCTGTTCGCCAACGCGTTCATCGGGTAGATGACGATGGCCCGTGTACGTGGCTTACCCCCTTCTGCCTTAGCCTTGATGATCCGGTCAATGATGGGGATGAAGAACGAAAGCGACTTCCCGGAGCCCGTCCCGGTGGTTACGACATAACTTTGCTCCGCCTGGCCCTTGGCGAGGGCCTGCAATTGATGGGCGTATAGGTGGAGTGGTTGCGGATGGCCTTCAGGCTTCCCAACCAGAAAAACGTCTGCGCAAACGGGATGCAGTACGCCTTCAGCAGCCAGCGACTGAACGGTGCCTTTGCGCTGATAGTTGGGGTTGATCTGAACCAGTGGCTCGGGCCAGTACCTGCCGTCCTGGTACTGGCGCTCGACTTCCTGTTGGATGTCCTGCGCTGCGATACGAACGAAGCTGCGAGAGAAGTTGCTGTAGCGATCAACCAATTGGTTGCGGAACTGAAAAACGTCATCCACGGCTCTGTTCTCCGTTATCTTTGTATTGGGTTCGCGCGCGAAGGCGGATGCCAGGAGCCAATAAGGCGTCAACCCCTCGCGGTCTGCACCGTGCGCCTTCAGACATCCGAAACATCCGCTCTGCTCCGCGCCTTTCGACGACTCAACGTCGCTGCGGCTCCCTCGGTATCAAGCGGAATCGACCGTGTCTTGCAGTATTCCAGCACCATGAACTCCACCATCGACGCAAGGCTGCGACGCTCGAGTCCTGCGGCAGTGATAAGAGCGGCTTTGACATCGGGTGGGACGCGAACGCTGACGACTTCGGATTTGGTGATGGTCAAAAACTGCTCCTGTGTGGAAAACGCTAGCGTTTTGCATAGCGTATCAGGCCCAGAAGTGGCGGACTCGAATCGGAGCATCACTTTTGGGGTGAAATTGAACTTCGAGGCCTGCAGGAGCGTCACCCGTACGGTGTGGCACATCCAGCCTATTGGGCGCCGCGTGACGACGACTTTAGTCTTCGGGATTCGAAAGCCGCTTGACGCAGCACCCGATGCCTTTTCGGGATTTGGCTAATGTCTTCTCTGGAGGTGTACGGGAAACTGAGGAACCTAAGCCCATCGGAGTGAGACTTGGATTTGTTGGCTCTACAGACGACCTTGCGAGAATTCGCGGCCCAACGCGATTGGCAGCCTTTCCACACACCGAAGAACTTGTCGACAGCGCTGATGGTCGAAGCTGCGGAGTTGGCGGAGATCTTTCAGTGGATGACTGCTGAGGAGTCACAGCGAGCCCATGATGATGCGGTGCTGAGGGACCGGATTGGGGAGGAGGTCGCGGATGTGTTGCTCTACCTTCTCCAACTGGCCGACCATTCGCAAATTGATCTGAAGCGCGCCGTTGGTCGAAAGCTGGCGATGAACGCCAAGAAGCATCCGCCGGTTCGCGTAGCCGTTCCGATGGAAGAGAAGACCGTCTCGCCGCAGACGCATGTGTTGGTTGACTGGGAAAACGTCCAACCCAAAGATGTAGACATTCGCAAGGTAGTGCCTGACGTCACGGACGTTTGGCTCTTTCATGGCCCACATCAAAAGCGCGTCGAGGTCCACCACGCTTCCTTTGGAAATCGAGTTACTCCTGTACCGATTGCGCGCACGGGAAAGAACGCGCTCGACTTTCATTTGTCGTTTTACATGGGGTACATCGCATCTCGCCATCCACAGGCGAACCTGGTCGTGATGGCGAACGATCGGGGCTATGGTCCGATGATTGATCACGCGATTGGCCTCGGGTTCGCGGCGCGTCAGGTTGGTTTTGCGATCGTACTTCCCGCGATTTCGCCTCAATCTGCAGACGTTCTACCGACGCCTCTGGCCGAAGACCTCCTTCGAGCCCTCGCTCGGGTGGAAGCCAGCCTTCAAAAAACCACAAGTCGGCCGTCTAAGGAGGCGTCACTTGTTGCCGCCATCGCGTCACTCTTGGGTGAGGCAGCAAACGCCGAGTCGGTGCCGGCAGTGCTGTCTGGGCTTCTGGCGGGAGGCAAGGTCTCTATCGAGGCGACAGGTCGAGTGAGCTACGCATTCGGATAACACCCCGCGCATCCTTCCACAAGAGCGACGCTACCGCCCGCAGGATATTGACCTCCGAGGTTTTGGAACGGCCAGTTTGAGGAACAAATGCTTGACGCGCTCTGTCGTCCGGCGGCAATCCGATAATGCGCAGCGGCGCAGCGGCGCAGCGGCGCAGCGGCGCAGACTGCGGAGGCCTCAGAGGCCTACGATATGAACCGCCTGGCCGACCAACTGTCGGTCGGCCGAACCGTCGATTGATTGGTCAGGATTGACCTCAAGCGCCTCCCGGAGCACGCGTAGACACTCCGGCCAGGAGAGTCGCTCCTGCTCCAACCGAAGGCCGACGCCCCATCGATTCGAACGCAGCCCAACATACACGTCCATCTCGGCAGGCGTTAAGTGAGGTAAGACCTCGGCGCGATTTGGTTTGAGTTCGGTAACCCATAGGGACTGCCCGCGCGAAAAGGTCGCCTCATCCATCAAGATGGATTGCAGCCGTGAAAAGATGCCGCGAGCTCGCGACAGAATGGCAAAACCATGCGTATCCAGGTCGCCCCAGTAGATCATGCGGGGCGGGGAGCTTTGGTCGACGCTGCCAGCGAGATGCTCCGGTCGCAACCAAGGAATGCGAGCGAGCTCCGAAACCGCGTGGCCCAATCGCATGAAGGCAACTGCGCCCTCGAAATCCGGCAGCGCCAGACCGGTTTCCAAGTTTTCTACGATGATGATCGAACGGACAGGAAGGGTCATCCTGGCCACTTCTTCCACCGGCGCCTCGATGTCGCATAGGCCGGCTAGGCTCGCTCGCAGCTCGGGGCACAAGACTCGCAAACGAAGTTTGCCCGCCGGCTTGCGCAACCCGCAAACCTCGTGGAAGTCCTGAGACGCCGCAGTGACCAGCTGACCCTTGACCGCCAATAGAAAATCGCGCACGACGGCCTTGCGCGGTTCGATCCATTTGGTGTCGATGGTTGGCACGGGGAGTTGACGCAGGTACAGGCCTGAGCTCGGATTGGCCTCGAACCACGCAAGAAGCGTTTGCAATCGCTCCACGTCCTCATCGGCCCAGTCCACGAACACTGCGAGGTGGCGCCGGCAGACCGGTGAGCTGCGCAACTTTCCAAAACGCCGGAAAAGCATCTCTCGGCGGTGGCAGGCCTGGCGCCATTGCGGGCCCTGATTTACCCATTCAGCCAGGGCACCTGGGGAATCAATGACCAGACGCGCAGGAATTCGCTGCTCCCCGAGTCGGGTCCACTGGCGAGTTTCCCAGTCCAACGTGATGCCTCTGGGCAAAGCGGCTTGCGCTTGCTCCCACTCTCGCACCCATTTGGCGACGAGGTCCATCGACTCGAGGACATCTCGCTCCTTCAAGCTGCCCATGGGCACGCGGACTGGCCACGTTGCAGCGTCAAGCCCGTCCTCACGGGGCTCCGTGCCCTCGGGCACGCCTGCGTCCTGCAGAAGCCATAGGCCAAACCGCGCGTCTATGCGCCGCTTCATCTCGGCGAGGACGGTGGCCACGGATTCCAACTTCATGCCTCGTGCGCTCACTCTTCGGTCGCGAGGGCGTGCAGCTCTGCGGTCAAGCCGAGGCGCCCTTGGACGTTGTCATACTGGACCTGCGAAAAGCGTGAACTCTTGCCGTCGACGATATGAATGACAGAGGCCCCGCCGATAAAGGGCTCGAGTGTCATCACTGAGCGCATTGGTGTGGCCACCACCATCTGGAACCCGAAGGTCTTGAAAATGGTCATGGCAGCGGCCGTGAATTCCGCATCGGCCTTGTCGAAGGCTTCATCTAAAACGACGGTGGAGTACGAGGGCACTGAGCGATCTTGACCGCCTAGCTGGTAACGCAGCGCGGCAGCAAGGCACGCCGCAGCCAGCTTCTGCCGCTGGCCCCCCGACTTGCCGGCACCACTGTGATAGACCTCGCGCTCGATACCGTCCCGGTCAAGCTCGCGAACGCGGAAGTCCACGTGGAGTCGGACATCCAAGACCAGGGTGCGCCATTTGACGTCGGCCGATTCCTGGCTGGACAAGCGCTTCACCATAGCGCTGAGGGCTTCGAAGCGGCGCTCGGCAGCTTCCTTGTCTTGCGTGAAGGCCTGGGTCAACGCGTCGCGCAATTGCGCGCGAAACGCCTTGACCTCGTCCAGAGCGCGGTCGTGCGGTTCGATCACCAAGTGGGTGCCGGGGTTGTAGTCCGCCGTTTTCAAGCTGCCGTTGACTTGGTCCAGCCGGTCATGAATCTGCTTTCGCTCGATATCCAGGCGCTGCTGCAATGTGGCCAGGTTCTGGTTGCTCTGTTGCTGCAGTAGCTGCATGAATCGGTCTTCGAACCGCGGCAAGTCGTCGCTTTCCAGTCGTTCGAGCTTGGCGATGAAGTCCGTTGCGCTCTCCAATTTTGGGTCCAGACCGCCGGCTTCTGACGGCCAAATGCGGCTGTAGTCCCGAAACGCCTGTTCGATGGCCGCCTGAAGAGCGGCCGAGCGGCCCTTGAGCGTGTCGCGCTCCTTCCCAATGTCCCGGGTTACGTTGTGCAGTACGCTGTCCAGCGACTCCAGAGTCAATTGACGGTTGATACGCACCACGCGTTCTTTGATGGAAGCGCGCATCCCCTCGGTAAGTGCACGAGGTACATGCAGCGCGTCCAGCGATTTTTGCAGGGCCGTCAGTCGTTTTAGGCCGTCGCGCTCATCGCCCTCGGCCTTCTGTCGCTTCGCGACCGCAGCTTCGTAGTGTTTTTCCTGGTTGGCCAAGCGCTCTTGCAAGCCCTTTAGGTCTGGATTGCGCTCCAGCTCGAGGTTGCGCTGCTGCTGCAGCTCGGCAATCTGGCGCAGCAAGCCGTTGACGTCCATCTCTTCCCAACTCACATTGGCGAGGATGTTCGCCTGATCGCGACGCTTCTGAAGTTCGTTGCGCTCCTTCGTGAGTTCGTCGAGTTGCCCCTTGAGCACGGCAAGGTCTACGCCAACCTTTTGCGCCTCGGCGATGTAAACCTGTCTCTTAGCCAGGTTGTCCAAGCCCATTACCCACTGGCGACGGTCGCTGACGTTTGAGCGGTCGTCCTTTTCGTGACGCGTGGAGTTGTGCTTCACCTGGCCGGCCTTGGTGACGGCGCGAGTGCTACTGCGGAACTCCGCCATGTCCTCGACACATTCATAGTCGAAGTGCTGGCGCAATTGTTGACGCATCCAGTCTTGGTGAGGCCCACGGGCCAGCGTGACCTTGCGGACCAGCGAGCCTTCGCTGAGAGAACGACGGTCTGCCTCTGTGGGCGCGTTCATGATGGCGCGCAAATAGACGACACGCATTCCGGTGTGCCGCTCGTTGAGCGCGCGGCTGAAATCGGCGTACAGGTCTGGCTGCACGACGATGGATAGCGAAAAGCCTCGCAGAACGCGCTCTATGGCACCGGTCCAAACCGCTTCCTCGGAACGTACTTCCATCAGCTCACCCGCGAAGGGCAGGTCCTTGGGCTCTGCGCCAAGTTCCTCCGCAAGCTCGGCACGCAGCCGCAGGTACGGCCTTGGAATACTGGATGGTTGGCGCTCCATCGACTCGATTTCGCTGCGCAGTTCGCTCAAACGCTCGGAAAGGCGGTCGTACTGGCTCTTGACGGGGTCTCGACGCTCCTCAAGGTCGTCAGCCGGCGACGGTCCGGTGAGCATGACCCGCGCTTTCTCTTGGATAGCAAGAAAGGTTTGCGGCGCATTGGGAGTCGGCCACTCCAAGGCCCGGCATGCCGCATCGACCACTGCATGCTTGGTGAGGCGATTGCCTTTCTGACCCTCGGCCTCCTTAATTCGAAGCTCCAGGTTTTGAAGCTGTAGGCCGCCGGCACCCTGTACCTGAGAGATGTATTGGTCGCGCACGCTTTTCTCGTGCGCTTCCTTCGCCTTTGCCTCGCCAACGGCGATCTGGGAGTGCTGGATTTCCCTTCTCGTCTCATCGATATCGGCAGTTATCAATATCCCGCGCTGCTCCTGACCATAGCTTTCCAGGTGCTCGTCGATGGCTTGGAGGTCGTCAATCTGTGTCACGACGCCCGCACGGGTCGCAAAGTTGTCCCGCGCTGCCGCCAACGTCTCAATTTGTCGACGAGCCGAAACCACTTCGGCGTGAGCTGCATTGAGCTCCTGGAAGTCGCGAACCAGTCGCTCGGAAACTGAGAACGTTTCTGGTTCGTCGAGCATGAAATCTCGAAGGAACACATTTAGCTCGCCCAGGTCCTTGGTCGACTGCGTCTTGTGCAACAGACGTAGCGCTCGCTCGCTTTCGATGCCCAACAGCCGACAGAAGCGCTCTTGGTAGGCCTTGAATTCTTCGCGGATGAAGGCTTCCGGAAAGGCCGTCTTGAGCTTCCTAACGTCGAAGTCCGTCTCGGCGAACGGTGCCTTGAATTCAGTGACGTCGAATTCGCGCTCGAAGACGAGGTACTGGTGGCGCAGGTCGCGAGTGGATGCACTTTGGCCTCGAATCCACATCAGCATGACGATGGTGACCACCGTTCCCAGCGCGTTGCGGTATGTGGCGGCCAGCGCGCTCCAGGTGGTGCCCTTGCGCAGGAACTGCTGGACGGCCTCACGCTCGTCATTGCTCTGCCGAGCCCAGGCGCCGCGCACGTAGGTCACAAGATTGCGGTCAGAACGGCCGCGATCCGCCTCGCGCGCCGCCGCGTTGAAAGCGCGCCATCGGTCCGGGGTGGTGAGCGCAGCCAGACCATCGAGCATCGTGCTCTTTCCTGAGCCGGAGTTGCCTACGAATAGGTAGCCTTCGGGCGCGATGGCAAAGTCCGCGACCCCTTGGAACGTCCCCCAGTTGTAGGCCTGCAGGCGACGCAGGCGGAACTGCGCTCGGACATCGGGGTCGTCGCCGTCGAGGAACACGTTAGGACGTGTCAAATGCCCGCTCACCATGTCGGCCCCAACTGCAGGAGGGCGCGCCATCAAGGGCGGAGAGGGGGTAGGGGGCGCGCTGTCCACCTCGAACGAAAATAGATCGGGGCCTGGCGAAAACGGGGCGACGGCTGGTGCCAGGGCTATCGGATCGACCTCATTCGCCTGTTTCAAGAGGAACGCGGGCACACTGGTCGTGGCGAACAACCCTTCGCCCCCCGACTGGTTCCCGTTGTTGGAGTCCGTCACGCTTCGTCCCCTTCATCCTCGTTGTCGTCGCCGGTGGCGGCCCCCGCGTCGGGCGCATTCGGAAGGCCGGCTGCCATGGCATAGGCCTTGGTCAGCTGCTCAATCTCCTCTGCAGGAAAAAGTAGCTTGAGCGCAGGCGAAACCTCGAATCGCTCTTCTGAGTTGGCCAGTTTGCGCAACAAGCCCAGCTTTTTTGCCTTCTCCACCGCACCATCGCACTGTTTGGCGAAACGCGACTGGTCGACGTTGTCACTGCGTTCAAACGTCTTGAGGTACTCGAGCATTTCCTGGAGGTCGAGTGCCGCGCGCTCCCCCTGCGCGTCGGCCTGAGTCAGGCGAAGACGCAAGAAGAGCAGCAGCGCGGTCTCGATGAAGGACAGCGTGTTTCGTCGCAGCAGGATCGGGATGTCCACATCCTCTCGGGATACCTGGCGCAAGAAGGCCACCTGCTGGTCCCGGTCCAGTACCAGCTCCAGGAATAGCTCGTGTAGCCGGCTGCGCAGGACTTGCTCGTCGCGCAACACCACTTCCCACGCTTTGGAATGTCGCCGACCGTCTACCAGGGGACCGGTTAAGAGTTGCACCAGTGTGCGGCGCGTGTCCAGCGGCAGGGCGCCGCTATCGCCCTCAAAAGTCTGCTGACGGGTCACCTGCAACGCGGCTACCGAAGCCTCTAACGAGTCGGTGGGAGTGCCGTCCTCGGCGAAAGGAAGAAAGTCAAAGCTGGAATTCATGGGCCCGTTCCCGACGGAAGAACACGGTAGGAGCGTCAGCACGTCGACGCACGCCGTCTGCACCCGTCCATTCAATGGAGCAGTGCTGCGTGTCGAAAATCTGACCGTGCTTCGCGGCCAAGGAGAGATAGCCCACGACGCTGCCCAGGCCCTGCTCGACATCAAAGTTTTCGAGCAATTCGGTCAAGCTCACCACTTCCTTGTCTTCTAGGAGGACGAGGATGTTGCGCTTCAGGGCACGGAGGTCGATCTCCGAACGACGAACCATCTCGACAATTTGATCCATCGAGAGTTCGCCCTCGGGTACCTTCTCCATCGTGGTGTCCGCCATCCGCATGTCGGGGTCGAGCAAACCCCACTGGGCAGCTGAAGCGACCCGGGCACCGGTCGAGGTGAGAGTGAAGCCGATATTGGCGTTGGTACGGAGCTGATCCTTGACTTGAACAGCGCCGCGCTGGGCCGCCCCGAGCAGCTGATGCAGTCGGCGGTTTTCCATGAACTCCCGACTCTGAACGAAATGCTTCAGGCCTCGGGCAAAGCTTTGCTGCACTTCATGCACGGTCGAACCTTCCTTGAGCAGAAGACTCGTGAGGTTGCGCAACATGCGCCGGTCGGCATCACTCAGGCTTCTGGAGAACGAGCGAGAGTTCAGCGCATCGACGGCATCTTCAAGGATGGCGGATTGCTCGTAGTCATTGAGGAGGCGCCAGAAGGCCTGGAAGGTGCGACCGGCGTCGCTATCGCCGATGACGTCCACACCGCTGAAGAGCTTCTCAAGGACATGGCCGCGGCTGCCTTCGTGATCCATAAGGGTTGCGCGTAGGTCGCGGTTGAGTCGCTCAAATTCATCGCGCACCTGCCGAAAATCCGAAACCAGTTCCTCGGCGAGAAAGATAATGTCGCGAGCACGCTCCAACGCCCGCTCATCTGGCAGCGTCGTGATTTGGCCGTTGTTGACGCGCTCAATCTCGCGGTCTATACGGTCGCGCTGCTCGATCAGTGACTCGAGTCGGCTCTTGCGGTCCCCATCAGTTTCTTCCGCAAGTCGCTGCAGTTGGTTGATGACAGTGGCCAGACGGCTTTCCGTTGCAGTGCGGCGCGGCTGGGTCGACCCAACAACGAAGCGCACGGCATTGGCTGCATCGGTCGTGAGGCTGAGCTCTTCCTCGGCGGCGCCTTGAGCAAGGCGCCGCGACAGCCAACCCAGGTCAAGCCATTCCCGCACATAGGCCGGTGCCGCGTAAGGCAACTCATAGCCCTGCGCGCGAAGCGCTTCCATGTCTCGCGTAAGCCGCTCTTCGAAGGTAGACGCGGAGAGCACCTTCTCGTCCTGAAGGAGCAAGTTGTCCAACAGGGCGGCAATGACAGGCGCGCGGTCGGCAGCAAGGAGCTTCCACATCGATTGCTCGCGAAGGTTGCGCAGTGTGGCTGCGCTGCGCAAGATGCTCATGACCTACGCTGTATGGTGCGACGGCGAGAACGACTTTGCTTCTCTGTAGGACCTCATTGACGTCTAGCCCTTCTTACCCCGACACCCTTCGAGTACCGGCATGTCACACCAATGGAACGCTGCGCGCGATCTCCCCAATAGCACGCAGCGGCGCTGTCGGGCATTGTAGAAATGATTACTTACCCCGCAATGTGAACGTTTCCACACTTCTTCGTTTCGCGCCCCTCGACTGCTCCCGGACCGCAGACTCGCGCGCCGTACGCAAGGACTGAATGCAGTTCAGGGACATCGCCAGCATGCTTGGAGTCAGCCAGGAGGCGTGCCGCAAGGTCTGCCGCAGGGTGGGGTGGCCCGACCTGCCCCGGCGATCCCTGAAGCTGCGCGCCGTGCGCCGCACCCATCGCGCCTCGCGACACACGCCATCTGGCAAACGTCAACGTGCGCCGCTCAATCGTTCAGCAATCCACTGCCGCCAAAGATTCTTGCCGTGGTCTTGATAGCGGCGTGCGGCTTCGAGCAATTGCAGGCGCAGGGCCGATTTCATGAGTTCTGGCGGAAGCAAAGGGTCCCGCACCAGGTACTCGATGACCTCCCGGCCCAAGACAAACGACTCCACCACCGCGTGATCCAGCGTGGACCGGGCGAGCCGCGGCAGGCTTGCCCGAAGTCGCTTGAGCAGCGCAGTGTCCGTGGCAACAATTTCCTCGACACGCCAAAGGCCTCGCGCTTGGGTCTCTATTTCCTTCGGCAACGCGCTGATGTGAAACGCGAACGCCGAGGGGGAAAGCCCCACGTCCGTCATCTGCGCCCTCAGCTCGTCGACAGAAAGGCGCAGGTTCGCGGGCCGCACGTGCAAGCCCGCTCTGAGCTGCCTGAATCCCCACAAGTCCATCGCCAACTGGTGGCGGCGCCAGACAATCTTCTCAGCGCGTGCCACGTCTGCGTCCTGAACGGCAATCCATTGTCCGGCCTCCCAAGGGCCCATCACGAAGTGCTTGTCTCGCCAATTCGTGACCGCGCGCGCTACGCCCGCTGGACGACGGGCTCGGTAGCTCGCACGCGCGTGCCGCTCGATCTTCCCGTCGACCACCAAGCGCCCCAGCGCCACTCGAATCGCGACGTCGCCAATGCCAATGAGCCGCCCGGCTTGAATGAGGACCTGGGTCGGCACGGGTTGCTCATTGGTGCCAAGCAGGTCGAGTAACAGGTCGGGAGCTTTCAAACGCATCCCTCAAAGTTACATGGAATTGCCGTCGTTGTGAAACTTTGAAACAACCCATAGCATCCCTGCCGAAGCAGCATGGAGCATCAATTGGCCGAGCCTGACAATGTAAGAGTGGAGCAAATCGGTGGCGTGTGCGTCATCACGCTGGCAAGGCCCGAGCGCCGCAACGCGGTCGATGGACCAATGGGCGTCGAGTTGCGCCAGGCATTTGAACGTTTCGAGGCTGACCCTCAGGCGCGTGTCGCGATTCTGACGGGTCAGGGGGAACACTTTTGTGCGGGCGCCGACCTCAAGTCTGTCGGAGACCCCCAACGACGGGCGGCTTTGGACGAAAGTGGCGCAGGTCCCGGCCCTATGGGCCCCACCCGCATGATGCTGTCAAAACCCCTGATTGCCGCCATCGAAGGCTATGCGGTGGCAGGCGGCCTGGAACTGGCCTTGTTGGCCGACATGAGGGTGGCTGCGCACAGCGCCGTCCTTGGTGTCTTTTGCAGACGCTGGGGCGTACCGCTCATCGACGGAGGGACGGTCCGCCTTCCCAGAATTGTTGGCATGGGCCGCGCGCTCGACCTCATCATGACCGGTCGGCCGGTCAAGGCAGACGAAGCGCTGGCCATGGGACTGGTCAACCGGGTAGTCCCTCAAGGCCAAGCGCTTGAGGCGAGCTTGGAACTGGCCCAGCAGATCCTCTCGTTTCCTCAGGAATGCATGCTGGCCGATCGACGTTCTGCCTATGAGCAATGGAATCTGGAACTCGCCGAGGCACTGCGCAACGAGGGACGCATTGGCACGCCAATGGTCCTGGCCGAAGGAGTGCATGGCGCGAGCCGGTTCGCTCAAGGAGCGGGTCGTCACGGCAGTTTTGACGCGCCGGAAGCGGCATGAAGAACCAACAACGCAAGGAGACAAGCATGACCAACTCGCATGCCACAGGTGCGACCTACCTGGACATTATCAAACGCGGTGCCCGCCAGCACGGCCCGCGCGTCGCGATTTCCTTCGCAGGCCAATCCCTGACCTTCTCTGAGGTTGACCTGCTGAGTAACCGGTTGGGCAACGCGCTGCGCGGATGTGGCATTGGGTCCAGGCAGCGCGTTGCGCTCCTGGTCAACAACAGCATCTTGAGTGTTCCACTGGACTTTGCCTGTGTGAAGGCGGGCCTCAATCGAGTTCCGCTCAACAGCAGGCTCTCGGCAGCCGAGCACGTGCGAATGGTTCAGGAAACGGCTGTCCAGGCGCTCGTCTTCGGGCCCGACCTTCAAGCGCGCGCAGCCGAGATTGCGGCTGCCGTTCCCGGCCTTCGTCTTCTCGGGCTCGGCAGCCACTTGGAGGGGGCGGACCACGGCGCTGCGGATCTGCTGGCGCTCGCGGAGTCCTCGGCGGACGCGCCTCTGGACTACGTACCCGAGCCCGACGATGTGGTGCTGACCTTGTTCACGTCAGGCACCACCGGTACCTTGAAGGCAGCCCAGCACACACAGGCGTCTTACGCGGCCATTTGCAAGAACGTCCTGCTCAACCTCATTTCGCCGGACCGAAACGACGCGATGCTGCACGCGGCCTCGCTCATCCATGCGAGCGGTGTGTTCGTCCTGCCGTTCTGGCTCAGGGGTGCCCGCACGGTGGTTCTGCCGGGCTTCGAACCGCGCGGCTTCCTGCAAGCCATCAGAGACAACGCAATTACGGCGATCAACCTCGTGCCGACCATGCTTCAGATGCTGTGCGAACTGCCAGACATTGCGGCGGCCGATGTTTCGTCGCTCAAACAAGTCATCTACGGCGCCTCGCCAATGCCGCGCGCCACGATCGAGCGAGCGATGGCTCTGTGGGGGCGTGAGCGTTTCTATCAGTACTACGGGCAAACCGAGGTTCCGTTGTGCTTGGCGGTGCTGCGCCCTGAAGACCACGAGGGCGAGCGCCTTGGCGCGTGCGGACAGCCCTCGGTCGATGTCGAGCTCAAGCTGGTGGACGAGTCCGGCAACGAGGCGGCCCAGGGAGAGCCTGGAGAGATCGTGGTTCGTGCGCCTTCGGCCGTCCGCGGCTACTACAACGCGCCCGAGCTGAACGCGAACACGTTCACCAGCGACGGCTGGGTCAAAACCCGCGACGTAGGCGTATTTGATGCCAACGGCTTCCTGTATTTGAAGGACCGTACGTCTGACATGATCATCTCGGGCGGCTACAACGTCTACCCGCGCGAGGTAGAGGACGTGCTGCTTGGTCACCCTGCGATTGCCGAATGTGCAGTGGTCGGCGCCCCGGACGACAAGTGGGTTGAAGTGGTCACAGCGGTGGTGGTCCTGCGTGCGGGCCAAGCCGTCGGAGAGCAGGACTTGATCTCATATGTTGCGCAATCGCTGGCGTCATACAAGAAGCCTCAGCGCATCGTCTTCGCGCAGGCAATTCCCAAGACCGCCGTGGGCAAAGTGAACAGGAAGCTTCTGCGTGACCAGATGAAGTGAGGGCGATTTGGCGTTCTCACCTTTCTGAGCACTTCTGGCCAAGCGCAAGAACTCCAACAATCGCCAGGGCCGAAGGAGTCAGCAAGCCGAGCCAGAGCAGCACGCCGAAGGACCAGCCAATGGCGACCACCGCGCATGCCAGCGCCGACGCCAGCAGCGTGATGCCGGCCGCGCGCAATGCCAACCGCGCGTTGCGGCCACGCCAGCGGGGCGCTAGCCATGTTTGGTGTCGCTCCATGGCGAACGCCAGGGCGGCCATCCCCGGCACGGACAGACTGAGCAGCGCGACTGCGATCAGCACAATGTGCGCCGTGCCTGGTGCCGCTTCACCTTCCAGGCGAGGCCGGCGAACGCGGCACCGATTGCAAGCGAGGCCAGATCGAATCCGGCCATGACCCAGTCGGCATCCGGCACTGATTGCAGGAGGTGCCGCGAGGTCGTTGCCGCATTCAGAACGGGCAGCAAGCCAAACGCCACCGCGGCGAAGATTGCCTGTTCCTTCCATGCGCAAAGCGCCGGGCGCAGCGCGGCAAGGATGAACATCAGCAGCCAGGCAGCGAACAAGGCGTGCATCTCCAGTTCGGCGCGGTGCGCCATACCGGTGGGCAGGAGCCGATTCGCCCAGAAGTAGGCACCGATCGCTACCGGCAGGCCGATGAACACGGCAACGTTCAGTCGTTCCGCCAGGCGCAGTCCCGCGTGTGCCATGTCTCGGCCCCTTTCCGCACGCTGGCGGCGCTTGACGCACCACAGCACCATCCCCGTGGCGATCATGACGGCGCCCAGCAGGCCTGACAGCACATAGATGGCGCGCAGAGCAGGCGGTGCAAACATGCCTTCGTGCAGGCCCAGCATCGCGTCCCGCAACGCCTTCGGGCCGGATTGCCAGGCCTGCCGCTCCGCCAACCGTTCGCCACTCACACCGTCGTAGGTGAGGATGCTCGTCGCGCGAAGCGGGCCGGCGGCAAAGTTCCCGATGACGTGGACGCGGGCATGCGCGTCATTTGGATCCTGCACCTCCAGCGCGGCGACGGCATTCGGGCCCCAGCGGTCTTGCGCGTCGCGCCATAGCCGATCAAGCGGCAGGAGCATGGCCGACCGGCCAGCGGCTGGCGCCGATGCCAGCGGCGGGAACACCTCGTCCAGGAAGACATCCTGACTCGCCTGGCCGGGCCCGTACCAGGCGGCGGCGACCAGGGGCATGAACGAGAACATCAGGAAGATCAGACCTGAGTACGTGATCATCAGCTGGAACGGCAGCGACACCACGCTCGCCACATTGTGCGCATCGAGCCAGGAGCGCTGGCCCTTGCGCGGTCGGAAGGTAAAGAAGTCCGCAAGGATCTTCCTGTGCACGACGATGCCGGTGACCAGGGCAAGCAGCAACGCGAGCGTGGCGATGCCCACGATCCAGAGACTGCCCAGTGGCGGCAGATAGTGCAGCCGCCAGTGCATCTGATAGAGCGCCTGACCGCCGCCCGTGTCCCGTGTCTCGATCTGTCGGCCTGAGCCAGGATCGAGATAGGCGGTGCCCGACGCAGCGGGCGCGCCCGCACGCGCTGCTTGCCACGACACGTGCAGATAGGGCTCGTTGCGGTCGATCGGCAGTGTGAGGGTCCAGCGTTGACCATGGGCCGCATGCGATTGCAGGAAGGCTTGCGCGCGGTCGATCGCCATCTTCTGAGAAGGCGGATAGGACGCGACCGGCAGTTCGGGGCGCATCCAGCGATCGATCTCCGTGTCCAGATAGCCGAGCGTGCCTGTGATGAAGATGAAGTACAGCAGCCAGCCGAACAGCAGGCCCAGCCAGGTGTGCAGCCACGCCATGGATTGTCGGAAACGGTCCTTCATGGCCGCAACCACCTCATTTCACAGGAGCGCCCATGCCACGAGGCTGCTCAACAACACCAGCACGCCAAGCCCTGCCCATGCAGACCGCGCACTGCCCGCCGAGAACGCCCACATGATGGCGCCGGCGTAGACAGCAAAGCTCATTTGCATGGCGATCAGCACGGCATCGGAACGCGCTGCGCCGCCCCAGCAGGCCGCCACGATGGCCACGGGCAATGTGCTGGCAAGCGCGTAGCCGCCGAGCACGGCCGCCAGGCATCGCGAGAACACATTCCAGTGCGCGGAAGTCATGGGACGGTTTCAGGTGCTGCCGCGACCGTCGGCCGCCTCGCAATCCACAGTTCAGAAATCCGCCGAGACCGACAACAGGAACGTGCGTGGTGCCCCGACCGTCAGACCTTCGCGCGCTGCCGACTGCCAGTAGCTCTTGTCCAGCACATTTTCGATGGCGCCGCGAATCGTGACCGGTATGTTGCCGGTCATGAAGCGATACCGGGCGCCGATGTCGTAGCGCGTCCAGCCTGGAAGCTGTTGTGTGTTGCCGACATCCACGTACTGTCCGCTGGTGCGCAATGCGCGCGCCGTCAACGTGAAGCCAGGCAAGAAGGGCGTGTCCCATTCGCCGGCGACGTTCAGCTGGAACTTCGGCGTCGCAGGCGCGGTGCGGCCGTCGTTGACGCCGCCTTCCGTCTTCAGCAAGGTGCCATCGGTGTAGGCGGCCCCCGCCAGCAGGCGCACGCCCCGGGCGAGCTCGCCCTGGGTGATGAGTTCGGCGCCGCGATTGCGCTGTTCGCCGTCCGCTCTGAAGAGAAGGCTCAAAGGGTCCAGAAAGCTGCTCGGGCGCTCGATCTGGAACACACTGAACGTGGCAGCAAAAGTGCCAAAGTCGTACTTCGTGCCGAGCTCCAGTTGCCTGGTCTTGATTGGCGGGAACACCTGACCCGCGTTGGCGGCGCCATCGGGCGCGACGGGGCCCTGGCTCAGGCCTTCGATGTAGTTCCCATACACCGACAACGCGTCGGTGGCCTTGAACACCATTGCCGCCATCGGCGTCACGGCAGATTCGTCGTAATGCGCGATCTGGGCGCCGCTGACGGGGTTGAAGCCGGACGTCTCGACCTGCTGGTTGCGTGCGCCGAGCGTCACCTGGATGCGCCGATCGCTGGAGAAGATCGTGTCCGCCAGCGCGAGGCTGCGCAGCCGCGTGTCGGCCACCTTCGGTGTGCCGGCGGCGATCGCGATGCTCGGCTCTGGAATGTCGACGGGCGCGTAGAGACTGGAAAAGATGATGTCGCCGTTCTGGCGGCGCGTCCCCTGTTCCGAAGCGTAGGTGCTGACACTCATCACGGGCTCATGGTGCAGCGGGCCCGTCTCGAATTTGCCGCGCAGACCGGCCTCGGCCGTCCTGGTTTCAATGTCCTCGTTCAGCCGCGCGGGACGTCCGGCGATCTCGCCTTGGGTGTCCAGCATCAGCCAACTGGTCTGCAGGCTTCTGAAGTCGTACTGCTGCGCGCCGATGGCTCCCCAGGCCGTCACACCGGGCGCCACGTCTACCTCTGCGCGCACCATGCCCGAGAGTTCCTTGGTCTTCCAGTACGTCCACTCAGGCAGGAAGTTGGTCTTGGCATCGGGGGCCGGGCCGATGGGTATGCCCGCCTCGGGCGGGAACAACAGGCCGCTGCGCGCATACGTCAGTCGGTTCTGGTAGGTTAGGTCGGCCTCCAGCCGCACGCGATCGCCCTGGTAGTCGACGCCGAGGGCGAAGGCGTCCACGCTTTCGCTGGAGTGGTCGATGGGCGTGTCGCCCGACCGGTAGAGGGCGTTGGCGCGCACCCCCAATTCCCTGTTCGCGCCGAAGCGACGCGCGACGTCGAACTGGGTGCCGAACTGACCGTCATCGATATAGGAGAGTGCCAGCCGGTTGAGATTTTCTGCGCCGGCCCGCTTGGGCACGAGGTTGATGGCGCCACCGACAGAACCCGCAGGCGCCATGCCGTTGAGCAAGGCGTTGGGACCGCGCAGGACCTCCACGCGCTCGATGCCGATCATCGAGCTGGAATTGCGCGGAGAGAGGCCGTACAGCCCGTTGAAGGAGACGTCGTAGTTGAACAGCGTGAATCCGCGGATATTGAATTCGTCGCGCCCGGACCCGCGTGAGTAGGTGTTCCGAACCGTGGGGTCGTTGAGCAGGACATCACCCAGGTTCTGCGCCTGCTGGTCGTCGATCAGCTGCGAGGTGTACTGCGTCGAGTTGAACGGGGTGTCCAGCATGTCCTTGTCGCCCAGTAGCCCAATGCGGCCGCCGTACGCCACTTGCCCACCGGGGTAGGCGTCAGGCAGCCGGGTGGCCGAGTCCGTCACCTGGACCACCGGAAGGCTGGGTGCGCTCGTCTGGCCGGTCGGGGCCTGCCTGACCAGCACGGCCGAACCGTCGACTGTCGCCTCCAGGCCGCTGCCGGCCAGCAGCCGCTCCAGCGCCTGGGTCGCTGTCAGGCGACCCGACACGGCCGGCGCGGTCTTTCCGGCTACCAGGGCTGCCGGGAAGCTCATCTGCAAGTTGGCCTGTCGAGCCAGCTCGTTGAGCGCCTGCGCGAGCGACTGCGCAGGAATCGAGAGCGCTGTGGCGCCCGGAGTTGCGACGCCGGTCTGGGCATGTGCGGCGGGCGTGATGCCTGCGGCGAAGGTCGCGGCAATGGCAGCCGCCAGGGTCAGCGGGGCAGGGTTGAAACGCGCGGCGCGCATGGATCGGTATCTCCTCGGTAGATGGTCTTTTTTCAGGCGGCCTCGAGGAGTTCCGCCTGCTCCTACCGCTGAAGACGCATCAGCCCGAGCGAACCCTCAGGTCGCGACACCACAAATCGAGAAGAATTCAAGGCTTCCGAAGCGCGATTTCGGTGACGTCGCCGTGGGGCACCAGGCGAACCGGCAGCACATGAGGCAAGGCATCGGTGAAGCGCGAAAGCTGCTGGACGTTGTAGCTGCCTCCCACCTTGAGCTTGGCAACAGCGGGATCGTTGATGACCAGGCCCGTGCTGCGATAGCGCTCGAACTCGGCCAGGGCCAGTGCCAGCGGCGTGCTGTCGAAGCTGATACGCCCGGAGCGCCATGAAGCGCTGGCCGCCGGAGACACCGGCGTCACCGGTCCGATGCCGCTGTCGTCGCCCACCACCATCTGGCCGGCCGCAAGGTCCACGGGCTTGTCGATCGCCTCGCTGCTCTCCACCCCGCCGTCGCGGCCTTGTGCGGGTGGTGCCGCTCGGCTCACTCGGACGCTCCCCTCTTCTACCGATACCACCGTCCGTCCGGCATCCAGCCCCGAATGCGTATGCCGGACGGAAAAGCGCGTGCCGACCACCGTGACAAGCAGATTCCCGGCACGCACGTGAAACGGCCGCGCCTTGTCCGAGCTGACGGAGAACAGCGCCTGGCCTTCGGTCAGATGGACCTCGCGACGGCTGTGAAAAAGGCGCACGTCCAACCGGGTGGCGGTGTCCAGCTGCACCGTGCTCCCGTGCGTCGGATCGTCAGGCAGGGTGGCCACGATCTGTTGGCCGCGCTCGGTGGCAAACGCGTGCTCGTAGATCGGCAAGCTTCGCCACCTGTCCAAGCCCAGCCAGCTCGTTCCGACGACCGCCACCACCAGGACGGCAACGGCGGCCGGCGCGAACAACGGGCCGCGGCCGCGGCGCCATTTCCCGCGTTCCGCGGGTTGACTTGCGGTCTTGCGGAATGGCGGCGCAAGCGGCGTCGCAATGCGCTTTCTCGGGGCCCCCGTCAGGCCGGACTTGAGTGCGGTGACGTCTTCAGCGGGCATCAAGCGAACGCGCCCCATAGTCGCCGTGATGCCCTCATAGGCCACGGCATGCCTGGGGTCGGCAGACAGCCACGCCTGCCACTCGATCTGGGCCTCGGCACTCAGACCGTTGTGCCGCCGCGCCGCCCAGGTGGCAGCGGCCAGCTCGATCGGGTCATGGTCCTGCGCGAACATTTCCAACGCGCGAGCGTCCGCGCCCGCGTCGTGGTCGGCAGCATCGTGAGCTTGGGTAGGCGAGTTCATGCGGGGCGGGGACAGCGGCAGCACTTGAGACTGTAGACGCACGAGGGGTGTCGATATCTCACCTTGTATCGACGTCGCGCTCGCACTGCCTGCAGGCCAGCATGCCTCGCACGATGTGCTTTTCCACCATGCTGACGGAGATGCCCATTCGCTGGGCGACTTGCGCATAGGTCAGTTCGTCAAAGATGTGCAGGACGAACGCCTCCCGGCAGCGAGGGGGCAGGCCTTCGATAGCGCCGACATAAGCACGCACGAACTGCTGCGACGCCAGGGCGGCGTCGGGCTGCAGATGCCGTGGCGCGGTCGGTTGCTCGGCCTCCGGCATCGCGTCCAGATCATCGTGCCGACGTACCTCGGCGCGCCGGTGCTGGTCGACCAGCAGATTGCGAGCGGTCCGGTAGAGCAAGGCGCGCGCATTGTGGATGCCGCGTCCGGCGTGTTCGACGGCCAGCACGCGGGCGTAGCTCTCCTGCGCCAGGTCAGCCGCCGTGTCGCGGTCATCGACTTGGCGGTGCAGAAAGTTCAGCAGTTCGCGGTAATAGCGCTCCAGCAAGGCACGTCCCATGGCGGCTGGCGCACTCTGCAGGGAGCGACTGCAAGAGAGGCTGAGAGCCGAGTCAACAATTACGAATGGGTCGCATTATCAATGAGTATCTGGTCTCCAGCCCACTCGGGAATTCGCGCTTGACCTAACGGAAGTGAGCGATCGTGCCTGAAGCTCATCGCCCATCTGGCCAGTTTCACGCGTCGCGCATCTGCGCTAGGCTCGCGCGAAGTCACTCGTTCCCGGACGGCCCTCGGGCGGGTGCACAACGAGGAAGCGCCATGCATGCCATCGAGCGTATGTCCGCAGCCGGCGACCGACCCGGCCGCATTGCCAGGCTGGCATTGGCCGCAGCCGTGGCCGCCAGCTCGGCCCCCGCGTTTTCCCAAGCCCCCGCGCCGGCAGACCCACCGATTTCCGCATGGGTGATGGGAACGACCGTCTACAGGGGAAAGAGCAAGGGCCAGCGGTACATACTGCACGCAAGCGTCATCGTTCCAGGCAATCCACAGAACCCGGGCGGCGCGGCGGCCTTCGGTGTGGACGATGCCGGCAATGTCACGTTCATCGGTCGCACCGAGTATCAGCCCACGCAAAGCCTTTCGACCGTCAGGCGCAAGTTCGAGACGCCGAAGCCGCCGATGACGGGCGAGCAGGCGCCGCGGTACCTGATGGTGTGTTCGTGGCCCGTGGACGATGCGCACAAGGCCAATGGTGCCGTCACGACGGGATTCGGCGAACGCGACGATTCCGCGACCAGCATCTCGAAGGACGGTACGCTTCAGGAGTCCCTCAACGTCAAGTGGACGTCGGTGCCCTCGGCCCGCGCGAAGGGCAAGTTCTCCAAGACCGACTACTGCGGCGAAGTGGCAAGGACAGGAAAGTCCTCCGCGCCGCTCTGGCTGCTGCCCGGCAAGGAGACCTGAATGATTCGGCGCCTCGCCACGACGTTCGTCCCAATGGCCGCCGCCTTGGCGTTCGCCCTCGGCGCGGCATCGGCCGCGGCGCAGGAGAAATGCCGGACCATCAAGTTCGAACGCGGCGCGAGCTCGGCCGATGTTCGCGGCACCGCCCCTGCGGACGGGGTGGATTGCCTGCGCTTCAGCACCGGCGATGGCCAGAACGTTCAACTGTCCGTCAGCTCCGCGGGCAACGCCGTCGCGTTCACCGTCGACGGCGTTGCGGACGGCCGCGACAGTCTTCAGTTTCGAAGCACCAGGAAGACCTACGAAGTAAGCGTGTTCCAGACCATGAAGGCCGTGTCCCCCGTCAACTACGTGCTGAAGCTCACGATTCGATAGCTGGCGACTGCCACTGAGCGCCGCCCTTCGCGCGCAACGTCTTGGCTGCTCCGACCATGGCGGTCAGCGCCGGGATCACCTCGCCCCATTGGCGGGTCTTGAGGCCGCAATCGGGGTTGACCCACAAGCGCTCGGCCGGCACCCGCTCTGCCGCCTTCTTCATCAACTGCACGATGTGTTCCTGCGTCGGAATGTTGGGCGAGTGGATGTCGTACACGCCGGGGCCGATTTCATTGGGGTACTGGAAGTTCTCGAACGCGGCCAGCAACTCCATGTCGGACCGGCTGGTCTCGATCGTGATCACGTCGGCGTCCATGTCGGCGATCGACGCGATGATGTCGTTGAACTCCGAATAGCACATGTGCGTGTGGATCTGGGTCTCGTCGCGCACGCCGTTGGCCGTGATGCGGAACGATTCCACCGCCCAGTCGAGGTACTCGTTCCACTGCGACTTGCGCAGCGGCAGGCCTTCGCGCAGTGCGGCCTCGTCGATCTGGATCACCTGCACGCCGGCCTTCTCCAGGTCCTGCACCTCGTCGCGGATGGCCAGCGCGAGCTGCCTGCACGAGGCCGAACGCGGCTGGTCATCGCGCACGAAGGACCAGTTGAGGATCGTCACCGGGCCGGTCAGCATGCCCTTCATGGGCTTGCGGGTGAGCGACTGGGCGTACGTGGTCCACTCCACGGTCATCGGACGCGGGCGGCTGATGTCGCCGAACAGGATCGGCGGCTTCACGCAGCGCGAACCGTAGGACTGCACCCAGCCGAACTGGCTGAACGCGTAGCCGTCGAGCTGCTCGCCGAAGTACTCGACCATGTCGTTGCGCTCGGCCTCGCCGTGCACCAGCACGTCCAGCTCGAGCTTTTCCTGCTCGCGCACGCTGCGCTCGATCTCGGCGCGCATCGCCGCCAAGTAGCCCGGATGGTCCAGGCGGCCGGCCTTGAACTCGCCGCGAGCGTGGCGGATCTCGGGGGTCTGCGGGAAGGAGCCGATGGTGGTGGTCGGGAATTTCGGAAGCTTCAGCAAGGCGGCCTGCTTGGCCGCGCGCCTGGCATAGGTGCTTTCTCGCTCGCCCATATGGGCAGTGATGCGCGCCACGGCCGCCTGCACGACCGGATTCTTCACGCGTGGCGAGGCACGGCGCGAGGCCAGCGCGGCCTGGTTGGCGGCAAGCGCTTCCTTCACGGCGTCACGGCCTTCGCGCAGCGCCTTGCCGAGGACACGCAGTTCGTCGAGCTTCTGGAGCGCGAACGCCAGCCACGACTTCACCTCGCCGTCGAGCTTGCGTTCGCTGTTCAGGTCCACGGGCACGTGCAGCAGCGAGCACGAGGGCGCGATCCACAGGCGTTCGCCCAGGCGCTCGGCCAGCGGCTCGATCCAGTCAAGAACTGCCGTGAGGTCGGTCTTCCAGATGTTGCGGCCGTTGATGACGCCCAGCGACAGCACCTTGTGCGTCGGCAGCAGGTTGATCAGCGGCTGCACGCCCGTGCGGTCGTTGACGGCGTCGACGTGCAGGCCGGCCACCGGCAGGTTGGCCGCGAGATAGGCGTTCTCCTGCAAATGGCCGAAGTACGTCGCCACCAGCAGCTTGACCTTGGCGCCCTTGATCTGGTGATAGGCCGTGTTGAACGCATGCTGCCAGTCAGGCGCAAGTTCGGTCACCAGGATGGGTTCGTCGATCTGCACCCATGCCACGCCTTGCGCGGCCAGCGTGTCGAGCAGCTCGGCGTACACGGGCAGCAGCCGTTCGAGCAAGGCCAGCTTGTTCGAATCGTCCTTGGCCTTGCCAATCGCCAGGTACGTGACCGGGCCGACGATCACGGGCTTGGCGTTCACGCCCCGTGCCCTGGCTTCGGCCAGCTGTTCCAGCAGGCGCGTGGCATCGAGCTTGAACTGCGTCGCCGCGGTGAACTCGGGGACGATGTAGTGGTAGTTCGTATCGAACCACTTGGTCATCTCCCCAGCGGCCACCCCCGCGCAGCAGGCCGCATGGCCGTCCGCGCCCTTGGCCGAGCGGCCGCGCGCCACCCGGAAATAGTTGTCCAGTGCGTCGCCGTGGAACCCCTGCACGCGCTCGGGCAGGTTGCCCAGCGTGAAGCTCATGTCCAGCACCTGGTCGTAGAACGAGAAGTCGCCCACCGGCACCAGGTCCAGGCCGGCCTGGTCTTCCCAGTGGCGCTGACGCAGCTGGGCGCCCAGCGCCCTGAGCTCGTCGCGCGAGGATTCGCCTTTCCAGTACGACTCCAGTGCGAACTTCAGTTCGCGCCTGGCGCCAATGCGGGGAAAGCCGAGGTTGTGGATCGTGGTCATGTGCCGCTCTCAGAAAACAGGAGAAGAGGAAAGCGCGGATGCTAGGCAGACCAATCAATGAAGTAAAATGGTTCTTTCTCACGTATTCATGAGTTTTGCTCATTCATCATGCTGGAACGCATCCATCTGTCCGTCGTGCAGGAGGTCGAGAAGCAGGGGTCGCTGACCGCCGCGGCGGAAGTGCTGCACGTCACACAGTCCGCGCTCAGCCACAGCATGAAGAAGCTGGAGCAGCAGTTGGGCACCGACATCTGGCTGCGCGAGGGTCGCAGCCTGCGGCTGACACAGGCGGGGCAGTACCTGCTGGCCGTGGCCAACCGGGTGCTGCCCCAGCTCCAACTGGCCGAGGAGCGGCTGCGCCAGTTCGCGCAGGGCGAGCGCGGCACGCTGCGCATCGGCATGGAATGCCATCCCTGCTACCAGTGGCTGCTGAAGATCGTCTCGCCGTATCTTGCCGCCTGGCCCGACGTGGACGTGGACGTGAAGCAGAAGTTCCAGTTCGGCGGTATCGGCGCGCTGTTCGGCTACGACATCGACGTGCTGGTCACGCCCGACCCGCTGTTCAAGCCAGGACTGAAGTTCGAGCCCGTCTTCGACTACGAACAGGTGCTGGTCGTTGCCAAGAACCACGCCCTGGCCGGCGCCGCCTACGTCAAGCCGCCGCAGCTCACCAGGGAAGTGCTGATCACCTACCCGGTCGACGTCGAGCGGTTGGACATCTACAACCAGTTCCTGCTGCCAGCGGGCGTCACGCCCAGGCGCCACAAGACGATCGAGACCACGGACATCATGCTGCAGATGGTGGCCAGCGGCCGCGGCGTGGCGGCGCTGCCGCGCTGGCTGGTGCAGGAGTACGCCGACAAGCACGACGTGGTGCCCGTGCGGCTCGGGGCGCGCGGCATCGCCAAGCAGATCTTCCTGGGCGCGCGCGAAGCCGACACGGACATCGACTATGTCCGGGCCTTCGTCGAACTCGCCCGCCATCCGGTCGCCCCCGTCCCGGCAAAGCGCAGACGGGCTCCGGGTGCCGGGGGTTCAGCCCGGAAGGATCAGGTGTAGCGCTTTTCCAGCGCGTCCCATTCGGGCTTGCCGACCAGGCGCTGGCGTTCGGCGAACGGGGTGACGAGGCCGCTGGACTCCTGTACCTCCTTCTCGTCGCGCAACGCGGTCAGGGCCTTTTGCATGCCCGCCACCGCGCCCTGCAGCGCGGCGTTGGCGTACAGCACGATGCCGAAGCCCAGCCCGGCCAGCTGGTCGGCGTTGAAGATGGGCGTCTTGCCGCCGATCACCATGTTCATCAGCTGCGGCTTGGCCAGGCGCTGCGGGAGCGCGCGCACCTCATCGGCCTTGGTCACGGCCTCGACGAACAGGATGTCCGCGCCTGCCTCCGCGAATCTCTGAGCGCGCTCCACGGCGGCCTCGAAGCCGTGCGTGGCGGCGGCGTCGGTGCGGGCCATGATGAGGAGATCGGGGTCGCGGCGCGCGTCGACGGCAGCCTTGATCTTGCTGACGGCTTCCTCGGTACTGATGACCTCCTTGCCCGAGAAGTGGCCGCAGCGCTTGGGTGCGACCTGATCTTCGAGCTGGATGCAGTCGGCGCCGGCACGCTCGAGCGTGCGCACGGTGTGGACCACGTTGAGCGCGTTTCCGAAGCCCGTGTCCGCATCGACGAGCAGCGGCACGTCCACCGCGTCGCGGATGCGCGCCGTGTGGTCCGCGATCTCGGCCAGGCCCATGAAGCCCTGGTCGGGCATGCCGAACCACATGTTGGTCACGCCGGCGCCGGTGACGTAGATGGCCTTGAAGCCGAGGTCGGCGATCACCCTGGCGGAAAGCGCGTTGAATGCGCCGGGCACGATGAGGCCGCTGCGGGCCTCGACGAGTTGCTTGAGTTGCTTGCGGGTGGACATGTCTAGCTCCGAATATGACTGAAAGGGGTCAGCCCGGGACGCGCACCCAGCCTTCCATGAGCACGCGGGCGCTGCGGCTCATGAGTGCCTTGGTGACCGTCCACTGGCCGTTGTCCTGCCTGGCCTCCGCGCCCACGCGCAGCAGGCCGGAGGGGTGCCCGAAGCGGACCGCGTTGCGTGTCCCGCCACCGACGGCCAGGTTGACCAGCGTACCGGGCACCGCCGCCGCCGTGCCGATGGCCACGGCCGCTGTGCCCATCATGGCATGGTGCAGCTTGCCCATCGACAAGGCTCGCACCAGCAGGTCGACGTCGCCCGCCTGCACGGCCTTGCCGCTGGAAGCCACGTAGTCCGCGGGCGGTGCGACGAAGGCAACCTTCGGCGTGTGCTGGCGCGTGGCAGCCTCGGCCACGTCGGTGATGAGCCCCATCTTCACCGCACCCCAGGCGCGGATGGTCTCGAAGCGCGCCAATGCGGCCTTGTCCTCGTTGATGTCGCCCTGCAACTCCGTGCCGGTGTAGCCGATGTCCCGGGCGTTCAGGAAGATGGTGGGAATCCCCGCGTTGATGAGCGTCGCGCGGAAGGTTCCGACGCCGGGCACTTCCAGGTCGTCGACCACGCGGCCGGTGGGGAACATCGCGCCGCCCCCGTCGCATTCATCCGCCGGGTCGAGGAATTCGAGCGGCACCTCCGCGGCCGGGAAGGTCACGCCGTCCAGTTCGAAGTCGCCGGTTTCCTGCACCTGCCCCCGGGCGATGGGCACATGGGCCACGATGGTCTTGCCGATGTTGGCCTGCCAGATGCGCACGGTGCATGTGCCGTCTTCGGGAATGCGCTCCCTGGCGATCAGCCCGCTGGCGATGGCGAAGGGCCCCACGGCGGCCGAGAGGTTGCCGCAATTGCCGCTCCAGTCCACGAAGGGACTGTCGATGGACACCTGGCCGAACAGGTAGTCCACGTCGTGGCCGGGCCGCGTGCTCTTCGAGAGGATCACCGCCTTGCTGGTGCTCGACGTGGCGGCGCCCATGCCGTCGATCTGCTTGCCGTAGGCGTCGGGGCTGCCGATGACGCGCAGCAGCAGCATGTCGCGCGCGGCGCCGGGCCGCTGCGCCGATTCGGGCAAATCCTGCAGGCGGAAGAACACGCCCTTGCTGGTGCCGCCGCGCATGTAGGTGGCGGGAATCCTGATCTGCGGTGCGAAGGCCATTCAGGCTCCTTGGTTGCTCGCGAGAAAGTCCTGGGCGAAGCGCTGCAGCACGCCGCCGGCTTCGTAGACCGAGACTTCCTCGGCTGTGTCGAGCCGGCAGGTCACGGGCACCTGCATTGCCTCGCCGTTGCGGCGGTGGATGACCAGCACGAGGTCGGCACGCGGGGTGCGTTCGCCGGTCACGTCGTAGGTTTCCGTGCCGTCCAGGCCCAGCGTGAGGCGGTTCACGCCCGCCTTGAACTCCAGCGGCAGCACGCCCATGCCGATCAGGTTGGTGCGGTGGATGCGCTCGAAGCCTTCGGCCACCACGGTCTCGACGCCGGCCAGGCGCACGCCCTTGGCGGCCCAGTCACGGCTGGAGCCCTGGCCGTAGTCTGCGCCGGCGACGATGATCAAGGGCTGGCGACGGTCCAGGTAGGTCTCGATGGCTTCCCACATGCGCATGACCGGGCCTTCGGGCTCGACGCGGGCGAACGAGCCCTTCCGCACCTGGCCGTCGACCACGGCCATCTCGTTGACCAGCTGCGGGTTGGCGAAAGTGGCGCGCATCGCCGTGAGGTGGTCGCCCCGGTGCGTGGCGTAGGAGTTGAAGTCTTCTTCCGGCAGGCCCATCTTCGCAAGGTACTCGCCAGCCGCGCTGCTCGCCAGGATGGCGTTGGAAGGCGAGAGGTGGTCGGTCGTGATGTTGTCGGGCAGCAAGGCCAGCGGGCGCATGCCCTTGAGCGTACGCGGGAAGGCGGCCAGCGCGCCGACGCCTTCCGTGTCCCAGTACGGCGGGCGGCGGATGTAGGTCGACATGGGGCGCCAGTCGTATTGCGGCGCAACCTTCTCCCCGTCGTCCCGGCGGATGGCGAACATGGGCCCGTACACCTTGCGGAACATCTCGGGCTTGACGGCGGCCTGGACGATGGCGTCGATCTCCTCGTCGCTCGGCCAGATGTCCTTGAGGCGAATCTCCTTGCCGTCCGCCACGGTGAGCACGTCGTTCTCGATGTCGAAGCGCACCGTGCCGGCGATGGCATAGGCCACCACCAGCGGCGGCGAGGCCAGGAACGCCTGCTTCGCATAGGGGTGGATGCGCCCGTCGAAGTTGCGGTTGCCCGACAGCACCGCCGTGGCGTACAGGTCGCGCTCGATGATCTCCTGCTGGATCGCCGGATCGAGTGCGCCGCTCATGCCGTTGCAGGTGGTGCAGGCGAAGGCAACGATGCCGAAGCCCAGCTTCTCCAGGTCGCGCAGCAGCCCGGCTTCCTCCAGGTACAGCTCCACGGCCTTGGAACCCGGGGCCAGCGAGGTCTTGACCCAGGGCTTGCGCGACAGGCCCAGCCGGTTCGCGTTGCGCGCCAGCAGGGCGGCGGCGATCACGTTGCGCGGGTTGCTGGTGTTGGTGCAGCTCGTGATGGCCGCGATGATGACCGCGCCGTCGGGCATCAGGCCCCGGGCTTCCTCGGCGCGGGCCAGCTCGAGCCTGGCGGCGCTGGCGATGCCGCGCTCGGCCAGCGCCGAGGTGGGCAGTCGGCGGTGCGGGTTCGATGGACCCGCCATGTTGCGCACGACGGTCGAGAGGTCGAACGTCAGCACGCGCTCGTATTGCGCGCCGCGCAGGCTGTCGGCCCAGAAGCCGGCCGTCCGCGCGTAGGTCTCGACCAGTTGCACCTGCTGCTCGTCGCGGCCCGTCAGGCGCAGGTAGTCCAGCGTCTGGCCGTCGACGGCGAACAGCGCGGCGGTGGCGCCGTACTCGGGGCACATGTTGGATATGGTCGCGCGGTCCCCGACGGACAGGCTGTCGGCGCCCTCGCCGTGGAACTCGACATACGCACCCACCACCTTTTCCTTGCGCAGGAATTCGGTCAGCGCCAGCACGATGTCGGTGGCGGTGATGCCGCCCTGGCGCCGGCCCGTGAGCTCCACGCCCACGATGTCGGGCAGGCGCATCCACGAGGCGCGGCCCAGCATCGCGTTCTCTGCCTCCAACCCGCCCACGCCGACGGCGATGACGCCCAGCGCGTCGACGTGCGGCGTGTGGCTGTCGGTGCCCACGCAGGTGTCGGGGAAGGCCACGCCGTCCTGCACGTACACGACCGGCGACATCTTCTCCAGGTTGATCTGGTGCATGATCCCGTTGCCCGCGGGGATCACGTCCACGTTGGCGAAGGCCTTCTTCGTCCACTCGATGAAGTGGAAGCGGTCTTCGTTGCGCCGGTCCTCGATCGCGCGGTTCTTGGCGAAGGCATCGGGGTCGAAGCCACCGCACTCGACGGCCAGCGAGTGGTCCACGATCAGTTGCACCGGCACCACCGGATTCACGGCCGCCGGATCGCCGCCTGCCTTGGCAATGGCATCGCGCAGGCCGGCCAGGTCCACCAGCGCCGTCTGCCCGAGGATGTCGTGGCAGACCACGCGCACGGGGAACCAGGGAAAGTCGAGCTCGCGCTTGCGCCCGACCAGCTGGCGCAGGTAGTCGTCCAGCTGCGCGGCATCTGCGCGGCGCACGAGGTTCTCGGCGTGCACGCGCGCGGTGTAGGGCAGCCTGTCCCAGGCGCCAGGCTCGATGGCGTCGACCGCTTCACGCGCGTCGAAGTAGTCCAGCTCCGTGCCGGGCAAGGGCTTGCGATGTTTTCTGTTCATGGGGCGAGTCAGGAAAAGGCGGCCCGCCGAGCCCGCCTGCACGGCATTGTCGGCGGCTGGAAAGGCCCGCTGCGGGGCGGCCGGTCAGCTGCGCGAGTCGATCGGTACGAACGCCTGGTCTTCCGGGCCGGTGTAGTTCGCGCTCGGGCGGATGATCTTGTTGTCCAGCCGCTGCTCGATCACGTGCGCGGCCCAGCCGCTGGTGCGTGCGATCACGAACAGCGGCGTGAACATCGCGGTCGGCACCCCCATCATGTGGTAGCTCACGGCGCTGAACCAGTCGAGGTTGGGGAACATTTTCTTCGCTTCCCACATGACGGTTTCCAGCCGCTCGGCAATGTCGAACATCCTGGTCGAGCCGGCATCCTGAGACAGGCGCCGGGCCACACCCTTGATGACCACGTTGCGCGGGTCGCTCACGGTGTAGACCGGGTGGCCGAAGCCGATGACGACCTCTCTGGCCTCCACACGGCGGCGGATGTCGGCCTCGGCCTCGTCGGGACTGTCGTAGCGCTTCTGTATCTCGAAGGCCACCTCGTTGGCGCCGCCGTGCTTGGGGCCGCGCAACGCGCCGATGGCGCCGGCGATGGCCGAATGCATGTCGCTGCCTGTCCCGGCAATCACGCGGGAGGTGAAGGTGGACGCATTGAACTCGTGCTCGGCGTACAGGTTCAGCGAGGTGTGCATGGCGCGCACCCAGCCTTCGCCGGGCGTCTCGCCGTGCAGCAGGTGCAGGAAATGGCCGCCGATGGAGTCGTCGTCGGTCTCCACGTCGATGCGCTTGCCGTTGTGGCTGAAGTGGTACCAGTACAGCAGCATGGAGCCCAGCGAGGCCATGAGCCGGTCCGCGATGTCGCGGGCCCCGGGCAGGTTGTGGTCTTCCTTCTCGGGCAGGACGCAGCCCAGCACGGAGACGCCGGTGCGCATCACGTCCATCGGGTGCGCGGCCGCCGGGAGCGCCTCGAGCGCGCCGACCACGGCGTCGGGCAGGCCGCGCAGGGCCTTCAGCCTGGCCTTGTACGCCTTGAGCTCGGCGCGCGTGGGCAGCTTGCCGTGCACCAGCAGGTGGGCGATTTCCTCGAACTCGCAGACCTCGGCGATGTCCAGGATGTCGTAGCCGCGGTAGTGCAGGTCGTTGCCGGTCTTGCCGACGGTGCACAGGGCCGTGTTGCCGGCCGTGACGCCCGACAGGGCGACGGATTTCTTGGGTTTGAAAGTGGCGACGGGGCGGGCGTCCGCGGTGGTGGTGCTCATCGTTGGGTCTCCGGATTCAGGCAGGGACGGTCGATGGGGGTCGGGCGGCCCCGCCAGCGCCAGCTGCCGGCTCCTTGGGGTGTTGTCATGATTCGCAATTTACGCAGAATGCGAACCTGCCGACAGTACTGAAAAGGCGAATTCTTGCGAACAGGATGCACATGATTGCGAATATTGCGAATCAACCGGGCCTGGAAAGCGCGCCATGAAGAAGACGTTCATGGGGGTGAAGCTGCGCAAGCTGCGCGCCGAGCGCGGCATGTCGCAGATCGCGCTGGCGCATGCGCTGGGGCTCTCGCCCAGCTACCTGAACCAGCTCGAACAGAACCAGCGGCCGCTCACGGTCTCGGTGCTTCTCAAGATCAATCGCGCGCTCGGCGTCGATATCCAGGAGTTCTCCGAAGACGAGGAGTCGCGGCTGATGGCCGGGCTCAAGCAGGCGCTGGCCGACGCCGCCGAGCCCGTCGCCTTGCCCGAGCTGCAGGAGGTCGCGGCGCAGATGCCGGCGCTCGGACGAGCCGTGCTGGCGCTGCATCGTCGCCACCTCGAGGCCATGGAGCGCATCGAGATGCTGTCGTTGCGCCTGGGAGACGGCCGCTCGGACGCCGCCACGCCGGTCGCCATGCCGTTCGAGGTGGTGCGGGATTTCTTCTTCGCGCACAAGAACTACTTCGACGTGCTGGACCGATCCGCCGAGTCGCTGGCGGCCGAGGCGGATGCCCATGGCGGGCGCCTGACCGACTGGCTGGTCCAGCGGCTCGGACGACACGGCATTCGCGTCGACTGGACGGACAGCGCACAGCAGGCCAAGCGCAGTTTCTCTCCCCAGCGCAAGACGCTGCAGCTTGCGCCCGAACTGGATGCGTCGCAGCAGGCGTTTCAGCTGGGAACGCAGCTGGCGCTGCTGGAGCAGGCCGACACCATCGATCGTTTGATCGACGTGCCGCAGTTGTCCGGCGATGCCGCCTCGCGCAAGCTTGCGCGCATCGGCCTTGCCAACTACTTCGCCGGCGCGCTGCTGCTGCCCTACGAGCCGTTCCGGTCGGCCGCCGAGTCGCTGCGCTACGACATCGAACTGCTCGAGCAGCGCTTCGGCGTCGGCTTCGAGACTGTCTGCCACCGCCTGAGCACGCTGCAGCGCCTGGACGCACCGGGCGTTCCGTTCTTCTTCGTGCGCGTCGACCGCGCAGGGAACATCTCCAAGCGCCAGTCCGCCACGCATTTCCATTTCAGCCGCACCGGCGGCACCTGCCCGCTATGGAACGTGTACGAGGCCTTCGCCCAGCCGGACCGGATCCTCGCCCAGCTTTCCAGCATGCCCGATGGACGGCGCTATCTGTGGGTGGCGCGCTCCATTTCACGCGGCCAGGGCGGTTACGAATCGCCACGCAGGACCTTCTCGATCGGCATGGGCTGCAAGGTTTGCGAGCGCGAACGCTGCCCGCAGCGGGCATTTCCCTATGTCGGCCGGGCGCTGGACATCGACGAGAACCAAAGCAGGCTGACGCCCTATGGATTTGCGCCGCCGCACAGCCAGGCAAGGACGCGCTGAACTCTTTTGTTGTGAGGTCCTTTCCGATCTGCGCGGAGCGGCTTCCAAAGGAGCTTGAACCGTAGTCGGACGAGGCCGCTACCGACGCCCGGCTGCTGCGGCCGTCGGGCCGCCCGGGTGGCGCTCGCCCCGGTCCCTTTCGGTGGCGCGCGAACCCTCCAGGGAGTCGCGCAGCATCCGATGCACCGATTGCAGGTGTGTGCGCATGAGACGCACCGCGGTGTCGGCGTCCCGCGCCTCTACGGCCGCTAGAAACTTGCGACGGGTTGCGACGAGCCGGGGTTGGGGCGGGCCTCCGGCCGCCACGCGGGCGTAGACGAACTGCATCAGGATCTCGGTGACGGACTGGACCATCATCGCCAGCACGGCATTGCCGGTGGCTGCGCCAAGCAGACGATAGAACTCCCGCGAGCATTCGACGCGATCGAGGTAGTTGCCCGTCTGCGTCATCTTTTCCGTCCGGTCGATGTTCGCGGCCAGCGCGTCGATCTGTTGCCTGGTGGCGCGCTCGCAAACCAGGCGCACCGTCAGGTCCTGCACGTGTTCGCGCGCCTCGGCGAGCTCGTCGATGGTGATGGACCCCAGGCTGAACATGTCGCGCACCACCGCATCCATGCGTGCCGGGTCGCCGCTGCGAATGAATGCGCCGCCCTTGACACCCTTGCGCAGCTGAAGGATGCCCGCGATCTCCAGACTGCGCAGCGCCTCGCGCACCGCGTTCCGCCCCACGCCGAGCTGGACCGCCAGCTCGCGTTCAGCTGGCAGCTTGTCGCCCGGGCGCAAGTCACCGGCCTCGATGCGCGCTCGGATGCGGTCGCAGATTTCCTCGAAGGTTCGCCGGCTCTGGATGGGCTCGAAGGCGACGGGCGAAGGCGAAGACGGGGAGAGGCTCATGGCGGATTTGGCATCGGAGCGGTGGACCGGGAAAAGGGTTTCCGAGCGTACATGAGGGCACCCCGGGTTGACGCATGGCGATTTTGGTCTCAATATAAATGGACCTACCATTCAATGGTAGCCCTTTATCACCCCTTCCGGTCACTTCCCACCTCCCTTCCAAGGACGCGCCTGATGAATTTCACCGAAGAGCAACTGGCCTTTCGCGACAGCATTCGCCGCATGGTCGCCAAGCACGTGACCCCGATCGCAGCGGAGATCGACGAGACCGATCGCTTCCCCACCGAGCTGGTCAAGCTGTATGGCGAGATGGGATTGATGCAGCTGTGGGTGCCGGAGGCCTACGGCGGCCCCGACGGCAACCTGACCATGATGTGCATTGCCCGCGAGGAGATCTCGCGCGTGTCGCCGGCTTGCGGCTCCATTGCCGGCCTCAACACCATGTTCATCATGCCGCTGCTGCACTTCGGCACCGAGGAGCAGCGCCGCCGCTTCCTGCCGCGCGTGGCCGAAGGCGGCGTGGTCACCGCCATCGCCATCTCGGAGCCGCAGGCGGGTTCCGACGTCGGCGCGATGAAGACGCGCGCGGTACGCGACAGCGACAGCTACGTGCTCAACGGCCGCAAGCAATGGTGCAGCTACGGCGTGGAAGCCGAATACATCGTGGTCATGGCGCGCACCAGTGGCGAGTCGGGCGCCGAGGGTATCAGCGCCTTCGTGGTGGAGCCGCGCAAGATGAAGGGTGTCAGTTTCGGCCGGCACGAACGCAAGATGGGCTGGCGCGGCGCGCCCAACACGCCCATCTTCCTGGACAACGTGCGCGTGCCAGCCGAGAACCTGATCGGCGAGGAGGGCAAGGGATTCAAGGCCTCGATGCGTGCCCTGGACCTCAACCGCCCGACCATCGGCGCCCAGTGCGTCGGCCTCGCGCAAGGCGCGCTGGATGCATCGCTGCAGTACGCGCGCGAGCGCCAGCAGTTCAAGCGCAGCATTGCCGAGTTCCAGGGCGTGCAGTTCATGCTGGCGGACATGGCCATACAGATCGAGGCCGCGCGGGCGCTCGTCTACGAATGCGCGCGCGCCGGCGACACCGGCGACTGGGAACGCCTGAATCTGCTGGCCAGCATGGCCAAGTGCTTCGGCAGCGACATGGCCATGAAGGTCACCACCGATGCGGTCCAGGTCTTCGGCGGGTACGGCTACACGCAGGACTATCCGGTCGAGCGGATGATGCGCGACGCCAAGCTGGCGCAGATCTTCGAAGGCACCAACCAGATCCAGCGCGTGGTGATCGCCAAGCAACTGCTGGCCGCCTGAGACGCACACGACAACGGAAGAAGGAGACAACGCAATGAAGAAGATGATCAGGGCTGCGTCGGCGGCCGCGGCCACCTTGCTGGCCATGTGCGTCCAGGTGCCCGCCGCATGGGCTCAGGCCGCCCCCGCGTTTCCGAACAAGCCGATCCGCCTGGTGGTGCCTTACCCGGCCGGCGGGACCACCGACATCATGGCGCGGGCGATCCAGGCGCCGCTGCAGGAAAAGCTCGGCCAGCCGGTGATCGTCGACAACAAGCCCGGCGCGGCCGGCGTGCTGGCCGCGCGCGAAGTGGCCCGGGCGCCGGCGGACGGCTACACGCTCTTCTTCGTCAACGGCGGCATCGTCTCGGTCACGCCGAAGGTCATGGAGAACGCCGGCTTCGACGGCGAGAAGGATTTTGCGCCCGTGGCGTTGGTCTCCACCGCACCGCTGTTCGTGGTGATCAACGGGCAGGTCCCCGCCAAGGACCTGCAGACCTTCATCGACTACGCGAAGAAGCAGCCGTCGCCCCTGAGCTATGCGTCGGCCGGCGTCGGCTCGTTCGGGCACCTGTCGAGCGAGCTGTTCGCCAAGACGGCGGGGCTGAAGATGACACACGTGCCCTACAAGGGCCAGGCGCCCACCACCAATGCCGTCATCAGCGGCGAGGTGCAGATGCTCATCACCACGGCTTCGAGCACCATGAACGAGTTCATCGCGAATGGGCGGCTGCACCTTCTCGGAGTGACCTCGGCGCAGCCATCGCCCCTGGCACCCGGCGCGCCCGCGGTGGGCAGCGTGCTCAAGGGGTACAAGGCCGAGACCTGGTTCGGCATTCTCGCGCCAGCGGGCACGCCAGCGCAGATCGTGGACCAGCTCAACAGGAGCATCAACGAGGTGGTGCAGACGCCGGACATCGAGAAGCGCTTCTTCGGCTTCGGCCTGATTGCAGCGACAGCGACGCCCAAGGCACTGGGCGCGATGATCACCGAGGACGTCGCGCGCTGGACGCCGGTCGTGCGCGAGAACAACATCAGCGCCAACTGATGCCCTGCACGGGCACGAGACCGCATGACCGTCTATGAAAACGTCCGGGAGCTGGCCTTCTTCCTTCGCGCGTCCGAAGAGGCCAGCTTCTCGGCTGCCGCGCGCAGCCTGAATCTCGACCCTTCCACCATCAGCAAGGTGGTGCAGCGGCTGGAGAACAGGCTGGGCGTGCGGCTGTTCCATCGCACCTCGCGCGTGCTGCGGCTGACCCAGGAAGGCGAACGGTTCCTGGCGTCGGCGCAGAAGGTGATCCAGGCGCTGGAGGAGGCCGAGGAAGCGCTCAACCCGGCATTGGAAGAGGCCAGCGGCACGCTGCGGGTGAGCAGCACCCCGGCTTTCGCCCGCGCCCGGCTCGCGCCGCTCATGCCGGAGTTCGTGCGCAAGTACCCGGCGCTCAAGGTGGAGTTCGTGCTCGCGGGCAACCTGCCCGATCTGTTCGAGCAGCACATCGACCTGTCGTTCCAGGGCGGCGCGATCCCGGACTCGACCCAGGTGGCGCGCCGCGTGGCCCACGCGCGCTGGCGGGTGTGTGCATCGCCGACCTACCTGGCGCGCGCAGGCACGCCGGCCACGCCGGCCGAACTGGCCGCCCATTGCTGCCTGAACTTCCTTCCCGGCTCGTACCGCAGCCAATGGCCGCTCGAGCGGCAGCCTCACGACGGCCGGCAGGCGGCGCCCCAGACCGCGCCCGACGTTTCCGGCGGCGCCGTGACGGCCAACAACGGCGACATGCTCTGCACCCTGGCCGTGGCGGGCATGGGCCTGGCACGGCTGGCCGACTATCACATGGACGAGGCGTTGAAGTCGGGCCAACTCGTCACGGTGCTGGACGCGTTCGAGGGCGCCCCCGAGCCCATCTACGCCGTCTATCCGAGCCGCCGGCACCTGAGCGTGCGCGTGCGCGCCTTCCTCGAACACGTCGAGCACGGCCTGGGCAAGGCCTAGGCGAGCTGTGCCTGCACGGCACAGCTACTCTTCCCGCCCGTACGTTGTTCCGGGCCCTGCGTGGGACGAAGCTCCGGGCATGCAATCCCAAACCAGGCAAGACGCCCTTTCCGGCCTGAAGGTGGTGGACTTCACCATCGTCATGTCCGGCCCCATGTGCACCCGCATGCTGGCAGACGCCGGCGCGGACGTCGTCAAGATCGAGCCGCCCGACGGCGACGTGGTGCGGCAGCGGCCACCCGTGCGCGGTGGCATGAGCACCTACTACGCCTCCATGAACTGCGGCAAGCGCAGCATCGTGCTGGACATGCAGACGCCCGAGGGCCGCGCGCTGGCCTTCGACCTCGCATCGAAGGCAGACGTCGTCGTGGAGAACTTCCGCCCCGGCGTGATGAAGCGCCTGGGGCTGGACTACGAGGCCGTCTCTGCGGCCAACCCGCGCGCAATCTACGCCTCGATCTCGGGCTTCGGCCAGAGCGGGCCGCGCGCGCAGGCGCCGGCCTATGCGCCGGTGATCCACGCGGCCTCGGGCTACGAGGCCGCCTATTCCGAGTACCAGCGCGGCGCGGAGCGCCCGGCCAACAACGGCATCTTCATCGCCGACGTGCTGGGCGCGTCGCATGCCTTCGGTGCGATCCAGCTGGCGCTGTACGAACGCGAGCGCAGCGGGCGGGGCCAGTACATCGACGTCTCGCTGATGGATTCGGTGCTGGGCATGCTCATCTACGAGATGCAGGCGGCGCAGTTTCCACCGGAGCGTCCGCGGCAGGTGTACGAGCCGGTGCGCGCCAGCGACGGCTTCGTCATGGTGGCCGCCGTCACGCAGAAGAACCTGGATGTGCTGTTCGAGGTCATCGGATACCCGCAGGGCAAGAACGACCCGCGCTTTGCCACCATGGCCGACAAGGAGGCCAACTGGCCGGCGCTGCTGGCGCTCATCGAGCACTGGACCCTTCAGCGCAGCGGCGAGGAATGCGAACAGATCCTCATGAAGGCCGGCGTACCGTGCTCGCGCTACCGCAGCGTCGCCGAGGCCATGGCCGACCCGCAGGTGACCGCGCGCGGCACCATGAAGCGGCTGGGCGACGGGAGCGACAGCTTCCTGGTCGCCAATCCGCCGTACCGGCTCTCGGCCACGCCGATGTCCGCAAGACCGCTGCTCGCGCAGCTCGGCGAACACGGCCAGGAAGTCCTGCGCAGCGAACTGGGCCTGTCGCCGGCCCGGATCGACGAGCTGATGAACAAGGGCGTACTTGGGAGGGCGCAGCCATGAGCGCCATCGACTCGACCACGCTGCCCAGCGACGAGGAACGCGGCATGCTGCGTGACTCGCTGCGCGGCTACCTCGCGCAGCATTGGCCTGCCGGCGGCGCTGTCGAACGTCTGCGCAACCGGGCCGCTTGCGTGCAGCTGTGGGAGGGCCTTGCAGGGCAGGGCCTGGCTTCGCTCGGGAGCGAGCGGGAGGCCGGGGGCTGGCGCGAGCTCGTGCTGGCCATGGAAGAACTGGGGCGCGCCGCCGCCCCCGCGCCGCTGCTGGGGGCAGCGCTGTTCAACCTGGCCATCGGCGCCGAGCCGCCGGCCGGGGTTGCCGCGGCCATTGCCGATCGCCTGCATGGCGGGGACGCCCGCCTGGCCATCTCGCTGGGCGAACTCGATCCCGAGCCGGCGGCTACCGACCTGCGCTGGCAGGGCGACACGCTCGACGGCGTGCTGCGCTTCGTCGACGGCGCCGAGTTCGCGACGGACCTCCTGGTCGCCACGCCGGAGGGCCTGGCCGCCATCGATCTGCAGCACGAAGGCGTGGCGGTCGTGCCCACGCGCGCGCTGGGCATGGATGGCTGGTGCGAGCTGCGGCTCGCGGCCGTTCCGGCCCGGCTGATCGACCTGCAGCCCGAGCAGTTGGCGACGCTGTGCGATGCGGCGCGCCTGTTGCTGCTCGCCCGCGCCTACGGCGCCGCGGCGCGTGCTTTCGAGTTGGTCGTGGACTACGCCAAGGACCGCCGCCAGTTCGGCCAGCCCATCGGCCGCTTCCAGGCCGTGGCGCACAAGCTGGCCAACAACCTGATCGCGCTCGAAGGCGTTCGCCTCGCTGTCGAGCATGCGGCGCACAGCCACGACTTCGCGCTGGCGGACCGGCGCTATTTCGTCAACGCTGCGCTGGCATTCGGCGGCGGCGCCCTGCGCGGCGTGGCATTGGAGACGCAGCACGCCTTCGGTGCGATCGGCTACGCCGAGGAGCACGAGGCGCCGCGGCACTTCCGCCGCGTGCACCTGGACACGCTCGTGCTGGGAGGCGCGCGGCCGGCGCGCGAGGCATTGGCCGCGGCCCTGCTCGACCACGACGCGGGGCGGATACCCGAATACGACATGGGCGAAGCCGGCAACGCCTTCCGCGAGGAGGTGCGTGCGTGGCTGGCCGACTACTGGGTCGGCGAACGCAAGGCGGCATACGACGCCCAGCCCTTTCATGACCGCGAGTTCGATGCCGGCTTTGCCCTGCAGCTCGGCCGCACCGGCTGGCTGGGGCTGAACTGGCCGCGCGCGCATGGCGGCCAGGCCCGCACTCCCCTGGAGCAACTGGCCTTCATCGAAGTCATGGAGCGCGGCGACGCACCCCCGCGCTTCGGCGCCTCGGTGCAGGCCAACGCGCTGATCATGCACGGCACGCCCGAGCAGCAGGCGCGGTACCTGCCGGAGATCCTGCGCGGGGAGGCCATGCACGGCATGGGCTACAGCGAACCCGACAGCGGATCGGACCTCGCGTCGCTTAGAACGTCCGCGGTACGCGACGGCGACCAATGGGTCATCAATGGCCAGAAGATCTGGACCACCACCTGGTGGGGCAAGTACATGTTCCTGGCCGCACGCACCGATCGCGACGCGCAGCCGCAGCATGCCGGCATCAGCATGTTCATCGTGCCGATGGACACGCCAGGCATCACCGTCAAGCAGGCCACGACGATGTACGACGGCAGCTTCGCCAACATCTTCTACGACGACGTGCGCATTCCGGCGGAGAACATCGTCGGCCGACTCAACGGCGGCTGGAAGGTACTGACCGATGCGCTGGCCAACGAGCGCGGCCTGGTCGGCGGCGGCATCGTCCTGCGCGTTGCGGCCGGCTTCGACCGGCTGTGCGAGGAGGTGCGGCGGGAGCCCAGACTGCGCGACGACCCGGTGGTGCGCGACAGCATCGGCCAGCTTGCTGCGCAGATCGAGGTGGGCCGGCGCCTGATGATCCATTGCGCCGAGCTGGCTGCCGACGGCACCACGCCGCCGCACCTGGGCGCGATCAGCAAGGTCTTTTCCGCCGAACTGATGGAGCGCTGGGCGGAGGCGTCACTGGAGATCCTCGGCCCGTCCGCGGCGCTGTCGCAGGGTGCGCCCGGCGCGATCGCCGACGGCCGCTTCGAGCAGCAGCTGCGCCACTCGCTCATGTGGGTGATCAGCATCGGCACCAACGAGATCCAGCGCAGCCTGATCGCGCAGCGCGGCCTGGGCCTGCCGCGCTAGCTAGCCGCGCCGGAAAAGCACAAGGGGCGCAACACGCTTCCGGGCTGGAAGGTGTTGCGCCCCTTGGCGCGACGGCGAATCGCTTCAGGCGCCGCCGAACCGGGGCTTGCGCTTTTCCTTGAACGAGAGCGTGGCTTCCTTGTGGTCGGCAGTCTCGAAGGTCACCTGTTCCAGCGCCATGGAGGCTTCCAGCAGGTGGTTGACCCGTTCCTTGACGATCTGGTTGACCGACAGCTTCGTCCAGCGGATGGCCCAGGTCGGTCCGTCGGCCAGTTCCTGCGCGATCATGCGGGCGGTGTCCAGCACCTCGGGCTTGGCCACCACGTGGTTCACCAGGCCGATCCGCTCTGCCTCCTTGCCCTTGAGCAGGGTGCCGCGCATCAGGAACTCCTTGGCCTTGTTCACCCCCACCAGCAGCGGCCAGATGACCGTTCCGCCGTCGCCCGCCACCAGGCCGACACGGCTGACGTGCGTGTCGCCGATGCGGGCCTGGTCGGACATCACCGTCACGTCGCACAGCAGGGCGATGGTGGCCGCCAGGCCGATGCAGTCGCCATTGACGGCCGCGACGATGGGCTTGTCGCATTCGAGCAGGCGGTTGACCAGGCGGCGGCTGATCATGGGGTCGTGCACCTCGCCTTCTTCCAGGACGTCGCCTCCCGGGCGGTCGGACATGGCCTTGACGTCCCCGCCCACGCTGAAGAAGTCGCCGGCGCCGGTGACCAGCACGGCATTGACGGCCTGGTCGTCCGCCAGGTCGTCCCAGATGGTGCGCAGCTCGCGGATCAGCCGCTGGTTGATGGCGTTGCGCGCGTCGGGGCGGTTGAGGGTGACGGTGGCGACCTTGTTGGCCACCTCGATCCTGAGATCCTGGTATTTGTCGTAACGGGACATTGCTTGCTCTCCGATAGCTTGAGGAATGGAATTGCTGGATTGCAGGGAGATGTTCCGGGCATCGGGCAGGCACGACAAGGCACGTGGGCGCACAGCATCTATGCCGGCGGGGCAAGGCGCGCCGGGGGAGGCGGCGGGAGCGCGGACGCGAAGCATGACGAGCGTTCACATCTGCTGTGCGCCCACGTGCCTTGGCCCTGCGCCGGCCATCGTCGATCCTTGCGGCAGGAGACACCCATGAAACGACGCAACATCCTCGCCGCCGCCGCGGCCTTGCCGCTGGCCATCTCTGCCCCGCAGGTGGCCCTGGCCGCCCTCCGCCGCACGATCCGGCTCGTCGTGCCCTATGCGGCAGGCGGGCCTACCGACGCCATGGCACGGGTGCTTCAGCCCCTGCTGCAGGACTCGGTGGGTGCCACCGTCGTGGTCGACAACGTGCCTGGCGCGGGTGGCGCCATCGGTGCCCAGGCCGTGGTCCGCGCGCCGGCCGACGGCAACAGCTTCTTCCTGGGCAACAACGGCCCCAGCGCGGTAACGCCGCTGCTGCTGCGCGAGAACGCGGGCTTCGACCCGGTCAAGGACTTCGTTCCGGTAGGCATGATCGCGCGCGCCACCATGCTGCTGGCGGTGAGCACGGATGTGCCGGCCACCGACATGAAGAGCTTCCTGGCCTATGCGCGCGCCAACCCGGGCAAGCTGAACTTCGCCAGTGCCGGCGTGGGTTCGCTGGGGCACCTGGCCAGCGAGCTGCTGGCCAAGGAGGCGGGGCTCAAGATGACGCATGTCGCATACAAGGGGCAGGCGCCCACGCTCACCGCATTGCTCAGCGGCGAAGTACAGATGCTGCTGACGACGCCCACGTCGACCATGCGCGGCTACATCTCCAGCGGTCGCATCAAGCTCATCGCGGTCACGTCGGAGGAACCGTCGCCGCAGTATCCCGGGACCGACGTGGCGCGCAACGCGGTACCCGGCTTCGTCGTGTATTCGTGGTTCGCGCTGATGGCGCGCTCGGGCATGCCCGAAGCGCCGCTGGCCGAAATGCGCAAGGCGCTCGGAACCGCGCTGGCCGATCAGGAGGTGCGCCGGAAGTTCGAGGACTTCGGCGTCAGCGTGGACGCCGCCGGTCCCGAGCAGGTGAGCCAGTACATCCGCCAGGATCTGTCGCGCTGGCGCGCCATCATCCAGGAACAGGGCATCAAGCCGGAATGAGGCGATGCTGAGCCACCCGGGTCATCCTCTTTCCTCGTCCAGCGGCGGGCAAACTTCGCGCACCAGCGCACGCAGCCATCGATGCGCAGGGTCCCGGTCCAGGCGCGGATGCCACATCTGCGACACGGTAATCTGCCGCGTGGGCAAGGGCAGCTCGAACGCGTGCAGCGTGCCCCGTTCCCGGAGGTGTTCGAAGTACGAGGACGGGATGAGCGCAACCAGGTCGGTGGCGGCCGCAATCGACAAGGCGGTGCCGAAGCTCGGCACCACGACCGCGACGTTGCGCGCCAGGCCCGCGGCAGCAAGCGCGTCGTCCACGGGGCCTTCCGTGCGGCCGTGGCGCGAGGTGACCACATGGTCGCAGGCGGCGTAGCGCTCGGCGGTGACATCGGGGCCGGCAAGCAGCGGATGGCCCTGGCGCACGACCGCGACGAACCGGTCGCGGTAGAGGGCCTGCACGCGCACCTCGGGCCCCGCTTCGCCGAGCACCCCGACGTCCAGGTCGAGCAGCCCTTCGCGCAGCGGGCGAACGTCCTTGTCCGGCTTGGGCGCGAATCGCAGGCGAACGCCGGGCGCTTCGCGCGCGGCCAGCGCGACCAACTGGTGCGCGAAGGCTTCGATGAATCCGTCGTTGGCCCGTATGGTGAACATCTGGCGGAGCATGCGGGGGTCGACACTTGAGCCGGCCGGTTGAAGCACCGCGCGCGAGTCCTGCAGCAGCTCCCTCACTCGGTCGCGCAGCGCCAGCGCATGCGGCGTGAGCACCATGGCGCGACCCGCGCGCACCAGGAGCTGATCCCCGGTTGATTCCCGCAGCCGCGCAAGCTGCCGGCTCATCGCCGATTCGCTCAGTCCCAGGCGCTCGGCGGCCTTGGCGACGCTGCCCTCGGCGAGCAGCGCATTCAACGCGAACAGCAGATTCAGGTCGCTTTCTGTCGGCATGGCCGGAAGCTAGCACGGTCGCGAGGATCTCGACAGGCGCCGCATGCAGGAACAAGTTGCGCGCCGCGCGCTGTGCAAGCCGGGCGCGCAATCCTAAGCTGGCCTGGCGCGATCGAGCGTGTCTTCCAAGCCGTCCATCATGTCCTCCTCTCCGCTGCAACCGAACGTCTCGTTCACCATGGCCCGCGCCGCAGACGCCCCCGAGGCGATCGACTCGGACGGCCTGCCCCTGCCGCGGCGCTGTGCCGCCGTCTTCGCAATCCTCGGTGCCGGCGTGCTGGTCGTGCTCGACGGCGCCATCGCCAACATCGCGCTGCCGGGCATCGCGCTGCAGTTGCAGGCGGCGCCAGCCGATGCGGTCTGGATCGTCACGGCCTACCAGCTGGCCGTTGCCATGTTCCTGTTGCCGGCTGCCGCGGTCGGCGAAAGGTTCGGGTACCGGCGGGTCTTCGCCGGCGGTGTCGCGCTGTTCACCGCGGCGTCGCTGCTGTGCGCGCTGGCCACCTCGCTGCCATGGCTGCTGGTCGCCAGATGTCTCCAGGGCCTGGGCAGCGCAGCCGTCATGCCGCTCGGACTGGCGTTGCTGCGCTTCACCTATCCGCGCCGCCTGCTGGCCCGGTCCATCGCCTGGAACGCGCTCGCCGTCGCGGCCGCCTCGGCGTCCGGCCCCACGCTCGGCGCATTCATCCTGTCTGTGGCGAGCTGGCCGTGGCTCTTCGCGGTGAACCTGCCGATCGGCCTGCTGGTGCTGGCCGCCTGCGCGGGGCTGCCGAAGCCGGCACGCTCGGTGCGCGGCATCGACATCTGGAGCATCGGGCTCAACGCGGCCATGTTCGCCGCCCTGGTGCTGGGCAGCGACCGCCTGGTGGCGCATCCCCTGCACGGCGGCGCGTTGCTCGCGCTGTCGGTCGTGTGCGCGGTGCTGCTGGTGCGGCGCGAGCGGCCGAAGGCCGCGCCGTTGATTCCGCTCGATCTGTTGCGCGTGCCTTCGTTCCGGGCCTCGATCGTTGCTTCCGTTTGCTGCTTCACCGGCCAGATGGCGGGCCTCGTGGCACTGCCGTTCTACATCCAGCACGAGCTCGGCCAGACTGCGCTGACCGCGGGCCTGTTGATCACCCCCTGGCCGCTTGCGGTGATGCTGGCGGCGCCCCTGTCGGCGCGACTGGTCCAGCGCGTGCCCGGCGCCTGGCTGTGCGCGGCCGGGAGCGCGTGCTTCGCCGCCGGCCTGGCCCTGTGCGCCCTGTGGCCGCTCGACGGCGACCCGGCATTGCCCATCGCCATCTTCACGGCGATCGCCGGCCTGGGCTTCGGCTTCTTCCAGACGCCGAACAACCAGAACATGCTGCTTTCGGCGCCGAAGGAACGCAGCGGCGCGGCCGGCGGCGCGCAAGGCACCGCCAGACTTGCCGGATTGACCCTCGGCAGCCTGATGATGGGCTTGATGTTCGAGCTGCTGCCTCCCCACGACGCGGTGCACTGGGGCATGGCACTGGCGGCCCTGGCCGCGCTGGCCGGCGCCGCCGCGAGCCTCGCCAGAAGCCCCGCACGCCTGCGCGCCGCCTGAGCGCACGGCGCCGGCGGCGATACTTGCAGGATGACCGCCGCTCGCGAGATCGATCCGTCGCGCGTCCACGAATTCGCGGACGGCGAAGCCTTCTACCGCTGGCTCGCCCGGCATCACGACAAGGAGCCTGAGGTGTGGATCAAGATCCACAAGGTCGCGTCGGGCCTGCCCTCGATCACGCCCGCGCAGGCGGTCGACGCCGTCCTGTGCTGGGGTTGGATCGACGGCGTGCGCAAGGGATTCGACGACAAGAGCTTCCTGCAGCGCTACTCGCCGCGCGGCAAGACAAGCATCTGGAGCCAGATCAACGTCGACAACGTCGCGCGCCTTGTCGCGCAAGGCCGCATGACCGAGCACGGACTGCGCGAAGTCGCGGCCGCCAAGGCCAACGGGCGCTGGACGCAGGCCTACAAGAGCGGCAAGGACATGACGATTCCCCCCGACCTCCAGGCCGCAATCGACGCGAACCCAAAAGCCAGGGCGATGCTGGACAGGCTGTCGGCGCAGAACCGCTTTGCGCTGGCGTTCCGCACGCGCAACATGCGCACCGATGCAGGGCGCAAGCGGAAGATCGCGGAGTTCGTAGCCATGCTGGAGCGGGGCGAGACGATCCATCCGCAACGCGGCGGGTAGGAGGCGGCGCCCGAAGGCGGGCATCGTCGACACGCGACATACTCGCGCGCATGACCTGGATCGCGCTCTACTTCGCCGCTGGTGCCCTGGTGGGCTTTCTTGCCGGCCTCCTCGGTATCGGCGGCGGCATGACGCTCGTGCCGGTGCTGGCGTCGTTGTTCACCGCGCAGCATTTCGCGCCGGACCACGTCGTGCATCTCGCCCTGGGCACCGGTATGGCGTCCATCGTGTTCACCTCCAGCGCCAGCGTGCGCGCGCATCATCGGCTCGGGGGCGTGGACTGGTCCCTGGTGCGCCGCGTGGGGCCGGCCATGGTCATCGGCACGCTGCTGTCCACAGCGCTGTCGGCGTGGGTTCCGCAGCGTGCGCTCGCGCTGGCCTTCAGCGCGATCGTCTATGCGGGCGCAACGCAGATCCTGATCGGGCGCAAGCCATCGGCCGCGCGGACACTGCCCGGCACGCCGGCCCTGGTCGCGATCGGGCTCGTCATCGGCGTCGTCTGCGGCCTGGTCTCCGCCGGCGGCGCGTTCCTCACCGTGCCGTTCATGCTGTTCTGCGGCGTCGCCATGACCACCGCGATCGGCACGGGCGCGGCGCTCGGCGTGCCGGTGGCGGTGATGGGCACGCTCGGCTACGTGTTCAGCGGCTGGAACGTCGCGGGTCTTCCTCCGCTGGCCGTGGGGTTCGTGCATGGCCCCGCGCTGGCCGGCATCGTGGCCGGCAGCGTGCTGACCGCCCCGATGGGCGCCCGGGCCGCCCATCGCCTGCCGGTCGGCATCCTCCGCCGGGTCTTCGCCTGCCTGCTCTACGTGCTGGCGACGAAGATGCTCTGGACTTATCTGTAAGAGGCCGCCGCGGCCTGGCGTGCCTCAGTCCAGCAACTGCCGCGCGATCAGCCCGAGCTGGATCTCCTGCGCACCGCCGAAGATGGTGAAGGCGCGGCTGTTGCAGTATTCGGGCACCAGCAACGATGGAAGGCCCTCTTGCGCCGCTTCCGCCCGCGGCGACGCGGGCTCTTCCCGCCAGCGCACGGCATCGAGCCCCAGCGCCTCCACGCCGAGTGCGCCGATCGCCTGCTTGAGCCGGCTCGCGCGCAGCTTGAGCACCGACGCGGCGGGTCCCGGTCGCTCGCCCGGCGCCAGGGACGCCATGGTGCGCATCTCCAGCCATTCGAAGGTGTCCAGATCGGCGCACACCTCGCCGAAGCTGCGCATCAGGTGCGCGTCCGCGTGGGCGGCTCCCGCCTTCAGGGCCTGGGCCACCTTGATCAGCTGCGCACGCAGCCGCGGACTGAAGATGCCCGCACCGCGTTCGAACTCGAGCAGGTACTTGGCGCATTCCCAGCCGGCGTTCTCCTCGCCCACCCGGTTGGACTGCGGCACACGCACGCTGTCGAAGTGCACTTCGTTGACGTCATGGTCCCCGCCGATGGTGCGGATGGGACGCACGGTGATGCCGGGCGTGCCCATGTCGATGAGCAGGAAGCTGATGCCCTGTTGGCGCTTGCCATCGTCGCTGGTGCGCACGAGGGCGAACATGCGGTTGGCATGGTGGGCGTGGGTCGTCCAGATCTTGCTGCCGTCGAGCACGTAGTCCTGCCCGTCCTTGCGAGCCCGCAGGGACAATGCGGCAAGGTCGGACCCCGCGCCCGGCTCCGAGAAGCCCTGGCACCAGTAGTCTTCGCCCGACAGGATGCGCGGAAGGTGTTCGTGCTTCTGCGCCTGTGTGCCGAATCGCAGCAGAACCGGGCCCAGCAGGCGCACGCCCATCGGGTGCACCAGCGGCGCACCGGCCAGCGCGCATTCCGTCTCGAAGATGAAGCGCTGCAGGGCCGTCCAGCCCGTGCCGCCCCATTCCGTCGGCCACAGGGGCACCAGCCATCCGCGCCGATGCAGGATCTTCTGCCACGGACCGGAGATTTCGGGCTCCGGGTACATGGCGGTGGTGCGCCGCTGCCCTTGCCGCAGTTCGTCGGTGAGGTGCTCGTCCAGGAACTGGCGAACCTCGTCGCGAAACGCCATGTCGGCCGTCGAAAGTGCCAGGTTCATGCAGCCGCCCCCAATGTCACGCTGTGTTCATGGCTGCCGGTCGACAGCAGGCGCTCCCCCAGGCGCTGCGCGTGGGTCTTGCCGTTGCCGCCCCGCGCGCACAAGGCCAGCATGGACCGGAACGCGCTTGCGATCGGCAGTTCTTCGCAAACACCCATGGCGCCGTGCAGCTGCACGCACTCCTGCGCCACGTATCTTGCGGCCCGCGTGACCTTGCTGCGCGCGGCGGCCGCGACATCCTGCACATTGCCGTCTCGTGCGAGCCGCATGGCGGCCAGCTCGCAGGCCGCCTGGGCCTCGGTGCATTGCACCAGCATCTCGGCCAGGCGGTGCTGGATCACCTGGAACTCCGCCAGCGCCTTGCCGAACTGGCGGCGCTCGCGCACGTACCGGGCCGTCTGCTCCATCGAAGCCTGCATCACGCCGGTGGCCTCCCAGCAGTGCGCGACGATGCCCTCGGCAACCACACGCTCCAGCGACGCGCGCGCATCCTGGTCCTGTTCGCCAAGCACGGCGTCCTGGCCAAGCGACACCGCGTCGAAGTGCAGGTCGGCGGCGCGTGCGCCGTCCGTGGTGTCGTGCGCCTCGACGCGCGCACCGGAAACGCCGGCAGGCACCACGGCGATTCTCAGCCGGCCCGTGGCCGGCTCCACGGCGCTCACCAGCCACGCGTCGGCGCCCGCGGCGCCGCTCGCGCTGGCCTTGCTGCCAGACAGCACCCATTGCCCGCCATTGCTCTGCAAGGTGCAGCCGGGCAGATCCCACGGCGACCGCATCTGCGTCTCGTCGTGCGCCAGCGCCAGCCGGGCACGTCCCGAGGCGGCCGGCGGCAGCCACTTGTCCTGCTGCGCCGCGCTGCCGGCGAGCGACAACAGGCGCGCAGCCTGCAGCACGCCGGACACGTAGGGCTCGACCGCCAGGTGTCGGCCCAGCGCCTGCATCAGCAGGCCGGCCTCGAGCGGCCCGCCCTCGATGCCGCCATGAACGGCCGGCAGCGGCAGCGCCAGCCAGCCGAGTTCTCCCCAGGCCGCCCAGACGGCCGCGCTGCCGCCGTCGCGATGCACGCCTTGTTCCCGCGCGCGAAAGTCGTAATGCCCCGCGAGCCAGTCCCGCGCACTTTCGGCGATGAGCGCCTGGTCTTGCGTCAATGCGAACTGCATGGGCCTAGTTCAGCTTGATGCTGGCCTCGCGAATGACGCGATCCCATTTCTTCACGTCATCCGCGATGAATGCGGAAAACTCTTCCGGGGTGTTGCCGATCGGGTCGAGGCCCCAGCCCTTGAGGCGCTCGCGCAGTTCCGGCTCGGCCAGCACCTTGACCACCTCGCGATGCATCCGGTCCACCACGGCCTTGGGCGTGCCGGCCGGTGCCACCAGACCCAGCCATGGCATCGCCTCGTAGCCGGGCAGGCCGGATTCGGCCACCGTCGGAAGGTCGGGCACGGCGGCCGAGCGCCTGGCCGTGGTGACTGCCAGCGCGCGCAGCTTTCCGTCGCGGATGAACGGGCCCGACGAGCCCAGCGCATCGATCATCACATTCACCTGGCCACCGACGAGGTCGGTCAGCGCCGGCCCGCTGCCCTTGTACGGGATGTGATTCATCTGGATGCCGGCCATGCTCTTGAGCAGCTCGGCCTCGAGATGGGTGGAGGTGCCGGCGCCCGTCGACGCGTAGTTGAGCTTTTCCGGATGCGCCTTCGCATAGGCAATCAGTTCCTTGACCGATTTCACCGGCAGGGAAGGGCCCACTTCCAGCACGTGCACGACCGACGCGACCAGCGTCACCGGCACGAAGCTCTTGATCGGGTCGTACGACACCTTGTCATAGAGCAGCGGCGCAGTGCCCAGCGACGAGGCGGCGAACAGGAAGGTGTACCCATCGGCAGGCGCACGCGCGACGTAGTCGGACGCGAGGATGGTGCCTGCGCCTGCCTTGTTCTCCACGATCACGGGCTGGCCGAGCCGGACCGTCAGCTTCTCGCCGAGTGCGCGGGCCAGCAGATCGGTGACGCCGCCTGGCGGAAACGGCAGGACCACGTGGACCGGCTTGGTGGGCCACGCCTCCTGGGCGCCGCCGATCGTGGGCGCCAGCGCTGCGGCGCTGGCGAGGAACATTGCGCAAAGCGTTCGAAGCATCTTCATTGGCTTGTCTCCAGTTGGTATTCGGACTCAGGGCTTGAACAGGATCAGCGCGTCGAGCGCTGCGGCGCCGTCCGCGCGCACGTGCAGCGGATTGATCTCGATCTCGGCGGCATGCGGGCCCAGCGCAAGCGCCGCAGCCGAAAGGGACGCCACCGCCCGGCTGGCCGCCGGGACGTCGGCCACCGGCCTGCCGCGGAACCCGTCGAGCAACGGCCACGCCTTCAGGCCCTTGAGCATTTCGCCGGCAAGCGCGTCGTCCACCGGCAGCAGGCGGTGCGTCACGTCGCGGTAGATCTCCGTCAGCACCCCGCCCAGCCCGACGGTGAGCGCGGGCCCGAACACGGGGTCGTGCGTGACGCCGGCGATCAGTTCCGCCACGCCTTCGCCCGCCATGCGCTGGACCAGGAATCCGTCGATGCGCGCCTGGGGCGCATGCCTGCGCACCGACGCCATGATCTGCCCGCACGCGGCACGCACGGCGTCTTCGTCCGCCAGCCCGAGCCTGACGCCGCCGGCTTCGGTCTTGTGCGCGATGTCTGCGCTCAGGATCTTCACCGCCACCGGAAAGCCGAGGCGGCATGCCGCATCCACCGCCGCATCGGCATCGCTGGCCGCGACCTCCGCCAACACGGGGATGCCCCACTCCGCCAGAAGCCGCTTGGTCTGATGCTCGTTCAGCGGGCTGTCGGGGATGCCGACCGGCCTGGTCGATGCGGCGGCCCGCGAGCGCAGCGCTGCCCAGCGTGCCACGCCTTCGCGGCGCTCGTGCCAGCGCAGGAAAGGCCCCAACGCCTGGCTGGCACGACCGATGTCGTCGAAGACGGGCACGCCGGCCGCGGCCAGGCGTTCGCGCGATTGCGCCGCACCCGTGTCGATGGCGACGAACAGGCGGGGATGCGCGGCGCACACCTCGATCAACGGCTCGGCCATCCGATCGAGCAGGTAGCCAGGGGCGTAGACGACGACCGTGTCGAATTCATCGCTTTGCGCCAGCGCCTGGAAGATCGTGCGCACGAACTCCGGCGCGTTGACGACGTTGCCGGTCACGTCCACCGGGTTCGACACCATGCCGTAGTCCGGGATTCCCGCGCGCAGGCGTTGCTGCAGGTCGGCGCTCAGCGTCGGCACGTCCAGCCCCGCCGCGATGAACTTGTCGGCCAGGATCGCCCCGAGCGCGCCGGACATGGTCAGCACCGCCACCCGCTTGCCGGCACTGCGCCACCGGAAGCCGCTCAGGTAGGCCAGGTCTGCCATCTGGGCGAAATCGGTGCCGCGGATCACGTTCAGCTGGTCGAACGCCGCGCCGTAGATGGCCAGGTCGCCGGCCAGGGCCGAGGTGTGCGAGCGGACGGCTTCGGAGCCCTTGTCCGTCTCGCCGGCCTTGTAGATCACCAGCGGCTTGCCTTGCTCGGCCAGCGCCAGCGCGGCGTCGATGAACCGCGGCCCGTTGCGCAGCTGCTCGACGTAGCCCACGACGCAATCGGTCTGCTCGTCCTGCGCCAGGAACTCGAGGTACTGAGAGAACTCCACGCACGCCTCGTTGCCCGTGTTGATGAACTGGCTGACCGGCACACCCAGGCGCCGGATGAGCGCGAACACCGCAGAGCACACGTTGCCGCTTTGCGTGACGATGCTCACGCGTCCGCGCTCATGCTGCGCCGGCGAGGTCTTGAACACCGAGGCGAAGGCGGTGTGCGCCTTCAGGTTGAGATTGGCAAAGCCCATGCAGTTGGGGCCGGCCACTGCCATGCCGCTGCGCGCGGCAAAGGCTTCGAGCTCGCGCTGCAGCGCGGCACCGGCGTCGCCGGCCTCGGCAAAGCCCGCGGCATAGACGATGGCGGCGCGCGCGCCCTTGGCATGGCAGCGCTCGAGCATCGCGGTCACGTCCTCTGCCGCGATGGCCAGCACCACCAGGTCCGGGGCGGCCGGCAACGACTCGATGTCGGGCCAGCAGCGCCAGCCAAACACTTCCTCGTATTTGGGGTTCACCGGATACACCTGGCCCTCGTAGCCAAAGTGGCGCAGCAGGTCCAGCGGCATGCCCCCGATGCGGCCGGGATTGGTGCTGGCGCCGATCAGCGCGATCGAAGCGGGCCGCAGGAGCGGGTCGAGACGGTGTGCGCCGCCGCTCATGCCCCGGCTCCCCGCACGATCGCGCTGGCCAGGCCGGCCTCCTTGGTGCGGCGATATTCCTCGCTCACGTGGCTGAGCTGGTGCAGGTCGAAGTGGGCGGACAAGGCCTCGCGCATGCCGCGCACGTCCATCGAGCGGTTGAGGGACTTCTTGAGCACCTGCAGCGCGAACGGCGGCGCCTTGGCAATGCGCTGCGCAAGCTCGAGCGTCTGCGCCTCCAGCGCATCGCGCGCCACCACCCGGTTGACCATGCCCATTGCCTTGGCCTCGGCCGCGCCGATCCTTTCGCCGGTGAACAGCAGTTCCTTGGCCTGGCGAAGGCCGAGTACCCAGGGATGGATGAGCACCTCGGTCGCCGCGGCGCCCATCGTGTGCGTCACCGGATCGGAGAAGAAGGCGTCTTCCGATGCCACCACCAGGTCGCACATGTTGGCCAGCATGAAGCCCGCGGCCACGCAGGCGCCCTGCACCTGGGCAATCGTCGGCTTTGGGAAATCCCAGATCCGCATGCAGTACTGGAAGTAGATCTTCTGCTCGTAGGCCCAGCGTTCCTCGACGGTGAACTCCGCGCGCTCGGCCTGCGCCTGCTTCAGGTCGTGCCCCGCCGAGAAATGCGCGCCGATGGCCCCGAGGACGACGACCCTCGTCTGCGCATCCGCCTGGGCGGCATCGAACTGGGCATCCAGCTCCTCCAGCAACTGCTGGCTTTGCGCGTTGCGCGCATCGGGACGGTTGAGTGACAGGCGGCGCACCGGCCCGAACTGCTCGACAAGGATGAGGGAGGAAGTCATGCCCCGCATCATTTCTGCGATGATTCCCACATGGCAACTACAACAAGGGCAAGTTCCCATATCGTGAGCAACCCTCAGGAAACCCCGGGGGCCCAGAACATGCGACGGGCGCTCCAGGTGCTGCGTACGCTGGCAAGCCATCACGGGGAGGGAATGGGCGTCACGGAGGTCATGTCGGCCACGGGCCTCGAACGCTCGACGGCGCATCGGCTGCTGACCTGCCTGGTCGAGGAACAATTCGCCGATCGCGATCCGTTGACGCGCCGTTACCGCCTGGGGCTCGACGCGATGCGGCTGGGCTTCGCATCGCTGACGCGCGCACCGGTCATCTCCACCTACGAGGCGCACGTGCAGCGCCTCGCCCGCATTTCCGAGGACACCGTGTTCCTGCTGGTGCGGCAGGGCGACTACAGCATGTGCCTGAAGCGGGAAGACGGCGCCTTTCCGGTGAAGATCTTCAGCACCCGCGTCGGAGACATCCGCCCGCTCGGCATCGGCGTGGGCGGCATGGCCATGCTGGCGGCGCTGCCGGACGAGGAGATCGAGCAGATCACGGCCCGACACGCGGCCGCCTTCGAGGCCGCGGGACTCACTGCCGAACGCCTCTCGAAAGTCGTCGCCCGCACCCGCCGCAGCGGCTACTCGGAGATGCTGGACACGGTGACCGAAGGCGTTGCCGGCGTCGGCGCGGCCATCCTCGCCGGCGGCGCCACGCCGTTCGCCGCCGTGTCGATTGCCTCCATCAAGCCGCGCATGTCGGCTGCAAGGCGGGCCGAGCTCGCCGAGCTGCTGCTGCAGACGCTGCGAGCCGAGCCAACTGCCCAGCCCAAGACGCGTCGCAAGGCGTAGCTCTGCGGGCCCCGCGCCCCGCTCAATCCACCTTCCGCCACGGCGTCACGCGCCGCTCGGTCCAGGCCAGGCCGCCGTACAACCCGATGCCCATCAGCGCGAGCACGACGATCGCCGCGAACACACGCGTGGTGTCGAAAGTGCCTTGCGCGCTCAGGATGACGTAGCCCAGGCCGCGCTGCGACGCCACGAACTCGCCGACGATCGCGCCGACCAGCGCGAGCGAGATGGCGACCTTCATGCCGGTCAGGATCGACGGCAGCGCGCAGGGCAGGCGCACCTTGAGGAAGAAGTCGAGCGTGGATCCCTTGAGCACGCGCCCCAGGTCGAGCACGTCCTGCGGCACCGAGCGCAGGCCGTGCACCGCGTCGACGATGACGGCGAACACCGCGATCAGGAAGGCGATGGCGATCTTCGGCTGCGAGCCGGTGCCCAGCCAGATCACGAACAGTGGCGCGATGGCGACCTTGGGCACGCTGTTGAGCGCCACGATCAGCGGGTAGACCGCATGCTCGAAGCGGCGCGACGCCACCAGCAGCATGGCCAGCAGCACGCCGATGATCACCGCCAGCGCGAAGCCGCCGAGCGTGGTCAGCAGCGTGAAGCCCGCATGCTCGAGATACCAGCGCCATTCATGGGCCAGCTCCAGCAGCACCGCGCTGGGCGGCGGCAAAGTGATGGGCCGCACGTGCATCAGCCGCACCAGCGCCTCCCATGCCAGCAGGAACACCACCGCCGTGAGGGCACCCAGGCCCCATTGGCGCCCCTTCTGCCTGAGCGTGCTCATGCGGCCACCTCCTGCTGCGCGGCGTCCGGTTCCTCGTTGATGAGGCCCATCTCGTGGAACAGCTGGCGGATATGGCCGGTGTAGGCGCCGAAGGCGGCCGTCTCGCGCACGGCCAGCCGCCGCGGGCGCGGCAGGTCGACCTCGATGATGTCGGCGATCCGACCGGGCCGCGGCGACAGCACCACCACGCGGTCGGCCAGGAACACCGCCTCGGCGATGCCGTGCGTGACGAACATCACCGTGTTGCGGGTCTCCAGCCAGATGCGTTGCAGCTCCACGTTCATCTGGTCGCGGGTGAGCGCATCGAGCGCCCCGAAAGGCTCGTCCATCAGCAGCAGGCTGGGCTGGTCGATCAGGGCGCGGCAGATCGCGGCGCGCTGCCGCATGCCGCCGGACAGTTCGCGCGGATAGCGGTCGCCGAATTCGGACAGCCCGGTCAGCCGCAGCAGCTGCGCCATGCGCGCCCGGTAGGCCTGCGCGGGCTTGCGCGCGAACTCGACCGGCAGGAGGATGTTGCGCTCGATGTTGCGCCACTCGAGCAGCGCGTCGCGCTGGAAGACCATGCCGACGTGGTCGGGCGGGCCCGCCACCGGCCGGCCATCGACCTGCAGTTCGCCGCCGGTGATGTCCTCCAGCCCGGCCACGCAGCGCAGGAAGGTGCTCTTGCCGCAGCCGCTGGGCCCGAGGATGCTGATGAACTCCCCCGGCCGCACGTCGAGCGAGATGCCGTCGAGCGCCGTGAGCGCGCGCTCGCCCGGATAGACCTTGCGCACGCCCCTGGCGCGGATCGTCGCCGCTCCCATGGCCTACTTCGTGGCGGTGGCGCCTGCCGGCGCCACGGCTCGCACCATGCCGGGCACGAAGAAGTCGTTGCCGTCCTTGATCGTCTTGAGCAGCCCGGCGTCGGTCAGCGTCTTGACGGCCGTGGCCCAGTCAGCGGCCACCGGCGCGCCGAGCGGCTGGCCCGCGGGCGGGGGCAGCTGGAAGAAGCCGCGCAAGGCGTCGATCTGTCCGCGCAGCACCTTCTTGTCGAGCTTGGCCTGCGGGCGCTGCGCCACGATCGCATCGACCGCCTCGTCCTCGTGGCCGTCATAGACGTATTGCCAGGCGGCGCCGACCACGCTGGCAAACTTGGAAATCGCCTCGCGGCGCGTCGCGAGCTTCGACTCGGGTGCGAACAGGCCGAAGCTGGGCATGTTCAGCTTGTAGTCCGCAAAGCGGATGCCTTCGGAAGGCCGCGTCTGCGACACCACCGGCAGGAAGAACGGAATGGTCGAGAAGGCCGCATCGGTGCGTCCGGCGGCATAGGTCGCGGCCTTGCCGGCGGCATCGACGTTGATCAGCTCGATGTCGCTTTTCTTCAGGCCGCCGGCGGCGAGGAACGCGTCGATGAAGGGCGCCTCCAGCGAGCCCGCGGTGTAGGCCACCTTCTTGCCCTTGAGGTCCTGCGGGCCCTTGATGCCGGCGCCCTGCGGCACCAGCAGCCCGACGTCGCTCAGGCGTGCGAACACGGCAACGGCCTTGACCGGCAGCCCCTTGTCCCGCGCGATCATCATCGAGGCCAGCGCGGCATGGCCGACGTCGAACTGCTCGCCGCCGCCGACGATCTGCACCGTGGTGACCGAGCCGTTGCCGTCCTCCATCTCCACGTCCAGGCCGGCCGCCTTGAACCAGCCCTTCTGCTGCGCCAGGTGGAAGGCGGCATGCACGCCCCAGGGCGTCCAGTCCAGGCGGACCTTGAGTTTCTCGGGCGCCTGCGCGGCGGCGCTGGCCGCCAGGGCCAGGCCCATGCACCCGGCCAGCAGGCGGGCGACGAGCTTCGGGATCGATGCAGTCATGACGATTGGACCTCCAGAACGAATTGAATGGGCAAGGCTCCGCCGATGGCGCCGGTTTCCGGCCGGCGCCGCGAAGGGGGATGGGGGGACGGGTTGTCGGCTCTTTCTTCAGTCGGCGCGGCCGAACAGGCGCCGGATCCGTGACCACAGGACGCTCCAGCCCAGGCTCATCGCGTTGAGCCGGGCGGGCGGCAGTTGCGCACCGGGCGCGCGCGCGGGGTCCATGCGCCGCGCCACGTTCTTGCCGAACTCCTGGATGAGGCGCCCGACGAAATCCTTGACCAGGCCCGAGCGCGAGAACTGCGCCAGCGGGCCCTGCAGCGCGTACAGCAGGTCGACGTCGACCCGCGTCGACGCGGGCGACAGCTCGACCAGCCGATAGGCCACGTCGCCGTTCGCGCGCGACTGGCTCAGCGTGTCCTGGCCCGCGCCCTTGAGCACGGCCGAACGCGCGGCTTCGTCGCGCTCGAGCCGCGCCGCGCCGTTGAAGCTGGCCGACATCGGCCCGAACTTGATCGCCACGCGGCCCTTGACGCGGTTGTCGGAATGCTCGGTCAGCTCCGCGCCCGGCAGGCAGGCGGCCACCGCCGGAAGGTCGGCCATGAACTGCCAGACCTGGTCCGCCGGATAGGGCACCGTGAAGTTGCCGGTGATGCGCGTGCCGTTGGCCGTGGCGCCGGTCTCGGCGGCGGGCTCGGCGGCCGGGGCCGGGCTGTCGGCCGGCGCGGCGGCATTGCCCGTGTCCGCCGCCTCGAACGGCGTGAAGGCCGCCTTGGCGATCGGGATGACCGCTGCGCCGCGAATGGCGCGCGTGGCCTCGCGCAGCGCGGCGATCTGCGGATGCGCGTCGCCGCTCGTCTGGGCCAGCACGTCGCGGATGGCCGCCACGATGCCGACGTAGCCGGTGCAGCGGCACAGGTTGCCCGACAGTTCCAGCCGCACCTTCTGCTCGTCGGCCTGCGGAAAGCGCAGCACGATGTCGCGCGCGGTGGCCAGCATGCCCGGCGTGCAGTAGCCGCACTGCAGGGCGTGGTGGCGCGAGAAGGCCGGCCGCAGCAGGGCCATGACGGGGTCGGCGTCGTAGCCTTCGACGGTGGTCACCTGGGCCCCGTCGCAGGCCACCGCAAAGGTGATGCACGAGCGCACGGGCTGGCCGTCGACCAGCACGGTACAGGCGCCGCACACGCCATGCTCGCAGCCCAGGTGGGTGCCGGTCTGGCGGCCTTCCTCGCGGACGAAGTCCGCCAGGTGCATGCGCGCGGGCACGTCGCGCCGGATTTCCCGGCCGTTGATCTCGACGGCAATCGACGTCATTGCACGGTCTCCGTGTTCAGGACCTGTTGAAGGCAGCGCTCCACCGCGGCGACCAGGAGCTTGCGATCGATCGCATCCTTGGTCGCGGCGGCGGTCGCCACGGCGGCCTCGACGGCCGCGCGCTCGGGCAGCGCGCCGCTGCGCGCCACCTGCGCGGCGAGCGCCGGCAGGGCCTGAGGCGCGCCGTCGAGGGCGCCGACGACCACGCGCGCCAGCTTGCGCTCGGCGTCGAACACCGCGGCGCAGCTGGCCTCGGCGAACTCGCCGGTCTTGCGGCAGAACTTGTGATAGCCCCAGCGCGCGGCGTCGCCGAGCACCGGCACCCGGACGGCGGCGATGACTTCGCCCTCCGCCAGGTCGGTGGTGTAGGCGCCGTGCATGAAGCGGTCCATGGGCACGCGGCGCGTGCCTGCGGCCGAGGCGATCTCGATCTGCGCGCCCAGCGCCGACATGGCCAGCACCCAGTCGGCCGCGGGATCGGCATGCGCCAGGCTGCCGCCCACGGTGCCGCGGTTGCGGATGGCGCGGTACGCAATGCCGCCGGCCACGGACTGCAGCAGCCCCGCGCGCAGCGCCGGATGCACGCCGTCCTCGATCTCGGCATGCGTCACGGCCGCGCCGATGCGGATGTTGTCGCCGTCCCTGGCCACCTGGCGCAGTTCAGGCAGGGCGGACAGGTCGATCACCTGGCTCGGGCGCGTCAGGCGCAGGTTGAGCATGGGGCCCATGGACTGGCCGCCGCCCATCACCTTGGCGGTGCCGGGGGCGGCCGCCAGCGCCCGCAGCGCGTCGGCCAGGGAAGCGGGCCGGTGGTACTCGAAAGAGGCTGCTTTCATCGTCCGGTCCTCATGCGGCCTTGCGGGTGCCGACCACCTGCGCGTCGGCAATCGCCTGCAGCAGGCGGCGCGGCGACAGCGGGGTCTGCGATACCTCGGCGCCCAGCGGGCGCAGGGCATCGTTCACGGCATTGAGGATGGCCGCCGGCGGCGCGATCGCACCGCCTTCGCCCATGCCCTTGGCGCCGAACTCGGTGTGCGGCGAAGGCGTCTCGAAATGATGGATGCGCATGTGCGGCACCTCGGTGGCGCCGGGCAGCATGTAGTCGGCCAGCGTGGAGGCCAGCGGCTGGCCGTTGCGGTCGTAAGGCGTCTCTTCGTACAGCGCGGTGCCGATGCCCTGCGCAACGCCGCCGAAGGTCTGCCCCTCGACCACCATCGGGTTGATCATGGTCCCGCAGTCCTCGACGATCACGTAGTCCAGGATCTCCACGTGGCCGGTCTGCGGGTCGACCGCGACCGTCACGGCGTGGCTGGCATAGGTGAAGGCGCCGGTGTCCACCTTGGGCTTGTAGCCGATGGTGATCTCGAGCCCGGTCGGGTCGACGTCGGCCGGCAGCCGGCTCGGGTCGATGAACCAGGCGCGGGCAACGTCGGCGACCGACACGCGGCCGCTCGCGCCGACCACGTGCCCGGCTTCGAAGCGTACCGCCTCGTCCGCCTCGCCCAGCAGGTGCGCCCCGATTTGAAGCAGTCGCGGCGCCAGGGCCTTGCAGGCGCGCGAGACCGCGCCGCCGGACATGACGAGCGAGCGCGAGGCATACGTGCCGGTCGAGAAGGGCGTCTGCCCGGTGTCGCCGTGCAGCATCTTGATGCGGGCGATGTCCACGCCCAGGATCTCGTGCGCGATCTGGGCGAAGGTGGTCTCCATGCCCTGGCCATGCGAATGGACCCCCACGCGGATCTCCAGGCCGCCGTCGGGCGTGACCCGCACCGTGGCCTGGTCGAAGCCGGGAATCACCGGCGTGCCCCAGGTCGCGAAGACCGAGGTGCCGTGCGCGGACTGCTCGGTGTAGGTCGCAAAGCCGATGCCGATCAGCCTGCCGTCGTCGCGGGTCTCGCGCTGGCGCTGGCGCACCGACGCGAAGTCGATCATGTCGCGCGCCTTGAGCAGGCTGGCCGGGTAGTCGCCGCCGTCGAAATGCTTGTTCGCCACGTTGACGTAGGGCATGGCGCTGGCCGGCACCAGGTTGTCCTGGCGCACTTCCCAGGGCTCGCGGCCGACCGCGCGGGCAATGGCATCGATGGTCAGTTCCATGGCCAGGCACACGCCGGTGCGCGCCACGCCGCGGTAGGGCACGAAGCCGGGCTTGTTGGTGGCCACGCATTCGGTGACGCAGCGGTAGCCGCGGAATGCGTAGGGGCCCGGCAGGTTGCCCACGGCCTGGCCCGGCTCCAGGCCGATGGTGAACGGCCACACCGAGTACGCGCCGCCGTCGATGGTGATGCGCGCGTCCAGTGCCAGCAGGCGCCCACGCTCGTCGGCGTAGGCGGTCATTTCGTATTTGTGCTCGCGCGTGTTGGCGCCCGCGATCAGGTGCTCGCGCCGGTCCTCTATGTAGCGGAACGGCTTGCGGTGCGTCTTGGCCAGCCAGGCCACGCAGAGCTCTTCCTGCTGCAGCACGCACTTGTAGCCGAAGGCGCCGCCGACGTCCGGCGAAATGACGCGCACGCGCGCCTGGTCCAGCTCGAGGCATTCGGCCAGCACGGTGCGGATCATGTGCGGCACCTGCGTGGCGCTGACCACCACCAGCTGGTCCGCCTGGTGGTCCCAGTAGGCCAGGACGGCCTTGCCTTCCATCGGGACCATGCACTGGCGGGCCAGCGAGATCTCGCGCTTGACCACCAGGGCCGCGCCCTTGGCGTGGGCCTCGAAGTCCTTGTCGGCCTGCAGCGTGACGAAGGTGTTGTCGCGCCAACCCGGGTGCATCAGCTCGCCGGTGGCGGCGCGGGAGGTGTCGGCGTCTGCATAGACCGGCAGCTCCTCGTACTCCACCTCCACCAGCTCGGCCAGGTCCTCGGCTTGCGCCCGCGTGGGCGCATACACCATGGCCACGGGCTCGCCGACGAAGCGCACCTTGCCGGCGGCCAGCGGCGGCTGCGCCGAGCGCTGGTAGGTCGGCAGCGTCGAGTCGGCCACGATGTCCCGGGCGTCGGCCATTGCCTCGCGCAGGATGACGCGCTCGGCGTCCTGGGCCGGCAGGCGCGCCGCGACGATCGTCGCGTGCGCCAGCGGGCTGCGCAGGAAGGCCACCTCGGAAAGGCCGGGCATGCTCATGTCGGCGACGAAGTTGCCCTTGCCGTGCAGGTGGCGCGCGTCCTCCTTGCGAAGGACGCGGGCGCCCACGCCCTGGCCTGCGGGCGCCGCGTGGTGTGCGTTGGATTCGTTGGTCATGGTTTGGCTTGTTCGAACGGCGATGGGGGCTCGAAGGCGCCACCGCCGCTGCTGCCCGGGTAGGCGGCCGGGTCGGCCCCGCCCGCGTGGGGCACCTCGATTCTGATGGTGTCCAGGTCGAGCTTCCTGGCCTTGTGCAGGTTGCCCGTGACCATGCCCGGGAAAGCAATGACCAGGCCGACCATGACGAGCTGGAGCACCACGAAGGGAATGGCGCCGCGGTAGATGTCGCCGGTGGCGATCTCCTTGCCGGCCACCGAGCGCAGGTAGAACAGCGCGAAGCCGAACGGCGGGTGCATGAACGAGGTCTGCATGTTCACGGCCAGCAGCACGCCCAGCCAGATCAGGTCGATGCCCAGCTTGTCCGCCACCGGCGCGATCAGCGGCACGATGATGAACGCCAGCTCGAAGAAGTCCAGGAAGAAGGCCAGCACGAATACCAGCAGGTTGACCGCGATCAGGAAGCCCAGCTGGCCGCCGGGCAGGCTGGTCAGCAGGTGCTCGACCCAGATGTCGCCGTCGACGCCGCGGAAGACCAGGCCGAACACCGTGGCGCCGACCAGGATGAAGATGGCGAAGCAGGTCAGCTTGGCCGTCTTGTCCATCGCCTGGCGCAGCAGCGGCATCGACAGCTTGCGCCGCACCAGGGCCAGCGCCAGGGCACCGACCGCGCCCATCGCACCGCCCTCGGTCGGCGTCGCGATGCCCATGAAGATGGTGCCGAGCACCAGGAAGATCAGCACCAGCGGCGGCACCAGCGAGGTCAGCACGCGCAGGCCGAGCGCGGCGCCGCGCAGGGTGCGCGCCTCGGGCGGCAGGGCCGGTGCCGAGCCGGGCTTGAGCATCGAGTAGACGAAGACGTAGAGCGCGTACAGGCCCGTCAGCACCAGCCCGGGCACCAGGGCGCCGGCGTACATGTCGCCGACCGACTTGCCGAGCTGGTCGGCCAGCACGATCAGCACCAGCGACGGCGGAATGATCTGCGCCAGGGTGCCCGATGCCGCGATGACACCGGTGGCCAGACGCTTGTCGTAGCCGTAGCGCATCATGATCGGCAGCGAGATCAGGCCCATGGAAATGACCGAGGCCGCGACCACGCCGGTGGTGGCCGCCAGCAGGGCGCCCACCAGGATCACCGCGTAGGCCAGCCCGCCGCGCACCGGGCCGAACAGCTGGCCGATGGTGTCGAGCAGTTCCTCGGCCATGCCGCTGCGCTCGAGGATCAGCCCCATGAACGTGAAGAACGGGATCGCCAGCAGCGTCTCGTTGAACATGATGCCGAACACGCGCTCGGGCAGGGCCTGGAACAGCGACAGGTCGATCAGCCCCAGCGCGACGCCGACCGCGCCGAACAGCAGGCCGTTCGCGCCAACGGCGAACGCGACGGGATAGCCGACCAGGAGCAGCAGCACCAGGCAGGCGAACATGATGGGGGCCAGGTAGGCCGTGAGGAATTCGATCATCGTGGGGTCCGGGTCGTGGCTGCGCGGCCTTCAGCGGGGCGCGTCATGCGTGCGGCGCAAGGCGCGCAGCTCGGCGACGTCCTTGATGATCTCGGACAGCCCCTGCAGCAGGAGCAGCCCGAATCCGACGGGGATCAGCAGCTTGACCGGCCAGCGGATCAGGCCACCGGCGTTGGGAGAGACTTCGCCGCTGGTGAAGGCATCCACGAAGGGCGCCCAGGAAAGCACCAGGATCAGCGTCGTGACCGGCAGCATGAACACCAGCGTGCCGAAGATCTCGACCATGAGCTGGTGGCGCCGCGACAGGCGCGCGTGGATCAGGTCGACCCGCACGTGCTCCTTGCTCAGCAGCGTGTAGCCGGCGCACAGCATGAAGATCGCCGCGAAGAGATACCACTGGATCTCGAGCATGGCGTTCGAGCTCATGCTCAAGGTCTTGCGCGCGACCGCGTTGCCGCTGCTGATCAGCACGGCAGCGAGGACGAGCCAGTACGTGGCCCGGCCCACGCCGCGGTTCAGGGCGTCGATGGCGCGCGAGACGCCCAGTAGTTTCTCCATGGCAGCAGGTCCCGCTCAGGTCTTGAGCTTCGCCACTTCGGCAAAGGTGAAGTTGTCCAGCGGGCTTTCGGCCACGCGGAACCAGCTGGCCTCGTTCTGGCGGAACTGGTTCCACTTCGGGTAGATCGCCTTGAACGCCGGGTTCTTGGCCGACAGCTCGACCCACAGTTCCTCGGACGCCTTGAAGGCGGCCAGCATCACGTCCTTGGGGAAGTAGGCCAGCTTTGCGCCTTCGCCGATGAGCTTCTTGAGCGCATCCGGGTTGCGTGCGTCGTAGTCGGCCAGCATTGCCATCGTCTGCTCGGCGGCCGCGCATTCGAACGCCGCCTTGTACGAGGCCGGCAGTGCTGCCCAGGCCTTGTCGTTGACCATCGAGGTGATCGATGCGCTGCCTTCCCACCAGCCGGGCGAGTAGTAGTGCTGGGCGACGCGGTGCAGCCCGAGCTTCTGGTCGTCATAGGGGCCGATCCATTCGGCCGCGTCGATGGTGCCCTTCTCGAGCGCCGAGTAGATGTCCGACGCCGGAATCTGCTGGGGCACGGCGCCGAGCTTCGACAGCACCATGCCGCCGATACCGCCGATGCGCATCTTCAGGCCGTTGAGGTCGGCGACCGACTTGATCTCGCTGCGGTAGAAGCCGCCCATCTGCACGCCGACGTTGCCGGCGACGAAGTTGACGACGTTGTACTTCTTGTACATCTCGCGCACCAGCGGCATGCCGCCGCCGAAGTGCATCCAGGCGTTGTGCTGGCGGGCGTTGAGTCCGAAGGCCAGGCCGGTGTCGAAGGCGATCGCCGTGTCCTTGCCGATGAAAGCCGAGGCCAGCACGTGGTTGCACTCGATGGTGCCGTTGCTCACCGCTTCCATGTTCTGCGCCGGCGGAACGATCTCGCCGCCGGCGAAGGGACGGATCTCGAACTTGCCGTCCGTCAGCTCGGCCACGCGCTTGCACATCCGATCGGCCGAACCGTAGATCGTGTCCAGGCTCTTGGGCCAGCTTGTGGACATGCGCCATTTCACGGCCGGCGCCGATTGCGCCAATGCCGGGATGGCGAGCGTGGCAAGGCCGGCGGCGGCCCCAGTCTGCTGGAAAAAGCGGCGTCGTTGCATGGGTTCGATCCTGTGAGGTGAGGGTCAATCAATGGGGTCATGAGCGACCCGGCTCATGCGTCGCGTCGGCTCATGATTTGTCAGTATGCTGAGCTTATTTGTGAGTGTCAACGACATTTTTTCAAACGTAAAGAAATGCACCGTCTTCGCAATGCACGCCTCGAATGGGTGCGCGACGGGCGTACTAATGCACGAAGAATGTGCATCGCTCCCATTGGAGATTTCCCTAGGTTTCGGTGATTTCCGGTGGTTGATTCGCACGGCACCGCCTGATTCCGCAGCCGTCCGTGACGTCTCAAAAAAATCACTCGCCAACTCAAATTATCCTCAGTACACTGACGATATCGAATCAGTACACGTCTCAAAGGAGCCGGACCCATGCCCTGGATCAAGATCGCCGCCACCACGCAGCTTCAGGAGGACGAGGCGATGCCGATCAACATCGGCGACGCCCAGCTGGCGCTGTTTCGCAGCGGCGGCGCGTTCCACGTGACGGACAACGTCTGCACCCATCAGTACGCCCTGCTGACCGACGGCTACGTGGAAGACGGCTGCGTCGAATGCCCCCTGCACCAGGCGCAGTTCGACCTGCGAACCGGCGAGGCCAGGTGCGCGCCGGCCACGCAGCCGATCCGCGTCTACCCGGTGCGCATCGAGGGCACCGACGTCTTCGTCGACGCCTGAGGCGCGCATGGCCCATCCGCTTCCCATCCTCATCGTCGGCGCGGGGCAGGCCGGCGCCACCGCGGCCGCCAGCCTGCGCGCCCTGGGCCACGACGGCCCGATCGTGATGGTCGGCAACGAACCCGGCGCGCCGTACGAGCGCCCGCCGCTATCCAAGGCCGTGCTGCTCGACGCCGCCGCGCAAGAGCGGCTGGCCATCCATCCGGCCGGCTTTCATGAAGACAAGGGCATCGAGCTGCGCACCGGCATCACGGTCACCTCGCTCGACACCGCGAACGCCGTCGCGCACTGCAGCGACGGCCAATCGATTGCCTACCGCCAGGTGCTGATCGCCACGGGCGGCAGCGCACGCGTGCTGCCCGACGCCGCGCCCGGCACGCCGCGGGTGCACTACATCCGCACACTCGCCGACGCGCAGGGCCTGCGCGCGGCGCTGCAGGGCGCCACCGCAATCACGGTGCTGGGCGCCGGCTTCCTCGGTCTGGAAGTGGCCTCCACCGCGCGCACGCTGGGCCTGGACGTGACGGTCGTCGAGCCGGCGCCACGGGTGCTCGCTCGCGCAGTGCCGGACCTGTTCTCGCGCTGGCTGCAGGAGCGGGCAGTGCGCGCAGGCGTGGCGCTGCGGCTGGGCACGCCATGCAGCGCCGTCAGGCCGCACGCCGACCACATCGCGCTGACCTTTGGCGACGGCAGCGAACACCGCACGCAGTTGCTGCTGGTCGCCATCGGGCAGGCCCCGGAGGTCGCGCTGGCCGCCGCCAGCGGTATCGCGCTGCACCCGGTCAACGGCGGCATCCGCGTCGATGCGCAATGCCGCACCAGCGCCGCGGGCGTGTTCGCCGCCGGCGACTGCACCAGCGCGCACCAGGCCCTGCTCGGCGACGAACTGCGGCTCGAGTCGTGGCAGAACGCGAACGAGCAGGGCCGCATCGCCGCCGCCGCCATCCTCGGCGTGCCGGCCGAGCCCGCGGCCACGCCCTGGTTCTGGACCGACCAGTTCGGCTGCAACGTGCAGATGGTCGGGCTGCCGGCCGCCGGGCTTCGCTACGACTGCCGCGGCGACATGAGCGCCGACGGCGACGCGCCCCGGTTCGTCCTGATCGGCAGCGATGCGCAGGCGCGCGTGCGCCGCGTCATTGCCGTCAACGCCGGCGCGGACCTGCGGCCCCTGCGCAGCCTGGTCGAGCAGGGCACGCCCTGCGATGCCTCGCGCCTCGTCGATCCGTCCGTTTCCCTGCGGCAAGCCGTGCGCGACGCGCTCGCGGCAGCCGCCCCCGCCCTTCATTGACCGGAGCCACCATGTACAGCACCCACGCGATCATCGATCGCACACCACGCGCCAAGGACGCCGAACTGGCCGCCTGCCGCTGGCCCGAAGACGCCCTGCACACGATCCCCGACTGGGTCTACACCAGCGAAGCGGTGTACGACCAGGAGATGGAAAAGATCTTCCGCGGGCGTTCATGGAGCTACGTGGCGCTCGAGGCCGAGATTCCCGAGGTCGGCGACTTCAAGCGCTCGTACGTCGGGGCGACCCCGGTCGTCGTGGTGCGCGCGCAGGACGGCACCATCAGCGTCTTCGAGAACCGCTGCGCCCACCGCGGCGCGGAGTTCTGCCGCCACGGCCAGGGCAACGCCACCGAGTTCGTCTGCCCTTATCACCAGTGGTCGTACGACCTCAAGGGCAACCTGCAGGGCGTGCCCTTCAAGCGCGGCGTCAACCGCCAGGGCGGCATGCCCAAGGACTTCCGCAACGAGGACCACGGCTTGCGCAAGCTCCACGTGGCCACGCGCCACGGCGTGGTGTTCGCCTCGTACTGCGCGGACATGGAGTCGCTCGAGGACTACATGACGCCCGAGATCCTCAAGGATTTCGACGTCGTCTTCCCGGGCAAGCGCCTGAAGGTGCTGGGCTACTACAAGAACGAACTGCCCTGCAACTGGAAGATGTACCACGAGAACCTCAAGGACCCGTACCACGCGACGCTGCTGCACTCCTTCCTGGTCGTGTTCGGCCTGCTGGTGGCGGGCAACGACGCCGCCATGATCGCCGACCCGGTGCACGGCCGCCACGGGACCATGGCCTCGGCCAAGAAGGAGGACAAATACGCCGCCGTGAGCGAGGAGAACAAGAAGGAGATGCGCTCCTATCACGACGGCATGCGCCTGCGCGACGACCGGTTCCTGGAGTTCGTCAAGGAGTTCGACTCGCCCTGGTCGGTGACCATGCAGACCATCTGGCCCAACCTGATCGTGCAGCGCGAGATGAACACGCTGGGCGTGCGGCAGATCGTTCCCAACGGCCCGAACAGCATGCTCATGCAATGGACCATGTTCGGCTACGAGGACGACACCGAGGAGATGACGCAGCACCGGCTGCGCCAGGGCAACCTGATGGGGCCTTCGGGCTTCCTCGGGCTGGAGGACAACGAGGCGATGAAGTTCGTGCAGGAGGGCGTGCGCCGCTCCAGCACCGACACCAACATCATCAAGCTCGACAGCGGCAACGTCGGCACGTCCAGCTCGCTGATCTCGGAAAGCGCCATCCGGGCGATGTACAGCTACTACCGCGAAGTGATGGGGTTCCAAGCAGCATGAAAGCCAAAACCCTGTCGCTGTACCGCGACCGCCGGATCGATGCCGCACGGGCGCGCGAGCTGCGCGCCGACATCGAGGAATTCAACGCCGACTACTGCGCCGTGCTCGACACCGGCGACATCGAGGCCTGGCCGGAGTTCTTCACCGAGGACGGCATCTACCGCGTGACTGCGCGCGAGAACGCCGAACTCGGCATGCCGGTCGGCCTGGTCTATGCCGAGGGGCGCAACATGATGCACGACCGCGCCGTGGCCATTGCCCGCACGCAGATGTTCGCGCCGCGCTACATGCTGCACCTGGTGAGCAACACCCGCGTCACCGCCGAGACCGAAGCGGGCGAGATCGAGGCGCAGGCCAACTTCGTGCTGCTGCAGACGCTGGTCGAAGGGCCCAGCACGATCCACATGGCCGGCACCTTCTACGACAGGTTCGTGCGCGTGGGCGAGCGCCTGCTGCTCAAGGAGCGGCAGGCCATCTACGACTCCACCGTGATCGCCAACGACCTGGTCTACCCGCTGTGAGCCAAGGCGCCTCAGATCGTGCGCATGACGGTGCGGCTGTACTGGTTGTTCGCTTCCACGAGGATGCGCATCAGGTCCATCAGCATGGTCCGCTCGGCCGGCCGCAGGGGCGCCAGCAGGCGCTCCTGCGCGCGCGCCATGTCGCCGCGCAGCGATGCGACCACCGTCTCGCCCTCGGCGGTAAGGCGCACGTGGCGCAGGCGCTTGTCGCTCGGGTTCGGCCGGCGCACCACCAGGCCGCGCTCCTCGAGCCGCTTGACCACGTCCGCCGTCGTGGTGCGGTCGAGCCCCACTTCCTGCGCCAGCGAGGTCTGGTCCAGGTCCGGAATGACGGACAGCGCCGTGAGGATGGCGTACTGCACCGGCGTCACGTTCTGCGACTGGCATTCCTCGAAGAACATGGCCACGTGGATCTGGTGCAGCCGCCGCACCAGGAACCCCGGCCGCGCGAACAGCAGATCCTTCGCGGGATCGACCGTCGTCATGCCGATCTCCGGCGCCTGCACGTCGGCCTCCGGCGCCGATTCACGCTTCCTGGTTGCCACAGCGGATCCCGTTTGTTAGCACACTGACGATTGTATAGACGCCGTGTACAAGCAAGCCTCCACGCCCCGCATCCTCGGCGAGCAGAACACGCGCCGCGCACACCAGCGCGGCGCCATGGAGAACGACTGGCTGCAGGCGCGCCTGAGCTTTTCCTTCGGCGACTACCAGGACCCGAACCACATGCACTGGGGCTCGCTGCGCGCGCTCAACGAGGACCGCGTGGCCGCCGGCGCCGGCTTCGCGCGGCACGGGCACCGCGACATCGAGTCGCTGACCTACCCGATCCAGGGCCGCATCCACCACATCGACAGCCTCGGCAACGACTTCGTGTTCGGCCCAGGCGAACTGCTGCGCATGAGCGCCGGCACCGGCATCGAGCACAGCGAGATGAACGCCTCGGCCACCGAGCCGGAGCGCCACCTGCAGATCTGGCTCTATCCGCGTTCGCGCCGGATCGAACCGAGCTGCTCGCTCACCCGCCTGCCGGCGCGGGGGCAGGGCGGGTGGCAGCCGATCGCGTCGCCCGACGGCCGGGACGGGTCGGCAACGGTCCAGCAGAACGCCATGATCTTCCTCGGCCGCCCCTCGGCCGGCGACACGCTGGCCTATGCGCTGGCCGAGCACCGGCTGGGCTACCTGCATGTCGTTGCCGGCACGGTGCGCGTCGGGCCCGCACTGCAGCTGGGCCCGGGCGACGGCCTGCGCTTCACGCACCGCGAGGCCTTCGAGCTGCTGGCCACGACGCCGGACGTCGAGGTGCTCCTGTTCGACCTGTAGGTCCACCCACTTTCACACCACGCGGAGAAATTCCCATGACAAGAATTCGCAAGATCGCCCTGGAAGAGCATTTCATGGCACCGGGCTTCGAGCGCTACTCGAAGACCTTCCTGCAGCACATCGACAAGGCCACCTACGCCGAACTGGCCAGCCGCCTCGCGGACTTCGACGAGCTGCGCCTGACGCAGATGGACCGCGCCGGCATCGACGTGACGGTGCTGTCGCAGACCGGCCCCGGCGTGCAGGGCGAGCAGGACACGCCCAAGGCGATCGCCAGCGCCAGCGAGAACAACGACTTCCTGGCCGGCCAGGTGGCGCGCCATCCGACCCGCTATGCCGGCTTTGCCGCCCTGCCCATGCAAAGCCCGGAGGCCGCCGCGGCGGAACTGAGCCGGGCCGTGGAGCAGCTGGGCTTCAAGGGCGCGCTGGTCAACGGCCACACGCTCGGCCGCTACTACGACGACCCGGCGTTCGACGTCGTGTGGGAGCGCTTCCAGGCGCTGGACGTGCCGCTGTACCTGCACCCGATCGATTTCCCGGTGGTTCCGGTGTCCCTTGCCGGCCACGCCGAACTCAACGGCGCGACCTGGGGCTGGGGCGTGGAGACCGCGACGCACGCGCTGCGCCTGCTGTTCGGCGGCGTGTTCGACCGCTTCCCCGGGCTGAAACTGATCCTGGGCCACATGGGCGAAGGCCTGCCGTTCCAGCGCTGGCGCTTCGACAGCCGCTTCGCCGCCTACCCGCACGGCATCCGGCTGCAGCGGGCGCCGTCCGAATACATCGGCAGCAACATCGTCATCACCACCTCCGGCGTCTGCTCGCCCGCCGCGCTGGCCGGTGCCATCGCAGAGATGGGCGAGGAAGCGGTGATGTTCTCGGTCGACTACCCGTACGAGTCCACCGCGGTGGCCGCCGACTTCATCGAGGCGGCGCCCATGAGCGAGCGCACCCGCGCGCTGGTGTGCCACGGCAATGCCGAACGCATTCTCAAGCTCGACCGCTGAGCCTTCCAGTCCATTTCCCTCACGACAAGGAGATCCCATGTCCAAGACCTACCGCATCGGCCAGATCGTGCCGAGTTCCAACACGACGATGGAGACGGAGATTCCCGCCATGCTGCGCATGCGCGAGCAGATCCGCCCCGAGCGCTTCACCTTCCACTCCAGCCGCATGCGCATGAAGACGGTCAAGAAGGAGGAGCTGGCCGCCATGGACGCCGAGTCCGACCGCTGCGCGGTGGAGCTGAGCGACGCCCGCGTCGACGTGCTGGGCTACGCCTGCCTGGTGGCCATCATGTCGATGGGGCACGGCTACCACCGGGCCTCCGAGAAGCGCCTGCGCGAGCACACCGAGGCCAATGACGGCAACGCGCCGGTGGTGACCAGCGCCGGCGCGCTGGTGGACGCGCTCAAGGTCATCGGCGCCAAGCGCATCGCGCTGGTCGCGCCCTACATGAAGCCGCTGACCGAGCTGGTCGTGGACTACATTCGCAACGAGGGCTACGAGGTGGTGGACTGGCGCGCGCTGGAGATTCCGGACAACCTGGCCGTCGGCCGCCACGACCCGGCCCGCCTGCCCGAGATCGTCGCCGGCATGAACACGCGCGACGTGGACGCCATCGTCCTGTCGGCCTGCGTGCAGATGCCCTCGCTGCCCTCCGTGGCCAAGGTGGAGGCGCTGACCGGCAAGCCGGTGATCACCGCCGCCATCGCCACCACCTACGCCATGCTCAAGGCGCTGGACCTCGAGCCCGTGGTGCCGGGCGCCGGCGTGCTGCTGTCGGGCGCGTACTGAGAAGGCGGCCGCAGCCATGACCAGCAGCACCTTCCTCTACGGCGCCAACGTGCGGGCCAACGGCATCCGCCAGCATTACCTGCGCTACGGCGGCAAGGGCCGCCCGGTGATCCTGGTGCCGGGCATCACCAGCCCCGCCGTCACCTGGGGCTTCGTGGCCGAGCGCTTCGGCCGGCACTTCGACACCTACGTGCTCGACGTGCGCGGCCGCGGCCTTTCCGAAGCCTCGGAGTCGCTCGACTACGGGCTCGACGCCTGCGCGGACGACGTCGGCGCTTTCGCGGCCGCGCTCGGCGTGCAAGGCTACGCGCTGGTCGGCCACTCGATGGGCGGGCGCATCGGCGTGCGCGCCGCGCGGCGGCACCCGGCCGGGCTGGAACGCCTGGTGCTGATCGACCCGCCCGTTTCGGGCCCCGGCCGGCGCGCCTACCCGGCGAAGCTCGACTGGTACATCGACTCGATCCGCCTGATGCGTCAGGGCGCCGGCGTCGAGGCGCTGCGGCCGTTCTCGCCGACCTGGACCGACGCGCAGCTGCAGCTGCGGTCCGAATGGCTGCACACCTGCGACGAGCGCGCCATCGTCGCCTCGTACGACGGCTTCCACCAGGACGACATCCACGCGGACCTGCCCGCGGTCAAGGTGCCCACGCTGCTGATGGTGGCCGGCCGCGGCGACGTCATCCGGCCTGAGGACATCGACGAGCTGCAGCGCCTGCTGCCGCAGCTGCAGACGGTGCACGTGCCCACCGCGGGGCACATGATTCCCTGGGACGACGAGGCGGGCTTCCATGCCGCGTTCGGCGATTTCCTGGGCGCGCCCCTTTCGGCACATTGAGCACAAGGAGAGACTGCCATGCCCGTTAGCGACCATCAATTGATCGACGCCTGGAAACAGGTGCTGACGCTGTCGAAGCTCGAGGCCGGCCAGACCGTCACCGTGCTGACCAGCGCAGCCACGCATCCGCAGACGCTGTCTTGCGCGCTCGTCGCGTGCCAGCAGATGGGTGCGATCGCCAACCGCCTCGACCTGCCGCCGGTCAACGCCGAGAAGGCCCTGAGCCGCGACAGCCTGGCCTACCTGGGCACCACGCCGCTGACCGGCAACCGGGCCGCCATCGCGGCCCTGAAGGCCAGCGACCTGGTGCTGGACCTGATGACGCTGCTGTTCTCGCCGGAGCAGCACGAGATCCTCGCCGGCGGCACCAAGATCCTGCTGGCCGTCGAGCCGCCGGAAGTGCTGGTGCGCATGGTGCCCACGGCAGCCGACCGCGAGCGGGTCCGGGCCGCGGCGGCCCGCCTGGGCGCGGCGCGAGAGATGCACGTGACATCGGCGGCCGGCACCGACCTGCGCTGCCGGATGGGCGAGTTCCCGGCCATCAGCGAATACGGCTTCGTCGACGAGCCCGGCCGTTGGGACCACTGGCCCAGCGGCTTCGCGCTGACCTGGCCCGACGAGGGCGGCGCGAGCGGGCGCATCGTCATCGACCGCGGCGACATCCTGCTGCCGCAGAAGTCGTACGTGTCCGATGCGATCGTGCTCACGGTGGAGAACGGCTACGCGACCCGCATCGAGGGCGGGCTCGACGCCGAGCTGCTCACCGACTACATGGCGTCCTTCAACGACCCCGAGGCCTACGCGATCTCGCACATCGGCTGGGGACTGCAGCCGCGGGCGCGCTGGTCCACGCTGGGCCTGTACGACCGCGAGGCCACCATCGGCATGGACGCGCGCGCGTACGAGGGCAATTTCCTGTTCTCGCTGGGCCCGAACAACGAGGCGGGCGGCCAGCGCACCACGGCCTGCCACATCGACATTCCGCTGCGCAAGTGCACCGTCAGGCTCGACGGCGCCGAAGTGGTGAAGGACGGCAAGGTCCTGGACAACGAGGAGCACGCCAATGCACGCTGAGATCGAGACCTATCAACGGCAGGGATTCGGCACCGCGCTCGAGCTGCGCGCCCCGGTGGGCCTGCTGATCGTCGACTTCGTCAACGGCTTCGCGGACCCGGCGGTGTTCGGCGGCGGCAACATCCCCCAGGCGATCGGCAACACCGTTGCGCTGCTGGCCGCGGCCCGCGAACGCCGATGGCCCGTCGCGCACAGCCGGATCGTCTATGCCGACGACGGCGCCGACCACAACATCTTCTCGCTCAAGGTGCCGGGCATGCTCACGCTCAAGGAGGACGACCCGCGCAGCGCGATCGTCCCCGAGCTGACGCCGCAAGCCGGCGAGCTCGTGGTTCGCAAGACGGTGCCTTCGGCGTTCTTCGGGACGTCGCTGGCGGCCTGGCTGAGCCAGCGCGGCGTGCAGACGCTGGTGGTGGCCGGTGCCGTCACCAGCGGCTGCGTGCGCGCCAGCGTGGTGGACGCGATGTCCCACGGTTTCAGGCCGCTGGTCGTCTCGGACTGCGTCGGCGACCGCGCCCTTGCCCCGCACGACGCCAACCTTTTCGACATGGCGCAGAAGTACGCGGCGGTCATGAAGCGCGATGACGCTCTGGCCGCGCTCGACCAGGTTCGCGGCGCCGGCGCCTGACTTGGGCGCGAAGGCGCCGGCCCGGTCAATGCCGCAGTGACGCGCCCGCGCCGCCACTGCGCGGCATGGCGTAGGTCAACGGCGCCAGCGCGGCCTGGATGCGCTGCATGCGGGCCTCGCCGGCCAGGGCGGCGAGCATCTTCTGGAACCGCGGCTCGATGGCGCCCGAGACGATGTATTGCCAGCGGTAGGCCTTGAGCAGGGTCTCGCGCACGCTCGCCGAGCGCGCGTCGTGGCCGGCCAGGCCGCACACGTCCAGGAAGTAGGCGGCGTCGGCTTGCGCCTGACCCTGCAGGATGCCGTCGACACCGGCCACCAGCGCGATCAGGTCGTCCACGCCCTGGTCGCGCTCGGCCTCCGAGGCGAGCCGGGCGTCTTCGCGCTGCCACTCCAGTTCATCGACGATCGCGTGCTGCGACTCCTCCTTCCAGTGGTAGAGGAAAACGTCCTTGAACAGCGGCGACAGGCCCTCGGCATGCTCGATGCTGGCGCGGTAGTGCGCCTGCGAGAACAGCTCGATGTGGCAGGTCAGCGCCAGCACCGCCCAGGTGGACTTGCCCAGCACGAAAGCCGCCACGTCGTTGGCGCCGACGTCGAAGCGGTAGCCCGCCGGCATGGTGGCGGCCACCAGCCGCTCGAGGCGGCGGAACAGTTCCTGGTGCTTGAGCTCCTCGTCGGTGAACCGGACGATGGCCTCCAGCGCGTTCTGGTCGCCCAGCCAATGATCGCGGCTGAGCTCCAGCATCTTGGCGCCGATGAAGCGCTCGACCAGTCCGAACATGTTGGCGTAGGTCCGCCCCTGCACCTGGCTCATGAAGAGGCGCTCGCGCTCGCTCAGCCAGGGCAGCTCGTCCACCAGCGACAGCCCCTCGGGCAGGAATTTCTGGGCAAGGTCGAATTCGCGCCCCCGGATGACGTCCTGGTCGATGTCCCAGCGCACCCGCTTGGACGCCTCGATCGTCCTGGCATAGCGCTGCGTGTCGGTAAAGGTCTGCACGGCTGTCATGGCGGCTCCTTTGGGTTGGCGATCGGATGAACGTGCATGCATCGTTCGCCAAAGGCGGGCCGCGCGCATGAGCCCGATGTCCCGACCTTGCCCGCCGGGCACGGCGGACGCTGCCAGATCGGGGACGCCTGTCCCGCGCTCACCGACCGGCGGCCTTCACGACGGGCGTCGCCGCCCATCTACAGCAGGTGGATCTCCGCGCCTTCGAGCGCGTAGCGCGCGAACAGGAAGTCGCGGATCGAGACGACGCGGCCACCGTCGAACGCCAGCACCACGAAATACGCCGGCGTGTCCAGCGACACCGCACGGTCGTAGACCAGCATGCCGGCACGCCCATCGACCACGGCCGCCGCATACGCCCACTGCACGGCCGCGGCGTAGCGCCCCAGGTATTCGCCCACTTCGCCCTTGCCGCGCCGCTGCAGCCTGGCGACGAGGTCGAGCCGCACATCCTCGGCCAGCAGCTCGCGCACGGCGTCGAAGTCGCCCGACCTGAAACCGTCGACGTAGGCGCACAGGCGCGCGCGCGCGGCTTCGCCGACCACCGCCACGCCGAAGTCTTCCGGCTCGCCGGCCAGCGCGCGGAGCCGCTGCCTGCCGCGCTGCAGCGCGGACTTGAGCGCGGGCGGGCTGGCCCCGGTGATCTGCGCGGCCTCGTCGAGCGAATGGCCCAGCACGTCCTTGAGGATGACGGCACTGCGCTGGAGCGCCGGCAGGCGCATGAAGGTCCGCAGGCTGGTCACGGCAATCTCGGGGTCGGGCAGGTCGGGGGCGGCGATCTCCTCCAGTTCGCCGGCATCGTCCATCGCGGGCAGGCGCGCGCGCTGGCGCAGGAAGTCGAGCGCCGCGTTGTGGGCGATGCGCAGCAGCCAGCTTTCGGCATTGTCGAGCGCGCCGAACGACGCCCGCGCCGCGAACGCCTTCATCAGCGCATCCTGCACGACGTCCTCGCCGTCGATGGTCGAGCCGGTCATGCGCGCGCAATAGCGGTGCAGCCGCGGGCGCATCGCGCCCAGCTTGGCCTCGAACGCCTGGTCGGCGGCGGCGATGGTGGCGGTCAATCAGTTCTCCTTGCGGGCCAGCGCCACGTCGAGCGGGAAGATCCCGGCGTCCGCGCGCAGGCCGTAGGCGACGCCGCCGGCATGGCGGGGATCGTCGATCAGGTCGGCGACCATATCGCCAAACCGGTACGGCTGGAGAATCGAGCCGTAGCGGTCGAGCACGTGTTGCTCGGCGCTGACACCTTCGAGCCCGGCGTAGGCCGAGGCCACCTCGCGGCCGAGCGCCGTGCCCGGAATCACCTGGCCCGGCACCAGCACCTGGAAGTGCAACCCGAGCCCGCGTTCGCGCGACACCGCGTTGGCCTGGTGCGCCATGAACCACAGCATGCGCTTGGCACCGACGTAGCCGCCGGACAGCCGCAGGCCCGCCGGGTCGATGAACGGCACGCTCATCACCATTGCCGCACCGCTGGACATCGCCAGCACCCGCGCGCCCGGCTTGAGCGGGGTGTTGAGCGCCGCCTGGATGCCCGCCAGGCCTGCCTTCACGTCCGTGTTCCAGGTCGCCGAGAACTCGTCCCAGGTCTGCGCGTCGATGGGCTTCATGGGCAGCCGGGCCCCGGCATTGAGGATCAGCACGTCCGGCTGCAGGTCGCCCACGACCCGGTTCATGAGGGCGGCATCGGCCGCGTCGCCGACGACCGCGTCGGCGCCCAGTTGCCGCAGCGGCGCGAGCCGGTCCGCAGTGCGCACGATCGCGGTCACCCGGGGGCCACGCGCCAGCAGCGCCTTGGCCATCGCAAAGCCCAGCCCCTGGCCGGCACCGGTGACCAGCACGTGCAGGTCGTTCAATGTTGTCATCGAGATTGCTCCTCGAGCCCGGAAACGGTGGGCCCGCGAGTGTCTAGACGATCGGCGAGGGGCAAACGGATCGGTGGGGGGCGGTTGTTACATCTCCACGCGCCACCCTGTAGAACACCCGCTGCCCAGAGGGAACGCCCGGCTGGACGAGTTGGATCCGGAAGGCCGGGCTATGGCGCGAACGGCTGTATTGGGCCCTGAGCGGAAGTAGCGGCATCCGGAAAAGCAGACGTTCAAGCATCACAACGCGCGTTGCGCCGAATACGGCCTGTCACCCATTCAATGGCAAGCACCATTGCTTGTCCTTGTGGAAGCGGTCGGGTGTCCAGGGGAGCAACATCGACGCCCACCCAAACTCTTGGGTCACTCTAGGAGAGCTTGAATCTGCACGAGTCGATGTGCAGATACTGCGGATTTAAAGTCTGCTTGCTGGTTAACGAGAAGCGTCGCTCTGACGGTTCGTCCATCGAGACTAACTTCCTTCAACGCCGCCCATCTGGCCTCCAGAGGGAGAGGCAGGCGAACGTGACCCTGGGAAATATGTTCGCCGTCCAAGGTCAGAGCATCAAAGTAAAAGTCGGACGCATAGACCCCCGACGTGACGAGGACGCGCCCCGAATCACACGCGACTAGGTTCAGCGGGTGATATGGCAGAAACTCAAATCCTTCCCCACGAATCGTGCTGCTGTGACGTCGGCGCTCAATTCTTAGGGTCTCCGGGCAGTGCTCGGGTTCCACCTGTCTCGGATACGGCGACGAGGTGAGCGGTTCTGAGAGTTGAATTTGGGCGACCGTCGGTCGGTAGTCGGCAACTCCCCAGGGTCGCCCGGGCGCTTGGGGCGACTTCAGAACTTCGCGAACAAACTTGACTGCATGGTCTCCAGTCCACCCTGTTCCATCTTCAACAGCGTGTGCCACTAAGACACGACGTGCAAGTTCTTGCCCGTTGTTCTTGTCCAAAATTTGGAGCAGTGACTTGGTGGCATTTCCATGCTCGTCTGTTGCTTGAGCGGTCTCGCGAACCGTGAAGGCAGCAGGCGAACTGGTGACGGGACGAATCAAGGCACTGCCACCTCCCACGGAGCTGTACAGCTTCCCCCGATACGTAAAGTAGCCGTAGTTGGCCTTGATGGCATATCCGACTTCAAACAGGCCGAACGCCGTTGGCGCTGCAGAGCCGTCAAATACTAGGTCGAAGCCCTTTACATCGGTCGCCGCTTTCTCAATTCGAGGGGGCAAGGGCGCGTCTCGGCATGAGCAGAGCAGTCCGGAGAAAAGCGCAGCTATCAGAATACGAAAGCGCGGAGAGTTGGGGCGAATCATGTATGAATTCAAGGTCCGCTTTCGCGGGATTCTGCCGCAACGATGAGCGGCTGCTCCTGGCCCGCGCCTCAGCGTCCAACATTCACGATGGTGGCCTGAATGAGGGCTACCACCTTGTATGCCTCCGCAGTGCTTGGGAACGCTCGGACCTCGCCGCTACAGACGGTCAGCAGCTTGCCCGAGCTCTGCACTCGTCCAATGGCCAAGAAGCGCTCACCGAGAGCAGGTCGCATGAGGTTGATTTTGAACTCTGCGGTGACCACCTCGAAACCAGGCGGCGCCTTCGTCAAGGCCGCATAACCACATGCGCTGTCGACAATGCTTGTGGTCGCACCGGCGTGAAGATACCCATGCTGCTGGGAGAGACCGGTTGAGAAGGGCAACTCAATATGAACCTCGCCTTCTGCAACGAAGACAAGGCGCGCGCCGATGGTGGTCATCAGGCCCTGCGCGTTGAAGCTGTCGGCGATTCGCTTTTGGAGGTCGCTCATCGGCGGTGTGAAATGTCTGGATGGACAAGCCTGGAGACCAGAAGCCCTGCAGGTGCGTTTTGCCGCCTTCCCACAGCGGCTTTGCAAATCCTGCCACAACAGCCAATGAACGGTTCTGGCCGAACTCGGCCCGACACCCCGGGCATCGAAGGCGCCCGAGTCAGCGCGTCATGGGCTTCCACTGACGCGCCCAATCGCTCAGAGGCGTCAGCGCTGCACTCAACTTGCGCCCCTCATCGGTGAGCCCGTAGCCGCCCTCGGCATGCTCAATCAACCCAAGCGTTCGTAGCTCTGCCAGCCTCGTGTTCAACAGACTGGAGTTTGTCTCGCAAGCCTCCTGAAGAGCGCGAAACGTCAACTGCTCCGCGCGGAGTTCCCAAAGGATCCGTAGCGTCGACCTTCGACCCAGTAGGTCCAGAGCTACCATGAGAGGGCGGCCCGTCCGTGAACCGCGCACAGGGGCGCCAACCTTTGGAACAGTCATGCTTTACTTTTCAAAGCAACTTTGCTAGAGTTCAATGCTTTAGAAAATGTAGCAGACGCTTGAGGTCAACCCATGACTGCTCGTATCACTCCCGCGGAGCCGCCTTTTCCCGCCGGGATCCAGTCTTCCCTCGATAGCCTCATGCGTGGCAAACCGCCTCTGGTGCTCTTCACCACGCTCGCCAGGGACCCTCGCCTGTTTCAGAAGTTCTTCGCTGGCGGGCTGCTTGACCGCGGAAATTTAACGGTGCGACAGCGCGAACTCGTCATCGCGCGCACCACGGCGCTGTGCAGGTCGGAATACGAATGGGGTGTCCACATCGCACTCTTCGCATCGCAGGTCGGATTCGATGAAGCCCAGGTCATCTCGCTCGCCTCCGGCCAACCGCAAGATGCCTGCTGGTCAGTTGGGGACAGGCTCCTGATGGAGCTTTGCGATGTGCTTCACGCCCACTGCACTGTCGATGACGCACTATGGCAGTCGCTGAAATCGTCGTTCAGCGACGAGGGCATTCTCGAGTTGCTCATGCTGGCCGGTTTCTATCGCACTGTCAGCTATCTGACAAACGCTTTGCGCTTACCGGCCGAGCCCGGCTCGGCAAGCTTTCCCTCGTCTGGCCGCAGCTAAGCTTCCTCTCGGGCTGTCGCTCGAAACACGGCGCCGCGTCGCGGGCCAGCCTGAGAGCAATCTCAGTCGTGCTGCTCGGGCACGAGCACACGATGGTGCCGCCCCAGCGCCGGAGCACTACTCTGCCGCTAGCAGCATCCATCCCAGCCATTCGCCCTCGGTAGCCTTCGACAGGCGGCGCGGTGAAGGTATCCGCCCATTCGACGCTCCGGGCCGCGTGAAGCGCGAGATGCTCTTCGAAAAATGAGAGCATTGCGTCTGACCATGCACATCCACGCCCGCGCCCTCACATACTTCGACATGATTCGCCGTTGCGGTTCGATCCGTGAGGCTGCCCGGCGCCTGCACGTGGCTTCTTCGGCGGTCAATCGCCAGCTGCTGCAGATGGAGGAGGAGGTGGGCACGCCGCTGTTCGAGCGCATGAGCACGGGGCTCCAGCTGACGCCGGCAGGCGAGGTGTTCTCACTGCACGTCATCACCGTCCTGCAGGACGAGCGCCGCATGGTCAGCGAACTCGAGATGCTGCGCGGCATCCGGCGTGGCTCTATCAGCGTGATGTCGGTGGAAGGGCTCAACGCCGACCTTTTGCCCACTTGCCTCGAGCGCATGGTCACGCGCTACCCCACCATCCGCATGCAGGTCGAATCCGCCGGCTCCGCGCAGACGGCGGCGGCTGTCGTGCAGGGCGATGCAGACGTCGCCATCGGCTTTGCGTTCGAGCGCAGCGATGCACTGCGCCAATGCGCGGTGGGGCGCTTCGCGCTGGGCGCAGTCGTCAGGCACGACCATCCGTTGGCTCAACTGTCGCAAGTGACGTTCGCCGAATGTGCGCGCTATCCCTTGATCCTTGCGGCGCCGCAGTTGTCGATTCACGCGCTCATGAAGCCCCTGCTCGCCCACCACAAGCGTGCACTGACAGTGCTGCTCGAAACGGCATCGGTCGAACTGGCCAAGACGATGGCGGGGCGCGGTGTCGGGGTCGCCTTCCAGACTCGGCTCGGGCTGGAACGCGAGATGGCCGATGGCCGACTGGTCCATGTGCCGTTGAAGGCGCAGATCCGGCTCACCACGGAGCTTGGCGTCTATGTGCGCGCCGGCCGAAAGCTCCCGACGGCCGTCGAAGCCTTCATCCGCATCCTGGCCGAGGAAATCGAGCGTCGCGAAGCCGAAGAAGCCGCCTGAACCTGGCCCGCGCGGGCAGCTGATGCCGTTTCGGCATCACCCTGTGCAAAAATCAGTGCTATCGCGCGCAGGGCGCCATTCATAGACTGCCTCGAATCGAATGCCGATCCGAAGCAGACCATGACAAGCACCGCCGCCCAGATCTCGCAAACGCCCGTCGCAGGCATTCCGATGATCGACATCGCCGCATTGCGCGGCGACAGCGTCGCCGCACAGGAAGAGGTCGCAGCCAGCCTGCGGGCCGCCTGCGAGCAACGCGGTTTCTTCTATGTGCGCAACCACGGCATGCCGGCGGAACTGATCGAGCGCGTGTTCCATTTCACCGAAGCCTTCTTCGACCTGCCGATGGCAGACAAGCTGCGGCTCGACAAGGCGCATTCGAGCTGCAACCGCGGCTACGAGCCGCTTCGCGCACAGACGCTCGAAGCCGGCGCTCCGCCCGATCTCAAGGAAAGCTTCTACATCGGCGAGGAAGTGGCGGCCGACGATCCGCGCGTGAAGGCCGGGCGATTCAACACGGGCCCGAACCAATGGCCGGAAGAGCTGCCCGGGTTCCACGAGACCATGCGCGAATATTTCGAGCAGGCACATGCGCTAGGCGCGCTGCTGGTGCGTGCGCTGGCCCGCTCGCTGGACTTGCCGGCCGACCATTTCGATGGCTTCCTGACCGACGCGGCGGCAACCCTGCGCCTGCTGCACTACCCGCCGCAGCCGCCCAACCCTTCGCCGCGCGAAAAGGGCTGCGGCGAGCACACCGACTTCGGTGGCATCACGCTCCTGCTGCAGGACGATTCGGGCGGCCTGCAGGTCTGGGACGCGCAGGCCAGCGCATGGATCGACGCGCCGCCGGTCCCCGGCACCTACGTGGTCAACATCGGCGACCTGTTCGCGCGCTGGACCAATGGCCGCTATCACTCCACGCTGCACCGCGTGATCAACGCATCTGGCCGCGAGCGGCATTCGGTGCCCTATTTCTTCACCGGCAACCCGACGCATCTCGTCGAATGCCTGCCCACCTGCCTGAAGAGCGGCGAGGCCCCGCGCTTCCCGCCCGTCACGGTCGAGGAGCACCTGCGCGAATGCTATCGGCGGACCTATGGCTGATACATCGAACATGCGCCACGCGGTGCTGGTGCACGGCGCCTGGCAAGGCAGCTGGGCCTTCGACGCGTGGACGCCATTGCTCGCCGCGCAAGGCTGGCAGGCCCACGCGGTCGACCTGCCGGGCAACGGCTGGCCGCCGCTCGGCCAGGCGCCGGCCAACCTGGATTCGTATGTCGCCGAAGTCGCACGCGTGGTGTTGTCCATCGATGCACCGGTGATCCTGGTGGGCCACAGCGGCGGCGGCATCACGGTTTCTCAGGTGGCCGAGGAACTGCACAGGCGAATCGCCGGCGTGGTCTACCTGGCCGGGATGATGCTGCCCTCGGGCATGAGCTACGTGGATGTTCTGAACGACCTCTCGGCTTCGGACCCTGGCGCGGACTTCGCGGGCATTGGCTCCTGGCTCGACTGGAACGAAGACCGCAGCGCGAGCACTGTGCGCATCGAAGGCGCGTTGCAGTGCTTCGTGCAGGACTGCGAGCCTGCCGCAGCACGCAAGGCCGCTTCGCTGTTGCGGCCCCAGCCCGAAACCGGGCGCGCCATGCGCAACCGACTGAGCGCCGAACGCTTCGGCACCGTGCCTCGCATCTACGTCGAGTGCCGTGACGACCAGTCCGTCTCCTTGCCGGTGCAGCAACGCATGCAGGCGCTCAGCCCCGGCGCCAAGCGCATCCCGATGCCGTGCGGCCATGTGCCGCAGCTGGCGCAACCGCAGCGCCTGACGGAACTGCTGCTTCCTGAATTCGACGCGCTGCTGGCGCGTCATGCATCGCTTTCCTCTTTGCCACTTCACGACTGACCTCCCATGAAACAGCCATTCCGTCCCCTGATCGCGTCGCTGCTGCTTGCCGGCAGTGCATTCATCGGCGCCGCCGCCCATGCGGCCGACAAGCTCACCGTGCAGCTCGACTGGCTGCCCGGTGGCGACAAGAGCTTCGTCTATGCCGGTCTCAAGGAAGGCTTCTTCGCTGCCGAAGGGCTGGACGTCACGATCCTGCCGGGCCGCGGCTCGGCCGACGCGATCACCAAGGTGGCCACCGGCGCGGCCGACGTGGGCTTCGGCGGCATCTCGGCGCTGATGATGGCGGCGGCCGAAGGCGGCGTGCCGGTCAAGGCTGTCATGTCGCTCTATTCGAAGCAGCCCGACGCGCTCTTCACCGCCAAGGGCAGCGGCATCCAGTCGCTGAAAGATGCTGTCGGCAAGACGGTCGCCACCTCTACCTTCTCGTCGTCGAACGCGCTGTGGCCCGTGATCCTGGAAAGCAACGGCATCGATCCGTCGAAGGTCAAGCTGCTCAAGGTCGATCCGAGCACGCTGGCGCCCATGCTGGCGCAAGGCCGCGTCGATGCCACCATCAACTGGGTCACGGTCGCGCCAGCGGTGCAATCCGTGCTCAAGCAGGCTGGCAAGGAGCTGGTGGTGGTGCCCTGGTCCTCCTATGGCCTCGACGGCTACGGCTGGTCCGCCATGGCAAGCGACAAGATCATCAAGGAACGCCCCGAAGTCCTCAAGCGCTACCTGAAGGCACTGAACAAGGCACTGCAGTTCGCACTGGACAACCCCGAGAAGTCCGCCGCCGACCTGAAGGCCGTGGTGCCCGAAGCCGACGAAGCCGTGGTCGCAGCCGAATTCCGCGCCTCGGTGCCGCTGCTGCAGAACGAAGTTTCCAAGCGTGACGGCATGGGCGCGTTCGAGCCCAAGCTGCTGGCCGCCACGTGGACCTGGGTCGCCAAGTCGATGAACTTCGCGGCGTCGAAGGTCGACCCCGAGAAGCTGGTCGATCGCAGCTTCCTGGCCAAGTAAGGATCAGCCGGCGGTGATTGCAATGCCTTCTTCAGTGACCGAGGCCGGGCCCGCGTCCGCATCCAAGGCCAGCGAACCCGTGGCGGCGATCGAGCTGCGCAACGTCGGTCAGCGCTTCGTCTCCAGTGACGGCAGCCCCGTCGAGGCATTGCAGGACGTCAACCTGAGCCTGCGCCGGCATGAGTTCGTGTCGGTGATCGGCCCCTCGGGCTGCGGCAAGTCGACGCTGCTGCGCCTGGTGGGCGGCCTGCTCAAGCCCACGTCGGGCACGGTGTCGATCTTCGGCATGCCGGTGAGCGAGCCGCGCGACGAAGTGGGCTTTGCGTTCCAGAAGCCCACCTTGCTGCCCTGGCTGAACGTGGTGGACAACATCACCTTCCCGATGAAGCACAAGTACGGCCGCGTCGACGCACGCGACAGCGCGCGCGCGCAGGCCCTGCTGGAGACGATTGGCCTGACCGACTTCGCACGCAAGCGGCCTTCCGAGCTTTCCGGCGGCATGCAGCAGCGCGTCTCGATTGCGCGCGCGCTGCTGCACGATCCCGACATCCTGTTGATGGACGAACCCTTCTCCGCACTCGATGCGCTCACGCGCGACGAGATGAGCTTCGAACTGCTGCGCATCTGGGGCGAGCGGCCGAAGACGGTGGTGTTCGTCACCCATTCGATCCAGGAAGCGCTGCTGCTGTCGGACCGCATCGTCGTCATGAGCGCCCGCCCAGGACGCGTGGCCGAGATCATCGACGTGCCACTCGCGCGGCCGCGCAACCTGGCCACGCTTTCCAACCCGGTCTTCACCCAATTGGCCAATGACATCCGCGTGAAGGTGTTCACGCGCAAACCCGATTGAATGCGATGAAGGCTCTACTCAACCGGCACGCCTCGCTCGCGACCTTCATCGGCGTGCTCCTTCTTTGGGAACTGGCCTGCCGCACGCTGCCGATCCCGGTTTTCGTGCTGCCCGCGCCCAGCCAGATCGTCGCCGCAGCCTTCGACCTGGGCCTTGCGCGCTGGATGAGCCACCTGACGGCAACCCTGCAGGTGGCCCTGGCCGGCTATCTCGTGGCCATCGCGATTGCGCTGCCGCTGGCGGTGGCGCTCACCAATTCGGCGCTTCTGTCGCGCACGCTCATGCCCTGGCTGGTGGTGGTGCAGTCGACGCCGATCGTCGCCGTGGCGCCGATCATCGTGGTGGTGCTGGGCGCCGGCAACCTGCCGCGCATCGTCATCACGACCTTGATCGCCTTCTTTCCGCTGGTAATCTCCAGCGCCACGGGCATGGCTTCCGCGCCCCCGGAGCTGATCGAGCTGTCGCGCTCGCTGCGGGCCCCCCGCTCGCGCGAGTACACGCAGATCCGCCTGCCGCACGCGGTGCCGTACATCTTCTCGGCGCTCAAGGTGTCGATCACCCTGGCGGTGATCGGCGCAGTCGTGGCAGAGTTCGTGGCCGCCGAACAGGGGCTGGGCTACCTGATCCTGTTCGCCACCTCGTCCTTCAAGGTGCCGCTGGCTTTCGCCTCGCTGGCCATCCTGGTGTGCAGCAGCCTGCTGCTCTATGGAGCCATCCTGTGGCTGCATCGCCGGTTGTTCCCGTGGAGCCTGACCTCACCCGCCTGAATAGAACAGAACCATGTCCCACGAAAACGCATCTTTCGCCGCCCGCAACCCGACACCCACGCACGAGCAGATGCTGCGCCACCTGCGCCGCTCCAACGAGGTCGCGCAGCGCGCGATCGGCCTGGGCCACCATCCCTTCGGCGCCGTGCTGGTCGGCCCCGACAACGAAACCGTGCTGCTCGAACAATGCAACATCGACACGGTCAACCATGCCGAATCCACTCTGGCGCGTGTGGCGGCGACCAACTTCACGCCCGAGTTCCTCTGGAGCTGCACGCTCTACACGGCGGTTGAGCCTTGCTGCATGTGCGCCGGCACCGCCTACTGGGCCAACATCGGCCGCGTGGTGTTCGGCATGACCGAGGCCCAGTTGCTCGCCGAGACCGGCGACCATGCCGAGAACCCCACCATGAGCGTGCCGTCGCGCTATGTCTTCGACCACTGCCAGAAGCCGGTCGAGCTGATCGGGCCGGTCCAGGAGATCGCGCAGGAAACCATCGAGATGCAGCGCGCCTTCTGGGCGCATCGCTGAAGGCCTTCATCGATGCTCGACATCGAGCACCCGGTCGATGGGCAGGTGGCCGAGCAACGCGCCGGGCAGCTTGGCGCGCGCGGCGCATTCGTCGGCGGTGGCACCGTGCTGCAACTGGGTTGGGGCGGCACGACGCCCGATCTGACGCTTATCGACGTTTCGCGTCTCGCCGGCTCGCAAGGCATCTCGCTGACCGGTACTTGCCTGCGCGTCGGCGCAGCCGTTCGGCTGGAGCCCCTGCGGCGCGATCCGCTCGTTGCGCGGCACGCGCCGCTGCTGACCGCGGCCTGCGAGCAGATTGCGGCGCTGTCGGTCCGGCACCTGGCCACGCTCGGCGGCAATGTGGGCTGGGGCCAGGGCGACACGCTCGCCGTGCTGCTCGCGATGCAGGCCGAGGCGGAGCTTGCCGACGGCCGCTGCGTTCCGCTCGACGCGCTGCTTGCAGCGCAAGCTGGGGCATTGCCTTTGGTGGCCGGGCTGAGAATGGACGTCGGGCACACGTCGACCATTGCCTGCTACGAGAAGGTCGGCCGTCGCGCCGCCTTCTCTCCGACCCGCCTGGCACTCGCCCTTTGCGCGGACGCCGCCCCCGATGGCGCACTGCATGCGCTGCGCGTCGCCGCGTCCGGTGCCGGTCTTCGCGCGCGCCGCATGCTGCAAGCCGAGAAGCTGCTGGCGTCGGGCGGTGCAAGAGCCATCGACCGCAGCGCGCTGCGTATCGCATGCGCTCGCGACCTCGATGGCGACACCGCGCTTGCGCGCATCGCCAGTGCATTGATCGCCGGCTGGCTGGAGATGCGCGAATGAAGAACATCCCCGCCTTGCAGGTCCGACCCGATGCGCAAGCCAAGCTTGGCGGCAATCCGGGCTATCCAAGCGACCGCGTACGCGAAGGCCAGTTGCACGGCGCCATCCTCGGCAGTCCACATCCGCATGCGGAGATCGTGTCCATCGACACCAGCGCCGCGCGTGCGCTGCCCGGCGTCCATGCGGTGGTCACGCATGCCGACATTCCCGGAGCGTCGCGCTACGGCCTGCGCGTGGTCGACCGGCCTGTTCTGTGCAGCCGGCGTGTGCGCTGCATCGGCGATCCGGTCGCCGCGGTCGCGGCGGAAACACGCTCGCTGGCCGAGCAGGCCCTGGCGCTGATTCGCGTCGACTACGCCAAGCTGCCGTTGGTTGACGATGCCGAATACGCCCTGGCGCTCGACTGCACACCGTTGCACGAATGCGGCAACCTGCTGCATCGCACCGAGCACCGGCGCGGTGATGCCGAGGCGGCACGCGCGGGTTGCGCGCACGTCGTCGAGGCCGTGTACGAGACACCGCGCCAGATGCATGCCTACCTCGAGACCGAAGGCGGCGTGGTCGAGCCCGACGGGCGGGGCGGCTGGGTGGTGCATTTCGGCTGCCACAACCCCGAGCGGGATCGGCAGTTCATCGCGGCGATGCTGGCGCTGCCGCCCGAGCGGGTCAGGGTCGTGGGCACGCCGGTCGGTGGCTCCTATGGCGGCAAGGACGAGCTCACGGTGCAGCCGATTGCGGCGCTGCTCGCCTGGAAAGCAGGCCGCGCGGTGCGCCTGCACCTTGAACGCCCGCAATCGGTCGACCTGGGCGTGAAGCGCCACGCCATGCGCATTCACATGCGCACCGGATGCGACGCGCAAGGGCGCCTTCGGCTGCACGAAGTGAACATACTCGCCGACACCGGCGCCTATGCCACGCACGGGCCCGAGGTTCTGGACGCCGCGCAAGAGCATGCGGTGGGGCCCTATCGCTACGACGCGGTCGCCATCGAAGGCCGGCTGGCCTACACCAACAACGGCATCGCCGGCGCTTTTCGCGGCTTTGGCGCGGTCCAGGTCCAGTTCGCGCTGGAGCAGCAGATCGACCAGCTTGCACGGGCCGTGGACATGGACGGCGCCGAGTTCCGCCGCATGAACCTCGAGGCCTTCGACGGACCCGGTCCCCTGGGACAGGTGGTGGCGCCCTTCAATGGGCCGCGCCTGGCGCTGGACGCCGTTGCCCGACATCCGCTCTGGCAAGGCAAGAGAAGTTGGACCGATGGACGCTGGCGGCGCGGAGTCGGGTTGGCGCTGGTGCATCGCAGCGACGGCTTTGGCCGCGGCGGGCCGAACGGCACGCGCCTCGTACTGGCACTGGCGCAGGACGGTGCGCTCGAGGTCCGCACAGGTTTCACCGAACTGGGCCAGAACCTGGTGGGCAGCATCCGGGCCCTTGGCGTCCGCTGGCTCGGCTGCGACGCTCGCGACATCCGGGCAGTGATCGGAGACTCTGCCCTCGCGCCGGACGCCGGACCGGTGGCTGCATCACGTGCAACCACGCTGGTCTGGCAAGCGCTGGCAACCGATGGCCAACGCTGGCGCAGCCTGCTTTGCGCGGCGGGCGCCAAGGCGCTCGGGCTTGACGCCCGATCGCTGCGCACCGGACCGGGCGGCCTGTGGGTTGCCGACGAACTGAAGATCGGCTACACAGAGCTGGCGAGCCTGCTCGACGGCAACCTGCCCGAGCTGTTGATCGAACTGCATGGCGAGGAAACGCCCAGCGAGGTCGAATCCGCGCACTACGTCTTCGGAGCGTGCGCCGCGCTTTCGCAAGTCTCGCTCGATACGTGGACCGGCGCCGTGCGGGTCGAGCGCGTGGTCATCGCCGCGGCGGTCGGACCCGTCGTCTCGCCCATGGGCTTTCTTGGGCAGATGGAAGGCGGCGCCGTGATCGGGCAGGGCATGGTCACCACCGAATCGCTGGCGATGCAAGGCGGTCGATACCTGGCGCGCAACCTGGACGGCTATCTGATTCCCACCCTGGCCGATGCGCCCGACATGGAGATCCTGCCCATCGAAGACCTGCCCGAAGGCGACATGATCGGCCCGCGAGGTGCGGGCGAGATTGGCGTGAACATCGCTGCCCCGGCCATTGCCAATGCGATCGGCGCGGCGCTCGGCACGCCCGTCCGGCAATTGCCGGTCACGCCGGATCACGTGCTCGACGTGCTGGAGTTCGCAGAATGATGGACCTGTCCTTTGTACTCAACGGCAACGCCGTCGCCTGCAGTTGCACACCCGGGCGGCGCTTGCTCGACCTTCTTCGCGAGGAGTTCGCACTGACCGGCGCCAAACCCGGCTGCGAAATCGGGCGGTGCGGCGCCTGCATGGTCTGGCTCGACGACGAGCCCGTCAATGCTTGCCTGGTGATGGCATGGCAACTCGAAGGCAGGCGTGTCACCACAATCGAGGCGCTGGCGGCGGCGCCGTCCAGTGAACCTGTACGCGACGCGCTGTCCCGGTGTGGCGCCGTCCAATGCGGCTACTGCAGTGCAGGCATGGTCATGACGCTCACTCACCTGCACTTGCGCGAACCGCGCCCGGACGCGCGAGAGGCGGCATCGCTCGCCTGCGGAAATCTATGTCGCTGCACGGGGTACGGGGGCTTGAAGCGAACGATCGACGTGCTGTTTGGCGTCGCGCAGGAAGCGACAGTAGGTCGAAGCGCCTCAAGGCGTTAAGCCTTGCGCTTCGTGAAGAATCCATTTCGCAAATGCCTGTAGTGGCTCTTCACTCAACCCGACCGGCTCAGGAAGCACGAGGCAGAAGTTCTTGGTAATCGCCTTGCTGTCCGGCCAAGGCGCGACCAGATGGCCTTGTTCAAGCTCTGCCCCGACGTACAGACGCGGCACCAACGCAACACCCAAGCCAGCCACGGCCGCCGCTATCAGCATGGAATGAAGGTCGTAACGGGCGCCAACCGCCGAATTGGTCAGCACGATGCCTGTCTCTTGTGCGTAGAGCTGCCACGCGTCCGGATTCTGTCGCCTGTGAAGGCGTGGCAGCTCATCGAGCGATATGTTCGCTCCGGCCCCTGCGAGGAGCACCGGACTGCAGACGGGCACAAGCACCTCTTCCAGCAGTCGATGCAGGCGCATGCCTGCCCATGCGGGATGCTCAAAATGGATTGCCGCGTCGAAGCCGCTACCGGCCAATATGAAGGGATCCATGCGTTCGGCGATATGCACGGTGATGTTCGGATGCTTGTCCTGAAAGCGCTTCAGCCGAGGGATCAGCCAACGGGTGGCAAAGGTCGGAATGGCGGCGATGTCGATGCTCGCGCCCGCGATAGGCTGCCCCATCAGATAGAGGCTGTCCCGTTCCAGCCGATCCAGCATCTCGCGGACCTGCACCGCGTATCGCATGCCGCTGGGTGCGAGCCGCACCCGATTGCCCGCGCGCCCGAACAGCGTGACACCGAGGAACGCCTCCAGTCGAGCGATCTGTCGACTGACAGCACCCTCGGTCAGCGATAGCTCCTCGGCCGCGCGGGCGAAGCTGCCGTGTCGAGCCGCGGCCTCAAAGGCCAAGAGCGCGGAGTTGCTTGGAATCTTGCGTCGCATGGAGGGTCGCCGGTGGACGTTCGACGCCAGCTTGAGCAAACGTCACTGAAGCGTGAGTTTATATGGTTTTACGTACCGTAATTCGCGCCCCATCATTACGTTTTTGCAATGAACGCGAACCGTTTGCTGCAACAAGCACACCAGCCCAGGAAGGATGAGCCTTGATCTACACCGTTGAATGCAGCTTCGCCGATCCTCGCAGCGAAGCAGAATGGAATGACTTCTACAGCCTTGAGAAACTGCCCGCCCTCATCTCTGTGACTGGCTTTCGCACGTCGCAGCGGTTCAAGGCGTTGAGCGATGGTTGCCCGGTCTACCTGGCCGTCCACACGATCGACGGTCTCGATGTGCTCACGGGTGAGGAATACCGCCAGAAAGGCGGCGGCAACTTCTCAAGATGGCAGCGCCACATCATCGACTGGCACCGAAACCTCTACAGCGATATCGGCCTCCCGCCGGCGGTGCACGCAGACGAACTCCTCGCACTCTGCGGCTGCGGCCCTGAAGCGCTGATCCGGATGGGCGTCACGCCATTGCCCATGCGAGCAGTTGCGCTAGACAGGTTTCCCGAACGCCGCTGGCTTGCAAAACTGCCTCGGCGACACGCTCGACTTGGCGAGAACATTCCTGAAGGCGTCCACCTCTACGCACCCATGACGCAACAACTGACAACCGCGAACACGGTTTCGACCGAAGAGGAAAAGTAGGTACGCAATGCCCAATGTCACCTTCCATCTGCCCGCGGGGCAAATGCCGTCTGATGAGAAGCTCACCGAGCTTTCACGCGACTGCGTCAATCTCTGTACCACTGTCCTTGAGGCGGCACTCAAGAACGTTCATGTCAACTTTGTCGAAGTTCGGCATGGGCACGGACATCCCGTCTTCGCGGAAGTCCAATATCGCGTCGAGACGATTCGCACGCCCTCAGTCATGAACGAGTTCATGGAGGCCCTTGACGACGCCATCGCACAACACACGGGTCTCACGGCGCGCATCCGCTGTTTTGGTCATGCCGCGTCGAACATCCACGCCCGGAACTAGAAGAAGAATCGTGTCTATCGTCACCTTTCCAAGTCAGCAAGCCGGAGATTTCACGATCACCGCCATCAGCGATGGCTACCTCCACGCCAGCCTTGACTTCCTTTCGAACATCGATCTGTCCGAGGCCTCCAGAATCCAAAGCGATGCAGGGCAGAAGGAACCTTCGGCTGTGCATATCAACTGCTACGTGGTACGCGGAGCGGGCCGCACGATTCTCATCGACGGTGGCGCCGGGGGCATCAAGCAATGGGGCGGCTACCTGAAAACCAATTTGTCGCTTGCCGGTGTGGAGCCAACGGAGATCGACACCATCTTGCTGACGCACGCCCATCCCGACCATGTCGGAGGGCTGGTGGACGCAGCCGGGCAATCGGCCTTTCCGAATGCGGAGCTTGTTGCCCACGAGCGCGAGCTCAAGTTTTGGCAGGATGACGCCAACCTGAGTCGTGCCAGCGCGCGAGCACGAGGCAACTTCCTGATCGCGCGCCAGGTGTTCGACGCCTATCGCGACAAGCTCCGTGCTTTCGATGATGACGCGGAGGTGCTCCCCGGCATCAGCGCGATGCCGCTACCCGGACACACCGATGGTCACACCGGATACCTGCTCGAGTCCCATGCTCAAGGTTTGCTTGTCTGGGGAGATATCGTTCATTTTCCTCACATCCAGATCAGTCGGCCTGACGTGTCGATTGCATTCGATCAAGACGCTTCCATGGCGGCCACCACTCGATCACTGCTTCTGGACAGGGTCAGCTCGGAGAGACTCTTGATCGCCGGCATGCATTTGGGAGAACTCGGCTTCGCGCGGATCAAGCGAACGAGCGGGAGCTACGGGCTGGTTTACGAGACCGAGTCATGAGGCGCATGGCCAAGAGGTGATCGTCTCCAACTGTATGTCTGCTTGCGGGGCAAGCCGACGCATGAACGTCGGACCGTCCGCGCAACTGGACGGCAGCCCTTGGCCGCTGGCTGCCTTCAGTGCTCTGTGCCCGCATATGTCCACATTGGCACCGGCTCGCCATTGACTCTCGCCGTCACCAGCGAATGAGAGCCTCTCAATGCGGCCAGAAGTTGCGCGGGTTATCGGACAGCCGCTGTCGAACAAAGTGTGGCGCTGCCGAGACGAGAGATTTCCCGACCAGAGGATGAACACAAGCTAGCCCTTGGTCCAGCGTGAGCTCTGGCAGCTCGAAGCCTCAGCACTTCAGCTAGCCGGGGAGCCCTCTGCCCGTCAGACATGAGTACTTCAGCCTCATAGAGAAACGGGACGAAAGGAGATTGAGGAACAACAGGACTCCGATGCTCACGCTTTGCCTTTCATTCTTGCCGCCGAATTCTTCGAGGCTGCGCGAATGACTACACGGTCGATTCCGAGATATGGACGATTGCGATCGCGAAGGACTGGTCCAGTTCTTGATGCTCGGCGCTTGCTACTTCTTCGCGAGATACACCGCGACCAGCGCGTTCGCGTGCCCGTGTCCAATCTGGTGTTCAACCTTCAAGAAGTTGACGAGCTCCATGTGCTTCAGCGGACCTGCGCTCTGGAGAACATCCATCCAATGCGCTATTGGCTTGCCGTAGGTCTTCTCGATGGAGGGAAAGTACGAAGCCGGTCCTTTGACCTTGGTTGTCTCTGCCATGGAACTCCTGACACGGTGAAGCGCCACACTTGGCTTGGGTGAATTGGATTCGCCGACTGTAGTTTGCCCCAATGCTCAGTTCAAGCTGATTCGACTGAACAAGGCAACCGGGTTTGAGGTGTCCTCCACTTGGCTGCCCACAATCGGTCACCGCTCGGCAAGCGTGTCGCATCAGACGTTGCCACGCCGAAGCCACCTTTCGCGGTCAAGGCGATACAAGCAATGCCTTTTCAGCTCGTTCGGCAACGCCGGGTTCGGGTAGTCGAAGTCTGCATCGGCGTTGGTCATCCCAACGCGCTCCATAACCGCACGTGAAGGAAGATTGATGATCGCCGTGAACGAGACTATCTCCTGGAGTTGCAGTCGGTCGAACCCGATTCCGAGCGCTGCCCTGGCCCCCTCGGTGGCATACCCTTTGCCCCAATGCTCCCGGGCCAAGCGATAGCCCAGTTCCACGCACGGCATGAAAGGCAATGCACGCCGGGGAACGGTCAGCCCGATGAAGCCGATGAACTTCCCGGATTCGCGAGCCTCCACAGCCCAGTTGCTCCAACCACGGTCATCGAGTTGGGCGCTCCACCTCGCGATGTCGTCGTCGCTCCCTTCGCGGGGTACGAGGCCGGGGAAGAACCGCATGACCGCCGGGTCCATGTTCAAGGCGGCGTAAGGCTCGCGGTCGGCATCTTTCCACTGCCGAAGATGCAGACGCTCTGTGATGATGTCGATTGTCATTGTGATCACCTCGATGCGCTAGTCAACTCGGCCGCGCGCAGCGTTTGTTCAAGTAGAACAGATATGGTCATCGGCCCGACGCCGCCAGGCACCGGGGTGACGGCCGAACACCGCTCTACAAGATTGCCAGGTTCGATGTCACCGATGCCGCCTGGGTGATAGCCCGCATCGACAACGACGGCGCCGTCGGCAACCCAATCGGCGGGAATGAACTGCGGCTTGCCCAATGCGGCAACAACAATCTGGGCGCGTCGCACTTCTTGCTCCAAATCCTGCGTCCGAGAGTGGCACAGCGTAACCGTGGCGTCGGCGTTGGACAGCATCAACGCCAATGGCTTGCCAAGGATGTCGCTGCGGCCAACCACGACGGCTCTGCGGCCGGCAACTTCGATACCGTATTCAGACAGGAGCCTCATGATTCCAGAGGGGGTCGCCGAGCCGAATGCTTCTTGTCCCAGCGCCATGCGGCCGAACCCATGAGACGTGACACCATCGACGTCCTTGTCGATTCGAATGCAATCGAAGCAGGCGCGTTCATCGATGTGTTGTGGCACTGGATGCTGCAACAAGATGCCGGAGACATCGGGGTCCTGGTTGAGCGCGTCGATGACGCCACGCAACTCTTGCGTACTGGTTGATGCAGGCAAGACAATTGCTCTTGAATGCATTCCGACGCGCCCGCACGCGTCGCCCTTCATGCGGACATAGACTGCCGACGAAGGGTCGTCGCCGACCAAGATGGTGGCCAGCGTGGGCACGCGGCCCTGATGGCGATTCGCAAACCCACGAATCGCGTTCGTGAGTTGGACTTCTCGCCGCGCTGCGAGCGTCTTGCCGTCGAGCACGACGCATTCGGACCTGGTAGCACCGTTCATTTCCGCCTCCTTGCAGAAAAATGGTTGGGTGCCCAGGCGAGCGGCAGTGATTCACCTGCGCTCCACGGTGGTACTCACCTTTATCGCCAGTTGCGCAGGAAGTGCGAATGATAGATGACCCCAAAGCCCTTGAACCCGGGCACGGCGGCAGCACCGTACCCACCTACTTGCGCGCACCGAGGTCGAAATCCACCTTCTCCCGGGCGAGCTGGGTCAGCGTGACCTTGAAGCGAAGTGCGTCCTCCTTCGCCAGCCCCTGCAGCAACTGATGCTGCAGCTCGATCGCATAGGGCACGATCGTCCGGTAGACCTTGCGTCCCTCGGCCGTCAGGCTCAACAGGCGCACCCGCAGGTCGTGCTCCGCCGCTGAACGGGACAGATAGCCAAGCGCATCGAGTCTCTTGACGGCTCGGTGGATCGCAACGGCATCCATGGTCGAGGCTTCGACCAGTTCGCTCGCAGAACACGAATCGACCTGCCCAACCAGCGCCATCACCCGCCACTCGGTGCTGACGATGTCGAACTCTCGCTTGCAGACCTCTTCCAGCGCTGCACTCAAGCGGCTGGACAAGAGGGCCAGCTGATAGGGCACGTAGTCCTCCATCTGCAGGCGTTTGGACGAGTCCTTCATGTTGAGCGCCCCTCGGTAGAAACCCGATCTAGTTTCATATGAAAATAATAATAAACTTTCATTTGAAATCTTATCAGGAGCCCACCCTTGACTGAATCGACCATCATCTCGCGCCGTGGCGCGCTGCGGGCCTTGGCGGCCACAGTGGCTGGCAGCGCATGCGGACTGAGCTTCGGCCAGTCCGGCAAGCCCGTCACGTTGGTCGTTCCCGTGCCGCCGGGCGGGGGGATGGACAGCACGGCGAGGCTGGTTGCCGAGCAGCTTCGTCCGTCCCTGGGGACCATCATCGTGGACAACCGGCCGGGGGCTGCGTTGCGCATCGCGCTGAACCTCGTCAAGCGCTCTGCGCCTGATGGTCATACGTTGCTGTTCACGTCGATCTCGCCTTTCACCATCTACCCCTTTGTCTACACGAAGCTGGACTACAAGGTTGAAGGGGATCTGCTGCCCGTGGCGCCCGTCGTCTCTTATGAGTTTGCGATTGCGGTGCCGGGAGACAGCCCGATCAAGTCCTTGGCTCAATACATCGCGGCGGTGAAGAAGGACCCGGACGTGTACGGGCTGTATGCGGTGCCCGCGGCGGGCGCAGCGCCGCATTTTGCTGGCGCAGCCCTTGCCACGGCAGCGGGCATCCCGTTGAAGCACGTTCCTTACAAGGGGTCCGCGCCGGCGATGCAAGACTTGATCGGCGGCCATGTCCCTGCGTGCGTGAACGTGCTCGGAGAATTCCTTCCTTATCGGGAGTCGGGAAAGGTCCGCGTGCTTGCCACGACGGGGGCCAAGCGTTCCGAGCTCATGCCGGATGTGCCGACGCTCGTCGAACTCGGCTACAAGGGGCTGATCGCCAGCGAGCAGTTCGGATTGTTCGCGCCCGCGGGCACGTCGCCGGAGCTTGTGAACCGTATCAACGCAAGCGTCAGGGACGCCATGCAAAAGCCGGATGTCCGCAAGCGCCTGGCGGAGCTGGGCTATGTGCCGGCCCAGGCATCTCCTTCGGAGTTTGCGGCCAGCCTTCGGTCGGCCCGCGAATTCTGGAAGCCCGTCGTGATGTCGACTGGTTTCACGCTTGACGAGTAATTGAACCAAAAGGAGGAATGGAAATGTCCAAGTTCGAACCCCGCTGGCAAACGGCACTGGATTCGTTGTGTGAGCGGGTGCTGCAGATTCGCGATGCTGCCGGCCAGGCGTGGCCCTACCACTGCGATCCGACGACCGGAGAGTGGGACACCACCGATGACGGCGACTGGTGCGGCGGCCATTGGGTGGAGTGCCTGCGCATCGTCGGCGAGCTGACGGGCGACCGGCGCCTGCTCGACGAATCGGCCGAGCGCACCGAACGCCTGCGCCGCTATCTTGAACGTGACGACATGTTTCGCGGTCATCGCTTCTATTACTCCGCCGCTCGCCAGTTCGCCTGGACGGGCGAATCGAAGTACCGCACGCTCGCCCTGGCAGCCGCGTGGGCGGTGCGATCCATGGCCATCCCGTCGAACGGCGGCATGCCGATCGGTACGCAGGTGCAGGTTCGCTCAACGCAGCTCTCCGGTCGGGACAAGGTGTGCGTGGACAACGTGCACCCCAACCTCATCCTCGATTGGTGGGCCTACAAGCAGACCGGCGACGAAGCCTTCGCTCAGGGAGCGAGACGGCACCTCGACCTGACCGCCCGAGACTTCGTGTTGGCGGATGGATCAACGATCGAGTTCATCGACTACGACGTTGCAACCGGACAGAAGCTGCGCCACTACACCTTGCTGGGTGCTCACGACGAAAGCTGCTGGTCGCGCGGGCAGTCCTGGGCTGTCGCGGGGTACCTGCGTGCGTGGGAAGCGCTTGGCGACGAGCGATACCTCGCAATCGGCAATCACCTGCTGGACTACTGGATCGGCCAGACGGGCGAATCGGGCGTTCCGCCCTGGGACTTCAAGGATCCGGCCCTCGGCCAGGATCGGGCGTCGGTGCCGTTGGACACGTCCGCGGCGGCCGTCGTGGTCGAGCAGTTGGCTCGCATGGCCGTCCTGCCGTCGCTTCACCCTGCCGCTCGTACCGCCACCGACAGGCTTGCGCCCATGCTCGATGGCTTGCTGGAGCATCTGACCCCAATCAACAAGGCTTCCGACAAGCATCCGCGCGGCGTGCTGCTGAATGGGTGTTTCAATCAGCCCAAGAAGTACGCCAACCGCAGTGAGTTGATCTGGGGAACGGCCTATCTGCTCTTTGCGCTGTACTACCTGAAGACCGGGCGCGTCATCGAGTGAGAGCGCAAACCGATGCGGATGCCCTGGCGCAGTCCGCAGGCCCGGGGCGCGTGCTTGAGGTTGTCCTGGTCGAACTGTCCGAGCCTGGCGAAGCGGCATTCGAAACGGCGCTTGGCGCGGCTGCGGAGTTGCTGCGGGCCGCGCCGGGCTATTGTGGGCACCAGGCCGGTCGGTGCCTTGAAGAGCCGGGGCGCGCGCTGCTCATGATCTGGTGGAACACCCTCGAGGACCATACGGTTCGCTTCCGCGGGTCACCGGCTTATCCGCAATGGCGCCGTCTCATCGATCCGCACATTCGCCCACAACCGTCGGTCAGGCATTTTCAGCTTTAGGCCCTCGGCAACTCCCAAGGGCGACCAGTCAGCGCACATACGGCTGCGTGAGGTAGGCAGGCGCACTCTGCCTGCCGACCAACCCTCCCACGGCCAGAAGCGCCATCAGATAGGGCAGCATGATCAGCAGGGCGTTGGGAACTTCGATGCCCAACGCCGGTAGCTGAAACTGCAGCGCGGTGGCGGCGCCGAAGAGCAGGCATGCCAGGAACATCCGGCCGACTTTCCAGTTGCCGAAGATCACCGCTGCGATGGCGAGGTAGCCGGCGCCGCTGGTCATGCCTTCGGTGAATGTGTGGATGTCTCCGATCGACAGGAAGCAGCCGCCAATGGCTGACAGCACACCCGTGAAAAGAACCGCGCCGTAGCGCACGGTCGTCACCGACAGGCCCGACTTGTCGACGGCTTTCGGCTCCGAGCCTGCCGAGTGCACGGCCAAGCCAAGCGCCGTGTTGCGCAGCGTCCAGGCCACCAGAACCATCAGCGCAAGCGCAAGGTAGGCCAGCCAGACCTGCGTGAACAGCGCGTCGCCAAACAGCGGAATGTCCGACAGCAGCGGCGGGTGCCACTTGTCGAAGCCGGGCACTTGCTCGCGCGAACGACCACCGAAGATTTCGCGGTAGGCGAGCGTTGTTGCGCCAAGCACCAGGATGTTGATGCCGATGCCCGTGACCACCTGATTGGCACGCAGCGTGATGCTGAGAAACGCCTGCAACAGTGCGACGGGAAGCACGGCAACAATGCCGATCAGCAGTCCCAGGGCCGGACTGCCTGTGGCAATGGCGCCCACCGCTCCGGCGAACGCCCCGGTCAGCATCATTCCTTCGACGCTCATGTTGAGCACGCCGGCGCGTTCGCTGACCAGTTCACCGGTGGCCCCCAGTATCAGCGGAACTGCCAGTCGAAGCGTCGACCCCGCAAAGACGGCGACCATCGCGCCATTGGCCGTGTCGCTCATCGCGCACCTGCCTTTCGTGTCATCCAGCGTGCCGACCCGGCCAGCGCCACGATGATGATGCCCTGGATCACCAGCACGAGACAGCTGGGCACGTTGGCCACCATTTCCATGTTGATGCCGCCCGAACGGATGAAGCCGAAAAGTACCGCGCCCGCAAGTACGCCCACTACAGAGCCGCGCGCCAGCAGACCCACGACCAGGCCATCGAAGCCGTAACCCGAGGAAAAGCCGGCCTTGAGCGAGTACTGCTCTCCCTGCAACATCATCGAGCCCGCCAGGCCACCCAGCGCCCCAGCTGCGAAGAACACGCCGATCACCGAAGGGGCGATGGCAATGCCTGCCTTGCGTGCCGCGAGTGCGTTCAGTCCGACGGCACGCAGGCGAAGCCCGAACACCGTCCTGTGGAGCACCACTGCGACCAGCACGGCCAGTACCAGCGCTATCGGCAGGCCGATGTGCAACGGCATGCCGGCGTCGCCTGTCAAGAGCGGGAGCTTGGTCGGATCGGGGATCTCCAGCGATTCCGGCAGGGTGCTGGACGAGGTCATCGGCTGGCGAAGCAGCGCCTCGCTCTGCACGCTGCCGTAGAGCAGCCAGACACCGATGAAGGACAGCATGAGGCTGCTGATCACTTCGTTGGTGCCGACCTTCACCTTGAGCACGCCGACAATCCCGCCCCAGATGCCGCCTACGACGCATGCGGCCAGCATCGGCAGCACGAAGCTCATGCCGGCGGGAAGGCCCGCAACACCACCATGCAGGCAGACCGCCGTGGCGGCGATGGCGCCGACGGCGATCTGCCCCTCGCCACCCACGTTCGTCAGGTTGGCCCGGTCGGCCAGCACGAAGCCCAGGCCCACCAGCGCGAAGACGAGGCTGCGGTTGATGGACGCTGCCAGCGCGTAGGGCGATCCCCATGCGCCTTCGGCGAACCCCGCGACGGCATCAGGAATGGACACGCCGATCGCGGCAACCAGCACAAGGCCGATGACCAGCGCGCCGACGACGGCCGCCAGCGAAATAAGGACGGGGCGCTGGTCGTGCATCCTCGCCGCAAGAGCAGTTTGATTCATTCGGTGTGTCCTGCCATCCATGCGCCAATGCGTTCGCGCTGGGACGGGCTTGCCTCGCATTGCCCCATGATTCGGCCGCGATAGAGCACCACGATCCTGTTGGCGACCTTGAGCAGTTCGTCCAGTTCGGAAGAGATCAACAGCACGCCCACGCCGTTCTGGCAGGCGCCGACGATGTGTCCATACACCGCCTCGACCGCGCCGACATCCAGGCCGCGCGTAGGTTGCGCGGCGAGCAGAAACCGCAGCCCTGGCGTCGTGAGCTCGCGCGCCAGCACTGCCTTCTGCTGGTTGCCGCCCGAGAGACCGCCAAAGGCCACGTCGGGCCCAGCCGCTCGCACGTCGTACTTGTGCATGAGATCCTGCGCATCGCGCCGCAATGCAGCGCGATCCAACAGGCCCCAGCGGCGATAGTCCCCCAGCCGGTTGATCAGGATGTTCTCTGCGACGCTCATCGCGGTGACGCATCCTGACGCGTGCCTGTCTTCCGGCACGATGCCGGCGCCTGCAGCGGTGATCGCCTTCGGCCTTTCGCCGGTCAGTTCGACGCCGCTCACGAAGAAGCGGCCCTGGGTGGAGGGCATCAGCCCCGACAGCACGCCGGCAAGCTCGACCTGGCCGTTGCCTTCCACGCCGGCAATTCCGACGATCTCACCCGGTGCCAGCAAGACGGTGAAGTTGTCCAGGCGCGTTGTGCCCTGTGCGTCGCGCACGGTCAGGCCGTCGACCATCAGCGCAGGCGCCGGAACCTCCTGCCCAATCGCCGGGGCGACGCGTGCCGGCCCCGCTGGCACCGTCTCGCTCGGGTCTGCCAGGTCACGCTGAATCATCGCGCGTACCAGCGCGTCCATCTCTTGCGCCGGAGCGTCCGAGCGCGCCGCGATCCTGCCGCCTCGCAGCACGGTGGCGCGGCGGGCGACCCGGCGTATTTCCGCCAGCTTGTGCGTGACCAGCACCACGCCGCAGCCTTGGGCGGCGACTTTCTCGCAAACCTCCATCAGGGCCTGGATCTCTTCCGGAAGCAGCACCGCCGTCGGCTCGTCCAGCACCAGCAGCCTGGGCTCGCGCATCAGGCACTTGACGATCTCGACGCGCTGCCGCTCGCCGACCGACAAGTCCTTGATGAGCGCATAAGGTTCCAGCGGCATGCCATAGCGCTCGCTGAGCTCGCGCATGCGGGCGGCGCACTCCGATCGGCGCAGCAATCCGCGCGACTGCCCCAGCAGCAGGTTGTCCACCACGCTCACGTCCGGCACCAGGCTGAAATGCTGGTGGACCATCGCAATGCCCTGGGCCAGTGCGTCGGCGGGGCGGCCAGGCCGGTACGCCTGGCCGGAAAGAAGCATGTCCCCGGCGTCTGGCGCATGCACGCCGAAGACGAGGTTGCACAGCGTCGACTTGCCCGCGCCGTTTTCGCCAAGCAGGCAATGCACCTCGCCAGCTTGCAGCGTCAACGACACGTCGTCGAGCACTTGAAGGGAGCCGAAGCGCTTGCCCACCCCTCGCAATTCGAGCAACGGCACCGCGGTCATCGAATCAACCTTCGAGCACCTTGATCTTGCCGCTCTCGATGTCCTTCTTGATCGCATCGATCTTGGCCTTCATCTCGGGCGTGGCGCCGCAGATGACCATGTCCGACGCCTTGGGGCCCATGGCCAGGCCGAACGGCTTGTAGCCCGCCTTCCAGCTGCCGGACTCGGCTTCCTTGATGGCGTACTCGACCTGGTAGCCCACGCCGGTGATGCTGTAGGCGGGGTAGAGCGGGTCGGTGCCGCAGCGGTCGGTGTAGCTGCCGATGATGTGGGTGTTCTTTTCCTTCGCGGCCTGCTCCATGCCGCGCAGGCCCAGGTTCAGGATGTGATAGTGGACGTCGGCACCCTGGGCGATGGCAGCGAGCGTCGCCTCTTTCGACTTGGCGACGTTGTCGAAGTCGCCGGTGTAGTTCTCGACGTACTTGATGTTTGGATTGATGTAGGCCGCGCCCTTGCCGAACTCCTTGCCGGCATTGACGATGGACGGAATCTCCATGCCTCCGACGTAGCTCACCACGCCGGTCTTGCTCAACATGGCGGCGGCGGCGCCGGCCACGAATGCAATTTCGGCCTGCTTCACGTCGTAGCCGGCCACGTTGGGCACCACGTCGCCCTTGTTGCCGCCCACGATCGAGAACTTGGTCTTGGGAAAGCGCTTGGCGACCTTCATGACTGCCGCCTGCGTCTGGCCACCCACGCCAATCACCAGCTGGTTCTTCGACGCGAGGTTGACCAGCGCCTGCTCCATGTCGGCGTAGTTGATGTTCTCGATCATCTGCACCTTGAGCTTGTCGCCGTAGGTCTTCTGCGCCGCGGTCAGGCCGTCATACCCCGACTCCATCCAGCCCTTGTCGGACTTGGAGCCCGGAATCAGCACACCCACGGTGAGTGGATCTGCGGCGTGCGCGGCGGTTGCGAGTGCCATGGCGGCGACCGAGCCGAAGGCAAACGATGTGAACTTGGAGAGCGCTTTCGACATTGGCATTCCTTTCGCTTAAGGCGACTGCTAAGTAAATGAACGATTACCAGATGGACCAGACGGGACCGGGCGTTTGCAAGAACGGTGCCATTCGAAAAATGACGCGGCTGACGCTGGGAGAACCGGTGGAACTCGTCATTTGCAAGTGCGCGCAACGTGTCGTTGGCCGCGCCGATGAGCACCATGACGGCGCTTGCGCGGGCACCGCGGCGGTGCCAAACCATTCACCAACTTGGAGCTTCAAGCAATGCAGTCGAACAAGACCCAGCAAGGCGGCGTCCTCGGCGTCTTCCCGCACTACCACTGGCGTGCCACCGAGCAAGAGGTGGACATGGCCATGCCGGCGCCGGCGCCGCGTCCGTTGCGGCTGAACGCCGAACCGCAGAACCTCGTCATCGATCTGCGGCGCACGGCCATCGTCGTCATCGACATGCAGAACGACTTTTGCGCCCCGGGCGGCTGGGTCGATCACATTGGCGGCAACTTTGCCGCCGACCGTGCGGCGATCGAACCGCTGCAGGCGCTGCTGCCCGCACTGCGAGAGGCGCAGGTGCCGGTGGTCTGGGTGAACTGGGGCAACCGCCCGGACCTCGCCAACATGCCGCCCAACCAGATCCACCTGTACAAGAACAGCGGCAGCGGCACAGGGCTGGGCGATCCGTTGCCCGATGGTCGGGGAAACGTGCTGGAAAAGGGCTCGTGGGCCGCAGCCATCGTCGACGAACTGGCGCCGCTGCCCGGCGACATTCTGGTGGACAAGCACCGCATCAGCGGCTTCTGGGACACGCCGCTGGACAGCATCCTGCGAAACCTCGGCGTCAAGACCATCCTGTTCGCAGGATGCAATACGGACCAGTGCGTGCTGCACTCCCTGACCGACGCCAACTTCCTGGGCTACGGCTGCGTCATGCTGGAGGACTGCTGCGCCACCTCGTCGCCGGATTTCTGTACCCAGGCGACGATCTGGAACGTCAAGAAGTGCTTTGGCTTTGTGACCGACTCAACCACGCTGCTGGCCGCGCTGCAGGCCCCGCCAGCTTGAGAAGCCAAGATGCAGATTGAACCGATGGCCACTGCCACCGAGCCTACCCGCAAGATCGTCCAGCGCGACCCTGCCAGGACGCGCGCCCGCATCCTCAAGGCAGCCATCGCGGAGTTTTCCGCGAAGGGATACAGCGGCGCACGCACCGTGCAGATTGCGACGCGCGCCAAATCGAACATCCGCATGCTGTACCACTACTTCGGTGGCAAGGATGCGCTCTACGTCCGCGTGCTGGAAGAAGTGCTGCTGCGCCTTCGAGCGGCGGAGCTGCAACTGGACTTTGAATCCATGGAGCCAACGGACGGCATCCTCAAGATGTTCGACTTCATCGACACGCATTTCGGGGCGCGGCCTGAGCTGAGGCGCCTTCTCGCGTTCGAGAACATGAACCAGGCCCGGCACCTCAATCGCTCTGCGGTCATCCGGGATGCCGCATCCCCCGTGCTGGGCCACATTGCCAACCTGCTGCGACGCGGGGAGCAGGCCGGCGTGTTCCGCCCCGGCATTGACGCACTCCATCTCTACACCGCAATGGTGAGCCTGGCCTACTACAGCCGCGCCCACGCGCCGACGTTGTCGCGCATCTTCGGCACCGATCTGCTCTGCCACCAGTGGCAAGCCGACCACCACGCACAATCCCACCAGATGCTGTTGGGCTTTTTGTCCCGACCCACGACGGCATGACCTCGAACACCGCTTCTTCAAGCACGCCGGGCTCCGGCCTGGCATCGATCGCGCAGGCCGTGAGGGCCGGACAGGTCAGCGCCACGTCCCTCGCTGAAGAGTCATTGCGCCGGATCTCCGAACTCGATCCGTCGTTGCACGCGTTCTGCACGCTCGACGAAGCAGGGGCCCTTGCAGCCGCAAAGAGAATCGACCAACGCATCGCACAAGGAGAAGACGCAGGCCCGCTCGCAGGCGTGCCGGTGGCCGTCAAGGATCTGATCTGCACAAGGCAGCTGCGAACCACCTTCGGCTCGCGCCTGTACAAGGACCACGTGCCCGACGAGGACGACGTGGTCGTGGAGCGCCTGCGGGCGGCCGGAGCGGTCATCATCGGCAAGACCAACACCTCCGAGTTTGGTTACGGGGCATTCGGACACAACGCGCTCTTCCCGACCACGCGCAACCCATGGAACACCGAGCTCACGCCGGGCGGATCGAGCGCGGGCTCGGGCGCGGCCGTCGCAGCCAACCTGGTGCCGCTGGCCATCGGCAGCGATGGCGGCGGGTCCATACGGGCACCGGCCGCGCTGTGCGGCATCTACGGAATCAAGCCTTCAATGGGGCGCGTGCCCGCGTACCCTGGTTGCCGCGACGAACGCTATCCGGGCATCTCCAGTTGGGAATCGCTCGAACACATCGGGCCGTTGACGCGAACGGTTGCCGACGCGGCGCTGGCCATGTCCGTACTTGCAGGGCCGACACCGAAGGACCGCTTCTCGTTGCCCAGCGAGGTCGGTCAATGGACCGTGCGCCCGCCAGAGACGCTGCGCGGCGCGCGCATCGCGTTCAGCCCGGACCTGGGCTTTGCCGCGGTGGATCCCGAAGTACGCGCCCTGACCCAGGCCGCGGCCTTGCGCCTTGGCCATGCGTTGGGCGCGACCGTCGAATTGGCGCACCCGGACATCGGCAACTACGCGGCCGCGTTCGAAGCCTTGGTTGCCATGGACACCGACCGCGAGGGATTGCGACGCATGGCGGAGCAGCACGGCGTGCAACTCGAAGGATGGCTCGCCAGCCTGGTCGGGCGCGAGTGGACCGCGGACGAATTCACCAGGGCCATCTTCGAGCGAAAGCGCATCGTCAATGCGACTTGGCGATTCATGGAGGGCTACGACTTCCTGTTGACCCCCACCACGGCGAGCGCCGCTTTCGCTCTGAATGTGCCGGGCCCTGACGTCATCGACGGAAAGCAGGTCGAGGCCGGCAGCGCCTGGCTGGCCTTTTCCGCGCTGGGGAATCTCACGGGGGCGCCGGCCGCGTCGGTGCCCGTGGGCTTGACGCATGACGGCCGACCCGTGGGCCTACAGATCATGGGCGGTCACCTGGATGACCTGGGTGTGCTGGCGTTGTCGGGGGCGATGGAGGCGTTGCTTCCTGGGGAATGGCCGACGGTTGCCTGTCGGAGGGGGTGGATCTAGGGCGGATGAGGGCCGTCAAGCGGATTGGCGATCGTTCTTATCTGAGGTGGCTGCTTCGTAGCGATTGCGGACGTACAAGTTGGTGAACGGGGATGTCCGAAGGCTCGCGCTCTGCGGTCGTTCCCGTCGCCCGCCCCCCAAGTAATCCCGCTGGACGTCGCGTGGGTGCTCAATGCAGCCGTATATCCGGCCGGATCCCCCGCTGAAACCCGTCGTTCAACGTCACAATCTGCCGAATTGCCGCCACTCTCTGGGGTGATGCGTCGTTGCAGGTACGAAATGGATTTCTAACGGTACCTTACTGATTTCGTCTCAACAGGCCTGGGAGGGCGAGTGCTTGAAAACCGTAGTGGAGGAACATTTTCAGGGGCTTTGGCGGCGCGCTCAGGCGCCAAGGGCTCGAGCCATGTCCGCCGCGAACATCGAGGCGTGGGCCAAGGACAGGGGACTCGACGTTGCCGATGTCCAGGAGCGGCGGGTCGGCCTCTTCCGTCCGATTCCCGCGGTGGTCTTGACCGCAAACGGTGCCAAGGCTTGCTTTCCGTTGATCTCCAAGGACAGCCATGAGTGGCAGGCCAACCGCTCGACTGCTGATCGCGTCGCCGACCTCTGGGCGCGGGTCGAATGGTTCGCCCCGCTTTGGGTGAGCAATGAAAAGATGGCGCAGCTCCTGGCTGCGGTGGAGCATCGGCGTGGCGCCGACGCCATCAGTCAATTCGACTATCACTTGTCGACGGTCTACACCCTGCCCTTCCAGGCTATTTGCATCGCACGGCTCCTGCCTCGAACACGCAGCTTGGCGCCATTCGCTCCGCTCGCACGCGAGGCATACCTCGCCTTCTACAGCGGGCAGCGCGCCGCAAGCGTCGCCGCGCTGATCCCAGTTATCGAAGGCGGTGTTCATCGGATCGCCAGCGCGACGCCCCATCTGAATTCGCATGATGCGATCAACCACACAATCAAGCGCGCGTGCGATCTGGCCGCCGATCTGTACTTCGAGAGGATGTGGGTGCCGCAGGAATACCGGTCAATTGAGTTCCTGTTCGGCCAGGACGAGCGGGTTATGGTTTTCGAGACGTTCCGTCGGTGGCTCGAGACCTGCTTCTTCCAGAATATCGACAGCTACAGCGGGACGACTTCCCTCAATCGACACCTATTCGCCCACGGCAAGTCCACCGACTGGCAGCAACCATCAAACTTTTCTCGCTTGGTCGTGGCCATCACGATGCTCGGTGTGATTGAAGCTTGGCACGACGAAACCAACGTCGTTCCCTTGCTGTTCCCGGCCATGGATCAAGACAGCAAGCTACTGTGGCAGCAGGCGTTGATCCGCGGTCAACTTCAGATGGCGCTGAATCTGCATGAGCAAGCCGAGTTCCAGGCTCACGGCCGGTTAGTGCCCGAACTGCCCACCGACAACGGCGTGACCCTGCGAAAAGCCGTGCTTTCTGAAGATGCCATCAACGATCTGGTCCGTCCCCTGCGAGACGCCGGCTGGAACGTAACTGTCACCGAGCCAGATCCGGCAGCGCTCTTTGTTATCGCGATCGCGACAACTCCTGAAAGGCGTCTCTCGGTCGCCCTGCTTTACAGCTGCGCGACCTCGAACGAGCTCTATCGCGAGCTTGCCTCAAAGGTCGACGTCATCCTGTATCGCGGAGCACCGTACCAACAAGACAGTTTCGCGGCCGGCATCGCAATTCACGTCGGGCCTGTTGCGGGTTGGCTGCCTCCGCGCGCTTGAGACGGCCCTGGTCGCCTCGACATTTCTAGAGCGGACTTGGCCCGCTCAGCATTTCAGCCACGTCAGCGCGGTCTCCAGTCGAGGCACCTCAAGGACACCTAGCGCGACCAGTTCACCTGCCAAATTGCGTCAGTTGCAAGAGAAGCCCTGGATCAGCAAGCCGCAACTGTTCAGCCTCATGAGCAGACACTGGACCACGCCTGCTTCTGGCCGACTCGAGCCGCTGGACCGCAGCGAAAGCGGACTGATAGTTCATCATGCGCGGATGGCTTCATGCCGGCAGTCTGCGGACATTTGTCGCGCGCCCTCGTAACCATATCGGTCAGATGTCGAGCAGTGTCATAGGAAGCTAGCCAACCGCTCTTGGGATCTCCGGCAAGCCATGCACCACACACGGGGATGAAGCGGTATCCCCAGGCTTCTTGCATTCGGCATGTCTCAAAGCGAGAGGCGCTACGGTTTCCTCATCAAACTTGATGAGACACCGTTCCAAATCTCCGCGACATAGTTCCTTTGGCTACGAACAAAGTACTTCCAAAATCAAGCGCGGATTTGAACTTTGAGTAGATCGTGCGTTATGCATTGCCGCTTCCGTGGATCAGTTCAACCGCTATCAACGAGGAGACACAGTCTTGGATAATTCGAAAAATCAGATCGCGTACGTGCCTGTCTTGAAATGGAAACTCGGCGAGCAGTCCGCAGTTCAACCACTTTCTCCGACGCAGAAGGCATCGGTTCTTCCCATCGCAGAACTACAGGACCGCCCGTTTGACTGGGCAAAGGACAAATACACAAAGACCTGGGACAAGCACATCCGCGACGTCGCCAAGGCGACTGCCAAACATTGGGGCACTAAGCACGAAATTGCCTTCGACCAGCCTCTGACATCAGCCGACGAGCTCGCTGAGTCCGCGGGCACGGTCTGGGAGTTCCTCTTCGCAGAGCTCTGGGCAGCCAACGTTCAAGCCGTCCCGGTCATCTCCTCGTACGCTGGCACCAAGGAGATCGCCGCACTCGTGGCGGCCTCGACGGCGGCCAAGCGCGGTCGGTGGGTGCTGCGTTACGTCATCGACGTGGACAACCCGAGTCCGGCTCCCGCGGACGTGGCCAAGTGGTTCGTCAGCACGGCCGCCAAGATCAAGGCTTCACCAGCCGAAGTCGACGCAGTTCTCGACGCTGCGTTCGTCACCGACTCCGATCTAGCTGCTCAAGCCACTCGCAATGCCGCGATCCTGCAGGCCATCTTCAGCGCGAAGAGTTGGAGGAACGTCGTGTTGGCCGCTGGCGCGTTCCCCGTCAATCTGGCCGGCATCCCAAAGGGGACGCACCAGATACCGCGAACAGACTGGGCATTGTTCCTTGCGGCGCGCCTGGACTCCGTCTTGGAAGGTGAGAACCTCGTCTACGGCGACTATGGCATCAGTCACGTCACCGCTTTCGATGAAGACCCGCGTCTACTCAAGATGAGCGCCAATCTGCGCTACACCCATTGGGACAAGTGGTTCGTCATCAAGGGCAAGAGCGTGAAAGATTTTGGATTCGGTCAGTACCGAGACATCTGCAAAGTCCTTGTGCTGCTTCCGATCTACCTGAAAGCCGCATTCAGTCACGGAGACCGGAACTACTCAGACGTCGCGGCCAATCCAGCGACGGGGCCCGGCAATGCTACGCACTGGCGGCGGGACGCGACGAATCATCACATACACGTGGTGCTGCATCAAATCGCCAGTTTGCCCGCGACTTGAGGCACGTTCGGACGTAGGTCGACAGGGCGTCCGCAGTCATGGCCTCGGCCAAGGCTGCGAACAGTGCAATCTTTGGCTTCGACTTTAGGCCCTTGCTCAGCCCGAGCGCTTCGAGCTGGGCCTGAGCCTCTTCGCGCCAGAGCAGCCGCGCCAGATGCTCGGCATTGCGTTTGGCATTCCTCTGAGCGCGTCGAACTTGAACGAGTTCACCGCCCCGCTCGTCGGTCTTGGCCACCAGCAGCCCCCACCCCTTCGGCACAACCTCGCGGACACCAGACAGATGCCCCGGCGTCGTCACCACCCAAGAGAACTCGAAGACCTGGTTATACGCCTCGACTTGCGCCGGCAGCCTCTTGAGCGTGTCACGCCCTGCCTTGATTTCAAAGCCTTCTAGATGGCCGTTCACGAGGGCAACGTCCGCGCGAGCAGCTCCGTATGGCAGACCAAACTCATCCACGACTCTGTCGTCCGCGCCTACGCGAGCGCGCAGATGAACCTTGAGCAGTGCGCGCAGTTGATGGTCGTGAGCGATGGCAGACATGTCGGTCAAGAGAATACGCGGGCCGCGCAACAATGGGCGGGTGGAAGTGTAGTTGTTATGCATTATGCTAAGATTTTTGCATGAGGGTGAGCGACGTCGTCACGCAGTTACGTGAGTTCATGCACGAAAATTCGTATAGCGAGAGCCGCCTGTCCAAAATAGCCGGCGTACCGCAGTCGACGTTGCACCGCGCGCTGCGCAATCCACGGCGGCTCACCAAGACCCACGTCCTCCTATGCAAATTCGCGGGAATTGCATTGAACCAGGAAGAGTCGGGCACGCTACGGCACGACGAACTCGTGAAGACCGTGATGGAAGTTTGGGACGGCACAGACGAGCACGCCCGATCTATCGTTAGACTGCTCAGAGCTGGCGCGACGCTCGAGGCGTACGGCGCCCGACGCGCCTCCAAGACCAAGAATTCCAATGGCCACCGCCACTAGTCCCGCACGCAAACTGTTCAGCGCCTTCAAGGCGCTAGGCTTGAGCGCGCCCCAGGTCCGCGCATTGATGCCGGACTGGTGGGACGACGAGGCGGCAACCGATGAGGGCGGCCTGCTGGAACTGCAGATCTTGCTGGCTCGACGGCTGAACGTATCGCTTGTTAGTCTGCAGTCGCAACAGCCTCAGCCCGCCTTTCGCTCGACAACTCAGCGCTTTAAAACTGTGCATCCCGAAGGCTCGACGCAGCTTGCTGTTGCGGCCAGCATCGGCCATGGCCTCGCGCAACTGTTGGCAAGCTCTTGCGCCTCGACGCCGTTGCGGCCGCCAGTCGAAGCGGACACGCTCCGCCAGGAGCTGTTGAAGAGTGGAAAAGCGGTCACCCTCGACGCACTGTGCGAGTGGCTCTGGAATGCGGGAATCCCGGTCGTGCACGTAACTGGATGGCCCAATGGACTACGCCGCCCGGACGCCATGTGCGTACGCGCGAGCGGGCGGCCTGTGGTCATGGTCGTTCGCAAGGAAACTGCGCTCGCCAAGCTCGCGTACTTGGTCTCGCACGAGGCCGGACACGTCATGAGCGGGCACTTGAGCAGCGACGAGAACGCGGTACTGGTAGACGACACGCTTCCAGTGGACAACCAGCGAAGCTTCTTCGACCAAGACGAGAAGCAGGCGGACGCCTACGCAATGAACTTACTTGGCGGCAGCACGCTCGTCGCCAGCAGCAAGAAGTTGGTCGGACCCGCTTACTCCGAAATGAGCCTTGCAGCCGCTGCTCTAGGTGAAGCGCAAAAGGCCGAACTCGATGCGGGGCAGGTGATCCTGAGTTGGGCGCGATTGACTGAAGACTGGAAGCTTGCCAACTTGGCACTCCGCTTCCTCAAGACCACAGAAATTGCGCCGATCGTCATCAACGACGTCGCCAAGCGTCACATGCATCATGAGATGCTCCCCAACGACGGTCTGGACCACATCTTCAAGCTGACTGGAATGGACCTGCGCGGCGTATGAAGGTCTTTATTGATTGCGATGTCGCCGTGAAGCTGGCGCAGTGGGGCTTGCTCAGCCGATTCGCGCTTCATCTTCAAAAGCAGGGTCGTGCCGATCTCTTCACGGTCGGCACTTTGAAGTTCAAGTTCAAGTTGGCAACCCCCGACAAGGCCGCGGCGATCGTGGGCTCCATGGCAGCAGTGCAACAGCTCACGAGCTTCGTTGCCGCGTGCGGGGTCGCTAAGAGCCACAACGCACTACTTGCGGAGGCGTTGTCGGACATCCCACTAATCGACGCAGGTGAGGCAGCGCTTTTCGCAGCAGCTGCCGAATTCGACGCCGCCATCGTCGATACCGGGGATAAGAAGGCGCTGCGCGCCGTGGGCTCAGCGCTCAAGACCCGCCCTTCGCTGGCGCGCCTCGGCGGTAAGCTCGCGTGCCTCGAGCAGACCATGGACTACCTAGTCGACCGATGGTCCTTCGACACCGTGCAATCAGCCGTGGCAAGTCACGCGAAGGCGGACTCGTCAGTTAACAGCTGCTTCGCGCATGGCGTGCAGGCCAAGGCTCAGCTCACGCTACGCGCCAAGGTTGCGGAGCTCACCGCCGACTGTGGCCCCCTTCTCGCGACGGCGCCGTTCGCCTGGGTTTCCTAGTCAATAAACCATTCGCCCATCGTCGGCAGAACTGTGTCCTGCCTTGAAGGCGTCCGCGGGGCGCAGCCTCTCCTGCCTACCTTGCGTCTCCAGGCGTGATCAGATGCCTTGCCGCGATCACATGGCATCGAGGCCGCGTCCGGAACACGGTCCGCGGCGTGTATCCGTGTGTCGGGGGAGCCGCCTTCCGAGGGCGATTCACCGCCGGCAGCGATGCCGCGTCAGCTGTCCCTCGACAGAGCAACGACGGACGACTACGCCCAGTCTGCAGCAGACTCGACGGCTGCACCCGTTGACCTTCATCCGCAACCCCGAGCCAAGCGGTCCTAAGGACTGCCGAGGTCAAAGGTCTGCAACCAGTCTGAACCGGCCCTCGGGCCACATCCGACTGCGATCTACCAAGACGCGACCACCCGAATCACCGCGCCTCGCGGCAACCATGAGGCTTGGCTGAGCGCCCGACCCCCAAGCAACTCCAATCAATCCGCACAACCGCCTCCCCACCCACTTCCACCATAGCGCCCACCCCCCAAAGCTCGTATGCTCCAGCCATTGCACACACTTTGTAGACAATGACTGCGCGAGCCAAAGTAGCCAAGTCCGTGCCGGCCCGGACAAAGACTGGCGTTGCGTCGGCCAAGCGGGCTTCGACGCCCAAGACGGCGCAGGATGTTCCGCCGAGCCCGAGCAATCTCACCGACCGCGCCTACGCGGTGGTGCGCCGCCTGATTCTGGAGCGCGAGCTCACCGGCGGCCAGGTGCTGGTGGAAGGGCGGTTGGCCGAGCGGCTGCACATGTCCCGCACGCCGCTTCGCGAGGCCTTGCTGCGCCTTGAAGGGGAGGGCCTGCTGGTGCGGGCCAATGCGCGTTCCTACGCGGTGCGCGGCATCACGGCGTCGCACTACTTCCAGTGCCTGCAGGTTCGCGAGCGGCTCGAGTCGCAGGCGGTGGCGCTTGCGATGGGGCGCATTCCGGCCGACGAGGTGGCGCGCCTGCGCGCGGCCATTCTCTCGCTCGACTCCAGCCAGCAAGGCTCGAGCCACTGGCAGGCGGACGACCATATCCACGGCATGTTCGCCCAGGCGTCGGGCAACGAGATGCTGGCCGAGACGATCCGGCATCTGCGCGTGCTGTGCCGTCTTTTCGAAGTGGTCGATCCGTTCAAGCGCATCGAGGACGATCGGCGCGAGCACCTGGCCATTCTCGACGCGTACGAGGCAGGCAACGCAAAGGCCGCCGAGGAAGCCGTGGTGGCGCATCTGCGCCAGCTCGGCCGCTACACGCTGTCTCGACTGAGCCACGGGCTGGTGGGCGAGCTGGGCGCCTGAGGCGCCGCCTGCTGCTGCTGCTGACGCGCCGCCTCAGTGGCGCAGGATCTTGCCGACGAACTCGCGCGTGCGCGCCTGGGTGGGCGCGTCGAAGATCTGCGTGGCGCTTCCCATCTCGACGACATGGCCGGCGTCCATGAACACCACCTTGCTGGACACTTCCCGCACGAAGCCCATCTCGTGCGAGACGATGAACATGGTCATGCCGTCCGCGGCAAGCAGGCGCACCGTGTCCAGCACCTCGTTGACCAGCTCGGGGTCGAGCGCGGCGGTCACTTCGTCGAGCAGCACGATGCCCGGCTGCAGCGCCAGCGCGCGGGCAATGGCCACGCGCTGCTGCTGCCCGCCCGAAAGCTGGTCCGGATAGGCGCCGAGCTTGGCACCCATGCCCACCTTTTCCAGCAGGCGCGTGGCGTAGTCCTCGACCTCCTTGCGCGCGCGGCCTTTCACCTTGATGGGCGCCACGGTCACGTTGTCGAGCACGGTCATGTTCTGGAACAGGTTGTACTGCTGGAACACGATGGCCATCTGCGAGCGGATGTCGCGCAGCTGGGCGCGGTTGTTGTAGTCGAGCCTGCGGCCGTCGATGCGTACCTCGCCGGAGATGGGCGGCAGCAGGCCCATCAGCACGCGCAGCAGGGTGCTCTTGCCGGAGCCGGACGGCCCGATCAGGCTGACGATCTCGCCCTTCTCGACATTGAGGTTGATGCGTTCGAGCACCGTGTGGGCGCCATAGTTGGCCTTGAGGTCAACGATCTCGAGTTGGGGCAAGTCGGGTCTCCAGGTATTTGCCGAAGCGCGCGAGCGGATACGACAGCGCGAAATAGAGCACCAGCACCGTGCCGTACACCAGCGCGGCCGAAAAGCCCTTGTTGTTCATGGTCTTGCCCGCAAATGCCAGCTCGACCACGCCGATCTGCGATGCCAGCGCCGTGTCCTTGATGAACAGCACGAAAAAGCCGAACGCCGGCGGCAGGATGATCTTCCATGCCTGGGGAATGATGACCAGGCGCAGCGTCTGCCAGTAGCTGAAGTTGAGCGTGGCGGCCGCGTCCCATTGGTTGTGGTGGACCGATTCCAGCCCGCTGCGCACGATCTCCGCGATGAAGGCCGTGGCGATCACGCACACGCTGATGAGCGCCACCGTGAACATGCTCAGGTCTGCGTTCATGGCCTGGAACACGAAGAACATCAGCATCAGCGTGACCAGGAAGGGAATGCGGCGGAACAGCTCCACGAACAGCGTCACCGCCACGCGCAGCGGCGCGGCCGCGGGCCGCGTGGTCAGCCGGATGGCCGCCAGCGCAAAGCCGAGCGTGAAGCCCACCACGCAGCCGATGGCCGACAGCGCGAAGGTCACGCCCAGCGCCTTGGCGAAGAACAGCAGGTTGTAATAGCTGAAGAAGCGCGGCAGCTCCTCGATGATCTGGTCCAGCATCAGAACCACCTCATCTTGGCGCGGAAGAAGCGCTTGCCCACGAACGCGAGCGACAAGGTCGCCACCAGCGTGATGATCACGTACAGCACGGCCGCGACCGAGAACACCTCGATCGAGCGGAACGTCTCGGAGTTGATGTTGTAGGCGCGCCCGGTGAGTTCCTCAACGCCGAACACGGCCGCCATGGAGGTGCCCAGCGTCATCAGGATGTATTGGTTCGACAGCGGCGGGAACAGCACGCGCACGATGTGCGGCAGGATCACGTAGCGGATGGTCTGCAGGCGCGAGAAGCCCAGGGTTTCGGCCGCCTCGAGCTCGGGCCGGCGCACCGATTCGAAGCCCGCGCGCTGGATCTCGGTAAGGTACGCACCGGCGTTGAGCGTCATGCCGATCAGCACCGCCTGGTAGGGCGACAGCAGAATGCCGGCATCGGGCAACGCGAAGAAGATGAAGAAGATCTGGACCAGCTGCGGCGTGTTGGTGAAGAAGGCCACATACACGCCAACCAGGCGGCGCGCCCAGCGCGGGCCGTAGGCGCGCACCGAGGCGCCGCCCAGGCCGATCAGCATGCCCAGCACGAACGCCAGGAAGGCAATCTGCAGGCTGAGCCAGGCGCCGGCCGCCAGGTAAGGCAGGCGCTCGAGCACGGGGGTGAAGTCGAACTGCATTGAGAAAGCGTCGCGTCAGTTGGCAGCGCGGCCCCGGCGCACAGGGCGGGGCCGCGCTGCATGCCCGGGCTGGCCGGGCGCCTACTTGCTGTTGTAGCCGGGCGCCGTGCGCGGGTCGTGCAGCATGGGGCCGCCGAACCACTTCTTCCAGCGCTCGTCGATGAAGCCGTTGGCATGCAGCTGCTTGATCGCGCCGCTGAGCTTTTCGCGCAGCGCGTCGTTGCCCTTCTGCACGCCGATGGCGCAGAAGTACACCTCGATCGGTGCGTCCACGATGCGCCAGTCCACCTTGTGCTTGCGGGTGTGCTCGGTCATGAAGTCCATCACGTCGATCATGGCGTCGGCACGGCCCTGCGCAATGGCGCGTACGGCGTCGGGGTAGTTGTCCAGCAGCAGCAGCTGGGCCTTGGGCAGCTTTTCCTGCACCAGCTTGACCGGCGTGGCGCCGCGCACCTCCACCAGCCGCACGGACGGATCGTTGAGCTCCATCCAGTCCTTGTAGGTCTTGCTCTTGGTGGTCAACACGCCCAGCACCTCGGTGTGCACCGGCACGGTGAAGTCGATCACCTTCTGGCGCTCGGGCGTGATGGTCATGGCGCCGAGCACCGCGTCGATCTTGCCGCTGCTCACGAAGGGAATGCGGTCGGGCGAGCCCACCTGGACGATCTCGGTCTTCACGCCGAGCAGTTCGCCGATCTTGTTGGCCACCTCGACGTCGAAGCCGTCGATCTCGTTCTTGTCGTTGAAGATGCCCAGCGGCGGCAGCGTCGGGTTGACGCCGAACACGATCTTCTTGCTCGCGATGATCTCGTCCAGCGTGCGGGCCCAGGCGCCGGCGGGCAGGCCCAGCAGCGTGGCACCGAGCGTCGCCGAGGCGGCAAGCAGCACGCGGCGGCGGCTGGCATTCCTGATTTGCTTCATGAGGGAACTCCTGACAGTTGAAGGGAACGTGCGGCGGCCTGCAGGACCGCTCGCGCACTCAGGGAACGAACGCAAGACAGATGCCAGTTCGCGGCGATGCCTGCAAATAAAATAACATCGATATATAGAATGTATACAATAAACCCGATGCGGTCCAGTCAGGCATTTCCCTTGGCTGCAGGCCCGCCCCAGGACCCGGCCGAATGACTTCAACAGCGACTTCTTCCCTCGCCAGCCTGCGCAGCGACGCGTCGGTCCGGCGTGGCCAAGCCCTGCACTTCGTGATGGACGGCCAGCGCGTGCAGGCCTTCGCCGGCGAAAGCGTGGCCGCGGCGCTGATGGCGGCCGGCCACCGCACGTTGCGCCAGAGTCCGCGCGACGGCGCACCGCGCGGCGCCTTCTGCTTCATGGGCTCGTGCCAGGAATGCCTGGTGTGGGTCGGCGCGCGCAAGCTGCCCTCGTGCCAGGTGGTCGTGAGCGAAGGGCTGGAGGTCGAGTCGCTGGCATGGCGGGAGGCCCGGCCATGACGGGCTGCCTTAGCGCTGTCGCGCCCGCCACCGGGGTGGCCCGATGAGCGCCCCCGATCGCCCCGACCTGCTCGTCATCGGCGCCGGGCCTGCCGGCGGCCGCGCCGCACTGCGCGCCAAGGCATGCGGCCTGTCGGTGCAGCTGGTGGACGAGAACCCCGACGCCGGCGGCCAGGTCTGGCGGCCGCTGCCCTCCGCGTTTGCGCGGCGCAGCGACGCCGCGGCCACGCCCGAGGCGCGAGAGGGCGACATGCTGCGCCGCGACCTGCGCGACGCCGGCATCGCCTGCCTGTTCGGCCACAAGGTGTGGAACATCGGCTCGGACCTGCGCACCGACGTGATCGGTCCGGGCGGCTCGGTCAGCCTGCATCCGCGCGCGCTGCTGGTCGCCACCGGCACCACCGAGCGCGTGGTGCCTTTCGACGGCTGGACGTTGCCCGGCGTGATCGGCCTGGCCGCGGCCACCATCCTGCTCAAGTCGCAGAACATGCTGCCGGGCCGCCGCACGGTCGTGGCCGGCAGCGGCCCGCTGCTGCTGGCGGTGGCCAACGGCATCCTCAAGGCCGGCGGGGAGATGGCGGCGGTCGTCGACCTGTCCAGCCGCGGCGAATGGCTGCGGACCATCCCCTCGCTGCTCGGCCGGCCCGACCTGGTGCGCCAGGGCCTCGAATGGCAATGGCGGCTGCGCTCGGCCGGCGTGCCGGTGCATTACCGCCACGCGATCCGCTCGGTCACGGGCGTCGACGGCGATCTGCGCATCCGCATCGGCCCGGTCGATGCGGACGGCGCACCCACGGCGCCGGACACCGCCACGCTCGAATTGCACGCCGACGCGGTCGCGGTCGGCAACGGGCTGGTGCCCGGCACCGACATCACCCGCCTGCTGCGCGCGCGCCACCGTTTCGAGCGCGAGCGCGGCGGCTGGATCGCCGATGCCGACGACGACGGCCGCACCAGCATCGCCGGGCTGTACATCGCCGGCGACGGCGCCGGCATTGCAGGCGCTGCCGCAGCCGGCGCGCACGGCGAGATCGCCGCGCTGGCCTGCGCACGCGACCAGGGCACCATCGACGAAGCCAAGCATGCACGCGAGCGCGCTCCGCTCGCGGCCCGCTGGGCACGCAGCGCCCGCTTCGGCCATGCCATGGCCGGATTGATGGCCCTGCGCGACGGCGCGGTGTCCGGCATTGCGCCGCAGACCGTGGTGTGCCGCTGCGAGGACGTCACCCGCGCCGAGATCGACGCGGCCGTGCGCGACGGTGCGCGCGACATGAACCAGCTCAAGGCGTGGACCCGCTGCGGCATGGGCCCGTGCCAGGGCCGCACCTGTGGCGACGTGGCCGCGGCGCTCGTGGCCGCGCAGGTGGGCAGCCGCGAGGCCGTGGGCTGCTTCACCGGCCGCGCGCCGCTGCGGCCGGTGTCGCTGGCCGAGGTGGCCGGCGACTACACCTACGCCGACATCCCGATCCCCAAGGCGGCGCCGCTATGAACACACCAGCCACCAGCGCCCGGCCCTGGGACGCCGTCGTCATCGGCGGCGGCGTCATGGGGTGCTCCACCGCCTTGCACCTGGCGCAGGGCGGCATGCGCGTCGCCCTGGTCGACCGCGGCGCGCTGTGCCGCGAAGCCTCGGGCGTGAACGCCGGCACGCTCACGCTGCACATGACGCGCGCGGCGCTCGTTCCCTACGCCATGCGTGCCTGGCAGATGTGGATGGACGCCGAACGCTGGCTCGGCATGGGCGTGCTGGCCACGCACGTACCGGGCCTGACGCTCGCGTTCACCGAAGCCGAATGCGAGCTGGTCGAGATCCGGGCCAAGGCGCGGCGCGAGTTCGGCGCCCCGATCGAGGTGATCTCGCCGCAGCGCGCGCGCCAGATCGAACCCGGCCTCAACGGCTCGCTGCTCAAGGCGGGCTATTGCGAGATCGACGGCTTCGCCAGCGCCTACCTCACCGGCCGCGCCTTCCGGCATGCGCTCACGCAGGCGGGCGTCACGGTGCTGGAGAACGCGCCGGTCGAGGCGATCGATTCCGGCGACGGCGGCCACCGCGTGGTGCTGGCCGGGGCCACCGGCCTGTCGCCGCTGCAGACCCGCCGCGTGGTGCTCGCCGGCGGGGTGTGGATCGAGAACATGCTGGCCATGCTGGGCGTGCACATCCCGATCAAGGTGCTGATCAACCAGCTGGTGGTCACCGAGCGCATCCGCCCGGTGATGCGCACGGTGCTGAGCGTGGCCAACGGCCTGTTGTCGCTCAAGCAGTTCGCCAACGGCACCGTGCTCATCGGCGGCGGCTGGCAAGGCGACGGCGACCGCGAGCGCGGCGGCGTCGAGGCCCGCCCGCAGAACCTGGTGGGCAACATGCGCCTGGCCGCCTTCGCCGTGCCGGCCCTGGCCGAGGCCCGCGTGGCGCGCATCTGGCTCGGGCTCGAGGCCGAGACCGCCGACGCCATGCCCATCATCGGCGAAGTCCCCGGCGTGCCGGACGCCTGGGTCGTGGGCAGCGCCCACTCCGGCTACACCAGCGGCCCCTTCATGGGCCGCATCCTGGCGCAGCGGATGCTGGGCCAGACCCCCGACCTTCCCCTGTTCGATCCGTCACGGCTGCTGGGCATGCCGATGCCGGGTGCCTGACCACTGCCGCAGCAACACATGATCCCCTCCCGACCGAACCCCTTCCACGGCATCTACGCCGCCACGCTCTGCCCGCTGCATGCCGATGGCAGCATCGACGAGCAGACACTGGCAAGGCACCTGGAGGCCAATGCTTTCGCGCCCGGCATGGCGGGCCTGCTGATCAACGGCCATGCCGGCGAGAACTTCACGTTGTCGCGCGAGGAAAAGCGCCGCGTGACGCAGATCGCGGCGGAAGTCTGCGGGCACCATTCGGTGCTGGTCAGCGGCATCAATGCCGAAGACAGCCGCGAGGCGCAGCGCCACGTGGACGACGCCAAGGCCGCCGGCGCGGACGCGGTGCTGGTGTTCCCGCCGTTTTCCTGGGCCCTGTCGCAGGACGCGCAGATGGCCCTGACGCACCACACCGTGGCCAACGCCAACGCGCAGATGCCGCTGATGCTCTACCAGGCCGGCGTGAACGCCGGCACGATGGCCTACCGCCCCGAGGTGCTGGCCGCGCTGGCGCAACTGCCCAATGTGGTGGGCATCAAGGAAGGCAGCTGGGAAGCGGCCGCCTACGAGGCCAACCTGCGGCTGGTCAAGCAGGTGGCGCCCCACGTCGCGATGATGGCGTCCGGCGACGAGCACCTGTTCACCTGCTTCATGGTGGGCTCCGAGGGCAGCCTGGTCAGCCTCGCGGCGGTGACGCCCGAGCTGGTCATCGACCTGGACAAGGCCGTGCGCGACAAGGACCTGGACAAGGCCCGCGCCCTGAACGAGCGCATCTACCCCCTGGCCAAGGCCATCTACGGCACCGCGCCCGGCGGCTGGGCCACCGCGCGCCTGAAGACCTGCCTGAAGCTGCTCGGCCGCATTCCCGACGACACCATGCGCCTGCCGATCGGCCCGCTGCCCGCCGCCGAGGTGGCGGCGCTCGAGCGTGCGCTGGTCCAGGCCGGCGTCACCGCCTGACCGAACCCCGAAGCCACGAGGAGCCCCGCCCATGTCCCGCAAGATCATCCGCAACGGCCGCATCGTCACCGCCATCGACGACTACGTCGCCGACATCCTGATCGAGGACGGCCAGATCGCCGCCATCGGCCGCCGGCTCGCGGTGGGCGAGGACACCGAGGTCATCGACGCCAGCGGCCTGATGGTGCTGCCCGGCGGTGTGGATTGCCACACGCACATGGACAACACCTTCGGCGACTCCACCACCTGCGACAGCTTCGAGTCGGGCACTCGCTCGGCCGCGTTCGGCGGCACCACCACCATCGTCGACTTCGCCTTCCAGCGGCGCGACGTGAGCGTGCTCGAGGCCATCGAGCGCGCGCAGGCCAAGGGCCGCGAAGGCGCGTGCATCGACTACGGCTTCCACGTGATCGTCACGTCGGTGAACCAGCAGACGCTGGCCGACATGCAGCACGCGATCCGGCACGAAGGGGTGTCGAGCTTCAAGATGTTCATGGCCTACCCGGGCTCGGTCATGGTGGACGACGCGGCCATCTTCCAGGCCATGCGCATGGTCGGCCAGCACGGCGGGATGATCGCGCTGCACGCCGAGAACGGCACCATCATCGAGCTGCTCATCCAGGAGGCGCTGGCCCAGGGCCACACCGCGCCCAAGTACCACGCGCTCACCCGCCCGGCCATCATGGAGGGCGAGGCCACGCACCGCGGCATCAAGCTCGCCGAGCTGGCGCAGGCGCCGGTGTACTTCGTCCACCTGTCGGCCAAGGAGGCGCTCAAGCACGTGGTTGAGGCGCGCGACATGGGCGTGCCGGTGTTCGCCGAGACCTGCCCGCACTACCTGTTCTTCGACGAAAGCGTCTACGACAGCGAGGACTTCGACCTGGCCCGCTACGTGATGAGCCCGCCGCTGCGCTCCAAGGAGGCGCAGAACGCGCTGTGGACCGCGCTGCGCACCGACGACCTGCAGCTGGTGTCCACCGACCACTGCCCGTTCTGCATGAAGGAAGGGCACCTCGGGCGGGTGAACCAGAAGCCGTACGGCCGCAACGACTTCTCGAAGATTCCCAACGGCATTCCGGGCGTCGAGACGCGCCTGACCACCATCCACGACGGCGGCGTGCGCGCCGGCCGCATCTCGCTCAACCGCATGGTCGAGCTGACCGCCACCGCGCCGGCCAAGCTGTTCGGGCTCTATCCGCGCAAGGGCACCATCGCCGTCGGCAGCGACGCCGACGTGGTGCTGTTCGACGCCGGCCAGCCGCACGTGATCAGCGCCGCGACGCAGCACGGCAACTGCGACTTCACGCTGTTCGAGGGCCGCGAGGTGACCGGCACGGTGCGCAAGGTGCTGCTGCGCGGCGAGCTGATCGTCGACGGCGACCAGTGGCTCGGCCGCACCGGCGCCGGCCAGTACATCCCGCGCGGGGAATCCGGCGGCTGGTAGGCGACGGCCGTGCCCCTCTACGACTACGCCTGCCAGGCCTGCGGCCGGTTCAGCGCCATGCGCCCGCTGCGGGAGTTCGACCGGCCGGTGCCGTGCCCCGCGTGCGGCGCCCCGTCCGAACGCGCCCTGAGCGTGCCCGCGGTGCTGGGCCGCGCATCGCGCCAGGACGACGCGCCTTCGGGCGGCGCCTATCCGAGGTTGCGGCACCCGGCGCGCTGCGCCTGCTGCCCGCCGTAGGCCGGCTTCGCCAGCGGGCGGGCGCGCCCCTCAAGTTTTCCGCGCCGCTGCCGATAGTGATCGGTGGGCCCATTCCTTCGGCCCGATCGATCCCATGAAACTCAAGACCCGAATCCTTCTACTTTGCACCGCCGCGCTGGTCGGCATGGTTGTCCTGGCTGCCGTTTCGCTGTCGACGCTGCACCGGTCGATGATGAAGGAGCGAACGGCGCAGCTGTCCACGCTGGTGGTGCTCGCTCACGCCTCGCTCGAGCGGCTCCACGAACAGGAAAAGGCCGGCACGCTGACGCGCGAGCAGGCTCAGGCCGAGGCGAAGAAGCTCATCGGCAGCCTGCGCAAGGACGAGCTCTACTTCTTCGTCCGCGGCTACACCAACGACGTGAATTACGTGCACCCCAACCCCAAGCGCATCGGCATCGTCGATCCGAAGGTCGGCAAGGAGGCCGGCGAGCGCTACCGGGCGGCGCTGGCCGGCAAGACGGTCGGTACCGTCACCGCGCTGGGCACCCGCCCGGGCGCCAAGAGCGAAGTGCCCAAGCTCTACGCCATCATCAAGTTCGAGCCATGGGACTGGATCGTCGGCTTCGGCGACTACATCGACGACATCGACAACGCCTTCTGGCGCAGCACCGCCGTGCTGCTCTCCCTCGGCGGCGTGCTCCTGCTGGTCATCGGCGGCCTGGGATGGAGCATGGCCCGCAACCTGTACCGCCAGCTGGGCGGCGAACCGGACTACGCGTCGTCGGTCGTGCGGCAGATCGGCGCAGGCGACCTGGGCGTCGTGGTGGACGTCCGTCCGGACGACCGCACCAGCCTGCTCCATGCAATGCGGCAGATGCAGCAGAACCTGGTGCACACCATCGGCGAGATCCGGTCGTCGACGGACACCATCGCCACCGCGTCGAACCAGATCGCCAGCGGCAACCAGGACCTGTCGTCGCGCACCGAGGAGCAGGCCAGCTCGCTCGAGCAGACCGCCGCTTCCATGGAAGAGCTGACCAGCACCGTCAAGCAGAACGCCGACAACGCACGCCAGGCCAATCAGCTGGCGGCGTCGGCGTCCGAAGTGGCGGTGCGCGGCGGCAACGTGGTCGGGCAGGTGGTCGGCACCATGGGCTCGATCAACGCCAGTTCGCGCAAGGTCGTGGACATCATCGGCGTGATCGACGGCATTGCGTTCCAGACCAACATCCTGGCGCTCAACGCGGCGGTGGAAGCCGCCCGCGCCGGCGAACAGGGCCGCGGCTTCGCGGTGGTGGCTTCGGAGGTTCGCAGCCTGGCGCAGCGCTCGGCCTCGGCGGCCAAGGAGATCAAGCAGCTGATCGACGACTCGGTCGGCAAGGTCGAGGAGGGCAGCCGCCAGGTGGCGGAAGCCGGCCGGACCATGGAAGAGATCGTCGAGAGCGTCAAG